>JAXLYJ010000003.1:0-540761 GCA_046351515.1 Polyangiales bacterium
GCGACACCGCGTGACTTGGGACCGAATGCGGCAACTCGCCAATCGCTGGATTCCATCGGCCCGGACTCTTCATCCATTCCCGTGGGATCGGTTTGACGATCGAACCCGAGGCAGGAGCCGAGTGCGGTCGTTCCGCTCGCTCGGATCTGTGCGGGGGGCGGCCCGAGTCTTCACCGACGAAGGGCCGTCTCTACCGCGATCCTCACGACTGCTTTTCGGCCTTTGAAACGTCGCGATCGGCCGGAAGAACTGGCTGTTCTGCGGCAGCGACGACCACGCGAACGCGACGGCGAACCTATTCTCGTTGGTCGCGAGCTGCCGTCTGCGCGGGCTTGAGGTCGAGCAGTAGCTGTCGGAGGTGATCCCCGTGTTTCCGCAGTGGCCGAACGATCGGCACCTCGAGCTCTGTCCGCGTGATTGGGCTCGAACGTGCAGTGGCCTGGTCGCGGGCGAACTCGAGCGGGAGTTCGGGCCAATCACGATTCCGCCGGCCGAAAAGCAGTTGTGAGCGCGTGTTGGGGAAGTCGGGCACGCGCGGAAGGTGGCAGCAGAGGATGAAGAGAGGAATGACGCCGACTCACGCAGCGCATACGGGGATCGGACATCGCGTACTTGTGTGCTGTCGGGGACGGGTGCGCATCGGTGGCTCCTGCGCGTGTCCACGGAACCGAGGGAGGCACACGGGGCTACATCATCCGCCTGCACTATCTCCTCCGGTTCAGCTTGTCGATCGTCTGCCATGATAGCGATCCCGTTCCGTGCAGCTCTCGCGCGACTTGGTAGATCGTCCACGCATTGCAGGTGAGTCGAAGCGACGTGTACAAGCAGACCCATTCGTACCGTCGGTACGCGCGAGCCAACTTCTCATCGCCAGAGCGCGGAATATGAGATTCGTTGCGTCGAGCACACAGGGACTGCAGGCTTCGCTTGATCTCGTCGAGATCGTCTGTACTGCGTCTGTCGTAGGTAAGTAACGCCCGGAACGCAAAGGATGTGTCCATTTCCTTGTCGTAGGGCTCAAACGAAGGCCAGTGCATCCCCCACCCGCGGCCGCTCAGAAACCCTTCAGCGAGCGGACCTGCCAGACTGTTCACCAGCCGTTTCCAAAGTAGTTCCAGCATGTCAGAATCGGAAAGAGTCGATGCGTCGATGTTCCTGAAGAAAACCTGCCCATCGTAGGTTCCCCCGATCTGCGCGGCCTCGACGACAAAGCCCATCCGCGCTCCCAACACAGCGTGAGCAGCTTCGTGCACGGCAACCTTCCACTTCCTGGAAATGTTCATCGAGTTGATGATCGCGCAAGACGCTTTCGTACGCGATGCCCAATCCCCACGCGTGAGCGCGGCGTCGCCCATTGCTCGCCGCCCGCGGCCGTGATTGTCGCTCTGCCCTTCGTCTAGGCCGCGTAGGCCTTCAGCGTCCGCGCGCAGCTCGCTGACCGGGACGACGACCATCGCGTACAGTCCTCTCACTGGCCATCACGTCGCAAACGCACGAACCCACGCGCCACCACTTCCGACGAAGCCCCGTTTGCCGCTGCACTGCGGCCGTCGTTCTCGGGCGCAGTTCAACGCGGTCTGCATGTCGTGGCGGGTGGCGTTGGGGAAGCAGTTGATCCGATACTTCGCACGGAGCACTTGCTGCTGGCTGCACTAGCGATTCTGCGGTGGATGTCGTCATTTTATTCAATGTCGACGTGCTTGGCGATGAGGACCGATGAAATTGCGGGTTCAAACGGCATTTCGGATTCCGGCATCTCGCCCACCACCAAGAATCCCAGTTTGGACAACGACTCTGCACGCCTTCTGTGGGGGTATAGCGCAATCGTGTGTGCGCCTTGCGCCGACGCCTCTGCTAGTCTTGCCTCGTCAAGTCGCCGACCCAGACCTGTGGAGCGACGGTCTGCTCGTACGACCAAGCGCTCCATTGTTGCAAAGGGCCCTTCCCACCCTTTGCTCGCGAGCAGCTGTGTCGTGCGGCTGTCACGAAAGCTCAATCGAGCCGAAGCGACAAGCGCCGTCGAATCCTCGACGAACCAATGCAACGCGAGTGCGTCGTGCTCGTCGCTCCAACCGTCCCGATCGGCCCCGCGCGGCACGAAGCCAGCATCGAGCCAGACTTGGAGTCTGAGCGCTGCTATTCCCTCAGGACACTCATGCCAGGAGCGTGGACCGACGACTTGCATGGTGTCGAATGTACGCCGTTGCAGCGAGGTCCCGGTCGCTCCGAGCAACACGCCCCCGCCGACAATCCTCTCTCACCCCGTCGCCCGCCGTCCTCGCTTGCTACGTTCCCGCTACGTTCGCCCACCGCCCACTCACTTCACCCTGTAAATTCCCACGCAATCTGCCCACTACCCTAGGACTGAAAATCCTCCTGTCACTGGTCGCGTTCGTTGGTGGCATTGATCAACTCCCGGAACCGCGAACAGCGTTTGCCGAACGGCGGGGTGAGCGACGAGTCGCTAATCGTGGATACCGAAGGCCGTCGGGACCGGCACGCTGGCGCGTTTCGGCGGCGCGCCGCGCGAGTCGCTTTGACAGGGCACGCTCGTGACCTCCCTGGGTGGTGTCCACTATCGCGGCCCTCACTGCGGAGTTCGCGGGCGCCAACTGCGGGTTCCGCACGCCTCCTCACGCACCGTTCGCGATGGCGTGGTCCATTGCGCCGTGGGCTCAAGTATCGCTGCGCCTCAATCCGCCGCCCTCCGCCCAATCCTCTCCCTTCTCACCCGCTCCACCCGATCGCGCTCTTCCCTCAATCGCCCAATTGCCTCCTCGCTCAGCCCGATACCCAATCTCCTCGCGGCCTCGCTGACCCACCGCCTCGATCGCCCCACTGCCCGCGCGACCCGCTCGATCCGCGCCCTGCGCTCGCTGCGCTCTTCCCGCTTGGCCCGCACCATTCGCTCGATCTCCCCATCGCTCACTTCTCTCATTGAGCGCCCCGCTCTTCGCACGATCGCACGCACGCCCTCGTAGCTCGCTCCCGTGTGCCGCTCGATCCACGCCCGCCGGTAGCACCGCTGGTGCGTGCGCTCTCTCCCGCTGCGCTCGCCGCTGCGCCCGCCGCTCTGCCCGCCGCTCATTCGCCGCTCTCCCGCCAGCACCACGCGATGCGCTCCGCCCGCTCTCGCTCGATCCCCGCGTCGAACTCGAGGATCGCCGCCCGCTCTTCCCACGCCTCTCGCACGCTCGCGCTCGCGCCGCTGACCCACGCGCGAACGTCGCCCACGAGCACCCGCGCCACGTCACCCGCGCGCTCGCGCATCACGGCTCTCCAGCCCTGTGCGCTCGCGCTCTGCGCCCGTCCGTCGGCCCTGCGCACACGAACGCGCCCGTCTCTCACCGAGACCTCCCAGCCCGCTGCGTGCGCCTCTGCGAGCGCGTGCCCGATCGCCGCGTCGCTCATGGATCCTCCCACCCCTCATCGATCTCCACGTCCAACAGCGGAACCTCTTCTTCCGTCGCCCTCCCTGCGCTCGTCCCTGCGCGTTTCGCCGCATCCTCACTGCGCTCGTTCGCATCACAGGGAGCACAGGGATACTTCTCTCTATGATCCGCGTACGCGAGAGAACTCCCGCTCTCTTCGAGCGCGCGCGAGCCCTCGAGCGCGTCCGCACCCACGCCTGCGCCCGCGCGTTCTCGCCCATGATCGCGAACGGAGAACCAACCCTCCCTGTCGTCCCTGCTGCTCACTTCGCTAGCAGATTCCCTGTCACTCTGCGCAGGGACACCGGCTTCGTCCTCGCTCTCCCTGAGCCGCTCGTTCGGATCGCGCAGCACCAGGTCGCGGTACGCCATGCGCCCGTCGCTCTTTACTCGCGCGAACTGCGGCCGCGCGGACATCCGCTCGCCGAACGCCGTCTGACTCCCCGCCTTCTCTCCGCGCGCCTCGCACCAATCGACCCACGCCTTGTACAGCGCCGTCGCCGCGACCCTCGCGCCCACAAGAGCGCGCGTTCGCTCTTCGAGAAACAGCCCCATTCGATCGCTCTCGCTGCGATAGCTCTCCGTCGCCGCGCGAATGCACGCCGGCGGAAGCAGCCCATCCAAGCAATACCCCATCGCGCCCTTCACGATCCACGCGAGAATCCCCGCCGACTCCTCGCGTAGCTTCTCCGGCAACGACGAATCCTTCTCCTGCTCCGGGATCTGCACCGCCCACGGAATCAAGTGCACGCGCCGCCAGAACGCGAAGCTGTTCTCGCGCACCTCGGGCCTGTTGTTCGTGCAGACCGTGAGCTTGTGCGTGATCGTGAACTCGAAGAAGTCTTGCCTCATGTAGCGCGCGGTCATCTTCGTGTCGCCCGTGAGCTGCTTGACCGCGTTCTCGTTCCAGCCTTTTCCGCTGGCGGTTTCACTCACGAGCGCGTGACGCAATCCGCACAGCTGCGCGCGCTCCGTCGGATGCGCCTCCTGTCCCGCCCGCGCCAACAACACGTCGCTCGGAACGAGCTGCGCATACCGCCCCAACACGTGATTGATCGCCTCGACGAAAGTGCTCTTTCCATTCGCGCCCGTCCCCCAATGGACGACCAGGCACTGCTCCTTCACCGATCCCGTCGCGCAATAGCCCGCCCAGCGCTGCAAATACGCGCGCACTTCTGGATCCGGCTGCACACGCGCGAGAAACGCCTCGAACACCGACGCCTTCGCGTCGATGTCGAACTCCGCCGGAACCTCCCTCGAGCACAGCTGCTCTGGATCGTGCGCGAGCAGCGCGCCCGTTCGAAGGTCCACCATTCCGTTGCGGCAGTTGAGCAAGTACGCGTCGCGATCGAAGTCCTCGACGTGCGCGACCAGCGCCGACCTCGCGCGGGCCAACGTCTCGATCGCCTGAATCTTCGCCCGTGAGAACAGCGCCTCGCTCGTCCTCGCGCGCTTGCTCGCCTCGAGCAGCTCGTCTGCGTCTGCACGCGCAGCGAGCTCGCGCGCGAAGTCCTGCGCACCTCGAAGCCCCGCCTGGTCGTCGAAGCGCCAGTACGTTCCCGTCCACGCGTACCAGCCGCGCTCGGGAACGAACCGCAGTCGATCGCGATACTCCTCGGCGAATCGCGAGGCGTTCCATCCATCGGTGTACCGCTCGCGTACGTCGAGCGTCGGAGGTTGTCCGCCCGACGCGTTGCTCGCCTTCTGTGCGCGTCGTCGAGCTTCGTTCACCGCACGGTCCCACTCGCTTACGTCCGCTCGCGCGTTCTTCAGCGCCGCACGCACGCGTTGCAGCGCCAGGTCGTCGACGCCGCGCAGCCTCGCCGCGAGCTCGAGCATCGCGGGCTCCCACGCGGCCATCACGTCCGCGCGAACGCGATCGATCAGCAGCGCCACAGGATCGCCCGCGCCTACATCGCGCGCGTTCGCTCTCGACGCGGCCGCGACTTCACCCGCGGTCACCAGTCGAATCCCAGCAGGCCCCGGCGTATCGATCGGAGGACCGTTCACGCCGCGCTCCGTGCTCGCTGTGAGCGCTGAACGAGCAGCAAATCATCGAGCCCCTTCGCCGTCGCCAGCGGCCACTCCGCTGCGCGAACGCGATGACCAGCGACCTCGAGCGCGTGCGTCAGTCGCTCTCTCGCATCGCGAACGGGTTGCTTCTTCGGATCGGGGTCCTGCCAATCCGCGTCGAACGCGACCACCACCACGCGCGGGTTCAGCTCCTTCACGATGGACAACGCGCTCGCCCACAACGACACGCCAGGCACACCGATCACCGCGAGCTCGCTCAGCGCCGTGCACACGTCGGCCTTCAGCTCTCCCTCCGTGATCCACAGCACACCCGTCGCCGCGCATCGCTCTCGCGCTCCCTTCGGAACGTGAACGTTCACCGCGGCGCTCGGCCCTCCCGCGCGTCGCGACGAGACCGCGCTGTACCGCAGCTGCGCGTTCGCCTCGTCCGCGCGCACCTTCAGCGCGACAATTCTCCCAGCCAAATCCCTGGACGGAATCATCATTCCCGCCGCCCCTTTGAGCGTCCACCACGATCGCCCATCACGCTCGACCCGCGCCACACCCGGAACGCCTGCCATCACGCTCGCACCCACGCTGCGCCCGATCGCGCGCACCAACGAGCTCCTCCCCTCGATCGCCAATGACCGATAGCCGTTCGCGCGAATCTCTTCTGCGCCGAGCCCTCGCGCGACGAGGTTCGCTCGATGTCGTTCATCCAGTCGCAGCGCTGCGAGCACGGCGCTGTACGCCGCGTGACGCACGTCTGCGTTGGCGCACTCGACGCTGAGCTGCGTCTCGGTGACGTGCGCGACGCTCTCCACGCGCCGCTCAACGTGGTGCACCCAGTAGCGCGCGCCGTCTCGGTTGGTCTTCTCGCGAGGGGAGGGGACGCGTTTGCAGAGGACCACGCCGTCGTGCGTTCCGGCTCCGATCTGGCACCACGAGTCGCTCTCGCACACCGGGCATCGCCGCGCGCGGGACGCATCGAGCCACGCCGTTCGCGAGTGCGAACCCCAATGATCCTTCGACGCGCTCATCGCTTGCCTCCCGCTCGAAGCGCGACCGATCGTCGCTCCCACGTCGCCGCGAGGACTGACTTCATCCGCTCATCGAGCTGCCCGATGAGCCTCGCGCGAACGACCTCGTCCCACGTGTCGCGCAGCGCGAGCGCCGTCTGCGCATCCTCGATCGCGAGCAACAAACGCCACGCTCGCGTCGACGAACGCCTCGTCTTCCTCACTCCCGCCGCGATGTCCGCCGGAACCGCTCTCGGTCCCATCTCGACCAACACGAGCTGCTCTTCCTCGCGGTGAACGACCGCTCGTCGACGATTCAACGCCACGCTTCGCATCGCTTCCTCCGACGGTGTGTTCGCTACGCCGCGCGTCGCGCGCTCATCGTTGACAGCGCGTCGAGCGCGCCTCGCGCTTCGTTCACGCGATCGATGACGCGTCGCGCTCGTTCGACGGACGTCCCGGCCTCGATGCGCTCGAACGCCAGCGCCTCGATCGAGTCGAGCGCCTGACTCACCAGCGACGTGGCGCGAGCGCTTCCCGTGCGCACGGCGTTCACGCGGACCGGCCACGCGAGCGTCTGAACGAGCGCGAGAAGCGCCCGCGACAACGCGGCCCATCGATGATCAGTCGGAGCGAGCGCGAGCGTCACCGCGACCGCGACGGCGAGCCGACTGCGCGAGAAGTTCCCGGCGCTCATGCGGCCTCCTTGCGCTCGCGCGCCGCATGAATCGCAGACGCCATGAGCTCGGGCGAGGGCGGCTCGCCTCTTCCGTCGAGCAGGTAGTCCGCGGACACGCCGAGCGTTCGCGCGAGGCTCACGAGCACGCGCGCCCGTGGATCGAGCCGCTCTCTCGACTCGAGCAGCCGCACCTCCGACGGAGACAGCCCCGCGAGCAACGAGAGCGCCCGTTGCGAGAGTCCCGCACGTTCACGAAGCTGCCGAAGCCGCTCGGCAAGGTCTGTGGCGACACACTCGATCATGCGTTCGATCGTATGCGCGTACACAGTTGAAGTCAATCGGGTGAGTTCAGTCGTGCGGGTGCATGTGTACCCAAAGTGTGGTCTCCTCGGCGCGTGGACGAGATCGCGCGCCGACTTGAGCAACTTCGCGAGGCGAAGGGCTGGTCCGGTCGTGAGTTCTCGCGCAACGCGAAGCTCGGCGAGGCGCAGTTTCGGCAGATCCAGGTCCGGGGCGGCGCGCGCGCTTCAACGACCACCCTCCGCGCGTTCGCCGAAGCGGCGGGCGCATCGCTCGATTGGCTGCTGACCGGCGACGGAGCGCCCTTCGCCGACGCGCCCCACACCGAGCCGAAGCACACCGGCGGGCCGCATTCGCCGCACAATTTCTCGGAGTTTCCTCGGTACGCCGAGCTCGAGAAGGCCGCGCGCAAGATGGACCCAGACATCCCTGAGTGGGTGTGGCCGCTCGTTCGCTCGGCGAACCCGCTCTGGATCGGCGCTCGCGGCCCGACCGCGGCCAACATCGCGGCGTTCGCGCGCATCGTGATGGAGCACGGCGACCCGAGCAGCGTCTCTCCGTCGAAGTGATTCGCGCCGCGACGGACGCGAAACGCAACCCGTCTGCGCTACGAGTGACAGTCTATGTCACGCATTCCATCGCGAGTTTCTCGGTCGACCTAACGGTCGTCGCGAGTTGACAATTTGTGGCTGTCGCTCTCGATATCCTGCAAAAATAGCAGTGTATGCGCAGTCTCAGAATTTCGGTTTGTGCACACAGTTGAGCTCACAACCTGCCGTTCGGCCGGCGCGCTCGCTCGGTAGTCTCGCTACGAGCTATGCAGGTGACCGACGCCCCCTTGCTTCAATCGGAGTGCTGCCGAGCGCTCGAGCAGCTGCCGTCGCCCATTGAGTGCGCTGCGCTCGAGGCGGTCGCCGACGCGGTGACCAACGTCATCGCGGCAGCGTACGCGAACGATGAGCGAGGGCTCCGCTCGAAGGCGGCGCAGATCGAAGGCGCGCTCGAGGGCGCCGCTGCCAACGACGGGTTCAACGTCGTGAACAGCGATTTCTCAGGAATGCCGAATGACCTGCTCGCGGTCCTCCTCTTCGAGCAGCGCTACATCGTGCGCCGCCGCACCGCGCGTCGAAGCGCGGCCCTCGTCGCGCTCGCGTACGCCTACGCAGCCACGCAGCGCAGCGCCGCGGGCAGCGCGCAGATCTGGTATCTCGCGTTGGCCCTGCTCGTTCCTCGCTCGTTGCTCGATCAGCTCGAAGACGGGGCGGTGCCCACACCCAACAGCCTCGGAAAGCTCACTGGCTGGGCGCTGCCGCTGTGGGTCCTCGAGATCCGCTCCGAAATGCTCCGACGGATGCTCGATCGCGCTGCGTGAAGCACCTCTGCTTGACTTCAATTGTGCTCATGGGTACAAACGAACCCGTTCGAGATTGTACCCATGATCCAGTTTGAGTCGGAGTCTGTGTTCGCCCGTTCGTGTTGATCGCGCTCCGCGAAGAGCGCCCGCGACGCGAGCACGCGCTCGTGGTCCGGGCGTTCTTCGCGCGGCGTGGGCTGCGCAGGAGCGGTGTGATGATGACCAGTCGTGAAGACGCGCCGGGCATCGAGGGCGAGGTCCGCGTCGCGGGCGTCGGTGAGGCCCATGTATTCAAGCGCGGTCGCGTGACCGACGTTGCTCGCGGCTTTCTCCGCTGCGAGTGCCTCGACTCGGGGCGCGTCGTGTTCGCCGATCGCAGTCGCGTCGTGATCGCGCAGAAGGGCGATGGATCGCACGCGCACGTTCGTCCCGATGACGAGCGCGAAGATGATCCTGACGACGACCGTCCGATCAACTTCTACCCGACAGCCGTGGGGTGGATCGCGTCATGAGCGTCGCCGCATCGCTGCACGAACCAACGCCACACGCCGCGGTCGTTCTCTCGTTCGGCCAGATCACCACCGCCGCGCTCGGGCTCTACTTGCTCGGCGGAAAGAAATCCCGCGCCGCCGCCGATTGGTGCCGCTCGCACGGCATCTCACTGCGCCGCGACGGCAAGCTCCTCTGGGCCCGCGTCGACGACGTGCGCCGCGCGCTCGAGGCTCAGGCCGCCGCCCCCGCGAACGACACGACCTCCGTGCTCGCGCGCGCGAAGGCCGCGATGCAGAGGCGCTGATGGCGCGCGACCGCACAGGCTGGGTGCGAGTGCGGTATGGCATTCACTACGTCGGCTTCACGCTTCGCTCGGGCAACACCTGGGAGCGCGCCGCGCGCGACGAAGCAGGACGCCCACTCGACGCAACGCAGGCGCGCGCGTTGATCGCAGCGCTCGTCGCGGACTACGTCGCTGGCCGTTGGGACCCCGAGGCGCCTGCGCTCGAGCCGTCGCCTGTGCCGGTCGTCGAACGCGTTCCCACCGTCGCTGAGTACGCGCAGGCGTGGGGAGCGATGCAACGCTACGAGAGCGCGCCGGAGGATCGAGCCACGGTCACGCGGTACATCGCACGCGCGGCGATCGGATCGATGGCCGTCAACGAAGTGCGACCACGGCACGCACGCACGTTCATCCAGTGGCTCGTCGCGCATCCATCCGAGCGCGGGGGCACGCTCGCTCCACGCACAATTCGCAACGCCTTCGACGTGCTTCGTCGCGTGCTGCGATCCGCGGTCGTCGACGAGTTGCTCGAGTCCAACCCCTGCGAGCCCGTGCGCGGCGAGCTGCCCGAGATCGAGGACAAGGACCCAACCGCCCGCGCGAAGTGGGACTTCACACGCGACGAGATCGAAGCGCTGATCTTCGACGAGCGTCTCTACCTCGACCGTCGCATCGTCCATGCGCTGCGGCTGCTCACTGGCGCACGCATCGGCGAGATCTGCGCCCTGCGATGGAGCGATTGGGACCGCACCGCGAAGCCTCTCACCAAGCTCACGGTCTCGCGCGCGATCAAGAGCGTCTCGCGCGCCGAGGGATCGACGAAGACGCGCGCGATCAAGACCGTCCCCGTGCACCCGGTGCTCGAGCAGGTGTTGCGCGCGTGGTTCGAGACGGGGTGGGCCGAGACTTTCGGGCGCGCTCCCGCGGAACGCGACTTGATCGCGCCGACCGTTCGCGGCCCGCGCAAGGGCGAGCCTCGAACGACACACGCCGAGAACGAAGCGTTTCAAGACGACCAACGCGCGCTCGGCTTCACGCTCGTTCGTCATCAACACGTCGCGCGACACGCGTTCGTCTCGCGAACGCTGTCCGATGGCGGCGACGGAGCGGTGCTTCGATGGATCACCCACGCACCGCCACGCACCGCGCACGACGGCTACACGCGCGCGGACTGGGGCCGTCTCTGCGCAGAGATCGCGAAGCTCAATCTCTCTGCGCCAGTTCGGACCGACCTCAACTTGGTCGATGTCTGCCCGCGAGGCGACGTCGTCGCAGATACGTGGGTGCTTCGCGCGTGGATCCGAGAGCTCGACGACTCCGAGCTCGGCTGAGCTCTCGACCTCTCGACTCCATCAACATGAGGGCCGGTTTGCTCGACGGTCGGGCCACGCTGCTTCGCCGCACCTCGCGCTCCGTCCCTACGCGAGGCCTCAGCCCCTGATCTGGCCCGAACTCGCCGCCGCCCTTCTCCATGCCCTTGTGGGCATGGAGAAGGGTTGGGGATGAGGCCCAGCCCCCTCCAATCCTGGCTCCAAACCTGGCTCGGCCGCCCCAACCCCCTCCGTTCCCAGCAAAAACCCACGGAGCCACACAGGAATCGAACCTGCCGACCGCGGCGAAAGCCGCGTGTCCACCGGTTTTGAAGACCGGGCCCGTCACCAGCTCGGGAAGTGACTCCGCCGAGCACTCTACACGTTTGCGTTCAGTCCATCACTCAACAAATTCTCCAATGATCTCAACGGTTACTGAACAAACGTAACTGCTTTTTTGGACCTGATCACCCGTCGCTGTACACACGAGCAGTGCCGAGCGTGAGCGAGGGCAGCGAGCCCCGCGCCGAGCACACCAATTCAACCCTCGCGAACCATCACGACGGAGATCCCCACCATGACCACCACCGCCGCCGCTCGCCGTATCCGCTTCCGCCTCGCTGGTTTTCTCTTCACCTACTGCCGCGAGACCGCCAAGGCGCGCGTTCGCATCGACATGTGGCGCGAGGACCCCGAGACCGGAGAGCGCTACTGGATCACCGTCGCGACCACCGCGCCCGATCGCAAGAGCGCTCGCGCCGCGGCGATGGCCCTCGCCGCGTGGGTGCGCTGGTGCGACGTCGGACCGAAGAACTCCGTGCAAGCGCAAGCCGTCGCCGAGTCGTTCGCGATGCTCCAAGAACGCCTCGCCTCGCGCATGCCCGAAGCCACTGGAAACATCACCACCCGCTCCGTCGCGAAGGTCACTCCGCCGGGTGCCGCCGGTGAAAATCGCGTTGTCGCAGCGTGAGCGCTCGCTGCGCGTCGCTGATCGTCCACGCTGGCGACGATCCCTGCGCCGCCACCGTGAACAAGTGATTGTCGTACCATCCCGTCACGAAAAATCGCATTCCCGACCTGGCAGAAACGATCCCGCTCGCGTGGTCCATCGCGGGCACATCGAGCGTCGTCACGCTCCAATCCGTCGTGTCCACGACGCTCACCGAGCTGCCTCCGTAGTTCGCCGTTCCGACGTAGCGGCCGTCGCTCGTCACGTCGATCGACTTCGGCCACTCGCCCACGCTCACCTCGCGCAAGGGGCGCTCGGTCTGCGTGTCGAGCACGAGCAACTTCGAGTGACTGAAGCAGCTCACATACAACCGCGTCTCGTCTGGCGAGAGCGCCAGGTGCCTCGGAATGCGGCACACCGGATCGAGCCGACGGTGCGTCTCCATGTTCGCGCCCTCGTACACGTCGATCGTGTGCCCGTTGAAATTCGCCACATACAATCGACCTGCGCGCGTCACGACCATCCCTCGCGGGTTGCGTCCGGCGCGCATCGTGCGAGTCACCGTGCCCCGCGCGGTCTCGACCTCGGTGACGTTGTGCGTCCCCCAGTTGGCGATGAACAACCGCGCGCCGTCCCGCGAGAGCGCGAGCACCTTCGGGTGCCCTCCCGCACGCACTTCGCGCGTCACGCGCCTCGACGCGATGTCGACAAACTGCACTGTTCCCCGCGTGAAATTCGACACATACAGCGTGCGTCCGTCGGGTGACAGAACGCTCTCGACCACGATGCCCGGAACGTGAATCGTCCCGGTCTGCGCCAGCGTCGTCGCGTCGAACAACATCACGTTGTTGCTGTTCGCGTTGCCGTAGTTCGTCACGTACAGCGTGCGCCCGTCGGGCGAAATCGAGACACCTTTGGGCATCGAGCCCGTGCGAACACCACCGACGACATCCAACGCCGGCACGCTCGCTCCCAACGGAACTCCCACCAACACCAGCGCCGCTCCCACCCACAGCGTCGCGCCGCGCGCCCGCGCGCTCATCAGCCGCCGTACTCCATCACCGGAACCTCACCGCCCGCAGTGTTCAACGCCCTGCGCGCAGGCCCAGCGTCAGCGAGCTCCAAGCGCTCGAGCACGGGCACCGCGAGGCTCAGCTGCTTTCGCGCCTCCAGTTGCTGCCCCTGCTCGACGAGGTAGATCCCAAACGCAGCGCGCGCTCTCGCGAGCTCCCTCGTCGCGCCGAGCGCCTCCAAGATCGAAATCGACTCTCGAAAGTACGCCTCTGCCCGACGCGCAGTGTCTCCCGTCGCGTCGAACACCGTCGCAGCGAACACCTCGCCGAGCCCACGCAACGCGAGCGCTGCGGTCTCTTTGATCCCCAACGACTGCGCGATCGCAAGCGAGTTCTCGAGCCGCGCGCGCGCCTCGTCGAGCTCTCCCAACAACCGAGCGAGCGACGCTCGGATCCGCTCGACCTCCGCCAACACGCGCCGATCGCCGATCTCGTGCCCGACCTTCTCCGCTCGGTCGAGCATCGTCGCCGCGGTCTTGGGATCCGCGCGATGAACCGCGCTCTCTCCGAGGTTTGCCGCGGTAAACGCGATCATGCGCCGATCGCCCATCGTGTCCGCCAGCTCGAGGATCTCGCTCCACATCGCCTCGGCTTGCTCGCACTCACCTCGGTCGAAGGCCAACGCCGCGAGCACGTTGCGCGTCGCAAACTGCCCCTCGATGTCGTTGTGCTTCTCGCGCAGCGCGAGCGCTCGCTCGAAGTGCGCTCGCGCCTGTCGCGGCTGTCCGTGCGACAAGTGCACGAGCCCGAGGTTGTGCGTCGAGAGCGCCTCGCCCAACGGGTCTTCGAGTCCGCGACGGATGTCCAACGCCGCGGTGCTGTGCGCGAGCGCTGCGTCGAAATCACCTGCGAAATACGCGACCATTCCGAGGTCGTCCTGCACCGCAGCGACGCCCCGAAGGTCCTCGGCCATTTGAAACAGCTCGAGCGCTCTCCACAAGTACGCCCGCGCTTGCTCGAACTCCGCGCGCCCGCGCGCGAGCCTCCCCAAGCGCCCGAGCGCCGCGGCCATCTTGTTGCGTGCGCCGTACGTGTGCGCCAGCGCGAGCATCTCTTGAAACGTCGCTTCAGCATCGTCGACGCGCCCCAAGAGCGAGAGCACGACCCCCTTGTCGTGCAGCGCCTCGAGCCGAGCCGGAGCGTCGTAGGTCGGCAAAAATGCCAGCGCCTTGTCGAACAGCTGAACCGCTTGCTTTCCGCGATAGCCTGCGCGCGCGACGCGAGCGGCGCGCAAGTACGCACGCGCTGCGGCCTCGGTGAGCCCCGCTCGCTCGAGGTGTCCCGCGATGGCGCGAGACAGATCGTCGGCCCTCGCACCGGCGGCAAGCTCGAGCCAGCCCGCGCAAATATCGTGGCGCCGCTGTCGGATCTCGTCCGGCTGCGACTGCAGCATCATTTCGCGCAGGCCTGCGACGGCGAAGACATACTCGCGCTCGTTCGCGAGCTCGCCGTGCTCGATCGACGAGAGAAGCTCCGCAGAGACGAGCCGTCGCAGCGCCTCGTGCTCGCGCGCCGCGATCACGTCGTCCGCGCTCGGATCGATCGGCCCGTCCTCGACGCGCGCCATCGCGAAGACCGCGCCCTCCCAAAACACCTCTCCGACCACCGCCGCGCGGCTGAGGGTGGCGCGCGCGTCGTCGTCGAGACGACTCATGCGAATGTGCAGCAAATCTGCTGTTGAAATAGGTCCGTTCGGTCCGAGCGCCTCGAGGTCGATCGACCAAGGATCTTCATCCACCACGATCACCCTCGACTCGATCAAGGCCAGAAGAAGCTCCCGCACTTTGCCAGGAGCGCCCGCCGCTCGCGTCACCACCGCCTCGAGCAGCTCATCGGGAACGACGGCGAGCCCCGGCAACAAGTGGTGACAGAGAATCTCGCACGCGCTCGTCGAGAGCGGCTCGGGCTCGACCACGACGCGCGCACGCGCCGTCAACGTGCGTCCGCGCTCGGGCGTCGTCGCCACGATGAGCAACACTGGCGCTCTGGAGAGCCCCGAGACCATCTCGCGAACCACCGCGAGCGCCTCGTCCGAGGCGAACTCGAAGCGGTCGAGCACCAGCAAAATCGGGCTCGATTCAGCGTCTGCCGCCCAGAATCGACCGAGGGTTTCGCCGAGCTCGCTGACGTTCTGGCTGCGCTCGACTTCCTCCGCTGAGAGCCCCGCGAGCACGAGCAATCGACGCACGTGATCGGTGACGTGCTGCGACTTGCGCGCAAACACGCGCTGCGCTTCCGCCGAGATGTCCATGCGCGCGGCGGGGATCGGTCGGGTCGGCGCGACGTTGAACCGCTCGATGATCCACCGCGCGATCGGCGCAAACGTCGGTTCTCCGGCGCGCGCGGTCGACGCAAGCACCCGAACACCGGGCGTTCCGAGCGCGCGTTCGACCGCGTGGCGAAGCAGCCTCGTTCTGCCCATGCCGGCCGGCGCGACGACCGCGACGACCGCGCCCTCTTTCGCCTTCAAGAACCGATCGACCGCGCCGTCGAGCGCGCTGATTTCCCGCGCTCGTTCGAGCAGCGGACTGTCCATCGGCAACGGGTGTTCCGACGTGGTTTCGAGCGGCGTACCGCAGAGGGCGCAGCTTCGGCGTGGAGACGGGTGGACGAGCCCGCAGCCAGGACACGTCACGCCTGCGTGGGAGCCCTCGCGTGCCGGGGGCTCTGAAGCCTCGTGCATGGGCCCATTCTTCACACGGGCTCCCGTCGATTGTCGAGCGCCGCAGCGCGCTCAGTACCCGAGCGCCCCGTAGTTATCGGCGCTGCCGGCAGTCGAGCTTCGCGTCCGATTCGTCGCTCGCGCCGGCGCCACGCGACTGCGTCGGTACGAGCTCTCTGCGCTCTGCACCTGCGACGTGGGAACGCTTCCCGCCTGCGAATTTTGAGCGTTCTGCGCGGCCGCCGTCGCCTGCGTCGCCTCGAGCGAGGCGATCTCTCGCTGCAGCCGCGCCCTCGTCACGTCGTCCGACGCGGCCGCAAGCGCCCGTCGGTATTGCTCCAGAGCCGTGCCCACGTCCCCGCGACTGAGCGCCGAGCGAGCGGCGAGCTCCATCGTGGACAACGGCTGCTGTTGCACTCCCGCCACCTCGACGCCCGCGTTCGACATCGAGCGCTGAAGCGACGGAATCGCCTGCGACGGCATCTGCGCCGGCGTCGCGGCCGTGTTCGCCGCGGAGTTCTGGGACGGGGCGTTCCACACGGCGGTGTTGCCCGCGACGTTGTCGACGTTTTCGCTCTGGCGCGCCCCTGCCGCGACTGCTTGTTGCGCTGCTGGCGAGGGCGAGGGAGAGGGCGAGGCCGCGCTCGGAGCCGCGGCGTTGCTCGCGGTGTTCATGGGCGCAACGGTCGGACGCTGGCCCCGCGCGACGTTGTCCGTGCGTTCGAGCGCCCGCGCGCGAAGCGAAGGGTCAGCGCTCGTCGCCCGTCGCTGCCCTGCTCGTTCGTTGGCCGATTGATTCTCGGCGCTCACCTCGACCGCAGGAATCACGTCTCGCGATCGATCCTCTTCGGTGATCGCTGGGTTGCGCGACGGGTTGTAGAGCGTCGTGACGCCCACGCCGAGCGCCATCAAGAACACCGCGGCCATCGCTACCTCGCGTCGCATGGCCATCGCCGCGAGCCGCTCGAGCCAACGCGCGCCGCCCCGCAGAGGAAGCACCGTCGCGCCCGGGCCGCTCGCCTCGGTCGATTGGGTTTCTCCCTGCTTTTCGTCAGCCCGTTCTGCGGTCGCTGTCGAGCTCTTGACGCTGCCGGACACGTCCGCGCTCTTCACGGATCGCGCGCCCGTCCGGTCGACGCTCGATTTCGGCGCGCTCTTCTCGATCGCCTCGAGCAACGCGCGCGAGGGCGCCGGAGCGCTCGCCACGGGCAGCATGGCCGCCGCGGATCGACCGCGAGTGATCTTCTCCCAGTCCGCTGCGCACGAAGAACAGCCGTCGAGGTGCTGCTGCACTTCAGCCGAGCGCGCGTCGTCGAGCTCGCCGTAGGCGAGGTCGAGCAGCAGGTTCTGGCAGTCATCGCAGTGCATAGTGCAGTCCTCGTCGCAGCGCAGGCGCGGTGTTATCCGAGCGCCTTCGCGTAGTCTTCGTACTCAGCCAACGCGCTCTGCAGCCTCTCGAGTGCGTAGCGCATGCGGCTCTTCACGGTGTTTTCTGGGGCTCCGACGATGTCCGCGATCTCTTTGAACGCCAGAGATCCGTACTCTCGAAGCATAAAGACCTCTCGTTGATCCTCGGGCAGCTCTTGGATCGCCTGCACGAGCTTGCTCTGCAACTCCTTGCTAATCGCGCTTCGATCCGCACGAGGCCCGCCGTCGGGAACCACTTCTCCCAGCGTCGGACCGTCGTCGGACGAACTCTTCGAACTCTGATCCAGAGACGGATGACGACGCAAAACGGCTTTGCGCGCCTGGTCGATGCAGAGATTTCGTGCGACCGTGTACACCCACGTCGAAAACTTCGAAGCTCGCTGAAAGTCTTTCAGCCCCGACAGCACTCGAATCCAAGTGTCCTGCAGAAGCTCCTCGGCCGTGGCTCGATCACGAACCGAACGAAGGATGAAGTTGAACAGCCCCACCTCGTGCCGTTTCATGAGGGTGTCGAACGCGCGTCGGTCTCCGGCGCGGAAGCGTTCGAGGAGTTCCTCGTCCGTCGGTTGTGCGGGGGGCGGTGAGGGCACTGGGAGGGCTCGAAGGAAATTCTCGCTGCTGAGCACTCATCGAGCACTCGTCGTCGGTCGCGTGTAGCTTCGACCTTCGGCGCGACTCTATCCGACGGGAAGGTCGTCGCGGTAGCCCTCGAAGAACGGATGCAACCTGGGAGAAAGTTCCGTAGCCGATCTTCTGTCACCAAACCTGTCCGTGACCGATACCGTCCCTCGCGTGATCGCTTGGAAGATCGGCCGTGTTGCGGTACCTCCCACATGTACACGGGATCTTGTGTCCCGTCCGTAAGCCTTTCTCGGAGACAATCGAACATGCGCGTGTGGTTGATGGCACTCATCCTCGGGGCCTCGCTCTTCATCCACGGGGCGGCGGCGCAAGCCCAGTCCGATGCCGCCGCGGCGACGACCGCGACGAGCACGACGAGCACGACTCCGCCGAGCGAGGAGGACGATGACGCCGGGGCCGCGGCGGCGACGAGCGCTGCTGCAGACGCCGGCCAGAGCATGACGGGCGAGCAGTTCGTCGTTCGCCTCCGAGACCTCGAGCAGCGCATCAACGAGCTGAAGGAAGAGATCTTTCGCTCGAAGGCGCGGCTCTCGCTCCTCGCCGAGTCGATCCTGCAGAACGTGATCGGCGGCGCGCGCGCCATCATCCAGCACGAAAACCAGATGGGCGCTCTCTACCGCCTCGTCCGCGCGGTGTACTCGCTGGACGGCGCGCCCATCCTGACCCGCACCGACGACAACGGCTCGCTCGCGGATCAGCGCGAATTCCCGGTGTACAACGGGCAGATCGGCGCGGGCGATCACTCGCTCACGGTCAACCTCGAGTACCAGGGCAACGGCTACGGGATCTTCTCCTACGTGAAGGGCTACCAGTTTCGCGTTCGTTCGACGCACAGCTTCTCTGTGCCCGAAGGCAAGGCGATCCAGATCCGCGTGATCGGCTACGAGCAGGGCGGACCGCTCACGCCTCACAACGAACGTACTGCGATCCGCTTCCAACCCCGCATCGTCTCGCTGCGTGACGTTCAAGACACGGACGCGCCGACCGAGGCGCAGTCCGGCGCCAACAACGCTCAGCCCGCGCAGGGTGCGCAGGGTGCGCAGGGCGCTCAGGGCGCGCAGAACTCGACCGCTGGGGGGCGCTGATGGCTCAGCTTTCGCTCCGCGCTTACGCCGCGGGAGCGTTGATCGCGCTGGTGATTCCCAGCGCGGCGAGCGCTCAGACGATGGACACTGCTTCGCGCGCCGTGGTCGACGCAGAGGCGCGCGCCAACGCGCTCGAGCAGAACATGCCGCGCGTGCAGGCCGCGACGACGCGCGCATCGACGCCGTACACCGAGCGGTTCGCCGACGGTGAGCTGCTCTTTCAACTGCGGGACTACTCGCGCGCGGCCGTGCTCTTCACGGACCTCGTGACCAACTATCGCGACACGCCCGCCTTCGCGAACTCGCTCTATTTGCTGGGTGAATCGCTCTATCAGGCCGGTGATCGGCACGGCGCACGCTCGCGGTTTCGCGAGCTGGTGATGGAGCACGGGACGGATCCGCTGTTTCGTCCGTTCGTTCAGCGCGCGCTCGGTCGCCTGATCGAGATCGCTCTGCGCGGCCGCGATCAGTCTCCGCGCACCGTTCAAGAGATGAACGAGATCTTCGCGCGGCTCAACCAGCTGCCGCCCGGCGACATCGAAGCGCAAACCACGTACGTCCGCGGCAAGTACTACTTCTTGCGTCCCAATCCGGACTACGACCTCGCGCGCCAGGCGTTCGAGTCGATCCCGACGGCCGCTGCGATTTACCCGCAGGCGCGGTACTTTCTCGGCGCGATCCTGACCGCGCAAGAGCGGTTTCCTGAGGCGATTCAGGCGTTCACGCGGATCACTCAGCTCGACGCGCAGAACGACCAGCAGCGCCAGCAGGTCATCGACCTCGCGTGGCTCGCGATCGGCCGACTGCACCTCGAGCGCAACGAGTACGACGGCGCGGTCGAAGCGTACCAACGCGTCGGGCGCAACTCGTCGTTCTTCGATCGTGCGTTGTTCGAGCTCGCGTGGTCGCACATCCGCAACGGCGACGCGATTCGCGCTGAACAAGCGCTCGAAGTGCTCTCGGTGTCCAACCCGGACTCGCCGCTGATCCCCGAAGGAAAGCTGCTCTGGGGCAACCTCTTGCTCCGCACCGGTCGCTTCGAACGCGCCCAGCGCGTGTTTCAGGAAGTGCGCACGCAGTTCGGTCCCGTGAGCGCTCGGCTCGATCAGCTCGTCGCGCAGAACACCGATCCGCAGCTGTATTTTCAGCAGCTGCTGCAGATGAACACGATGGTGTTCGACGCCTCTGCGCTGTTGCCTCCGCAGGCTGTGCACTTCGTTCGCGAAGAGGGCACGCTCGAGGACTCGCTCGGAGTCGTCTCGGACCTCAACACCTGTCGTCAGTACATCCGAGAGAGCGAAGACTTGATCGCGCGGCTGAACGCGAGGATCAACTCTCCGTCGCGCGCGAATGTGTTTCGCGAGCTGCGCGACGCTCGCGAGCAGACGTTTCAGGTCTACAACCGCATCACGCAGGCTCGCGCAGCGCTCGCCGCAGCGCTCGATCAAGCCGGCAGCGGTCTCAACGACGGAAACCTCCAGGGCGTCATCACGCAACGACGCTCGCTCGACACGTCGGCAGCGAGGCTCCCCATCGATGACGCAGGTGTGCGTCGCAGGGATCGAGCCGCCGAGAACGAGTTCGCCGCGTTCGGACAAGAAATCCAACGCAACGAGCAGCGCGTCTCGAACCTCGAGGCGATGCTCGCCGCGATGCGCCGCTACATCCGCGACAACCCCAACCCGCGGGGCAACGTTGATCTCACCGCGCTGAACACCGAGATCGCGCAGCACGACGCAGCCATCGCGAGCTACCGCGCGCGGTTGTCCGACCTTCGTCGACTGATCTCTGCAGGGCGCGCGCAGGTTGGCGTGGGCGATCCTCGCTACCAGCGCGACATCGAGATCGCGCGAGAGTATCGCGACCTGCTCGTGCGCCAGATGGACCTACTTCGAAACGCAGGACGTCTTCCTGCTGAGGCAGCGTCGCTGTTCGGTCGCTTGGACGATGCAGAACGCCGCGCGCAGTCCTTCGATCAGCGCGTGCAAGCCGTCGTCGATCAGCGCATCACCAGCGTTCGCAACCAGGTGCAAGAAGAAGAGCGCAACGTCGCGGGCTATCGCCTGCGCTTGGCGGATCTCGAGCGCGAGTCAGCCGACGTCGTCGGCCGCGCCGTGATGCAGAGCATCTCGAACGTTCGACTCCACTTCTACCGCATCGTGATGCGCGCCGACCTCGGCTTGGTCGACGTCGCGTGGGAAGAGCGCGAGAACCACAACAACCGCGCCCGCATCCTCGCTGAAGAGCTCAACCGCGAGTCCACCGCGCTGAACGACGAGTTCAGCGAGGTGATCGAAGGCGCTGAGAACGAGAACTCGCAGCAGCGACCCGGTCAAACACCGGGCGGATCGACGACGCCACAGTCGCAGCCGCAGCCGACGCCAGGCACGCAGCCGCAGCCGGGCGGCTCCGGCGCTCCTACGCCCGAAGGGGCCTCGAACACCACCCCGCAGACCAACGCTGGCGCGAGCGCCTCTGCTGGTGTCCGCTGATTCAGGAAACGCAGTCCATGAAGATCACTTCTCGTTGGCTTCTCGGAATTCCGATCGTCGTCGCTGCGTTCGGCGCGTCTCGCGTTTCTGCGCAGACTCGTCCGACCGAGACCGGTTCCGATGCGGGCGCCGCCATCGTTGCCGATGCTTCTGCTTCGACCTTGGTGACGAGCGGCGCGTCGAGCTCCGCCAGCGCGGACGCTGCCGTGAGCGCGGTGGGCGCGACGGACAACTCGAACGGCGGTCTCGGCAACGAGCAGCAGGTGCAGATTCGCGCGCGTCCGGCGCCGACTCCTGAGCAGCTCAACGCGCTGCGCGTGCTCGAGGACGAGATCAACGGCTTTGCGTCGCGCGGGGATTCGTTTCGACACAGCGTGAATGGCCTTTTGCGCCGCGAGCACGAGAACCAGCTTACGCGCCTGCGTCGCGGCTACGAGCGGCAGATCACCGCCGAGCAACAAGCAGAGGCCGCTGCGCGTCGCAACGCGATCTCGATTTTCGAGCGCTTCATCGAGCAGTATCCGACGGACGCTGAACACACGCCGGACGTGATGTTTCGCCTCGCGGAGCTGTACTACGACGAGGCGAAGTACGCGAAGCTCGAGGCCGACGAGCGCTTCGATCGCGCGCGCGCCGAGCGTGAAGCTGCGAACCTGTCGACCGACGATCTGCAGGCTCCTGCGCCGGCGGACTACCGTTGCTCGATCTTGTTGTACCGACACATCGCGCAGCGCTTCACGCGCTTTCGCCTGCGCGATACGACGCACTACCTGCTCGGGTGGGTGTTGAAGGAGATGGGCAAGGAGGACGAGGCGATCGGCGCGTATCGCAGCCTCGTGTGCCCGGCTCGCTTCCGCTACACGGCTCAGATGGACTTGGCCGCGTCGATCGTCGCGGGGCAGGACACGCCGCTGACGTGTCAGCACATGGCTGATGTGCTGCGGCCGTTCGCGCCGGAGCTGATGTCGCCCGTCGTTGCTCCGCCCGTGGCGGCCGACGCGGACGGCGGAGCTGAGGCGGGCGCAGCGCCCGCGGCGTCGGTCAACGACATCAACGGCTCGCTCGTCGCCACGGGACAGGCGACGGAAACCGAGCCGATGCCGATTCCGTCAGACTACGCCGAGTGCCAGCCGCTCAACGGCGCCAATGGACGGCCGTCGCGCTACACCGCGGAGACCTGGTATTTTATTGGCGATTATCACTTCGATAACCCGCCCACCGACCCCGATCTCGGCAACGCCTACGCGATCGCTGCGTATCAGGCGTCGATGCGGTTCAGCGCGACGCCGCGACTCGCGTCGGCGCAGGCCAACACCGGTGACACTTCTCCCGCTGCGGGCATCGCCGGCGCCGGAACGGACACGGGCAACCCCAACGAGGTGACGGCGGCCAACTCTCCGGGACGCGCGCAGTTCGACAACAACATCCAGTACGGAGTGTTCTGGTCGAAGTCGCTCTACAAGATTGGATGGGGCTTCTTTCGCATGCAGAACGGCTACCCGAAGGCGCTCGAGGCGTTTTCGAGGTTGCTCGACTACTACGATTACGTTGGCGCTGAAGCCGCTGCGCAGGGCAACCGCTCGGACACGATCAAGTGGATCGGCGTGATCTTCTCGGAGAGCACGTGGAACCTCGCTGCGTCGAACGAGCAGTTCGAGTGCCAGCAGATCGTCGAGGGGCTCGCGCGGCCGCCAGCGGACGCCACGCGTCCGTTCGACTGCGCGGGAATCATCCGCATCACGTCGCCCTTCAACGCGCAGCAGCTCGCGTCGGCCGCCGCTGGTTCGCAGCGAATCACTGGGACGCCAGTAGCGGGACGTCCATCGCACATCCCCCAAGATCGCCCGTGGACTCCCGAGGCGTACCTCGAGCTCGCGAACGACTACTTCCAACAGACGAAGTACTACGAGGCGATCGCGCTCTATCGCTTGTTCTTGCGGATGAACCCGCTGCACTTCATGGCGCCGCGCGTGGCAGAGAACATCGCGATCGCCTACGAGAGGCAGCGCCAGTTCGACGCCGCGATCGGCGCGCGCGGAGCGCTCGCGAACTACCTCGAAGGTGGTGAGTGGTATCGCGCGAACAACTCGCATCCCGACGCGCAGCGCCACGCCGAGCTCGTCGCTCGCAACTCGCTGCACGACACGGCGATCGAGCACCACCGTCGCGCTTCTCGTGCGCGATCGCGATCGGTCGCCTTCAACAACTGCGCGTTGGGACAAGCTGGCGGCGACGTGTGCCAGCCCGCTCGCAACCCGCGCGAGCGCGGTGAGCGTCAGGCGTCAGCGTTCGCTGAATTGCAGCGGGCGAACCAAGAGTATCAGCTCGCGGTTGAGGCCTATACGAACTTCATCCGCAACTACCCGAACGACGACGCTGCGTACGAGTTCAAGTACAACCGCGCGGACGCTCTCTTCTGGAGCGCGAACTACGCGGACGCCGCTCGCGCGTACGGCGAAGTCCGCGAGTCGAACGAGAACGACCAGTACCTCGCAGCCAGCGCATACATGGCGATCAAGTCGCTCGAAGCCGCGATTCGCGCGGACGTCAGCGGCGGTCGACTCGATCCGTGCTTGGCGGTTCGCGCTGGCATCGAGATCAGCGCTCTGCGCAACGCTCAGGGGCAACCCTATCTCGACGCGGCTGCCGAGCAGCGGTGCAAGGAGCTTCCTCTCCAGCCCGGCTCTGCGCAGCCAGCGCAACCGCAGGGCCAGCAGGCGCAGCAAGCGCAGCCCGCGGCCAGCGTGCTCGAGCTGAACATCCCCGACAACGTTCGCGCGTTGATGGAAGCTCGTATCTCCTACGTGCGCCGCGTGCCGCGAGGGCAAGACTCGCCGCGCGGGCTCGCGGAGGTGTTCTCGAGTGATGGCAATCCGCTCAACGATCCGCCGTTTCGCTCGAAGTTCGCGTACCTCAACGCGCGAACGAACATGCGCTTCGGTCACACTCGTGACGCTGAGGAAGGCTACCGCTACATCCTCCGCACGTTCTGCAGCGATCAGCTCGTCGCGGGTGCCGCGTTTGCGGACCTGTTCAACATGATGCTCGCGCAAAACCGCCAAGAAGACCGCGACGCGCTCGCGATGGAGCAGTCTCGCGGCTCTTGCCGAGGTGTCGATCAGAGCCTGATCTCGACGACGCTGACGGATCGTACGTTCCGTTTGGCGCTCGATCGATTCCATCAGGCAGAGCGCGCGAGCGGCGAAGAAGCGCTTCGTCTCTACGAGAGCGCCGCAAACGAGATGCTCGCGGCGGTCAACGCCAACCGTGCGCACCGCGACGCTCCCCTGGCGCTGTACTACACCGCGCTCGCGTACGAGCGAACCAATCGCTTCGACACCGCGACGCAGACGTACATCCGCATCACGCAGGACTTCAACAACCTGAACGTGAACGGATCGAATCCTCCGCGCGAGCTCGAGGGCGGCGATCGTCAACAGCGCGTGGACATCCTCGAGCAGGCGCACTTCCGCGCGGGCGTGAACCTCGATCGCACGTTCGACTATGAAGGCGCCGTTCGCTACTTCGACGCGGTCGTTCGCGACAACCGCTTCGCTTCGGCGTCGGATCACGCGGATCACGTGCACGACGCGCTCGCGTCGATCGCGCTGATCCGTACGAACACTGGCGATTGGACCCGCGCACGCGAGGCGTGGCGCTCGTTCTTGCCGGTCGCTGAGGCCGGTCGCGAGCGCGCGACCGCTGAGTACCGCTACGCGGAGATGCCGTGGCGCGCGCGCGATTGGCAGGGTGCTGTCCGCGCGTTTCAAGAGTACCGGCGCGTGACGCCGATGAGCTCGGACACCGCCGAGTTCCATGTGCAAGCGCAGTACAACATCGCCCAAGCGCTTCGTAACGCGGGTGATCAAGCGGGCGCGCAGCGTGAGCTGCGCCGCGTGGCGGATGTGTTTCGCCAGTCGCGGCAACAACCGGGCTCGCGCGCTGCGGCGTTCGCCGCCGAGGCGCTCTACGCCGATCTCGACACTCGAGTCCGCGCCTTCATGACCCGCACGCTCACCCAGGGCACGGGCACGGAGCTCGCGCGACAGATCCGCACGCTCAAGACCGAGCTCGACGCCGTCGACGCGCAGGCCACGGAGATCATCGATCTGCAGGGCGGCGAGTACACGATCGGAGCCCTCGTCCGTCGTGGCGAAGCGCACGAGTATTTGGCCACGCAGGAGGTCCGCATCGCTACGCTGCTTCGCCTCTCCACCGCGCAGCAGCGGCAGCTCACGCAAGCGGAGGCGAGCGCGGCGCGCCTCGATCGTCTCGCCGACCAGCTCGGCGGACGCAACGAAGCGCTCGAGACGCGCTTGCGCAATCAAGCGCAAGAGGTCCGCGATCGGGTCCAGCAGATGCGCGACCAGATGACGACCGCGGTGCAGCAGCAGTACGACCAAGAGGCCGAAGCCGAGCGTAAGCTGGCGATCCAAGACTTCGCGATCGCCATCCACCTCGCGCGTCGCAACAACATCCCGACGCAGTTTGCGGCGACGGCGCTCGAGCACATCCGGCTCGAAGAGAATCGTCCGCTCATCGAGGCATCGGTCCGTGGAATCTCGCCGCAGCTCGCGCAGCGCGTCGGGTTCTCGTACACGCCGACGATGTTCAGCACCGAGGCGCCGGGCGCCACCATGACTCAGCAGCAGTCGGTGGCGACGCCGGGACTCGCGGGCGAGTGAGCAGGGAGTGAACACGATGAACGTTCGTTCGAAAGCACTGTTTCTCTCGCTCGTGGTCGCGGTCGCTGGTTGTGGAAACAACGAGCAGAACAACGGCAATCAGACCTCGTCCGGTGGATCGTCGGCGGCCGACGCGAGCGCCTCGAGCGCGAGCACGAACGCCAACACCACGAGCACCTCGCTCGATGAGTCGACGTCACCTCCGTCCGCCGCGCAGGACTCCGGAGTTCTCGCGGCGATCGTCGACACCGGCGTCGCTCCGCAGGTCGAAGAGCCGCAGAATCAGCCGGGCCGTCCCCCAGCGCCTCCCGCGCGTCCCGAGATGAACTCGTCTGCGCGCGACAACTATCGGCAGGGGCTTTCGTCGGCACAGCAGGGCAACCTTCCTGCGGCGCGAGAGGCGTTCGACCGTGCGCTCTCGAGCGATCCGCGCGCGTTTGCGGCGGCGTACAACGCGGGCGTGATCGCCGAGCGTCAGGGGCAAGATCCGCAGGCGGACAGCTACTACCAGCGCGCGTTGACGATTCAGCCAGACTACGAGCTCGCCGTCGTCGCTCGCTCGCGCTTGCTGGTCAGGCAGCGTCGCGTCGCAGAGGCCGTGCAGTTTGCTGCTGCGATCGCGGGGAGATTTCCAGGTAACTTCTTGGTTCGCGCCGAATACGCCCGGCTCTTAGTGACCGCTGAGCGCTACGACGAGGCCGTCAGCGAAGCGCGTTCGATCTTGCGGATCGACGAGCGCAACGTTGCGGCGAAGCTCGCTGTGGCCGAGGCATTTCGCGCTCGTGGTCGCACCGACAACGCGCTGGCGATCATCGACGACGTGATCAACGGCTCGGATCCGAACCACCCAAACAACGGCCCGGGCGCCAACGACGCGCGCGCACACTACCTCCGTGCGCTGTTGCGCATCGAGGTCAACCGCGACGTCCCAGGAGCGATCCAGAGCTTTACCCGCGCGGTCGAGCTCGATCCGCAGTTCGCCGAGGCGCACAACAACCTGGGCGTGTACCTGTTGCAGGCGGGAAACGTGTCGCAAGCGATCGACCACCTTCGCGCGGCGGCAGCGCTCGCTCCGTCGTGGTCGAAGGCGCACTTGAATCTCGGCGACGCGCTGCGCGCGATGCACTCGTACGACGAGGCGTCCGCAGAGCTGACCCGCGCGCAGCAGCTCGACCCGTCGATGGTCGAAGTGCACTACAACTACGGACGGCTGTACGGCGAGCAGGCGAGAGAGATCCCGAGCCAGGGAATCGACAACCTCAACCGCAAGATCGCCTTGTTGCAGCAGTCGCAGCAGGCGTTTACGCGCTTTCGCGACGCGCTCGGACCGCAGTTCACGAACCACCCGCGGGCTGCCGATGTGAACGCGCAACTCGAGCGTCTGACGTCCCTGATCACGCGCACGCAGACGGTGCTTCAGCGCGAGCAGCGTCGCGCTGCGCGACAGAGCGGCGGCGCTGCTGGTGGCGCCGATGCGGGCGCTGCGGCTCCGCGAGGCGACGGCGGCGCGTGAGCGTGCTTCACTGAGAGTGATCGGGATCTGCGCAGAGACTTAGGGCGAAGAGGCAACACGATGAAGCGCAACAAGACAGGGCTCGCGGTGGTGATCGGTGCGTTGTTGATGCTCGCTGCTCCCGCGGCGCTCGCGCAGACCAACCCAAGTGCGGGAGAGGCTGGCTCGAGCGGTCAGGCGGCTTCCGGCGGCGAGGGCGAGCAGATGCAGGCTACGCTTCGCACCGAGGGTGGGCGACGGGTGTACGTCGCGACTGGGACGATCGAGGTTCGCGGGGAGATTCAGCGTCCGTACGCGTTTTCTCTCTCGGGGCGCTCGTCGCTCGGATACTCGTACTTGGAGCTCCCGGTGCGGTTCATCCAGGAGATCATCAACGCCGTACGACGCGCGCCGTTTTGAGCGCGGACGGTCGCGTATGTGGATGATCGTTCAGGGGGTGTACGCGCTGTTGGCCTGGTCGATTGCAGGCCGCGCGGTCGTGCGAATCTCGACGATCGCGGGCGTGATGGAGGGCGGTGTCGTCGAGGCGACGCGCGCGCTGCGCCGCCGTGGGTTGACGGTCGATGTGCTCGTCACCGATGAGATGCACCCCGCGATCGCTGCGGTGCTCACCGCGGATCGAGATGGTGAGTCCGCGTCGGACCGCGCGGATGCGTTGCTTGGCGACTGCGCGCCGCCGACGAACGCGATGCGGGGATTGGCGACGATCGGCACCACGCTGGGGCTGCTCGCGGCGATCGCGACGCTTCGGAGCTCGACGCTCGCTGGCGAGGCGCTCGCGGCCAAGGCGTTTGGCAGCGCGTTGATGGGGATCGCCACCGCGATTCCGTTGTGGACGGCGATCGCGATCGCGGGACGGCACATGAAGCGGGTCTCGTCGAGGGTGCACGCGCTCGCGGTGGCGCTGGACGCTGAGCCAAGCGTTCGGGGACCGCTGGAGTCGGAGTCCGGCGATGAGTGAGTCGAGGAAGCGTGGACGAGCGCGGCAGGCTGACGGTAGACTCCTCGCGTTTGGCGTCGACTCAGATTTTGAGCGGACTGAAGAAAAATCTTCGGCCTGTGGGAACTCGATTGTTTCTGCGTTGTCAGAGCGAATCGAGTCGCGCTCGGAGAGCGCGCCGATGATGGCGCGGGCGCGGACGAGAGTTTGAGCACGACGGATCGACGATCGAACGGAGCGGCAGATGGCGACGCAGCAGCAACCACCGCGAGGAAACAAGCCCGGCGCGATGACCATGGCCATGCAGGCCGTGCAGACCGTGCAGGGCCCGAAGGTCCTCCGTATCGGCATGATTCAGGGCGGCAAGATCGTGGAGGAGCGCATTATTCGCACGCGCGACACGGTCAGCGTGGGGACGACGGAGCGCAACACGTTCACCGTCGTCGGGCCGGAGCTCCCTGGGCACTTCGACCTGTTTCAGATGGTCGGAGGTCAGTACAAGCTGAACTTCACCGACGCGATGGACGGGCGCGTCGCGATGGCGTCGGGCGTGATGGCGCTCAAGCAGTTGAAGGAGAGCGGCCAGGCGGTGAAGAGCAACGTTGGGTGGCAGGTTCCGCTCAACGAACAGTGCCGCGGCAAGGTGTCGATCGGCGACGTTCAGTTCTTGTTTCAGTTCGTCAACCCGCCGCCTCCGCAGCCGAAGCCGCAGCTTCCGGCGGCGATCCGTGCTGGCTGGGTGAAGAACATCGACTGGACGTACAACGCGTGTCTCGCGTTCTTCATGCTGTGCGCGTTCAGCGGGCTCGCGTACGTCGAGTATCTTTACGATCCTGAAATCGAGGACGTCTTCGCGCTCGACGCGCGGGTGGTGGCGCTCGCCACGCCGCCTGCCGTGCAAGAGCCGGAGCCGCAGCCGGATCAGAATCAGAATCAGCAGCAAAATCAGCAGCCGAGCAACCAGCCCGCGCCCACGCAGCAAGCGAACAACCGTCCCGCGCAGAACCAGGGGTCTGCCGAGCAGCGCGCGGCGCGTGCGGCTGCGCAGGCTGAGGGCGCTTCGCGTGCAGCCGAGCGCGCGGCGGCGGCGGCGTTGAACGCGCTGCAGAACAGCGCAGAGTTCGCGGCGCTCACGGGCGCGACCGATACGGGGCATGGTTCGGCGGCGGATCGACTCGCGCAGGGTGGTCTGATGCAGGGCTCGGTCGATGCGCTCGCGAACACGGGAGGCATCTCGACCGCGGCTGGAGGCTCGGGCGTTCGTCGCGGTGGAATGTCCGCGAGCGCTGGCGGGATCTCGGGCGGTGGCGGCCTCGGTGCCGGCCGCGCGATCGAAGGTGGCGGCTCGGGCATTGGCGGAGGTGGGACGGTCGTGGTCGAGCGTCGCATCAGCGGCAACGCCAGTCTCGGAAGCGGCGATGCAGAAGGCGGCGAAGGCACGCTCGATGCGAGCCGAGTCGCCTCGGTGTTGCGCGGACAGATGGGCGGAATTCGCTCTTGCTACGAGCGCGCTCTGCGCAACAACCCGACGCTCTCTGGGCGCTTGGATCTGCGTTTCACCATCGGAACGTCCGGTCGTGTGACGTCGGCTTCGGCGAGCGGGCTGAGCGCCGCGCCAGAAGTGGGACCGTGTGTTGTGTCTCGCGTGCGTGGTCTCGTGTTTCCGACGCCGGAGGGTGGTTCCGTGGACTTCAGCTTCCCGTTCAACTTCTCTCCGGGCGGTTGATCGATGGGGGCGCGTGTGGTGAGGGGCGAGTGAATACCGTGGGGGTATGAGGCATCACAGCCAGGAGAGCGGTGGTGCCTTCGTCACTTTCTCGAGCAAGGAAAGTGCGCGTGGGGACACAGAGTTAGCAGCGCTCCCATCAATGGTGTGGCGTTGACACCCACAGGTTCGACTGAGATAGTTCGACCCCCTTGTGCTCGGTCGTCGGAAGCGATGGTCGAGGAGGCTTCGAGATGAGCAAGCGATCCTTCTGGCAGTGGTTGGCGGTTTCAGCGCTGGTGATTGGTGGCGTGCGCGTCGGCGTCGCCCGCGCGCAGACTGCCCCGCAGACCGAGCAGCAAGCGCAGCGACCGGTGGTCGGGTCGCGCACGGTTCAGCAACTGACGCCGCAGCAACAGCTGCGGTCGGCGTCGCGTACGGTTGAAGAGATGACCGTTGTGCGTCGGACGGTGTCGCAGATGCTCGATCGCGCGAACCAAGAGCGCGACATCATCAAGGTCAACTGCCTGAACGACAAGCTCACGCAGATCGATGTCGCGATCCGATCGGCTCGCGAGCACGTGGATCTGTTGCAGACGGCGGTTTCGGTCAACAACGACAACCAACGCAACCACGAGTACTCGCTGGTCTTGATCTATCAGCAGCGTGTGCGAGCGCTCGACGTCGAGGCTCGGCAGTGCGTGGGTGAAGAGGCCGCGGGCTTCGGCGAAGGGACGGAGATCGGCGTTCGTGTCGCGCCGACGATTCCGACGGAGGATGTCGATCTCGTGCCGGGTGGCTTGATCGAGGTCTATGTTCCGCCGACGTTGAGCGCGATTCGATGAGCGCTGCTCGTGCGGGTGAACGTTCGGCGAAGATCTTCAGGAGCTCGAGACGGATGAGGCGGAGTTCGATCGCGGCTGTGCTCGCGGCTGCGGCTGTCGGCGTCGGTGCAAGTGAGGCGCGGGCTCAGTACTGGCTCGCGGATCGTAACCTCACCCAAGGGCGCGGCATCCGCGTGGGTGACTTCGAGTTGCACCCGGGCGTGGGAGCGGAGTTCGGCTTCGATTCGAACACCTATTACGCGTCGAACCCCGACCCGTCGCTTCGGCTTCGTGTGACGGGAAACATCGGGATCTCGACGCTCGGTGTGCAGCGTTCGCAGACGCCAGGGGCTACGCAGGCGACGCCGCGCACCCTGAATTTTCGCGCGAACCTTGGAGTGTCGTACTCGCACTTCTTTGGTCTCAACGCGACCACCGCTTCGGGCCGGCCGGTCTCGGACGCGTCGAACCTCGGGTTTTCTGCGTCGGTTGCGGTCGCCGCGACGCCGAACAGCGTTTGGTCGTTTTCGTTTTCGGACACGTTTGCCAGAGCGGTACAGGGCACGAGCGAGCTGAACTTCGGGCAATTGTTCGTGTTCAACCGCTGGCAGAACACTGCTCAGCTTGGGCTCGGCATTACGCCGGGCGGTGGTTCGTTCGAGTTTCGTGCGACGTACACGAACAACCTCAACATCTTCTTCGAGCCCGGTTTCGAGGGCTACAACAACATGGCCAACGACATCGGCTTGCAGATGCGTTGGCGCTTTCTGCCGAAGACGTCGATCGCCTGGAGTGGCACTGCGTCACCGACGTTCTACTTCAACCCGGCGACGATCGGCACGGGGCTTTTTACGAGCGTTCCGCTCACGACCCGCCTCGGAATCACCGGGTTGTTTACGGAGCGGGTCGCGTTCCAGCTGTTCGGCGGCTACCAGGCGACGTACTTCTCGCTCGGCGACAACGTCGAGACGTTTGTGGGCAACGCCGAGGTGCGGTTCATCACGGGGCCGCAGATGAGCGTGCGGATCGGCGTGTTGCGCGACATCGCTCCGTCGCTCATCGGCAACTACATGGTTCGCAACAACCTCTACGTGAACGTGAGCCACAGCTTCGGCGGTCGGTTCTTGCTCTCGGGTGAGGCGCAGGGCGGACTCGTGCAGTTCGGCTACCTCACCGATCAGAGTGGCCGTGTGCTGAACTCGATCTCGGGTGGTGCCGTGGATCCCAACACGCGACGCCTGATGGGGTTCCGCGTGCTCACGATGTTGTTCGGCGAGTACCGGTTCACGGACTATCTCGGCTTGAACGCCACGCTCGCCTTCACTGGCAACCTGATCGACGCGCAGATCTCGTCGATGGGAATGGCGGCGGGCTCGCTCAACTGGATCAAGTTCGAGGCGTTTCTCGGGCTTCGCGTGAACTGGTGATGCGCTTGCCGCGTCTGACTTCGCGATCGTGTTGAGTTCGAATTCAGTTCGTCGGGGGAAGTGGTGGCTGCTCGTGCTGGCGCTCTCGAGTTATGGCGCGCTCTGCACGGGCGTCGGTCGCTTCGAGCCGCCGCCGCCACCGCCAGAGAACAACTCGCTCGGGATCGGCGACATCTTTCAGGTGCGTGTATTCAACGAGCCTGATCTTTCGCAGGAATATCGAGTCGCTCCTGATGGGACGATCGACTTTCCGTACGTCGGTCGCGTGCGCGTCTCGGGGCTCGAGCCTTCGCAGCTGGCGGATCACATTCGAGACCAGCTGCGAGAGCGCCGCGTGCTCGTGGCGCCGCAGGTGAGCGTGTTCGTTCGCGAAGTGAGCTCGCGGCGCATCGACGTGATTGGGCAGGTGGCGCGGCCAGGGTCGCTCACGTTCACGCCTGCGATGACGATCGTGCAGGCCATCTCGGGCGCTGGTGGATTTACGGCGCTCGCGAACCGCGATCGAGTCGTGTTGATTCGAACGTATCGCGGTGAGCGAAGGACGTTCACGATCCCCGTGCAGGGCATCATCGAGGGGCGGTTTGCGACGGTCGTGTTGGCTCCGGGCGATGTCGTAAACGTCCCGGAAAATCCGCTCTGAACGCTCGCTGAGCCTCGGGGGATGGTGGGGCGAGATCCCTGCGCAGGGGACGCTGGTTGTTCGGGTCTTGTTCGCGTTGCGCTGCGCGCTCGTGCTTTAATCAATCGTCAGTGAGCGTTGTGGATGGCTTCTGCGCGCTCGTCCATGTTGGTTGACCGAAGCTGAAGGAGCGAAGTGCTGTGCGACGACGGATCGGTGTAGTGGGGGCGATGATGCTTGCTGCGACGTTGTCGCTGGCGATGCCAGCGGTGTCGCAAGCGACCGTAGTGGTTCCTCTCTCTCGCGAAGAGCTGACGGCGCAGTCGGACTTCGTGGTTCGCGCGACGGTGCTCTCGCGTCGCAGCGGATGGAACGACGATCACTCGCAGATCGTCACTTGGACGCGGCTTCGCGTGACCGAGTACCTCAAGGGCTCGGGCGCGCAAGAGCTCGTCGTGCGGCAGTTTGGCGGCCAGGTCGATGGGCTCGAGAGCGAGATCCCTGGGGATGCGCGGCTCGTTGCGGGGCAGCACGCGGTGCTGTTTCTGCGTCGCGGTGAAGGTGTGGTGTTTCTCACGGCGCTCGCGCAGTCGGTGTACTTCGTTTCGGTCGGCACCGACGGAAACCCTGTCGTGCGTCGCGAGCTGAGCGGGCTCTCATTTGCGCGTTGGGTGAACGGTCGCATGGCGATCACCGAGGCTCCTGCGGACGTCGCGGACACGCTCGATCATCTCGTTCGCGACGTGCGAGCGATCATCGTGAGGAGGCGCTGATGAGCTCACGACCCATCTCTCGCGGCGCGTTGGCGCTCGCGGTGCTCGGCGCGGCGTCGGTCGCGAGCGCGTACACGCCCTCTGCTTCCAAGTGGAATCCGGCGTCGCTTCCGATCGGCTACCGTGTCAATGGCGCGAGCGCGCCGACCTCCCTCGGGTCTGCTGGGGCGATCGCCGCGGTCGAGGCTGGCTTTGCGACGTGGGCCGCGCCAGCGTGCACGACGTGGCGATCGACCAACCAGGGCGCCAGCAGCAGAACCCGCGCGCAGGCTGGTGACAGCGAGCGCAGCATCCTCTGGATTCAGGGCGCGGCAGGTTCGTGGCCGGCAGAGCTCGGCTCGGAGACGAGCACGATTGGCGTGACCACGCCCGTGTGGCGCTCGGGGGGATACTTCATCGACGCGGACATTCAGTTCAACGCGGTTGGCTTTCGCTGGGGCAACGGCTCGAGCGGGACGGTCGACACGCAGTCGATCGCGGTGCACGAAGAGGGGCACTTTCTGGGGCTCGATCACACGTCGGTGCGCGGCGCGGTGATGTTTCCGTCGTATTCGGGCGGGCAGGTTCGCAACCTGAGCTCCGACGATCAGGCCGGCGTTTGCGCGCTGTATCCCTCGGGCATGGCCGTGCCGGACGCGGGAGTGGTCGCGGACTCGGGCGTGAGTCCGGGCGGCGGAGACGTCGGTGCGGTCTGCGATGCGAGCACGCCGTGCGCCGCGGGCAATCGCTGCGTTTGTCGCAGCGCCACCGACTGCTTCTGTTCACGCTCGTGCTCGGCGAGCTCTCCGTGTCCATCGGGCTTTCAGTGCGCGAACACGAGCATCGGAGCGCTGTGCGTTCCCGGTGGCGGCGGCGGAATGATGGGCACGGGACGCACGGGCGACCCGTGCACGGCGCCCGATCAATGCTCGACGGGGTTGTGCGTTCAGGGCGGAGGCGGCGCGGCGTTCTGCTCGCAAGCGTGCACCGACGACTGCTCGTGCCCGAACAACTTCTCGTGTTTCCGCACGTCGATGGCGGGGCTCAACGTGTGCGGGCCGGGCACGAACATGTGCAACCCCGCCACGGACGACGCGGGCGGTGGCGTTGTCGAGTCCGACGCGTCTGCGCCTTTGCCTGTGGATGGTGGTGCGACGGACGACGCGGGCAGCTCGTCGGACGGAGGGCGTATGCCTCCGGTCGAGATGGGTGGCTGCAAGTGCTCGACGCCTGGGTCGACGCGAAGCGCATCGGGCGTGTGGGCGCTCGCGTTGGCGGCGGGCGCTGTGGCGCTCGGCCGTCGGCGCCGCGGCGTTCGCTGAGCGGGTGAAGCGGTAGCCCCCGTCCGCGGGCTCGAGGCTCGCGATTGGACGCTTCGTGCGGGGGAGGCAACGTCGAAGGGGGGAGCGCCGTTGCGATGGGTGCAACACGGTGTTGCGCGCTGCGCGACGCGTGGCTGTCGCGCGCTACGTGCGGTTGTAGTTCTCGGTCTCGAGCAAGATCACGTTGGTGCGGCTGCGCGACTCGCCGACGGACGTGACGTACACAGCGGGACGATCTTGAACGGGGCAGACCTTTTCGCACGCGCCGCAGCCGATGCAGAGCTTCGGATCCACGTGCGGTCGCTGCACGTGCACCATGTGTCCGTCGCGGCCGGGGACGTCGAGCTCTTCGACCCAAATTGCCTTCGGCGAAGTCGGGCAGAACTCTTCGCACACGATGCACGGGGTCGCCATGGACCAGGGGAGGCAGCGACCGTGGTCGTAGAACGCGGTGCCGATCGAGATGTGGGGGACGTTGCGCTGGGGGTTTCCGAGCTTCTGCTCTTCGGTGATCTTCTGGATCGCGCCCGTGGGGCAGACCTGACCGCACAGGACGCACGTGGGCTCGCAGTAGCCGATGCGCGGGATGAGGATGGGCGTCCATAGCCCCTCGACCCCTGACTCTAGCAGCGCGGGGTGAAGGGCGTTGTTGGGGCAGACCTTCATGCACTCTGCGCAGCGGATGCAGCGCTCGAGAAAATCGCGCTCGGCGACGGATCCAGGCGGGCGGATGAGCTTGTCGTAGTAGTTGGCGTCGAGCGTGTCGCTCGTGCGCAGGACGGGCAGCGCGCACACGCCAGCGAGCGCTGAGACGAGGGTCTTGCGTCGATCGAGCGAGGGCGCGGTCTTGGCGCTTCTGCGATTGGGCAAGAAGCGAAACTTGATGACGTCCTCGGGGCACGCCGTCTCGCAGTTGAGGCACATGTGGCACTCGTCTTGGCGCCACTTCACTCCGCCTTGAGGGCTGTCGGCGCCCTGGCAGTGCACGATGCAGAGGTTGCAGTCGGTGCACTTGGAGTGGTCTTTCTCCATTCCGAACACGGCGTGGCGCGCGATGACGCCGAGCGTGGCGCCGAGGGGGCAGAGCGCGCGACACCAGAAGCGCGGGATCCATCGGTTGGCGAGGATCACCGTGAAGAGCAGCGCGCCGATCACCCACGTTTGGTGAAAGAAGAACTGCTTGGGCTGCAGGACCGTCGCGACGAGCGCGTCGCGCGTGGTGTCCGTGGCTTGCTGCAGGATGCGGAGGTTGCCCGATGAAACGGTGTCGAGCCCGCGCCCGGTGATGTAGTTGAAGAACGGGAGCACGCCGAGGCCGATCGACCGCACTGCGATGCAGATCGGGTCGAACAGGCCGCCGATCGCGCTTCCGGAGATCGCCGCGATCAGAAAGACGATGAGCAGGTAGTACTTGAGGTTCTGGTACGGGTGCGTCTTGTTGGCTTCGACGCGGCGTCCGCCGGTGGTGTTGCCCTTGGGGTTGGGCAGGAGCCAGCCGAAGAAGTGGTGCAGCGTTCCGAAGGGGCAGATCCAGCCGCAGAACACGCGGCCAAACAGAAGCGTGAGCGCGACGAGGCCCACCGACCACCAAAGGGCGCGGTAGACCGTGTGCGTCGAGAGCAGGGTCATCAACGCGACGAACGGGTCGGCGAGCAAGAAGCCCTCGACGGGGTACGGCATGCGGATCGTCGCGCCGCCGCTGAATCCGCCGCGAAACTCCGTGCGCACGAGCAAGAACATAAACAGCGCGAAGAACCCCGTTTGCGAGACGCGCCGCGCGTTGCGCAGCCACGCGATCACCGTGCGCGGAGGGATCCCGCTGCCGGGGCGCTTCTTCTTCTTTGGCAGAAGCGTGTTCTGGATGCGCTCGACGAGCGAGGGAGTCTTCGGTGACGGCGCGGGCTTGGGCTCGGTCGTTGCGCTCGCCGCGACGACGATGGGCGGGACCTTGGCGCGTCGCTCTGGCGCGGGGGCCGAGATTGATGCGGAGGTGGATCGCTGCGGCGAGGGTGAACTTGAATTCGTGGGCCGAGCTCTTGTCGGTTCGGACGGGTCGATGGCGTCGACGGCGCCGACCTTTCCGAGCCAGGGGATGGGGCGAGGCAGCGCTGCGCTCATACGAGTTCGATCCTGCTGTCGTCGACGAAGTGTTGTGCGAGCGCGAACGCTGCTTCGGCGGGGTCCGTCTCGAACGGAACCGTGAGTGCGTGCAGCTCTTCGCGTCCGTCGCGGTACATCGCGAGTTCGCGCGGGCGGAGCGTGCGCCAATCGCTCGTTCCGATGCCGCGCTCTTGAGCCATGCGGAGGTACGGGAGGTTTTCGGGCCGCTGGCCGATCAGCGTGCAGCCGAAGGCGTCCGCTGCGACCTGATCGACCGTGGCGATGACGGTGTCCATCCGTCGCGTGTCATCGACGTTGCCGCCCTGCGGTCCGTTGCGCAGCAGCACGCGGATTCCGTCGACGATCGTGAGCGTGGGGCGCATGAACGTCGCGAGGTCCGCGATGCTCACGTCGATGGACTGGTGCAGTCGGTTTCTCCGTCCGCCGAGCACGCCGTACCAGTTCTTCATCGCCGCTGTGTACTTGGCGAGGTTGTGGTGCTTGGCGACGGGGAGGTTGATGACCTTGTCGGCCTCGACGAGCGTCCGGTAGATCGGCCATTCATCGAGGATTTCTCCACGCAGACGCATCGTCCGAAATCGATGCTCGGCGGGCAGCACCACGCGCGCGCCGACGCGGTGCGCGCGGGTCCAGATCCCTGAGCGTTGAAAGCAGCGCGCGGGGTCGTTGCAGCTCGCGTCGGTCACGACGACGTCGCTCGCTCCGGCGGCCTTCACGAGCTCGACGACCGCGGCGACGACTTCGGGGTTGGTGTTCGCGGCCTGCAGCGACGTTCGATCCCAGCCGATGTTGGGCTTGATCACCACGCGATCGCCGTTGGCGATGAAGCGACGCATGCCTCCGAGCGCTTCGACCGCGCGTCGGACGAGCGCTGTCGGCGTGCTCGCGTCGATCTCGCTGTGCGCGACGACGAAGTCGCTGGGTCCGCCGGGGTCTCGGCCGCGAAAATCACGGACTTCGCGGCGACCTGCGGCGAGGCGCGTCTGCCATCCGCCGTGGTCGTAGAAGCGACGAGCGACGAGCGCGCTCGCAGAGAGCGTGGCGAGCGCGTAGGCGCCGCGCGTGACGAGTTCGCGGCGTGAAGGGCGTGCGTCTGCGGTCATGCGTCGGGCGGAGTGTACGGAGCAACGCACCGAACGCCAAAGACACAACGGCGATGCGACGCGCTCAGCCTTCGAGAAAAGCGACGTGCGAGGACGTTGGTCGCGAACGGCGCGCGTCGCGGTGCGGTCAGCGGCGTGGCGCGGTGCGATCGAGTTGTGCGATTGCCGCTTGCGTGAGCGCGGCGCGATCGAGCGTGGCGGGCGCGGGGGTCGCGTCGATTCCCGAGCCTGTGGCGATCGCGATGGCGGCGCCGCGGCGCGCGACGACGGACTCGCCATGCGTGGGCAGCGTGACCGCGAACGCTTCATCCGCGGTGCTGTTGCTGAGCGCCGTGGCGCCGCGCAGGCGGAAGCGATTGGCCGCAGCGCGGGCGTTGTTGTCGTTGTCCGCGGTGATGAGCGCGACGCGATAGCGTTTGTTGTCCGCCGCGCGATACCAGCCGATCCAACCGGCGCCCGAGTTCTCGACGTCGAGGACCGACTGCGCGACGTACGAAGCGCCGCCCCACACGAGGTTGTCCGCGACGAGCGGAGAGGCGGGGACGTTGTCGCTTCCGGGGATGGTGGTCGCGGTGGCGCGGGCGAGGGCGGGCAAGATCTCTCGTGCCGCTGCGAACAGCGCGCTCTCGTTGACGTCTTCGTTTTCGTCGGCGAGGTCGACCTGAACGAGAAACGACTCCTTCACGAAGACGAGCTGCGTTCGTCCCTGAAATCCTGCGGCGCCGATGCGCACGGCCTGGCTCTCGAGCGTGGCGGGATCGCGGCCCGATGACAGGTGCATCGAGTAGCGACCGAACGCGCCGAGGGCCGAGTCGAACTCGTAGATCGAGACGGTGGCGACGAGCTTCGTGCCGGGCTTTCGGTAGTCGGTCTTGGCGTAGTCGCGGACGCCGTAGTTTTGATAGGAGACCGCGTCGCCGTCGATCTGTTGAAAGAGGTTCTGCCCGGTGGCGTGGATGACTGATCCGGACTGGCGAAACCCAGCGATTTCTCCGCGCGGAAGAACGCGGCCCGCGGCGCGAAACTCCGTTGCGTTCGCGGCGGGCGCGAGGTTGTCGGCGCCCGGCGGAGCGCTCGAAGCTGCGGCGTCCGACGCGGGGGTGTTGGTGTTTCGCGGGGGCTCTTGCTGCGAAGGCGGTGGAGTGGACTCGGGCGGTGTACGCTTGCATCCAGCGAGAGCGAGGACGAGCGCGGCGGTGACAGAACGTGCCTTGAACATGGGCGGAGGGATGCGGGTGTTATTCCGACACGGGGCGCTCAGCAAGCGCGGCTTGGAGCTCAGCGAAGGGCGCCGGGGTGTGAAACGGTTGCGGACCTTCGCAACGCGGTGCTGTGGGTGGGGGTGCCCCTCGAGGCTTTTTGCTGCAAACGGAGAGGGGCATCAGGGCATGCTCGTTGCAGACAGCCGGAGGTCGAGATGATCGGGTCGACTGAACACAGCGAGCAGAGCGAGCGCGAGAGCAGGGGCGATCGCGTCCTGCGTGGCGCTCGAGGAGCGCGCGCGGGGTTCACGTTGATCGAGCTGATGGTGGTGCTGGCGATCATCTCGATTGCGATGGCGGCGGCGCTTCCGGCGATGCGTCAGGCGATGCGCGATCGGCGCACGCAGCAGGCGGCGATCGCGCTGCTCAACGATTTTCGTGAGGCTCGCAGCCGGGCGACGATGCGCGGGCGAGCGCACATGGTTCGGGTGAACATCAGCGGCTCGTTCACGCGGGTGGACATCGTCGAGGGGGACACGAACAGCTGTCGTTTGTCGAACTGGAGCGTTCCGCCGTCGCGGCTGATTTTCGTCGAGCGAGAGTGGGGCGACCCGGCGTTGATGGTGTCGGACATCGCGTTCAACGCGACGGGCGCGGCGCTTCCGTACATGGAGTACTGCTTCACGCCGATGGGACGAATGTTCTTTCGTTCGACGGTCGGCGGCGTCTTCTCTGGTGACGGAACGGGTACGCTCGCGGCGAACGGCGGTTTTCTCTACACCGTTCGCAACACTGAGGTGGCCGAGACCGTGCAGCGTCGAGTGTTCATTCCGTTGACGGGGATCGCGAGGTTGGCGCCATGAGCGCTCTCGCTCGCCGTTCACGCGCGTCGAGTCAGCGTGGCTATACGCTGGTCGAAGTGATGGTGGCGATCGCTGTGATGGCGATCGGCGTCACCGGCATTCTCTCGATGCAGAACGCCGCGGTGCTCGCGAACCGCCGCGCGCAGGAGATGACGATGGCCACCAGCCTGGCTCGCCGGTGGCAAGAGATTCTTCGCACGGACGCCCTTTCGTGGAACCGCCCGTCGCAGCGCAACACTGCGGCGGACCTCGGCACGGACACGCGGCACTTGTGCGCGGTCGTCGGGTGCGGAGGCGGCGCTGGGCGGGTGGATCAATGGTTCGTTCCGCAGGCGAATTTGCCGACGGAGTCGCCCGCGTACGACCACTGGGGACGCGAGGTCGCCGTCGGTGCCGCGGAGGCGAAGTACTGCGTGAACATGCGCTTGAGCTGGGTTCGACAGCCGTCGCTCAACCCGATCGATCAGGGTGTGATCCGCGCAGAGGTGCGCGTGTGGTGGTACGCCGAAGGCGCGACGCGCGATCCGTCCTACGCGAACTGCGGGACGGGCGGCGGTCTCGACGCGCTCGGGCAGGACGTCGCGCGCGTGCACTCGGTGCTCGACGTCGCCACGGTCTGGGGGTTGCCGCAATGAAGCGCATGACGCCCAAGGCGATGCGGAGCCGTACGCGCGCGAAGAGCGCCGCGGGCTTCACGATCATCGAGGTGCTCGTGGCCCTCGGTCTCACGTCGGTGGTCGCGATCGGGTTGTTTACGCTCTCGCGTGTCGCGACGCAGACGTTTCAACAGCAGCAGCGCGTGAGCGAGATGCAGCTGCGGCTTCGTTCGGCGGTGGAGATGCTCCGTTCGGACCTGACGCGGGCGGGCTATCACGGCACGCCGAACTCGGCGTCGGACCCGACGGTGTGCCCTCGGCCTGTCGTTCCTGTGGTGTCGGTGGCAGCGGCGCTGGACACGCCGAACCCGACGTTTCTCGCGGGAGACAACCAGTTTATTCAGCCCGTGGTCGTGCAGATCACAGGCAACATGTCCTCGACCGACGAGTACAAGATCGGCGCGGTCGTGCTCAACCGCGTGCGCGTTCAGCACCGTTGGGACGAGTGGGAGCGCGTTCGTTCTGCGCAGGACATGGACCGCATCTTCTCGCCCGGGCGGCTCGTGCGACTGCGCGGGCTCGACGGCTCGATGCAGTTTGGGACCGTTCGCTCGACGGACTACCGCGACGCGCGGCAGCCGATCGCGAACATGCCCGCGATCGACCTCGAACAACCCGTGGTCGTCAACGACGGAACGACCTCGGGCTGCGGGCTCAACTCGTCGCTCGGCTGGATCGCTCCGGTGAGCACCATCGAGTACCGAATCATGAACGCCGCGGGGATCGCCGCGAACGCGTACGTCGGCAGCGCCCCGTTCATCGACGGCAAGATGGACCTCGTTCGCCGCGAGATGCGTCGCACGGGCGGGATGCTCCAGGCTGTCCCGGGCTCCGAGCTGCTCGTCGCAGAGTACGCCGTGGATTTCGCGATCGGCGCGGTGTTCGACGAAGGCGCGCTGCTCACGAGCGAGCCGCGCACCGTTCGCTACGGCTTCAACGACCCCGTGGTGTTTCAGCGGCTCACGATGCCGGGCGCGGGGACGTCACAGTCTCATCGGCTTCGCGCGATCACGTTTCGCCTCTCGGTGCGCGACCGCACGCAGGACCCGGAGTTCGGCTGGACGCAGCGCGGGTCCGCCGCAGAGCCGCTCACTCGCTTTCGCGTGAGCGCGCTCTTGCCCGGCGCTGCGCGCGTGCGCACGGCGACCGGAGAGGTCTCTCTCGTCAACACTTCGACCCGCAATCTTCGCTGAGGGATCAACGCGATGATCGAGCGCACACAGCAACGACGACGACGAGCGCGAGGCAAACGCCGAGGCGCGCGCGCGGGCATGGCCATGCTGCTCGTGATGTTGCTCATCGTGATCGTGTCGGCCGCGGGTGTGTTTGCGGCGAGGAGCGCCTCGCTCGATGTGCGCTCGGCGGGCTACGTGCGACAGGCGGCGCAGACCGAGTACGTGAGCGAGACGGGGCTGATGTTGCCCATCACCGAGATGCGTCGCAGCTGCACGGGATATCTCGGCTTGATGCTGCAGCAGCAGCGGATGACGGCGGGCGCGCCGGACGCGTGGCTCGAGGAGCACCGCGTGACGTGGCGCTTCGGCATCCAGGATTTTCAGCGGCCGTTGGCTGGTGGTGTCGCGCCGCCGCCCGTGTACCGAACGCCGGCCGGCGCGGGCGCGATGCGAACGCCGGGCTCGTTTGGGCTCGGGCTCGCTGAGGGCGCGTTCGACACGCGGGTGACGTCGATCGGGCGGGTGCCGGCGACGCTCTATGGGTTTCCAGTGGATAGCAGGATCAACATGGTTGCGTTCTTGTTCGAGTCTCGGGGTCGCATTCAGCTCAACGGCGTGACGGACCCTGCAGAGACTGGCGCGGGGACGATTCCGTCTCGCGCAGTGGCCGTTGTTCCCTGCGAGCTGTGAGGAGGCACACGATGACGATTCGTCGTATCGGAGCTGGTTTCGGAGCGGTCGCCGCGGCGGCCGTTCTCTCGGGTGTGCTCCTTCCGAGCGTGGCGAGCGCGCAGTCCGACGTGCGTCTCATCCGACCGAACGTCCTCATCATGCTCGACACGTCGGGCTCGATGGAGTGGCGCAACGGCGTGATCAACGACCAGTGCTTCGGCGGCGACGGCGGATCGTGCAACCGCTGTGTGATCGCCGGCGGCGGCGAGGTCGCGCAGTGCTCTCCGCTGTGCCCTGCGGATCAGCAGAAGAATCGCTGGATCACCGCGCTCGAAGTGCTCACGGGAGACATCCTCAACTACTCGTGTCGCGAGCTGCCGCGCAACAACGCGACGACGTACGCGTACGACTACAACTATCCGATCCCGTATCACGAGCCGTTGTCGGGAGGCCTTTCGCTCTCGAGCGCGGGCGCGCAGCAGGCGGCGAACGGCTTGCTCGACACGTACATCGAGCGCCTGCGCTTCGGGTTCATGTCGTTCGACAACGACTACTGCGACGGGCTGACCGCGGACTACGGGCAGTTCTCGTACGGGCCGAACAAGCTCTATCGCGCGCGCGGGTGCGCGGACGCGCCGGTGTCGCTCAACGTTGGTGGTCGCAGGACGTCGACGGACCTGGCGATGGACCCTGTCCCCGGCGGGTTGATCTCGGTGGGTCCGCCCAACGCGGACATCGCGGAGATGGCGCAAATCAACGCGCGGATCCAAGCGACGATCACGGGATATACGACGGGCGCGGGCGTTCCTGTGCCGGGCATGCGCCCGTTTGGCGGAACGCCGATCGCCGCGATGCTCGAGGACGCCAACTACTACTGGACGACGAGCGCGGACGTGCGCCAGCCCAACGGCGGTCTGGGTGGCGATCCGTATTTCGCCTGCCGTCCGCGGTACAATCTGCTCATCACCGACGGCAAGCCGAACATGGACTTCGGCGTCAGTGATCCAGGCGGGCCGACCTGTGACGACACGAATGGCTACTGCCCGTATCAGCGTCCCACGCTCACGGCGATGCAAATGGCCGCTTCTGGTGGCAGCGCGCCGAACGTGAAGACGTGGGTCGTCGCGTTCAACGCGATGGACCCGGCGACGATCACGACGCTCAACGGGATCGCGACGGCGGGCGCTGGACGACTGCTCACGGCGAGCGACGCCAACTCGCTGCGCGCCGCGCTCGACACGGCGTTCTCGACGTTTGCGCAAGGCACGACGACGCGCACGAGCCCGGCGTTTGGAAACTCGTCGGCGAGCTCGGGCGTCAGCGCGAGCTATCAGTTCAACACGTCGTTCGCGATCGCCGCGGGCGCTCCGTGGGAAGGCATCCTCGAGCGTCGGCGCTCGGTGTGCGAAGGCGCGCCGCCGGCTCCTGTGGACAAGGCGTTCGATCCGGCGGTGGACGACTTCGGCGTGCTGCTTCGATTGAGCGAGCGCACTGCGGGCGGTCGCGGCTGGGGCCAGCGAAAGCTGTGGTCCTACGTTCCGGCTGGGGCGAGCGTGACGACGCTGCGCGGATCGCTCTCGTCCGCGTCGACGGGAGTGTTTCAGACGAACCTCGACTCGTCGGTGCCGAACACGCTCGTGGGCGCCGCGACGACTACGCTTCGCGACGCTGCGTTCGCGTGGTTGCGCGGCGATCCCGGGACGGTGCGTGCGAACAAGCCGCTCGGCGATATCTATCACTCCAACCCGTTGATCGTGGGCGCGCCGACGGTCTCGCTGCCAGATCAGTCGTATGCGGCGTTTCGTTCGTTGCCGCTCGCGGCGACGGGCTCGCGTTTGAATCCCGTCACCGTGGGGACGCGCGAGACCATGCTCTACGTCGGCTCGAATGACGGCGTGTTGCACGGATTCAACGCGGACACGGGCGAAGAGGTGTGGGGCTTCGTTCCGCCGATCTTGTTGCCGACGATGGCCTCGCGCGTCCCAGCGACGCGCCTTTTCGGCGTCGATGGAACGACGGTGAGCCGCGACGTCGTGTTCGAGCGCACGATCGGCACGCCCACGGTGGCGGCGGATTGGCGCTCGGTCGTGGTGGTGGGTTTGCGTGATGGCGGCGGCGCGTTCGTCGCGTTGGACGTGACGGACCCGTATCGCCCGCGGTTCTTGTGGCAGTTTACGGACAGCGATCTGCGCGCGGCCTACGGCACGCCGATGGTCACGACGATCCGCACGACGTGGCCGACGGGCGCGCTGACCGAGCGCGCGGTTGCGCTGTTGCCGGGCGGAAACGCGCCGGCGTCGATCGCCTGCTCTGCGACGGCCAATCCGCGGCCTGCGTCCACGCGTTCGTCCGTGCGCTTCACGGGCGCCGACGGTCGTCCGCGCGTGTCCACGCGTTGCTGGGACGGGACCTTCGGAGAGTGGGTCTACGTCGTCGACCTGAAGACCGGTCAGCTCATTCGCAAGATGGGCACGGGCGCTGGTGGGTTGAGCTCGACGGGCACGCCGATCATCGGCTCGTTCGCGGGCTACCTCGCGGGCGACGGCTCAGTGACCTCGCGCGCGTACATCGGCGATGCAGACGGCGGGCTGTGGCGCTTGGATCTGTCGCAGCCGAGCCCTGCGAACTGGTCGTTCGACTTGATGTACGACCTGTTCTGGGACGCGGCGTACAACCAGGGACAGCCTATCGTTTCGCCGCCGATTCTCACGGTGGATCGCAACAACGACCTGCTCATCGGAATCGGCTCGGGCGATCCCGATTTGCTCGAGGGCTTCGATCTCAACCGCGTCGCGATGATCCGCGAGTCCGATCCTGCGCCGGACAACCCTGTGAATCCCGTGGACGTGGGCGCGCACTGGATCCTGCGTCAGAACGCGGACGAGACGAAGGGACTGTTGCCCGGCGAGCGGTTGACCGGACCGATGTCGCTCTTCAACGGCGTGCTGTACTTCGGGACGTTTGTCCCTGCGAACAGCACGGACGCGTGCCAGCTGGGCTTCTCGCGGCTGTGGGCGCTCGATCAAACGCAGATCGACATGGGCGCGCCTGCAGGTCCGACGGCGCTTCCGATGGGGCGACTCGACGTCGATGGTGATCCCTCGACGACGATGGACATCGTGCGCGTGACGCGCGACCTCGGCGGCAATGGGACGCTCGATGACGATGTCAACTCCGTGCTCTTCGGCGTGGGAATCGTGCGGCGTCCTGCGTGCCCGAACGTCCAATCCGCGGCGGATCCATTCTTCGGTGGCACGCGGCAGTACGTCGCGGGTATGGAAGGTGGAGACTACCGACTGGTGATCCAGACCGGCCGCGGTGGTGGCATGGGCATGGTTGGCGGACAACGCACAAACGTGGTCTCTCGCCGACTGGCTCCGCCGCAGATGGAGCTGCGGATGGACTCCTGGGCGACGGTCTTCGAGTGATCGGTTGATGAGAGAGCGAGCGCGATCAGCGGGGGGCGCGATGGGTCGATGTCGATCGAGTGTCGGCGGCCTCGCGCTCGCGGCGGTGGCCGTCGCGGGCTGCGAGCGACCCGCGCCGCCAGCGGTGCGCGACGCGGGCGTGGTGGCCGAGAGCGTCGTGGACGCGTCGGTGAGCGACGTCGAGACGGTGGACCCGTTTGATCTCGCGCCGGGGTCGATCCGGGCGTTCGGCGTGGTGATGCCGATCGGGACGAGCGAGCACTTGTCCGAGCCAGCGATGAAGATGTTCTACGTCAGCGCGCCGATGAACCGAGTGATGCGGTACTTGCAGCGGCGCCTGGTGATCACCGACGGAGACATTCGGCCGCTCGGAGCGATGATTCGCAGGGCGCGGGTGAAGTTCACGCCGCCGGGGCAGACGTTGTTCGTGGACGTCGGGCTGCGAGACGAGGGCGATCGCACGTTTGTCACGATGTGGAATCGCCCCGCGCTTCCGCCAGGGCCGCCGATTGGAACCGCGGAGTCGCTGCGCATCGCGGGCTTCGATCCAGACAGCGGCAGGCCGCTCATTGGCAATCACCACTGAGTTGAGCGAAGAACAGCGCGTTGAGCGCAGAGTCTGTTGAAGGGCGGTCGCCGCTGGCGATCGCCGCGTTTCGCAAGTACCTCGCCGCGCGGTGGCTCGCGTCGGTGAGCGTTCAGATGTTGTCCGTGGCGGTGGGAGTGCAGGTGTACGCCGCCACGGGGCGGACGCGCGATCTGGCGTGGGTGGGGCTGGTGCAGTTCGTTCCGATGTTGGTGTTCGTGCTGCCGGCGGGGAGGGTGGCGGACGCGACCGACGGGCGATCGATCGCGCTCGTGTGCGACGTGGGCTTTGCGCTCTGCGCTGCGCTGCTGCTCGCCTCGACGTACGTGAGCGCAGGCGCTCTCTGGGTGGTGTTCTCTGCGCTGTTTGTGCTGGGATTCTCCAGGGCGTTCTACGGTCCTGCGGTGCAGTCTCTGTTGCCGCGCATCGTCGGCACCTCGCTGCTCTCGCGCGCGGTCGCGACGCAGTCGGGCGCGTGGCAGGTGGCTGCGGTGAGCGGCCCTGCGCTCGCGGGCGCGCTGTATTTCGGAGGCTCGCCGCGCGTTGTGTACGCGGTCGCGCTGGTCGGAACGCTGATCGCGCTCGCGCTCATGGCGTGGCTGCGGCTCGATCGCTCGGTCGCCGAGCGGGTTGTCTCCGAGTCGAAGGCGCCGTCGCGTTGGTACGAAGGGCTCTCGTACGTGTGGCGCAATGATCTTTTGCTGGCCGTGCTCTCACTGGATTTTCTCGCGGTGTTTCTCGGCGGCGCCACGGCGCTGATCCCGGTGATGGTGAAGGACGTGCTGCATCGCGGAGAGTCGACGGTGGGGCTGCTTCGCGCGGCTCCGTCGATCGGCGCGGCGCTCGTCGCGCTCTGGCTCGCGCGCAATCCGATTCGATCGAGCGCAGGGATCAAGCTCGTCGGCTCGGTGGTGCTCTTCGGCGCGTTCACGGTGTTGTTCGGCGTCTCGCGCACGGTGTGGCTCTCGTTTGCGGCGCTTCTCGGCCTCGGCGCGGTGGACACGGTCTCCGTTGTGTTGCGCGCGACGCTCGTGCAGAAGGGCTCACCCACAGCGCTGCGCGGCCGCGTCGCCGCGGTCAATCAGCTCTTTATGAGCGCCTCGAACGAGCTCGGCGAAGTGGAGTCAGGCTTGCTCGCCGAGTGGGTGAGCGCGGCGACGGCGATCGTGATCGGCGGCGTCGGCGCGATGGTGGTGGCCGTCGCGACGGGAGCGCGATTTCGGGCGCTGCGCGAGCTCGAGTCCGTCGAGTCCGTGCGCCCCGAGCCTCACGGGTAGTCGATGACGAACTCGCGCGAGGCGCGCGCGGTGCGGCCGGTGCCTGCTTCTTCGAGCGTGACGTCCCAGCGAACGGTGTGCCCGGCGACCTCAGCGGGGCTGCGGATCTGCGTGAGGATCACGAGCTCTGCCGTGGAGCTCTCCCAAGCCGTTCCGGTGTTGACGAGGCCTTGTCGATCACGGCGACGAAGGACGTCGTCGGGGTTGTTGTAGACCTGACCCGTGCTCGTGCAGCTCACGCGAAAGCGAAGGTTCACGTCGGGGTTGAATCCAGAAAAGCGCACGCGACCGAGGACGTGGTAGCCGCCTTGCGGGCCCATGATGAGCTTCACGTGCTGGCCCGAGGGAGCGATGTCTTCCCACTGCGTGGCGCCGGTCCCGAGCTCGAACGGGATCGTGACGTTGCCCGCGTCGTCGACGGGCGAGCCCGAGTCGCGGGACGGATCGGCCGCTCCACAGCCGATGAACGAGAGCGCGACGAGCGCAGCACAGAAGCGAAGGAGGCGACGCACGAGACTCCTTCGAGAATACCTCATCTCGCGTGCAGGCTTGCGAAGCGGTTCGCAGTGCGCGAGCGTGACGGCGATGAAGAAGCGTGCGTTTCTTGCGATGGCCGTGGTGATCGCCGGTTGCTCGGCGGGGCCGATGAATTCGCCGGCCGATGGCGCGGCGGGCGACGGTTCGACCGACGCGCGGACGTGCGGCCCGGGCTCTGCGATGCAGCCGCAAGCGCGCGGTGACTCTGTGGGCGCGGTCGATCCAGCGACGGGGCTGCTCTATGTGTTCGGTGGGGACGTGGGGCCGACGGTGATGTGCATTCCGTCGCCGATGTTTCGCAATGATACGTGGAGCTACGACGCGGACTGCGACGTGTGGCGGCAGATCGAGACGCCGACGGCGCCGAGCGCGCGAGCGAGAGCGGCGTACGCGACGGACACGCGACGTCGACGACTCATCGTGTTCGGCGGGCGATTTCGCTCGGGAACCTCGGGCAACTACACGCTCTACAACGACGTATGGGCCTTTGATTTCGCGACGAAGTCCTGGGCGCAGATCGATGCGACGGGCGGTCCATCACCGAGAGCGAACGCGGCTGCGGCGTACGACCCGACGGCGGACGAGCTGCTCGTGCACGGCGGCAACACGAGCGCCTCGGGCGCGTCGTTTCAGCCGCAAGGTGATCTGTGGGCGCTCAACCTCGAGACGCGCATGTGGCGGCGCGTGACGACGATGGGAACCGCTCCGAGCGCGCGGCTCTTTCACGGCGCGACCGTCTCGAACGGGGCGCTGTGGCTGCTCGGCGGCGGCGGGGCAAACGCGTTTCAGGGCCCGTTTTACACGGAGGTCTTTCGCTTCGACCTCGCGACGTCGACCTGGAGCACCGTGCTCGACTCGAACCCGGAGATCGTCGGGAGGATCAACCCGTCGATCGTGCCCGACGGTGACGGAGTGCTCTTGCTCGGCGGTCACGATGATGGCTCGCTGGGCAATCGCAATGACGCGATCGGGATCTCTGCGGCGGGCGCGGTCACGGTGCATGTCGCGGGTGATCAGCTCGACCAGGCGCCTGCGGGCTTCTGTGATTTTCCTGCGAACTTCGTGACGCCGCAGGCGGACACGCCCGAGCGAAGAAGCGCCGCGGTGGTGGCGGCGGACCCGAGCCGCAATCGCGTGGTGGTGTTCGGCGGAAAGACCGACTGCGGCGTCGCGAGCGACGTGTGGCTCTTCAACCTCGCGACGCATCGTTGGCAGGTCTCGCGCGGGACCAACGACGGAATGTCCTGCGCGCGGCAGAACCGCAGCAACTGCTCGACGCTCTGCAACTGAGCCGCGCGATGATGGACCGCAACGAACGTTGGGACGTCGTGATCGTCGGCGCAGGGACGGCGGGGAGCGTCGCTGCCCTGCACCTCGCCCGCGCGAACAAGCGGGTGCTCGTGCTCGAAGCGCGACCGCTCGATGACAGCGGGGCGCGCTGGGTCAACGCGATTCCCGATTGGATGTACGACGAGTCGGGGGTCGCGATGCCCACCGAGCGCCCCGAGCTGCGCGCGAGGGTGACGCGGCACGTGATGTTGGACCCGTCGTGGAACCACCGGGTGATCCTCGACGGCTCGCCGGTGCTCTTCGTGGACATGCGTCACATGGTCGAGCGACTGCAGCGAGAGGCGCGCGAGGCGGGAGCGCTCTTGCGCGACGCAGAGCCGGTGCGCGAGGTGCTCACGGACGGGGTGCGCGTGACGGGGGTTCGCACTTCGCGTGGAGAAATTCAGGCTCGATTGGTGATCGACGCGTCGGGGATGACGGGCGTGGTGCGCAATCGCGTGGCATCGTTGCGCGAGCGTTGCCCGCAGCCCAAGCGCGAGGACGTGTGCTCTGCAGCGCAGGAGGTTCGGCGCATTCGCGACGTGGCTGCGGCGCGCGCGTGGCTCGAGGCGCGAGGCAGCGTCGGGGATGCGCTCGGAGTGGTGGGGCTCGAAGGAGGGTTTTCGACGCGGCTCGTTCAAGTGGACCTCGAGCGCGAGGAGGTCGAGATCCTCACGGGCGCGATCGCCGATCCGCATCGCGCGAGCGGGCAAGAGTTGGTGGAGCAGTTCGTGCGCGAGCACGATTGGGTGGGCGAGCGGATGTTCGGCGGGGCGGGGGCGATTCCGCTGCGCAGGCCGTACGAGACGCTGGGCGTCGAGGGCGCGGCGCTCGTGGGGGACGCGGCGTGTCAGGTGTTTCCTGCGCACGGCAGCGGCGTGGGCGCGGGGATGATCGCCGCGCGGATGCTCGCAGAGGAGTTCGTGCGCGAGCCCGAGCGAGCGACGCAGCGGTACGAGCGCGCGTTTCATCGGACGCTGGGCGCGCGGCTCGCGGCGTACGACGTGTTTCGAAGGCTCTCGCAGCAGCTCAGCGCGGACGAGGTCGCGACGCTGATCTCGTCGGGGCTCTTCACCGAGCAGAACTTCTCCGCGGGGCTCGCGCAGAAGATGCCCTCGCTCGACGCGAGCACGATGACGAAGCTCGCGCGGGCCGCTGTTCGTGCGCCCAAGTTGGCTGCGAAGCTGCTGCCGACCGCGCTGCGTATGCAGGCCGTTCACGAGCTCTACGCGCGCCGTCCGAGCGTCGCGGCGCTCTCTCGGCCGTGGTCTGCGATGACGACGGCGCTCGTCGAGCGCTGAGCTCCGCGTCACTTCGTCTTGGTCTTCGGCGGCTTCGTCGCTGCAGCGGGCTTCGCCTCGCTCTGCGCTGCGAGGTAGATCGGCTCGAGCACGGGCAGCATCGAGCTGAGCAGCGTCGCGAGGGCCTGCGGCCACGGGTCGGGCGTTTCCTTGAAGAGCAGGGTGTTTCCGGTGTCGTCTCTCCACGCGCCGAGCTGCTCGAAGAGCGCCGCGAGCGTGGGATCGCGCACCGCGCGGACGTGAAGGACGAGCATGGCTTTGCCTCGGTATTCGCTGAGCGAGATGTAGCGAGGAACGAGGGGAGTGCTCCAGACGATGGCGGGCTTCGATTTGGGTTTCGTCTCGGCGGTGGCGGTGCCGACGGCGTGCTCGTCGACAAACGCGAAGACCGCGCTGAGCAGCGCGAAGCTGGGAGAGTCTTTGAAGACGTCGATCGTGCTCATGGCCGAAGCTATATGCGAGCGTCGCCGACGTTGTCGCCTTCTCGGCAGAGCGCGGGCCGTGCGCGATGCGCTACGCTCGCGGCGTCCATGAGCGACTCGCCTCGTCACGCCGAGCGCCGCACGCGCGCCCTGAAGATCATCGGACGAACAGCGGGCGCGATCGTCGCGATCGTGACGCTCTCGCTGCTCTCGGGCGTGCGATTGGATCGCAGTCGTGACGAGCTCGCGACTCGCTGGGCGAGCGCTCCGTCGCGGTTCATCACGATCCACGGTCGCGAGGTGCATCTGCGCGACGAAGGGCCGCGCGACGATCCGCGGCCGATCGTGCTGCTCCACGGAACCTCGGACAGCCTGCACAGCTGGGACGGCTGGACCCGCGAGCTCTCGCGCACGCGTCGCGTGGTGCGCTTCGATCTGCGCGGCTTCGGGCTCACCGGACCGGCGCGGGACAAAGACTATCGAATCGAAGCGTACGTGCGGGACACGCGCGCGGTGCTCGATGCGCTCGCGATTCGTCACTGCATTCTCGGGGGAAACTCGCTCGGCGGCGAGGTCGCGTGGAGCACCGCCGTCGCGGACCCCGCGCGCGTCGACGCGCTCGTGCTCGTGGACTCGGCGGGCTATCCGTTCGCGGCGACGAGCGTCCCGATCGGGTTCAGAGCCGCGCGCTCACCGGTGTTGCGCGCGCTCGTGCGTTGGATCACGCCGCGCTTCGTCGTGGCCTCGAGCGTGCGCAACGTCTTCGGTGATCCTGCGCGCGTGACGGACGCGCTCGTCGACCGCTTCTACGAGCTCACGCTGCGCGAAGGAAACCGCAGCGCGTTGGTCGAGCGCTTCGCGCAGAGCTCTCCCGGCGCGAACGCGAGCGCGATCCGCGCGATCCGCGTCCCGACGTTGATCCTCTGGGGCGATCGCGATCGGTTGATCCCGGTGTCCCGCGCGGCGCAGTTTCATCGAGACATCGAGGGGTCGACGCTCGTGGTGCTGCCGGGGCTCGGGCACGTTCCGCAAGAAGAGTCGCCGGCCGAGAGCGTCGCGCCGGTGCGGGCGTTTCTCGCGAGCCTGCGGTAGCGGGTCGCGAGACTGCAACGGATTTTGCCGAGCAACCCGCGCGGCGTTCGAAGAGCGTGCGGGCCCACGCCGCTCGCGTCGGCGCGCTGCGCACGTATACTCTTCCCGAGTGGAGCGTGCCGCAGGTCCTCTCGTCCGCCGTGACGAGAGCCTTCGCGGCGCAGGAGGGCTGCGCGCATGCGTCGATCGAGTTGTGTTCTTTGCAGTGAAGACGTGGTGCTGCGATGAGCGTCACCCCGCTTCGATCGCCGGTTCGCGAGCTCGCGTGCGGATACGACGGACCGGTGTTCGTCTCGTGCTTCTTCTCGTGGCCGTCGAGCCGCATCCTGACCGCGCTGAACGCCGCGCAGTCCGAAGTCCTGCGGATCCATCCGAAGGTGTACAGCCTCTCGGTGATCCCCGACTTCGGTGTGGCGCCCGCGCAGGGGCCCGCGGCGAGCGCGGCAGACCGCGATCAGCTCATCGAGCTGACCGTGGCGGCGGGGGTTCCGTTCGAGTCGAGCACGGTGGCGAGCGCGATGGTGATCTTGCCAAAGGGGATGCTCGGCGTGTTGATCCGCACGTTCATGGCGACCGCGATGCTCAACCCACGGATGCGAACGAAGGTCGCGATCGTCTCTTCGCTTGCTGAGGCGGAGGTCAGCTTTCGCGCGGTGAAGGGCGGGCCTGCGCTGCCGCCGCAGCTCAGCGAGAGCGTCGCTGCATGGCTGCAAACGTTGACAGCAGCCCCTGACAAGCGCGCTCCCTGATCGCCGCGCGTCGCTACTCGAGCCGCTCGGCGACCATCACGCGCTGCATCGGAATGCCCTCTTTCTCCGAGAGCGATCGCTCGCCGACGACGCCCATCGCGCGAAATCCATGGCGCGCGTACAGCGCTTCGGCGCGCGGATTGTCGATGGAGACGTGCAGCGAGACGCGCGTGAGGCCCAGTGACTTCGCGTGCGCGAAGACCGCGTCGAGCAAGAGTGAGCCGATGCCTTGCGAGCGCGCGGACGGGTCGACGCCGATCTGCGAGAGATAGAGCGAGTCTTCGGGGATCCCGTCGCCGAAGGGAGCGATGCGCACTCCGCGCATGGCGAGCGTGGGCCAGTCGCGGGCGGGCAGCGCCTTGAGCACAGGCCGCGCGGTGCGCGCGAAGATCGCGTTCTTGTCCTTCGCGGCGAAGCACGCGACCGCGCCGACGAGCACGCCGTCTCGCTCTGCGACGATGACGTGCTTGTGCGAAAACGCGCCGTCGTTCGCGACGAAGCCCGCCGCGAGCACCATGAAGGTCGTCGGCTCGTCCCGCTGCGGAGCGAGCGAATACGCGAGCACGTCGGGCCCCGACGAGAAGAGATAGCGCGCGACGCGGTGCGCGTCGTCCGTGGGCTTCGCGCGGCGAATGGTGACGTTGGGAAGAGCGTTGCTTGCGTTCATCGATCACCGCGGCGCTGGCGCAGTTGGACGAGCGCGCGCTGCACGTCGCCTTGCTCGCGCTCGATCGCTTGCGCGATGGCCTTTCCTGCGTCGGGGAAGTCCGTGCGTTCGAGCAGCTCGTACGCGGCGCGTCGGTCCTCGGCGGTCCCGTGAGAGAGGACGCCGATGAGGTAGTCGATCGCTTCGAGGGTCTGCACCTTGCCGATCGACGAGAGCGCCGCGCGGCGCACATCGGGGTCGACCGAGTCGCGATGCAGTCGCGAGAGCGGGTCGAACGCGTGGGGAAAATGCAGACGAGACACCGCGTCCCGCGCGTTTTGTCGCACGGTGGGGTCCGCGTCGACGACGCCCTTGTTGATCACCACGAACGTGCGCTTGAAGAAGAGCATCTGCGCCGCGCGAAGAACGCTCGCGCGCACCTGCGCCGCGGGGTGCTCGTAGAGCAGCTCGAGCGGCGCGAGCACTTGATACACCTGCACTTGCCCGAGCTTCTCTGCGAGCGCCGAGAGCGCCGAGGGGTGCTGCGGGCTCGAGTGCGTCAGCGGCTGCAGTCGAGCGACGAGCGCGCGTCGTCGAACAAACGACGGCAGCGTCGTGTCGAGCAGGATCTGTCCGCACGTCTCGACGGCGTCGCCGTTGGACTCCCACTCGATGACGTCGTCGTTCCAGATGTCGGGGTATTTGACGGGCTGCGAGAGGTAGTCCGGGAGCCGCTGCGTCTGTCCTTGCTCGTTGCGCGCGTCCGAGTAGCGCTCGGCGAGGCGTTGGTAGCGCTTGGTGCGCGCCTCTTCGAGCCCGATCGACGCGAGCGTGCGAAACGTGGCGACCGCGTTTCCGTGCATCCCTGCGCTCGAATACGCGCCGATGGCCGCGAGGTACGCGTTCTCTGCGAGCTCTCCGGCGCCGCCGTTCGTCAGGATCGCTGACGCAGCTTTCTCCCACGCCTGCGCTTCTCGAATGCGCAGCGCTCCGTGAAAGCCCAAGCCCACGGCGCGCGCGTAGTCCGCCGCTTCGTGCAGCATCGTGGCGGCCGCGTGAAACTCTCCCGCGGCCTCGGCCTTGGTGATGAAGTCTTCGTAGTACTGCAGCGCGTAGTGCTTGAGGTGATCCTCTCGCAAGATGCGCACGCAGTTGACGTAGCCCTCGGCGAGGTTCTCGAACGAGCCCGTCTCGACGCCGAGCGTGAGCAGCACTTGGAAGCAGTCGAACGCGCGATCGCGAAGCCCGCGCGTCTCGAGCACGTCCGCCGCTTCTTCGAGCAATCGCATCGCTCGCACGCGGCATCGCACCGCGGCTGAGTCGTCGCCGAGGCGCTGCAGCACGCGGCCGAGGTTGAAGCTCACGAGCGCGGCGACGTACGGGTCGGTGCGCAGCCGTTGGTCGCCCGAGACCTCCTCCCACAGCGCTCTCGCCGCGGGAAAATCCTCGGCTTTCTCGTACGCGATCGCCGCGTGCGCGGGCCATCCCGCGGTGCGGTAGTGCTTGGCTGCTTCGCGCGGGTCCGGGCGATTGCCGCACAAGTACGAGCGCGCCGTATCAATGGGCGAGGTGTTCGCCGAGACGCGCTGCATGTCCTGCGAGCGCCCGAGGTACAAGAGCACCGTGGCCGCGGCGCGCTGCATGTTCGCCTGCGAAAACGCTTGCGCGAGCAGGTACATCGCCTCGTCGTAGTCGCGGTCGACCAGGTGCGCCTGCTCGGCGACGCTCATCAGTTGCCGCGCGGCTTCGACGGCGTTGCCGACGGAGAGCATGTGCCGCGCGCGATTGACTTGCTCTTCAGTGAGCACGGGTCACTCTCCTTCGAGGTCGAGCTCGTCTCCGCCCATTCCCTTCGGCGGCGGAGGAGCCTTGGACATGCGGCCCGGAGGCAGCATCGATTGGCGTGCGTCTTCGCTGGCGGCTTCGACGATCGAGATGGCGCGCGAGGCGCGGGCGCTCTTGTCGCGCAGCGCTTGCTCGGTCACGACCTCGTGGCCCGAGAGCATCGAGAGGTAGTCGAGCTCGAGCGATCCACGCGAGGGGAGCATGAACACGCCGTACAGCTCCGCGTGCTCGCGGATGCGTCGAACGAGCTCTGCGGGCACGTGACACTCGGCGTGCGTGATGATGTACGCCGTGATGCTCACGCGGTCGCGCATGCGATCGAGGTCCGAGGCGAACTGCGAGAACACGCGCGCGTAGTTGCGTCCGTGCTCTCCCTTGAACGTGAGGATCCCCGCGACGTGCATCGGCGCATTGGTGCTTCGGGCCGTGCGTCGCACGCGGAGCGGCTCGTACAAGCGCGAGTCGAAGAAGCGCACGTTCGCGTCGAAGCCGAGCAGGGTCATCTTCTTGGCGAGCGCGATGGCGAGGCCGCGGGCGAACACCGCGCGGGCGCCGCGCATCGAGGCGCTGGCGTCGACGAGGATCTGATACATGCGCGGAGGCGGCTTCATTTGCGCCTCGTGCGCGTAGTAGAGCATCTCGTTCTCCATGAAGCGCTGGTCGAACAAGTCGTCGTCGTTCGCCATCTCCGTGAGCACGAGAGAGTCGAGTGAGCCGTTGGTGACGACGCCCGAGTAGCCGTCGACCGAGAACACTTGCTGCCCGCCGCCGCGCCGCGTTTCGAGCACAGACGGGAGAATATCCAGCGAGAAGTTCACGACGTCGTTGGCGTCGGGCGACGAGAACACGTTGAGCAAATCGACGAGCTCGGTCTCGGGCATCGAGCCCGCGTCGCGGCCGAACATGCGAAGCAGCTCGAGCGTGTCCAAGTCGATCTGCTCGAGCGCGAGCAAGAGCGGCAAGCGGTGCTGGACGAGGTGCTTGAGAAAATCGAGCTCGATGCGGCGATCGACGCTGTTCCATCCCTGGCCGAGCATCGAGAGCGTGATCGTGAGCATCTCGGCGTTGGGCGTGACGGGCTCGAACGTGTTGCGCTGGCCCTTCCAGCGCTCGCTCACGGGGCCGAGCGCGCGCGCGAGCACCGTGGTGATCACCGCGTCCTCGACGCTCGCCTTGCTCGAGAGCGCGGCCACTTCGGTGTCAGCGACCTCGGTGAGCAGCTTCGAGTACTGCTCGAGCAAGCGCACTTTGTCCGTGTCGTTGACGCCGAACGAAGGGTCCGAGCTCACCTGCGGCCGCACCGCGAAGGGAGGGCGCGCGCCGAGCAAAATCGCGCCCATGTCGTGCACGATGAAGAACGGAACGGTGATCCCGAAGCGGCACAGCGAGTTGTACCAGGCGAGCGGTCGTGTCCCGAGCGTGCTCGTCGCGGAGTGCGCGCAGCACAGCGCGAGCGAGCCGTAGACGCGCTTCTCTGCGGGGTTGAGCTGCGTAGACACGGACGGCCTTTTCTCTGCTCAGCCGACGGCGCGGCCCGAGCGAAACATGTGTTCGAGGAGCTGATCGACCTCTTGCAGCGCGCGGCGTGCGGGGTCCGTTCCGATCGCTTGCAGGGCGGTCTTGATCTCGGTGATCGCGCGCATGTGCGCGAACAGCTGCAGGTCCGAGACGGGCGCGCCCGACGTGAGCGCCGCGCGGATGCGCTGCAGTTCGAGCAGCAACGCGTCGAGCGAGACGTCGGCCGACGCGCTGCGCCGCGCCTCGGGGTGCGCCTTGTAGTGCGCTTCGAGCACGGGCGTCACGATGCCCTCGAGGATCTCGGTCTGCTCGATGGTGTTCCAGATGTGCTTGAGGATCGCGAGGTCCGAGGCGTCGCACTGCTGGCGGCCGTCGTAGTAGGCGCTCGCGGCCATGAGCTTGACGAGCTTCACGACGCGGCGATCGCTGAGCGAGACGCCCTCTGCGCGGATCGAGAGCACGAGGCTCTTGTACGTCGCGAGCAGGTCGTCCGGCAGTCGCATGCGCTGCGCGATCTCGCCGCGCGCCGCCCACACTTCGCGAGTCGAAGTGATGGGCTGTGTGGCTTGCCGCGCGCCGAGCTTCGCGAGCTCTTGCTGAACGCCGCGAAACACGAGGTCGTTGAAGTGGTACGCGTCGAGGTGATCGCTCTTCACGCGGAGCAAGAAGCGGTCGAAGATCGCCGCCAGCGATTCATCCTGCGGAACCTCGTTGCTCGCGCCGATGACGCTGAGCAGCGGGATGTCGACGACCTGCGCGCCGTTGTTGAACTTGCGCTCGTTGAGCACGGTCAACAGCGAATTGAGGATGGCCGAGTTGCTCTTGAAGATCTCGTCCAGAAAGACGATCTCGGCTTCAGGGAGCATTCCCTCGGTGCGACGACGGTAGACGCCCTGGCGAAACGCAGGGATGTCCACGGGGCCGAAGAGCTCGTTGGGCTCGGTGAAGCGCGTGAGCAGGTACTCGAAGTAGCGCGAGTCGATGAGCTGAGAGAACGCGCGGACGACGGCGCTCTTCGCCGTTCCCGGGGCGCCGATCAGCGCGATGTGCTCGCCGGCCAGGACGCTCAGGATGAGCAGGCGGATCGTCTCCTGCTTTCCGAGGAACTGCGCTTCGAGGTTGCGGGCGATCTGCCGCATGTTTTGCACGAATTGCTGGCTCACGGTGAGACCTCTGCGATGCCCGCGCGCGCGAGGAGCGCTCCGCCGGGTCCTGGTTGCGATGGTGCACGAAGGGGCCGTTCGTCCAAGCGAAGCGCACCCACGATGACGTCAGTCGAGACTCTGCAAAGACGCGCGCTTCGCTCGGGGCCGAGCCGCGCGACGAGCTCGTACGCGAGCGCTTGCCCGCTCGGAGGAGCGCCCTTCGCGAGCGCTTCGCTCACGAGCAGCTCCAAGTGAAACGCGATGAGCAAGCCCACTGCGGTGGGCGGCGCTCCGAGGTTGAGCGCGTGGATCGTCGCGCGCTCGATGCACGCGATCTTTCGCGCGACCGCGTCGGTGGTGCGCATTCCGGGCGTGAGCGCGATGCGCATGGAGGCTCCGCGCAGCGCGTCGTCGGCGAGCATCGCGAGGGACGCTCCGGTCCAACGAAAGGGCAGCGGCGCGTCGGGGCGATCCGCGAGCATCAAGTCCGTCAGCGGCGTGAGCGCGAGCGCGAGGTCCGCGAGCGGCAGCAGGTCGAACTCGGGCAACGGGTGCGCGAGCGTCGAGAGCAGCGAGAACAGATCCGCGCGGGTCTTGCTCTCTTGCACGCGACGAACGGACTTCCACGCGACCAGTCGCGAGGGCGGCGCAACACCGATGTACTTCGCGCTGCCCGCCCAAAACGTCACGTCGGTGTCGACTCTGCCTAGCTCATCGAGCCGCGCGAAGACCGCGTGACGAAGGGCCACTTCTTGCGCCGTGCGAGGAAGCGTCACCCAATCGAGGATCTGCTGCGTCCAGCTCTTCACCGTCTGTCGCAAGCCCGTGCGTCCCGCGACGTCGGGGTGCGTGAGCGCGATGAGGTTGTGCCACGCGACGCACAGACCGATCACGTCTTCGGTGAGCGTGACGAAGTCCGTCGTGGGACCGAAGCGAGCGAGCTCGGCGCGCGCGGCGTTGACCGCGTCGGCCATGAGCTTTCCGTCGGCCATCGAGAGGTTCATCCCTTTGGGGCCCGAGACGAGCTCGTCGAGCGCGCCGGGGCCGAGCACGCCGTCGACCTCGACGTGACCTCCGGTGATGAGCGGCGTGACGAAGCCGCGCAGAAACTTATCGATGAGCTTCTCGGCCACTATTGACCTCTGCCCTCACCGCCAGCGGGAGGAGGGCCGGGGGGCAACTGTTGTCCTGCGGCGAGCGCGGCGGCGGACAGATCACGGGGCGGAGGAAGGCCAGCGCGGGCGCCGGTCGAGGTCATCCCTGCGAGCATTCCTGGCGGAGAAGGCCAGACGTCGGGCAGCGGACGATCGCCGTCGAGCGGAGGCGCGATGGGCGAGTCTTCGTGCACGGGCACGTCGCTGACGAGCAAGCGCATCGCAGGGACGAACGCGCTCTCGGGGACGGCGGTGAGCGGGTACGTCCCGCCCATGACGAACACGCGTTGGCCGCCTTCGATGCGGGCGATTTGCCGCAGAACATCGGGCGGAAGCGGCGGGGACATCGTCATCCCGAGCGGGACGAACACGCCCTGACCGAGCTCTTCGAACAGCGTTCCGAGCGGGATGTTCTGCACGCCGTCGGGGCCGTAGAGGTAGATCGCGTGCTCGGTGAAGGCCGCGGTGATCTTGCTGAGCGCGGATGGCGGCAGCACCGCGAGCGCGCGGCCGAGCGTGTCTCGCTCGTTCGCCGAGACCACCAACGCGCTCACTCGTTTGGGCGCCGTCGTCGACGGAACGAGCGTGAGCATCAAGTTGAACTTCGCCTCGATGGGCTTGGTCTTCACGTTGGCCGCTGGCTGACCGGACTCGGTCGCGAGCGTCGTGACGGCCTGCACGTCGATGAACGGCGGCCGCTGCGAGAGCACCACCGCGCCTTCTCCGCCCGAGCGAAAGAGCGCCATTTCTTCCGCTGCGAACAGCGGCGCGCACGCCGAGAGCGGGATCGGGTGACGATAGCCGTACTCGACCGCGGTGCGATCTCCGTCGGGCACAAAGACCTTCACGCCCGGCAGTGATTTGAGCAATTGCACGAAGCGCGGCTGTGGTTGGTGCATCAGCAGCAGGTACGCGCGCTCGACGGAGGTGCTCGTCCCGCCGCGCTCCCACTCGACGAGGGCGACGCGCGCGGGGGCGTTCCACCGAGAGAGGTAGCCGACGACGGACTCGCCGAGGCCAATGCGAACGAGCGCATACAACTGCCGCGGGGTCTCTGCGCGGCTGCGCGGGACGTGCACGGGCGCGAGGCGAAGGATCAGATCGCGCACGCCGATCGTGCGTTCGAGCCGATACGGCTGCGAGAATCGGTCGTGATAGAGCGCGAGGTCTCCGGGGTCCGCGAGCAGCTCACCGGCGTCGTAGCCGAAGGGAGCTTGCGCGTCGCGGTACTTCACGAAGTGCCGACCCGAGCCCGTGAACACCATTCCGCCGACGAGCCGAGCGATGGCGGCGATGCGGTCCATTCGGTGCGACGACGACGCTTGCACTTCGACGACCATCTCTCGCGTTCGCAGCGGAGAAAGCACCTGCAGAATGCGCATCGAATCGAGCAGTTCGTCGAGCGCGCCCTCTTCGCCAGTGGCGCGAAGAAACGCGACGAGCCGCTCTGCCGACTGCAAAAGAACGATCCCCAGCGGTCCGAGGGCGACGCCTCTCGCGTCTGGAACAAGCCCCGGCGTACGGAACCGACTCTGGTGAAGGACTACGCGTTCGATCACGGTGGGCTCGCATCGGACCGTACGGGGGCGGGTGTGCAGGGGTCAAGGGTTGTCGGTCCTTCGTGCGGCACTTGAGGTACATTGCCGCGGCGATGGTTTTTGTCTCGGGTCTTCGGGGCGCGGCGATGGCGCTCGTGTGTTCGGCGATGCTCTCGTCTACCGCGTGGGGCGCTGCGGCGCCGCGGCCGACTCCTCACCAACGGCTCGACCGCGCGCTGACGCCGGTGCAGCAAGTGATCGACGAGCTTCGGTTGACCGAGGACGAGCGCAGCTCGATCAGCGATTTGCTGCAGCGCGGAGAGGCCCTCGCAGCCGAGCAGGTCGAGAGCACCCAGCGCGCCGAGCACTCGCGGGCGAGCTCTGCAGAGCGCGCGATCGCGATCCTCGCGCGCGTCGTTCGAGGCCGAATCGAAGCGGTCCGCGCCGAGGCGATCGCCAACGAGCGCGAGCAGCGCGCCACCGAGGCCGAGGCCAACGCGCGGCAAGCGAGGGGCGCCCTCGAGCGCGCGGCCGAGCGGCGCATGGTGATCGAGCGCGACACCGAGCGCGCGCAACAGCAAGCGCAGCAACCGGCAGCGCAGCCCGCAGCGCAACCCGCAGCGCAACCCACAGCGCAACCCGCGACGCGACCCAACGCCAACGGAGCCGCGGCTCGCCCCGCGAACGCTCGCCCCGCGAATGCCCGTCCCACCAACGCGCGTCCGACGACGGGAGGTGCGCGATGACGTCCTCGCTTCGAGCGGCGCGGTGGCTCGCGTGCGCGGCGTTGCTCACGGGGTGCGCGACCGGCGGAGGCGCGGTGCGCGCGAGCTCCGTGGACTCGCTGCATCGAATGGGATCGAGCGCGCTCGCGAGAGAAGTGCAACGAGACGCCCCCGAAGCGTACGCGGAGTTCGCCCGCGCGGTGAGCGAAGCCGAGGCGCTCTCGGGCGACGCCCGCGCGCAAAAAGAGCGAGAGGCCGAGCTGTTGCTCGCGTGGGCCGCGACGCAAGCGCGCGCGGCGCGGGCGAGGGAGCGCACTTCGTCCGCTGATTCGCGGATCGAATCGGCGCGCGCCGAGCAAGCGCGGATCGACACGCGCGTGACCGAGCTCGAGCGAGAGAGCGACGCGAGAGAGCAAGCGCTGCGGGCGATGCAGCGAGCGAGCGCGCTGCCCGACGGGCCTTCGGGCTACGAGACGGTGGCGAGAGAGCAGCTTCAGCAAGCGCGCCTCGTGCTCGCGGCCTCGGCGTTGATGGGCGTCTCGCAAGAGCAGCGCGCGGCGGTGCAAGCGTCGATCGACGAGGCGGACCGAGCGACAGGAAGCGCGCAGTGGGCCGCTTCGGGGCGCGCGCTGCGCGAAGCGGAGATGCTCGCGCGCAACGCTCGCGCGGGACGCGAGCCCTCGGCGAGCGCGGTGATCGAAGGCACGAGCGGCGGCGAGGACCCTGTCGATCCGCGCCGTGATCCTCGGGGCGTCGTGCTCTCGTTGAGGGCGCTCTTCGACGCGCGCGGAGCGCTCGTGGCGACGGCGAACGGTCGGCTCGCGGTCGTCGTTCAATCGCTGCGAACGCACGCGAATATGCGCGCTCGGGTCGAGGTCTTCGTCGGCGGAGCGGACGCTGCGCGCGCGCAACGCACCGCCGCTGAGCGCGCTCAGCTGGTCAAGCAAGCGCTCGTCTCGCGAGGCATCGACGCGGCGCGGATCGAGGTCGAAGGGCTCGCGCGCATCGCCGGCGCCACGCGGAGCGAGGACGTCGTCGAGGTCGTGCTCATCAGCGGAGGCTGAGCGCGCCGTGCTACGACTGTCTGCTCGATGACGTACCGCGACGAGACCGACGCGCTTCGCGCTGAGAATCAGGCGCTCAAGGACGAGCTCGCCGCGCTGAAGGGGCAGGCTACTGCAGCGAAGCCAGCGTACGACCGCAACGCCAACGCGGGCGGCGCAGCGGTGGGCGGAGTGATCGCTGTCGTCGTCGGAGCGATCGGGCTCGCGGTCGGTGCCTTCGCCATGGTGCGCACTCCGGCGCGAAGTCACCGCGAATACACGGCGCCCGTTCGCGTCGCGGCCGAGTGGCAGGCGACGGTGCAATCGGTCGTCGGCGACGCGCTCGCGCCGGGCGCTCGCTGCGTCGTGAGCGCCAGCGTCGACGTTCGTGGCGCAGCAGGAACGTTGCCGAGCGAGGTGGCGGTCTCGTGCGGTGATCGCGTGCTCTACTCGGCGCGCGAAGCGCGCTCGAACGGTGGCTCGATGTTCACGAGCGGAGAAGCTCGGCTCGTGGCTCGCGGACCTGGGCCTCGCACGTTCGACATCCACTACGAAGAGCGGGGCGCCGAGCTGCGCGCATACCCTCGACTCACGCTCGACTCGCGCGCTGGCGTCGCGGTGATCGCGCGCGACGGAGCGAACCCGATGCGCGTTCAGCTACGAGTCGACCGCGAGAGCGCGCCGACGCAGTAGGCTGCCTGCGCGTTCGCTGCGCGTTCGCTGCGCGTTCACTGGGCGTTCACTGGGCGTTCACTGGGCTTTTTTCGCGCTCTTCGTCGCCTTGCTCTTCTTCGTGTTCGACTGCGCGCGCTGCGCGGCGAGCTCGGAGAGCCATTGATCCACGGTGGTTCCGAGCGCGCTGGCGAGCTTCTCCCACGCGTCGCGCGTGCTCTGGTCACCGCGCTCCCATTCTTCGTCGCGCGCGAACTCGACGCGCCGATCGAGCAGCGTCCGCGGCGTCGCCCCCGCAGCCACCGTGCTCTCGTTGGCGTACCAGCTCGCCGTGGTCTTCGCGTTCATGTCCGCGCCTGCTTCGATGAGCACGAGCAGCATCGTGATGTCCGCCCAATACGCGGCCCAATGCGTCGCGGTCACGCCGTCGCGCGTCGCGTGGTTGGGCTTCGCGCCGAGCTTGCAGAGCGTGCGCGCGATGTTCGCGAGCGTCTCGCTTCGTCCTCCGTGCTCGCACAAGTGACGCAGCACCGCCGTTCGGTCGACGCCTCCCGCGCGAGTGATCAACGGCTGCACCAACGAGTACTCACCGGAATCGATGGCGAGCTGCACCATGGACGGGTCCACCTTGGGCCGCGCTTCGAGCAGACGTTGGACGATGGCGCTCGTCCCCCAGCGAAGCGCGGCGACGAGCGGGGGGTACTCGCTCTTCGCGTGGGACGCGTTGACGTCGGCCTTCGCTTCGAGCAGCGCGTCGATGACCGCGAGCGCCGCGGGCTCGAGCTTCGCGCGCTCTTCGCGGTATCCGCCGAGCTGACAGGCGACGCTGAGCGCGGTGCGCGTGTGCGCAGGGCGATCGACCTCGGCGCCGCGCGCGAGCAAGAGCCGAACGATCGAGACGTCGCGGCGCGCGGCGGCCTCGATGAGCGCGGTGCGTCCCTTGTCGTTGACCGCGTTGGCGTCGGCGCCCGAATCGAGCGCTGATTGCACAGCGGCGAGGTCCGCGCGTTCGATCGCAGAGAAGAGAGTGGAGTTCGACATGGCGCGGCGGGTGTAGCGCAATCTCGCGCGAAGTGACGAGCCCGCTTGCCGCGCCGCGCGTCGCAGGCACAAGATCGAGGCGCCCATGCTCGCTCGACCTTCGCACTGGCGCTCTGCGGCGCTCTCGACGCTGCTCGCGATCGCGGGCTCGTCGTGCACCGAGGCTCCGCCGCAAGTGGGCCCAGCCCCGCTGCGACGACTGAGCAACGGAGAGTACCTGCGCTCGCTCGAAGCGCTGTTTCCCACGGTGCGCGTCGCGTTGCCGGTGCTGCCCGAGGACAACGCCGTCGCGGGCTTCGACAATCAGGCCGAGTCGCAGCGGCCCACGGACGTTCGCGTCGCGCGGTACGAAGCGATCGCGACGATGTACGCACGCGAGCTCACGACGGACGCCGCCGCGGTCCGCGCGCTCACGGGCTGCGCCGATTGGAGCACGCCCCAGAGCGCGGACGCGTGCGCTCGGACGTTCATCGAGAGCGTGGGGTCGCGCGTGTTTCGCCGCCCGTTGACCGCGGCGGAGAGCGATCGACTCGCGCTGCGATTTCACGCGTGGCAGACGGCGGTCGACTTCGAAGCGGCCGTTCGTCTCACGATGAGCGCGATGCTCCAAGCACCACAATTCATCTATCGCCCCGAGTACGAGCCCACCGATCCGAGCAGCCCTGCGGTGGCGCCGGTGGACTCTTGGGCGCTCGCGACGCGGCTCTCGATGTTGCTGTGGCAGACGGGGCCCGACGGCGCGCTGCTCGACGCCGCGAGGGCGAACCAGCTCGCGACCGCCGAGCAGGTGCGCGCGCAAGCAGCAAGGATGATCGCGGACGAGCGCGTGAAGGCCGGGTACTGGGCGTTTCACCGCGCGTGGCTCGGGCTCGACCGCGTGCGCGCGGATGAGCACCTCGTGCGCACCGCCGAAGTCGACCCGCTGTGGAACGACCGTTCGAGCCTCGCGGCCTTCAACGAGTCGCGGCGCTTCATCGAGAACACGCTCTTCGAGACCGGCTCGTTTCGCGCGCTCTTCGAGAGCCCTCGCGCGTGGGTCGACGCCGAGAGCGCGCGGCTCTACGGCGTCGCGGGCCCGAGCGAGCCCGACGGCGTCGTCGAGGTCACGCTGCCGAGCGATCAGCGCGCGGGCATCCTCACGCGCATCGCGTTTCTCGCGGGAAACTCCCACCGCGGCGGCACCTCGCCCCCCGTGCGCGGCAACGCCGTGTTCATCCGACTCTTCTGCGAGCTGCCCAACGCGCCGCCGCCCAACGTCGACCTCACTCCGCCGATGCAGGTGCCCGGAACGGGCCCGCAGACGAATCGAGCGCTCTTCGAGGCGCGCACGCAGCCCGCTGCGTGCAAGGGCTGCCACTACGCGCTCGACGGGATCGGCTTCGGCTTCGAGCGCTACAACGCCGCGGGGATCTACCAGACGACCGATCACGGTCTGCCTGTGAATTCGCAGGGTGAATTGCATCGCTCGGACGTCGATGGTCCGTTCGACGGAGCCGTCGAGCTCTCGGGTCGGCTCGCGCGCAGCGCCACGGTCTCGCGTTGCCTCGTTCGACAGTGGGTTCGCTTCGCGATGGGGCGCGCTCCGCACGAGAGCGAGACCCCGTGGATCGAGTCGTTGATCCAGCGCTTCACGACGCACGGCAGCGAGCGCGAGCTGTTGCTCGACCTCGTGAGCGCGCCGCAGTTTCGCTATCGCCCGACGGAGGTGCAGCGATGATCACGAACCGTCGTCGATTCTTGAAGGCGCTCGGGCTCGGCTCGCTCGCCGCAGCGTTGGGCGGATCGCGCAACGTCGCGAGCGCAGACGGTCGCGGTCCCCTGCGAGTGGTGTTCTTCGTTCAGCCGCACGGGCACGTGTGGTCGCGGTGGCACATGCCCGTCCCGTACGCGGCGCCGACGGGATATGCAGAGCGCTCGCTGGTGGATGCGACCGCGGCGGAGTTCAGCGATTCGCTGCGGCCGTTGCATCCGATGCGGCACAACGTGCTCGCGGTCGAGGGGCTCGCGCAGACCTCGGCGCTCGCGGACCTCGCCGTCATTCGCCGCCAGCACTTGCCGGACGACAACGATCACCACGTCGCGACGGCGCACGTGCTCTGTCCGCAGCCCACGCTGCAACGCGCTGGGACGTTCGCCACCGGCGGCGCCGCCTCCATCGATCAGCTGCTCGCGCAGCGCACGACCGCGCCCGGTCGTGTGGCCAGTCGTGTCTATGGCTACGACTACATGCCCAACGCCGCGGTGACGCCGTTCTCCTTCGTGGGCTCGGGGCAAGCGTCGCCGGTCGTCCACGATCCGCGCGTGGCGTTCGAAGATTTGCTCGGGCTTCGTCCGCCCATGATGTCGTCGATGCCCACGCGCGAAGAGCGCATCGCGGCGCTGCGCGGCTCGGTGCTGGATGCAGCTGCGAGAGAGTACGAGCTGCTCGCGCCGAGGCTCAGTCGAGAGGGCCGCGAGCGGCTCGAGCAACATCGGGCGCTCGTGCGCGACCTCGAGCGCACCCTCGCGGCGCCGTCGAGCGCGGTGTGCAACTTGAATGAAGGCACACTGAATCAAATGGAGCACTCGGTGACGCAGTTCATGCGGGTGATCAAGATGGCGTTCGCCTGTGATCTCACGCGGGTGGTGACGTTCGTGGCGCCCGTTCCGCAGGCGACGGAGTTCGGCTACGCGGCGAGCGACGTGGTGCACGGGTCGTTCGCGCACGAGTCGATCGCCGGCGAAACCGCCTGCGGAACGACGTACTCCCCCCGCTCGGAGCAAGCGATGGTGGACCTGGCCAACTGGTACGCGCGCCACGTGCTCACGCTGATGAACGAGCTCGCCTCGGTCACCGAGGGCGCCGTCACGCTCCTCGATCGCACCATCGTCGTGTGGCTCACAGAGCTCTCGACGGGGACGCACCGACACCACGACCTCTGCACGGTGCTCGCGGGCGGCGGCGACGTCTTGAAGACCGGGCGCTACGTTCGCTTCGCGCGCGACCAGCGCAACCCGCTCGCGAGCGACGCTCACACGCTGATCGGCCCCGCGCACAACCGCCTGCACGTCACGCTCTTGCGCGCCTTCGAGCAACCCGACGACTCGTTTGGAATCGAGTCTGCCTCGGGCGCCGACGGCTCGACGCTCTCGCTTCGCGGCCCGCTCACCGAGCTGTTGCGCGCGTAAGAGACAGCACCGCGATGTCGCTCGCTACCGCCACGCAAGCTCGCGCGCACGCTGAAGCGCTCTTCGCCGAGCTCGAGCCGCGCTTGTGCAACCCCGCTCGCGCGCAATACGCCGTCGCCCGCGCGCTGCTCGCGGACCTGTGGGACGAAGACCTCGAGCTTCAGGGGGCAGGGCTGCTCGAGTCGTCCGAGCCACGGACCGAGCTCGCGCGCGAAGCGTGGGAGCGCTGCGCGGCGAACGCGCTCATGTCCATGGATTGGCTCGGCGATCAGCGCGTGCGGTTTCAGTGGCTCGACGGAATGCCCCGCGCCGACGACGTGAGCCGCGCGACCTATCACCGGCCTGCGTCCGTGGACTGGAGCGATCGCGAGCGCCCCGCGAGCGTCGCCGCGGTCGTGTCGTTCGTGGGCGACATCGAGGCGATCGAATCCGCGAGGCAGTTGCTGCGACCGATCATCGAGCGCCCGTGGGACGAGACGCTGCTCTCGACGCCCAGCTCCAAGCTCCTGCGCGTTCGAGTCGACCGCGCGGGGATCGAGTCAACGACCACGTTGACCAGCGAGCGGCTCGTCGAGCACTTGAGCGATGACGCGTGGGCGCTGCTCAACTCTGCGCGGGTGTACCCGACGGACTGCCGCGTCGCGGCGAGGCATCTGTGCGTGCTCGAAGCGGTGCTCGAAGCCGAGTTCGATCCCGCGATCGCGGTCACGCTTCAGTGCGTTCGCGCGCTTCGAGCTGTGTTTTCGCAGGGACTTCTCGTCGAGCACGGGTACTTCAGCAAGCGGCCGGGGACGTTCGCGAGGATCGTCGTCCCCACGCTGTGAGCGCGGGCCGTGCGAAGATGCGCGCGATGGCGGACGAATTTGCCTGGCTTCGCGAGGTCAATCCCGAGCATCGAGAGCGGCCCGAAGATGATTGTATGGCCTTTTATCAAAAGCGGGTCGCCGCGGTGAGCGAGTTCGCGGCGCGGGTGAACGCGCGCGCGCGCCTCGCAGTGCCGATCGTCGTCGACTGGCCGCAAGACGCGACGATGATCGCTGCGTTGGTCTTGCCGACGGGCTGGTGTCGCGAGGGCGCTACGGGTTCGACAACGGTGCGCTTCAGTCACTTCGCGCGGCTGTTCACGGTGCTCGGCGAGGGCCGCCTTCGCGAGGGCGACCGCGCGTGGGTGCTTCGAACCGCGGCCGAGCTCGATTTGTGCTTCGTGCCCGAGGCGGTGTTTGCAGACCGAGGCGAGCGATTCAACGGCGATCTGTTCAACCAACTCTTCGACTACGTTTGAGACGCATGTTCGCTGCGGGGGTCTACATCGCATCCCTGATCCTCTGGCGCGGCACTGCGCCTGCAGATTCGACGCACTCTGCATCGAGCGTGACGTCGCGGGAGATCAGAGGATCAGGGATGCGAAATGAAGTATCCCTGATGCTCTGGCGCGGCACTGCGCCTGCAGATTCGACGCACTCTGCATCGAGCGTGACGTCGCGGGAGATCAGAGGATCAGGGATGCGCGATCGGTTGATCCTGGAATCCTCTCGCGTGACGAACACTCGTTGTTCGTGTTGCGATCGATGGCACGATGAAGCTCTTCACCATCGCGCTCCCATGCGCGGCTCTTGCGTTGTTCGCGTGCGGACCGATGGAGAGCGCCGTTGACGGCGGTGACTCCGCGGCGGCGAGCAACAACGATTCGTCTCGCAGCGAAGCCGGAGCGGTGTCCGACGGCTCGACGTCGACGATGGACGGCGCTGTTTCTCCGCAGGATTCCTCGGTGATCGCGCAAGACGCCGCCTCGATTGACACGGGCGTCGTCCCCACGCGCGACGCCTCGATGTCCACCGACGCTGGCGCGATGAGCTCGGACGCCGCGGCTCCCATGCCCAGCGCCGGCTGCGGAACGGCTCGCGCCCCTGGCTACACCTGCTCGACCATGATGATCGGCGGTATGGCTCGGCAGTACTGCGTGATGGTCCCCACGGGCTACAACCCGATGCGAGCGAACCGCGTGCGCTACAGCCTCCACGGCTGCGGGGGCTCGATCAACATGAGCGGAAGCGCGAGCAACAGCCCGTTCATCATGGTGTATCCGAAGTCCGAGGGCTCGTGCTGGGACGGCTCGACCGCGGGTCGCGACGCGATGTTCATTCAAGCCATCGAGAGCGAGGTCGAGCGAACGCTCTGCGTCGATCGGAGCCGCATTTTCGCTGACGGATACAGCTCGGGCGGCTTCATGGCGACGACGCTCGCGTGCGCTCGATTCGCAGGGATCCGCGCCGCGGCGACCGCGGGAGGCGCGAGCGGCTGCGCTCGACCGATGCCCGTCTGGCAGTACCACGGGATGACGGACACGACGGTGCCGTACATGACCTACGGCCCGCCGGTGCGCGACGGCTTCGTGCGCAGCAACGGCTGCTCGATGACCACCGTCGCGGTGCCCAACGCGAGCGCGTGCGTCGAGTATCAGGGCTGCCGCGAGCGAACGATCTGGTGCACCGACGGGGGAGGGCACCGATGGCCGTCATGGGGACCCGCTGCCGCCAGCGAGTTCTTCATGAGCTTCTGAGCCGCGCTCACTGGATGTCGTCGACGCGCCAATCCGTGCCCTCGCGAACGAGGATGAGCGAACGGCCGTCGGGCAATCGCAACGCGACGGCTTCGGCGCCGCCGGGACCTGCGCTCGCGGGGCGGATCTCGAGCGCCGCGGGGTCTTCGAGCGCGTCGAGCAGCATCGCGAGCTCGCTCTGGACCGCGCCACGAGAGCGCGACGAGAGCGCGGTGAGGATCGCGACGAGGCTGCGACGCGCGATGGCTTCGCGCAGCGCGCGCGCGGCGTCCTGCGGTGTCGGCGCGGGGCCAGGACCGACCGCAGGACGAGCCATGCGCCAGCCCTCGGCGGCGTCGACGACGGTGACCGTTCCGCCGGCGCGCGAGGGGATGGCGACCCACGGGCTGCGCCTTCCGTCGAGCGATCGGCGCACTTCTTCGCCCACCGATCGAAGCTCGGCCCGCTCGTTCTGAACGCGCTGTCGAAACTGCGCGAGCGACTCTTCGCGGCGCGCGCTGGCCGGAAGCATCTGGTAGAGCGCGTCGACGTCGTTGCGCTCGACCGCGCGTTGAAACGCGACCAGCGCTGCGCGCGGCGACGAGCGCGCCCCGCTGCTCGCGCACCCCGTCAGGGCCGAGAGCGCCGCGAGCGCGCACAACGAGAGCACCCCATGTTGAACGACCGTGCGCATCGAGGGACCGACCGCAGGGTACTTGCTGCCAACTGCGCGCGACAGTTCAAACGTTCGTGTCCTCGGGGGCGCTGTGAATGGTCGTTCACAACGGCGGGCGGCCGTGTGTTCTCGCGACGACGCAGGCGCTCGGCGCGCGTGCGAGAAAGCCCGCGTCGGGCGGCGTTCGTGTGTCACAATGAGGGCGAGACCGTCGATGGCATGATTCGTTCATACGCCGAGGTCTCAGCGCCGGCTGGTCTCACGATCGCCGAAGCTGGAGGCAAAACCCGCCGTGAACACCGATCGCTTTTTCGCCGCCCTTCGCCGCATGATCGTCGCCGTCGCCCCGGTCGTGGCGCTCGCCGCGGCTGGCTCCACGAGCGCGGGCTGCGCTGGTGACTCGTACTACTGCGATTCGACCGCCTGCTATTACTGCGACGGAACGTCCTGTCGCACGGTCAATCCCCCCGCCCCGACGACCTGCGCTCGCTCGAGCGAGTGCCCCTCGGGTCAGGTGTGCACGACCGCAGGCTGCGTGATCCAGGGCTGCACGACCGACCGCGACTGCGGCAACGGCCTCGCGTGCGTCACCGGCGCAGGCGGCGCGCGCTACTGCGCTCGACCGGGCACCAACCCCACGCCCGTCACGCCTTCGTGCACGAGCAACGCGCAGTGCCAGGCCAACGAAGTGTGCAGCAACGGCCAGTGCGTGATGAGCACCAACCCGGGCTGCACGATGGACTCGCAGTGCTCGGGCGGACGGCTGTGCGTCTCGGGCCGCTGCGTCGATCGCTCGGCCACCTGCCAGTTCGACAACCAGTGCGGCGCTGGTCGCGTGTGCGTCAACAGCGAGTGCCGCAGCGCTTGCGGCGGCGACCGCGTGTGCCCCGAAGGTCAAGAGTGCGCGACGGCGGGCTCGGTGATGTTCTGCCGCGATCGCGCTGCGAGCGGCTGCACGAGCAACGCGCAGTGCATGTCGGGACAGACCTGCCTCAACGGCCGCTGCCTGCAGTCCTGCACCCCGGGCGCTGCGTCCGGCTGCGGCGCGGGCCTCTACTGCAGCGACGATCGCGTGTGCATCCCTGACACGCGCCCGCAGCCCTTGTGCGACGCAGGCCGCCCCTGCGCGATGGGCTCGGAGTGCGTCGCGGGGATCTGCCGCGTGGCCTGCACGACCAACGTCATGTGCCAGCAGGTGGCGGTGACGTATCGCAACTGCGGAGCGATTCCGTACGTCGTCGGCTCGCGCAACTACTGCCTCACGGACAGCGAAGCGCGCCCGACCTGCGCGCGTCAGGCGGACTGCTCGGCGGGCCAGGCCTGCATCGACGGAAACTGCCGCTGACGCGTTTGTGCAGCAATTGCGCTCGTTCCTGAGCGCAAGCGAGGGCGCTGACCGAATCGAAGGTCAGGGCCCTCGTTGCTATTTGAGCGCTGGAATCACCGTAGTAGTCTCCGCGCCCCTAAAGACAACACCATGAGCAAGGCAGACCCGATCCTCGTTCGACGAGCCCTCGACAGCGCGCGCGCGCAGCGCAGCCAGATCGTTCGTGGCGCTCCTCTCCCCATCGACACCGCGCACGTCGTCGGCGCCTGCGTGCAGTGCGGAAGCATCGCCGCGACGGTGTTGGGCTTCCCTGATTCGCCGTACGCGGGACAGGTCGGACAGCCGCGCTTTCGCACGGCGCGCGAGCTCAAGCGCTTTCTCGAAGAGCTCACGCAGAAGCCGCCGCAGATGCCGATGCAGACCGACCGCGACAACGGTCGCACGTGCAAGTGCGGCGCGCCCGCGGACCCGCGCGAGGTGCAGGGCCTTCGCTTCATCCACGCGATGCCGGGCTCGGGCGCTGAGATCATCGTCGAGGGCGTGCGTGGCGGCGGATCGCTGCTCGTGAGCGCCTCGGGTGACGCGCTCGGCGGCGGTGCCGGTGAGTTCACGTGGAAGATCCTCCGCGCCCCGAGCGACGGAGCGGAGACGGACGTCGCGGACACGTTCGACGACGAGGCGATCAAGAAGGCGTTCGGCCGCGGCCTCACGCTCGCGACGCTGTGGCTCGAGCTGCTCGAAGCCGCGAAGGGCGGCAAAGAGTCGCTCGAAAAAGTGGAGCCGGGCTACTGGATCTACGCCGGACCGAAGACCGACGGCGGCTTGAGCGCGCGCCTCGAGGCGCTCACGAAGGAGCACTCGGACGTGCTCGCGCGCGACCTCATCAAGCTCGGTGAGAAGGACCCGCTTCCGCAGGGGCCGCACTGGGGCTTCTGGGCGCACGAGTACTTCGAGCAGATCAAGAGCGGAGAGATCCGCGCGGGCGTCGTGATCGACCTCGCCACGGTGCGCAAGGCGCTCGCCGATCGATTGACCGCGCTCAACATCGGCGTTCGCGAGCAGAACGACGGGAAGATCCTGCAGGCGTTCTTCGTCCCCACGCCCGATTGGAAGGGCGACGTCGCGGGCTGGCCGATCGAAGTGCTCATCGTCGCGCTCGGCGCCGGACACTTGGGCTGGACCATGGCCGAGACGATCGGCGCTGCCGTCGGTGAAGCGGGCGGACGCGCAGGCGCGCTCGCGGACTTCTTCGCGGTGGCCAAGCAAGTGCGCCCCGACGTGAACTGGAGGTTCGACGGAATGCGCGCGATCCCCGTCCGCAAGGACGGCAAGGATGGACGGCCTGTGGACCTTCTGAACACGCCGTTTCGCTTCGACCCACGAAATCAACAGGCGATGCCGATGCTCGAGCGCGAGATCCGCTTCGCGACCGACGAGCTCTCCAAGGGACAGGACCCCACGCGTCACTGCCCGTGCGGCGCGAAGTCGTTCGTCGCCGCGCGACTGTTTCCGTGGAGCGTCGTCGAGGGCTTCAACAAGGCCACCGGCGGAAAGAACCCGTTCATCATCGACACGTACACGGGCGCGAACAACCAGCCGCGCGCCGCGCTGCTCGCGGTCGTCTCGGACGACATGCACGTGCAGATCTTGGGCGAAGACGAGTTCAAGGCGAACGGAGTCAACGCTGACAACGTGAACAAGCGCCTCGCGCAGGACCTGTCGAACTCGCTGTTCGCCGTCGACGTCTCGATGCACGAGGACAAGGACAAGAAGCGCGCGCTGCTCGCGTACGGTCCGCTCGTCGCGTCCGTCGCGATCAACGATCACTTGATCGCCGCGCTGCACGACGCGTGCGGAAAGCCCCTCCGCGGCGAGACGGTCTGCGCGCAAGCGACGACGCCGAACTCGGTGGTGCTCTACGAAAACGGCTTCGATGAAGACCAGCTCGACAAGGTGCTCGAGATGGCTCAGGGCGCCGACGGAATTCCGCCGGAGATGGCCCCGCCGTTCTCGCTCGAGTGGGACGAGGTCACGCTCACCGCCGCGCCGATCGGCAAGTTCATGAACCTCACGCCCCCGCCGCAAGAGCAGGGCGCGCCTCCTCCCGCGGCGCCTCCTCCGGGCGGCGGTCGCGCCCCGAGCCGCGCGCGCTGAGCGCGGTTCGAACAGGGGGGGCGAGAGCCCAATTGGGGGTTTCAGGGGATAACATCATCGCGAAATCCAACGATTTGCGCGCTTGATGTGCGGGGCGGCGTTTGAGCTTCTGCCTGTATTTGCGTAGGCTCTGGCGTTATGTCCGAGGTCGAAACCGACGCGAACAGCGAAGTCGCGGACACGCTCCCAGTGGGAGCGCAGTTCAGCAAGTACACGATCGTTCGGCTGATCGGCGTCGGCGGAATGGGCGCGGTCTACGAGGCCACGCACACCGAGCTGAAGAAGCGCGTCGCGCTCAAGACGCTGCATCCGATGTTCGCGAAGAACCCTGAAATTCGAGCGAGATTTCTCCGTGAAGGAGAGCTCGCCTCGCGCATCCACCACCCCAACGTCGTCGACGTCACGGACTTCGGAACGCAAGACGACGTCTCGTTCTTGGTGATGGAGTACCTCGAGGGCATGAGCCTCGAGGAGCGCATCGAGAAAGAAGGGCGCCTCGATCCATCGGTCGCCGCGGACGTGATGTTGGGCGCCTGCGCGGGCATCGCCGCGGCGCACGAAGAGGGCGTGATCCACCGCGACCTCAAGCCGGCGAACATCTTCTTGCTCCGCCAACGAGGCGGTGATTACCGCGTCAAAATCGTGGACTTCGGCATCTCGAAGGCCACCGAGAAGAGCATGGAGGGCAACCTCACCTCCACGGGGCACGTCGTCGGGACGCCGTACTACATGGCTCCCGAGCAAATGCGCTCTTCCAAAGAGGTCGACGCGCGCGCCGATCAGTACTCGCTCGGAGTGACGCTCTACGAAGCGCTCTGCGGCAAGAAGCCCTTCGAAGCGGACAGCTTGTTCGAGGTCGTTCGCAAGGTCGCGCAGGGCGACTACGCGCTGCCGAGAGATCTCTACTCGGACATCCCCGAGGGGCTCGAGGCGATCGTCTTGAAGATGATGGCCGTCGACACGGCGAGCCGCTTCGAGACCCTTCGCGACTGCGGGCGCGCGCTCATGCCGTTTGCGACCGAGCGCGGTCGAGTGCTGTTCTCCACGGAATTCGGCGACGGACCGGCGCCCGAAGTGATCGCGCCGCCGCGACCCGACGCGACCGCGGGGCTGCGCGCGCTGTCGGCGGACAAGGCGACGGTGGTCGCCAAGGGGCCGCGCGCCACGACGGACAGCAGCATCGCTGCCGTGACCGGAACGGGGCAGATCTTCGAGGTCTCGAAGGTGCCCGAGGCGCCGGCGAAGAAGGCGCCGTCGAAGGTCGTTCCGCTCGTGGGCGTGGGCGTCATCGCCGCCGTGAGCCTCGCGTTCTGGGCAGGAAAGCAGCCGGACAGCGCCAACCACGCGACCGACACTCGGCGCGCGATTTCGCAGCCCGCCACCACGCCGACGCCCGTGCCCGACTACGCTGTTTCCATCACCGCGACGCCCTCGGACGCGTGGATCGTGGTGGACAATCAGTTCACCGTTCCCGGTGAGTTTTCGCGGTCGTTTGCGCGCGACGGCCAGCCGCACCGAGTGACCGTCCGCGCCTCGGGCTACCTCACGCAGACCTTCGAGTTCACCGGCCCGATCGCCCGACGCATCACGCTCGACCGCGATCCCGCCGCGGCGAGCGCGCCGATCCTCGGCAACGCCGCGGACGCTTCCGTCGCGCTCAACACGGCCACCATCGCGGGCCGCGTCAACGGTCGTCCCAACGGCAACGGCCGCCCGAATGCCAACACGCGCCCCAACGGCTCGACGGCGACGAGCACGGGCGCGGCGACCACGACCAACACCACGACGACCTCGCAGCAGCACGGCACGAACAACGCGCTGATCTTGAACTGAGCGGTGGTTGAATAGACGCACACGGTTTCGAGCGGAGTGCGCTCACCGTGCGCGCGAGCTTTGCTCCGGGCGTCTCGTGCAGCGAACGGCTCAGCGAACGATCAGCTCGGCGATCGTGCGAAGCGCGAGCGGGTTGGGAACCGTGCAGTTCGCGCCGGGCGCCTGGTTCCAACGGATCGCGTAGCGACCGGGGACCGCGGGCGCGATGATCCTGTTCGTCATGAGCGGCGGGGCGATCTCGTGGCGCACGTCGTTGACCCAGTGGCAGAGCACCTGCTGGCGCGTGGGGCCTTCGAAGAAGATCAGCGACTGCCGGTTTCCGACGCCGTTTGGCGTGTACAAATGCAGGCGAAACCGCAGCTCGACCGAGGTGCCGGGCGACACGACGGCGATCGGTCCTTGCGCAGCGGCGCCGACCACGAGCGTGACGTCTTCGATCGAGGCGACGTCGAACGGGTTGACGGTCTGGTTCTCAGCCAGGCTGGTCACGCGCCGGTTCTGATTGAAGCAGATGCGACGCGTGTGCGGCGCCGGCTCGCGGCCGAACGGCGCGCCGTAGTCGAAGTACCAGCTCACCGTCGTGCAGCCCGGCGCTCCGGCGACGATGCCGAGCGCGGAGAGCGCGACGGTGCGGCCCACGGCGCTGCGCGTGTTCACCGAGCCGGGGCTCGGAACGCTGCCGTCCAACGTGTAATACACGGTCCCCGCGATCGGCGCGGCGATCTGCAGCGCCACGGGGTCGGCGTTGTTGATGAGCTCGTCGTCGACCGCGCTCGCGAGGATGCTGCGCGGCGGCGGAATGTAGAAGCACGCGCTCGAGATGCACTGCTCGTTGGTCCCGCACGCGGTGCCCGCGTTCGCTCCTGTGCAGTCTCCGCGCGCGCCGCAGAACGAGCGGTTCGACGTCGGATCGATGCAGCTGTCTCCGCAGCGGATGGTCCCGGTCGCGCAGCCTCCAGCAGAGCATCGACCGTTGACGCACACTTCGCCGGCGAGGCACGCGACGCCGCTGTTCGCGCCGCTGCACGTCCCGCTCGCGCCGCAGTGCATGCGGTTCGATCGGGGGTCGATGCAGCTCCCGCTGCAGTCGATGGTGCCCGCGGGGCACATCGCCTGGCACACGCCGCCTGAGCACACCTGCGCGCCCATACACGTGGCCCCCGCGTTCGCTGCTGTGCAGTCTCCGCTCGCGCCGCAGAAGCCCGGGTCGGTTGACGGATCGACGCAGCGTCCGCCGCAGAAAATACTGCCCGCCGTGCAGTTTGCCCTGCACGCTCCGCCCACGCAGCTCTGCCCCGCGAGGCACCGCGTGAACATCGTGCACGTCGCGTCGGCGTTGCAGAAGGACGGGTTCGATCGCGGGTCGATGCAGTCGGTTCCGCAGCGCACGGTGCCCGCCGAGCAGCGCTGGTTGCACATGCCCGCGACGCACTCGGTCCCGAGCCCGCAGGGGTTGTCGCAGCGCCCGCAGTGCGTCGTGCTGCGCGCGGTGTCGACGCACGCGCCGCCGCACACTTGAAAACTGGGGCCTGCGTCGGATGGGCACGTCACGACGTTGCTGTCGGAGTCGTCCGAGCCATCGGAGCTGACTGCGCTGTCGTCGCTGGCGCCGTCCGTCGCGATGGCGTCGGGCGCGCTGTCCATCGCGATGGCGTCAGGGGCGCTGTCCATCGCGATGGCGTCGGGGGCGCTTCGGTCTGAGCTCGCGTCGAAGTTACGCACGGGGTCGCGCGAGCCGTCGTTGGGAAACGCGCACGCTCCGACGGTCGCTGCGACGGCGACGAGCGAGAGCGCGTGAAGCGGACGGCGGCGGGAGTGGTTTTGGTTCATCGTGGTCCTCACGCGGCGCTCAGCGAACGAAGATAAAGCCCACCGCGCGCCCGCCGGGGTACGCGCCGGTGCCGTTGCGGCAGCTGAACTGATCGGAGATCGTGGTGCGGATCGCATAGCGGCCGGGGCGCGTCGGCGCGGTCAGCGTGACGCGTCGGGTGGCGCGCGTTCCGGGGTAGTAGAGGCCGCCGAAGTAGCTAGCGCACTCGAGTGAGATGAAGCCGTCGGCGTTGTCGAAGTCCATCGAGACGCTCGATTGCACGACGCAACCGGGGCAGTACGCGCCGGGGTTCGAGTGCCACCACTGGTGGTTGTACTCGAGGGTGAACATCTCGCCGGGGCGAAGCAGCGCGACGGGGCCGCGGCTGTTGATGCGCACCGCGTCCACGTAGCTTCCGCGCGTGTTGATCGCAGGCGGAACAGCGGGCGCGTTGACCGTCAGTGAGTGAACGATCCGCTCGGCCCCCACGGGTGCGCCGTAGTCTTCGAACCAACGCAGCGTGCGACACGCGCTCGTGCCGACGGGGATCACCACGACGTTGGCGGCGCTCGTCGTGCCGGCGGCGCCCATCACGGGGCGGGTGCCGTTGCAGGTGAAATAGATCGTTCCGTTTCGCACCGAGCCGATCGAGACGTCGATGGGACGGATCGTGTCGAAGGACGCGTCGAACGGATCTTCGATGCCGAGGCACGCGTACGACTGCGGCGGCTCGTAGTACGTGCACGTCCCGTTGATGCACAGCTCGCTCGCGCTGCACGTCGAGCCCGCGTTGGCGCCCGTACAATCGCCGCGCGCTCCGCAGAACGTTCGATTGCTGAGCGGTTCGATGCAGTTTCCGCCGCACAGAACAGCGCCGGTTCCGCAGGTCGTCCCGCAGGTGCCGCCGACGCAGATCTGGCCCATCGGACAGCGCGTGCCCGCGTTGGCTCCAGCGCAGTCCAGGCTCGCCCCGCAGTTGTCTCGGTTGGTGTTGGGGTCGATGCACGTCCCGCCGCACGAGACGAAGCCCGCAGGACAACGACAGCCCATCGCCGTGCACACCTGTCCCGACGGACACACGGTCCCGCGATCGGCGCCCGTGCACTCGTTGCGCGCGCCGCAATACGCGGGGTTCGCCGCGGGATCGACGCAGTTTCCGTCGCACGCGATCTGGCCCGCGGGGCACACGAACTGACAGCGCCCCGCGACGCACGAGCGCCCGCCCACGCACTGCGAGCCGCGGTTGAGCGCGCCGAGGCAGTCGCCCTGCGCGCCGCAGTAGTCCGGGTTGGTCCGCGGATCGACGCAGCGGTTGTCGCAAGCGACCAGGCCCGCCGAGCAGGCGAACACGCAGCTGCCCTCGCTGCACGCCTGGTCCGGAGCGCACCGTCGGCCGCACATCCCGCAGTTGTTTCGATCGGACGCGATCTCGACGCACGCGCCGCTGCACAGATCGAAGCGCGACCCGAGCCCGACCTCGCATTGGTTGACGTCGCGCATCGCGCTCGCGTCCATCCCGTCCGCGCTCGCGTCGGCGTGCGCGTCCATCGAAGCGGCGCGGTCTTCAACGACGTCGATCGATGCGCCGCTGTCGAGCCGCTCGAGGTCGTCGGTCTTCGGCTTCGAACAAGCGATCGCGCTCAGCGCCGCGAGGGACAAGAGCGCCGTTCGTGCGGCGTGTGCATTGGGGGATGGCATGCGGGGCCTCTCGAAGAAACAAACGCGAACGTGCGCGGCGAATCAGAAGCGAACGATGCACTGCGCGCCGGACAACCCGAGGGTCGGAGCGCAGGACCACGCGGGCGCGAGCGCCGCGCGGCTTCGTTGTGCGGCAGCCGTGGAGCCCGATGGCGCAGGAGCGGTCGTCGCGCGCTCTGCGGGCGCCGGTCGGCTCGTGAAGCGGACGATCAACCCAGCGCCGATTCCCGCGGCGCCCAGGACGTAGCCCGAGAGCGCGAGGCCGAATCCTGCCCACGACTCGGACAGGATCGCTCCGCAGCGATCGGCGCGGCGCGGATATTCGGGCGTGGAGTAGAAGCAGCCAGGCTCGAAGGTCCCGTCGCTGTTGAGCAGGACGTTGCTGTTGTAGAGCGCGACGCGGTTTTGCCAGTAGCCGTGGCCGATCGCGCCGAGCGCGAGCATCGCGCCGCCCGCGCCGATGAGCCCCCAGCTCAACGGCGGCGCGGGAGGATCCGGCGGAGCGACCGGCGGAGCGATTCGGCGGTTGGCGCGCCGATCGGGCAGAAGGACATCCTGCGGATCGTCTTCGACGGGGTTGGCGACGAGCGAGAAGCTCTCGCGATACGTGCGACCGCCCTCCACGTCGAGCGCGCGCCTGGCCGTGCGAAACCCGTCCATGCGCACTTCGAGCGCGACGGTGCCAGCCTCCACGCGCAACGGTTGAGCGAGGGGAAACGCGCTCTCTTCGTGACCGTTGACGAAGAGCCTCGCGCCCGCGGTGTTGCACGTGAGCTCGATCGTCGCGATGCGCGAGGCGATGGCGTTGAGCGCCGCTTCGAGCGCCGCGCGGTTGCGCTGGATCCAGTCGTCGGTGTTCGCTGCGAGCGCCGCGCGCAGGTCTCGATCGGCGTCTGCCCACTGGCCGAGCGCTTGCTCGGCGAGGGCGATTTGCGCGCGCGTTCGCGGCGAGGGCTGCAGCGCGAAGGCGCGGCGAAAGCTCTCGAGCGCGAGCTGGTCTTGCCCTGCGCGGCGCTGCGCGACGCCCTGCTGCACGAGCGCGTCGGCCTCGACGCTCGCGTTGGCGTTCACCGGCGCTTGCGCGGTGCTCGACGTTTGTTGGGCGCGCGCGGCGACGGGAGCGATCGAGGTGCTCACCGACAGCAAGAGCGCAGGGACTCGAAGCGAGCGAGACAAGGCCACGGCGCCTTCATTAGTACAACGAACAGGCGCGCCGCCAATGCTTCGAGCGGTGACCCTGCGTGACTTTGGCTTACTCGCGGCTGCGCTGTGCGCGAGCGGGGGATCTCAGCGGAGCCGCGCGTCGACGCCGCGCTTGATCACCGAGTCGCGAGCCTGCGCGGGGTCGGTGTCGGGGTAGTCGAGCGTGTAGTGAATTCCGCGGGATTCTCTGCGGGCGAGGGCGCAGTCGACCATGAGGCGAGCGACGGTGACGATGTTGCGCAGCTCGAGGAGGTCCGCGGTGACGAAGTACTTCCAGTAGTAGTCGCGCACTTCGTCGTCGAGCAGCGCGAGGCGCCGGCGCGCGCGCTCGAGGCGCTTGTTGCTGCGGACGATTCCGACGTAGTTCCACATGAGTCGGCGGATTTCGTCCCAGTTTTGCGAGACGACGACGGCTTCGTCCGAAGGGACGGCGTCGCCGGTCTGCCACTCGGGGATGTCTGCCCAGGCCGTGGACCGATCGATGGACTGCAGCGCGACCGCGGCGCGGTGGCCGTACACGAGCCCTTCGAGAAGCGAGTTGCTCGCGAGTCGATTGGCGCCGTGCAGGCCCGTGCACGCGACTTCACCGATCGCCCACAGGCCCGGGAGCGACGTGCGTCCGTCGAGGTCTGTCGTCACTCCGCCGCATTGATAGTGCGCCGCAGGAACGACCGGGATCGGCCCCGTCGTCATGTCCACGCCCCAGCGCAAGCACTCGGCGTAGATGTTCGGAAAGCGCGATTTCAGATAGTCCGGCGCGCGCTCGGACATGTCGAGCCACACGCAGTCTTCGCCCGTTCGCTTCATTTCGAAGTCGATCGCGCGCGCCACCACGTCGCGCGGCGCGAGGTCCGCTTGCGGGTGGTGGTTCTTCATGAACGCCGTTCCGTCGGCGAGGCGAAGGATGCCGCCTTCGCCGCGGAGCGCTTCGGAGATGAGAAAGTTCTTCGCCTGCGGGTGATAGAGCGCGGTCGGGTGAAACTGCGTGAACTCCATGTTGGAGATCTCCGCGCCCGCGCGAAACGCCATCGCCACGCCGTCGCCCGTCGCGACGTCGGGGTTGGATGTGTAGAGGTAGACCTTGCCCGAGCCGCCCGTGGCGAGGATGGTGGCGTGCGCGAGGATCGTGTGGACTTTTCCCGCTTTTTTATCGAGCACGTACGCGCCCGCGCACACGTCGGGGCCGCCGAAGCGAGAGAGCACGAGCAGGTCCACGGCCATGTGGTGCTCGAGGATGGTGATCTTCGGGTTCTTCTCCGCGGCTTCGAGCAGCGCGCGTTCGACCTCGCGACCGGTGATGTCTCCCGCGTGAATCACGCGGCGCGCTGAGTGTCCGCCCTCGCGCGTGAGGTCGAACGGAAGCCCGTTGTCCTCCTTGCTCTTCGAGAACTTCACGCCGACCTCGATCAGCTTGCGAATGCGATCGGGCGCGTCTTTGACCACCATTTCGACGACGGTGGGGTGCGAGAGGTCCGCGCCCGCGACCATCGTGTCCTTCACGTGCGCGTCGAAGCTGTCGGTCGGGTCGAAGACCGCCGAGATGCCTCCTTGGGCCCACGTCGTGGCCGCGTCCGAGCGCGTGCGTTTGGTGACGAGGATCACCTCGCCGTGCTCTGCGGCTTCGAGGGCGAACGAGAGGCCTGCGATTCCGCTGCCGAGGACGAGGTAGTCGGTTGTGTAGCGCATGGTTGGCTGGCGCCCGAGCGTACATCCCCGCGACGAAGACGGCGTGGGAAGTTTGGCGCTGGGCTCAGCGTTCACTATCATTGCGGACAGTCGCCTCGAACCATGCGTCGTTTTGCCTCGCTCCGAACTGCAGCTGTGCTCGCCGCCACGATGGCCGTCGTGGGCGTCGGAGGCGTGGCGCGCGCGGACATTTTCATGACCCGCCGCGCGGACGGCTCGATTCACTTGAGCAACGTTCCGTCGCAGCGAACCAACGGCAGCTCGGTGGTGATTCGCTCACGCGAGGCGAGCCCGTCGCGGCGAGCGCCGTCGCCGGTCGTGACGTTCGACGGGTCGAACACGCCGGTCGCGCAGGTGACGGCGATGGGGGACGCGCAGGTGCGATCGCTGTACCTCGCGACGGCGCGGGACTCGGGGCGGTACGGGCGGTACGACGAGCACATTCGCGAGGCGGCGCAGCTCTATCAATTGCCCGAGGCGTTTATTCGCGCGGTGATCAAGCAAGAGAGCGATTTCAACCCGTACTCGGTCTCTAGCTCGGGCGCCTCGGGGCTCATGCAGCTCATGCCGCAGACCGCGCAGAGCATGAGCGTCCGCGACGTCTTCGACCCTCGCCAGAACATCCTCGGCGGAACGCGTTTTCTCCGCGTCCTCGCCAACCTGTTCAACGGCGATCTGGTGCTGACGGTGGCTGCGTACAACGCCGGGCCCAATGCGGTGATTCGTCACTCAGGCGTTCCGCCGTACGAGCAGACGCAGAACTACGTGCGGCAGGTGCTTCGCTACTACTACCTGTATCGCGCCGGGCAAATGCCGGGGCAGAACACCGAGCAAGCGACGACCGCCGCAGCGCAGCCGAGCAACGCGGAGGCGAGCCGCCAGGGGCAGAGCGTGGTGATTCGCTGAGCGGGTGCGCGTGGGGGAGCGCGCGGCAGCTCATCGGGTGCAGTGAGCATGGAGCACTGTGCGCGGCTGCCTCGCTGCCGCGTACGAGTCCACTGCGCCCGATGCTCGCTGCGCTCGATGCTCACTGCGCTCGATGCGCTGGGCTGAGCCCGCTGCGAAGCATAAGCTCGCGGCCAGGCACCCTTGGGAGACCCCGTCGTGCCTCGGTTTGCGCAGGTTTTGTTCACGCTGGGCGAGTCCGTCGATCGTGTGTACCCTCGCTCGTCGTGAAGTCTCTGCGCTCGTCGGTGATCGCTTCGTCTCTCTGCGCGCTGAGCGCGCTCGCTATCGCCCCTTCGGCCGTCGCGCAGGCGCGCGCGGACGCGGGCGCTCCGGCCTCGGGCACGCGCATGGCGCCTCCCGGTGTGCAGGCGCTCGCTCGCGGAAACACCGCGTACGTCGCGCGTGATTGGGCCGCGGCGATGACGGCGTTTCGCGAGGCGCAGAACCACGCCGAGCAGCGCGTGCAGGCGCTCTTGGGCGTCGCGCACTGCATGGCGCAGCAGGGAAACGCGGACGGAGCGCTCGCGGCGTTTCGTGAGGCCGCCAGCGCGAGCGCCGGGCAAAACGTGCTGCCCGGTGATCGCGTGCGCGCACTGCAAGCGGTGGCCATTCAGCTCGAGGCGATGACGCGCTGGAGCGAGGCCCTCACCGCGTGGCAAGAGTGGGTCACCTTCGCGGACGCGCACCCCACCGTGGCCAACCCCGCGATTGGCCGCGCGCGCGTGCAGGCCATTCAAGCGCGGGACGAGCGCGAGCGGACCGAGTCGCAGGTGCGCGCGCGCATCGAAGAGCGCCGTCGTCGCAACGCGCAAAACCCCCAGCACAACGCGCAGTGACCGGGTCGCGCTGTTGAATTCGTGGGGGGGAATTCAAACGGGGGAGCGGCCGATCGCAAGGTCGCTCAGTTGAGCTGCTCGGCCGGCAGCTGCACGCGCAGCTTCCAGCCGCGGTCGCCGCGCTCGACGTCCGCGGTCCCGCCGAGGGGCGTGACGCGGCCCTTGAGCGGCGCGATGGCCTTGCGGTGCCGCGCTCCGTCGTCGTTGGCGTCCGCGTCGATGAGCTCGATCAAGACGCCGCCTGCACCGCGCGAGAGGTTGACCTCGATCGTGCGCGGTTCTGCATGGCGAATCGCCTGCTGCGCGACCTCGTGAACGATCTTCACCAGGTTGCTTCGCAGCTTCTGCGACGGCGGCGCCAGCCCCTTCACGTTGACGTTGACCGTCGCGCTCACGCCGTTGTTCTCCGAGAGCGATGACACCGTCTGCCGCACGCGTTCGGCCAGGGCGTCCCAGCTCGTGAGCTCTTCGTCCTCCGCGCTCTTTCGCTGCTTGGGCGGCGGAGGAAGCGAGTTGCGTCGCTCTCTGCGTTGCGTCGCCTGCGTCGCTTGCACGTTGGCGACGCGGGCGATCTCTCCGAGCAGCGCGTCGCGCTCGGCCGTGGCGCGAAGCGCGCGCCGCGCGAGGCTCACCACCATCACGAACGCCAGCATCGCCACGGACGCGAGGATCGCCACGGGCGCGACGGGGCTGCCGTTGGGCATCGCCATGCGAACGAGCGCCGAGAGCGCCGCGCTCGCGCCGGCGACCACCATCAGCGCGTCCGAAGGATCTCGCGACGCGAGCACGAGCAGCGTCGCTGCGTGCACGGCGCCTTGCAGTCCGAGGGGCGCGGACGAAGCGCCCGACGCCGCGGCGGAGGACAACAGCAGCGCGCCCCACGAGAGCTGATCGAGCGCAGAGAGCGTCGAGGATTTCTTCGCGCGCAGAAACGAGAGCGACGCGAGGACAAACGACGTGATCACCAGCGCTGCGATCGGACCTCGCGGCGGGCCGAGCCACGGTTCGCTGCGCGGAGCGATCCTGGCGATGCCGATGGCAGCCAGCGAAATCAGGCTCAAATCAACTAACGGCGCGCGGGCCAGTCGTTGTCGTCGGACGTCGTCGGGCATCGTCATCGAACAGACCGTCGGTGCTGCTTGGCACTGTACCGCGCTCTGTTCCTGGGTCCAGCCAACCAATGGAGCAGCTGCGCTCTCGGTCGGGGACCGTTGCCGCGTCGTGAACGCGCGACGACGAGCTGCGTCATGAGAGCGCGTCGCTCAGTCCGGCTGGAAGAGTCGGGTCTGCGTGTAGTCGTTGTCGTAGAGGCTGATGCGCTGGCCGTTGACCATGATTTGCCGGTCGAACGACCACGCCCCGAACGCGTTGACGGCGACGGCGATGGCGAAGACGGCGATCCAGAGCTTGCTCACCTTCGAGCCGTTGAGCGCGAGCAGGACGATCAGGATGACAGCGATGTCGTTGCTGAACCGGAAGCCAAACTGAACCCAGCCCGAGTTTTGATAGAGCAAGAGGATCGCGAGCACTGTGCCCGCGCTGAGCGCGAGAAAGGGGGTGTATCCGTGCGTTCCCTTTGAGCGCATGCGGATGAGCTCGAGGTAGTGCGGCGTGGTGACCCACACGGCCAGGCCGTGCAGAGAGATCACGACGTATGGAAAATCCCTGGTGAACCACGGCGTCGACGCCAAGAAGATGGCGAGGTTGCGGCCGAGGTAGTGGTAGTTGAACAGGCCCCAGCGCTCGATGCGTCCGCGCCAGCCGATCTGGAGGTAGCGGTAGCCCGTCTCGTTCCAGTCGTCGAAGCGGAGAAAGTTGAGGTACCTGGAGATGAAGACCGCGAGGGCGACGGGGATCGCGAACTGGACGCACGCGCGGATGACTTTGTTTTTGTCCGCTCCGGTCCACCAGTCCATGAGCGATGTCGGCGCGCTGCCCGCGGTGAGCCTGTGCACGCGCAGCGCTTCGAGCGCGAAGAACGGCGCGACGAAGGCCATGTTCGCGCGCGTGTGAATCGCGAGCCCGAGCAGCACGCCCGCGGCGATCGGGTTGCGCGCGTCGAGGGCGTACCAGAGAAATCCCACGACGAGCGACGCGTTGATCACGTGGGCGACGAACCACACCGAGCCCTGGACGCTCGAGAAGAAGAAGACCGTCCCGAACGCGAACAAGAGCGAGAAGAGCACGTTTTCGCGCCACGTTCGCTCGCTCTTTCCCTCGCGAGAGAGCCGCGCGAGCAAGAGGTAGAGCAGCGCGGGCGCGAGCGCTCCGAGCGCGACGTCGAGCTTTCGGTTCGCGAAATCGCGCCCGAACACCGCGACCGCCGGCATGTACACGACCGCGGGAAAGCTCGGAAACGCGACGAACCACTTCTCGTTGTAGAACGCCCAGTCGTTGCCGCCTCCGCCCGGCGGACACGTGCGCGCGCGAAGGGCCTCGGGGTCGCAGCGGACTTGCAGCGTTCCGTGCAGGTACGAGTCCGCGAGGTACGCGAAGTGGTTGTCCGGCGAGTGCACCGCGAGGCGCTCGGCCGCGAACACCGCGTACACCGCGAGGCACACCGCGAAGATCAGCGCGGCGACCTTCCACGGAACGGGCTCGCTCGACGGCGCGGCGCTCGCCTCGGGCTTGCGCGCTTCGTCCTGCTTTTTCTCAGGCGAACTCGCGCTCTCCGCGCTGTTGTCCGCCTTGCTCTCCGCGGCCTCTGCGGGCTTCTCGGTCTCTTCGCTCTCAGCCATCCAGCAATCGTCCTGGCGCGCTGTATACCCGAAACTCCCGCGGACCGTGGCCGGCTCCGCAACGCCACGCTGTGACGTCGCAGCCACACAAAGCGCCACCCTGGCTGGCGGGGGCAGCGACCCTCGAAACCGTGAAATCTCCGCTGATCCCAGGGAAGCGACCCGTTGGCTTCAGTTCTGCAAAGCCGCTCGGGCCATGAAAACGCACTCGGTTCTCACCCTGCTCGCCGCCGTCTCTCTCGCTGCTTGCGGACAGAGCGTCGCTGCCGAGCGGCTCGCGAACACGCCTCCTGCGACCCTCGCGACGCCAGAACAGCTGCGGTTCTTCTCGATCTCCGACGCTCGAACGATCGGGATGTTCATCGCGTTTGCGCGGCCCGACTCCTCGCCGGGCGAGACGTGCGTCACGCGCACGACCGAGGGCGCGACGACGGTGCTGACGGGCAACGGATGCACGACGGGCCGCACGCGGTACGACGGTGTCCTGCGCTTCTCGGGCGATCCCGTGACCGGCCCCGAAGCGCGCGCGGAGTATCTCGACTGGCGACAGACTTCGACGACGAGCTGCACTGGCTCGATGCAGACGGTCACGACCGAGTCTCGAATGCGCGGAACCGTTCGAGTCACCGCTCGCGGCAACGTGCGCGATTACGAAGTCGACATCATCCTCGACAGCGGCGTCGCGAACCCCGAGACGTGCACGGTGACGAGCTCGTCGCTCGCCGTTCAATACCGCGGAACGCTGGATTTCTTCGGTCCATCCGGCGTCACGCGCGATTTCGGCACGGCGGTCCGCGCGAGCGGCTCGGGCACCGTGGCGGACTCGCGCTATGGCCGCGCGGACACGACGACGACGGGGCTCGTCTTCGATCCCTCGGTTTGCAGCGGCGAACCCGCGTCGGGCACGCTCACGCTGCGCGCCGGCTCGCACACGGGCGTCGTGACCTACGACGGCGCGACCCGCTGCGGAATGGGCTCGACGCGCACCGCGCCGATCACGGTCGACGGGATGTCCGCGGGCGAAGTGCAGGTCAACGCGTGCTCGGTCCGCGGCGTCGCGGGCAGCGCGAAGCGCGGGGCGCTCGGGGTGATCGCGCTCGGCGCGGCGCTGGCGGCGGTCGCGCGTCGACGTCGCGTGCAGGGGTGAGGTTCGACTCAGCGTCGCCCGCCCGTGCGGCGCGTGTTGGTGCGCGAGTTCGTACGCGAGTTGGTGCGCGTTCCGTGGGTGCGCCGGGTCGCGCTCGTCGCGCGCGGGTGCGCAGCGGTCGTTCGCGCGTTGACCGATGAATGCGGCGCGGCGCGAGCGCTCGACGGCGGCTCGTGGCGCACTCGGTCGGGTGCAGTGACGTCGGGCTCGATCGTCGCGCTGGCGTCGGCGTTCTCCGTGAGCGCTCCGTCCGAAGCGCCCCCGTCGTCGATCGACTCTTCTGCGCCCGCGTCGGCCGTTGTTGCCTGCACGCAGTGAAACCGCGTGGCGCTCGATGGGCCTTCGCCCTCGGTCTCGACGCGTAGCTCGAGCCGCGTTCCGTCCGCGTCCTCGCAGCGCAGCGACGGAAACCCCGCGCTCACCGAAGGCTCGATCGAGCCTCGCCCGACGAACGCTTGGTGCCCGTCGTCTCCGTCGACGCTGCTCCCCGCGTCGCCGTTCGCGTCGGTGCGGCAGAGCTCGACGTCCGCCGCGAGCGCTCCTCCCGATGCGATCACTTTCGCCCCGCGCCCAGGGGCGAAGCACGTGCACGGTCGCGTTGCGGCAGGAGCGAGAGCGACCGCAGCCGCGCTGGCGTCGAGCGCCGCTGCGTCGGTGACGGATTCAGCGAGGATGCTCGCGTCCGTGACCGCCGCCGTGAGCGTCGAAGGCTCACCCATCGCGCGCGCTCGGGCTCTCGTGGCGGGGCTCCACCATGCGCCGAGCGCGACGCCCGCAGCGGCGGTGAGCGCGAGCGCGAGGGGAGCCACCCAGCGACGCGGCGCAGGTTTGGGCGCTTCGGTGTCGAGTCCTGCGGCGAACGCGGCGGCGACCTCGTCTTGCGCTGCGAAGGACTCGGTCCAATCGCGCATCGGAGCGATCGTGGGAGCGGTCGCGATCGAGACGGGCTCGGCGCGCACCACGATGTCGCCCGAGAGCGCGGCGGCGACGGCGTCGAGCTTGTTCTGAAACTCTCCCGCGAGCCCGCGCAGCGTCGGAACGAGCGCGTCCACCGCGGCGTGATCGCCGAATCCGAGCGCGTCGGCGACCTGGTCCGAGAGCTTCACGAGCCTCGAGAACGCCGCGGAGAAGAACGGGTCGAGCACGGCGGCGTCGCTCGCGGAGATGGTCTCGCGCACGCTCCGCACGGGGCGCGGCGGCTGGGCCATCAGCGCCTCGATGCGAAAGAGGTTGACCGCGCTCTTGCGCATTCCGCCTGCGTCCCAGGGCCACTCGACGGTGATGAGCTCGTAGAGAATCACCAGCGCGGCGAAGACGTCGGACAGCGGCGTGGGCTTGCTGGTGAAGTGGTGGGGCGGGGCGTAGCCGATCGTTCCGCCTGCTTGTTCGAGCAAGAACGTCGTGCGGCGGCCCACGGTCGAAGCGAGGTCCTGCGCCATGAGCTGACCCGCGATCGCGACGCCGAAATCGAGCAGCGTCACGTGGGGATCCACTCGATCTCGCGCGTCGACGAACACGTTGGCGGGCTTGATGTCCGAGTGAATGAAACCCAGCGGGCTACCCGCTTCGGTCATCTCGTGGAGCCGTCGGAGCTGACTGAGCAGCTTTCTCGCGACGGTGACGGCGAAGCGCACGTCGGGTGGCTCTGCGCGGCGCTGGGCTTCTTGCTCGAACAGCTCGTCGAGGGCGACGCCGTGCGCGCGCTCCATGCGCATTCCGAGCGATCCGTCCGAGAGGCGAACGAGCGCGAGCATGCGGGCGACCGCGACGCCGTGGCGCTGAACGATCTCTTGCTTGATCGCTTCTTTGCGAAGGAGCCGCGCGAAGATGTCGAGCTGCGTCTGCGCTGCGGCGCGCTCTTCGTCGTCGATGATCCCGTCGCGGTTGTGGTCTTCGGGGCGCGCGACCACTTTCAACGCGTAGAGCTGGCTCTCGGGTCCGCCCACGATCGAGACGGCGAAGACCTGCCCCATTCCGCCTTTGCCGAGCGTCCCTTCGATGCGATAGCGCTCGCGGAGCTGAACGCCGTCTGCGAGGACGAAGCCCGACGCCATCAGCACCGTCGCCGAGAGCTCAGCGCCCACCTCGAGACGCACGTCTGTCGGAGGCAGCATCGGCACGTTTGCGCTCATGCGGTGCGAGAAAACGCTAGCACGAGCGACGCGCGCACGATCGAGTTCTGCGCGGTCTTCTCCAGCGAATGCGCGTTCTGTCTCCTGCGCGGGCGAGCGTGGCGCGGCGGCGTTCGTGCGATGGACTGGTGAATCTCACTGCTCGAGCACGGGTGGTGTTTTCTTCGCGTTCGTGCGAAGTCCGCAGAGGCGATTCGGGACCGAGGGGATTCGATGGCCGTTTGTGTCACGTGGCGTTCGGGTCTGTGGAACTACGCTGTGAGCGGTCGATGCAACGTCGTGTGTGGTTCGTCGGAGTCGCGCTTCTCGCGCTGGGCGAAGGCTGTTCGCGTCGAAGGCGCCGCGCGCCCGATGAGTTCGTCCCGCCCGCGGTCACGCGGATGGACGACGGCGCGAGCGGGCAGGATGCGAGCGAGCGCGCGTCGAGCGACGCTGCGAGCGAGCGCGGTGAGCGGAGCGAGGGGGTTCTGACGGTTCCTGCCGAGCCGCGAAATGCGCCGGCGGATCGGTCGCTGCGATTTCGCGCGATGGTTCGGATCGAGTCGGACCTTCGACAGGTGTGGACGGGGCCGAGGGTTGCTTCGTGGATGCCGCTCTCGCAAGGAAGGGCGTTGCTCTCGTCGCTCGACGCGGTGCCGACGGGATGGTTCGCGCTCTACCGCGCGCCGGCGAGCGCCGAGAGCGACCTCGCGGTGGCCGTGGCGTTCAGCGCGGAGGGACGGTCGCTCTTCTCGCATGTGCTCAGCGCGATCGGTCCGGGGCCTTCGCTCGAGATCACCGACGCAGCGCTGGATGGAGAGACGGTCTTCTACGTGCGTTCGTGTCACTCGTACGCGCGCGACGAGCGCTCGCGATGCGGCTATCTCGTCGCGCTCGATGTGAGCACGGGAGCGGTGCGATGGAGCACGCCCGCGCTGACCGCGCGCGGGTTCATCACGTTGATCGCCGAGCGATACATCGTGGTTCACTACGCGTTCACGGGAGAGCCGTCGTACCTCACGGTGGTGCGAAAGATCGACGGCCGATCGATGCAACGGCTGACGCTTCGCACGCGCGACTCCGTCGAAGCGGTGGGCGGCGAAGGCCCGACGCGAACGCTCGTCGCGCACGGCTCAGGGACGATCGAGCAGCGCGTCGAGCTCTCGGGTCTGGACGGCGAACGTCCGCGGCTGCGCGCGGTGGGAGAGCCGACGGGCGAACCGTGGCGGGGGCGCGTGCTGCAATTGGGCTCGCATGATTGAGCGGTGAGAGAAGAGAGAGGGCTCGATGCGCGCGGCTGGTTGGCAGGCCCCACCCGCGCTGGCGACGGAGTCACGGTGCGCGCAGAGCGAGTGTGGCAAGCGGCCCCCACCCGCGCTGCCAACGGAGTCACAGTGCGTGCAGAGCGAGTGTGGCAAGCGGCCCCCACCCGCGCTGCCGCGCGCCCCGCCCCCGCAGAGCGAGGGCGGCGGCTCTGCATTGGGAAAACAGCGACGGAATTGCGTTCGCTGATCGCAGGGTGCCCTTGCTCTGCAAGGGCTTCGATCGAGTCGGTCGCGACCACTCACGGAGCGAAGCGGCTCCGCCGACCGCGGTTTGCCCAGAGCGTGCGCGCTGAGTTCGGCTGCGCAGTTCGTCATCCAGAAAGCAAAGGCGAGGAGGACCGTGTTCACCACTTCACTTGCTTCCCTCTCGACGCATCACCGCGCTTCGCGAGGCACACCGTGAACCACACTCGCAACCCGAGCGCCGCCCTCTTCGCTCCATGCAACACTGCGCGAGTTGCTTCCGCTGCGCACGAAACACGATTCACTCACGATCGCGCACGGCCTCCCCGCGCGATTCAAAGTCCACGTCGCCGATCGCGAGGGAACCCACGCCTGGTCCTTCGCCCCCGCGCGCACGCAAGACGCCCGGCGCAGCAGCGTCGATGGCGTCGAGACCGATCTCCGCTCGTTCGAGCAGCGATCGATCTCGCTCAGCCTTCAGCGCTCGCTCTCTCTGCACGAGCACGTGTACGAGTGCTTCGCCACGCTGCTATCTCCGCAGGGCGCCGCGCCGTCGATCGTGCTCGTGGCGATGACCCGCGACGGCGAGTTCAAGAATCGCTTGCGCTCGGTTCGTGTCGCGCTCTTCGACACGGCCTCGCGCCGTCTGACGGAGCTGCTCTCTGCGCCGCTCACTCGCTCGCAGGATCGACCGATCGTCGAGGCGCTCGCGGACCAGAGCGCCTTTCGTGTGCGGCTCGTGAAGGGCGCTCGCGAAGCCTTCGTGTTCGACGCACAGGGAGCGCGTTCGACCGACGCGACGCTGCTCGAGGCGTTCGATCCTGGGCCCCATCGGTGCGCGCTCAGCAAGACGTCGCGCGCGTGGATCGACGGTCGTCACGTGGTGTTCGAGGACCTTCGAACGGGTGAGCGACGGCGCTCGCACACGGTGCTCGACGAGGGCGAAGCGCCTCCTCGACTGCGCGCGATCAGCGCTCGCCACGTGCTCGTGCTGCGGGCGTCCAAGCGCGAGGCTCCCGTTGTTGTGGACATCGAGACGCTGCGCGTCGTTGTGTTGCCGCGCGCGGGCTACGTGGTGAACGCAGATGGCGATGGCGTGGTGATGGCGGGGAGCAGCGACCAGCCGTTGACGCTGTTCGATCTGCACACGGGGCAGCGCCACGCGATCGCGATGGGCGCGAGCGCGTTGGTCGCTGTCACGAAAACACACCTCGTGTGCGTGCGAGACGGGCGCTTCGAGCTGATCGCGCGCGCGACGGGCTCGGTCGAAGATCGTCAGTGCGCGGCGATGTCCGCGATCGCCAAGATCATGGTGAGCGATCGCGGCGCGGTGTGCGCGCAAGATGAATCTGGCCTGTTTTGCTGGTGGAACGACGCGATCGACCGCCAATGCACGAGCGCCGCATGGCCTCGCGACCGCGTTCGTTCGAGCCGCGTGCTCGGATGGATCGACGGCCAGAGCACGCTCGTCGTGCAGCGCTCGAACGCGAGCTCGTCGCAGCTCGTGGCGCTCGCGTGGAGTGACGGAGAGCCCGTCGAGCGATGGTCGGTCGAGGTCGAGCGCGCTGCGTCGGTGGCGTTCGACGAGAGCGCGACGATGATCGTCGTCGAGCAGCTCGGCACGCCCGCGTTGGCCGTCTACGAGCGCAAGGGAGAGCTCTTGAAAACGGTGGCGACCGGCGCGCTCTCGGGCTGGAGGAATGGGCAGCAGAACGACTCGTGGCGCGCGTCGACGCACGAGCTGCGCGTGCACACGGACGGGGTCATCGAGCGCAGCTCGGATCGCGGGATCGAGCTGTATAGGCGCGAGGGCGATGATGTCGTGCTGTGCGCCGTCTCGCGCGGGGTGCTGTTCATCTCACCGAGCGATGGCACGGAGATCGCGACGGAGTTTTCCTGCGAGGCCGAGCGCGTCGCGCCGATCGAGCTCGCGCTCGGGGTGTTGAGTCCGTCGGCGCCGCCGCTGCCGCACTTCGAAGAGGTTCCCGAGCGCAGGATGCTCTGCGCGAGTGTGCAACGATGCTCGCTGGAGTCGCTGCGAGAGGCGCTTGGCGAGCGACGTCGAAGCAAAGGTCTCTGGCTCGCGGAGCACGACGAGTTCTCGTCGCTCGATCGCGTGACCGCCGTCGCGATCGCGCCCAACGCTCAATGGGGCGCGATCGGAACGCGCCGCGGCCACGTCATTCGATTCGCCATCACGCCGAAGGAGCCCTCGGAGACGCGTGATCCGTGGGCGAGCTGATCGGCACCGACGTGCTGAAAGGGCTGGCGGCGGCGCGGCGCTGTGGCGGGTGTGACGGCGGAGGGCGTTCGATATGGCCGAGGGGGACGAGCCGGGACCTCTTGTGGTGAGCGGTGTTCGATGGGCTGGCGCGCGATCACTCGCAGGAGCAACCTCTTCCGCTGCGCCGAGATCGCGCCAAGCATCGCTCCGTTCTGCCCATGAGATCGTTTCGCAAGCCCGAATCGAGCGCGGTTCCGCCGCGCAAACTGCTGACCAACGACGACGTTCGCCGGCTTCCACCAGCGCGCATCGAAACCGAGCAGCAGGCGTGTGATCGCGTCGTCGCGCTGCTCGCCTCCATCGATCTCACGAACGAGCTCGCGTCCGCTCGGTGGCCCAAAGCGGTCGCGATTCCGGGACTCGCGCGATGGAATCTGCTGCGAGCGCGGTGGTGGTTCGTGACCACCATGGGCGCGAGAGGACGACCGCATCGTGACGAGTGGACGCTCGATGCCATCGTCGATGCGCTCTCGGGTGAGCTTCGATGGTGGCGCTTCTCTCATCGCGACGACGACGAGCACCAGCGTTTGCTCAACGAGTCGATCGAGCGCGAGCAGCGCCGAACGCGCTGACCCAGCTGTAGGCCGAGCATGTCCAATTCAACACGCTCTGAGACGATGCCTGTGCCCTCGTGTGCAACGCTCGGGCGTTTCACGAGCGTCTCGTCGCGCACGCGCAGGAGCCAGTAACCCCGCTCGGCATCGGAGAGCGTGCTGGGATCGCGTGACGGAGCTTTGTCGGAGCGCTTCGTCGAAGGGTAACGAACGGGCGGCGACGGCGGCGAAGTGACGGCGCGCGGTCGCTTCTGTCCTTCAACGAATCGCCGCGCCGAGCCCGCTGCGATCGCGGCTCTCGGCCGCGCTCACATCGACGGAGCGAACGTGACGCCGCGGTACTGCGTGTTCGCAGGCGCCGTCGCGAGAACAGTGGGCATGGTCGGCGTCATCCCGGGACGGTCGACGTACGCGATCACGCGCGAGGGATTCTCGGTCGTCACGGCGACGATCGAGACCGCCGTTCCGTCAGCGACGGCGGCCATTCCTCGAACGCCCGCGGTGAGCCCGCCACCAATGGTCGTCGCGAGCGACCAGATCGTGCCGTTGAACGTCCACTTCTGAACGCCGCCACCGGAGGCCACCGCGCGATCGTCCGCGACGTAGAGCGTGTCCACGCCGGTCACTCCCGGATCGAGGTCGAACAGCGCGATGTTGTACGGGCTCGGGCCGCTCGCCGTCGGCATTCCAGGCGCAGACGTCGCCGTGGCGCCCGCCATCGTGGGAGTGCCCGTTCCGATCGTGAACGCGTTGACGAAGGTGCCCGATCCCGACGAGCCCCAGAGCTGCCCCGCGAACACGCCGATCGAACGAATGTTCGTCGGCGACGCGAGCACCTGCGTGGGCGTGGTCGCAGCGCCGAACGTCGTGTACTGCACGCCGCTGTTGCTGCCCACCGCCCAGAACGCAGCGCCGTCCACGGTCGCTGCAGCGCGAATGTTTCCTGCGCTGAACGCGGTGTCGAGCGTGGTGGAAGTGTCCACGGTCCCGTCCGCGGCGATGCGTCCCACCACGCGCAACGTCGCTGGCGCAGCGGTGCCCGCGATCGACGCGACGCCCGGCGCAGCCGCGTAGCAACCCACGGTCGCGAAGCGTCCATCCGCCGAACGCGTGAGGATTCCCTCGGAGGTCGAGGTGCCCGCGAACGTGCACTCGCGCTGCGCGCCGCTCGCCGCGACGGGCAGGGCGATGTTGGCGCCCATCATGGTTCCGTCGGCGAACGCGCGACGCTCGAGGAATCCTGCGGTCGAGCCGCTGGTGAGCGCGGCCATTCCGTCGCCCACGCGAAGGGCCCACACGACGCGCGAAGGCGCGCTGCCGCCGTCCGAGCTCGCGTCCGGAGCGCTGTCCGCGCTCGCATCGGGAGCGCTGTCGGGCGCAGCATCCGCTCCGCTGTCGACCATGGCGTCCATGCCGCCGTCCGCTGCGCTGTCGGGCGCCGCGTCGGGGGCGCTGTCCGGCGCGCTGTCGGGAGCGCTGTCCGCCACGGCGTCCGGCGCGCTGTCCGGAGCGCTGTCGCTCGCGTCGCTGCCCGCTTCCATCGCTGCGTCGCTGCCCGAGCCATCCGGCTGCGACTGCACGTCATCGGGGACGCTCGAGTCCGTCCGCGCGTCCGCAGCGCTGTCCGCGCGCGTGTCCGCGGCGACGTCGTTGCGCGCGTCGCTCGCGCTATCCGAAACGTCCGCCCCTGCGTCGTTTCCGTTGATGACTGTGGGTGAACAAGCAGCCATCGCGGCGGCCACCACAAACAGCGGAAATTTTCTCATCACTTCGTTTCTCCTACGTTCAAGCACCGCGCGCGCGCGCTGAGCGGCCGGTCTGTGACGCGGATAGGCTCCGGGGTCAAGCGAACGATTCTCGCTCGGCCTGTCTGTGTTCGATTGCCGAGGCACGTTCGCGCAGATCGCGGCCGACGCGATTCTCGCGACACGAACCATCGGCGCTCTGCTCAGTTGCAGACCATGCGACGGACGATGATCTCGGCGCTCGCCATGCTCGAGCCGCCCTTCACGAGAAAGAGCGAGTCGCCCTCGATCGCCGCAGAGAAAGCATCGTCGAATCGCTGGAGCACCGCGCCGGTTCGCGGATCGAGCAGCTCGATGCCAGCGTTTGCGCGCAGGACGAGCAGCTCGTCGCTCGCGGATTGCAGCTCGGCCGCGCTCATCACGTTGTTGTCCGTCGAGAAGCGGAGGACCACGCGATCTCGGCCGTCGTTTTGGATGTTGTGCAGGGCGTGGTTGTGGCCGACCTCCGTTCGATCGTGCTCGAGCAGCCAGAGCCCCGCGTTGGTGGCGATGGCGGCGCTGTTGTGCGAGAGCGACGAATCGTTCCACGGGATCGAGGGCAGCGCGTCGCTGACAGGGCGATTCGTCGCGTCGAGCGTGCGAACGGAGGACAAGTCGCTGTAGCGATCGAGCACGACGAACGTGCGCTCGCCGTTCGGCGCTCGATACAGTCGATAGCCGATCGTCTCTGCATCGGTCACGGCAAACGCAGGCAGCTCGACGCTGCCGAGTCGCGTGGGCGGCGCGGCGGGCGCGGCGTTCATGGGCGCAAATTGATCGACGAAGAGCCTGTTCGTCGCGCGCTCGCCCCGAATGATCAGCGTCATGGCCGGCAGCGCGACGAGCGCAGGAGACCGCAAGAATTCATCGCCGCCGGTTTGCCACGCCGCTCCAGAGCGCGGGTCGTAGAGGCGGTTCATCCCTGCGATCGGCGCGCCGTTGTTCGCGCGCGCGAAGCGAACGTGCTCGACCCCGCGGGGAAGCATCGCCGTGGCAAACCCAACCGCGGGCGACCGACCCCATCCGCTCGCGACGACGACGCGGCCATCGTACGAGCCTGTCCCCGTGTTCTCTGCGCGCTCGACGCTGAACCAGAGCGATCCCTCGGCGAGCACAGGCGCGGTGACATACGCGCTCGGCGGGCTCGCGACGAAGCTCGCGCGCTCGACCTCGCGATAGGGCCCCGTACAATTCGAAGCGAACCCGGCCTCTCGCGCGACATCGAGCGCGCTGTCGCCGCTCCCGTCTGCGCCGGCGTCGGCCGCGTTCGTGTCGGGTGGGCTCCCATCGGCAGGCGTCGGACTCGAAGGACTACACGCGCTCGCGACGACCGCGATCGTGCAGAGTGCTGCGAGCGCAAAGCGAATCATGGTCGGGAGCGTAGCTGACCGAGCGTCGACCGCGAGCGCGGTCCAGCGACGCCGCCTTGCTCGCGCGCTGGCTCGAGACCGCGTCCGCGACAGGCATCGAAGATGACCTACACGGATCAGGGCTGCTGAACCCGTCGAAAGCCTGTCCACACCAAGCGCGCGAACCGAGAAGACGACGGGACACGAACGGGCGTCGCGAGACGACGTGCGTGCGACGGAGGCCGTCGCGTGACGGTCAGCCCAGCGAGAACACAATCGGGTACGCCACTGTCACGGGGCCTCGGAAGGGCCTGGGTCCCGCGCAGCGCTTCTCATCGACTCAGCCGTACACTGCGGTCTCCCACTGCATTGCGACAGCGAGAAATTTCGTTAGCGACGCGGGCGAATACTCCGCGGACAAGCGCCACGCGAGCACGTCATCGCCGACTCCGTTGGTCGCGTACACGCCGAGCGGCTCAACCGAGACCTCGCGGAGGTGTTCGGGAGCGAGCGTCGCGAGCGCCGTGGGGTCGCGTTGGATTTGCACGAGATACTTCGGTTGGTTCTTCGGGCCTCGCTTCGCGGCTCGCGCTCGCTGCCCTTCGTAGCTCTCTTCTCGAAGGCACCGCAGGTAGCTCTCGAGCGAGACCGTTCGTTCGACGCCGACAGAGAGTTGATGCAGCGTCGCGAGCAGCGGATCCGGCCGCGAATCCTCAGGGCCAACGAGCAACGCCGCGAGGTTGTCCTCGAACTCTCGCCGCACGTCGAGGCGACGCACGACGCGATCCCACTGGTCGAGAAGGAGGTTCAGCGCAAACGAGCGCAGTGTCTCACTGGGATCTGGCGCTTCTCCGTGCAGCGCTTCCAAGCGATATCGCACCGATCCCTGAGCGAGCGCCTCGACCGTGACCGCGTAGTGATTCATCGCGAAGAGCCACCATACACGGTGAGCCGCGGGTGGGCGCTGCGCGGCCGACGCGACCGTCGAACGCAGGTGGGCCGATCCGTCCCCAGGGCGGTCCCCAGCGCACCCACTTCGGAAATCCACACAGCCCCTCGACGCAAATCGCCTCTTGCGGCATCTCTCCCACCGCCGCACGGCCCGCAACAACCGATCGGGGCCTGCGAACCGAAGCGAGAGAAGCATGACACTGAGCACTGAGAGCGCGCGTTCGGCGCTCGAATCCCTGGTCGATCCGTTGACGCACAAGACGCTGGGCGAGCTCAAGCTCGTGCGTCGCGTGGACGTGGGCGGCTCCACTGTGCACGCTGAGATCGAGCTGTTCTCGCACGCCTCGGCGTCGCGCGCTGCGATCGAGGCTGCGGCGAACGAGAAGCTCAAGTCCCTCGGCGCCGAGTCGGTCGAGGTCACGTTTACGGCCAACGTTCGAACCCGACAGGTCTCGAGCGAAGACCCGTGCCCCGAGGTGAAGAACGTCATCCTGGTGATGTCCGGCAAAGGCGGCGTGGGAAAGAGCACCGTCGCCGCCAACCTCACCCTCGCGCTGCACCGCGCGGGATCGCGCGTCGGCTTGCTCGACGCGGACATCTACGGCCCGAGCGTCCCCACGATGCTCGGCGTTCAGGGGCGCCCCGTGAGCGCGGACGGAAAGCTCATCGAGCCGCTCGAGCGCTTCGGCGTGAAGATCATGTCGATCGGGTTTCTCTTGGACGACCCGAAGACCGCCGTCGTGTGGCGCGGTCCGATGTTGCACGGCGCGCTGCAACAGTTCTTGCGCGACGTGAACTGGGGCAAGCTCGACTACCTCGTCTTGGACCTTCCGCCGGGGACGGGAGACGTGGCCTTGACGCTCTCGCAGCAGGTCAAAGTGACCGGCGCGGTGATCGTGACGACGCCGCAAGAGGTCGCGCTCATCGACGTCTACAAGTCCATCTCGATGTGCCAGAAGCTCAACATCCCGATCCTCGGCGTGGTCGAGAACATGAGCTGGTTCGTCGATCCCGCAGGAAACAAGCACGAGATCTTCGGTCGCGGCGGCGGACAGAAGGCCGCTGAGCACGCGAAGGCGCCGCTGCTCGGGCAGATCCCGATGGACACGCTCGTTCGCGAGTGGGGCGACAACGGGACGCCAGTGGTGCAAGCGCAGCCGAACTCGACCGTGGCCAAAGCGTTCAAATCGCTGGCCGAAACGCTGAGCGATCGGATCACGGCCGAGCTCAACGTGGCCTATGGCGGAGCGGCTCCCGCCGACGGCCCCAAGCGCTTGAAGATCGTTCGCTGAGCGAACGGACCGTCACGCGGCGGCGACCATCGGCCGCTTGCTTCCCCAGCCGGTGCGCAGGTCGAGCTGGCGGTTCCATCCGACGGTGAGGGCGAGGGCGAGGGGGGTTTTGGTGGGCGCTCCGTCGAACTCGATGCCCATCTGATCGCTGTCGCACCAGGCCACGCGGCACGGAAACGCGAACTCGTACCCGAGCGCCGGAGCGATCACCCGCACCACCGTGGCGCTTCCGGCGGCCACCGGGTGCGCGAGGCGAAGGCGCATTCCGTCCCTCGAAACAGCGACCAATCGCGCGGTCTCGAAGCCGCCCGGCGCCGTGAGCTGCACGGGAACGCCGTCCTCTTCGTCCGAGTCGTCCGGCCCCGGCGCGCTACCGTCACCCGGAATCATCCGCGTGAGCGCGAGCAACCGTCCGCGCTCGTCGGGAGTGAGCACGGCGCGGGTCCGACCGTTCGCCTTCGCTGCGAGCTGCACGTAGTCGAAGAGCATGTCGATCACCTCATCCATGGTGTCCTCCGCGGGTGGTGGTTGTGCGGTGTTTCGTCGCGCTGGGTACTCTCGTTCGATGTCGGACGAGTGCGAGCGTCGTGCCATCTGTTGACGAGCATTGGACGCACGAACCCTCGCTGCGGTTTGATCTACGCGTAGAGCAGAGGACTGCCTTGGATTTGTTCGAGCGAGCTAAGAAGTCTCAAGCGAGCGCCGAGCGCGCCGAAGGCGCTGACGACCCGAGTAGCCACCGTGACGTTGGCGTCGCGGCCGAGGGCGAGGGCGACCCTGCTTTGCGCGCCCCGCTCGCGGACCGCATGCGTCCGCGCACATTGGAAGAGCTCGCAGGCCACTCTGCGCGCGTCGGCCCCACCACCCCGCTCGGGCGCGCGATCCTCGCCGATCGCTGCCCGTCGCTCATCCTCTGGGGCCCTCCTGGCTGCGGAAAAACCTCGCTCGCGCGCATCATCTCCTCCCACACGAAAGCGCGCTTCGAGCTCGTCTCTGCCGTGCTCTCGGGCGTCGCCGAGCTTCGACAAGCGATCGTTCGCGCCGAAGCCGAGCGCCGCGCCGGTCGACGCACGATCCTGTTTGTCGACGAGATCCATCGCTTCAACAAGTCGCAGCAAGACGCGCTGCTCCCGCACGTCGAGGCGGGGACCGTGACGCTCATCGGCGCCACCACCGAGAACCCTTCGTTCGCGCTCAACGCCGCGGTGCTCTCTCGCGCGCAGGTCGTCCGCTTCGAGCCGCTCGAAGACGACGCGCTCGTGACCCTGCTCGGCCGCGCCCTCGTCGATGTCGAGCGCGGCGTGGGCGCGCACGCGGTCAGCGCGAACCTCGACGTGCTCGCGTTGATCGCGCGCTGGGCGGACGGCGACGCGCGACGGGCGCTCACGCTGCTCGAGCACATCGTCGATGAAGTGCGCGCCAAAGGGCACAGCACGATCCACAAAGACGACGTCGAGTCCGCGGCGCGCGATCAAACGCTGCGCTACGACCGCGACGGAGAAGAGCACTACAACATCGCCAGCGCGCTGATCAAATCGATGCGCGGCAGCGACCCGGACGCATCGATCTACTGGGCGGTGCGCATGGTCGAAGCCGGCGAAGACCCGCTGTTCGTCCTGCGTCGCTTGCTCATCTTCGCCGCGGAAGACGTGGGCATGGCCGACCCGCGCGCGATCGAAGTGGTGGCGGCGTGCGATCACGCGTTTCAACGCGTGGGCTTGCCCGAGGGGATGATCCCGCTCGCGCACGCGGTGACGTATCTCGCGCTCGCTCCGAAGAGCAAGAGCGCGTACCGAGCGCTGCGCGCGGTGCAATCGGAGATTCAAAAGAGCGGAGCGCTGCCGGTCCCGCTGCACCTTCGCAACGCTCCGACCAAGCTCATGAAGGGGATGGGCTACGGGCAGGAGTATCGCGATCCGCACGAGAGCGAAGACGGCTGGGTGCCCGATCACTATCTGCCCGACGCGCTCAGGGGCAACGAGTTCTACGACCCCACGACGCACGGAGTCGAAGCGAAGGCGGCGGAGACGCTCGCGCGACGAAGGCGCGTTCGACGCGATCGGGACCGCGAGTGAGCGACGCCCCTGCGAACCGCGCGGCGCACACGGCGCTGTACACGAGCACGATCTTCGCGAGCGCGCTCTTGCTCTTCTTCGTGCAGCCCCTCGCGGGGCGCGCGCTCTTGCCTCGGCTCGGCGGCGTCCCCTCCGTGTGGAACGCGTGCCTGCTCTTCTTTCAGGGCGCCCTGCTCGCGGGCTATGGCTACGTGTGGCTCTCGTCTCGGTGGTCCGAGCGCGCGCGGGTCGCCGTCCATTGCGCGCTCTTGGCGCTCGCCGCCGTCGCGCTCCCCGCGTTCGCCGCGCGCGTGGACGAGTCGCGCGCGGTGAGCTCTCCAGTGCTGTTTGCGTTGGAATTTCTCAGTCGATCCGTCGGCGCTCCGTTCGTGTTGTTGAGCGCGACCTCGCCCTTGCTGCAGCACTGGCTCAGCAAGAGCGGCGCTCGTCCGTACGGCCTGTATGCGGCGAGCAACGTCGGCAGCCTCGGCTCGCTGCTGCTCTACCCGTTTGTCATCGAGCCCAGGCTCTCGCTGCTCGCGCAGACCACGCTCTTTCGTCGCTCGTTCGCGATCGTCGCGGCGCTGATCGCGTTGTGCGCGATCCCTGCGCTGCGCGCGAGCGCGTCCGGTGCGCCGAGCGCGCCGCCCGCCCCGCTCTCGCGCGAGAGAGTCACGCGATGGGTGCTGTGGAGCGCCGTCCCAACGATGCTCTTGTCGGGCTCGACGACGCACCTCACGACGGACCTCGCGCCGTTTCCGCTTTTGTGGGTGGTGCCGCTCGCGCTGTACCTCGCGAGCTTCGTCGTCGCGTTCTCGACGGGGATTTCTGCGCCGCCGTCGTGGCTCGCGCGCGCTGCGTCCCTCGTCGCCGTGGTGCTGATCTTCTCGCTCTCGGTGCACGCCAACGAGCCGGTGTGGGTCCTGGGCGCGCTGAACATGGCGTTTCTCTTCGTCGCGGCGTGGATCGCGCATCGAAGGCTCGCCGACGACGCGCCCGACCCCGCGCACCTGCCGCAGTTCTACGCGTGGATCGCCTTCGGCGGCGCGCTCGGAACGCTCGTCACCGCCGTCCTCGCCCCCGCCCTCCTGCCCGACCTCTGGGAGTACCCGCTCGCGATCGCCCTCGCCACGAGCACCAGGCCCCTCGCGGGCGTCGTGCGCGAGGACGAGGCGCTGACGAAGGACGTGGCCAACGCCTTCGCGATCGCGGTGATCGTGCTCGTGCTCGCGAAGGCGCTCTCGATGTGGGCGCCGAGCGACTCGGAGCTGACGATCGCGTTCGCGCCGGGGCTGTTGCTCGCGTATCGCACGATGCCGCAGCGACGAAAGTACGCGCTCTCGCTGCTCGCGCTGGTGGTCGCTGGCGCGCTCGTGCAGGACCGCGGGGTGCGTCGCTACACCACGCGCAGCTTCTTCGGCGTGCTGCGCGTGGTGGACGAGGGCGACGTGCGGCGCTTGATGCACGGGACCACCATCCACGGAGCGCAGCGAATTTCGCAGCGAAACCGCTGCGAGCCCATGACGTACTACGCGCGCTCGGGGCCGCTCGGCGCGCTCTTCGAGTCCGAGCGTGCGCGCGCGGCGACCGGTCGCACCGTGGCGATCGGGCTCGGGACCGGCGCGGTCCTCTGCTACGCGAACGAGTCCGAGCCGTGGCGCGCGCTCGAGATCAGCGCCGATGTGATTCGCGTCGCGAGAGAGCCGCAGTGGTTCACGTTCGTGGCGAACAGCCCGACGCGTCGAGCGTCGATCGAGCTGGCCGACGGAAGGCTCGGGATCCTCTCGGAGCGCGATCACTCGCTCGTGCGAGTGGTGGTGGACGCGTTCAACTCGGACAGCGTTCCGGCGCATTTGATCACGCGGGAGGCGCTCGCGATCTATCGCAGAAAGATCCGAGAGGACGGCCGCATCGTGATGCACTTGTCCAACCGCGTGCTCGACCTCGAGCGCGTGCTCGCGTCGGTGGTCGCCGCCGAAGGAATGCACGCTCGCGTGAGCGCCCCCAACGACATCGCGACCTGGGCGATCGTGGCCAACAGCGAGGCGCACCTGCGAGACCTGGACCCGCGACGGTGGCTGCCGCTGCGCGCCCGAGCGGAAGACCGCGCGTGGAGCGACGATTACTCCAGTCTATTTCCTGTCATTCGCCGCGGTCGGTGAGGGCGAGTCAGGCGCTGGGGCGGAGCTTGTAGACGATCGCGACGACGGTGATCGCGTAGAAGATCAAATTGAGCATGAACGGGACGTTCTTCAGGATCTCGTCCGTCGGCGAGTCGAGCTTGCTCTCGTCGCGCGCGATCGAGAGGAACATTCCGATCCCCACGATGACAAAGGGCGTCGTCGCCCAGAGGTAGCTCGTGTGAAAGAACTCCATCGTCGCCGGATCGAGCGTGTACGCCGTGTACGAGAGCACGCAGAGCACGGCCAGCGCGTACAGCAGTCGATCGAGGGTCTTGGGGTCGTAGTCGTCGAGCGACGCGCGCGCCTTGCTCTCGTGCACCTTGAGCTCGTGCCGACGCTTTCCGAAGCCCAAGTACAGCGCCAGCAGCGCCGTGCACGCGATCAGGTAGAACGACGGACGAACTGGATTCTCCGCGGTCGAGACCGCGTAGCACCCCGCGACGACGCGCAGCACGAAGCCCGTCGCGATCGAGCCCACGTCCAAGTACGGCACGTGCTTGATGCGAAAGGTGTACGCGATGTTGTTGATCAAGTACGCGAGCGCCGCGAGCAGCACTCCCACGCCGAGCACCCACGCGCCGCCGAGGGACAAGAGCACCAGGCCGACGCCGAACGACGTCGCTTGCTTCTCCGAAACGATCCCAGCCGCGATCGGACGCTTGCATTTGGTGGGGTGGTTGCGGTCCGCTTCGACGTCCACCACGTCATTGAGGGTGTAGATCGCGCCCGCGAGCAGCGAGAACACGAAAAACGCAGCGAGCGCCCGTAGGAGCACCTCGGCATGAAACAAGTTCTTGGCGAAGACGATCGGCGCAACGACGAAGACGTTCTTGAACCATTGCTTCGGGCGCGTCGTCTTGAGCAGACCGGCAAGCACGATGGGCGCGGAGACTACGCGCCGATGGCAGGTCGAGCAACCGCGAGATGGATGAGCCTCGCGATGTGCGGGGCGACCGTTGTTTTGGCGGCCGATGCGCTCGGACAGCGCGCACCGACGGCCAACGCAAACGCCGGGGCGCCCGCGGCGATTCCCGCGGCGCCCACGCGCAGGGCGACGCCCGAGTCGCGGCTCGAAGAGCGCGTGCAAGAAGCCATCGCGCACCGTCGCGACAGCCACGGGGCGGTCGCGATCCTGCGCGCGTGGGAGCAGCGCGACTGGGTCGCTCCGTGGCGCATGGTCGAGCGCATGCGCACCATCGCGACCACCGCGGGAATCTCCCCCGAGAACGCAGCGGTCGCGCGCGTGTTCGAAGCGCGCATGCGTCGTCGCGTCGGGCAGCGAAGAGAGGCCGAGCAGCTCGCGCAGTCGCTCGGGTTCGTCACGCGCTGGCTCGTCGCCGGCGCGCTCGACAACGAAGGTCGGGGGGGCTTCGCGCTCGAGACCGAGCCCGAGGCGCAGCGCTACGCAGCGATCGACATGAACGCCTCGTTCGCAGGAAAAGAGCGCGCCGCGCGCTGGCGACCGATGCCCGAGGTGAGCGTCCTCGGGATGGTCCCGCTCGGCGCCGCCGTGCGTCCCGAGCAAAACGTCTGCGCGATCGCTCACACGACGGTGCTCGTCCGCGGCCGCACCCCGATCGACGCGACGCTGTGGTTCGGCGCGGGCGGACAGTCGAAGGTCTACGTCAACGGCGCCGCGGTCCTGAGCGACGACGTCGCGCGGGAGCGACCGTTTCCCGATCGTCACGGCGCGCGCGTGCGGCTTCGCCCCGGAGCGAACCGCGTCCTCGTGAAGGTGTGCGTCGCGACCGAGCCGCTCGCGTTCTTCGCGCGTTGGACGAGCGCGAACGGCGCGCCCCTCGACGCTGCGTACGACCCCGATCCCACCGTTGCGCCCGTCCTCGATCGCCCCACAGCGCCTGTGGTCTCTCTGCCTGCAGTGGGCCTGCTCACCGCGATGCAAGCGCGCTCTCAGTCCGAGCGCGCCACGCCCGACGAGCTCGAAGACTACGCGCGATGGCTCTCGGGCACCGGCGCGGATCCGAGCGCCGAAGACGCCGCGGCGGACATCGCCCTGCGCGCGGCCGAGCGGGGCCCGTCCGTCTCTCGCTGGCTGCTCGCGGCGGACCTGCGTCGCGGCCGCAACAACCGACTCGAAGCGATTCAACACGCGATCGACCTCGATCCGAGCGACCCGCTGCCGCTGCTCGCGCTCGCGCACGAGCGACGCGTGGGCGTTCGACCCGAAGACGCGCTTCCGCTCATCGATCGAGTGCTCGCGGCCAACCCCAACGACGCCACCGCGCGCATCGAGCGCGCGCTCGTGCTCGACAACAACGGCCTCAACCTCGCGGCGCGCGCCGAGCTCGAGCGCGCCGCGAACGCCGCGCCCAACGCCACCGCGCTGCTCGAGCTGCGCGCGAGCATGGCGGACCGCGCGCGGCTCACCGACGAGTCGCTCGCGCTTCGACGCGCGCTCGCCGAAGTGCGCGACGACGACTCGGGGCTGCACCGCGAGCTCGCCAACGACGCGCGCGTGCGCGGGGATCGCGCAGAGCTGCGACGGGAGGCCGAGGCCGCGCTCGCCGCGGCGCCGTACGACACGAGCTTGTACGGCAACGTCGCCGAGCTCTACGAGTCTGCTGGTGAGCGCGACGCCGCGTTGGCGGTGCTGCACCGCGCGCTCGACATCGCGCCGGACGCCGCTGAGCTTTGGCGCGCGCAGGGCGAGATGCAGATCCGCATGGGGCTTCGCGACGACGCGCGCACTTCGATGCGAAGAGCGCTCGCGCTGCGACCGCAGGACCGCGCGCTGCGGCAGCACATCGAGTCGCTCGAGCCGCCGGTGCCGCGCCCGGACGAAGCGTTGGCCGAGGCGCCCGCGACGTTCTTGCGGCGGCGCACGCGCGAGGGCAGCCGCGCGGCGGACGAGTACCGAATGCGCTCGTTGCACGAGCTCTCGGTGCGAACGGTGTTTCCCAACGGGCTCTCGGCGACCTTTCGACAGATGGTCTTCGAGGTGCTCACCGCGGAGGGAGCGCAACAATACCGGCAGATTCCCGTGGGCTTCGACCAGGACACGCAGCGCTTCGAGCTGCGCGCGGCGCGCGTGTATCACCGCGACGGATCGGTCGACGAGAGCACGGGCCTCGAGGAGTACACGGTCTCGGGCGGCGCCTCGCGGATGTACTACGACACGCGCGAGATGGTCGTCTCGTTTCCGAGGCTCCAAGTCGGAGACGTGGTCGAAGTGAAGTACCGCGTCGATGACGTCGCGCAGCGCAACGCGTTCGCGGACTACTTCGGCGACCTCGAGATCTTTCAGAGCGACACGCCGAGGGCCAGCGTTCGCTACGTGCTCCGCGCGCCGACGGGCAGGACGTTTTACTTTCGCGCGCCCGAGCTGCGGGGGCTTGAGCGCTCCGAGCGCGACGAGCCATCGAACACGCACGTGTACGATTTCGTCGCGCGCGACGTCCCGCCGATCGCGCCCGAAGAGAACGCGCCGGGCGTCACCGAACGCGCTGCGTATTTGCACGTGAGCACGTATCGAACGTGGGAGGACGTCGCGCGCTGGTACTGGGGCTTGATCGCCGAGCAGCTGCGCGCGGACGACCGCGTGCGCGCGATCGCGCAGCGAGTCACCCGCGGGATGACCGAGCCGCGCGACAAGGTCCGCGCGATCTACAACTGGGTGATCCAGAACACGCGCTACGTGGCGCTCGAGTTCGGGATCCACGGGTTCAAGCCGTATCGCGTGGCGGACATCTGCCAGCGCGGGTTCGGCGACTGCAAGGACAAGGCGAGCACCATCGTGACGATGCTGCGCGAGGTGGGGATCGACGCGTCCATCGTGCTCGTTCGCACGCGACGCAACGGAGACATCGACACGACGCCGGCGTCGCTCGCGGTCTTCGATCACGCGATCGCGTACGTGCCCGCGATGCCGGGCTATCCCGACGGGCTCTTCCTCGACGGAACCGCGCAGAACTCCGCGATGGACGAGCTTCCGTCCATGGACCAAGGCGCGATGGGCCTCGTCGTGAACCAGCGCGGCGAGGGCCGGCTCGTGCATCTGCCGTTCGTTCAGAGCGCGAACAACCGCGTCGAGATCCGCACCGAGCTCGACGTCAACGCCACAGGCGGCGGTCGGCTGCGCGCTTCGCACGAGCTGCGTGGCCCCGACGCGGGCGCGCTTCGCGCGGCGATGGAGGCGCAGGCCACGCGCGTCGAGCGCATCGAGCGGTGGCTCTCGGGCGCTTACCCTGGTTCGCGCGTGTCCAACGTTCGAACCGGCGACCTGCGCGACGTCGATCAGCCCGCGCGGCTCGAGTACGACGCAGAGATCCCCTCGATCGGAACGCGCCAATCCGACACGCTCCGCTTCACTCCCACGCCCAACCCCGAGCTCACCTCGGAGTACGGCGAGCGCTCGTCGCGCACGAGCGACGTGATGCTCCCGGGCCCGCTCTCGGTGCACGATCGCCGCGTGATTCGCCTGCCCGCAGGAACGAGCGTGAGCGAGCTTCCCCCGGCGGCCAACATCCGAACGGCGTGGGTCTCGCTCGAGTACACGCTGCAGCACACGGGCACGACGATCACCATCGATCGCACGCTGACCTACCACGTCGATCGCGTCGCGGTCCGCGACTACCAGGCGTTTCGCGACGCGTGCCAGCGCATCGACGAGGCGCTCGGCCGAAGAGTGACGGCGCGCATCCCGGCCGCGGGGAGGGCGCCATGAGCAACACACGAATTCAAGTTCGCACCCAGCGAAGCATCAACGCTCGAATGATCACCAACCGCTCGTGGGCGCTCGCCCTCACGCTCTCGTCGATCGCGCTCTCGTGCGCGCCGTCCGGTCGTACCGCCGGCAGCGCCGAGCAGAGCCTGGCCGCTCTCCGCGCCGCCGCTGGCCGCGCCAACGCGACCGCTGCGCAGCGGCGCGACGCGGCGCTCGCTGAGTTCGTCGCGCCTGGGGGAGACCCTTCGCGCGCGAGCGCGGCGCTGCAAGAGCTCGCGCGAGCGCGGGACGTGCGCGCGCTGTTCGTGACCGCGCTCATCGACGGGCAGCAGGGGCGCTTCGCGCAGGCGAGGGACGGGTTCGTCGCGGTGATCGACCGCGCGAGAGAGGCGTCGGACGACCCGCTCGCGCCTGCGCTCGCTGAGCTCGCGGCCTCGCGGCTCATCACGCTCCGCGCGGACGCGGCGGGGTTTCGCGCGGCGTTTGTTCCGCTGGTGGATCGCGTGGTGGCGGACCCCGGGGCGCTCGGCGCAGAGGCGACGTTCGAGCTGCTCGAGACCGCCGTGCGCTGGGCTCGCGAGAAGGGCGATCGCGCCGCGGCCGATCGATGGACGCGCGCTTCGAACTGCGTCACGCGCTGGCGCGTCGCGGGCGCGTTTGGACCGCACCCGATGGTGAGCTTCGACAAGCATTTCGAGGCTGAATCGACGGCGCCGTTGGCGAGCGATTACGACCTGGGACCGGGCCGCGGCCGACGCCCTGTGTACGACGCGTACGCCCGAGGATGCGCGGCCAACCTGGGCAGCGGTCGCACGCAAGACGGCGTGTTCGTCGCCGCGTCGGACCTCGTCCTCGATCGCGACTCGACAGGAATTCTCCGGGTCGAATCGCCAAACCCCTTCGTGATCCTCGTCGACGGCGAAGAGGTCGGCCGCCTCGATCCTCGACGCACCGCAGTCGGAACGATCGCCTCCGTCCGCCTCCAACTCCCCGCCGGAAGGCACACCCTGCGCGTCAAGCTGGCCTCTCGGTACTTCTCTCCGTTGCTCGTAGCCTCGTTCAACGACGAGCACGGGCGCGGCGTGGGACGCTTCGAAGTGGCCTCGGGCGGAGCGCACGCTCGGCCGCCCACGGTGCTCGCGAGCGATCCTGCGCCCGCGCCGCGCGAGCCGTTCGAGCGCTTCGTGCGCGCGCTCGAGGCGTTCTCTCGTCGTGACGCCGTCGCTGCGCGAGAGCTCCTTCGTCCGCTCGCCACCGATGACGCCCCTGCGCTCGTGCAGATCTCGTGGGCGGACGTGGTCCTGTCCGATCCGTTTACGCCCGCGCAGGTCGCGCGCGACCGCGCTCGTCGCGCGCTCGAAGCCGCGCGGCGCAAGGACGAACGCGCGTTCTTTCCGTGGCTCGCGCTCGCGAGGCTCGCCTCCGCCGACGATCGCGCAGACGCCGCGCTCGAGCTCTCGCGCACGGCGAACCAGCGCTTCGCCAACAACCCCGAGGTGGTCGCAGACCTCGTCGAGCGCCTGCTCGAACGCAACTGGGACGGCGAGGCGCGGACGCTCGTCGAGGCCGTCGCTCCGACGCTCGGCGACGACGTGTGCTGGCCCCAGCGCGTGCTCTTTCAGCTCGCGCAACGGCGAGGCGACGGGCAGAGCGAGCGAGCGCTGGCCGAGCGGCTTCGCACGTGCGACGCGCTCAGCGAGTCGGCGGCGTTCACCGCGGTGAGGCAGCGCCGGTGGGGCGACGCTGGACAGGAGTACACGCGCTTGCTCGAAGGCGAGTCCGAGGCGCGCGCGCTTCGTCGCTCGCTCGCGGACCTCGCGAGGCAGTCGGGCCGTTGGGCCGACGCTGAGCGGGGGTTCGCCGCGATCCTCCGCGAGCAACCCGAGGACGTGCAGCTGCGCTCGGACCTCGCGGATCTTCGCCTCGCGCTCGGCGACGAAGTGGCGGCGCGCGCGCTGCTCGCCTCGGAGATCACCGCTTCTCCCTCGGCGATGAGCGACCTGCTTCGCGCCCACGCGCTGCTCGCGCGGCGCGACGCGCTCGATCCGTGGCGGCTCGACGGGCGCGAGGTGCTCCGCAACTATCGCCCTCGCGCGCGGCAGTACGAGGACGGTCAGGTGCTGGTGCTCGACTACACGGTGCGCCGCGTGTTCGACGACGGATCGGCCGTTGAATTGACGCACAACATTTTGGATCTCCGCACTCAAGAAGCGGTGGATGAGCACGCGACGTTCACCCCTCCCGAGGGGGCGACGCTGACGCTGCTGCGCACGCACAAGGCCGACGGGCGCGTGCTCGAGCCCGAGGCGATCGCGCGATTGGACGCGGTGGCGTACCCCGACGTGCGCCCGGGCGACGCGATCGAGTACGAGTTTGTGCGGGTGTTTCCTGCGAACGAAGTGACCGCGGGCGGCTTTCGCAGCGAGCGGTTCTACTTCCAGGGGACGGAGATGCCGTACGACCGCACCGAGTGCGTCCTGGTCGTCCCGAGCGCGATGGAGCGGAGGCTCGAGATCTCTCCGCGCGGTCCCCTGCCGCCCGTGCGCCGCGCCGAGCACGGCGGCGCGCTGGTCGAGCTTCGCTGGGGGCTTCGCGAGAGCCTGCGGCGCGAGCCCGAGCCGATGAGCGTGGCGTTTCGCGAGTTCACGCCCAGCGTGGACGTGGGCGTCGAGCGAACGTATCCGCGGATGATCACCGCGCTGCGCGAGCGGCTCGCAGAGACCTCGCCGCGCGACCCCGCGGCCGAGCGCCTCGTCGCGCAGCTCACGCGCAGCGCATCGACGCGCAGCGAGAAGCTCGCGCGGCTCTATCGCTGGGTGCTCGCGAACATCGACCAAGAAGGCGGCGGAACGCCCTTCGCCTCCGCCCCACAAATGCTCACCGCGCGCAGCGGTCATCGCGCGCGGGTGCTGCAGTACATGCTCGAGCTCGCGGACGTCCCGGTGACGATGGCCCTCGCGCGCCCGGGCTTCGCAGACCAAACCGAGAGCGAGCTCGCCGACGACGATGTGTTTCAGTCCATCTTGCTCGAGGTCGAGACCGAGCAAGGACGACGATGGGTCTCGGTGGCCGATCGCGACGCGCCGCTCGGCTACCTTCCGCCCGCAGTCTCCGGCCAGCCGGCCATTCTGCTCGACGAAAACGCCTCGCGTCGTACGCTCCCCGTGGTCGCCGACGGAACGCACTCTCGCGTCGCCGAGGTCCGCATGCGCCTCGACGAAGACGGCTCGGCCACGGCGACGGTCGTCGAGACCCTGCGCGGATCATGGGCGGTTTCGTGGCGTGATTCGCTGCGCCGAATCGACCGCGCCAACCTCGACCGCGAGTTCGAAGGCTACGTGGGGCGCCAGGTCAGCGCCGCGTCGCTCACCAACCTCGCGATCGATCATCGCGAAGAGCCCGAGCAAGACCTCGTGATGCGCTACTCGTTCTCGGCGCCAGACGTGGCGAGCGCGGGCGAGGGCGGGGTGCTCGCGTTCGAAGGCGTGTTTCCTGCGGAGCTCGCCTCGACCTACGCGGCGCGCCAGCAGCGAACCGTGGCGCTCTACCACCCCGAGACCGTCGACGCGACGCTCGATCTGCACGTCACGCTCCCCGCAGGCGCGCGCGCAGAGCTGCCGAGCTCGCACGAGGTCACCGCGCCCGGCGCTCGCTGGAGCATCCGCTACGAGAGCACTGCGGACGGCTTTCATGTGGTCCGTCGCGTCGTCGTCCCGGGCGGCCGCGTCTCTGCCGCGGACTATCCACGCTTCGCCGAGGCGATTCGCCAGCTCGATCGTGCAGAGCAGCAGCGCGTGACGATCCGCCTGCGCTAAACCAATACCGCGACGGCTGTTCTCACCGTAGTTCTCTCGGTCCGCGGTCTTGGTTCGCACTGAGTTTGAACGGCTGCACAAGCCCTGATCCGCTTGGGCATCTGCGATGCCCGTCGCGGGCGCGGTATCGCACCGATGCGCGAGCCTGCCGCGCGGCTGGCCTCAACGGCGGGACGCGCAAACGCCCGTGACGGCACGGGAGCCCGTGGCTCTGCGGCGCGTGGTCGACGGGCGACGATCGCGATCGCTGCGCCGCGTCCCCTCGCGGCGTTCGTTCAACGGAAGTTGAACTGAATTGCGTGACCACAAATCAAGAAGACGTCACCGTCGTCGATGCGCTTCTGCTGCAGCTTGGCCCCGCGAAACTCGACGCCGTTGAGGCTCTGGTTGTCGAGCATCCACCACGCGCCGTTGTGCTTCATCACCTTCGCGTGCTGCCGCGAGACGTTGGTGTCGCGGATCACGACTTCGCAGACCTTCTGTCCGCGGCCGATGAAGAACTCGTCCTTGTCGACGACGTACTCCTGCCCCTCGAACGTCGCGAACAGCTGCTTCTCGCGCGCCGGCATGGGCGGAGGCATGCGCGGACCGCCGGGCATGGCGGGGGGCGCCGCGGGCATGGCGGGGGGCATTCCTGGCATGCGGGGCATACCGGGGACCGCGCCAGCGCCTTGCAGCGTCTGCCCGACGCCCGGCATCGATGGACGTGGCGGCGGCATGCTCGCGCCGGGCATCGATGGGAGCTTCGGGATCGGCGGCGGCGCGCCAGGAGCCCCGCCCGCGCGAGGCATCGGCGGCGGCGCGCCGGGCATCGCGGGGATCGCAGGCTTCGCGGCGGGCATCGCTGGCATCGCGGGCGCTGCGGTGGCGCGCGGCGCGAACACCGAGCGGCCGTGCGCCTGCAGGTACGCGCGGATCGCTTCGTTGACGAGGTAGTCGACGGACTGCTCGTTTTCTGCGGCAAGGCTTTCGAGAGAGTCCCAGAGCGCGTCGCGACACTGAAACGTTCGAGGGCTCTTGCGGTTGGGATCATCCACCATCGAGGTCGACCTCTATGCGCGTTGCGTGGGGCGACGATCGCCTCAGCGGTATACGAAGGTCACTTCGTAGTCGCAGATCTTGAAAACGTCGCCGTGGTCGATGCGCTTGCGATCAATCTTGGCGCCGAGAAACTCGACGCCGTTGGTGCTCTGCTGATCGACCATCCAGTACTGTCCGTTGTGCAGCACGACGACGGCGTGTCGACGAGACACGTTGGAGTCGCGAATGCACAGATCGCTGGTTTTTTGCCCGCGACCAATGATGAACTCTTCCTTCGTCACCGGGTAGTCCTGGTTCTCGAAGATCGCGACGAGCTGCTGTTGCACCGGCGCCGCAGCGCGGGGAGGCGCCGCGGGCATCGCGGGCAGCGGCGCTGCGGCGGGAGGCGCTGCGGGCATCGCGGGGACGCGTGGCGCGTTGTTCACGGGCGGAGGCGCGACCGACGGCGCCGCGCGGGCAACGGGCGGCGGCGCAGCGGGGGCTCCTGGCGCGGATCGCAGCGGCGGGATCGCAGGAACGCCGGGGCGCGCTGCGGGCGTCGCGGGCGTACCCATGGGCGGGCGCGCTGTCCCGGGCAGCGACGGGATCTTCGGCGAAGCGCCGGGCGCCGTCGGCATCGACGGAATCGCCGGCGCGCGCTGCGGCGGCGCTGGCATCGCCGGCATCGCTGGCATCGCTGGCATCGCGGCCATCGCCGGCGCCGCAGGGCGACCGGTGGGCGCGACCGAAGGCGCAGCAGTCGCGGGCGTCGGCGGCGGTGCAGGCGGCGCGCTCACCCGTCCGCCCGCTTGCCGCGAGCGCGCGTACTGACGCATCGCCTCGTTGATCAGGTAGTCCACCGAACACTCGAGCTCAGCGCTCAACTGCTCGAACGTCTCCCAGAGATAGTCCCGGCACTGAAAGTGACGGAGCGTCTTCTTGTTGGGATCGGTCGCCATTGCTTCTTCCGTGAAGTTACTTCGATTCGCGCCGCGCCGCGCGGCAGAACGTCGCGAGATCTTCGCTCAGGCTGAGGGCCGCGCGGTCGTGGGCACCGCAGGCGTGGGAGTGAGGGCGCGTCGCAGCGCTTCGCGAGCGCGACGCGCGACGGCGCCGAGGTTCGCGATGTTTTGCGCGCTCCATCCGGGGCCGGTGATCGCCGTCGCGTCGTTTTGCAGCGCCTCGATGCGAGCCGCGTCCGCAGCCTCTCCCTTGGTGCCCAAGAAGAGCAACGCCATCGCTCGCACATGCACGTGCGAGTTCGTCAGGTGCTCGCGCATCACCGCGCGCGGCGGCGGAGCGAAGTCTCCGATCGCCACGGCGTAGCCGTTGATCTCGCTGAACGTGTAGCCCTCGAACGCCGGCGCACCGCGAGCGACCGCGCGCGTGGCGGCCAGGTGCTGCACGAACGTCGGGATGATCGTCGCGCCGCCGAGCTTGAGGATCGCCTCGCCGAGCTTCCAGCGAAGCATGTACTCGCTGTTGGCCTCGCCGCCGTTGGTCGTGTCGAACAGCGTCCACATCTGCGGCAGCACGCTGGTGTCTTGCGTCTCGCCCAGTCGGTCGACGGCCAGTCCGCGCAGCTCGACGTCGTTCGGCGCCGCGGCGTTCGTCGCGATCGCGAGCAGCGCCGCAGCGTTCTCGCGAGAGACGTGGCCTTGGATCGTCGAGAGCGAGGTCTTGCGGCGCTCGAGCGGCTCTTGCGCGCTGCCCGCCACGCGGATGAAGTACTGCGTCCCCGCCGGGCGATTGAGCGTCGAGAGCGCCTGGTGAACGATCGAGATGAACTGCCCACGCAGCGTCTCTCCCGCGCGCTCGATGCGGGCGGGCTCGATCGTGGCCGTGGGCGTCGCCGACTGACGGAGCCGTCGCTCGGCCGCCTGACGAAGCCTCGGCGTCGCGGCGGGCGCTTCGAGCTCGTCGCACACAGTGACCATCTTTCGCGCGGCCGCGTCCTTCACCGCGTCGGTGCCGATCGCGTTCACCAGCTGCGCGATGTTGTTCATCACGAGCACGGTGTCTTCGTTGGCGTTGATGCCGTTGACGACGATCGCTCCCGCGCTCGCACCGACCGCTTGCACGACCTGCTCAGCCGTGAACTGCCCCGCCAACGCGCGCGTGTTGAGGTCGGTCATGATCCACGAAATGATCTCGCGCGAGAGCTCTTCGCGATCCGCCCCCGTCGCGTGCGGAAGGATCATATACGCCGCGTCCTTCGCGCGGATCATCGGCTCTGTCGGCCCTTGCGCCGTCTGCTGCTGGCCTTCGCCGCGCATCGCTTGCTTCAGCGGGTCGAGCAGGTCGTGGATGATCCCCTGCCTGTCTTCCGCAGACATCGCTCCGAGCGCTTGCGAGAGCAGCTCGAGGCCGTTGGCGTTGGGGTGGCGCATCTCGATCAGCGCTCGCGCCGCGCGCACGCGCAGCGGTCGCGGGTACTTCTGACCAAGCAAAACGGCTGTGATCTTCCCCGGGCCGCGCACGGTGCGCTTCCAGTGGTCGATGTCGTTTTCTGATACTCCGCATCCGGCGGCTGTCAGCAGGATCGCGGCCATCGCCGCGCGCATCGCGCTCGTTCGCATCCGTCCCTCGGGCTGTCCGATTCACTATGAAACCCGCGCCGCCGTGCACCCCACAGGAGTCCCTCGCGGGTTCGTCGGAAACAACGGGCTCGGGCTCTCTTCTATCGCGCGTCCGGCATGATAGAGGATGCCCCCCTGCGGTCAACAGCTTCTGCAGTCGAGCCGAGAGTTGGCGACGAGCGCCCTCGTTCGCCACGCAACATTGCGGGCATCTACCGTCGTTCTGTCGGTTATTCGCGCCCTTTGGTGACCCTGTGGCATGGCCCTTGGGATCCGAACCATGGTGTCCCGAGCTCGCCCTGCCCCGGATCGATCGAACGTCGGCCCGGCGGACCCGATCGACGCACCCGAAGCGAGCCCCGCGGCTCGTGAGGTCCCCGCGCGCGCGAGCGCCAAGAAGAGCCCGAGCGCACGGCCCGCGGCCAACGCGCGGTTGCCGCAGAAAAACCAGGCTCAAAGCGATTCAGCCCCGTCGCGATCCGCGCGGTCCGAGGCGGGGCCCGCGGATGAAGCGCCCGAGGGAAAGCGCCACGAGGTGCTCGGCCTCGTCGCGCTCGCCCTCGCGGTGTTCTCGGCGCTCGCCCTCGCGAGCTACGACAATCGAGGCGGTCGTGACTGGGCTGGGCCCGCGGGAACAGTCCTGGCCGAGGGCCTCATCGCCGTGCTCGGAACGGCCTCGGTCATCGTCCCGCTCGCGCTGTTGGTGCAGAGCATCCACTTTTTTCGGCGCACGACCCAGCCCGTCCGGCCCCTTCGCGTGCTCGGAACCGCTGCGATTGTCCTCACGATCGCGACCGCGCTGCACCTGGCGATGGGCGAGCGCCCGCTGCTCGGCCACCTCGCCGCCGGCGGCCTCGTCGGGATTTCAACAGGCGAAACGCTGCGCGCCCTGATCGGGACGGCCGGCGCCCACCTCGTCGTCCTCACCGCCCTGCTCGTCGCCCTCGTCGTTCGCACCCGACTCAGCGTCGTGGCGTTCGCTCGCGCCACCGGACGCGCCGGCGCCAAGACCGGGCACCTCGCGAAGGAGGGCGTCGTCACCGTCGCTCGCGCTTGGCAAAAAGCACGACACGAAGACGATCCTCACGCAGACATCGCAGAGAGCGCTCGGCTGGTTTCTCCTGAGGCGCGCGTCGAGAGCGCGCTCTCGTCGGTGCTCGAGACGCAGCGCGACGCCTTCGACGAAGACCTCGACGCGCCCGAGCCCGCCGTCGCCGCGGAGCAGTCGCCCACGCCCGCCTCAGCCAAAGCGCTCTTCGCTGTGGATTCGGCGCCCGAACGCCCGTCGATCGTCGCGCTCGACGAGCCGCTCGACGACGCCCCCCTGAGCGGCGCAGCCGTCCTGCCGCTCGAACCCGCGCCCGTGCCCGCCGTGAAAAAGCGCGCTCCTCGTCGTCGCGAGAGCGCCGCGGACTCGCTCGACGCGGCGCCCGCGAGCGCGCCCGCTGTGGCCGCGGCGGTGGCCCCCGTCGCGCCCGCGCTCGCTTCGCTGCCGCCGATCGTCGTGCACAACTCCTCGTCGATCGCAGCCCCCATGCCGCTCGTCGAGGACGAGCCCGAGCTCGCGGACGAGCCCGCGAGTGCGCCCGAGCCCGCAGTGGCCGCGCCGACCACCGTCGTCGCGCGCGCCCAGGCCGAGGCGGCGCAGCTTCTCGATCTGCCCACGGCACCGACAAACGAAGCCGTCTCGCACGACCCGGGTCCAGCGCGTCGACGCGTTCGTCGCGCGCCGCGCGCGGTCGTCGTCGAAGGGGCGCCGTTGCCTCCCGTCGCAGTGCCGCCCGTTGCAGCGCCTCCCGCACCGGCGCCTCCGGTCGCGCCCAAGCCTGTCGCGAACTTCGCTCCCAAGCGCGCGCCGTTGCCGATGCCCGCGGCGCGCGCCGCCGTCGAGAACGTCGCGGACGTGCAGCCCACGCCGCCGACGACGCAGCCGAAGAGCGTCCCGCCTCCGCCGTTGCCCGCGCGGACGAGCGACGATCGGACTGTGAATTCACAGGATGATCGCGAGTCGCTCGAGCCGCTGCCCATCGTCTCGCACGACGAAGAGATCGCCGCTGCCCTCGAGACTCCGCCCGAGCACGTGGCGGCTGCGCCCAAGGCTCCGATCCCGATTCACTATGATTTTCCCCCCTCGTCGCTGCTCACGCCCGCGCCGAAGGACGGAGGAACGATCGACGAAGCCGCGCTGCGCTCGCAGGCCGACCGCCTCGTGAAGACCCTGCGCGACTACCAAATCGAAGGCGAAATCGCTGAGATTCACCCCGGTCCCGTCGTGACCACGTTCGAGTTCGTCCCCACCGCTGGAACCAAGCTCGCCCGGATCGCCGCGCGCTCGGACGACATCGCGATGTCGCTCGCGGTCAACAAGGTGCGCATCGTCGCGCCCATTCCCGGCAAGGGACGCGTGGGCTTCGAGATCCCGAATCCGTCGCGCAAGACCGTCTTCTTTCGCGAGCTCGTCGACACCGAGGCCTTCGGCAAGCTCGGCGGCGCGCTTCCTGTCGCGCTCGGCAAGGACGTCGTCGGAGCGCCGTTCTTCTCGGACCTCGCGAAGATGCCGCACTTGATCGTGGCCGGCGCCACGGGGCAGGGCAAGAGCGTCGGGCTCAACGTGATGCTCTGCTCGATGCTCTACAAGCGCGGCCCCGAAGAGGTCCGCATGCTCATGATCGACCCGAAGATGGTCGAGCTCGCGGTGTACGACGGCATTCCGCACATGCTCTTGCCCGTCGTGACCGACATGAAGAAGGCCGCGATCGCGCTGCGGTGGGTCGTCGACGAGATGGAGCGTCGCTACTCGCTCTTCGCGCAGACCGGCTCGCGCAACATCATCTCGTACAACGAGCGCGTGACGAAGGCGCTGCACGACGGCGTTCCGATGAAGGGGCACAACGGCCCCGTGCGAACGAAGCACAACGGGACGACCACGGACGTCTCGAAGAACCCCGACGCCGCGCCCGACGCTGCCGCGGCCAACCCCACAACGCTGCCGTACATCGTCGTGGTCGTCGACGAGTTCGCGGACCTCATGATGGTCGCAGGAAAAGAGGTCGAAGCCGCCGTCGCTCGCCTCGCGCAAAAGGCCCGCGCCGCTGGCATCCACGTGATCCTCGCGACGCAGCGCCCGTCGGTCGACGTGATCACCGGAATGATCAAGGCCAACTTTCCCTCGCGCGTCGGGTTCAAAGTCACTTCGAAGGTCGACTCGCGCACGATCTTGGATCAACAGGGCGCGGAGAATCTCCTGGGCATGGGCGACATGCTCATCCTCCCTCCGGGCTCGAGCGACCTGCGCCGCGTGCACTGCGCGTTCGTGTCCGAGGACGAAGTTCAGGCCATCACCGACCATTGGAGAAAACAGGGAACGCCGACGTATGACGAAGAGATCCTCCGCCCGCGCGATGAGGACGAGGAGAACGCCGGTGAAGAGCCCGAGATCAAAGTCCCCATGGAGAAGTACGAGAAGGCCATCGCCCTCGTCCTCGCGTCCCGACGCTGCTCCGTCTCGTGGATCCAGCGACAGCTCGCGATCGGCTACAACGTCGCCGCGCGCATCGTCGAACGCATGGAGCGCGAGGGGATCGTCTCTGCCCCCAAGGGCCCCGGAAAAGACCGGGAAGTGCTCGGCTGAACGCGCTACGGTTCGCGCCGTGCGACCTTTGGTTCTTCGATTGGCGCTCGCGTTGAGCGCGGGATGGGTGACGACCGTGGCGTTCGCTCCGGTCGCTCAGGCGCAGACGGCTTCGCTCGTGGTGGCCTTTCCGTTCGAGGGCAACGCGACGGAAGACTTGCTCGACAGCTCGTACCTCGCGGCGCGCGCGGCGCTCGTCGCGCGAGGAGCCACGGTGCCCGAGCGAACGACGGTTCGCGCCGCGCTTCCAGTGGCTCCGCCGACGGACACCAACGGCATCGTCGCCTTCGGCCGCTCGATGGGCGGAACGCACGTCCTCACCGGCCGCGTCACCCCCCTCACCGGTCAGTACACGCTCGAGCTTCGCTTGTACGACGTGAGCAACTCACGCTCTGCGACGGTGTCCGAGAACGTCGGGCTCGCCGAAGAGACCGAGGTGATCGCGCGGATGGTCGCGCAGCTGTTCGCGCCGGGCGCGATGCAGCCGTCGCCCGAAGAGCGGGCGCGACTCGAAGCCGAGCAGCGTCGGCTCGAAGAAGAGCGCCGCGCGCGCGAAGAGCAGCAGCGTCGAGAGCAAGAAGAAGCGCGCCGTCGCGAGCAGCAAGCGCGCGAGCAAGAGGCGCAGCGCCGCGCAGAAGCAGAGCGCGTCCGTCAGCTCAACAACCGCTTCGCCGCGGGCGGAGTCGTGTCCGCGTCGCTCAACGTTCAGATCGGGACGCGGCTCACCGCGCCGGTCGGGATGCGCCCGGCTGGCGCTCCTGCGCCCACTGCGCTCGCCGCTGCGTTTCGCGCAGAGGCTTCGTACGCGGTCCTCGCGCGGTACGGCCTCGAAGTGGGCGGGACGCTCGGGTTCACCACGTCGCCGTCGGTCGCGCTGCTCATCGCGCCCGTCGCGCGATTGAACCTCCCCGCGCGCGGAGCGATCCCTCTGCGCGGCTCGGCGGGGCTCGCGCTCGGCTTGTACGCGAGCACGAGCGGCAACCAGGTGACCACCTTCTGGGGCGCGCTCGACCTGCGCGCGGAGTACGACATCGTTCCGCAGTTCACGGTGGTGGCAGGTGGTGTCGTGGACTTCGCGCCCGGAGCTCTGACCACGCTCGGCGCGACGTTGGGCGTGCGCCTGCACTTCGGCGATCCGTCTCCGACGAGCCCTTGATACGCTGCACGCGTGAAGCACGGACGAGTCGCGAGCGTGGTGGCGCTTGTGTGTCTCGGCGGGCTGTCGCACTGCGACACCGCCGTCCGCCTTGGAAACATGGGCCCGAATTCAAGTGGCCCTTCGACGAGCGGCGCCGAGCGCGCGCCTTCGTGCGCGTTCACCGTGCGCGAGTTTGCCAGTGAAAATCCTCGGCTCTCTTCGATCAACGCAGACCGCGTACGCCGCTGGCTCGCGGACTCTGCGAGCGATCCCAGCGCGCCGTGCGCTCCGTTGTTGGCGCGGGTCTCGCCCGAGTTCGGCGAAGGCGAGGGGATCCCGAGCGAAGACGAGGTCCGCGCGTTCGTGCGCGATCTGGTGCGAAGCTCTGGCGCAGAGTCGCTGAGCTGGGACGTTCGACACGACGGCGATCAGATTCGCGCTCACATCATCACCGCCTCCCTCGCTCGCCGCGGGTGGAACGCGCACAAGCTCTTCGCCGTCGGCAACCTCGCCCCGCGCGACGTCGACCAACGCTTCTTTCGCCGCGGCGGAATGCTCTCGGACACCGACGCCACCAGCGACCCGCGCGCCGCGCGTCGGCTGATCTACCACCCCGCGGCGGTGGTCCTCATGCGCATCGACGGCCGCGAGGCTGCGAGCTTCGCGTGCCCGGACAACAGCGAGCTGCGTTGCACGCTGCGCGTGATCGACCCGAGCGTTCGAGCCTCGCGTTCGTCCGCGACGACCGACGACGCGATGGGGCTGCTCACGCTTCGCGATTGGCTGCGGGCGCTGCGTCCGCTCGAGTCCGACGCGACCCGCGGCGTCGCCCTTGAATTTGCGCGAAGGGCGCAGTTTCTTCCGCGCGTTCTGCGCGGCGTCGGTGAGCCCGTCGAGCTGGTGGTGACCGAGGCCGAGCAGTGCCCTGTGGGCCAAGACGCGCTCGTCTCGCGCCGGACCGCGCTGCGCGCGAGCCGCCATGGCGATCCGACGGCGGGCTATCGCGCGGTGTTCGCGATCCGTGAATCGTCGGTCGAAATCGAGGGCGTCGACGAGCCGCTCACCGTGCGCGACGCGACCATCGCTCGCGATCTCGAAGCTGCGCGCGCGCGTGGCTCGCTCGTCTCGGTGACCTACTCCGACGCGGACGGTGTCGTGCAACGCGTGCGCGTCGAAGAGGGAACGGCGCCGAGCGTGTGCCTCCGCGCCGCGGTGACTTTGGGCGACTGAGCGCGCGCGCGGCGATACAGTGCGCGCCCATGAAACACCCGAGCGAAATGCACCCGCAGACGAGCTCTGTCTCCGAGGGCTTCGACCCTGCGCTGAGCGTGATGGCCGTTCGTCCGCCGATCTATCCGGTCTCGACGTACTGCTTTCCCAACGCAGCAGCGGCGGCGCACTACTTCGAGGTCTTGCTCGGAAAGCGCGACGCGGCTCCGGGCGAATCCATCGGCCTCGTGTACGCGCGCCTCAACCACCCGAACGCCGAGATGTTCGAGGACTCGCTGCGATCGGTCGAGCGCGGCGCGAGCGCGGCTGCTGCGTTCACGAGCGGGATGTCCGCGATCACCACGACGATCTTCACGCTCGCTCGGCCAGGGACGAAGATCCTCTATCAACGCCCGGTGTACGGCGGCACCGACCACGTGTTTCGCGGGATCCTTCCCGAGTGGAACGTGAACGCCATCGCCGTCGACCCCGACCAATGGGAGGCCGCGCTCGCGACGCACGGAAAGGACGTCTCGATGGTCTACCTCGAGACCCCGGCGAACCCGACGCTCGCGATGATCGACCTCGACGCGATGCGCGCGCTCGTGGACGAGCACTGTCCCGCGGGCAAGGTGCCCATCGTCGTGGACAACACGTTCTTGGGGCCGGTGTTTCAATCCCCGCTCGAGCACGGCGCGGACATCGCTGTGTATTCAGCGACGAAATTTCTCGGCGGCCACAGCGACCTCGTCGCCGGAGCGATCACCGCGAAGGACCCCGCCCTCGTCTCGCGCGTGAAGGCGAACCGCGCGTTCTTCGGGACCATCTGCGAGCCGTTCACCGCGTGGATGCTGCAGCGAAGCATGGCGACGCTCTGGCTTCGCATGACCAAGCAATCGAAGAACGCGAGCAAGCTCGTCGACGTGATCAAGGCGCACCCCGCGGTCGAGCGCGTGCACTACCCCACGCTCTTCGTGGGCGATCAGGCTCGGATCTTTCGCAAGCAGTGTCGCGCCCCAGGCTCGATGATCGCGCTCGAGCTGCACGGCGGACGAGAGGCGGCGTTTCGCTTCCTCGACGCGCTGAAGCTCGTTCGACTGGCGGTCTCGCTCGGCGGAGTCGAGTCGCTCGCCTCGCATCCGCGCACGACGACCGCCAGTGAAATGAGCGACGAAGACCTGCGCGCCAGCGGCGTCACCGAAGGCCTCGTGCGCATCTCGATCGGCGTCGAGTACTGGCGCGACCTCGCCAAGGACCTCACGCGCGCGCTCGACGCAGCAACGACGCGGTGAATCTCGTTCAGCGCGCGGGCGTCGTCGCTAGGCTGCGAACGAGCGTCCACGCTGCGTGGTACTCGTTGAAGTAGAGCATGTCCGAGCGAACGGTCTCGTTGAGCTGCTGCGTCGCCGCTGCACGGTCGTTGCTCGCGAGCTTCAAGAGCGCTTCGTAGAAGTGCGCCTCCGCCCGCTGACCGGCGTTCTGCGCGTGCTGCTCGAGCTGCTCGTAGGTGATCGCGCCCGTCGCGCGCTGGGCGAGGCGCGTGGTCCAGGGAGAGGTTCCGTTCGCGTGGCTGGAGACGTCGTTGAGCGCTGCGCGGGCGCGCTCGTCTTCGTCTCCCGCGAGCTTGGACGCGGTCCACTGCCACAGCGCGAAGTACGTCTCCCAGTTGCGGTCGAGCGTGAGCCTCGCCCTCGCGCTCGCCGCGACGCGCGACGCTTCGGTCCAGCGCGCGCGACCCATGTAGAACACGACCGCTGCGGTCGCGATCGATCGATCGTCCGGCGCCGCCGCGAGCGCAGAGTCCCAGCTCTCTTTCGCGGCGTCCGCGCGCCCGAGCCCGTCCTGCGCAAACGCTTGCTGCATCAGCGCGTAGGCCTTTCGCTCGCCTTCGAGCGAGCGCGCCAGCGCGCCAAACCCCGCTTCGGCCTGCGTAAATGCTGCCTGTGCAGCGTCGCTCTGCCCCGCGCTCTGCAGCGCCCACGCGCGGCGCAGCTGGATCAACGGCTGCACTTCGCTCCCGCTCTCGTGCGAGGCGACGGGCAGCGCCGCGGCGCGCTGCAGCACCTCGAGCGCCCGCGCAGAATCTCCGTGACGCCATGCGATCTCGGCGCGCAGCAAGAACGCGCCGCGCGGCGGACTGTCGGCGCGCATCGCGTGATCGAGCAGCGTTTCTGCGGCAGAAATGTTCGCGGTGCTCACTTCATAGTGCGCCGCGGCGAGGTCGATGTCCGCCTCGCTGAGCGGAGCTGCGCGGCCCGAGAAGCGTCGTCCCCACTCGGCGCTCAACGCGCGCAGTCGAGCGATCGCCGCGCGTCCTGCGCTTCCGTCGTCGCTCGTGCTCTCGGTCTCGAGCCAGCGCGCGCTCGCCGCGATGGCGCGTCCGAGCGCCTCGGGATCGTCCGCGCGAAGCCGCGCGGCGGCCTCCAAGTGCGCGGCGCTCACGCCGAACTCGCCGTCGCTGTCCGCCGCCATCGCGAGGCACTGCGCGAAGCGAGCGTCCTCGGCGAAGCGTCGCCGACCGTCGCGGCACACGCCGGCCATCGCGGCGTTGTCGACGCGCTCGAGCTGCTGCGCGAGGCTGATGTATCCCTCGGGCGTCGAGTCTTCGACGACCGCGTGCAAGAGCGCGGCGAGCCCTCGGCTGCCCGAGCCTGTCATCGTTTCGACGTGCTCGGCGGCGCCTTGGATGTCTCCGACGCGCAAGTGCAGGATCGTGACGTCGAGCACGGGGCGCTCGATCGCGCGACGAAGCGCGACGACCTGCTCTTCGGGGCGCGGCTCTGGGGTCGGGCGCCCGAGCTCGCGAAGCGCTTCGGCGCGGCGCTGCTCGGAGTGCTCTCGCGAGCGAGTGATCATCGCGCGCTCAGGCAGCACGCGGGAGATCTCGCGGTAGATCTCGGACATCTCCGCGTGAAACACCCACGGAAGTCGAAACTCTCTACGGTTGTTCTCTCCCCAACGAAGCACTTCTTCGTAGCGGCTCGAGGCGTCGCGATCCGGCGTCTGCACGAGGGTGAGCAATCGGTTGGCCGCGAGCGTGCTCGCCTCGTCACCGCGCGGGTTGGACAGGTCGAGGATGCCTCGCGCGAGGGGAGCGAGCGCGTCGGGCAATCGACCGGCTTGCAGCTCGTCGGGCGTGTAGTGAACGAGCGCTCCGCGAAGCGCGCCGACGGCGCGGTCGTAGTCTCCGGCTCCGAGCCGCTCGACGCCCCTCGATGCCCAAAAGGCCGCGATCGCGTCGCGCGTCGGGCGGTTGATCGGGGACGGCGGCTGCTCGTCGAGCTGCCGAACGATCTCTGCGAAGTTCGCCCCTGAAACGCGCGGAGGTCGCTGAATTTGCTCGCCAATTGGCAGCGTGGTCGTGCGCGCTGGCGGGCGGCACGCGGCGGCAAGAAGAGCTGCGCCCACCAAGAAACGGCTCACCTGCCGCGGTCGCTGTCTCGAAACCATCGTGAGGGGCGAACGCTACCGCACAGTCCGCCATCGTCCACCGTTCGTTGCGCGCGATTGTGGTCGAAGCGGGTGCTCTTGTGCTCGCAGAGGGCGGCCGGTTCTCGGTATGCTGTGCGAGAAATCGGGCGTGTGATGACGACGGAGTCGACTGCTCTTCTATTCGGCAAATACAAGCTGCTCGAGCTGATCGCTCGCGGCGGTATGGCCGAGGTGTTCAAGGCGAAGAGCTTCGGCGCCGACGGCTTCGAGAAGGTCGTCGTCATCAAGCGAATCCTGCCCGAGCTCGCGCAGAACCATCAGTTCGTCGAGATGGCCATCAACGAGGCCAAGCTCGCCGTCGCGCTCTCGCACGCGAACATCGTGCAGGTGTTCGACCTCGGACGCGAAGAGGACACGTACTTCATCGTGATGGAGTACGTGCACGGGATGGACTTCGCCGAGGCCCTTCGCCGCAGCCGAAAGCGCGGAGAGAAGCCTCCGGTCGAGCTGTGCGTGTACGCGTGCTCGGAGACCGCGCGCGCGCTCGACTACGCGCATCGACGAAGGGACGCGCAGCTCCGTCCGCTCAACATCGTGCACAGAGACATCTCGCCGCAGAACCTGCTGCTCTCGTTCGAAGGCGAAGTGAAGGTGACCGACTTCGGCATCGCGAAGGCGCGCACGTCGATCGAAGAAGCGGGGACGATCAAGGGCAAGTACGCGTACATGGCGCCCGAGCAAGCGAAGGGACAAAACGTCGACGCGCGCGCGGACGTCTTCGCGCTCGGCGTGGTGCTCTACGAGTCCCTCGTCGGAAAGAACCCGTTTCAAGAGCGCACCGCCTACGAGACGCTCCGCCGCGTGCAGCTCGGAGACAAGGTTCCGCTCGAGGTCGCGTGGCCCGAGTGCCCCGAGGAGCTCGCGCGCATCGTCGACAAGGCCACGCACCCCGATCGCGAACAACGCCACGCTTCCGCGGCGAAGCTCTACGAGGACCTCGCGGGCTTTCTCTACACGACCCGCAAGCGAGTGACCGCGCACGATCTGGCCGAGTGGCTCGAGAGCCTCCGCGACGACGTCGGGCGCACCAACGACGCAGACCGCGTGCGCGACGCGCTCGAGGACGCGGGGCGATCGAGCGTGCGAACTCCGGTCGAAATCCCGGCGTCTTCGTCGCGACCGGGCCCGAGCACGACCACGGGCCGCAGCCGCACCAACCTCGAGCGACGCGACGCGACGCTGCTCTGCGCGGACTTTCCTGCGCACGTCGCGAAGCTCGTCGAGCCGCTGACCTCCACCGCGACGCGCTACGGAGGCACCATCGTCTCGTCGGACGCCGAGCACACGGTGTGGCTCTTCGGCGCGACATCCACGGACGGACGCGACACCGAGGCCGCCGCGCGCGCCGCGCTCAAGCTGCGACAGTCGCTCGCTCGCGATCCGCGGCTCGCCGACGTGGGGCTCGGGCTGCACGCCGCGCGCATTCACGTTCGACTCGAAGGCCCGCCGGAGCGCGATCAGTGGTTCAGCAACGCGCTCGCGGTCGTGCGCGACCTCGCCCGCGCGGCGCCCTCGAAGCTCGTCACGAGCGAGCCCGTCGGCCGTATCTTGGGCGACTCGTTTGTGCTCGAGCCGATGCGCACGCGAGAGCCGGGCCTCGAGCGTGTGCCGGGCACCGCGCTGGTGCTGTCGGCCGAGCGCTCGTCGCACGAAGGCGCGCGGCGTCGATTAGTCGGCCGCAAAGAGCAGTTTCGAACGCTCGGCGACCTGTTCGCGCGCGCCTCGAAGCACGGCGTCCACGCCATCGCCGTCGTCGGCGAACCCGGCGCGGGAAAGACCCGCTTTCTCGAAGAGGTCGAGTACCGCCTCCGCCGCATGAATCACCCGGTGAGCTGGTATTCGACGACGTGTTTGCCGTCGGATCGCGAGGTTCCCGGCGCGGCTGTCGCGGGCATCCTCCGATCGGTGCTCGCCATCGACGAGACCGAACCGGACTCGATGTTGCGCGAGAAGACCACGCGTCTTCGCGAGCTCGGCCTCAACTCCGACGAGCTCGCCGCGGCCTCTCGCGTGCTGGGAGTCACGGGCGACTCCGAGCCGCCCGGCGGCGCCGCGCGCCCGCTGCGAAGCGCGCTGCTTCGGCTCGCCGCGAGCCTCGCGCGCGACCAGCTGACGGTGCTCATGTGGGACGGCGCCGAGCACATGGACGACGAGTCTCAGTCGCTCGTCGACGAGCTCGTTCGCGGCGCCGGCCGCGCTCGATTGGTGGTCGTCGTCGCCAATCGCTCGGGCTTCGTCTACGCGTGGAAGGACGCTCCCTCGGTCGCCGAAATCACCCTCGGATCGCTGTCCGACGAAGAGACCCGCGCGCTCGTCGCGCTTCGCCTCAACGTGGCCGAGAGCGCGCTTCCCCGCGAGCTCGTCGAGGACGTCGCCGCGAAGAGCTCGGGCAATCCGCTGTTCATCGAAGAGCACCTGCGCTCGCTCGTCGACGCGGGCGCGGTCGAAGTGCGAGACAACGTCGTCGCGTTTCGCCGCACCGTCGCTGAGGTCGAAGTGCCCAAGACCCTGCGCGGCCTGGTGAGCGCCGAGCTCTCTCGGCTCACCCAAGAGCAAAGGACGCTCTTGCAGGTCGCCAGCGTGCTCGGGCCCCGGTGGTCCCGCGAGCTGCTCGCAGAGTCCGCGGGGCAGCCTGCGCCGACGCTCGATGCAACGCTGCGTTCGCTCATCGAGCGAGGCGCGCTCGTGCGCGTCGGCGACGAGTACGCCTTCGCGCACGAGATGCGCCGCGACGTCGTGTACGAGGGGCTCGCGCTCGAAGCGCGACGGGAGCTCCACGCGACCGTCGCCGCGGTGGTCGAGCGCCTGTACCCCGATCGACTCGACGAGCTGAGCGAGCGGCTCGCGCTGCACTACCGCGAGTGCAACGACCGCGCGAAGGCCGTGCACTACCTCGAGCGCGCCGGGAGACGACGCGCCGCCGAACGCGCGTTTGCCGCGGCGGCCGTGCACTTCGCTCGCGCCGTCGAGCTCGCTCAAGCCGCGCCGAGACCCGACGCCGAGCACGTGCTCGGGCTGTACACGCAGCTCGCAGAGTCCGCCGTCGAAGGAGCGCACTCTCCGTCGATCGACCGCCTTCGCCTCGGCCTTCAGTACGCCGAAGAGCTCGGCGATCGCTCGGCCACCCAACGGCTGCTGCTCTTGCTCGGAAAGCTCTTGTTGGTCGTCAACCGCTTCGGCGAAGCGATCGCTCACCTCGAGCGCTCACGCGCCCTGGTCGATCGCGACCGCGAGCTGCACAAGCTCTTCGAGGTGACGAGCACGATCGGTCAGGTCTTCGCGCGCAACGGCGAGTTTGGCCGCGCGCAAGGCGTGCTCGCCGAAGCGGTCGCGCTCGTCACGCGCGAAGGAGACTCTCGCGCCCTCGGCACCGCGCTGCTCGCGCTCGCTCGCTGCCAGGGCTCGGCCGGTGAGACCGCCATCGCCGAGCAGACGCTCGAGCGTGCGCGCGCCGTCGGCGAGCGACTCGGCGATCCGGTCCTTCGAACAGACGCGCTCAAGACCTCGGCGTTGATCTGGTATCACGCGCGTGATTTCGAGCGCGCGGCGGTCGAGTCCGAGCGGGCGCTCGAGATGGCGCGCGAGTTCAATCTGCCCTACGAGATCGCGGTCAACGCGCACAACGCAGGCGACGCGTGGATGCGCATGGGCGACTACCGCAAGGCGTTCACCAACCTGCGTATCTCGCAGGACGTCGCGCTCGAGCACGGCTTCGACAAGCTGCTCAACGTCAACGACACGGTGCTCGCCTTCGTCGACGCCGTCGGATTTGGCAGCGAAGAAGCGCGCGGTCGCATCGAGTCGACGCTCGTGTACGCCGACGCGCACGGGTACAAGTGGGACGCGCTGCACGCGCGGTTCTTGTTGGGTGTGCTCGCGCGCGAGCGAGGCGAGGTCGAGTCCGCGCGGTCGCAGCTGCGAGAGGCGCTCACGCTCGCGCAAGAGCTGGACAACCACCTCTACATCGAGGACTGCCAGCGAATGCTGCGAGAGATGACGAGCGTCCCTCCGCCGCCCAAGGGGCCGCCTGGCCCGCCTCCCCGAAAGAAGTAGCGCGCGAGCGCTCGTCGCTCGGCGCTGCGCGCTTCGTGCAGAGACGAAGCAGCGCGAGTCAGTCGATCACTGCTCGCCAGCGGCGGCGGCGTCGGAAGACTCGGTCGCGACAGGCTCGGCAGAGGCCGCCGCGTCGCTCTCGGTCGTCGCCGCAGCGGGGCTCGCGCTGCCCGAATCAGCGGTGGTCTCGCTCGAAGGCGAGGCGCTCGCGGCGTCTGCGCTCGCTCCGCCGTCGCGCGCTCCGCCGACGGTGACCGTCGTGGAGCCGGGCTCGGGCGTCGCGAGGCCGCGATCGCGGGTCGAGCTCGCGAGGTATCCGAGCGTCGTGCACGTCAGCAAAAACATGAACGCCACGACCGTGGTCACGCGCTGCAAGAAGTTGCCGGCCCCGCGGCCGCCGAAGACCTGCTGCGACGCCGCTCCGGACAGGACGCCCATGCCTCCGGATCGCCCGCTCTGCAAGAGCACGACGCCGATCAAGAAGAGGCAGAGAAGCACATGGATAATCGTGAGAAACGTGGTCATCGCAGCGGCTGTCGATTCGTCCTCGGCGTCCGAACGCAGGTGCGTCGCGAGCGCGAGGGGGGGGTGGTAAAGGGGACGGGAGAGTCGCGGTAGTGCGTCCGCTCGTCAACCCGCGGCGCGGATGATCCTTCCAAAAGCGTCGGCGTCAAGCGATGCGCCGCCGACGAGCGCGCCGTCGATGTCCGGCTGCGCGAGCAATTCAGCGGCGTTGTCGGCTTTGACCGAGCCTCCGTAGAGGATTCGAACCAGGTCCGCGGCCGGGCCGACCTTGTTGCGGATGCGGTCGCGCAAGAACGCGTGCGCGAGCTGGGCGTCCGAGGACTTCGCGGTCTTGCCCGTCCCGATCGCCCAGACCGGCTCGTAGGCGATCACGACTGAGCCGAGCTTCGCCTCGTCGACCACGAGCAGCGCGGCGTCGAGTTGGCGGCCGATCACGTCGAAGGTGATCCCGGCTTCGCGCTCGCTGAGCGTCTCGCCCACGCACACGATCGGGATGAGCCCCGCGTCGAGCGCGGCCTTCGTCTTCTTCGCGACGGTGGCGTCCGTCTCGCTGAAGAACTGCCTGCGCTCGGAGTGGCCGATGATCACGTACTTGCAGCCGGCGTCGAGCAGCATCGGAGCGCTGATTTCGCCGGTAAACGCGCCTTGCGCCTCCCAGTAGAGGTCTTGCGCAGACAGTCCGATCGGCGTGCCTTCGAGCGCCTTGGCGACCGAGGCGAGCGCGGTGAACACCGGCGCGACGACGACGTCGGTGCGCGGCCCGATGCGGCTTGCGTCGGCCACCGCGCGAGCGAGCGCGACGCTCTCGGCGATGGTCTTGTGCATCTTCCAGTTGCCCGCGATGAGCGGGCGTCGCTGCGAGTTGGTCACGATCTGAGCGCCTCCACGCCGGGAAGTGAGCGTCCCTCGACGAGCTCGATCGAGGCGGGACCACCTCGAGACACGTGCGAGAGCCGCACGGCGAGCCCGCTCTTGTACGCCGACGAGACGGTGTCGTCACCGACGACGAGAGAGTATCCGGCGGCCTCGACGATGGCGCGGCCGACGCCGTCGGTGCCCGCGAAGAACTCGGCGTTCTCTGTGAAGCCCATCGGCCCGTCCCAGAGCACGGTCTTCGAGCGCATGAGCTTCTGTCGGTACGCTTCGATCGTCGCCGGTCCCACGTCGAGCGCCATCATGTCGCCCGGGATGTGCTCGACCGAGTAGCGCTTGCCCGATTTCGCGTCCGTTGATTCTCCGCACACCAAATCATCGGGGACCAGCGTCTCGACGCCCTGCTCTTTGGCGCGGGCGAACCAGTCGCGCGCGGCGGCGAGCCGCTGCGGGTCGATCGAGCTCTTGCCGAGCTTTTTTCCGAGCGCGACGAGCATGGTGTTGGCGACGGCGCCGCCCAAGAGCACCGCGTCGACGCGGCCGATGAGGGTCTCCATCAAGCGAAGCTTCGCCTCGACGCGGCCGCCGCCGATGACGGCCATCGAGGGGCGCTCGGACTTCTCGCTCCATCGGTCGATGGCTTCGAGCTCGCGCTTCAACGCGAAGCCCGCGGCCCGCACGGGGACGTTGCGCGCGAGCGCGTGGACCGAGGCCGCCGCGTTGATCGACGGTCGAAGCGCGTCGTTGACGTAGATGTCCGCGTGGCGAGCGATCTCTCGGGCGAACGTCTCGTCGTCGCTGTCTTCGCCCTCGTGGCCGCGGAGGTTCTCGAGCACGGCGAGCCTCCCGTCGCGCAGGTCGTGGACGACTTTGCGCACGCCGTCGCCGACGCACTCGTCGGTCAGGACGACCTCTTGCGCCAGGAGCTCCGCGAGGTGCGCGGCGACGGGCTCGAGCGAAGCGTTGGACTTCTTGCCGTCTTTCTTGGGCTTTCCGATGTGTCCGGCGACGATCACCCGCGCGTTGTTCGCGAGCAGGTGCTTGAGCGTCGGCAGCCCCTCGCGCAGCCGCGAGTCGTCTGCGACGCGTCCATCGCTGAGCGGAACGTCCAAGTCCATGCGCAGGATCACCCTGCGCGACGCCACGTCGAGCGAGTCTACGATTGCGATGCGATCGAGCAGTGCCATGTGTCGCGCGCTGCGTTTCGCGCGACCAGCGTCGACGCAGCGCTCCTTCGGTTCAGCTTCTACAAATACAGTCAGCGTCGGTGCGAGGGCTGCGCGCGAGCGCCGCGCTCGACATCACTCGATGACGAGGAGGACCGCGTCTTCTTCGACCGGTGAGTTGGGGCTCACCTTGATCTCTTTGACCGTGCCGCTGCACGGCGCTTCGACAGGCATCTCCATCTTCATGGACTCGAGGATGACGACGGTGTCGCCCTCGCTGACCTTGTCGCCGACCGAGACTTCGACCTTCCAGACCGTTCCCGTGATGTGAGCCTTGACGTCCGTCGCCATCGTTCTGCCCTTCGCTTGGGTCGTTTGCTGAACGAATGCGCAGTGGTATGCGCCCGTTGCAGCGGCACCGTACCGCCCGCGAAAACAATCGTTCAAGGGAACAAATCTTTTTCCAGCGCTGTCCGTCTGATTCGATGACAGTACAATCGTACAGTGAGTATGAACTCCGTACGAGGTGGCTGACTCAAGGACGGAGGCGCTTCCCCGATGACCCGTGACGACTCGACGATGACCTCGCTTCGCGAACTGCTCGCCCTCGAAACGGCCCGCGTCGAACAAGAGCGCGCGCGCGAAATCGAGAAGGCCGAGGCGCTCGCCCGCGAGGCGCAGCGCTCCCGTGAAGAGTCCGAGCGCAAGGCCCTCGCGGTGTTCGAAGCGCGCCAACGCGAAGACCGCGAGCGCCGCGAGCGCGAGCTCGCTGAAGAGAGCGCCCGCCAAACGCGCGAGCTCGAGGCGCGCCTGCGTGACGACCACGCTGCCAAGATGCGCGCGCTCGACGAAAAGCTCGCTCGTGAGCGCGCCGAGCTCGCCTCGGTCCACGCGAAGATCGCCGCCCAAAAGTCTCGCTCGACGAAGATCATCGCGGCCGTCTCGCTCGCTGCCGTCGCGGCCATCGCCGCGCTCGGCGTGCGCTTCTCGTCGAGCCTCGACGCTTCGATCCGCGAGGCTCGCGCCCGTGCCGATCGCGCTGCGCTCGCGACGCACAGCGCCCCAGTGACGGTCGGTTCGCCGATCGTCGCGCCCCCGGTCGCGCCGATCGCAGCCGCGCCCGTCGCGCAGCCCTCGACCGCTCGACCCGCGCGTCCGCGGCTCCGTCCGCGAGCGCAGCAGAGCACGTCGACCCAAAGCAACGACCCGTTCTCGCAGCTCTCGAACATCGATCGAGGCGCGGGACCCATCAACGGAACCGATCGCTGAGCGCCCCCACCGCGCCGGAGGAAGTCATGGCCGAGTCGAAAGAAAACAGCGTGTTGTTCTCCCTCAAAGAGCTCATGAACATGGAGGAGGACCGCGTTCGGCAAGAAGAAGAGGCGAAGAAGCGGGCGATCGAAGACGAGCGCGCGCGCAAAGAAGCCGAGGCGCTTCGCCTGAAGCAAGAAGAAGAAGCGCGCATCGCCGCCGCTGAACAAGCGCGTCGCGCCGAAGAGCAGCGCCGCGTCGCAGAAGAAGAGCGCAAGCGCCGCGAGAAAGAAGAAGGCGAGCTTCGGATTCGCCTGGAGGCCGAGCAGCGAGCGAAGGCGGACGAGCAGGCTCGCGCGCTCGAGCACGAGCGAAAGCTCGCTGAAATCGCAGCGCAGCAGAAGAAGGGCGCGCCCGTCGGCCTCGTGCTCGGCATCGTCGGCGTCGTGCTTCTCGGCGGCGGCGGAGGCGGCTTCTACATGTACAAGAAGTCGCAAGAAGAAGCGCGCGCTCGTCAGGAGGCGTCCGATCGCGAGGCCGCTCAGGTCCGCGCCGACGCCGCTCGTCGAGAGGCTGCTGCGCAAGCTGAAGCTGCCTCGGCTCGCGCGCGCGCTGAACAAGCGGCTCGCGATGCTGCCAACGCTGCGCAGGCTGCGGCCGCGGCCGCGGCTGCCCAGGCGGCGAGCGCGACGCGCACGACCTCCGCTCCTTCGGGCACGCGCCGCACCCGCAGCAGCGGGACGCGCCGCTCGGGCGGCGGTGGAAGCGGAAGCCCGGACGATTTCGGCAACCTCGGCTTCTGAGCATTGGGCAGAATCTGCTCGATGCAGGTTTCGCCCATCGCTCAAGTCTCCAACGATCCCAAAGATCGCCTCGCGTTTGCGCTGGACGTCGACAACCTCGACGATGCGCGCGCGTGGGTCGATCGCCTGCGCGATCACGTCGGCGTGTTCAAGGTGGGGCTCGAGCTGTTCGTTCGCTTCGGGCCCGCGGCGGTCGACGTCGTTCGCTCGAAGGGGGCGCGGTGCTTTCTCGATTTGAAGCTGCACGACATCCCCGAGACCGTCGCGCGTGCAGCCCGCGCTGCGGCGGATACGGGCGCGGAGTTTCTCACGCTGCACGCGAGCGGAGGGCGGGCGATGCTCGAGCGCGCGGCGATCGAGGCGCGGGGGCGAGTGAACTTGCTCGCGGTCACCGCGCTCACGTCGCTCGACGATCACGCGCTCGCGGACCTCGGATTCACGGGCAACACCGAGGACGCCGTTCGCCGGTGGGCGACGATGGCCGTCGCGTCTGGCGTTCGCGGGGTCGTGTGCAGCGCGCACGAGGCGAAGGGCTTGCGCACGATGCTTCAAAACTTGTTCATCGTGACGCCGGGCATTCGTCTCGCTGGCGGAAATGCAGGCGATCAAGCGCGCGTCGCAACCGCGCGAGACGCAGTCCTTGCAGGCGCGGATTTGCTCGTCGTGGGTCGACCCATTCGCGACGCGAGCGACCCCGAGGCGACGGCGCAGGCGATCGTGAAAGAGATCGAGTCCGCACTCGCGATGCGGTAAAACGCAACGCGTAGTCATGACCGCAGTACGACGTATCGCTGTGCTGACGGGGGGCGGTGACGCTCCCGGTCTCAACGCTGTTCTCTTCGGGCTCATCACGCGAGCGGAGGCGCTCGGCATCGAGTGCCTCGCGAGCGAGGATGGATACGAAGGGCTGATCAAAGGAAAGCTCACCCCGATCGACGCCACGCGCGTCCGCGGGATCGCGTCGCAGGGAGGCAGCTTCATCGGCTGCAGCAACCGAGCGAACCCGTTCGCGTACCCGCGGCGCGACGAGGAGGGCAAGGTCACGACCGAAGACGTCTCCGAGCGCGTCGCGTGGACGGTGCGCAACGAGCAGATTGATTTCGTGGTCGCCATCGGCGGCGACGGGACGATGGCGATGACCTCGCGGCTGGCGCCGCTCGGGGTGAAGAGCATCGGCGTTCCCAAGACGATCGACAACGACCTGGCGGCGACCGACGTGACCTTCGGCTTTCAGAGCGCGGTGGACTTCGCCACGCTCGCCGTCGATCGCATTCACACCACGGCGGCGGCGCACGATCGCGTGATGATCATCGAGGTCATGGGTCGCTATGCGGGATGGATCGCGCTCGAAGCTGGGCTCGCGGGCGGCGCCAACGTGATCGTGTTGCCCGAGCTCGAGTACGACGTTCAGCGCATCGCAGACGCGATCCACAAGCGCCACCGCGCGGGGCTCAACTACTCGATCATCGTGATCTCGGAGGGCGCCAAGCCCGTCGGCGGGACGCACGCGATCACCAAGGACATGCCCGCAGGCCACCTGCCGAAGCTCGGCGGCGCTGGAGATCGTCTGGCGAAGTCGTTGGAGCCGCTCGTCCCTGAGCACGAGATTCGCGTGACCGTGCTCGGGCACGTGCAGCGCGGCGGATCGCCGGTCGCGTACGATCGCGTCCTCGGGATTCGCATGGGCGTCGCCGCGGCCGAAGCCGTCGCCAAGGGCGAAGACGGCGTGATGGTCTCGCTGCGCGACGGAAAGATCGTCACCGTGCCCATGTCCGACGCCGTCGGAAAGAACCGCAACGTCACCGCAACCGACGAGCGCGTGCTCGCGGCTCGCGCGGTCGGCGTCGAGTTCGGCGTGGATTTCAACAGCTAGCATCGCCGCTCTCGCCCTCGACGGCGCGCCGCGTGCACGCGGTATCGTCGAGCGATGCCCTCGCTTCGTGCGCTCTCGCTGCTCTCGCTCTCGCTGCTCGCTTGCTCTACCGCTCGACCGGCGGGCGACAGCGCAGCAGACGGGAGCTCCGATGCGACTCTCGATGACGCCTCGAGTGACGGCTCGCTCGTGGCGCCCGACGTCGCTGCCGACGGCGGAGCGCCTGCGTTTACGCCGCCCGTTGAGCTCGGGAGACACTCGGTTGAAGTGCTCTCGACGCGCATGGTGGTCGACAGCCCAGGGCTTCCGATGAACATCACGCCCGACGGGTCGAACAACAACGTCGACGTCGTGCGGCACAACGGGCGCGTGTACATGGCCTGGAGGACCAGCGGCGATCACTTCGCTTCAGCGGCGACGAAGATCCACGTCGTCTCGTCGACGGACGAGCTCACGTGGCGCTTCGAGCAGACGCTCACGCTCGATCGCGACCTGCGCGAGCCCCGGTTTTTGCCTGTCGGAACCTCGCTCTTTCTCTACGTCGCGAGGCTCGGAACCAACGCTCTCTCCTTCGATCCGCAGGGCATCAGCGCCACCGAGCTTCGCAGCGACGGGACGTGGAGCGCGCTCGAAGAGGTCTTTCGTCCCGGCTTCATCGCGTGGCGCGGACGTGTCGAACGCGGACGCAGGCTGCTCATCGGCTACTTCGGCGGAGAGCACATCTATCGCTTCGACGGCCTTCCGCTCGAAGTGCATTTGCTCGAGACCGACGACGGACGGACGCTGCGGCCGTTCGATGCGATGCGCCCTGTGGTGCTCACGGGCGGCGCGAGCGAGACCGACTTCACCATGAACCCGGACACGGGCGATCTGTTCGCCGTCGCGCGCAACGAAGCCGGGGACGCGAGCGGATTCGGCTCGAAGATTTGCCGTGCAAACGCGGCGACGCCGTCACAGTGGACGTGCCGAACGGACCCGCGCAAGTTCGACTCTCCGTTGATGTTCTGGCACGACGGCGAGGCGTACCTCGTCGGCCGTCGCAATCTCTCTCCGACTGGCAACTACGACCTGATGCGGCCCGGAGACCTCACGCGCCGCGCGATCGACAATCAAGTGGACTACACGCGGTGGCCCAAGCGCTGCTCGCTGTGGCGCTACGTTCAGAGCGAAGATCGCATCGCGTACGTGATGGACCTCCCGTCCCGCGGGGACACGTGCTTCGCCGCGATCATCGCGCTCGAAGCGCCGGGAGAGTTCGCAGTGTACGACTACAGCTCGGACATCGAGGGGCCCGACCTCGGGTGGAGGCAGGGGCAGATGGGGCGGACGTACATCTATCGGCATCACCTGCGATTTGCGCAGCGGATGCAGAGCGATCAGTGAGCGCGTGAATTCGAGGCAGACCGCGGTACGCTGCCCTGCGACGATGCGAGCGACCCTCTTGATTGTGTGTGCCGGCCTTTGGGGAGCCTCTTGTTCGCGCTCGAACACGACGAGCGAGCCGATCGGAGCGCAGTCGACGCCGAGCACGACGAGCGCCCCGGCGCGACCGAGGGTGATCGCGCCAGTGGCGCTTCCCGAGCCGCGAGAGCTCCCTCCGACGCGCGTTCAGGGCGGGCCGCGGGTGATCGCGATCGGAGATGTCCACGGCGATCTGGACGTGACCAAGGCCGTCCTGCGCATGGTGGGGGCGATCGACGCGAGCGATCACTGGTCCGGCGGAAACCTCATCGTGATGCAGGTCGGCGATCAGCTCGACCGCGGCGACCAAGAGCGGGGAATCTTGGAGCTGTTCGAGCGGCTCGAGCTCGAAGCGCCGCGGGCGGGAGGGGCGTTCTACGCGCTCAACGGCAACCACGAGGTGATGAACGCGCAGGCGGACTTTCGCTACGTGACGCCGGGCGGATACCAGGACTTCGCAGGGACGCCCGAGAGGCCAGAGTGGGGGGCGATGTTGGCGAGGGTTCCCGAGCGGATGCGCGCGCGCGTGGCGGCGTTTGCGCCGGGCGGCGCGTGGGCGCGACGGCTCGCCGCGCACAACACGGTGATGGTGATCGGCGACACGGTGTTCGCGCACGGCGGGCTTCTCCCCGCGCACGCGGAGTTCGGTCTCGATCGCATCAACCGAGCTGTGCGCGAGTATTTGCTCGGGACGCAGCGCGAGCTCCCGCCGGTGCTCGAAGGCGAGGACAGCCCGTTTTGGCACCGAGCGTTCGCGATGGGAGACGACCCTGCGGCGTGCGCGGTGCTCGCGCAGATGCTCCAGCGCGTGGGCGCGCAGCGCTTGGTGATCGGACACACCGTGCAGCAGCGCGGGATCAACAGCGCGTGCGAGGGGCGCGTGTGGCGCATCGATGTGGGGCTCTCGCGCTATTACAACGGCCCCGTGCAAGCGCTCGAGCTGCGCCCCAACGAGCAGCCTCGCATCTTGAACGGAACGCGCTGAAACACCGCTCTCTGCCCGTCGATCGCGAGGCCAACTCGCGGTAGCGTCTCGCGCCATGAAGGGTCCTCACGCTGCGAACGCGGCGCTTCTCTGCGCTCTTGGCGCGCTCACCGGCTGCCCATCCAGACCGCAGCCACAACCGCAACCGAGGCCCACGCCTCCGAGCGTCGCAGATGGCGCGACCAGCGATTTGCCTGACGTCGTGATGGTGGCGAGCGCCGACGACGCCGGTGCGGTCAGCGCGCAGCCCTCGCACGGAGCTTCGGCGGAGTGTCGTGTGCTCAAGCGCAGCGAGGCGCCGTTCGGTCGGCACGCGCTGCTGACCTCGGTGACGACGAAGCCGAGGGGGGGAGAGCTGGCGTTGGCGTGGATCGTTCCGCCGCAATTTGCGCACGGGGGCGATGATCTCGCGGCGCGCTCGCTGTACGCGACGGGCGGGCCTGCGGGCACGGTGCTCGGCTTCGGCGCGACGGTGCTCGATGAAGAAGAGCCGAGCACGGCGCGCGGGCTCACTCGCTCTCCGACGAACATTCAGCGCGTGTACGTGCGCGCCGGCTCGACTGCGAACAGCATCACCACCGGCACCGACCAGCTCTCGCGCGACGACAACGGCAACGAGCTGATCGAGTGCGGAGAGTTCTCGGTGATGAGCGCGTCCGTCGCTGACACAGGATCGGATGACGTCGCGCGTACGATCGTGGCGGGCGCTCCGTACTACTGCAGAACGGCGTTCGACGCGGCGCAGCCCTTTGTGCTCGGGCTTCGCACCGCGGCAGGAGCGCAGCAGCCGAGCGCGCAGGTGAAGTTCTTCGCCACGCGAGCGACGAGCGCGCCGGGTGATCGATCGAGGGACTTCTGGCCGCTCGAGGTGGACGCTGCGCTCGTGCGACGATCGCGAAATCCTGCATCAGCGCTGCGGGATTTTACGCCCGAGGGCCTCGAGATCGTCGAGCTCGCGGGCCAAGGCTACGCCGTCGCGTTTCGATACCGAGGGCAGCTTCGCTTCGGTTGGCTCGACGCGCGTCTGCGTCCGCAGGGCGATCTTCACACCATCACCACGCTCGGCAACGAGCCCGGAAAGCCCCGTCTCGCCGCGGTCAACGGCTCGGCGCTCTTGCTCGTGGCCGACCGTCAGTCCGCCGATGCTGGCCCTGCGAACTACAAGCTCTACGGCGCGATCGTCGCGTTCGGCGCCGCGCCGTCGACGCTCGCGCGCGTGGCAACGGGGATGGACGAGGCGCATCACGAGTTCGCTCCGGCGGTGATGGGCGTTCGCGACGGGCGCTTCTTCGTCGCGTGGTCGTACGGGCCGCTCGAGGCAAATTCGCGTGCGGATCGGCAGGACATCTATGTTCGTTCGTTCGACTCGACGCTGAGCCCGATCGGCGAGGCGCTTCGCATCACCGAGGCGAGCGGCTCGGATCCGCGCGTCGGCCCCATCGGTTCGCGCAACGAGGTCGCCGTGGTCTGGGGCGAGGGAACGGGTCTTCAGCGCCCGCTCGTCGGCGCCGTCGTTCGATGCGGCCCGGCCATGAACCCTGACGCGGGCGCGCGTTGATCGCGCGTCGAGCGCTCTTCACGCTGGTCGTGGGGGCGCTGCTCTCTTCGTGTGAGCGTCGCGCGCCGCTCGCGCGAAACACCCTCGCGCCTGCGCCGCGCGCGGCGAAGCTCTGGTTTCTGGGCGACGTTCACGGAGGCGCGCGGCTCGACGCGCTCTTCGACGCGCGCTCGTCGCTCGCGGCGCAGCTCGCCGCGGAGACGGGCTTCGTCAACCTCGAGGGCATCGTGGTCGAGGGCGCAGGAGCGTCGTCCGAGCAGCGATTGGTCAACGATCGAACGGTCCTCGCGACGCTCAGGCGATCGGGCGTCCGCGTCGCGTCGATCGCGAACAATCACGCGAACGACGACGGCGCCGAAGGGCTCACGCGCACCGCCGCGCTGGTTGACCGCGCAGAGATCACGGCGATCGGCGCCGAGAGCGAGCCGAAGTTGATCGTCGTCGACGGCGTTCGGATCGCGTGGATCGCCTGGGATTTGTCCCGCGGAGTTCCGCCGAACGCCGCAGCGTCGCTCGACCGTGCCGCGTCGCTCGCCCGCGCGCGCGTGCTCTCGCTGCACGTGAGCGCGCCGCCGCTGTACACGCCCGCGCCCGCGCCGCTGCGCGAGGCCGTTCGACTCGCGGTCGATCACGAGGTGAGCGTCGTGGTCGCGCACGGAACGCACACCATCGCGCCGATCACGCGCGAGCGACGGACGCTCATCGCGTGGGGCCTGGGCAACGCCGTGTTTCACTGCGACTGCTCGCGCGAGACCGAGGGGCTCTTGCTGCGGGTCGAGCTCGGAGGCGACGGCTCGACGCGCGCCCAGGTCGCTCCGCTCGAAGCGGGGCTCGACGGTCGTGCGCTCGCGTTCGGCGGCGCCGAGGGCGCGAGCTTTCAACTGCTGCGCGCGCTCGGCGTGAGCGTGCAGGAGCACGGCGAGCTCGGCTCGCTACCGTAGACCGTTGTCGTTGGAGACCCGCCCGGGGCCTCGGTGGGGCTATCAGGCCCCGTACATCGCCATTTCGGCTTCGCTCTGCGCGTTGGTCGGCCCTCCGATCTCGGCCTCGACCGATTGGATCATTCGGAGGTTCTGCCGATCGACGCGGCGCAATCGAGCGTCGTTGTAGGCGTTGTCGGGGTGATACCAGGCGGTGCCTTCGAAGTACTCGAGCAAGATGCTCGAACGAAACGGCCGTCCGCGACGGGCGTAGATCATGTTGCGCAGGATCCAGAGATCGCGCGGAGACATCTCCAAGAGCTCTCGTCGTTCGAGGACATTTTCGAGCTGCTCGGGGTCGTCGAGGGGCGTGCTGTCGCGGTTGGTCGCGCGCGTGATGGTGATGTTGCGCCCGAGCCGCTGCGAGAGGAGCACGGCTTCGACCTCGTCGCCCTCTTGAAGCAGGTTGCGCTCGTCGCGCAGACGAAGGGCGGTCGCGAGCGCCTCGAGGGCCTCGCGCGAGAGGGCTGTGTCGAAGCGTCCCACCGCTTGGGCGTTGCGGCGATCGCGCTCGTTGAGCTCGTTGTCCGCGACCTGTCGCGTGGCGCGATACCAGCCTTGCGAAGAGAAATACTGCGAGAGCCACGGGCGACGAAACCGGTGACCCATGCGCGCGTACGGCGTGTTGCGCATGATCGCGAGCTCGCGGAGCGTGCGGTTCGCGAGGTCCGCGTCGGTGATGTCCCGGTCGAAGTAGAGCGGGCGCTGCGCGACCGCGGCGGGCGCGGCTGCGTCGCGCGCGGCTGCTGCCACGGCTGCGTCGACGACCGCGCTCTGCGTCGAGCCAGGGTTGCTCGGCTCTGGGGTCGAAGCGGGGGACGCTGCGTCCGGCTCGCTCGTGGTCGCTGTGTTGGACAGGGTGACGGTCGTGGTCTCTCGGTTTTCTCGGCTCGCGCACGCGGCGAGAGTGAGCGAGAGCAAGAACAGAGCAGAGCGCGACGGGTTCACGGTCTTCACAGCGACGGCGATGGTACAGCGAATCAACGGACGGTGAAGCGCACTTCGACGAGCTCGAGGCCCACGTCGTCGAGCGACGACTGAAGCTCGGAGCGAAGGCGGTCTTCGTGATCGAGGTAGTCGCGATCGAGGGAGTCCAATCTGGCTTGTGAGAGCACCGACCGCGCCGCGGACGCGAGCCTCGACTGGACGAACTCGTCGCAGTCGGCGCTGGTCGCGCTGTTGAATCGCTGAAAGAAGCGCAGGACGGACTCGGTTGTCTCGCGCGGCTGCGCGCGGGCGACGAGCTCGAACGTTCGGCGCTCATCGTCGCGCAGACGCAGCTCGACGATCGTCTGCACCGCGCGCGGCGCGACGTCGACCCACGTTGTCATCGCCAGCGGGACGATCAACTTCGCGTGGCCGGGCATCGTCACCTCGTGTCCGCGCCCCGTCGAGAACACCAGCGCCAGCTCTGGCGGAACGATCACATACGACCCTCGAAGCAGGGCCGCGAACGCGGCGAGCCACAGGACGACCGAGCTCGCGCCCGCGAGCGCGAGCAGCGCGTCCCACGGCGGCCAGATCGTGACGGTGAGGCTCGCGATGACGGCGGTCGTGAGCAGCGCGACTCCTGCGATCGCGCAGAGCAGGGCGAGGCGCAGCGAGCGGTCTCGACGCGCAATGACCGCTGCCGCGCGCGGCGGCGGGGCGGAGGAGTGCGGCGCTCGGGCCGCCTCGCGCAGCGCGACGAGCTCTCGGTTCTTCTCGGAGAGCTCGCGCTCGAGCGCCTTGTTCTGCTCAGCGAGCGCGGTGGTCTCGTCGCGGTACGACATGGCTCGAGGCGGAGGATATCGCGACGAACGCTGCGCGCGACGGGCGCTTCGAGTACAACGGCGCGGGTCGTGAGCTCGGTACTTCGAACGGTGATCGACGCGCAGCGCGCGTGTCTTGACGGTGCGGTGGCGATGGTGACCGTCACCCTCGTGGGCGTACGGGGATCGGCTCCGCAAGAGCTCGGGGCGAAGCTCGTGGCGACGAGCGCGGGATTGCGCGCGGGGACGATCGGCGGAGGACGACTCGAAGCGCACGTGCTTCGGCGCTGCGGTGAGATGCTCGCGGACGAATCGACGCCGTCGTGCGTGACAGAGACCGTGAATCTTCAGCGCGACCTCGGGATGACGTGCGGGGGCGAGGTCACGTTGCTCTACGAGGTCGTGGGGCAGCGGCCGTGGGAGATCGTGGTGTTCGGCGCGGGGCACGTCGCGCAGGCGCTGCTTCGATTGCTCGCGACGCTCGAGTGTCGAGTGCGCGTGTTCGACCCGCGGTCCGAGTGGATCGAGCAGGTGATTCGCAGCCCCAACGTGCAGGCGACGGTCGAGCCCGACATGCCTTCGCGCGTGGCGACGTTGAGCGAGCGGTGCTTCGTCGTCGTGATGACGCAGGGGCACGCGACGGACCTGCCGGTGTTGCGCGCGGCGTACGAGCGCGGGACGTTCGCGTACTTGGGCGTGATGGGGAGCGAGGTGAAGGCCAGGCGCGTGCGTCGCGAGCTCGAGGAGAGCGGCGTCGCGAGCGAGCGCGTGGCGTCGCTGCGCTCACCGATCGGGATGCCGTTTGGCGCGAACACGCCCGCAGAGATCGCCGTCTCGGTGGCCGCCGAGCTGATCGCGACGCGAGACGCGCTGCGCGCGAAGTGATGCGCGAGAGCGCGCTGGGGGTTGCGGCGGTCGAAGCGCTGACTTAGTAGCGTCGTGCAACAAAGGAGGCTTCTCGTGACGGACGACGAGCGAGCGGCGGCGCCGATCTATTTCTATTCGACGACGGACGAACACGGATACATGAGCAATTTTGCTCGCTATCCGATCCGGCTGAAGGGCAAGCGCTGGGCGACGACGGAGCACTATTTTCAGGCGATGAAGTTCGAAGGAACTCCGCACGAGGACGAGGTGCGCGAGGCGAGCTCTGCGAAGGAGGCGGCGAGCCGCGGGCGCGATCGCAAGCGTCCCCTGCGTCGCGACTGGGAGAGCGTGAAGGATGACGTGATGCGCGAGGCGGTGCGAGCGAAGTTCGCGCAGCACCCTGAGATCGCAGAGCGGCTGCTCTCGACCGGTGAGACGAAGCTCGTCGAGAAGACGACGGGCGATCACTACTGGGGCTGCGGCTCGAGCGGCTCGGGGAAGAACATGCTCGGCGTGATCTTGATGGAGGTGCGCGCGGAGCTTCGAGCGAGCCGCGCGTGACGCAGGTCTGAGTGTGATTTTCTCTCTCGATTTGCAGGCGGAACGCGACTTGCGTCGCTCGCTCGCATGAGCTCTCGAAAGAAGATCGCGCTCGCGGTGTTGGGCGGGCTGCTGCTGGTGTTTGTGGTGATTCAGCTCGTTCCGGTCGAGCGCAGCAACCCGACGGGGGGCGCTAGGATTGCGTGGGATTCGCCGAGGACCGAGGCCCTCGCGCGGCGCGCGTGCATGGACTGCCACTCGAACGAGACCGTGTGGCCCGGATACGCTCGGGTCGCGCCGGTCTCGTGGTTCGTCGCGAACCACGTGAACGAAGGGCGTCGCGAGATGAACTTCTCGACGGGCCGCGAGGTCGAGATCGACGAATGCGCCCGCGAAATGCAGCGAGGAACGATGCCGATGGCCTCGTACACCTGGCTCCACCCCGAGGCGAAGCTCTCTGCGACCGAGCAGCAAGAGCTGATCGCGGGGCTACGTCGCACGTTTGCTGGCGCTCGTGGAGGTGAAGGCGCCGGTGCTGGCGGCCACGAGCGCGGCGGTGATCACGACGGCGACGATTGAATCGACACGCTCAGCGGTCGCGAGAGATGTCCACTTCGACGTGCCCTGCCGTCGCCGCGCCCTGCGTGAAGTGAGCCCATCCCCAGCGCGAACGACAGGTGATGGTGTTGCCGCCCGGGCGCTGTTGAATCGACGAACAGCCGGGGATTCGCAGGCGTTCGATCATCGTGAGCGGCATCGATGGCGCGACGCGACGACCGCTGATCACCACGCCCGGCGTCAGTCCGAGGCGCCGGCGCGCGAGACGAACGTTGCCTCGCGCGTCGAGAAAGAACGTCCACGCGCCGCTCGTCACGACGTTGGGTCCGAGTGATCCGACCGTGAGTCGGCCGATGCGCGAGAGCTCGGCGCGGGACATTCCCATGGTGACCGCGCCGAGAGACCGGCCGGGCTCGAGCTGCCAACCCGGCGGCGGCGCGCGTCGAGCGTCGGCGGTGGCTCCGACGAGAGAGACGCCGACGCACAGGGCCAACATCGCAGTGGCCCGCGCGATCGCGGCGTTGGAGGGCAGTGAGCTCGCAGAGGACGGAGGTTGGGTCACGGCTTCTTCGAGCGTACTACCGCTGCTTTGCTTGGCGCCTTCCTCGCAGAATCGCTCTCTTGCACGGCGGCGCGCAGAAATCCCTGCTCGAGCAGCGCGTAGAGGGCCTTTACGATGCCCTCGCGATCGACCGGCGTGTCGCTCGTGGCGCTGGCGAGGAGCACTTCTTTGAGCGCTCCGATCGCGAAGATCGCGTACAGCGCGGGGTCGCCTTGCGCGACGATCCCGAGCGATTGTCCGTCGGTGAGGCTCTCGGTGAGCAGCTGCCGCACGCCTCGATCGAAGGCGCGGAGGTTCTCGGTGAAGTCCTTGTCCATGCCCGCGGCGTGCGTGAGCAACAGCTGCGTCGTCTCGGGCTCGTCGAGCAGCACCGCGAGGATCGCGCGGATGTTGTGCTTGACCTGCTCGGCCACGTCTTGCGCGACGTCGACGCGCAGGATCGCCTTGGAAATCCGCTCGAACAACGCGCTGAGCAGCTCGACGAAGATCGAGCGCTTGTCCTTGAAGTACAGATAGAACGTGCCCTTGGCGACGCCCGCCTGCGCGGCGATGTCGTCGACCTTGGCCTCGTGATAGCCGCGCGTCGCGAACACTCGTCGCGCGGCGCGAAGCAGCTCTGCCCTGCGTTCGAGCTGGCGATCGGCGCGATCGGCGCTCTTCTCGCTGGCGCCCTCAGCGCTCGCGGGGCCGCTCTTGTCGCGCTTGTCGCTCGGGGATCGCGTTGCTTTCACGGCGGCGGTTGTACACCGCTCTCGCGCTCGTATACGCGATCACGCGCTGGCGATCGCGCGTCGCAGCCGAGCGTCGGCGTCCTTGGCGACCGCGTCGATCGCGGACTTGCTCTGCATCGCGGCGAACATCGACTCAGGAGCGATGGCAGAGAGCACCGCGTCTTCGCCGTCTTGCGCGACCACGACGTTGCACGGGAGCAAGAGCCCGACGGCCGGCTCGGCGCTGAGCGCGGCGTGCGCGAGCTTGGGGTTGCACGCGCCCAGGATCACGTAGGGGGCGATCTGCACGCCGAGCTTTTTCTCGAGCGTCGCCTGCATGTCGATCTCGGTGATCACGCCGAAGCCCTCGTTCTTCAGCGCTTCGGTGATGCGCTCGCGCGCGGCGGCGACCGAGCACTGAGCGAGCCTTCGGGTGATCGCGTAGGGGACGTCGAAGTTCATGGCAGAGAGAGCCAACGAGGGGCGCAACGGATTCGCTCGGTGCGTAGGTGAATGCGCAGCGTCGCAGTCATCCTGCGGAAGAATCGAACGCGCACGGCTTGCGGGAGGGGGGAGGGGACAGGTACTTTCTTCTGACTGACGAGTCAGTCAGTCTCGAGCTCACACGAAGGACGCAGCGCTCTATGACCGTGAACCCCCGCACCGAGCCGGTTGTTGTCGGAGTGGACGTTGGATCGACGACGGTGAAGGCCGTCGTGCTGGATCCCACGACGCGAGAGATCCTCTGGAGCGACTATCAGCGCCACCAGACCAAGCAGCCCGAGAAGGTCCACGAGCTGCTGAGCGAGATCGAGCGGTGCTTTCCGAACGCGCCGCGCGGCGAGTGGCGGATGTTCATGACGGGCTCGGGCGCAGCGCCCTTGTGCGCGGGGCTCGGCGCGAAGTTCGTGCAAGAGGTCAACGCCGTCACGCTCGCGGTCGAGACGCTGCATCCCGACGTGGGCTCGGTGATCGAGCTCGGCGGACAAGACGCGAAGATCATCATCTTTCAGAAGGACGAGAAGACCGGCGAGAAGACCGCCGCTCCGTCGATGAACGACAAGTGCGCCTCGGGCACGGGCGCCACGATCGACAAGTGCATGATCAAAGTGGGCCTGGCGCCCGAGGTCGTTCGCACGATTCACTTCGACGACAGCAAGCTGCACCACGTCGCGGCCAAGTGCGGCGTGTTCGCCGAGACGGACATCGTCAACCTCGTGAAGAGCGGCATCCCGTCGAACGAGATCTTGTGCTCGCTCGCGGACGCGATCGTCCTGCAGAACCTCTCGGTGCTCACGCGCGGCTCGACGCTCAAGCACAAGGTGATCTTGCTGGGCGGGCCCAACACGTACCTGCCGTTCTTGCAGGAGTGCTGGCGCAAGCGCATCCCCGAGACGTGGGACGAGCGCGGCTACGCGTACCCCAAGGACATCGCGATCGACGAGCTGATCTTCATCCCGAACAACGCGCAGTACTACGCGGCGTTCGGCGCGTGCGTGTACGGCATGAAAGAGCCCGCCGAAGTGGGCTTGTACTCGGGGCTCAAGGGCCTCGAGGACTACATGACCAACGGGCGCAAGGCGCGCCTCGGCGAGAGCGCCGGGCCGCCGCTCGCGAAGAACAACGCCGAGATCGACGAGTTCAAAGAGCTCTACACGATCCCGAAGTTCGCGCCGATGAAGCTCGCGCCGGGGCAGCGCGTGCGCGCGGTGATCGGGCTCGATGGAGGCTCGACGAGCTCGAAGGCCGTGCTCGTCGACGAAGACGGCGAGATCGTCTGCAAGGCGTATCAGCTCTCGAAGGGCAACCCGATCCAGGACACCAAAGAGCTGCTCGCGCAGCTCAAGGGCTACATCTCGAGCCAGGGCGCTGAGCTCGAGGTGCTCGGGTTCGGAGCGACGGGATACGCTGCGGACGTCCTGCAAGAGACGCTGCGCGCGGACGTCAACGTCGTCGAGACCGTCGCTCACATGATGTCCGCCGTGAAGTACTTCGGCGACATCGACGTGATCTGCGACATCGGCGGGCAAGACATCAAAGTGCTCTTCATGAAGAACGGCGACATCGCCAACTTCCGGTTGAGCAACTCGTGTTCGGCGGGCAACGGGATGCTGTTGCAAGCGATGGCGGATCAGTTCGGGCTGAAGGTCACGGACTACGCGGACACGGCGTTCGCCGCGGAGCTCGCGCCGAAGTTCAGCTACGGATGCGCGGTCTTTCTCGACACCGATCGAGTGAACTTTCAGAAAGAGGGGTTCTCGAAAGAAGAGCTCCTCGCCGGGCTCGCGCAGGTGCTGCCGAAGAACGTCTGGCAGTACGTCGTGCAGATCCCGAGGCTCGCGTCGCTCGGCCGCAAGTTCGTTCTGCAAGGCGGAACGCAGTACAACCTCGCCGCCGTCAAAGCGCAGGTGGACTACATCAAAGAGCGCGTTCCGGGCGCGGAGATCTACGTGCATCCGCACACGGGAGAGGCCGGCGCGCTCGGCGCTGCGTTCGAGACGCTGCGCGTGGTCAAGCGCCGCGGCACCTCGACGTTCGTCGGCATCGACGCCGCGATCAACCTCGAGTACTCGACGAAGAACGACGAGAGCACCGTTTGTCACTTCTGCCCCAACGAGTGCAAGCGCACGTTCATCGACGCCGAGCGCCCCGACGGATCAACGGCGCGCTACATCTCGGGCTTCTCGTGCGAGAAGGGCACGGTCGAGAGCGAAGACGCGATGCTCTCGCTCGTCGCTGAGCGAAAGAAGATCGCCAAGCAGTATCCCAACCTCGTCGACTACGAGAGCAAGCGCGCGTTCGCGCACTTCTACGACCCGGCGCCGCTGCCGCCCGACGGCGCGACGATCAAGAGCGTCGAGGTGAAGAAGGGCTGGTTCGGCTCGAAGCGCGTCGAGGTCGAGCGGCCGTTCGAGCGCTCATCGCAGGCCGTGCGCGAGAAGCTCCGTCGCACGCGCATCGGGATGCTCCGCGCGATGAACATGTATTCAACCGCGCCGTACTTCCGCACGTATTTCGAAGCGCTGGGCATCCCCAAGCAGAACATCGTGTGGAGCGAGTACACGAGCGAAGAGCTCTGGGTCGAAGGCGGCAAGTACGGCTCGGTGGACCCGTGCTTTCCGTCGAAGGTGTGCCAGGCGCACATCCACAACCTGCTCTTTCACGAGCACACGCCCGAGAAGCCGCTCAAGTACATCTTCTTCCCGGTCCTGACGCACGTCCCGAGCTTCGTGGACGGCGTGATGGACAACGCGTCGTGCCCGATCGTCGCTGGCGTCCCCGAGGTGATGAAGGCCGCTTTCACCAAGGAGACGGACTTCTTCAAGCAGCGCGGGATCGAGTACATCGACACGGCGCTCACGTTCAGCGAGATGAACCTCACGGCCGAGCGCATGTTCCTCACGTGGGGCCCGCGGCTCGGGATCACCCGTGACGAAGCGGACCACGCGCACAAAGAGGGCATGCGCGCGCTCGCGCAGTTCGACCGCGACCTTCAAGAGAAGGGGCGCGCGATCCTCGAGACCGTCGAAGCAGAGAACCGCATCGCCATCTTGATGGTGGGCCGTCCGTACCACTCGGACCCGGGGCTCAATCACGGGATCCCTGAAGAATTCCAGGTCCTCGGCTATCCCATCCTGAGCGTGCGCTCGTTGCCTCGCGACATGGAGTACCTCTCTCGGTACTTCAAAGATGAGGTCAGCAAGGGCGTTCACCCGCTGGATATCAACGACGTGTGGCCGGAGAACTACTCGGCCAACTCCGCGCAAAAAGTGTGGGCCGTGAAGTTCGCTTCGCGCCATCCCAACGTCGCGCTCTTGGACCTCTCGAGCTTCAAGTGCGGCCACGACGCGCCCACGTACGGCATCGTCGAGAACATCGTGAGCAGCGCGGGGACGCCCTACGCGGCGCTGCACGACATCGACGCGAACAAGCCCGGCGGATCGATCAAGATCCGCGTGAAGACCTACGCGCACTCGCTCAAGCTCCACGAAGAGGCGCTCGAGGACAACGCGCGCAAGAAGGTCGAGCTCATGGTGTCGGTGGACCGCAAGCGGCTCGAGCTGCTCGAGCGAAAGCGCGAGCTGCTCTCGCAGCGATCGCAGCGCGACCCCGAGCTCGAAGCGCAGATCGACCAGCTCGGAAAGCGCCTCGCAGCCTACGTTCCGCCCGCGCGCCCGAAGGAGGCGCCGGCGGGGTTGATCCAACTCAAGAAGAAGACCGCCGACGGAAAGATGGTCGCGGTCGATCACTCTTCTTCGAACTGACTGACTTCACCGCCCGTTTCGGCGATCACCGTTTTGCCCTGAAAAAAGAGAGGGAATCAGCAACATGGCCATCGACCAAGATCTCTCGCGCAAGCGTCGTCTCCCGCTCGTCGAGAGCACCGTTTCGCTCCCGAAGAACGACGTCAGCGCGATGGACGAAGCGGCGATCGAAGCGGAGCTTCGCGCCTTCGAAGAGGCCGAGCGCGAGCGCCTGGGCATTCGCAAAGAGCGCAAGCAGTGGACGGACAACATGCTCAAGCCGACGGTCACCAAGAAGGAGCGTGACGACCTCACGATCCTGGTGACGGGCCTGACGCAAGCGCACGACTTCCTCGTCGAGGGAGCGCTGCGCGGGCAGGGCTATCGCGTCGAGTGGATCGGCACCAGCGATCAAGCCGGCCTTCAAGTGGGCAAGGAGTACGGCAATCGCGGCCAGTGCAACCCGACGTACTTCACCGTCGGCGGGCTCGTGAAGCACCTGATCGACCTGCGCGACAAGGAGGGCCTGACCTCCGAAGAGATCGTGAAGAAGTACGTCTTTCTCACGGCGGGCGCGTGCGGTCCGTGTCGCTTCGGCATGTACGTGACCGAGTATCGCAAGGCGCTGCGCGACGCGGGCTTCGACGGCTTTCGAGTGATGCTGTTTCAGCAGACGGGCGGCTTGTCACAGGCGACGGGCGACGACGTCGGCATCGAGATGAACCCGGCGTTCTTCATCGCGATCATCAAGGCGATCGTGTCGGGCGACGCGCTCAACGCGCTCGCGTATCGCGTTCGACCGTACGAGATCGAGCCCGGCGCGACCAACCGCGCCGTCGAGCGCGCGAAGCAGATTCTCTACACGGCGCTCTACGACAAGACGAACATCTTCGCGGCGCTCTACAAGGCCCGCGCGGAGTTCGCCGCGGTGAAGGTCGACAAGCTTCGTCCGCGCGTGAAGACCAGCATCATCGGTGAGTTCTGGGCCATGACCACCGAGGGTGATGGCAACTATCACCTGCAGAAGTTTCTCGAGAGCGAAGGCTCGGAGAACGACATTCAGCTCACGACGGCGTGGCTGCTCTACAACATCTGGGAGGTCGCTCGTGACACCCGCGTCCGCGCGGAGCTGCGCGAGTTCGACGGCGGTCAGTACGGCCTGAAGGGCTACGAGAACTTCGGCGTCGCCAAGCGGCTCGCGACGATGCGCTTCGCGGAGTACGGGCTGCGCGTGGGGTTCCAGGCGTTTGCGCTGCCGCTCGGGCTGCATCGCTACAAGCTCCCGAACATGGACAAGGTCGCTGAAGTGGCGAACGAGTACTACGTCAACGACCTGCGCGGCGGTGAGGGCCACATGGAAGTGGGCAAGCTCATCATCAACGTGGTCGAGAGCAAAGCGCACGTGACCGTGAGCGTGAAGCCGTTTGGCTGCATGCCGTCCTCGGGCGTGAGCGACGGAGTGCAGTCGCTGATCACCGCGAGGTATCCCGGGACGATCTACTGCGCGGTCGAGACGAGCGGAGACGGCGCGACCAACTTCTACTCGCGCGTGCAGATGTACATGTTCAAGGGCCGCGCGGTGGCCGAGGCCGAGCTGCAGAAGGCGTGCGAAGAAAACGGCGTGACGCTCGAGCAAGTGCGCGAGTACTTGCGGGCCAACCCGAAGAGCAAGTTCAACAGCCCGCTGTACAAGCCGCAGCATCGGTATGCGGGGACGGCGGCGGATTTGGTGGCGGAGGTCGCTCCGTACATCACCAAGAGCGCGACCGAGCGCGCGGTGGATCGCGCGAAGAGCGCGGGCGCGGCGGTGGTGTCGGCGGCGAAGAAGGTTCCGTCGTTGGTCGAGCGCGTGGTGAGCACGGCGAAGGACCCGGCGTTCAAGACGCAGCTGAAGGCGGACGTCGAGCTCGCGCGAGAGCTGCTCGAAGGGCGCTTCAAGGAGCACTACGAGCCGCTCGTGAAGCGCCTCGCGCACAGGGCGATGTTCAACCGCGACCCGCAGCCAGAGACGGGCGCGAGCGCGACGAGCGTGGGCGCCGAGTACGCCTCCGCGGTGAACTGAAGAAACCGCTGCGAAGGGGGGAGGGCGCGAGCGGGGACTGAACGAGATTCAGCGCAGGATCACTGCCGAATGCTGCGCAGCCACTGAGACACCTCGGGGGAGGTGTTGAGGTACGGAACGAACGTGTCGATGTCCGTTCCGTTTCCGTCGCTCTTCGGCGCGAGCGCGCTGACGGCGACGGCGTGGGTCTTCTCGCACTTGGGGCAGTACGCGAGGTCCAAGCGAAGGCAGGGCCCCGGGCCCGCGGCGGGGCCGATTTGATTGAGCACGCCCCAGTTCTGCGCCTCGAGGCTCTGCTTCACGGCGTCCTTGGGGGCGGGGTTGAGCAGGACGCGGCCCTCTTCTTCTTTGCACCACGCGTTGCAGTGCTCGCAGTACACGCCGCCCGAGGCGATCGCTGCCCCCGCGATCAGCCCGCATCCGATCACGATCAGCGCTTCGGCGCCCCAGAGCGCCCAGAGCACTCCGCCCGTCGCTGCGCCGCCCGAGACGCTCCACGCGCCGACGTTGTTGATCATGGAGATCGCGCTGAACATCGCGCTCGGGTTGAAGAGCACGTCGAGGACCGACGGTCCGTCGCCGTTGCGCGAGAGGACCACAGAGATCCACGACGCCCACGCGAGGTAGTGCCCGACGAACGTCGCGATCGCAGCGATCAGCGTGCCCTTGGCGACCGAACGCCCGTGCCCCTTGCGAAAGAGCAGCGCAGCGCCGGCCCCGTATCCTGCGCCCGCGAGGGCCGCGATGATGAAGGTGATCTTTCCGACGACAGGAATGCGGGCCATGAGCTGCCCGTAGATCGTGCCCAGCAGCGCTGCGGCGGCGATGCCTCCGCCGAGTCCGAGCGGAAGCGCGAGAGCGCCGATCTTGCCCGAGTGCGAGTAGTAATTCGGTTGCATGTCCCTCTCTCGACCAACGGGTATACGCGAAGGTCTCGCGCGGTCATCGAGAGCGGCGACGATTGTTAGGTGACCCTCGAAGGGCTCACGCAGTGCGGTCGAGCCACGAGCAAATTTGCTCGTCGATTCCGCGTGGTCCCTTCTCGCCGAGCTCGAGAGACGGAGAAAATCCCACGTGTCCGCCCGGGACCGTCCTCGCGTCGATGGCCTTGGACGCCTTCGCGAGCGAGGGGTGAACCACGTGCGTCGGGATCATGGGATCGTTCTTTCCGACGATCACGAGCGACGGGGTTGTCATCGCGGGCAAGTGCGGCGCGACCGAGACCTTCGCGTAGTAGTCCTCGGCGCTCTCGAAGCCGTGCCACGGCGCGACGACCTCGTTGTCCCACACGCGAATGCTGCGAATGCTCTTCGCTCGCTCGACGCTGATGGGAACGTCGCTTCGATCCTTCGCCACCGCGCCGTAGATCTCGCACAGCGCGCTGAGCATGTGATTGAGGTAGGGGCGCCGCGACCAGTGATCGATCTCGACGGCGCCCGGCGCGAGGTCGAGCGGCGGACACACGGCGACGACGGCGGCGAGAGGCGGGTGTTCGCGAAGGGCCGCGAAGCGAAGAGAGACGTGCGCGCCGAGCGAGGATCCCCAGAGAATCACCTGAGAAAACTCGCTCACTTCGGGCGAGCGCACGACGGCGTCGAGGTCGTCGACGAGCCCCGCGTGGTAGTAGTCGTTGCCGCCTTTGCGATCGGCGCCGCGGAGGTTGACGCGCAAGTGCGAGACGCCTCGGCGCGAGAGCGTTCGAGACGCGGTGCGGATGTAGTGACTCTCGTAGCTGCCTCCCAACCCGTGCACGAGGATCACGATGCGATCGCGTCTGCGCGAGGCGAGGTGGAGCCTCCCGGTGAGGGTCACGCTCCCGCGACGCGGGTCTTCGACGGTGCTCGACCAGGGGACAGAGTGCGCGACGTGCGCGGGGCGAACGCGCGCTGCGACGAAGGGAGCGAAGGTCCAGAGGTGTCCACGAATGGGCATCGACGGCGCGAGCAGTGTAGCAGCGGAGCGAGAGGGCCTCCGTGCTACCGTCACGAAGCTATGTCGACGGCACTTCGATCGCTTCGTTGGTGGTGCGGATCGCTCTCTCTCCTGGCGCTCACGGGCTGTCCATCGCCGATGTCGTTGCCCGACGTCGAGCAGGGGCGAGACGTGGTGAGCACGATGGATCGCGTCGTGCGCGACACGAGCGCGACGCCCGAGGCGAGCGCGGACGCGGCGGTGACGGATGACGCGAGCGCGGATGGCGCTGCGATGGACGCGCAGGGGGATGGCTCGTCGAGCGACGGCGGCGCGGTGATGGACGCGATCGGGACGGACTCGAGCGGGTTTGTCGACGTCCCGTCGCTGGACAGCTCGTCGCTCGGCGACTCGTCGTCGCTGCCGGATGCGTTGCTTCCGCCCGATGATTCGCGGCGCGCGGAGTACTGCGACCAACCCTCGATGCTGCGCGTGTGCACGATGGACAGCGAGTGCGATCGGCCGGTCGAGCGATGCTTGCCGACGGGCTGCGGGAGCGTTCAGCGCTGCCAGCCTGCGGGGCGCGGGTGTCGAGACAACAGCGACTGCCTCGCGGGATCGCAGACGTGCGTGCGAGGCGTCTGTGTGGCTTCGGGCGCGGACTGCGGCGATTCGCGCGCGTGTCCGAACGGGTACGCGTGCGAAGGGGCGGCGGGTTCGCGCGCGTGCGTCAATCGACGGCACGTGTGCGACGGGACGGGCGTTCCGTGTCCATACGGAGGCGTATGTGAAGGCACGCCGGGGCTCTCGCCGTTCTGCGTGGCGGTGACCTCGCGGTGCTCCACAGACGACGCGTGCCGACTGGGCTCGTCGTGTCGCGACGTCGATGGCGATGGGCTGCGCGAGTGCGTCCCGTCGGGGCCGTGTGGACCGACGAGCTGCGCGCCCGGTGATCGATGCGAGATCCTTCCCGTCGACTATTTTTTGCGCTGCGGACCGCGCGGAATCTGCAACACGACCGCGGGCTGCGCCGCGGGCTACGAGTGCGTCGACGCGTGGGCGAGCGGCGTGCGTGAGTGCCGACCGACGAGCCAACCGTGTCGCACCAACGAGCAGTGCCCTGCGGGACAGCTGTGCTTCGAAGCGGGCGGCGGCGGGATGAGCGGCGCTCCGGCGGGCTGTCGATAGTCGGGCTGGTCAGCCCGAGAGGGGGAGCCTCATTCCAGCGAAGGGGGTCCGCCGCATCCCCGACCCTTCTCCACGCCATCTGGCGTGGAGAAGGGGGCCTTCGCTGCGTCGAGGGCGCAAGTCGAGTGGCTGTTGCTCCGAGAATCAATCGCGTACTGATCGGCGTTGCCATCGAAGCACAGGCACCCTTCTCCACGCCATCTGGCGTGGAGAAGGGCCGGGGATGAGGCCGACGCTCGGCCGCTCCCCCCTTGTCGGGCCGACGTCGGGCTACGTCCCGTCGATGCAGTCGAAGAGCACTCGGTAGCCGCTGAGCGTCGGCGTGGCCGTGCGCAGCGCGTTCGAGTTGAGCGTGAAGCGCACGCGCAGGTACGGGGCGCGCGTGGGCTGCATCGCGACGGTGAGCGCGCTCTCGATGTTGAGCGGAGAGGCGGCGGGCGGAGTCGTTCCCAGGCGAACGGCGGTCGCGGTGGACAGACCGGCGACGGTGTTCGCGGTGAACACGTCCATGTCGATGCTCGAGCCGTTGGGCGTGCTCGCGACGTACTGCAGCTCGCGCCACGCGGCCTGGCGACCCGCGCCGCAGACGGTGAGCGCGTCGATGTCGTACGTAAACGTTCCGCTGGGCGGGTACGCCTGCTCGGGCACCACGATCGTCACCGGGACGCGCCCGAGCTCGTAGCTGCCGTTGCCGAGCACCACGATCTCGAACGTGAACGTCTGGCGCACTGCCGTGGACATCACGCAGTTGTTCGTGAACTCCGCGCGGAAGTTCACTTGCGTGCCCGGCAAGCACTGGCGCGCGGTGACGGGAACGCCGCCGATCGCCGTGGGCGGATCCACGCAGCGACCCGCGGTGTACGCCGCAGATTCGCCGATCGCGGGGTTCGAGAGACGAACCGTTCCGACCGGCGCTCCGGCGATGGCGCGAACGAAGCAGCGCTCGTCGACGCCCGCGGTCGCGGGGTTGTCGAGCGCGACCGCGGTCACGTCCATGCGCGAGTAGTTCGCGAGGTCGCTCACCGCGTTGACGACGGCGGTGCCGATGCCCGTTCCGTTCGTCGCGATGGAGTACACCGCGTTGGCGCCGCCCGAGACGAGCGAGCCCGTTCCCGCGGCGAACGCGTTGAAGTCCGCGCGAGCGGTCGCGTCTCCGCCGGACGACTCGACGATGATGACCTTCGCGCCGCGCGCGTTGAACTCAGCCACCGTCTCGGCGAAGGTCGGTCCGCGCTGCGTTCCGAGCGTTCCGCTGTTGGATCCGCCAGCGAAGAGGGCGCTGTTCGAGTAGGCCTGCGTCCCGCCGAAGCCGTTGTGAAACGGCGCGTCGGTGAAGAGCATCACGATCGGGATCGTGCCCGGTCGGAAGCACGGATACCCCCAGCGACCCGCGGGGCAGTCGGTACGCGAGGCGTAATACCCGCTCAGACCGCGGCCCGTGACCGTCGACCACAACGCGGGCGTCTGGGACTCGGGCCAGTCGTTGCCGTTGTGCAGCCCGATGCCGTTGATGGCCGCCTGCGCGACGGCTGGATCGGCGTTGATGTCGCTGCGGTTCTGGTACACGACGTCGCCGCTCGGCGCCCATCCGTACGGCGAGACGGGGAAGTCGTCGTGACGACCGACGCCGAACCACGCGTCGGGGATGATGCACTTGATCGCGCCGACGATGCCGCCAGCGCATCCCGCGACGTACGTCCCGCTCGTCATCGACGACTGCAGATTCGAGAGCTCGCCGCCCATCGATCCCGTGGTGTCGAACAAGAAGTACACGTCCGCCGTTCGCAGGCGCGTCGAGAAGTTGAGGCCGTCCGGACCTGCGGAGGAGCCGAACGGAAGCTCGTGATAAATCGCCAGCGGATCGCCGTTGATCGTGAGGCCCGCGACCGCGTCGAGCTCGTCGTCGAACGAGTGAAACAAGCACGCGTTGTTCGGGTTGCCGAGGTTTCCGGCGACGATGCTCGCGTAGCGGAAGGAGAAGCCGCACGGAAGCGACCACACCGTGGTCATCGCGTCGGAGACGGCGTCGCCGAAGGCCGTGGTCTCGAGGTTGTTCGTGTCCGTCGGCCGGCCGAGCGCGTTGGGATTGCGCGTCCAGCCCTGGGTGAACACCTCCGTGAGCTTCGCGAGGTTCCACTTGTTGGGGTCGGGCGTGGTCGGGCTCGCGATCTCCGTCGCGTTGGGGTTGTCGCTGAGCCAAACGGTGTACTCGAACGGCTCGAGGCACGAGTCCGACGTGTGATCGGTGACCGGAAAGAGCACCACGCGGTTGGCCGGCGCGCCGAGGTCGTACTTGCGCCCCTCGCGCGGGTCATAGCCCCAATCCACGAGAGAATTTCCAGGCGTCGGCTGTCCGTCGCTCACTCCTCCGCCCCACGGGTTCAAGCGCACGTGCTGCGTGAAGAGCCAGTCGAGGTTGTCCGCGAACGTCGCGATCGTCGCCGTGTCGCGCGGGCTTCCGAAGCAGCGCCACGCGTCGCAGATCGTCGGCGTGCACGTGGTGCAGTCGTACGGCGGCGTGTTCGAGTAGTTGCTGCGTCCCGTCGGGCAGCCGGTGGGGTTGGTCTCGAGTCCGCCGAGGTAGCGTGCGAAGCGCAGCGTGCGCGCGTCGAGCCCCTGGCGCGTGCGATAGATGCCGTTGACCACGCGTCCGCCGGTGGTTTGCACGGCGGTCACGCAGCCCTGAAGCGCGCCGTCCGCCTCGCAGTTGCAGCGCGACGTCGACGCGCGCAGGCAGCGACCCGAGCGGGTGTGGCAGAAGAATCCCGCGCCGCAGTTCGCGTTGGTCGTGCACGCGTTCGGGCTGTCTTCGCACTTCGCGTCGACGCAGATCTGCCCCGCGGTGCAGCAAGAGTCGTTGGGCGCTTGTCCGCAGTGGGTCTGTCCAGCGGCGCACGTCGCGCCGCATCCGCTCCAACGGATGGGCGGAGGAGGCGCAGCGCCGACCGCGGTGCACACGGCAGCGGGCGTCGTGTCGACCTCTTCGTACGTGTAGCAAGTCTCTCCGGGCTCGCAGCACGAGCCGCCACAGAGGGAGGCGCACACGGGCGGCGGAGTGCCTCCGCCCGGCAAACGAATGCCACCCGATCCAGGCGGGCAGAACCCTGGCAGCGGAACGCCTGCGATCACCACGCCCGATCCCGTGCCGGTGAGATCCCCAGCGATCGTCGGGCACACGAGGGTCTGTCGGCACTCGGGGTTGCATGCGGTTCCGCAGCCGATGGGGCCGACGATGATGCGCGTGCTGAACGCGTTGGGCAGGCACCGCTGCCACCGCCCGCCCGTGCACATTCGCGTGCCCGAGTGGCACACGCCGCTCGAGCCAATCGCGTTGGAGTCCGTCTCGACGTTGCACGCGTCGGTGGCGCCCTCTTCCGTGCACGGGCACCCCGTCGCGGGATTGGCGCAGCGATAGCACTCGTTGGTGCTGTTTCGGTCCGCGTCGTTGCAGTCCTGCCCGTTGGGGCAGTTCGTGCCGAAGCCGTCGCCGTCGCCGTCCATGCATGCAGGACCGAGCGGCTCTGTCGAAGGAATCTCCGTCGAAGGGCTCGGCGCGCCGCGCACTGCTGCCTCTTGTGCGACGTCGCTTGCTGCGTCTGCGCCCGCGTCTTCGTTGGGCAGCACCGTGGTGCAGCCAGCGACGAGCGCGATCAATCCGCTTCCGAACTGAAGCGCGAGCGAACGACGTCCTCGAAGAAATTCAGCCATCGGTCGGGCCTTTCGGGTGCGTGACACAAGCACGGAGTGTACCTCAGCGACGCACGCGAGAAACTTCACGGCGTAAACGAACTGGCACTGCGCAACGAGCGCTCGCGCCTTGAAACGTTTGCGGAGTGGGTGCGTGTGAGCAGCGGTGTTTCGTTGCCCGGCGTCCGAGCGCTCAGCGGCACGAGGCGACGCCGATGCGCGTGACGGCGCCGGTCGCGTAGTCGTCGCTCCAACCGATGCCATAGCGGCCGCTGCGGGCTTCGATGCTCACGCGTCCTCCGCTCGAAGCGGCGCCGAGCTGCGAGCGATCGATGAGCGTTCCGGTGCTCGACACGCGGAGCAAGCTGACGGTGATCGGCATCGCGCCGAGGTCGCGATAGGCGATGGCGAGATTCGTTCCGTCCAGTGAAATCCCAGGGTCGATGGCGCCTGCGGGCGTCGCGAGGTCGACGGCGGGCGCGGTGCCTGCGCCCATCGCGAGCCCGATTCGTCGCAAGCGGATCGTCCCTCCGCCCGCGGGTTGCGCCCAGGTCACCCACGCGTCTCCGTCGTCTTCGATCACCGCGTCGATGTTGTTCGCGATGCTCGGCGCCGTGGCCACTTCGATCGGCGCGCTGACGCTCGCGCCGGTGGCGTCGAACGTGCGAATTCGCACGGCAGTGTTGGTCAAATCGCGATACGCGACCGCGTACACGCCGGCGATCTGCGAGGTGATGAGCTTGAACGACGCGACGTCTTCGCTCGCTTCGGTGATCGCGACGTTCGCTCCCACGGTCGAGCCGTTGATGGGCGCGACGCGAATTCGACCTCGGCCCGACTCGACGCTGCGCCACGCGAGCATGAACCCGACGCGCAAGAGCGCGACCTGCGGCTCTTGGTGAACGCCGCCCGTCGTGACGGCCTGACGCGAGCCCGCGAGCTCGATGAAGTTGTCCTGCACGCGCTTGACGATGACGTTCTCGTTGGCGCCGTCGACTTGCGACCAGGGCGTGAGCAAGTACATCCCGTCGCGGATGAACGCGCCTCCGCGCACGGTCGCGCCTGCTGCCGCTGCGCTCACGTTGCCAACAAACGTGGGCGCGCCGTCGCGCGAGACGCGCTGCACCCAGACGTTGTTCGCGCCGTCGCGCAAGATCGCCGCGCCCGCCGCGAAGCCAGTCATGTCCGAGCTCACGAACACGTTGCGGTCACCGCGGCCTGCGGCGCCGAAGGCCACCGTGGGGCCGACCCACGAGCACGGTTGGGGCGGCAGCGAGACGTCGGGCTCGGGCACGTCGAGGCCCATCATCGCGGCGGTGTCCACTTGCACGTCGATGAACGGGACGCCGCTATCCGCGACATCGCCGCTCGCCGCGTCCATCATCGATACGCTCGAGTCCATCGGCGTGACGACGTCGGGAAACACCACGGACGCATCGCCGCTGTCGTCGAACACGAGCATTCCGTCCGGCAGCGACGTCATTCGGTCGGGCCTCGACGGAACGTCTTCGACCGCCGCATCCGGGCCGCCGTTCGACGGGCAGCCGACGAGCGTCGCGCTGCAGAGCGAGAGAAAGAGCGCGAAGCCAAGGCGTGAGCGTTGAATCACCACACAACGGTAGCGAATCGCGCTCGCGCGGTCGACACTGCGCTACTTCGCGACGTGATGGTGCGTCTCGGGCACGGGAAAGCCCGCTTCACCGAGGCCGTTGCGGATCGCCTCGTTGGTGTCGAAGTACACCTGCCAGTAGTGATCGTTGTGGCAGTACGGCCGAACGGCGATCACCGGGCCCGCGAGGGTAAAATCGATCAGCGAGACCTCGGGCGCGGGGCTCTCGGCGACGTTGGCGATCTTGGCCACCTGCGCTTGAAGAATGGCGATGGCCTTTTTGTGGTCCGCGCCGTGCGCGAGCTGCGCGAGGCGATCGACGCGACGGACGGGGTTGGTCGTGAAGTTCTGGATCGTGTCCGAGAAGATCTTGTTGTTGCCGACCATCGTTCGGACGTTGTCGGGCGTGTTGATCACCGTGACGAACATGCCGATGTCGACGACGGTGCCGGTGATCCCCGCGGCAGAGATGAAGTCGCCCTTCTTGAAGGGGCGAAGGATCACGAGGAATGCGCCCGAGGCGAAGTTGGCGAGCAGGCCGGACCAAGCGGTTCCGATCGCGAGGCCGGCGGCCGCGAGCAAGCCCGCGAACGTGGTGGTCTCGACGCCGACGAAGCCGAGGATCGTCGCGACGAGCAAGATGTTGAGCAGCACGTTCACGACGTTGTCGGCGTAGCCGATGATCGTCGCGTCGACCGCGCGCGCTCGCATCCCGCGGTCCATGATCTTCTTCACGCCGCCGATCACGAAGCGGCCCACGAGCCAGAGGATGATGACGCCGATGAGCTTCGTTCCGACGTCGAGGCCCTTGCGATAGACCATTTCGAGCAATGCAGTGGTGGACATAGGAGGACATTCCTCGTGTGCGAGACATCGAACACAGCGCCTCTGCCAACGTGCTTCGGACCGCTGCGGGCGTGACAGAACGCGACACGCCAACCTGACACGCTATCGCGGGTCCACCGGCGAATGCGATCGCGTTTCGCGCTCCGCGCATGACAGCGCTGGCGTTGGCGCTGGCGCGGTCTCGGTCGCGGGCCTCTCGGGCTCAGCCGCTGGACCGCTGCCGCTCGGGGCTCGTCTCGGTCGCGACGTCGACGGACGCGACGCTCGCGTCGCCGCGGGTCGGATCGACGCGAACGCCTCCCTCGGTGACGACGACGCCCTGACCGTGTCCGCGCATTTCGTCGGCGAATCGACTGACCGTTCGCCACGCCACCGTCATCGGAACGAGCGCGATCAACGGCCACGCCACCACGAGCCACTCGGTGAGCGACATCGCGTGCAAGCCGACCTTCGTGACCGCGACGTAGCCGAGCGAGAGCATCGAGAGAAGCTGCGCTGCCGAGGCGAAGCGCAGCGCTGAGAGCGCGGAGTCCGTGCGTCGCTCGATGGTGGCGATCGCCCCGCGCCAGCTCGAGAGCGTGGACGCGAGCCACAGGAGCGCGCCGGCGAACATCGCGAGTCCGCGGACGAGCCCTTCGGTGCCGAGGCTCGCGACGAACGCGCGCCCCGAGATGACCGCGAAGAGCACCGCCGCGATGACGAAGGTCGGCGAACCGACGACGAGCGCCGCGAGCGCTGTGGCCCTGAGCTTCGAAGGAATCCCCGGCGGAATCACGCGATCCTCCGCGTTTGTCACGGACTGATCGCGAAACGCTCCCTCACCGACGCGCACGCGCTCGACGCGGCGATCGATGTAGCCCGGCCACTGGCTCGCTCCCCGTGCAAACGCGCCCCGCGCCATGCTCACCGTGGTGGAGACCAGCGCGGCGAGGACCACGATGACGAAGATGAGCGCCATGGATGCGCGATATCACGGCGCGCTGATCGCGCGAAGCGGAGCGGGGCGGCGTGGGGCGGCGCGGTTCGTTCGCCGCCAGCGGGCGCGATCGAGCGGGCGCGACGAGCGATTCGCTGGCGAATCACCCGATGATCGTGCAATCCACGGTGAGCGGCGCAGAGGCGTTGTTGTCCGCGTTGCACTCGCGAAGGGTGCCGGCGCCCGTTCCGTCGTCGTTGATCACGGCGATGACTTCGAACGTCCCAGCCATGGGCGGAGCGACTCGAAGCTCGACGCGCGCGGTGCCGCCCGGAGCGAGCGAGCGCGGGAGCATCACGGTGCCGAGCAGCGCGCGCATGCCCATCCCGTCGCGACGGTAGAAGCTCACGGGCGTGCCCGACGGAGCCGCGAGCGCGCCGCGGTTCGCGACGTCCGCGCGCAGGATGTACTCGGTCGGACACGAGGCGACGTTGGCGGCGAGCGAGACGACGACGAGGTCTGCGGCGCGTCGCGCGACGAGGCCGAGCTGAGTGTTCACCCTGAAGCTGTTGAGCGCGCCGGTCCACGAGGCGCGCGGGCGGCGAGGGACAGCGCCGTGTTGATTCTCTGCCATTTCGCAGACCGAATCGACGCCGTCGCACACGTTGGTGACCGAGTACGAGAACTGGTTCCAGATCGCGCGCGTGCTCTGCCAGTTGTCGTTGGCGTCGCGAAACACCCGCACCCCATCGGTGCGGGGCGTCGTCGCAGGGCACGGGATGATCCCGGATCGCGCATAGTACGAGTCGCTCACCGTGACGAACTCGGCCCGTCCATCGCCGTTGAGGTCCGCCACTGTCGGGTAGTTGGCCGCGGTGCCCGAGATGTTCGGGATGTCCATCAGCACTGCGCCGTCTCGCCCTGCAAATACCCTGGCGCGACACGTGTCCTGGTAGATCACTTCGTACTGCCCGTCGCCGTCGAAGTCGAACATCGCCGAGCCCGTGCTGCTCGAGGACGTGTCGTCCGCGGGCATCGACCACGCGCGCTCGAAGACGAACATCGCTCCGCGCTGCACGACGCGAAGCGCCGCGTACACGCTGCCGCCGGCGATGCCGATCTCGGGGATCGAGTCGCCGTCGAGGTCCGCGATCGTCGGCGCGCCGCCGTTGCCGTTGAGACCGATCGACGCGAACGACGTGACCGCGGACGCGGGCGTTCCGTCGGCGCGAAACATCGCGATCTGTCCCGCGTTGACCACCACGATCTCGGGTCGGTTGTCGCTGTCGAAGTCCGCCAGGCCGCCCCAGCCCGCGGGCAACCCCGCGCCGCGCCACAGGCGCGTCCCCGTCGACGAGTACACGGTGCCGCCGCAGATCACCTCCTGCGTTCCGTCAGGCGGATTGCTGATGTCCGCCGCGTAGCTGTGCGGCCCGAGCGAGCCCCAGCACGGCGTGGTGTCTTGCCAGCGCAGAAGGCCGTTCGACTCGAAGACCGTGTTTCCCACGATGATCTCCGAGCGTCCGTCGCCTTCGAGATCCGCGATCGCCACGCTGCCAAAGGACCCGATCGAGAGGCCCGAGTCGGTGTTCACGAGCGAGCCGTCCATGCGCCGCCCCATCCACAGGCGACTGCCGCGCTCGTCGAAGGCGACGATCCCGCCCGATCCCGTTGAGCCGAGGCGCATCTGCGCGATGATCGTCAGCTGGTTGCGCCCGTCGGTCGCGTCGAGGTCGGCGACCGCGATGTTCGAGTACGAGTTGAGCTCGCGCGTCGGATCGGTCTGCGGCTCGGAGCACCAGAGCTCTCTCGCGCGACCCATGCAGTCGCCCGGTCCCGAGAGCGCGCACAAGATCGCGAGCGGCGGGACGTTGCCTCCGAACGATGCGGGCGGGTCTTTGTATGCGAGCACGAGCACGTCGCTCGCTCCGTCGTGGTCGACGTCCGCGACGATCGGCGTCGAGAGAACGCCCTTGTAGTCCGGGTGCGCTGCGCTCCCGCGCCACGCCCACGCTTCGACGGGACGAAACGAGCGCGCCGCAGGGACGGTGCACATCGTCGTCGCGGTGTTGGGCAAGCAGCGCATGAGCGCGGCGTCGCAGTATTGTCCGCTGGGACACGAGCCCGTGACCGCGCCGCAGCCGGGCGTGGGAGTGCACGGCGCGCCTGGCGCGATGCACGTGTCCGCGGCGCACACTTCGCCCGCAGCGCAGCAGCGCGAGGGGCTTCCGCACCGGGTGTTTCCGCCGCAGTCGAGCTGACAGGTGCCGTCGACGCAGGTGAGTCCTGCGGGGCAGGGGCGGCTCGCGGAGCAGCGTTGGTTGAGCCCCATGAGCGATCCGTCGCTCGCGGCCGCGTCGGGCATCGCGCTCGAATCGGGCTGCGTCGGCGCGTCGGCGATCGCGTCCATCGAGAGGACGTCCGACGGAGCGACGCGGTCTTCTCCTCCGTCCATGGGCGCAGGCGGAGCGGAGCACGCCGCGCAAACGAGCGCGCCGAGCGCGAGAGGAGCGAGCCGTTGGGTCCGTTGGTTCATCGATGTCGGATGGTATCGAGACCGAGGCGTTTGAAGCTATCTTCGCCCCGCTTTCGATGACTGCAGACAACGTAGACAAGCCCGCGGCGAGCGAATCGCCCGCGTCGAGCGGCGAGAAATCGCAGCCCGATGCGTCGTCAGGGCCGCTTTCGAAGAACGCGACGCTCGGCAAGTTCGCGCGGTACGCGTTCGCGCTCGTCCCCCTCGTCGCGCTGTGGGAGCTCGTGGCGCACGCGAAGATCGTGCGATCCGTGCCGACCGAGACGGACTGGCGTTCGGCGCACGATTGGATCGCGAGAGAGCGACGCGCGGGTGAGCTCGTCGCGTCGGCACCGCTGTGGACGGATCCGCTCGCGCGCTGGCACCTCGGCGATCTGATCCCCGTGAAGGACGCTGCGCGCGCGGACGCGACGATCTATCCCCGCGCGTTTGTGGCGACGATTCGCGACGGAGAGCACCCGGACTTTCGCGGGTGGTCCGTCGAGCGTTCGCAGCGGTTTGGCGCCGTCGATGTGCGCGTGTTGCGCAATCCATCGGTGGCGCGTCCGCTCTTCGACTTCTACGAGCACTTGCACGAGGCGCAGGTGTTTCGCGTCGAGCCCTCGGGGCTTCGTCCGTGTCCGCTCTCGATGAACGTGCCTGTCACCGGCGGAGGGCTGCATCAAGGGCCGCTCGCGGGGCCCGAGCGCTTCCAGTGCGGCGAAGGGTGGAACAACGTCTCGAGGATCATCCTCGAAGACTTGGGCCACCGCGGGCGACGCTGCATCTGGTCGCACCCGGTGGTGGATGTGCCGATGCGAACGGTGTTTCAAAACGTTCCGATCGGCGAAGCGATCTACGGCTATCACGGCATCGCGTATCAAGCTGAGCGCGGCGGAGATCGCGGCGAAGTCGGCTGCCCGGTGACGCTCACCGTGCGCGTCGGCGGCCAAGAAATCGGCCGCGATGTGCACCACGACGGAGAGGGCTGGAAGAACTTTCGCTTCGACACGCGCGCCCTTCGCGGCACGACGCAAGAGGTCGTCTTCGAGGCCACGATGCCCTCGGCGCGCGCGGCGCACTATTGCTTCACGGGAGACTCGCGATGAGCGACGCAGAGACGAAGCCGTCCGAGGTCAACGAGGACAAGGCCGCCAGCAGCGAGGCTGCATCGAAGCCCAGCGCTGAGCCCACACAATCAAACGGCGAGCAAAAAGAGAGCGCTCCCAGCGATCCCAAGGGCCTCGCTGGCGTGTTCGCGCGCTGGGACTGGCGTGAGAAGTCTGTCCCGATCTGGCTCGATCACGTGCTCGGCTTCGCGATGTGCGCCGTGTACGTGCTGCTCTTGATTCGCACCGCGCACAACCTCGGCTACGCGCGCGACGAGGGCTTCTACTTCGACGCGGCGCGCTCGTACGCACGGTGGTTCGACCTGCTCTCGACCAACTGGCGCGAGGCCGTGCAGCGCTCGAACGTCGACGCGTTTTGGCAGGCCAACCACGAGCACCCCGCGCTCATGAAGAGCCTGTTCGCGCTCTCGTGGAAGTACCTGTTCGTCAAGCACAAGGTCTTCGCCGAGGCGGGGACGGCCATGCGCTTTCCGGGCATGGTGATGGGCGGCCTCTCGATGTGGCTCGTCTACGTGATGGGCACCCGCGCCTACTCGCGACGCGCTGGGCTCATCGGCGCGCTCTCGCTCGGGTTCATGCCGCGGATCTTCTATCACTCGCACCTCGACTGCTTCGACGTGCCGGTGATGTTCTGGTGGACGCTGGTGGTGTATTGCTACTGGCGCTCGATCGACGAGACGAACAAGAACGCGCTGCTCTGGGGCGTGCTCACCGGCGTGGCGTGGGGCTTCGCGCTCAACGTGAAGTTCAACTGCTTCATGTTGCCGGTCGTGTTCTTGATCCACTGGTTCGTCGTGCGCGGACGCAGCGTCGGCGACGTGGCGAAGAGCGGCGGAGTCTCAGCGCCGGTCGCGGTCCTGTCGATGCTCACGCTCGGCATCGCGACGTTCATCGCGCTGTGGCCGTGGATGTGGTTCGACTTCTTGATCGCTGAAGGCGGAAGGCCCGGGCGACTCGGCGAGTACCTGAGCTTTCACTGGAATCACCCCTACTACAACATGGAGTTCTTCGGGGTGAACTACTTCAGGCCGCCGTTTCCGCGGTCGTACCCGTACGTGATGATCTTGTTCACCGTGCCCGCGGTGACGCTGGTGCTCTTCTTCGTCGGCTTCGCCTCGCGCATCCCCGCGCTCTTGCGACAGAGCGCGCCGCTCGCGTGGCTGATCCCGCCGATCGGGCCGCTCAAGCGCGCACACGAATTCAACAAGGCGCGCTCGACCGACGATCCGCTCGGCACCGACGTGCTCTTCTTCGGCGCGGGCTACGCGATCCTCGCGCTCTGGTGGAAGACGAACACGCCCATCTTCGGCGGCACCAAGCACTGGTTCACGGCGTATCCGTTTCTCGCGCTCTTCGCGGGCGCCGGGTTCGAGGTCGTCGCTCGCTCGTTCGAGCGCGCGCTCAACGGCCGAGTGAAGCCCGCGTGGCTCGGGTGGACGGCGATGGCGGCGCTGCTGCTGTCGTCCTCGTTTGTGCAGACGGCGCACTCGCACCCGTTCGGCCTGTCGCAGTACACGCCGATCGCCGGCGGCTCTCCGGGCGCGGCGGACTACGGGATGAACCGCCAGTTCTGGGGCTTCACCACAGGCTCGCTGACGCACTACTTCAACGAGAAGGTCCCGCAGGGAGGCGCCGTGTACATCCACGACACCGCGTGGCCGTCGTGGGAGATGATGCAGAGCGACGGGCGATTCAGGCCCGACATTCGCGTGGTGTGGGAGATCGCGCCCGCGGACTACTCCATCGTGCACCACGAGCTGCACATGATGGAGGTCGACACGCAGATCTGGACCGCCTACGGGCAAGCGCGGCTGTCCAACGTGGTGACGCACGACGGAGTTCCGATCGTCTCGGTGTACGAGAACCCGCGCGTGCGCGGTGAGGGACGACAGCCGTGACCGAAGCGCCTCGCGTCGCAGTCGGGGCCGTCGTGCTCGATCCGCGCGCGGAGGGCGTACGGGTCCTGCTGGCTCGGCGCAACAACCCGCCGCGCGTCGGTCAATGGTCGCTCCCGGGCGGAAAGGTCGAGCGCGGCGAGACGCTGACCGCCGCCCTCTCGCGAGAAATCCTCGAAGAGTGCGGGCTCGTCGTGTCCGTGGGGCCGCTCGTCGAGGTCGTCGAGATCATCGACGAGCGCGTGCACTACGTCATTCTTGATTACGTGTGCGCCGTCGCCTCGGGCGAGCTTCGCGCGGGCGACGACGCGAGCGAAGTCTGCTGGGCCCCTGTGAGCGAGCTGGCCTCGTACGAGGTCACCGAGGCGGTCGCGCGGGTCGTGCAGAAGGCTCTCTCGCTGTAGCTCGCGCCGATGCGCAGGATGAAGCGAGCATCGCGGCGCGCTTCAGCTTGCCTGCGCGTGCGATCCGTGCGGCGCGTGGTCCTCGGCGTGCGCGACGCTGAGTCGACCGTCCTCCATTTCGAGCAAGCGATCGAAGGCGTCGAGGATGCGCGTGTCGTGCGTGACGACCAGGACGCCGGCGCCCTCGTCGCGCGCGATGTCTTTGAGCGCGAGGATCGCCTCGCGACCGCGGGCGGCGTCGAGCGCCGCGGTGGGCTCGTCCGCGAGCACGAGCGCTGGGCGCGTGACGAGCGCGCGCGCGAGGGCGACGCGCTGCCGCTGTCCGCCGGAGAGCGCGTTGGGCGAGTGCGAGCGCCGATCCCATAGGTCCAGTCGTCGCAGCAGCGCGTCGGCGTGATCGCGCGCGGCGCGCGAGGGCATCGAGTCGAGCCTGAGCGGCAGCAGCACGTTCTCGCGCACGTCCAAGAACGGAACGAGGTTCGCCCGCTGAAACACAAACCCGATGCGCCTCCGACGAATCTCGGTCGGGTCGCCGATGAAGCGTCCGTCTCGCGCGATCGTGGCGCCGTCGAGCTGGACCTCGCCGCGCTGCGCGGCGTCGAGCAATCCCAGGCACGACAGGAGCGTGCTCTTGCCGGAGCCGCTCGGGCCGAGCAGCCCGACGACCTCGCCCGCGTCGACCTCGAGCGAGACGTGGTCGAGCGCGCGGACGGCGAGGGAGCCAGCGCCGTAGGTCTTTTCGAGGTCGATCGCTCGGAGGCGGGTCATGGTCGGTTCCTTGCGAGGGGGATTCGAAAGTGTGGGTTTGTATTCAAGCCGCGAGCGCCTCGCCAGCGGGCACCGAGAGCGCCCTGCGCACGGCGGCGACGCTCGAGATCGACGCGAGCACGAGCGCGACGGCGAGGCCGATCCACAAGTCCCTCGGCTCGATCACCACGCGCCTCGGAAACTTCGGAAACACCTTCGTCCCGATCGCGATCGCCGCTCCGTAGGCCGAGAGCGTCATCAAGAGCGACTGCGAAGCGACCCAGCTCACGAGCGTCCGCGTGCGCGCGCCGAGCAGCTTGACCAGCGCGATCTCACGCGTCTTTGCGGCGGTCATCGAGAAGGTCACGAGCGCGAGCAGCGCCGTCGAGACCGCGATGAGCAGCACGCGAAACAGCGCGATCTGCCGGCGCGCCTTGTCCACGGCGCCGTCGAGCAAGAGCGATCGCTCTTCAGCCGCGGTGTACGCGGTCACGCCCGGGATGCGCGCGAGCTCTGCGCGCACGCTCGAGCGGTCCGCGTCCGAATCGAGGACCACGAGGATGGCTGCGGCAGGCGAGGCGGGGGCGGCGGGGGCGAGCTCGCGATCACCCGGCGGAGTGAAGCGTTGGATGTCATCGAGGTCGCTCTCGCTCACGACCGCGACGGCGTCGCCCGAGGAGGCGATCGCGCCGCGAAGGTGGCCGACGACGAGCAGCGGCTGATCATTGATGACGAAGCGGGCGCCCAGGGGCAGCGCGAGCGTGCGATCGACCGCGATTTCTCCGCGCGAACGCTGGGGCAAGCGACCGCGCTCGACCGTCCAGCGCAGCATCGGTCGGCGTTCGAAGCGGTCGCTCACGAACGTCACGCGCATCGAGCGACCTTCGTAGTCGAACTGGTAGCCGAGCGTTCGAAGGGCCATCGCGTCGCGCACGCCGGGGACGATCCTCGCGCGATCGGCGAGCGTCGCGTCGACGCGAGAGGGCTCGGCGAACGGACCGTGGCGGCCCTCTTCGACGAGCCAGATGGACTCGCCCGCGGCGTCGATGAGGGCGAGGGCGTCGACGACCATGCCTCGGTGGATTCCGCCCATCGCGAGGACGACGGTGAACAAGAGCGCGAGCCCGATCACCGTCGCGATGAAGCGCCCGAAGTGCGCGCGCAGCTCGGCGATCGCGAGCCTCATGGCGCCCGCTCGATCTCTGCGTCCAATCGCAGCCCGAACACGACGATCGGCGGCAGCCGCGAGGGCCTGAGGTCCACGCGCACCTCGTGCGTTCGCGTGTCTGCCTCGGGCCTGACGCGCACGACGACCGCGTCGAGTCGCGTCTGTCCGTGATCGCGCAGCGTGATCGTGGCGCGCGCTCCGATGCGCAGCGACGCGAGCTCGCTCTCGTGCACCCAGACGCTCGCGAGCTCGGCGCCCACCGGAGCGAGCTGAACGACGGGCTGCCCGGCGCCCACGAACGCCCCTGCCGCGAGATCGCTGCGCAACACACGCGCGCGCGCTGGGGCCACCAATCGATCACGCTCGTGCAGGACGCGGCTGAGCTCGACGCGGGCCGAGGCCTGCGCCACGCGCGCCGAGATCGCGGGCCGCTGCGAACGCAGTGACTGCAGCTCGAGCTGGCCGAGGGCGATCGCGTCCCGCGTGCGGTCGCGGTCGAGCTCGGCCGCGCCGCCGGTCACGAACAAGCGTTCGCTGCGGTCCGACTCGCGGCGGGCGATCGTGAGCCGCTGCTGCGAGAGCGCTTCGTCCGCGCGCACGCGAGCGAGCGCCGCGAGCTCAGAGGCAACCGCGGCTTGATCGCGGCGAAGCGCGAGGCGCGTCTCGTCGTCGTCGAGCGTGGCGAGCACGGCGTTGCCCTCGACGATCGAGCCGACCTCGGCGTCGAGGGTCCGCAGCGTTCCTGCGCGTTCGAAGGCGAGGGGAACGGTTCGGTCTGTGACGAGCGTGCCCGTTCCGAACACCGGTCGGGCGCGCGGCGTCGCGGCGAGGGCGGGCTGCTGTTGCGCGTGCGCTTCGACGCAGCCAGCGCCGAAGGCGAGGACGAGCACGGCGAGCGAGGTCGTCTTCATTCGGACTTCGCTCCTTTCTTCGTTGGAGTCGTCGAGAGCAACGTGACGAGCACGTCTGCTGGGTGTTCTTCCATCGCGGGCCGCGGGGTGATCACGCGCTGAACGGCCCGCAGCGCGAGCGCGCCGAGCACCACGCCCGCCGCCGCTTGCGCAGACAAATCACTGCGAAACACGCCGTCGCGCTGCCCCTTCGCGACGAGCTTCGCGACGAACGCGAACGTGTCTCTCACGATGCTCGCGAGGGCCTCGCGCCCCTTCTCGGGCAGCGCCAGGTGCACGTCCGGCGAGAGCACCATCAGCGGCGCGCTCGGCGTGCGGCTCACCGTCCCGAGTCGCGCGCTCACGAACGCGCGCAGCGCCTCGCGCGCGTCGAGCGAGGGATCCCCCACGAGGTCTTCGCGCAGCTGCTCGGCGGTCCGCTCGGCGAGCGCCACGAGGATCGCGTCGCGCGTCTCGAAGTGCCGAAAGAGCGCCCCGCTCGTGACGCCGACCTCCTTCGCCAACGTCGCCATCGTGAGCGCGGCGATGCCCTCGCGCGCCAAGAGCTTCGCAGCGGCGTCGAGGATGTCCTCTTTGCGCTCGGCGGTCGGTTTGCGCTGCTGCATGGTTGGTAAGTATCTTGTTACTTACTTCGTTCGGTCAAGCGTTCCACAGCACAAAAATCGCCGACCGCGCTTGCGCAGCTCCGCCTTCGGTTGGCGAGACGCGACACGATTGCTCGGGATCTTTCCCCGGAGATGGCTCGTGGCGTGTCTTCCTTCCAACCGGGCTCCGCACGACAACAGCTCCGCCTTCGGTTGGCGACACGCGACACGATTGCTCGGGATCTTTCCCAGGAATTGGCTCGTGGCGTGTCTTCCTTCCAACCGGGCTCCGCGTTAGCGCACGTTGATCGCCTGGATCGCTGACAGATCTCGCGCTTTGTCCTGCACCCGCGCGAAGAGCGCCTCGATCGCGCCGTCATCGAGCGCGGCGAGCTCTCGCTTCGCGACGTGCTCGTGCGCTTCTCGATCGAGCTGCACGGCGCCGTGCCACACACCTCGCTGCGAGCGCCCGACGACGTATTGCCCTTCGCTGAAGCCGAGCGCCTCCATCGCGAGCCGGACGAACGCGTTGCCCACGGCGGTGGCCGTGTATCCCCCGAGCAGGCTGACGCTCACGTGGTGCTCGACGTTCTCGTCGTGCGGCATCGCGGTGTATGCGATGTGCAGCCCAGCCGAGGTCGTCGCCACGCGCTTGTCCTGCAGGTCTTTGGGAACCTCCGCCCCGAGCGCGATCGCGTGCGGCCGTAGCCGACGCACCACCCCGACAAACTCGCGCACGTGCGCCGCGGAGAACACCGCTCGATACACGCGCCCGCGCTGCCAGACGAACAGCGCCGCAGCCAGGGCCACCAACAACAGAACCGATGCGCACACCGCGGACATGCGCGGCGATCGTACCCCGAGCCGCGTCGAGCGCGTTGCGCGGCGGGCTCCACTTGAATACCGGTGCGCATGTGCGGGGTCGTGCCCGCTACGCGTCTGCTTACTGCCAGCGGATGGCCATGCGGCTCAGGTGCGTCCCCTGCGGAAACGACGGTCCTGCGGCGCAGTCCGAGCTGGTCTCGTGCAAGAAGATCGCGGGGTGTCCGCCGCTGTTTTCGCAGGCGACGAGCTGCTGCCGCGGGTCGACGTTGACCGGGATCACGTGCGCGAGGCGCGAGCACTGCGAGCACGCGTTGCTCGGAAACTTCGTGCGATTGAGCGCCATCGCGAACTGCGACGGGTCGTTGCGCAGGATCATCGCGGCGCTCGGCCCGAGCGCGCTGCTCGGCCCGAGCCCGAGTGTGGTGTAGAGCCCTGGCGGGTCCGCCGGCGCGAGCACCGACGCGCGCGCGGTGTTGTTCTGCTCGACGCTCACGAGCTCTTCTCGGTCGTCACGCAGCGCGAACAGGCGGTAGGGCGCCTCGTCGCTGGTTTGCAGGGACCGAACGAACGTGCCGCCCGTGAGCATCGAGAGCCCGGCGCCGCTGAGCGTGAGCTGCTGCGAGAGCGTCTGCTGGTCGTCTTCGACGAGCAGGTGGCTGATGGTCCCGGCGGTTCCGATCGCGAACGAAGCGGCGAACCGGCGCGCGGAGGTGACGCGAACAAACGCGTCGATCGGCTGCGCGCTGGTGAAGCTCGACGGGTATTGCGCGCATCGCTCGCTCACGGACGTCGCGCCCACCGTGAGGATGCACGCGCCTGTGTCTCCCACGACGAGGACTCGATCGCCGTCCGACGCGAGCGCGCGAATAGGCTCGCGCGCGCCGAACCCCTGCACCGCGATCGACTCGCAGCTCGACGGCGCCGTGCCGAGCTCGAAACGGACGATTTGCGGCTGCACGTTCTCGCCCCACACACCGACCATCGCGAAGGGCGGTCGGCAGGCGAAATTGCCGGACGTGCTCGCGTCCGAGAGAGCGCCTCCCTCCGTCGAACGCTCGCGCGTAAGCGAGTCCCAATCGTGGCAGCGGGCGCACGCGAGCGCGCACGCGAGCGCTGCGAACCACGACGCTCTCGACGGGCGAGCCATCAGAAACGCCCTCCCACTCCGACGGACGCGCCGCCCGCGGACACCGAGAACGTCGGGGTCGCGCGCAGCCCGAACCGCTGCTGATTTTGCAGGCGTTGTTGCTGCAGCTGCTCGGCGCGGATCGACTCGTTTTGCAGCACTCCGCCGATGACCATGCCCATCCCCACCGCGGTCAACGCCGCGCCGCCGATGATCGACGCCGTCGTGATCGTGTCGAACGTCCGGCCTTCGTTGATCTGCGCTTGCAGAGCAGCGTCGGATCGACAGGGATTTCCCACGCCGCTGCACTGCGTCCGCAGCGACTGAAAGCGATTCTCTGCGAGCACCGCGAAGACGATCCCCGTCACGACCCCGCCGAGCCCGAGCGCGACCGTCACTCCGCCAACGGGAACCCACGCTGAATTCGCCGGCCGCGCCTCGACCGTCGGCGTCGTCGCGCCGCTCGACTCTGCCCGGGGCGCGCCGCGCGATCCCATGCTCGCGTCGAGCGCAGCGCGATCCACCGCGACCGTCTCGACGCCCTGCGCGTTGTTCGCGGGCGCCGGATCGTTGAAGCCGATCTGCACTGCGCCCTGCAAATTGTCCGGCGAAAACGGAATGCGCACGCGGGTGTCGCTCCCCGCCGTCAGCTCGACGTCCAGCGCGATGCGCTGCATCCCCTCGGCGCGCGCCTCGATGTGCGCTCTGCCCGGAGCCCGCGCGAGCGGCGTGCTCCACAGCGCAGGCCCCGTCCGTTGCCCGTCGATCGTGACCTCCGCGCCCGGCGGCGCGTTGACCACCGCGAGCGTCACGAACGCCACCGAGCTCACCAGCGTCGCCGCTTCTTCGCGCGCGGTCTCTCGCGTCGCAGCGTACCTCGGCTCGGTCGCCGCGCGACGATCCGCCTCTTGCGCTGTCCGGCGCAGCTCGTTGTACGCCTCGGCGAGCCGTCCCAATCGACGAAAGCACCGTCCGATGTACAGCCGCGCGTTGGGCGAGGGCGCCAGCTCGACGGCCGTTCGAAAGTTCGCGAGCGCCTCTTCGAACTGCTCTGCGTCGTACAGCTGACGCCCGCGCGAAAACGACTCGGCCGCTTGTTGTTCGGGGCTGCGCGCCGGCGTGACCGCGAGGCACGGACGGCCCGCGAGCGCCAGCGAGGCGGCGCACGCCGCGGCGAAGAGCAACGGTCGATTCACAGCTCGTCGAAGCTCCGCTCGCCGCCGTTGGTCCGTACCGCGCCCGCGCTGCTCTGCGTCGAGCCGCTGCGCGTGGCCACGGACGCGTCGCGGTCTTGTCGACCCGCGATCCCGGCGCCGCCGGTAGCCAAACTTGAATTCGTGTGCGTCACGATCGTCGGCGTCCGTCCGCTGCTCGCGTGCGTCACGCTCGGCGTGCTCGAAGCCGCGGTCGCGTTGTTGCCGGGGTTGACCGCGGTTGCCGGCGCGTTGGGCGCGTGCAGCTCGTTGTGATTGCTGACGGCGCCCGCAGGGGGCACGGGATCGACGTGCGCGGGCATCGCCGGCAGCGGCGCCGGCAGCGTCGTGACGATCGGAGAGTCCTGCGTGCGACTCGCGGCGCGGCGCGCGTGCACGACCGATCCGAGCGCGGCTGCGCTCAGCACTCCGACCGCGAGAAACACGAAGCCCATCCCGTGCGGCCTTCGTCGGTTCACCGTCGGGGCGTACGCGGGAGCCAGCGTCGCGTGCGGGTTGCCCTGCGCGTTGGTCGCGTACGCCATCGCGTGCGCGCTGGTCGCGGGCACAACGACCGCCGGCAACGGCGCTGGCGGCGTCGAGACTCCGTTGAACGAGGGCTGCACGAGCGGAGCTCCTGCGCCAGCGCCGCTCCACGTGAGGGCTTCGGACGGCGCCGGCGCGGCCGAGGGCATGTGCAGCGGCGCGTACGACGGCGTCGGCGATCCGTACGGAGGCGGCGCGTGCGAGACCGGGGGGTAGTGCCCGGACGCTCCAGCGTGCTCGGCGCCCGTGGCGATGTGTGTTCGATCGATCGCGACTGGGCCCGACGACGGCGCCCAGTGCAGCTCGTTGGGCGTGACCCTCGCGAGCCCGAGCGACTGCGCGAGCGCGGCGGCGAGCTCGCGCCCGTTCGAGAAGCGCTGGGCGCGATCGCGGTTGAGCGCGCGCTGCGCCCAGCCGTCGACCGAGCGCGGAAGCGTGGGGTCCATCGACGAGGGCGGCGGGATCGTCCCCGCGAGCACCGCGTACAACACCTGCGCGAGCGACCCGACGTCGAACGGAATGCGCCCGGTGAGCATCTCGTACGCGATCACCGAGAGCGACCAGAGGTCCGAGCGACCATCGATGTTGGGCTCGCCCCGCGCTTGCTCGGGCGACATGTACACCGGCGTCCCGAGCAGCGCGTGCGAGCCAGTCACCACGCCGCTCTGCGTGACGAACACGTTGTCCGTCACCTTCGCGACGCCGAAGTCGAGCACCTTCACGAGGGCGCTGCCGTCGTCGTCGCGAACGACGAAGCAGTTCTCGGGTTTGAGGTCTCGGTGCACGATCCCTGCGGGGTGCGCGACGTCGCACGCCGCGGCGATGTGCTGCACGACGCGCGCGACGAACGCGCGGTCGGGCTTCGGCGTCTTCTCGAGCACCGAAGCCAGCGTTTGCCCTCGCAGAAACTCCATCACGAGGTAAGGCCGCCCGTCCCTCGACGTGCCGTAGTCCTCGACCCGAACGATGTACTTGCTGCGGAGCTGCGCCGCGATCCGCGCCTCGCGACGAAAGCGCGCGACGAGGTTTTGATCCTGCGCCGCCTCGTGCTTCATGAGCTTGATCGCGACGTCGTGGCCGAGCTGCGCGTGGCGCCCGTGCCAGACCTCTCCCATCGCTCCCTCGCCAATGGGAGAGAGCAGTTGCCAACGGTCACCGAGGAGCGCTTCGTGAGGGAGTTGCATCGGCAGGAGTGCGCGTGAGTCGCGCAGCCAAACGAGACTAATGTTGAGGGAGTGTCCGCGCAACGAAACGGCACGCGCCGCGGGGACATTGCTCGTCGCTGCGATCGCCGCACACCGTGTGCGCCGCGGTGAGACGCGACGATCGAGGCCGGAATTCTAGCGAAATTTCTCGTCGTGTGTGTGGCGCTACCGCGCGGCGTTCGGCCGCTCGAGCAGCCCCTGCGCGAGCTCGAGCGGAGGCGTGATCCCGACGCTCCGCAGCCACGTCTGCGCCTGTTCGATCGCGTCTCTGCGTGACGCGACGGTCGTGTTCTTCATCTGCATGTCTCCGTGCATCCACGCGAGCGCGTTCATCACGCCTCGAATCACGGAGCTCTCGACGACGGTGATCGCGCGAAACCCCTTGGGGGCTCGGGTGAAGTCCACCTCCTTCGTCCGCTCGGCGATCATCCGTCGCACGTCTGCGTCGGGCAGTCCCGCGAGCCCCGCGTCGGTGATGTTGACCACCGCGAGCCCCTCGCGCTGCGCGCGGTCGAGCACGCGGTTCAGCCAGTCGAAGTACTGCTCGATCACGAGCTTCGACGGGCTCGCGCGCCACGTCGAGCACACCACAGGAAACCACTGGTCCTGAACGACGATCGAATCGCCCCCCGCGCCGCGCATCACTGTCACGCCCATGCTCGTCGAAGTCCTATCGGCAACGATGGTACGGGCTGTAGGTCGCAATGCAAAAACGCAGAAATTTCTGGGATTCGTCGGGGAGAAATGAAGCGGCCCCTCGTCGTCGTCGCGCGGGACGGGCGTCGAGGGGCCGGCCAGGCGAGCGCCGCTCAGCGCTTCACTTGCTCTCTTCGAACTCGGCGTCGATCACGTCGCCCTTGCCGCCCTTGGCGCCGCCCGAGGGCTGTCCGCCGCCCGCCGCAGGACCGCCGCCAGCGCCCGGAGCTCCGTCGCCCGGTCCGCCAGCGTTCTTGTAGAGCTCCATCGCGATGCGCTGCATCTCGGTCTCGAGCTTCTTGATCGCGCCCTCGATGTCGCCGATGTCCTGCTTTTCGAGCGACGAACGAAGGTCCTTCACCGCGCCCTCGAGCGTGCTCTTGTCCGCCGCAGACAGCTTCTCGCCTGCGTCCTTGAGCAGCTTCTCGGCCTGGTAGGCCATCGCCTCGCCCTTGTTGCGCGTCTCGGCCTCTTCTTTGCGGCGCTTGTCCTCGGCCTCGTGCGACTGCGCTTCGCGAACGGCGCGGTCGATCTCGTCCTTCGACAGACCCGAGCCCGCTTGGATCGTCACGCGCTGATCGCGGCCCGTGGCCTCGTCCTTCGCGGTGACGGTGAGGATTCCGTTGGCGTCGATGTCGAACGTCACGCGGATCTTCGGCACTCCCTGCGGCGCCGGCGGAATGCCGTCGAGGATGAACTTGCCGAGGCTCTTGTTGTCGCGCGCCATCGGGCGCTCGCCCTGCAGAACGTTGATCTCGACCTGCGGCTGGCTGTCGGTCGCCGTCGAGAACACTTCGCTCTTCTGCGTGGGGATCGTCGTGTTGCGCGGGATGAGCGTGGTGCTGATCCCGCCGCGCGTCTCGACGCCGAGCGAGAGCGGCGTGACGTCGAGCAAGAGCAGGTCCTTCACGTCTCCCGTGAGGATCGCGCCCTGCACCGCGGCGCCGATCGCGACGACCTCATCGGGGTTGACGCTCTTGTTCGGCTCCTTGCCGAAGAAGTCCTTCACGCGCTTCTGCACGAGCGGAATACGCGTCGATCCTCCGACGAGCACGACCTCGTTGATGTCCGACGGGCGCTTGTTCGCGTCGGCGAGCGCGCGACGGCACGCCTCGAGCGAGCGCTCGACGAGCGGCTCGATCATCTGCTCCAAGCGCGCGCGGGTGATCTTGACGTTGAGGTGCTTGGGGCCCGTCTGATCCGCGGTGAGGTACGGGAGGTTGACGGTGGTCTCGGCGCCCGCAGAGAGCTCGATCTTGGCCTTCTCCGACGCTTCGCGGAGGCGCTGGATCGCGTTGCGGTCCTTCGTGACGTCGATGCCGGTCTCTTTCTTAAACTCCGCGACGAGGTAGTCCATGATCGCGATGTCGACGTCGTCGCCGCCGAGGTGAGTGTCACCGTTGGTGCTCTTCACTTCGACGAGGTTGGCGCTGACCTCGAGGATCGAGATGTCGAACGTTCCTCCGCCGAAGTCGTAGACGGCGATGAGCTCGTCCTTCTTCTTGTCGAGGCCGTACGCGAGCGCGGCGGCCGTGGGCTCGTTGATGATGCGGCGGACGTTGAGTCCGGCGATCTTGCCCGCGTCCTTCGTGGCCTGGCGCTGCGAGTCGTTGAAGTACGCAGGCACCGTGATCACCGCGTCGGTGACGGTCTCGCCGAGGTAGTCCTCGGCGGCCTTCTTGAGCTTCTGCAGAACCTTCGCGCTCACTTCGGGAGGCGCGATCTTCTTGCTGCGAATCTCGAACGCCGCGTCGCCGTTGTCCGCGCGCGCCACTCGATACGGAACGCGCTTGGCCTCTTCGCCCACTTCTTCGAAGCGACGACCGATGAAGCGCTTCGCCGAGAACACGGTCCCTTCGGGGTTCATCACCGCCTGGCGCTTGGCCGGCTGTCCGATGAAGACCTCTTGCTTGTCGTCCCAGCCCACGATCGACGGCGTCAACCGAGAACCTTCCTCGTTGACGATCACCGTCACGTCCGTGTGCTTCGCACCTTCCATCACGGCGACCACGCTATTGGTCGTTCCGAGGTCGATTCCGATCACCTTGCCCATGGCAGAAACCTCCCGTTACTAACGGTCTTTTGGCGCGCGGACCATGCAGCAGTTGCTGCAGGAAAACCAGCGCGCTCTCTGCGGTTTTCGATGTTTGTCCTGTTGCCGGTGGCGGAAACTATCCACCTCGTTCAGGACGTCAACCACCGTCGGCGCGAACCTTGCGAGAGTCGCCGAAATCCGTGAAGTCTCGGGCTCTGGGGCACGAGACAGAGAATGGCAAGCCGCCCTGGGTGCGATCTCTGCGATCGCTCAGGGGCAGCTCGCACGCTCGATCGTTCGTTCGACCTCGCCGCGCCTCGCGACGATCGCGCTCGCTCCGTCGGCCCTGCGAACCACGGTCACCGTCGGCCTCGCCACCCCCGGAAACACCGCGACCTCGCGCCCCGCGCACAGCACAGACCAACCCAACACCGCTCCGCCGCGCTCACCCGCGCGCACGAGCGAGACGCGCCCGAGCGTTGCGCCCGTCCCTTCGATCTGCGCGACCGGCTCGAACGTCGGTCTCGCGACGCGCTTCAACCGCGCGATCGCCGCGCCGATCATGAGCGCCACGAGCAGCGTCGAGCCCACGAACGTCAGCGTCGCGCGCGACCAAGACGGCGTGCCTCGAGCGCTCGTCATCGCTCGTCACTCTTGAAGAATGCGCCGCGCCTCGTCGAGCCCCGCGGTTCCCGGCGCCGCGAGGTCGACGAAGCGACGGTAGTGTTGCCTCGCCGCGTCGCGACGATTCGCACGCGTCGCCACCTCGCCCGCGAGCCTGTGCGCTTCAACGAGCCACGGCGGCGGCGTCGGAAGGTTGTCCCCGATGCGACACGCTTGCTCGAGCTCTCGCAGCGCGTCGATGTCGCGCCCGGCGTCCGCGAAGAGCCTCGCGTACCGCGCGCGCCACTCGGCGCGGTTCGGAGCGATCGCCAGCGCTCGACGATACAGCTCCAACGCCGCCGCCGGTTGGCCGAGCTGCGAGTCTGCTTCTGCGTAGGTCACCATCGCGTCGGCGAACGTCGGGTCGAGCTCGAGAGCGCGTCGCGCGTCGAGCAGCGCGTCGCGCGCTTGATGCTGGCGCACCCGGATTTCTCCCCGCACCCACAGCCCGCGCGCGTACGCCGGATCGAGGGCGCAGGCCTGGTTTGCGTGCTCGATCGCCCTCGCGAACTGCGCGCGCAGCAGGTTCGCCTCCGCCGCGTACGCACGAAAATCCGCGCGCGTCGCGTCGAGCTCCGTCGCGCGTTCGAGCAGGCGAATCGCGTCCACCACGTTTCCCGCGCCGAGCCGCGCGCGGCCGAGGACGTACTGCGCTTCGGCGATGTTGGGCTGCTGCTCGACCACCGGAGCGACCTGCCGATCGGCCTCGTCGAAGGCGCCCGCGGTCACGAGCGCCGCGGCGAGGTTCACGAGCAACTCGGTGTTGTGCTGGTCTCGCGCGAGCGCTGTGCGAAAAATCGAGACCGCGCCCTGGGCGTCGCCGCGCGCTTGCAAGAGCATTCCGCGCTCGAGCAAGAGCCCTGGGTATTCGGCGTCCGTCCGCGAGATCGTGTCGAGCTCGCGTGCTGCGTCGTCGAAGTTGCGGCGACGGCGCAGGACCTGAGCGAGCAACAGTCGGGTGCGCAGGTCGTCCGAGCGCCCCTGAACCGCCTGACGCAGCTCGTTTTCGGCTCCCTCGATGTCGCCGCGGGCGAAGCGTCCCTCGCCGAGCGCGCGGTGAATCGCAGCCTGATCGGCGACGCGCCCGCGGGCGCGCTCGAGCACCGCCTCGGCCTCGCGCGGCTGTTGTGCGGCGAAGAGCATCGAGGCGAGCGTCGTGTACGCCTCGAGCATCGTGTCGTCCAAGCGAATCGCCTCGCGAAACTCGCGTTCGGCCGCGGCGCGGTTGTCCATCGCGAGCAGCGCTCGCGCCCACCAGAAGCGCACCTTCGGGTCGTTGGGATGGCTCTGCGCGAGCTGCTGCAGCCGCGGCTCGGCCTCCGCGTGTCGCCCGAGCGCGATGGACGCCATTCCAACGCCGACCGCCGCGTCGATGTCATCGACGTCAGCCGTCACCGCTGCAGTGAACTTCGCGAGCGCCTCGGAGAACGCACGCTGTCGATACAGCACGCGCCCCGCGCCGACGAGCGCGCTCGGCGCGCGCGGATCGATGGCGAGGGCCCGCTCGAACGCCTCGCGCGCGGCGTTGACGCGATCGAGCCCGAATTCGACGTCGCCGATGAGCACCGCCGCTTCGACCTTCTCGTCCGTCGAGGCGTCGCGCGCGAGCGCCTCGACCTCACGCGCGAGCGAGACCGCGCGCTCTGCGCGCTCGGGGTTGGACGCGAGGATCTTCGCCGCCAGCAGCCGAGAGCCCGCGTGTTGCGGAGCCTCGGTGATGATCGACTCGCACTCGCGCAGCGCGCCGGGACGATCGTCGCTGACGTACAGCGCGCGGGCGTACATGAACCGCGTTCGCAGCGATCGGCGCGACATCGAAGCGGTCCGCGCGATTTCGAGCGCCGCCGCTGGATCACGGTCGATCGCGGCCATCACCTCGAGGTCCTGCGCCGCGGGCTCTGGCGAGCGCGAACGGCGAACGCGCTCGGGGTGTCCTTGTGACAATTCGCGCGCGGACTGCGCGGCGCCCAAGTACTCGGTGCCCGAGGGCAGCGTGGGCAGCCGCTCGAACAGCGCGCGAGCGCGGCCCGAGATGGTCGCGTCGGTCCCGAAACGCGCGAGGACGAAGTAGTTGGCGAACGTCGCGTACGCGTGAAGCTCCGCCTCTTTCGGGGTGCGCGCGAGCTGCTCGTCGAGCGTGCGCAGCGCGCGCTTCGCGGCGCCGAACGTGTCCTGCGCGAGCAGCCTTCGGGCCGCGAGGATCGCTGCGTTGGCGGCGGCGTGTCGCTCGGCGCCGTGCAGCGCCTGGTCGACGGCGTTGATTCCAAACGGGCCCGCGCTGGTAAACGAGAGCGCCGCGCCGAGCAGAACGACGGACCCGACGGCGCCGACGGCGATGTAGAGTCCCTTGCGTTTGGGCTCTTCTTTCGCGGGCGCTCTTGGTCCCGACGAGGTCCGCGGCGAGGACGTGACGGCGGCGGTCGGACGCGCCGGCCCGTCGGTGTCGAGCGTGCTCGAGCCCGACGGCAATCCCGAGCCCCCCTCGACGGGAATCGCGTCGAACTCAGCGTCGTCGCCGCCGCCCGAGGCCTGAGGGGTCTCGCCGCCGAGGTCGATCTCACCGAAGCCCATTCCCCCGCGCTTGACCGGAGACGATTCGGGGGGAGGAGGCAGCGGCAGATCGAAGCCTTCGGCGAGCGTCGGCGCGTTGTTGCCGCGCTGAGGCGTCGCTGGCGCGCCGGACGAACGCGGCGCGGCGACGCCTGCGCTCGGCGTCATGGGCGCTGGCGCTTTCGCGACGCCCTTCGCGGGCCCTGGCGCTATCGCGACGCCCTTCGCGGGCGTCGCTGTTGCTGCGGGCGTAAACGAAGCGCGCCCTTCGGTCTCCATCGGCGCTTCGAGCGGAACCGCTCCCATCACCATCGACGGAGCGCGCGGCGGCGGCAGTCCGGCGCTGGTCGCGGGCGCTTCGAGGTCGAGGTCGCGCGGGCCGGCCGGCGCGCGGCTCGCAGGCGGTTTGCTCGCCGAAATCGCGGCGGGCTTCGTCGTCTCGATGTGCGGCATCGACGCTGAGCGCACGGGCTGCGCGAACGGATCGGGCTCGATGTCCGGCGCGCCCATCGAAAGCGGGATCGACGGCTCCGAGAGCTTGATGGGCGGCGTGGCCTTGGGCGGAGACGGTCCGTCGAGGTCGAAATCGAGCGCGACGGGAGGAGGCTTCGGCGTCGAGGGCAGCGCGGGCGTTGGGGGCGCGGGAAGCGCGGTGCCGCTCAGCGAGGGCAATCCCGAGCCGCTGAGCGAGGGAAGCCCAGTGCCGCTGAGCGAGGGAAGCGCCGCGCCGCCGATCGCTGGCAACGCCGGGCTGCTCAGCGAGGGGAGGCCCGCTTGATTGGCGAGCTTGGGCAGCGAGGGATCGACGGGGACGGGGAGCGATGCTCCGCTCGGCGCAGGCAAATCACTGCCAAACGGATCGTCGAGGTTGGCCGCGCTCGCCTTCGTGGCCGGCAAGAGCATCGAGTCGGTCGCGGCGGGAGCCGGCAGATCATCGAGCGAAAACAGCGCTCCCTTCGGTGATGCGGCGGCGCCCTTCACCGCGGGCAGCCCGGCGCCTGCGGGCGCGGGGAGCGCGGCTTTGCTCACGGCGGGGAGGTCTTCTGTCGCTGTTTTTGCAGGGGCAACCGTCGCGGACCCGTCGGGCAGGACGAAGATGGACGCGCCGCATTTGGGACAGCGCGCGCGCATGCCCGCCTTGGGAATCCTGCGCTCGTCGGTGTCGAAGCTCGCCTGACAGCTCGGGCAACGGACCTGGATCATCGTCGGTGAAACCTCAGCGCGAGTCAGCGACTCACGCGGTGCTTTCCTGCTTGTTTAGCGCGGTACATGGCCTCGTCTGCGAGGCGAAAGAGTGTGGCTGCGTCCGAGGCGTCCGCGGGAAACGACGCGACGCCGATCGACACGCCGACGCGCAGCACGAGCCCGTCCTTCTCGAACGGAGTCGCGCCGATCACCGAGAGCAGCTCGTTGCCGATCCGCACGCACGCCTCGGCGTCCGCGCCGGGAATGGCCGCGCAGAACTCGTCGCCGCCGAACCGCGACGCGATCCCGCGGCCGTGCAGCGCCTCGCCGATGCGGTGACCCGAGCCGCCGATCACGTGCGCTCCGTACACGTGCCCGTGGGTGTCGTTGATCTTCTTGACCCCGTCGAGGTCCATCACCAGCAGCCCGAGCGGAGCTCCCTTTTGCTTCGCGGCGTCGAGCAAGAGCGAGCACTCGCGGTCGAAGCGTCGTCGAAGCAACAGACCCGAGAGGTCGTCGATGCTCACGAGCCGCTCCATTTGCTCGTCGTACGCGGCCTCGATGGCGTCTTGCTCTTCGAAGCGCAGCACGGTGCGGCCGAGCGCGATGCGATCGTTGGCGCGGAGGATCGCTTCGGTGCAGCGCTTTCCGTTGACCGAGACGCCGTTGGTGCTCTCGAGGTCGATCACCGCCCACGCACCGCCGCGATCTTCGAAGCGCGCGTGATGCCAGGACACGCCCGCGTCGGACAGGTGCAACCCGGCGTCGGGGGCTCGTCCGGCGACGAGGTTGCTCGAGAGCTTGCGACGCGCGCCGATCTCATTGCCGGTGATCACGACGAGCACCGGCTTTCGCTCTTCGCGAATGGACCGATAGAGCTCTTCGCGCACGGAGGCGCCTTCGTCGAGCTTCAGAGTTCTCAGCGAATCGTTGGGGACTCCCGAACGTGAACGCGCGTCGCCGCCTTGCGACATAACCGGTTTCGACGGTACCACGCCGGCCGTGTCCGAGCGGAATTCCCCGGCAACCCACTGCGCCTTCGCGGCCATCGTGGCTGGGTTGTCCCTCTTCGTCGCGCCTGCGTGGGGGCAGAGCGCCCCTGTCGCGGACGCCGCTGCGCCGCGCGCCACCGACGACGCCTCCACTTCGCACGCCCCCGCCGAGCCGAGGCTGACCGTCCGTGTCCGTCGTTTGAGCAACGGGCTGACCTTGATTCACGCGCGATCGCCCGACGCCGAGCGAGAGACCTTCGGGCTCTCGCTGTCGGTGGCCATCGGCGAGGCGCGCGAGTCCTTCGCGAGCGCTCCTTTGGTGGTGGCTCGGGTCACCGCCGCCGAGCCTCGCTGCGATCGCCTGGGGATCTCCACGCGAATCATCGCTGAACCCGCGTTTGCGGACTTCGTCTCTCGCGGCCCCGCGGCGGCGCTCGACGTCGCGCTGTGGCGCGAGGCCTCGCGGCTCAACGCGCTCTCGTCCGAGGTCGATCCGGCCGTTCGATCGGCGCACGGGCGCGCGTTCGACCCTCGCAACGTCGTGCTCGCGATCGTCTCGAGCAGCGAACCGGCGGCGCTCGACGCGCTCGTCGATCGAACCGTGGGCGTGATTCCGTCTCGTCAAACGCAGCCGCTCGCGATGCGAGAGAGCTCGACCTCGAGCGCTGCGTGGAGCGTCTCGGACGAGCGCGGACTGCCGCAGTGGTCCCGGCAGTGGACGGTGGTGGGCGATCGTCGCCCCGATCACTACGCGATCGAGCTGCTCGCGTACGCGCTGCACGACGCGCGGTTCGGCCCGCTCGCCAGGACGCTCAACGACCGTTCGGTGCGCGGCGTGGTCCTCTCGGACGCGTACCTCGATCATCGAACGGACCGTGATGTTCTGCGCTGGACCTTGCGCTATGCGACCGCGCGCGGATCGCGTCCTGCGCTCGATCAAATCGCGGACGAGACCCTCGCGCGCCTCGGTCGCGAAGGGATCCTCGGGTCCGAGCTGCGCGCGGCGCGCGAGCGATGGCGGCTCGATTGGCAATCGGCGCAGAGCTCAGCGGAGGCCCTCGCGTTGCGCCTCGGTCGCTTCGAGTCCCGATGGGGCAACGCGCGCCTCGCGCTCACCGAGCAGGACCGCTTCGACGCCGTGACCGTGCAGGACGTGCTTCGCGTGCTGCACGAGCGCATCGTACGAACGCCGTCAGCCGTATCGGAGGGCCGATGAAATCCGTTCGAATCGCGACTCTCGCCGTCGCAGCGTTCTCGTCCCTCGCGTGCGCTCGCGCGACGCGCGCGCCGTCGACGATCGCGTCTCGACCGGCGAACGCGACGAATTTCTCCGACGCCGCTGCGCTCGTCGCGGCGCCCGACCCGTCGCCGGTCGCGCTCGAAGCCCCCTCCGATGATCGCGCGCGCGCGCGCCCCGTGCTCGTCGCGCCGACGCGATGGCAGCTCGCAAACGGTCTGCGCGTCGAACATCGGCGCTTTTCGCTCGCCAACACCGTGCACGTCCGGCTCGTCGTCTCGGGCGTCGGAAGCGAGAGCGCGCCGGGCCGCTCGCTTCGAGAGTCGCTGCGCCTCGCGCTCGCGCTCGAAGAGGGAGGGACTCGTCGCAACCCCGCGCCGACCTTCGCCGCTTCGCTCGCTCAGGCAGGCGCGGAGCTCCGCGTCGATGCGGGGCGGCGAGGGCTCGTGCTCTCGATGGACGCATCGGCGACGGAGGCTCCCTTTGTGCTGCGAAAGCTCGGCGAGCTCGTGAGCGAGCCCGCTGTCGCGCGAGAGACTCCGTCGTTTGCCGCGTGGATCGCGCGCCGAACGCACCCGACCGTCGCGATCGCCGACGGGACGAGCGCCGCGCTGCGCCGCGCCTCGCTCTCGACGCTGCGCGGGACCGATCTTCCGTGGTCGCCTCGCGAGTGGACCGAGGTGGCGCCGTCGTTTGCCTGGGCGCAAGACGAGGACAACACGTCGCGCGCGCTCGCCAGAGAGTCGCTGCGCGCCGGAGCGATGACCCTCGTCGTCGCCGGAGATCTCTCGGTCGAAGCGCTGCGCGGATCGCTCGTCGCTGAGCGATGGACGGCCGTCGCTCGCGGCAACGGGATCGCCGTCGCGCCGCTGCCGACGCTGCACGCAGAGCCGCCCTCGAGCGCGGTCTACCGCGTGGCCGAGCGGCCTGCGTTCGCCGTCGCGTGGCGCTGGTCTGTCAGCGAGCGTCCTGCCGAAATCGCCGCGATGCTCGTGCTCGCGTCGGCCATCGAGCGCTGCGCAAACGGCGTGAGCGCCGCGCTGTACGACGACGTCGCGCGGCCCGTGTTGGTGCTCTCCGCCAACGGTGGCGCGTCGGGCAGCGAGGCCATCGCGACGCTGCTCGCTGAGCCGGCGAGAGCGCTCGGGGACGCGTGCGTGGCGCGCTCGTTCGAGGCGGTGAAGACCGCGCTCATCGATCAGCGAAACCCTGGAGATCCCGCGCGCTGGGCCGACGTTCGCGCGTGGGCCGCTCACGACGGTCGCGGGGACGAGTCCGAGCAGGCGCTGCTCGACGCGATCGCGAGCATCACCATCGAGCAGGCGCAGAGCGCCGCGCGCACCGTGCTCACGTCGGCGCCCCGCGTGTTGGTGTCGGCAGGGCCTTCGGGCGCCGAGATGGCCTTGTGCGCGGTGAGCGGAGTGCGCGCTGTGCGGGTCGGCGGCGACTCGCGCGCGTGCCCTTGAGCGCGGCGCATCGTGCATACTCCGCCGCCGAAATGACTCAACGACGAAGGCTCTTCGCGCCGATGCTGGCGCTGCTCGCCGCGTGCACCGGCTCGACTCGCTCTGTTCGCAACGACCCGCAACCGCAGCCCGACGCGGAGGCGCTCGTCCCGATCGCCGCGGATGCGGCTTCGTCGAGCGCGGACGACGCGGCGGTGGTCGCGCGCGCACCGCTGCCTGCGACCACGTGGCGTCCGCTCGAAGGCCCGCCGATGGAGCGCTTGCTCAACCTGCATCGCGCCCACACTCCCTCGCTCTCGCCGGACGGGCGAAGCGTGGTGTTTCTCTCGGATGCTCCCGGAGTGGCGCAGCCCTTCATCGCCGCGGTCGGCGCGCAGCCGGTCGCCGAGGCGCAGTGGCGCAGGCTCGCGACGATCGACGATCGAGTGCACTTCGCGCAGTACGCGCCGAGCGGCCGAGCCGTGCTGTTTGGCCGTGATTTTGGCGGCGACGAGAACGTGCAGTTCTATCGCCTCGACCCGGCGCAAGCGGCGGCCGCGCCCGCAGAGCTCACCGCCAACCGCGCGGTGAAGAACATGTTCGGAACGTTCTCGGAGGACGGCCGCACCTTCGCGTTCACCTCCAACGAGCGCAACGGAGCGGACTTCGACGTCTACGTGCGCCCGGTGGACGGCAGCGCCGCCGCGCGTCGGTTGTACGAAGGACAAGGGCACAACGAAGCGCAGGACTTTTCGCGGGACGGCCGTCAGTTGCTCGTCACGCACGAGCGGTCGAACTTCGACACCGACGTGATGCTCGTCGATGTGGCGAGCGGGCGTGCGACGAACCTCGTCGCGCACACGGGCGATGAGCGCTACGCGTCGCCGAGGTTTACGCGCGACGGTCGCGCGATGTTGGTCGTGAGCGACAAGGGGCGCGAGTTCATGAACCTCGCGCTCCGTCCTTTGCCCGAGGGCGAGCTCGTGTTCATCACCGACGAGCAGCACGACGTCGAAGCGTTCGAGCTCGCGGGTGATCGCCGAACCGCTGCCCTGGTGTTCAACATCGACGGTCGCTCGGAGCTCAGGCTCTACGACCTTCGCGATCCTCGCCACCCGCGAGAGCTCAGCCGTCCGCGCATCGAAGCGGGATGGATCACGCACTTGTCCTTCGCGAACAACGCGCAGTCCCTCGCGGTTTCGCTCTCGCGCGGGAGCCTCTCGGACGAGGTGTATCGCGTCGATGTCCGCACCGCGGCGGTCACGCGATTGACCAACAGCGATCACGCCAACATCGACACGAGCACGCTCGTCGACGGGACGATCGAGCGCGTCCGCAGCTTCGACGGCACCGAAGTCCCCGTGATCGTGTATCGCCCGCGCGGGCTTCCCGCGGGCACGCGCGCGCCGGTGATCGTCAACGTGCACGGCGGGCCCGAAGCGCAGTCGGCGCTGTGGTTCTCACCGGTGATGCAGTTTCTCGTCGGGCACGGGTACATCGTGGTCGAGCCCAACGTCCGCGGCTCGACGGGCTTCGGAAAGCGCTACGCGCACATGGACGACGTCGAGCGCCGCGAGGACTCGGTGCGCGACCTCGCGGAGGTCAACCGCTGGCTGCGGACGCTGCCCGACGTCGACCCCAATCGCATCGCGGTGATGGGCGGCTCGTACGGCGGCTACATGACGCTCGCGGCTATCACGCTGTACCCAGAGCTCTGGGCGGCGGCGTGCGACATCGTCGGGATCGCGAACTTCCGAACGTTCTTGCAGAACACCGCTGCGTATCGCCGCGCGCTCCGCGAGGCCGAGTACGGAACGCTCGCCAACCACGGCGAGCTGCTCGATCGCATCTCGCCCATTCACCGCGTGGATCGCATCACCACGCCGCTCATGGTGATCCACGGCGCCCGCGATCCGCGCGTGCCCGTCGGCGAGGCCGAGCAGATCGTTGCCGCGCTTCGCAGCCGACGCCGGACCGTCGAGTACATCCGCTTCGAGAACGAAGGGCACGGCGTCGCGCGCCGCGAGAACCGCATTCGGGCGTACGGCGAGCTCGTTCGATTCTTCGACGACGTGATGCTCAACCGACGCTGAGAACGCTCAGCGGCCGCCGTCGCGGCGAAAGAACACCGGGGACAATCCGCCGCTTCCAGTGTTGGCGTTGGCGCTGGTGCTCGTCGATGCGCCGCTGCTCGCCGCTGCGCCGGCGTCCGCGCGAACGGCGGCCGGGTTGACCGTGGTGCCTGCGCGCGTCCCGGTGATTCCCACGCCGAGGCCCGCGTCGGGGCCGAGCATCGCGCCTGCAGGAACGCCCGCGTCCGGATCCGCCAACGTCGCTGGGTTGCGTCGGTTGTACAGCTCGATCGCCGAGTCCGTGAGGTTCAGCTGGTTCGGGACGTAGTGCACCGCCGTCGCGTCCACGATGATCTGGTAGCCCTGCGTCTGCGCGAGCTCGCGCATCACCGGCGTCATCTTCGTCAGGATCACTTGAAAGGCCTGCGACTGCGCCTGCTGAACGTCCTGCGCCGCCTGCTGCCGCTGGCTCTCGAACGCCTGCGCCTGCTGCATGTACTGCTGGTACAGCCGCTGGATCGCGGGCGTCGGCGGGCCGCGGTGCGCTTCGAGGCGCTTCTTCATCCCCTCGAGCTGCTTGGCTTGCGGGGCGAGGCGTCCTTCGGCGCGGTCGACCTGCGCCTTCAGGGCGGTGAGCGCGTTGCGTCCCTCGTTGGTCTCGGACGCGGCGCGCTGCATGTCCACCACGGCCACGATGCGAGCCTGCGCATACACGTGCGGAGCGGCGACGGCGACGACCGCGGCGGCGACTGCGTTCATCGCGGTGCGGGTGTGGCTCGAGCGCTTGCGAGAAGGTGAGTCGGTCATGAAGCGCGATGTCTCGAGAGCGAAGGGGAGTGAAGTTGTGTCGTGAGCGACGTCGATTGACGCGCGATCATCGTTCGGACGGACGAAGCGGGCGAACGATTCAGTGCGTCGACGACTACGCAGCAACGCACACGAGGGCGGCCGGTGCTACGCCATCTCGAAAGTGCGATCAAGAGCGCGTCACAGACGGGCTTGTTTTGCCAACAACGCGCGCGGCGCCGACACGCGCGGTGCGCGCGGCGACGCAACGGATGCGCTGACACTGCGCGTCACAACTGCGGGGAAATTTCCCGGTCGAATGCGTTCGGCAATGACGATCGATCGCCCGCGTGCTCCAATCCGCGGCCGCTCGGAGACCGAGCAGGAGGTCGTTGTTCGTGGCAGCGCGAAGCGCGGTGGTGATCACAGGAGCTAACGGAGAAATCGGGCACGCGCTCATCGAGCGCATCAGCGACGAGGGGCGCGACGCGGTGATCGCCGTCGACCTCCGCGAGCCCGACGCGAGCGTCGCCAAGCGCTGCGCACAGGTGATTGTGGGAGACGTCACGGAGATCGCAACGTACGACCGCATCGACGATCACTTCGATGTTCGCGCGGTGTTTCACCTGGCCGCGCTGCTGTCGACCACGAGCGAAAAGAGCCCCGAGCGCGCGCAGCTCGTCAACGTCGACGGGCTCTTGCGCTCGCTCGGGTTCGCCATGCAGCGCTCGGCCAAGCGGGGGGCGAAGATCGATTTCGTGTTTCCGAGCTCGATCGCCGCGTACGGAGTGCCTTCGCTCTCCGAGAAGCAGCGCGCGGGCGCCGTTCGCGAAGAGCAGTTCAACGAGCCCACGACCATGTACGGCGTCAACAAGCTCTACGGCGAGCACTTGGGGCGGTACTTCTCGCGGCACTATCGCCAGCTCGCGCAAGAGCCCAACCCGCCCGGCGTGGATTTTCGCTCGATTCGCTTCCCCGGGATCATCTCGGCGTTCACCGTTCCAAGCGGCGGGACGAGCGACTATTTGCCAGAGATGCTGCACGCTGCCGCGCAGGGGCACGACTATGCGTGCTTCGTTCGCGAGGACACGCGCATCCCGTTCATGGCGATGCCCGACGCCGTCGACGCGCTCGTCATGCTCGCGGCCGCAGACGCCTCGAAGCTCAGCGCCTCGGTCTACAACGTGACGGCGTTCAACCCCACGCCCGGCGAGTTTGCCGAGCGCGTTCTGCGGGCGTTTCCTCAGGTGAAAATCAGCTACGCGCCGCACGAGAAGCGCCAGGGCATCGTCGACACCTGGCCCGCGGACCTCGACGACTCGCTCGCGCGCCGCGACTGGGGATGGGCCCCCAAGTACTCGCTCGATCGAATGATCGACGAGTACCTCCTGCCCAACGTCAAGCGACGCTACGGCAAGTAGCCCGCGCTGACGCTGAGCGCGCTTCGTCGCGGATTCACAGCGCGTTCGTCGCGCGTTCGTCGCGCGAGGAGAACTTCGACGGCGCGATGTCCTTCACCGTGTCCGCGAGCGTCTCGTTCGGGTCGCGCGCGCTCCATCCGAGCTCGCGCTCGGCCTTCTCGCTGCTCGCGTACCAAAAGAGCTGCCCCATCTCGACGCTCTCTTCGTCGACGGGCGGGTCTCCGCCAATCACGCGAACGACCTTCGAGAACAGCCGCGTGCTCAGCTTCGCCGCCTCGCGCGACTTCGGTAGCAGCAGCTTGGGCGCTGAAACGCCGGAGATTCGCTCGAGCCGCGAGAAGAAGTCCTGCACGGACATGTTCGCGGCGTTCACGAGATAGCGCTGGCCGCCGCGCCCCTTCTCGAAGGCGAGCACGAGCGCTTCGGCCGCGTCCCGCGCGTCGACGAACGCGATCCCTCCGCGAGGAACCGCGGGGATCGATCGGTCCAAGAACTTGCGCACGTCGTCGGTCGACGAGCCGAACGCGTCGCCCGGACCGAGCAAGAGCGACGGGTTCACGCTGATCACCTCGAAGCCGGGCTTGCTCTGCGCGAGCGCCTCTTTCTCAGCGATCCACTTGGCGCGGTAGTACGGAAGCTTCGAGAGCCAGCGCACCGGCGCGTCGTCCTCTTCGGTCGCGATCGTCGCGGCGTCGTTGATGGCGATCGTCCCGCTCGTGCTCGCCAAGATGAAGCGCTTCACGCCCGCGCTCTTCGCCGCGGTCATCACCGCGCGCGTCCCGTGCACGTGCGCGTGAAAGAGCGCCTCGGCGTCCTCGGGGCGTCGCGAGACCATCCCGGCCAGGTGAAACACAGCCTCGACGCCCTCGAGCGCCTTCGCGAGCGCCGAGCCCGCGCCGCCCTCGTGCACGTCTCCACGCACGACGGTGACGCCCTCGCCGAGCTGCGCGCCGATGTCCTTTGGCGGGTTGCGCGCCAGCGCGCGCACCATGTGCCCGCGCTCTCGCAGCGCGCGGACCGTGTGTCGTCCGAGAAAACCCGTCGCTCCTGTGACCAGCACCGTCGCCATCGTGTGCTGCCGAGTACCACAGCCCGGCCCGCCCGCGGTACACCCTCCCGCCGTGCAAACCCGCTCGCGCTCGTTCACCGCGGCGCTCGTCGCGCTCTCGCTCGTCGTCCAGTCACCGAGCGCGCGCGCCGATCGTTGGCCCAACATCACCATCCCCGCGAACAACGCGGCCTCGCTCCGCAGCGCTCCTGCGCGACCCGCGCCCGGTGACGTCAGCGATCGAGCGCGGCACCTCGTCGAGGCGCTCAACAGCGGCAACAGCGACGGCGCGCTCGACTTTTTTCTCCCGCTCGATCCGTTTCTCGCGATCAAGGACATGAGCGGCGCCGCGGGCTATCACGCGCGGCTCATCCGCGAGTACCGCAGGGACATCGAGACGTATCGCTCGCAGCTTCCGCGCGGGCAGCGCGTCGAGTTCGTCCGCTTCGACCCGTCGCGCTCGTGCACGTGGATGGCCGTCGGTCGCGAGTGGAACCGCCTGCCCTACTGGAGCTGCTACGGCTCACGCCTGGTGGTGCGCGCGAACAACCGCGAGATCTCGCTGCGCGTCAACGTGCTCATCCACTGGGGCGACCGCTGGTACGTCACGCACCTCGACCGCATCCGTCACTGACACTCGATCGGGACCGCGACAATTTCGCTGCCGGTTGATTGTGTGTTCACCTCGGTGATCACCAGCGCGCCGGTCGTCGTGGCCACCACGCGCGAGCGTACGACGCCGGTTGCGAGCGAGGGCAGCGCGAGGTCGATCGGGCCCTGAGCGATCGCCCCGCGCGCGTCGAGCACGAGGAAGCGCTGCTTGCGCGCGCCGTCGAGAAAGCGCCCTGTGACGAGCGCGGATCCATCGCGCGCGGTCGCGTGCGCGACGCCCGAGAGCATCCCGAGCTGGCTGTGCTCGACGAGCTCGCCCGTGGGCTGCGCGCGCGCGTCGAGGGGACGAACTGCCAGTGAAAATACTGGCGGAAGCGTGTCGACCGCGTTGTCCCAGAGCGCGAGCAGCCCGCCCCGCACGGCCACGACGTGAGGCGCGGTCGCGGCGATCGCCGTCGTCGCGATGAGCGCGCTCTCGGCTCGGGGCATCGCCCGATCGTCGAGCGCCTGCGCGCGCAGCTCGAAGGTCTGCGGCTGCCGCGTCGGAGTCACCGTGAGCGCGATTTGCTCTCTCGCAGAGAGAGCGCTGCGCATGGTGCGATCGACGGGTTGCGCGCTGCTCATGGGCAAGCGATCGGCGCGCACGAAGCGACCATCGGTGTCGATGACGAGCTGCTGCGTTCCCCAAACAGCGCGGACTTCTTCGCTCAAAAACGAGAGGTTCGGCCCGTTGAGCCAGAGGTCGCGGCAGCCGGCCATCGCGAAGCCCATCGTGAGCATCGACGGGTCGAGCGATGTCTCGGTCGAAGGCGTGTCGACCGAGCGACGCACGAAGAGACAGCGGTTCGCGACGCCGTCGAACAGCGCGAAGTGCTGATTCGATCGAGCGTCCACCGCGAGCGAGGCAGAGACGTTGGCGTCGCGCGTGATCGTGGCGACGCGGTCGAGCGAGACCGCTCCGCTGCGCACCGAGGCGAGCCACAGGTGGTCCTCGGATCCCACGATCGAATCGCGCGCCGCGACGAGGGCGCCGTCGGAGAGCTCCGTCGCTTCGAGCAGTCGAAACGCAGGCGATCCGCGTGGCGTGACCGCGATGGGATCACGCGCGACCCAACGGCACTCGGACGAGGCTCGCGCGTCGGAGCCACCATCGAACGCGCGCGTCGAGGCGCCGCAGTGGAGCGAGCACAAGAGCAAGAGGGGCAGCGCGCGGCGAGTCATGGGCGTGAATGCTACAAGGTCGAAGACCATGTCGACGCTCGCGAGCCTGCCTCTGTTCGACCAACTGCAGAACGCGAAGAGCGTCCTCATCGCCGGAGCCGGCGGAGGCTTCGACGTGTACGCGGGGCTCCCTCTCTATCTGTCGCTGAAATCGCAGGGAAAATCCGTGCGGCTCGCGAACTTGTCGTTTACGTACCTCGGCGGCACCGACGCCGTGCAGCTCGACCCCGTGACGTATGAAGTGCGCGCGAGCACGAAGGGAGAAGAGCAGTACTGTCCCGAGCGTCTCTTGTGCCAGTGGCTGGAGTTGCGCGGTGATTCGAGCTCAGTGTTCGCGTTCTCCAAGTGCGACGTGCGCTCGTTGCGCGAGGCGTACCGGCGGCTGGTCGAGTGGTTCTCGGTCGACGCGATCGTCCTGGTCGACGGCGGGACGGACATCTTGATGCGCGGCGACGAAGCGGGCCTCGGGACGCCCGCGGAGGACATGTGCTCGCTCGCGGCGGTGGCTCCGCTCGAGGTCGCGCAGAAGTTTGTCCTGTGTTTGGGCTTCGGGATCGACGCGTTTCACGGCGTGTGTCACGCGCACTTCCTCGAGAACGTCGCGGAGCTCGCGAAGGACGGCGCGTTCTTGGGGGCGTTCTCGGTGCTCTCGTCGATGAGCGAGGGCAAGGCCTTCATCGACGCCGTGGATTTCGCCAACGCGCGCATGCCCGAGCGGCCGAGCATCGTCAACGGGAGCATCGCCGCCGCGGTGAAGGGCGAGTTCGGCGACGTGCAGTTCACCGAGCGAACCGCAGGAAGCGAGCTGTTCATCAACCCGCTGATGGCGCTCTACTGGGCGTTCGAGCTCGGCGCGGTCGCCTCGCGCGTGCAGTACCTCTCGCTCATCGAAGAGAGCGAGAGCATCTTCGATGTGCACGCGAGGATCCGCGCGTTTCGCAGCGGAGTGCGCGCCCGCGAGCGGCGGTTGATCCCCCACTGAGCGCGGCGATTCAGCCCTTGACGCCACCCGAGGTGAGCCCGCCGACGAGGTGCTTCTGCAGCGCGTAGAAGAGCGCCATCACCGGGACGCTCACGATGATCGAGCCCGCGGCGAACTTGCCCCACGCGGCGTCGTACTCGCCGACGTGGCGCTGGAGCGCGACGGGCAGGGTGAAGGCGCTCTCGCGAGAGAGAAAGGTGGCGGCGAGGATGAACTCGTTCCACGCGGACATGAAGGCGAAGAGGGCGGTGACCGCGAGCGCGGGGCGAGCGGCGGGGAGCACCACCTTCACGAACGCTTGAAACCGTGTGGCGCCGTCGACCATCGCCGCTTCTTCGAGGTCCTTGGGGATCGTCTCGAACGCGCCGCGGAGCTGAAAAATCGCAAACGGAACGGCCGTCGTCGCATACACGAGCACCAGCCCCGAGCGCGTGTCGAGCAGCCGCAGCTTGTCGAGCAGCATGTACAAAGGCACCGCGCTCGCCACGCCAGGAAACATCTGCGTGGCCAGAAGAGCCTTCGTCCCGCCCTTGGCGCCGACGAAGTTCGGGAAGCGCGCGAGCGCATACGCAGCGGGCGTCGCGATGCCGATGGCCGTGAGCGCCGTGGCCGCGCTGACCAAAATCGAGTTGGCGAGCTGGCGTCCAAAGAGCCATTCGCCGCCGTTTCCTCGGGCGAAAATGATCGCGCGAAAGTTGTCGAGCGACGGGCTCTCGGGCCACGGGATCGCGCGCGCCACGGGCCGCTGCACGCCGTCGAGCGCGAGAGAGACCACCCACAACACGGGGTAGAGCGCGAAGGCCACGGCGAGCAGCAGGATCAAGTGCGAGAGCGGCTCGAGCCACCATGGCCCCTTGCGTCCGGACTCTCTCATCGGTCGCCTCCTTGCCTCGCGTGCGGAGGCGTGGTGAGGCGCTCGAGCAAGCGCGTCCCGAGCACGAGGACGCCGAAGATCAGCACCGCGTACGCCGCGGCGTAGCCGTACTGCGCTTGCCGCGTAAACGCCCAGCGATACGCCTCGGTCACGAGGATCTCCGTCGCTCCGTCGGGCTCGCCGCCGGACACGAGAAAGATCACGTTGAACTGGTTGAAGGTCCACACCGCGCCCATCGAGATCGAGGGCAAGAGCGTCGGCTTGAGCAGCGGCAGCGTGATGTGCCGAAACTGCTGCCACGCGGTCGCTCCATCGACCTCGGCTGCTTCGTACAGGTCCTTCGGGATCGCCGCGAGCGCGCCGATCGTGACCACCATCATGAAGGGAAATCCCAGCCACGTGTTCGTCGCCACGTTCGCGGTGAACGCCGTCGAGAACTGCGCGAACCACGAGACAGGCTCGACCCCGAGCGCCGCGAGCATCGCGTTGATCGCGCCCGTTTGCCGGTGAAACATCCCTTTCCACGCGAGCGCCGTCACGTACGAAGGGACCGCCCACGGGATGATCAGCAGCACTCGGTACAGCGCGCGCAGCTTCAAGAGCGGTCGAGAGAGCACCAACGCGAGCGCGACGCCGATCGAGACGTGCAGCGCCAGGTTGGCGAGCGTCCACACGACCGTCACGAGAAGCACCGCGTAGAACGTGCCCGACGTGAACAGGGGGCCGCCGCGGGCGGTGATGATGTCCCAGTAGTTCGCGGCGCCCACGTATTCGAGCGCTCCGTCGCGACCTGCGAAGAGCGAGGTGAACGCGCCGAGCACGAGCGGCAGCACCACCAGCAGCGCGACGATCACGACCGCGTGCGTGACGTACGCGTACGCAGGGAGCGAGCGCTTCACCGCGAGGCGAAAATCAGGGTCGCGCGAGCGTTGAACGCTGCGCAGGACGAGCCCGAGCGCGACGAGCCCGAGGATGATCTGCAGCGGCAGCGGAGAGCGTCGCGCGGGCAGCGGACGCGCGGCGTCTTCGTAGCGATGCAGCCCCTGCTCCAAGGCGACGCGCGTCGCCGCGGGGTCGCGAAGGGCGCGGCGGATCGCTTGATTCGCGGGCTCCCACGACAGGCGCATGTTCGCGTGCGTGGGCATGAGTCGACCGTCGCGCGCCGCGCGTCGAAAGGGAGCGAGGATGCGATCGGCCGCGAGCTCAGCGTCGGTCCACACCGAGCGCGTCGCGACGACCTGCCGTCCGACGAGCGCGCGCACCCTCGCTGCAGCAGGGCTCGCGAAGTACGCAGCGAGCTCGGCGGCGAGCTGCGGTGCGTGTCCGTTGCGCGCGAGGTAGGCGACCTCGACGGTGACGAGGGGGCTGAGCGGTCGGTTCGTCGAGGCGACGCGGGGCAGGGGGACGACGCGATAGCGACGCGCGTCGCCGAGCTCGCCGACGAGCCACGGGCCCGAGATCACGGTCATCGCGCGGCCCGTGCGGAAGTACGGCGTGACCGAGGCCGCGTCGACCTCTGCGGGCACGACGCGCTCGCGCAGCAAGCGCTGCACGTACTCGAGCGACTGCTGCGCGGCGGGGCCGGTGAAGGCGTACGTCCCGCGGCGCTCGTCGAAGAGCTGACCGCCGAACGCGTGGACAAACGCCGCGTGAAAGTAGGCGTTGGCCCCGTAGTACACGAGCGGAAAGCTCTCTCTCGGAAGCGCGCTGCGCGCCGCGGCGATCGACTCGACCGTCTCGAGCGACGGGCGTCCCGCGCGCTCCCACAGCTCTTCATCCACGAACAGCGCCAGACACTTGAGCGAGAGGGGAACGCCGAATCGCTCGCCCCCATCCGCGCTCGTCACGGCGTCGATCGAGAGCGGCTCGAGGTCGAGCCCCACGCTGTCTCTGGCCACGAGCGATAGCGCCGCGCCCGCGGGCTCGATGATGTTGCGCGCGCGGTACGAGGGCAGTCGCTCGTGGGCGTCGATGAACAAATCCGGCCCGTTTCCTCGGGGGATCGCCGCTTCGAGCTTCGATGCATACGCGTCGAACGGGACGGCGAGGGTCTGCACGGTGACCCCTGGATGCTCTCGTTCGAACGCGCGGAGCACTTGATCGAGCGCTTGTTGTTCTGCGCCGCGATACGCGTGCCACAGCGTGACGGTCTGCTGCGCGAGGGCGCTTTGCGTGACGAGCACGACCAGCGCGAGCACCCAGAGCGAGAGCCAGCGCGCTCTCGTGGCGTCTCGACAGCGCGCGCGCTTCATGGCGCCGCCTCGGCGAGCGAGCGACCCGTCTCGGGGTCGAACAAGTGCACGTGCGCGGCTTCGACGCTGAGCGCGAGCGTTTCTCCTCGGCGAGGAAGCTCATCGGGCCGGCCTTCGACGCGCGCGACGAACGCTCCGCCCGCGACCTGTCCGTGCGCGTACGCCTCGAAGCCCATCGCCTCGACCACGTCCACGGGGACCGTGATCTCCGCAGGTTGCGCGCCGTCTCGATAGCCCTGCGCCGACGACTCTCCGCGGCGCACCGTGACGTCGTGCGGACGGATCCCGACGACGACCTTTCGACCTCGCTCGAGGCCCGCGAACCGCTGCCGATCGATGGGCGCGCGCAGCCCCTCGGCGACCGCGGTCGCGCCGTCATCGGACACGCGGGCGTCGGCGAAGTTCATGCTCGGAGAGCCCAGAAAACCCGCGACGAATCGCGAGGCCGGCTTCGCGTAGACCTCGAGCGGAGGGCCCTTCTGCTCGACCTTTCCCGAGTTGAGGACGACGAGCTGATCGGCGAGGGTCATCGCCTCGACCTGATCGTGGGTGACGTAGATCATCGTCGCGTCGAGCGAGGCGTGCAGCTTCTTGATCTCGACGCGCACTTGATTGCGCAGCGCCGCGTCCAAATTGCTCAGCGGCTCGTCGAAGAGAAAGAGCTTGGGCCGCCGCGCGATCGCGCGACCCATCGCCACGCGCTGCCGCTGCCCGCCGGACATGTCCCTCGGATAGCGGTCGAGCAGCGCGCCCAAGCCGAGCATCTGCGAGACCTCGTCGACCCGCGCCTTCACGACCGCCTCGGTTTCTCCCCGCAAACGCAGGCCAAACGCGAGGTTGTCCCGCACGGTCAAGTGCGGGTAGAGCGCGTAGCTCTGAAACACCATCGCGATGTCTCTCTCGCGAGGTTCGGCGCGGGTCACGTCGCGTCCTCCGAGCGTGATCGTCCCGTCGTCTGGCGTCTCCAGACCGGCGATCGTGCGCAAGAGGGTGCTCTTTCCGCAGCCAGAAGGGCCGACGAGCACGACGAACTCACCCGCGTTCACCTCGAGGTCGATGCCTTTGAGGATCGCGTTGCTTCCCAAGACCTTGCGGATCGCCCGCAATGACAGCGTCGCCACGGCCCGGGATGGTACCGTCAATGCGCGCGACACGATGCGAATCCATCACCTCGATTGCACAACCTTTTGTCCCCTCGGCGGTCCGCTCGTGGACTCGCCCGGCTCGCTGCTTTCTCGGGGCCACCTCGTCTGCCACTGCCTCTTGATCGAGACGCCCGCCTCAGGGCTCGTCTTGGTCGACACGGGCTTTGGTCTTGACGACATGCGCGACCCCGTTCGTCGTATCGGAAAGCCCTACCTCGCCATCAACGGCCCCAAGCTCGACCCCGCGCAAGCCGCGGTCTCGCAGGTGCGCGCGCTCGGCTTCGAACCGTCGGACGTGAAGCACATCCTGCTCACGCACCTCGACTTGGATCACTCGGGCGGATTGCCCGATTTTCCTGCGGCGAAAGTGCACTTGATGCAGGACGAGTTCGACGTCGTGCGCAACCCATCGTGGCTCGATCGCGGACGGGTCCGACCGGCGCTGTGGTCACATGGACCCGAGTGGAGACCGCATCGACCGTCGGCGGGCGAGCGCTGGTACGGCTTCGAGTGCGTCCGCGGACTCGAAGGACTGCCGCCAGAAATTCTCATGGTTCCGCTCTCGGGCCACTCGCGCGGTCACGCCGGAATCGCCGTGCAATCCGAGGGTCGATGGCTTCTGCACTGCGGCGACGCGTACTTTCATCACGGCGAAATGGAGCCCGAATATCGCTGCCCCGCGGGCCTGCGCGCGTTTCAGCGACTGCTCGGCCACAACGACGCGCTCCGGCGCGCCAACCTCGGCCGCCTCCGCGACCTCGTCCGCGTGCACGGCCGAGAAGTGCAGGTGTTCTGCGCGCACGACGCGACCGAGCTGACGCGATCTCTCGACGCGTGATCGGCCGCAACCCACTGTCATGCGCGAGCGCGCACGGTCCCTGCTAGTCTCGGCCGCGGGATGGACGCACTCGAGTACGACGAGCAGCAGCCAGCAGAGCGCGATGACTTCATCGGGACCGATCGCTTCGAGGTTCGACGACGGCTCGGCGAGGGCGCCTTCGGGATCGTGTACGAAGCGCACGATCGCGCGAGAGACGCGACCGTGGCGCTCAAGCGCCTGCGTTTGAGCGACGGCTCCGCGCTGTATCGATTCAAGCAAGAGTTTCGCAAGCTCACCGACGTCTCGCATCGCAACCTCGTCACGCTGCACGAGCTGTTCGCCGACGAGGGGCGTTGGTTCTTCTCGATGGAGTTCGTCGACGGCGTCGACCTGCTGTCCTACGTGCGCGGACACGGGACGCTCGGGATCTCGTTGGACGCGCTCGCGACCGTCGACACCGCCGACGGATTGACCGGATCGAGCTCGAGCGGAGGCGCGAGCCAGTCGAGGCCGTCGACGGACTCGACGGGCAGCCCGGCGACCGCGAGCGCAGACGACTCGTTTCCCGAGGTGATCGTGCGTCCGGCCAACAGCGGAGCGCTCGTCGCTGCGCCGCCCGAGCTCGACGCCTCCGTGCGCTCTCACGACCGTCCGGCGAGCGTGAAGGTCGACGAGAACCGGCTGCGACGGTCGCTCGCGCAGCTGGCCGCAGGGCTCGAGGCGCTGCACACGGCGGGGCTTTTGCACCGCGACGTGAAGCCCTCGAACGTGATGGTCGCGCGTTCGGGCAGAGTCGTGTTGCTCGATTTCGGGCTCGTGAGCGACCGCGATGACGACGAGTTTCGCATCGTCGGGACGCCCGCATACATGGCGCCCGAGCAGTCGACAGGCGGGCGCGTCGACGAGTCGTGCGACTGGTACTCGATGGGCGTGGTGCTCTACGAGGCGCTCACGGGGCGGCTTCCGTTCGAAGGAAACGCGCGCGAGATCCTCGCGGAGAAGCTCACGTCCGTCCCGGTCGATCCGCGGAGAATCACCTCTGGGGTCCCCGATGACCTCGCCGATCTGTGCATGGCGCTCTTGCGCGCTGAGCCGAGCGAGCGGCCCACCGGCGCCGCGGTGATCGAAGTGCTCTCGAAGCAGCGCCCGAAGCACCGTCGCCGCGAGTCGAGGCGCGTGTTCGTCGGGCGATCCGAGCACGAGAAGGCCCTGTGGTCCGCGCTCGAACACGCGCGAAAGGGCCGCACTGACGTCGTCCTGCTCCGCGGAAAGTCCGGCACAGGCAAGAGCACCCTGGCCAAGCGCTTCATCGAAGAGGTGCGCGCGAGCGTGCCTGACGCGCTCGTGCTGGCGGGGCAGTGCTACGAGCAAGAGTCCGTTCCGTTCGAGGCGCTCGACAGCTTGATCGACGCGCTCGCGCAGCAGCTTCGAGGGATGGACGCGGACGAGGTCGCCGAGGTCACGCCGCCCAACGTGGGCGCGTTGACCCGGCTTTTTCCTGTGCTCCAGCGCGTGCGCAGCTTCGGCTTCAGCGAGGACGTCGAGTCTCGTGACCTTCAAGAGCTGCGACGCAAGGCCACCAACGCGCTGCGCTTGATGATCGACGCGCTCTCGCATCGAGGGCCGATCGTGCTCTTCGTCGACAACCTGCAGTGGGGCGACGTCGACAGCGCCATCGTCTTCGACGAGCTGCTCCGCAGCGCAGAGCACAGGCCGCTTCTGTTCGTCGGTACGTTTCGCACAGAAGCCTCGGACCCATCGACGCTCTGGCATTGGTTCGACCGCGATCACCTGAAGCAGCAAGGCGTCGCGCTCACCGTCCTCGACGTCGAGCCGTTGACCCCAGAGGACGCGCTCTCGGTCGCCAAGGCGCTCGTCGGAGATCGCACGGACGAACAGCGCGCGCGCGCTCACAGCATCGCGCGTGAATCCCAGGGAAATCCCTACTTCCTCGACGTCCTCGCCCGCCACCTCTCCGACCTCGACGACAACGACAGCGACCGCGCGAGCAGCAGACCTCCCTCGGACACGCGCGTCGCCCTCGACGACGTCTTGTGGTCGAGCGCGCTCAACCTCGACCCCGCCGCGCGCGCGCTGCTCGAAGTGCTCGCGGTCGCCGGCGTGCCCCTCTCGTGGAGCGCCGCTCGCCGCGCCGCGCGCCTCGGCGACGACGCGGCCGACGCGCTCGCGCGGCTCCGTCGTCAGCGCTTCGCTCGCGTGCGCCGCTCGGGCAACGAGTCCGTCGAGTGCCAGCACGACCGCGTGCGCGAAGCGGTGATCGTCCGCATCGACCCCTCGGTGCGCGCCAACGTGCACCGCGCCCTCGCTGAGTCGCTGCTCGATGATCCCGAGGTCGAGCCCGACCAGCTCGCGCTTCACTTCGAAGGCGCAGGCGCGCTCGCTGAAGCCGCGGTGTGGGCCGAGCGCGCTGCGCAACGCGCGGCGGCATCACTCGCCTTCGATCGAGCCGCGCGGCTGTACCGCAAGGCCATCTCGCTCCACGAGCGCTGCCGCAGCCCTCGTCGCGCGCTCGTGATCGCGCTCGGCGATTGCCTCGCCAACGCGGGGCGCGGACGAGAAGCGGCCGTGTGCTACCTCGACGCGGCCAACAGCGCGCCCGAGCTCGAAGCGCTCGAGCTTCGCCTGCGCGCCGCGGACCCGCTGCTTCGCTCGGGCCACGTCGACGAGGGCATCGCGCAGCTGCGCGCCGTGCTCGACGGGCTCGGAATGGACTACGCCCAGAGCCCCCAGCGCGCCCTTCTCTCGCTCGTCGCGATGCGCGCCAGGCTCGCGATCCGCGGCGAAGAGCCCGTGCGCAAGGACGGCCCGCACGACGCGCGCGCGCTGCTTCGCGTCGACACCTGTCGTGCCGCGGCGCAGGGCCTCGGGATCGTCGACAACATCCGCGGCGCGGAGTTCAACACGCGGCAGTACCTCGAAGCGCTCGAGCTCGGAGAGCCCTACCGCCTAGCTCGCGCCATCGCGATCGAGGGCGGTTTCAGCGGAACGCTCGGCTACGCAGCGCGCCAGAAGACCGCCGCGCTCTTGAAGCGCGCGCGGCTGCTCGCGGCGCGCACGGACAACCCTCACGCGATGGGGATGTTCTGGCTCTGCTCGGGCATCGCCGCGTGCATGGAGGGGCGCTGGCTCGACAGCGAGCGAGACTGCGCGCAAGCAGCGCAGATCCTCCGCGATCGATGCGTGGCGCCGTGGGACCTGGCGCAAGCGCAGTTCTACACGCTCGCGCCGAAGGCGTGGACCGGGGCGTTCGGCGAGATCGAGCAGCAGATTCGCTCGCTTCTGGACGAGTACGAGTCGCGCAGCGACCTGCTCGCCTCCACCTCGCTGCTCACGTACCTGGCCTTCATGCCGGCCATCGCCGAGGACGACGCTCCTCGCGGGCGCAAGCTCGTCGACGACGCGATGGCGCGATGGTCGAAGGACGGGTTTCACGTGCAGCACTGGTGGGCGCTGCGCGCGCACGTCGAGTGCGACCTGTACGAAGACGACGCGCGCACGGCGCTCTCTCGCATCGATGGCCGCTGGGGCGAGCTCGAGCGATCGCTCTTGTTTCGCGTGCAATACGCGAAGATCGAGGGCCTCTCGCTGCGCGCTCGCGCGCTCATCGGCGCGGCCCGCGGCATCTCGGCCCGTTGGCTGCTCGCGCGCGCGGAGCGAGACGCCGCCGCGATGGAGCGCGAGCAGGTCCCGTGGGCCGTGGGTTTGGGCGCGCTCGCCCGCGCGGGCGTCGCGAGCCGCCGCGGCGATCGAGAGGCGCAGCGCCGCGCGCTCGAGCGCGCAGAGCGAACGCTCTTGGTCGCGGACATGCGCTTGTACGCCGCGGTCGCGCGCTATCAACGCGGGCTCTTGCTCGGCGGAGACGAAGGGCGCGCTCTCGTCGCCCGCGCCGAGAGCGAGGCGCGCGCGTGCGGAGTGCGCCGCATCGACAACGCGAGTCGCTGGCTCGCTCCCGGCTGAGCGCCGGGATGTCACAGCGTTGACGAAGGGGGGACGCTTCGTCGTCGCGTCGCTGCCGCATCGCGCTGGTAGCGGTCGTGTGCGCGGTGAAACAAAGACGCTCTCGGACGATCGCTGCCTCACTCTCGGCGCTGCTCGCGACGCTGGTCGCGACTCGAGCGCACGCGGTGCGAGCATGGGAAGAACCTCGCGCAGGATGGCGCCCTCCCGCGCCATCGGGCGGCCTCGCCGCCAGCGCGCCAAGCGGAATCCTCGGCCTTCTCGAGATGACCGTGCTCGGCTCCGCGGCGTCGCCTGACCTGCGTCCTGCGGACTTTACGCCGCCGCTGGCCGCAGGCGGTCACGTCGGCGCGAGTCGCTTTCCCGAAGGCGTGGCAGAGCGATGGCTCGACATCGGGTTCTTCGCGCAGCCGCAGTTCGTCTTTCAAACGGGCTACGATTTCAACTCGACGACGAACTTCTCGGTCCCGCCAGGGGTCAACCTCCTGCGCACGCGGGTCGTGGTGCACGGGCAAGCGCACCCGCTCTTGCAGATGCGGATCGAGTTCAACCTCTCGGACCGACTCGAGCTGCTCGACTCGTATGCGCTCGTCCCAGTGCGGCGCTGGCTGCAGCTGCAAATTGGGCAGTTTCGCGTTCCGTTCTCGCGGCAAGAGCTGGTCTCGTCGTCGCGATATCAGTTCGCGGATCGCGCGCTGTGGTCTGGCGCTGCCAACAGCTCGGGCGTGCGCTTCATCCCGAGCTTCGACCTCGGCGTGATGGCCTGGGGCTGGACCGGACCGCGCGATCTGCTCGAGTACTACGTCGGCGTCTTCAACGGAAAAGGCGCGAACACGCCCTTCAACCTCGACGGCTTCTTTCTCTGGGCCGGACGCCTCGCGATCAATCCGCTGGGCAGGCCGAGCTCGCTGCAAGAGGGCGCGGTCAACCTGCGGTCTGCGCCGACGCTCGCGATCGCGCTCAACGCCTCGACGCAGATCCGTCAGATCGGCTCGATCACGCGACCGGGCTCGATGATGCCCGAGCCCAATCGCATCGGCGTGACTTCGCTCGGCGCGGATGTGTTCTTCGCCGCCCACGGATTCAGCGCGTACGCCGAGGTCTACGCGAGGGACACCGCCGAGACCGACACCACGGTGACGCAGAGCACGCAGTCGTTGGGCTGGCTCGCGCAGCTCGGGCTGTTCATCCCGCACCCCGCGTTGCGCAATCACCTCGAGCTGATCGCGCGCGTGCAGGAGTTCGACCCGTCGACGTGCATCACGCGGTCGACCGCCGCGGCGACCGCTGGCGGGCCGCCGGACTGTGCGACGAGGTTTCCCGCGTCACCGACGCGCGAGGTCTACAGGGACTTCATGAAGACGCTGTCCATGTCGTTCGGCGTCAACTGGTACCAGCTCGGCCACGGATTCAAGCTGCACGCGTCGTACACGATCAACAACGAGTATCGAGACCTCGCCGGCGGCGTACCCGACAGCGGAATCGTGCTCAACGACGTGTTCACCCTGCAGCTCACCGGGTCGTTTTGAAGGGCGAGGCGACGAAGATGAGAGCGTTGTACTCCCGCGCGAGCGCGGTTGTTTCTGCTTCGTTGTGGCTGTTTGGCTGCCAGGTTCCGTTGAACATGCGTCCCGATTCGGGCGTGAGCGTCGACTCGGGCGTGGACGACGATGCGTCGCTCGTCGACGACATGGCTGCGGCGATGGAGGCCGGGCCGAATCCCAACGCGCCGCTCGACTATGTGCCCGAAGGCTGCACGCATCGCGTGCGCACAACGCCGATGACGCGGGTGAATTACTTCGGCGACACCAGCACCTTCGGGCCTCGCGCGACGCCGCGCGCGGTGCACGTCTCGTGGGCCGCGGACCCATCGAGCACCATCGCGTTTCTCTGGAACACCGACCGCGAGACGCGCGCGTCCGTCGTGCAGTTTGGCACCGCTCCGACGACGCTCGATCGAACGGCGATCGGTCACGTCTCCACCGCCGGAACGGGCGAGGGCAGCGTGACCACGCACGAGGTTCACCTCTGCGGCTTGCAGCCAGACACGACGTACTACTACCGAGTGGGAGGCGAGGGGCACTTCAGCGCGGTGCAGTCGTTCAAGACCGCGCCGCCTGCGGGCGCGGCGAGCTACGACGTGAACTTCGTTGTCTCCGGTGATTCTCGCAACGGATACGCGACGCTTCGCATGCTGCAAGACCGGATCATGTCCGTCTCGGGCGCGAGGCAGCCGGACTTTCAAGTCTTCTCGGGCGACGCCGTGTTTCTCGGAACCAGCCAGGCCGAGTGGGAAGAGTGGTTCGTCTCGTGCGCCGCGCCCCTCGCGAACATGCCCTTCATGATCGCGCACGGAAACCACGACGCGCTCTCGCTCAACTACCTCGTTCAGTTCGCGCAGCCGCAGGCCGGAATGATGGAGCAAGACGAGCTCTACTTCTCCTACGACTACGGCCCGATGCACTTCGTCGTGCTCAACGACACGCCGTTTCGCGGCGATCTCGCGGGCAGCGTCGCCGGCAATCAGCTCACCTGGCTTCGACAAGACCTCACTCGCGCCCGCGCGAACCGCGCGCGCGTCCCGTGGATCGTCGTCGTGCATCACAAGCCTGCGTTCAGCTCTGCTCGCTATGCAGACGCGACGGACACCGTGTTCTTGCGCCAGACGTGGGCGCCGGTGTTCGACGAGTTCGGCGTCGACATCGTGTTCAACGGGCACGACCACGAGTTCGAAGTGAGCAAAGAGATCGACGGACAAGGCCGCGAGGTCTCGGGTCGTCGCGGGACGATCTACATGATCAGCGCTGGCGCCGGGGCCGAGCTCTATCCCGTCGGCTCGCAGCCCTGGCGCCGCTACTCCGAGAGCGTCGCGAACTTTCTCCTCGTGCACGCGACGAAGACCAACTTCGAAGTCACTCCGTATCGCATCGACGGAACGGTGATCAACGAGGGCCGCGTCTCGCTCACCCCGCGCTCGTAATCGTCGCCTCGGCCTTCGTCCTCCGCGCAAGGCATCGAGCGGGATCGACACTCTCCCTGCCTTCGTGCGCAATACTCACTGCATCGCATGCTCGTCGACGGCCCGGCGTGGGCGCTGAAAACACTGCTCGTCGCGCACGCGATCGCCGCGGGCGCGCTGCTGGGGTCGAGCACGCACCTGGCGTTGATCCTTCGACGTCCCGGCGCGCAGCACAGCCGACTTCATCGACTCTACGCGACGGTCGCGCTCGTTTGCTTCTCGATCGTCTTCGCGATCGGCGCGAGCATCTACCCGAACTACCGCGTGCGAGTGCGCGCCGAGTGGCTCGATCAGCACGCTCGTTGGGTGGCGATCCTCTTCGACATCAAAGAGAACTTCGCGCTGCTCGTCGCGCCGTTGCTCGTGGCGCAGTGGCTGCTCACGCGACGAGAGGGTGACGCGCAGACAGCGCGGCTCGCCCGCGTGTGCGCGTGGATTTCTGCGATCGTTCTCTGGTTCAACGCGATCGCGGGCCTCATCGTCACGAGCTATCGGAGCGTGTGATGAGCGAGCGCGCAGATCCATCGCTCTTCAGCGCAGCGCTCGGCGCGGTCCTCGCTTCGGCGACGTACCTCGCGACGACCGCGGGGCGCGTGGGGATCGTTTGGTATCTGCCGCTCGAACGTCGCTGGGTGACGGTGGTTCCCCCCGGCGCGCTCGGGATGGAGTGGTTCTCTCGCGCTCTGTGGACGCTCGTTGCGCTCGCGGTCGGCGCCGCCGTGGGCCATCGCGTCGCTCGAACGAGCAACAGAGACTTGGGGCGAGCGAGCGCCGCGCTGTTTCAGATCGCGTGGCTTCTGCTCGGCTGGGGAGCGGTGTTCACCGTGCTCTGGCTCGTGCGGGGAGCGCGGTAGATCCAGCGCGGACGCTTCACTCGTCGTGCGGCGCGCTCGAACGCAGCGCCCCTGCGCGTCGCACGCCAACGAACGCTGTCTCGCTCGCGTCGTCGAACACCGGCGCTGAGAACACGGATCGCTCGGGCGCCGTCGCCACGCGCAGCGCTCTCGCCCAGGTCTCGACGAGCACCGTCGGCTGCCCCGCGCGCCTCGATTCGGACAAGTCCAACACGAACAGCCCCTCGCGATCGCGACAGTCTGCGAGCTCGGGCTCGCACTCGGTCGCGAACCACGCCGTGCCGCTCGTGTCGACCGTGATCGACGTCGGGTGCACGGCAGAGAACCAGTCGTCGCCCTCGTGTCCGTGCCACAATTCGCTCCAGAAAAAACCACGCGAATCACCCGCTTCGCTGAGCGCGACGATCGACCCTGCACGGTCACCTCGAACGCCGTGCGCCGCGAGCACGAGCCTCCCCCGCGCGCTGTCCCACGCGATCGATCGCAGCCCGTCCAGCGGCGCGACGCCGATCTTTTTCGCAGCGGTCACGAGCGCATCGCGGACGGAGGCCTCCGTTACAAACGCGCCGATGCCCGCAGCGTGAGCGTCTCGAAGCGTCGCGGCGACGGTCCTTCCGTCGAGCGGCGCGCGGTCCTCGCTCGTGGTCGAGAGCTCGACCCATCGGCCTTCGATTGACTGTGTTTCGCCTGGCGAAATGGCTTCGACATGCGCGACGAAGGCCCGCGTCTGTTCGAGGCTCTCGCGCAAGGAAGACTCGTCCATCGATCGGTGTACGGCGCGCGCGGTGACGAATTTGAACAGCGTTCCTCCTGCGCGTCCGTCGACCGCGTAGATCGTCAGCGGAGCGGCTTGCGCAGCGATCGGCATGACGACAACCCCGCGCCAGTGCGCTCGCCCGAGCTCGCTCAACTTGCGCTGACCTCGCTGACCGTCGAACACCCGCGACGCTTCGACGCGCGCGTCGAGCTCGGCGATGTACCCGTAGTGGTCCCGTCGGTGCCTCGCTCGCGGCAGCGAAACGCAGCCAAAATCACTCGCCCCGTCCGCCGCGGTCCGCGGCGTCACCTCGCTCCCCTCGACGAATCCGCAGAGAGGCTCGGCGCTCAGTCGTCCGTCGCTCGTCAGCGCGAGCTCGCTCTCGCCGTACGAGCGCGCCGCGTTGCTCTCGAGCAAAAGCGCGGTTCCCCAGGGAGTCATCGCTCCGCTGCTCGCGCCGACGAGCCCGACCGCCGTGTCCTGCGCGAGCGCTTCGCCGCGGTCGTCGAAGCACTCGCCGTGCGCCGTGAGCCGCGCGCGCGTCCCGTCGGTGCCGTCGAAATCCGCGCCGCTGTTCGTGCGATCGATCTGCCAATCTCCTGCTCGTTCGCGTCGGATCGCGACGACGCTCGCGCCGACTTGCCGCTTGTGCGCATGCACAAACGCGTCGACGTCGTCGCTCGACCTCACGGTGCTCGCGTCGCGCGCCAGCACCGCGCACTGGTCCGTGGGCTCGCGGTTGAGCGATGGCGTCACGCCGACGAGCCCGCCGTGCGCGATCCACAACGACGCAGCCCCATCGCGCTGCACAAACGCGAACGGAACCGGAGCCGATCGCAACACTCGCCCCGACCCGATCTCGTCCATCCACTGCGCGAGCACCCGCGATCGAAACGCGGGCGCGACGAGCTGCTCGCCCAGCGGCCCCGTGCGCCGAAGCGGAACGTAGTACCCAAACGCGCTGTGACCGCGAGCGATCGCCGTGAGCTCACCGTCGAGCCACTGGTCGATGGCAGGCGCGTGACCCGCGGCGTCGACCGCCAACGAGAGCGCGATGATCGCTCCCTCGCCGAGCGCAGCGGTCGGTCGCGAGGCGCGCGACTCCGAGTCCCGATGCGCGTCCGACGAAGCGTCGCTCGTCGCGGCGTCCCGAGCCGAAGGAGACTCCACGATCGGACGAACCGACTGAGCACAAGAGCTGTTGAGCGCCGTTGGAAGCGCTACCAATGCGAGGATTCGCCGCACGAAATCCAGCTACGCCGCGCATGCGACCATCCCGTGAATCGCGCGGGGCGCGCGCGCGAACATTCAGCGACGAACGCGCTCGCGTGCAATGCCGTGACAGCGCCGTAGCGATCCGTGGGCGGTGCTGTCGCGACGGTGTTTCGTGCGACCCTCTCGGGCCATGAGCGGGACGAACAAGACGGAGCTGTGGTTTCACGAGCAGATGACGGGCTTCTTCCAGTGGGGCGCTGACGATCCGCGCACGGGAGAGGTCAACGGCCGAAGCGCCAACGAGTGGTTCGGCTTCGACCTCACGATCCACGTCGACGACCTCGACGCCTTCGTCGCAGATCGCGAGTACCCCGCCACCGTCTCAGGAAAATACCTGGGAAACCTCTTCGGCGCCGACCCCGTCGAGCTCACCGACGGCACGTTCAAGTTCATGTCCAAGGGCGCCGGCGACACGCGCTTGATGGAGCACCGGCATCACTTCACGCACAACAACAAGAAGTACACGTTCGTCGGGACGAAGTTTCTCGACGACGACCCCACGCAGATCGACGCGATCCACGACCTGACCACGCTCTACTCCACGATCCGCGACGAGAACGACGCGATCGTCGCCGCGGGCGTCCTTCACTTTCCCATGAAGGACTTCGCGCGGCTGGTGGCGAGCTTCGACACCAAGGGCCCGGGCGCGGGCTGGGGCGCGAAGATGAAGTTTCTGCGGATGTTTCTGCGGCAAGAGCTGCACGTCCTGCTCGAGGGCTTTCGCGAGCCGCCGCCCCCGTCGATCCGCCGTCGCTCGCTCGTGAAGCCGCACGCTGACCTCGACACAACCACGTGGGACGTCGTGATCGTGGGCTCTGGATACGGCGGCGGCGCGGTCGCCAAAGAGCTCGCGTGCTGGCGCGACAAGGCGACGGGAGCCGCGAAGAAGGTCGCCCTGCTCGAGCGAGGACGCGAGTGGCGCGCCGGTGATTTCGCTGACGAACCGTGGGAGATGCCCTCCAAGCTCAAGCACCCGCTCAACCCCATGGGGCTCTTCGATTTTCACCTCGCCGGCGACGTCGATGTCCTCTCGGGCAACGGGCTCGGCGGAACCTCTCTCATCAACGCCAACGCGATGATCGAAGCTCCGCCCGCGGTGTTCGCGCTGCCCGAATGGCCCAGGTCTCTGCCGGACCTCGCGCCCTACTACGCGCGCGTCAACGCGGTGATCAAGCCGTCGATCGACCCCGAACCGCCGCTCAAAGCGCAGGTGTTTCGCGACGCCGCGGTGAAGGCTCCCGGCTGCACGAGCGCCGAGCTCGTCCCGATCGCCGTGGCGTTCTCGCGCACCGATCGCCGCGCGGACACGGGCAACATGCAGGACGCTTGCACGCGTTGCGGCGGCTGCGTGAGCGGCTGCAACTTCACGGCGAAGGGGACGGTCGACATGAACTATCTGTCGATCGCCGAGAAGAACGGGCTCGCGATCTACACCGAGGTCGAGGCGATCCGCGTCGAGACCGACGCCAACGGCTGCACGCTCACGGTCTTCGATCACCAGACTCAGTCCCACCGCACCATTCGAGCGAAGCAAGTCGTGCTCAGCGCAGGGACGCTCGGAACGTTCGGCATCCTCGCGCGCTCGAAGAAGCACACGCTGCCGGTCTCCGACGCGCTCGGCGAGCGCTTCAGCGGAAACGCCGACGTGATCGGCTTCGGATACAACAGCGAGCGCCAGACCGCGCAATCGTTCGGCCCCACGATCACGATGGTGGCGAAGTTTTGGGACGACCCCGACGTGCGAAAGCACTTCGTCGTCGAAGAGGGCGGGATCCCTCGCGTGCTCACCGCGCTCGTCCGCGGGCTGCTCGTCGCCGCGGCGCCGTTCGGGCACGACGCCAACACGAGCTTCAGCAACGAGATGCACGAGTGGCTGCGCGAGAAAGCGGACCTGCTCGGCTGGCAGTCGCGCGGCGCGCTCGAGTCGTCGCTCACGTTTCTCTCGGTCGGCATGGAGGATCACTTCGGCAAGCTCGAGCTCGACGCGGCGGACGAGAGGCGCGTGCGAGTGAAGTGGCCCGGCGCGAAGAAGCAGGGATTCATGCAGCGAATCCCCGCCGCGATGAACGCGATGACCGAGGCGATCGACGGCACATTTATTCAACCGACCAGCGTCAAGCCCATGGAGCTGCTCACCGTTCACCCGCTCGGCGGCTGCGCGATGGGCGACGACCCGAACACCTCCGTCGTCGACGCGCACGGCGCCGTCCACGGTCACAGCGGAAAGCTCTTCGTCGCCGACGGCTCGATCATGGCCACGCCGCTCGGCGTGAACCCTGCGCTCACGATCGCAGCGCTCGCGACGTACATCGCCGACGGGATCACCAAGCGCTGGTGAGCGCGCTCACAGCCTTCGCTCGACGAAGGCGTCGATGAGCTTGCGCGCGATGCTGATCGTCGGCGGGATGAAGGGCAGCTCGTCGCGATGAAACCAGCGCGCGTCTTCGAGTTCGTCTCGATCGAGGACGAGCTCTCCGCCTGCGTAGTCCGCGACGTAGCCCATCATGAGCTGATGCGGAAACGGCCACGGCTGCGAGCCGAAGTACCGCAGGTTGGCGATGCGCACGCCGCACTCTTCGAGGCACTCGCGCTCGGCGCACTGCTCGACGGACTCGCTCGCCTCGACGAAGCCCGCAACCAGCCCGTACATCCCTTTGGGGTAGCGCGCCTGTCGGGTCATCAAGAGCCGATCGCCGTCGCGCACGAGCACGATCGCGCACGGAGAAACGCGCGGATACCACTCGTGCTTGCAGCGCGTGCACGTGCGCGCCCTGGACCTGGGCGTCGGCGCGAGCTCGGCCGCGCACCGCGCGCAGAAGCGATAGTGCTGCGCGAAGTACGTGAGCTGCGCGGCGAGCGAGGCGGCGGCGAACGCGTCGGCGCTCATCCTCGCGTGCAGCGCTCGAAGCGATCCGCGCTCGATCTCTGCGCTCACCGATGAAGCGTCGGCGAGCGCGGCGTAGCAGGGACGAGCGTCGAGCGTCCCGAGCGCGATGGGAGGTCCGTCGAGCGCGAACGGCGGCGAGCCTTCGAACGGCGCGCACGCTCCGTCGGGCAGCGCTCGAACGAGCAGTGATTCACCGAGAAACACGAACCACAGGCTCTCGGAGCCGGGCGGCGGAAGCTCTACGCGAGGGTCGAACACGCCGTGGTGTGTGGTGCGTTTTGCGCTCTTCGGCAACAGCGACGAAGCAACACTGTGGTAACTCACCGCGCGTGACGCTCGATCGTGAACTCTCTGTCGCGCGCGAGGCCGCTTCGCTCGGCGCGGACATCATCGCCGAGATCTACGCGAAGGACTTCGCCGTCGAGTGGAAGGGCGAGGACGACCCCGTCACCGTCGCCGATCGCGCGGCCAACGCCGCGATCGTGGGGCTGCTGCGCGAGCGGTTTCCCGACGACGCGGTGTGCGCCGAAGAGAGCGGCGCGGACGAGAACCTCGCGGCGATCCAGCGCGGAGGCCGCGTGTGGTTCGTCGATCCCGTCGACGGAACCAAAGAGTTCATCGCGAAGAACGGCGAGTTCTGCGTGATGGTGGGCCTCGCGATCGACGGCGAAGCAGCGCTCGGGTGCGTCGTGGCGCCCGCGTGGCAGCGCGCGATCTGGGGCTCGATCGAGCACGGAGCGTTCGAGTCACGCGAGGGCCGCGCCCCCACGGCGCTGCGCGTGCGCGAGCCCGAGGGCCGCGTGCGGATGGTGGCCTCGCGATCGCGCCCTGACTGGCGTGTCGAGCGCGTCGCTGCTGCGGTGGGCGGGGACTCGCGCCCCTGCGGCTCGGTGGGCCTGAAGGTCGCCCTCGTCGCGGCGACAGAGGCAGACCTCTACGTGCTCCCCAGCGGCGGCGCAAAGCTCTGGGACGCGTGCGCGCCCCACGCGATCGCGCTCTCGGCTGGGGCCAAAGTCACCGACGCGCGCGGAGAAAACATCGTGTACGCCCACGCCGGCCTCGGCCTCGATCACGGAATCGTCGTGGCCTCAACTACGCTGCACGCTCGGGCGATCGACGCGCTACGCTCGTGCCGGTGAACTACGCCGAGCGCCGCGCGCGCGTCCTCGACCGCATCGGTCCGCGAGCGATCCTCCTTCTGCCCGCGACGCCGACGTTCATCCGCAACAACGACGTCGAGCACGAGTATCGCCCGGACAGCGACGTGCATTACCTCACGGGCTTCGTCGAGCCCGGCTCGCTGCTCGTTCTCGCGCAGGGCGAAGCGCCGCTCACGATGTTCGTCCGTCCTCGCGATTTGGCCCGCGAAATCTGGGACGGCGCGCGGGTCGGCGTCGAGGGAGCGCGCTCGCTCTTCGGCGCCAACGCGAGCTACGACATCGCCGAACTCGACGCGCGGCTGTCCGATCTGCTCCTCGATCGCACGCAGCTCTACTACGCGATCGGCCGCGATCACTCGATGGACGAGCGCGTGCTCTCCGCGCTCGCTGCGGCCCGCCGCCGCGCGCGCAAAGGCCGCGTCGCGCCGACGGAGATCATCGAGCCCTCGACGGTGCTTCACGAGCTGCGCTGGCTCAAAGACGAAGCCGAGATCGCCACGATGCAGCGCGCCGCGGACGTCTCGAAGCTGGCGTTCGACCGCGTGCTCTCTGTCCTGCGCCCCGCGATGCACGAGTACGAGATCGAAGCCGAGCTGCGCGCGACCTTTCGCCGCAACGGCAGCGAGCGATGCGCGTACGAGCCCATCGTCGCAAGCGGCTCCAACGCGTGCACGCTGCACTACGTCACCAACGATCGACGCATGGAGGACGGCGAGCTGCTCTTGATCGACGCGGGCGCCGAGTGCGGCTGCTACGCCTCGGACGTCACGCGCACGTTTCCGATCAACGGGCGCTTCTCCGCGGCGCAGCGGCGCGTGTACGACGCGGTCCTGTCTGCGCAGAAGGCCGCGATCAACGCGGTCAGGCCAGGAGTTTCGCTGGTGGATGTGCACGCGGTCGCCGTTCGATCGCTCACGCAGTCGATGATCGATCTGCGCTTGCTCGAGGGCTCGCTCGACGAGCTCATCGAGAAAGAAGAGTTCAAGCGGTACTACATGCACGGGACGTCGCACTGGCTCGGCATGGACGTGCACGACGTCGGTCGCGATTGGGTCGACGGGCAGCCGCGCGAGTTCGCGCCTGGCTGCGTCCTCACCGTCGAGCCGGGGCTGTACGTGCGCGTCGACGACGAGCGCGCGCCCGCAGAGCTACGCGGAATCGGCGTGCGCATCGAAGACGACGTCCTCGTGACCGCGGACGGATGCCGCGTGCTCACCGCGGAGATCGTGAAGGAGCCCGACGAGATCGAGCGACGCCTGGCGCAGCCGCGCCAGTAGATCGACGCCCATCAACAGCATCGAGAGCGAGCACATGACGACGGATCGCAAGGGAATCTACGAGCTCATTCAAACCGTGCGCTTCGAGAGCGCGCGCCGATTGCCCAAAGTGCCGCCCGGACACCCGTGCGGAAACGTCTACGGCCTGGCGTTCTACCTGGACATTCACGTCGAGGGCCGACTCGACCCCGAGACGGGATGGGTCTTCGACTTCGCCGAGATCGATCGCGCGATGAAGCCCTTGCGAGACCAGATCGACCATCACTATCTCAATGACATCGACGGCCTCGAAAACCCCACGAGCGAAGTGCTCGTCACGTGGATCTGGGATCGCCTCAAGCCCAACGTCCCCGGACTCGTTCAGCTCGTTCTGCGAGAGAATGACGTCTCGCGCGTGATCTACCGAGGCTGAACGCCGGCGCTCGCGCGGCTGACGGTCAAGCGCGCAGGTTGCGTGCGGCTCGTCCCGAATTTCTGCTATGAATCACACTATGCCATCGCCCCCTGACGAGCCGACCTGGCTGTGCGACGCGTGCGGCGCGCAGCTCGAAGGCGAACCCGCCGGCCGGGGGCTGCTCTTGTTCGTTCGCGGAGACCACGTCCTTCGCGAAGAGCCGCCTCTGTGCGAGCGCTGCGCGCACGCCATCGGGATGACCGCGCTTCAACGCTGGGAGATGGAGGAGGACGACGGGTGAGCCCCTCCTTCTCTCCGCCCTCGAGGGCGCGATGAAGTGGTCCGCTCGCTCAGCGCTCCCGCCGATCCCCTCGCACGCGGTCGTCACGCAGGCCGCCGTCGACGCGGCCGAGCGCACGTTCTCGGACTCCGATGACCTCGAGACGAGCATCGACGACGCCTTCTCGCGCTTCGACGACGAGCAGCCCGCGCTCGCCGCGTTTCTGATCAGCGAGTTCGAAGCGCAGCGAGACGAGACGGCGCAGGCGCTCGGCTACTTCTTGTCCGTGTGCGTCCACGAGGCGTTTCGCAGGGCGTTTGGCGAGCGCCTCGGCGCGGCCGAGCCGTCCACCGTCGAGCTCGCGAAGGCGTCGCTCGAGCTCGACGAGAGCATGCGCCGCGAAGACGCGACCGAGCCCTTCGAGAGCGACGACGTCGTCGCCATGCAGCAGCCGCACGTGATGGCCTTCGTGCGCGAGCAGATCGACTCGGTGCTCTCTCCAGACGACGAGCAAGACGTCGAGCGCGACGTCGACGTCGACAGCGTGAGCGCCGTGTACCACGCGCTCTTGGTGTGCATCCTGGCGCTCTCGCGCGCCGTGCGTCCGAGCCGCGGCGACGAGTCCTCGCGCCGAATGCTCTCGTAGCCTCGACGAGCGCCGCCATGCTCTCCCGTGGAGACATCCTCGGCGCTCGATTTCGCCTCGTCGACAAGGTAGGCGAGGGCGGGATGGGCGTTGTGTGGCTCGCGCACGACGAGAAGCTCGGCTGCGACGTCGCGCTGAAGGTGCTGCACGCCGCGCTGCTCGGCGACGAGCACTCCGCAGCACGACTGCGCAACGAGGCGCGCGCGGCGGCCAAAGTCGCGCACCCTGGGATCTGTCGCGTCCTCGACGTGGGAGAGCACGTCGAGACGCCCTTCTTGGTGATGGAGCTTCTGCGAGGACAGAGCCTCGCGGCGCTGCTCGAACGAGAGAAGACACTTGCGCCCGAGCTCGCGGTGAGCGTCGCAGAGAGCGTGCTCGAGACGCTCGCCGCCGCGCACGCAGAGGGCGTCTTGCATCGGGACATGAAGCCCGAGAACGTGTTTCTCTGCGACGACGGCGCGGTCAAAGTGCTCGACTTCGGCGTCGCGAAGATCCTCGACGAGGGGACGCGCGAGAAGCTCACGCGCACCGGCGCGCTCATCGGAACGCCCGCGTACATGGCCCCCGAGCAAGCGCGCGGCCTGCCCTCGGACGAGCGCGGAGACCTTTGGTCCGTGGGCGTGATGCTCTTCGAGATGCTCTCTGGTTCGCTGCCGTTCTCCGCAGCGAATTACCAGGGAATGCTCATGGCGATCGCCACCAACCGCGCGCCCTCGATCGCCGATCGCGCCCCTTCGCTCGACGCTGCGCTCGTGGCGCTGGTCGATCGCGCCCTGGCCGTCTCGCTCAGCGAGCGATGGAGCGACGCTCGTTCGTTTGCCGCGGCGCTCACGCAGTGGCGCGAGCAGCGCGGCGTCGCCCGCACCTCCGCCGCCCCGTCGTCGAGCAACGCCGGACGCCGGACGCCGCGCCGCTCTCCGCGCGAGCAGGCGATCCTCACGATGACGGACCCCGATCGCGTCGCGCGCCGCCGTCGCAAGCTCGCGCTGGTCGTCAGCGGGCTCGTCCTCTCGGTGCTGGCGCTGGTCGTTCGCGGGGCGATTCGCAGGGCGAACAACGGCGCTGACAACGGCGCTGATGCACAACCGTCGGCGCCGCTCGCTCGCGACGCCGGAGCTCTTCGGTCAGCGACGATCGACGATGCCGCGGTCCTCACGCCGCTCGCGCCGGACGCCGCAGCGCCCGTGGATGACGTCGCAACCGTGGCAGTGACCGACGCTGCAACTGCGTCGAGAGGCGACGGTGCAGCGGGCGACGCTGCTCGCGTTCGCGCGCGCCGAGGCCGCCGAGCGGACGGAGGCGCGAGCGCAGGAATCGGGCGAGATCCTGACTTTTGACCGTCGGATCGCCGTGTCGCCGCCTTGCACACAAGCACGCACGATGCTAACCGCGCGCTCGATGCGAACCGCGCTGACAGCTACGCTCGTTGCGATCGTCGTGTCTGGGGTGTCCTCGACGTCGCTCGCGCAGGTCACGCTCACCGATCGCGTGTACATCGTGCAGCCCGGCGACACGGTCTCGCGGATCGCGCAGCGGCTGCAGGTCCCGGTGGCGGACCTGGTGGCGCGCAATTACCTGCAGCGGCCGTACAACCTTCGCATCGGGCGCCGGCTGCGTCCGCCCGAGAACACGCCGCGCGAGGTGCTTCGGACGCTGCCGCATCGCGATGGGACGCCTGGCGAGTCTGCACGTGGCGGTTCAGCGCCGGTGCAAGCCGCTGCTCCAGGGCAGGTGCGCGTTCGTCGTGAGGGAAGCAACGAGACACAGAACGTCGACTTCACGCACCTCGACGCGCGACGCGCGCGCAACCTGGCGACGTTTCTGCGGGTCGAGGCAGAGGAGGGACAAAGGCAGCCGCCGCCCGTTCCGCTGCACCCGAGGCTCGCGTATGTGCTCGCTCGCATCGGCCAGAATTTCTCAGGAAAAACCCTGCGAATCGCCCCCAATGGCCGCGCCCGCGGCGACGAGCCCACCGGCCCTTCGACCAATCACGGCCGCGGAACCGCCGTCGACGTCCGCGTCGAAGGCGTCTCGGTGCAATCGCTCCATGATTTCTGCCTGACGATGGACCGCGTGGGCTGCGGTCTGCACCGTCGGTCGAACTACGTGCACATCGACGTGCGTCGCGAGCGCGCGACCTGGGACGACACCGGCGCGATCCTGCCGCTCGCCAACCACCGCCGTTAAATCGCGTACCCCGCGTCGAAGGCGAAGAACGGAAACAGCGGAAAAACCGCGTGATCCAGCGTCGGCGGGTCGAAGAACAGATCCCTCGGCTCGAGCCGCGTCGTCGGCGTCGTGCACCGTGAGCGAAGCCCTTCGACCAGCTCGCGGTTGTTCGCAAGGTAGCGCGCGCCGATCACGAAGCGCACCGCGCCCGCGCCGCGCGCGATGCGAAACTCGTTGCCGATCGCGAGCGTGAGCCACAGCGGCGTAAACGGTCCTGCGCTCAAACAACTCGCCCCCATCGGCGGCGCGGCGTCTCCGCGCGGAAGCTCGGTGAAGTTCGTCCCGATCCCGAGCTGCACGGTCGAGGCGAACTGGTACGACCAAACGGCGCGAAAAATCGCTGGGTAGAACTGCACTCCCGGCCCAAACGGATGCCCGATCCCGAGCTGCGCGTCGATCTCGTACCACGGCCGCGCTGCCCATCGCGCGCCGAGCGCGATGACCCCCGCCGTGGCTCCTGTCCCGAGCAGCCCGTATACGACGAACGTTCGCTCCCACGGCCGCGCGCCGGTCACGTCGGTCTCTCTCGCGTTCTCTTCGATGCGACGACGCACGCGCTCGATCGTGCTCATCGGCGCCGCCGCCGCCGCTCGCCGCGACGGAATCGCCCCGACCCCCGCGGCGCCATCCGCGCTCGCATCCGCGCCCGCCTCGACGCCCGCCTCGCTGTTCGGCGCGCTCGTTTGCACGGCGATCCACTGCAGCGCGATCGGCATCGACTCGCCCTCGCGCACCACGATGGATCGCTGCGAGACCGACCCACGAGCCCCTCGCGCGTCGATGAAGTGCTCCCCTGGATCCAGTGGAATCTCGACGTCCCACAGCCCCTCGGGCAACGCGCGCCCGTCGATCGCCAGCACGGCGATCGGCTCACTCGTCGGCGCGCTGATGAGCACCCGCGCGAGCACCGGCTCGATCGCCGCGATCGCGCGCTGCGCAGCGACGCGACGCGCCACGTTCGCCGGATCGCTGTCGATGCGAAGAAACGACCGGTACTGATCCACCGCCTCGACGAGGTAGCCGGCGTTTTGCGAGGCGAGCGCGAGGTTGTAGTGCAGCAGCGGCGAGGGGCGCACGCTCAACGCACGGCGAAATCGATCGCGCGCGTCGAGCCACCTTCCTTCTTCCGCCGCCTGCGCGCCCTCGCGAAACAACCTTCGCGCCGCCTCTGCCGCCTCGGGCGAGGGCACCTCTTGCCCTCGTCCTTGTCGCTCTGCGAGCGCAACGAGCGCGAGCAGCGAGAGCGCTGCGATCGTCCGCTGCGCGCGCGGCGCGGTCATGGAGCGCTGCTTCCGCCTTGGTTCGGACGCACCGCGGGCGTCGGCTGCGCGTCGCGCTCGTTCGCGTGGATCGAGTATCGAACCATCGCGCGCAGCACCTCGTTGCGCGAGACGTTTCCGACCAGCGACTTGAGGTCTTCGTACAGCGACGGATCGGTGATGAGCGCGCCGAGCGTCCCGCGCCCGCGTCGAACGTCGGCCACGATGTCGCGCACGCCCGAGGTGATCTGCCGCACGTCGCGCGCCGCGCCCGCGAGCTCGTCGCCGTAGATCAACTGGTGCAGTCCGCCGTTGCCCGTGCGCACATCGCGCGTGATCGCGGCCATCTCGCCCGCGGCTTCGCCGAGCCGTCCGATCGCTTGTCCGCCGCGCTCGTCGTACACCAACGCGTGAACGAGCCCGCGCCCGTTGCGCGCGTCCCGCGCCAGCGCTTCGACCTGCCCCGTCGCGCGCTCGACCGAGCCCGCCGCGTTGCGCGCAGACGAGAGCGTCGCGCGGATGTCGTTGGCCATGTTCGGGTCGCGAAGCAATCGACCGACGGTCCCGTCTCCCGTCGCGACTTGATCGCCGATGAGGCGAAGGTCGTGCGCGAGCGCGACGAGGTCTGCGCTGAGCTGCGGGTTGGCGAGCGGGCGCGTCGCGGCGATCACGTTGTCGAGCACGGTGTTCGCACGACCCAGGATTTGACCAGCGTTTCGCATCGCGTCCGCGATCGCGTCCTCGTTGCGTCCCTCGATCGTCCCTCCGTTGGGGATCGCGGCTTGCGTGGGATCTCCGATCGAAATGTCGAGCGCCTTGTCGCCGAGCAGCCCCTTCGATCCGATGCTGGCCACCGAGTTGCGGCGCACGCGCTGAAGCGCCTCTTGCGTGAGCTCGAAGTCCACGTACAAGCGCGCGTCGTTTTGCACCGTGCCGAAGCGCACGAGCGTCACGGATCCAACGGTGATTCCGCCCATGCGAACGGGGCTGCCCACGCGCAGTCCGCCGGTGTCCGTGAAGGACGTGTGCAGCGTCGCGTGGCGCTGAAACATGTTGCGCTCTTCGCCGATGACGAAGATCAGCACGCTCGTCACGAGCAATCCGAGCGCGACGAAGATGCCCACGCGCAAATAGTTCGAACCCTTCGAGTCCACGGTGGCGTTCTACCACTACTGCACGCGAGTCAGAACGGCGGCGTGCGGCCCCGTCATCGCGCTTCGCGACGAGCGCGAACAACGAGCGCGCGTTCAGCGGCTGCCGAAGTAGCCACCGACGCGCCCCCGCCACACCGCGAACCGTCAGCCCGAGAGCAGCGCCGCGAGGTCTTCGTCGTCCGGCGAACGACCTTCGACGAAGTCCTGCACGACCGGGTTGGTCGTGTGTTTGAAGTGCTCTTTCGTGCCCTTCTCTGCGATCTGTCCCTTGTAGACGAACGCGAGGCGATCGCTGACCGAGAAGGCCGTCGCCATGTCGTGCGTCACGACGATCGACGTGACCTTGAGCTGCTTTTTCAGCTTCACGATCAAGTGATTCATGCGCGTGACGTTCACGGGATCGAGGCCCGTCGTGGGCTCGTCGAACAGGATGACCTCGGGCTGAAGCGCGATCGTGCGCGCGACGCCGACGCGCTTGCGCATGCCGCCCGAGAGGTCCGACGGCCGCATCGGCTCGATGCCCGGCATGCCGACGCTCGTGAGCGCCCACGAGACGCGCTCGACGATGTCTCGCTCGCTCATGACGTGCGCGTAGTGCTCGCGCAGCCCGTACGCGACGTTTTCTCCCACCGAAATCGAGTCGAACAGCGCGCCGCTCTGAAACACCATGCCCACGCGCTGCCGCAGCCGCGCGAGCTGCGACGGGTTCATGTCGTTGACCTTGTCGCCGTCGAACCAGACCTCGCCTTTGTCCGTTCCGAGCAGGCCGATGAGCATCTTGAGCATCACGCTCTTGCCCACGCCCGAGCCGCCCAAGATCGTGAGCGTCTCGCCCTTGCGAACCTCGAGGTCGAGCCCCCGGTATACGACCTTCGGGCCGAACGCCTTGTGAACGCCGCGAAAGACGATGAGGTCGTCGCCGTCTTTCACTGCCATTCTGCGCGCCCGCGTCCGTTCACGATCAACCGCTGCTTCGCATGAACGCGAGCACCGTGATCACGATCCCGAGCAGCACCGAAGCGCCCACAGAGATCGCCACGATGAGCATCACGCGCTTGGTCGTGTTCGTCGCTTGCGCGGTGATGTCGCTCGCCATCTGCTGGGACATTTGGGCCATGTTGTTCGAGTAGGCCTGCATTCCCATGTTGCCCATCGGCGCCCCCATCGGAGGCGCGCCCATCGGCTGCGGAGGAGCTGCGCCAAACGGCGTCGGCCCGCCCATCGGAGGTGCCCCCATCGGTTGCGGAGCACCCATCGGTTGCGGAGCAGCGCCAAAGGGGCCGGGACCCGGACCTGGGCCCGGAGCGCCACCGCCAAACGGACCCGGACCGGGGCCACCACCCATGGGAGCCGCGGGAGGCGTCGCACCAAACGGAGCGGGTCCGCCCGCAGGCCCCGACGGCGGAGGCGTCGCGCTGAACGGCGCCGGACCACCAGCAGGAGGCGGAGCTCCAAAGGGACCAGGCGCGCCACCCGCTGCGGGCGGCGGTCCGCCAAACGGTCCAGCGGCAGGCGGCGCAGGCGCGGCTCCAAACGGCCCCGGCGCACCACCCATCGCGGGCGGCGGAGCGGCGGGACCCGCGCCCATCGGAGCGACGGGCGCAAACGGAGCAGGCTCGGCTTCGGGCGCAGCCGGCATGGGCGCGGACGGCATGGGCGCGGCCGGCATGGGCGCGGCCGGCGGAGGAGCCGCGGGCGGAGCGCTCATCGGCTGCATCATCGTCGCGGCAAACGCCGACGGCCCCGGCGCGGGAAGCGCAGCGGCCGGCGGCGCAGCGGGCGGGGCCGCGGGCGGAGGAGCTGCGGGGGGCGCTTGCGGAGCAGGCGCGCCGGCGGGCGGCATCATCCCCATACCGCCGACCATCGTCTTTGCGAACGCGCCTGGTTTTGCGCTCGCGCCGCCTGCTTGCACGGGACCTGCGCCAACGGGCGGGCGCGGAACCGCTGGAGCCGCAGGCGCGGCCGGAGCCGCAGGAGCCGCTGGGGCCGCAGTCTCCGCAGGCTTCGACTCGAGGGGCGAGACCATCATCATGGTGCCCTTGAAGCGCTGAGGCTTGGCGGGACCACCCGCGGCGGGAGCGGCTTGCAGCGCGTTTCCGCACGAAGCGCACTTCACAGCGTCTTCAGCGTTCTGGGTGCCGCAGTTGGGGCAGAACATCGTCGAGAGTCCTCCGTGCGATCGAGGCCGTTCGCGCCGAACCTCCGTGCGATGCGCCACCGCATCCGCGCGGGCCCGAGACCATCGGCATACCGAACGCGCGCGAACCCTACTACGTGCACCCCGCGCAGGGCCACCCTTTCGACCATCGCCGCGACGCAGCCTCGACCGGTTCGACCGTTGGCAGCCCGACCGTCGGCAAATCCGCCCAATCGCGAGAAGCGACAGAACTCTCTCGAAGTCGCCCCGGCGAAACCCCATGAATGCGCGGCGAAAGATGCGCTCGGGCCGTTGTTGACAGTGCGTGCACGCATTGACTAGCGTCCCCGCGCCTTTCGACCCCCCTCCTTGGCGTTCGGGGTTCGACGGCAACTCTTCACCGAAGGGCATTCATGGCGTTCGTTCTCTCCGCGGAGCGCAGAGCGATCCTCGACTCGCTCCGTCCCCGCTATCCAAACGCGAAGGCGCTCACCATCCCGCTGCTCCACATTTGTCAGGAGCAAGAGGGCTGGTGCTCGCCTGAGGTGATCGATTTCGTCGCGCAAGAGCTCGGCGTCACCGGAGCACACGTGCAGGGCGTCGTGACGTTCTACACGATGTTTCTCAAGGAAAAGCCAGGCAAGCGCGTCCTCTGGGTGTGCCGCACGCTCTCTTGCGAGCTGTGCGGAGCCAAGGAGCTCCAAGAGCACATCGAGCATCACCTCGGCATCCACGCTGGTCAGACCACGCCCGACGGCGAGTTCACGCTGCTCAAGGCAGAGTGCCTCGCCGCGTGTGGTCAGGGGCCGATGATCCAACTCGACGATGAGTTCTTCGAGAACCTCACGAACGAGTCGGTCGAGGCCGTGATCGAGCGCGCGAAGAAGTCTCCACCGAAGGCCCCAGGCACGTGGTCTTCGCTCTATCTCCGAAGCGAGAAGGAGTGATCGATGCCCGTCGAGAACCCGAAGATTCTCACGAAGAACTACGGCGTCCCCAACTCATGGACGCTCGATGTGTACAAGAGCCGCGGCGGCTACGAGAACCTCCGCAAGGCCCTCACCATGACGTCCGCGCAGATCGTGGACGAGGTGAAGGCGGCGAACCTCCGCGGCCGCGGAGGCGCGGGATTTCCCGCGGGGATGAAGTGGAGCTTCCTCAAGCCCAACCCGCCCAAGCCCAACTACCTCGTCATCAACGCGGACGAAGGTGAGCCCGGCACGTTCAAGGATCGCACGCTCATGGAGCTCGATCCCCACCGTTGCATCGAGGGCTGCATGATCGCCGCGTGGGCGCTCGATGTGCACAGCGTGTACATCTACGTTCGCTGCGAGCTGGTGAAGTCCATCCACCGTCTGCAGCAGGCGATCAACGAGGCGAAGAAGGCCGGAATCATCGGCAAGAAGCTCCTCGACAAGGACTTCGATCTCGACATCGTCGTGCACCCCGGCGGCGGAGCGTACATCTGCGGCGAAGAGACCTCGCTGCTCAACTCGCTCGAAGGAAAGCGCGGAGAACCCCGGCTCAAGCCGCCGTTTCCCGCGATCGCCGGCGCGTTCGGCGCCCCCACCATCGTCAACAACCTCGAGACGATCTCGACCATCCCGACGATCATCGAGATGGGCGGAGAGAACTTCTCGAAGCTCTCGAAGCTGCACCACCTCAAGGACGGCGGCGTTCGTCTCTACGGCATCTCGGGGCACGTCAAGCGCCCCGGCGTGTACGAAGCGCACGTGGGCATCACGCTCCGCGAGCTGATCTTCGATCTCGGCGGCGGAATGCGCGACGGCCGCACGCTCAAGGGTGTGATCCCCGGCGGCTCATCGACGCCTGTCCTGCGCGAAGACGAGCTCGTCAACGCGCCCGACGAGAAGAGCCCTCTGCATCCCTGGCACGGCAAGAGCGTGCTCGACGTCCCGATGGGCGTCGACACGATCCGCGGCGTCGGGAGCATGCTCGGGACGTGCTGCGCGATCGTCATGGACGACTCGACGGACATGGTCCGCGCCGCCGAGAACCTGATGATGTTCTACAAGCACGAGTCGTGCGGCCAGTGCACGCCGTGCCGCGAGGGCACGGGCTGGATGTACAAGCTCTGCCACAAGCTCTCGCGCGGCGAAGGCACCGCTGAAGACCTCGCCAACCTCTACGACGTCGCGAACAACATCATGGGAAACACCATCTGCGCGCTCGGGGACGGCGCCGCGATGCCCATGCTCGGATTCCTGCAGAAGTTTCGCAGCGAGTTCGAGGCGCGCGTGAAGTCCTCGGCGAAGCCCGCACCGGCGAAGAAGGACTCTCACTCGCACGCGCACTGATCGCGCTCGGGTCGCTCTCTCACTCTGCTCACTCTGGACGCAGCTTTACTCATGCCTCCGATCACACTTCGACCTCCCAGCACGACGCTCGAGATCGTGGTCTTCGTGTTCTTCGCGGCGATGGCCGTGTTGGGCGCGCTCGGCACCGTTCTCTCGCGAAATCCGATCCGCGCTGCGGTGGGATTGTTCGTTCACATCGTCGCGCTCGCGGCGCTCTACCTCAACCTGGGCGCGCACTTCCTCGGCGTGATCCAGCTGCTCGTGTACGCGGGCGCAGTCGTGGTGCTCTTCGTGTTCGTGATCATGCTGCTCGGCCCCGCGGCGACTTCGCCGCAGGACGGGCGCGGATTTTCGACGCGAGCGGTGGCCGCTGCGGCGGTCGCTGGCATCGGCGGCGTGCTGCTCTGGACGGTGAGCTTCGTGCGCATGGCGATGCCCGAGCGCACCGACTCGTTCGGAACGATGAACGTCGTCGGAAGCTTCCTGTTCAAGCAGGGCGTGCTGCCGTTCGAGCTCATCGGCATCACGCTGGTGATCGCTGTGGTCGGAGCCTTCGCGATCGCTCGCGGAAAGCACGAGCGCAGGCCGCTCGCGGACCCCGACCCGACGGCAGACGAGAAGCTCGCCGAGCGCGCTGAACCCTCGGAGAAGAAGCCTTCATCGGCCGCGAAGCACGCGGAGGGGCACTCGTGACCATCCAACTTCACCACTACTTGATCCTGTCCGCGCTGCTGTTCTCCATCGGCGCCGCGGGCTTTTTGGTGCGACGCAACTCGCTCGTCGCGTTGATGTGCATCGAGCTGATGCTCAACGCGGTGAACCTGACGCTGATCGCGTTCAACCGCTGGATGCCTGCAAACGCAGGCGGCGCAGTGCCCCACCACGGACAGGTGTTCGCGTTCTTCGTGATCGCGATCGCCGCCGCGGAGGCCGCGCTCGGATTGGCGATCGTGCTGTCGCTCTACCGTATTCGTAAGGTCGTTCGCACGGACGACGCCAACCTGATGAAGGAATGAGCGCCGTGATTTCGAGCCTCGCCCAGGTGACTCCGCAGATTGGCAACCTCGTTACCGCCAATCACGATCGCTACGCTGTTCTCGGGTTGATTCTGCTCAGCCCGCTGCTCGGCGCGATCATCAACGGCTTCTTCGGAAAGAAGATCGGCCGCGAGGGTGTCTACATCACCGCCGTCTCGACGGTGGCGATGAGCTTCCTCTTCTCGCTCTTCGCGTACTTCACGCTCTACCGTCACGTGCACGCTCCGGTCCCCGAGGGACACGCGCACGGGCCGGCGCAGCTCAGCTACGTGGTGTGGGACTGGTTCCGCGCGCCGGTGGGCGCGGGCATGGTGCAGCTCAAGCTGCGCTACGTGCTCGACGAGCTCTCGGGCGTGATGCTGCTGGTCGTGACCGGCGTCGGAACGCTGATCCACATCTATTCAACGGGCTACATGAGCCATGACGAGGGCTACGCGCGCTACTTCGCGTACCTGAACCTCTTCATGTTCTCGATGCTCAACCTGATCCTCGGCGACAGCATGGTGCTGCTCTTCGTGGGCTGGGAAGGCGTCGGTCTCTGCTCGTACCTGCTGATCGGCTTCTGGTTCACCAACTCGCAGTACGCCACGGCCGGAAAGAAAGCGTTCATCGTCAACCGCATCGGTGACGTGGGCGTGATCCTCGGCATGACGATCCTCGCGTGGAAGACGGGCAACTTTCAGTTCTCGTCGATCCGCGAAGCGATCTCGGTCGACGGCTCGAACGCGATGGCGGCTCTGTCCGAGCGCCCCGAGTTCAACGACGTCGTCGCGTACTTCCTCTCGTTCGGTCGCACGGACAGCAAGATCTACGAGTTCTGGATGGGCATCATCCCGCAGTTCACGTGGGGAGGCGCCGCGGCGTTCTTCCTCTTCGTGGGCTGCACGGGAAAGAGCGCGCAGCTGCCCCTCTACGTCTGGCTCCCGGACGCGATGGCGGGCCCCACGCCGGTCTCTGCGCTCATCCACGCGGCCACGATGGTGACCGCGGGCATCTACCTGCTCGCGCGCCTCTCGTTCGTGTACGTGAACTTCCCCTCGGTGATGGCGCTCATCGCCGTCACCGGCGCGCTCACGGCGCTGTTCGCTGCGTCGATCGCGCTCGTGCAAAACGAGCTGAAGAAGGTCCTGGCGTACTCCACGGTGAGCCAGCTCGGCTTCATGTTCGCCGCGTGCGGAGTGGGCGCGTTCAGCGCGGGACTCTTCCACGTGTACACGCACGCGATGTTCAAGGCCTGCCTCTTCCTCGGCGCAGGTGCCGTGATGCACGCGTGCCGCGACAAGCAGGACCTGCGCGAGCTCGGCGGACTCAAGGAGTTCACGCCGCACACGTTCCGCACGTTCTTGCTCGCGACGGCGGCGATCATTGGAACGCCCTTCGTCACCGCGGGCTTCTACTCGAAGGACGAGATCCTCTTCCGCGCCCTCGCGTCGCAGAACAGCAACCACGCGTGGGTCGGCAAGTTCGTCTTCGCGACGCTCGTGCTCGCGGCCACGATGACCGCGTTCTACATGTGCCGCCTGCTCTTCCTCACGTTCTGGGGCGAGTTCAAGGGATGGTCGCTCAACAAGGCTGACTACCCGAACTACGACGAGCACGCGCACGACGAGCACGGTCACGGCCACGACGATCACGGCCACGGTCACGGAAAGCCCTGGGATCCGCCCCAGGAGAACCCACCGGTGATGTACATCCCGCTCTACATCCTCGCGGGAATGTCCGTCGTCGCGGGCTTCGTCGGCCTGCCCTACCTCTTCACGCACAAGGAGAGCGTCTGGGGCGAGTGGTTGATCCGCAGCGCCGAGCACACGGGCAAGCCCATCACCGAGTGGAACCTGGTGATGACCGAGCCGCGCGTGCACAGCGCGGAGATCACCGCGATGATCTTCGGCTTCCTCGCGTTCGCGGTGGGCCTGGGCGTCGCGTACTGGGTGTACGTGCTCCAGAAGGGCGAGCCCGCCTCGAAGCTCTCGAGCTCGATGCGTCCGCTCTACCAGCTGCTCGTGGACAAGTGGCGCGTGGACGAGCTGTACGACTTCGTGATCGTGCGCCCGTTGCGCTTCGTGTCCGAGCTCAGCGCGCGCATCTTCGACCGCTGGTTCATCGATGGTCTCGTGAACCTCGTCGGCGCGATCCCGCGCGGCGTGGGAGCGCTTCTGCGCAAGACCCAGACGGGCGTCGTGCACACGTACGGCGCGGTGATCGCGCTGGGAATCATGGGCATGTTCGCCTGGGTGTGGCTCGCGCCGACCGCGGCGATCTCAGCCCGCGCGGACGGACCGAACCGCGTGTCGGTCGAGGTTCACGGCGGACCGGGCTACGCGTACCAGTGGGACCTCGACGGGGACGGGACGTTCGCTCCTGCGGGAGACGCGTTCGGGACGGACACGCGCCAGAGCGGCACGTGCACGCCCGTCGAGACCACCGACGGCCGCAACGTGTGCAGGGTCTCTGTCCGCGTTCGCAACGCATTCGGAACGACGACGACGGTCAGCCGTTACGTCGAACTTCCCTCCAACGAAGGCGGCTCTCGCTGATTCGGCGAGCATAAGGTTTCGCGAAAAATGGAAACGACCACAGCAGCAGCAGCCTACTCCGGGCACCTCCTCTCGGTGCTCGTCTGGCTCCCCGCGATCGCGGGTCTGTTCGTGCTCTTCTTGCCGAGGCAGTCGCCTGGACTACTCCGCGCGTTCGCGCTGGGCGTCGGCTTGTTCGAGTTCGGCAAGTCCCTTCAGCTCTTGATCGGCAGCGATTACGCCCGCGGATTTCGCTTCGTCGAGAACGTCGAGTGGATCCCGTCGATGGGCATCCGCTACCACCTCGGCGTCGATGGCCTCTCGCTCTGGCTGATCGTCCTGACGACGTTCCTCACGCCGCTCGTGCTCTACGTCTCGTTCGGGAGCGTCAAGGCCAGGCAGAAGGAATACATCGCCGCGATGCTGATCCTGCAGAGCGCGATGATCGGCGCGTTCGTCGCGTTGGATCTCTTCCTCTTCTACGTGTTCTGGGAGCTGATGCTCGTGCCGATGTACTTGATCATCGGCGTCTTCGGCGGCCCCAACCGCGTGTACGCCGCGGTGAAGTTCTTCATCTACACGTTCGCTGGCTCGATCTTCATGCTCGTCGCGATCATCTACATGGTGGTCACGTTCAGAGAGCTCGACCCGAGCCACCGCTACTCGTTCGACTACTTCGACCTGATGCGCCTCGGCTTTCCGCGGTGGACTGAGCTCGCGCTCTTCCTCGCGTTCGCCGTCTCGTTCGCGATCAAGGTCCCGATGTTTCCGCTGCACACGTGGTTGCCCGACGCGCACACCGAGGCGCCCACGGGCGGCTCGATGATCCTCGCCGCGGTGATGCTCAAGCTCGGAACGTACGGCTTCATGCGCTTCGCGATGCCGCTCTTCCCGGGCGCTTCGCACATGGTCGGACCGACCATCGCGGGCCTCGCGTGCGCGGGCATCCTGTACGGCGCCGCCGTCGCGTGGCGCCAGAAGGACTTCAAGAAGCTCGTGGCGTACTCCTCGGTGAGCCACCTCGGCTTCGTGATGCTCGGCATCATCGCGCGCACCCCCGCCGCGGCGACGGGCGCGGTGCTCCAGAGCATCAACCACGGCATCTCGACCGGCGCGCTCTTCTTGCTCGTCGGAGTGATCTACGACCGTCGCCACACGCGCGACCTCAGCGAGTTCGGCGGACTCGCGAAGGTCATGCCCAAGTACGCGATGTTCTTCATCCTCGTGACGATGAGCTCGATCGGACTGCCGTTTACCAACGGCTTCGTCGGCGAGTTCTTGATCATCACGGGCTCGTTTACCGCCGAGCTCCTTCGCATCCCGTACCACGTCGAGCGCAGCTCGGGCCCGTCCTTCGTGGGACTCGGCCCGCTGTACGCCTCGCTCGCGGCGCTGGGTGTGTTGTTCGGCGCGATCTACATGCTCGAAGCCGTGCAGAAGGTCTTTTGGGGCCCGGTCAACAACCCGAAGAACCGCAAGCTCAAGGACCTCAACGAGCGCGAGCTCATCGGACTCATCCCGCTCGCGATCTTGATCCTCTGGATCGGGCTTCGTCCGCAGGACTTCACCAAGAGCATCGAGCCCGACGTTCAGGGCTGGATCGACCAGTACGAGCAGAAGCGACAGGCGATCACGCGTCCCTTCGCTCCGAGGGCGTACTTGCTCAGCGAGAGCGACATTCGTCCTGCACCGCGACGCCAAGAGCGCGCGCCGTCGCAGGCCCACTGAGATTCACGACGAGGCGCTGATAAAGCCATGAAGGACTTGCTCCTGTACTTGCTGCCGATCGTGATCCTCACGCTGGGCGGCTTCACAATGATGATGGTCGACGCCTTCCAGAAGGAAGAGGGCGGGCTGTCGGTGCCGACCGCGATGCTGCACTTCGCAGCGGCCGCGGCGGCGCTCGCGCTGTGGCCGTACGCGGGAAGCGCGACGGACCTCGTTCGCGCGCAGGTCGCGTTCAACGGCTGGCTCGCGTTCGACCGCACCACGCTGTTTCTCGACATCGTGATCGCGCTCGGCGGCGGAATGGCCTCGCTGCTCGCGGGCTCGTACCTCGTTGAGCACAAGCTCGAGCGCGGCGAGTACTACACGCTGATCACCTTCGCGAGCGTGGGCTGCATGATGCTCGCGGGCGCGACGGACCTGATCATGGTGTTCATCGGGCTCGAGACGCTCTCGCTCGGCGTGTACGCGTTGACGGGCTTTCGCCGCACGAGCGCTCGCTCGCAAGAGGGCGCGCTCAAGTACTTCTTGCTCGGTTCGTTCGCGGCTGCGCTGCTGCTCTACGGCTCGGCGCTGCTCTACGGAATGACCGGACACACCGACCTCGCTGGCATTCGCGACGCGCTCGCGCACCCGGTCGATGGAACGGCGGTCGCCACGCAAGAGAACGCGCAGCAGTTCATCGCGATCCAGCAGACGGTCCGCGATCGCGTGACGATCCTCGCGATGGTGCTCGTCGTCGCGGGCCTCGCGTTCAAGGTCGGCTCGGTGCCGTTTCACATGTGGACGCCGGACGCGTACGAAGGCGCGCCCACGCCGGCCACTGCGTACATGGCCGTCGTCGTGAAGGCCGCTGCGTTCGGCGCGATGCTCCGCGTGCTCGTCGGCGTGTTCGGCGATCCCTCGGGCTCTGCGTCGCTCGCTGGCGGCTGGCCGGGACTGCTCGCGTGGCTCGCGGTGCTCTCGATGATCGTGGGCAACCTGATCGCCCTCGCGCAGTCGAGCGTGAAGCGCATGCTCGCGTACTCGTCGATCGCGCACGGCGGGTACATCCTCGCGGCGTTCGTCGTGACGCCGCGCTCAGAAGAGATCGCGAGCGGCGCGGGCTCGATCGGACAGGGAGCGGCTGCGGCCGTCCTGTTCTATCTCCTCGCGTACACGGTCTCGAACATCGGCGCGTTCGGCGCGCTTATCGCCGTCGGCAGCCGCGGCAAAGAGGCCGTCTCGTACGAGGACCTCGCGGGCCTCGGAAAGCGCCACCCCGCCGCGGCGTTCGCGCTCTCGTTCTTCGTGTTGTCTCTCGCGGGAATGCCGCCCACCGTGGGCTTCTTCGCGAAGTACAACGTCGTTCGATCGGCGGTCGAAGCGGGCTACACGTGGCTCGCGCTCGCCGTGGTGATCAACAGCGCGATGGGCCTGTACTACTACCTCCGCGTGATGGTGAAGATGTACATGCACGACCCGGCGCCCGGAGCGGTTCGCGCCGAGCCGATGAAGTCTCCGGGACTCGCGCTCACGCTCATCGCCGCCGCTGCGATGGTCATCGCGCTCGGGATGATGCCGCAGCGCTTCTACTCGTACGCGCTCGAAGCGGTGAAGCTCTCGGCCGCGCCGATCGCCGCTGCGCCCAGCGCTGACGCGCCTGCGCAGCACTGAGCGGCGAGTCCGAAACGCCCTCGCGGCGTTTGCGTCGGGCGGGGGCTCGAAGGGGCTCGAAAGAGCTGCAGGGGGATCGCGGTCGGGACCTTTGTGGTTGCCAACCGTGTTGTCATTGGCTGAGAGATTCCGCTCGAAATGGAAGCGAGTCTCTTGGCCGTTGGTTCTTCGAGCACGGTAGGTTTCGAGCGATGAGGCTGAGCAACACGTTGGGGCTGTCACTCGGGTTGGCGCTCGTGGGGTGCGAGCAGCCGGTTCCGCTGGCGACGAACAACGGAGCGCGCAACGGCGCTGCCAACACCAACAACCACGCGGCGAACGGCACGACGCACGCGCCGAGCGCGGACGCGAGCGCGAGCGCCGATGCGGACATCGCGAACGCGGCTCCGGTGGTTCCGGGAGGCAATGGGCCGGTCGAAGGACCGACGGGGACGATCGAGGGCATCGTGCGCATCGACGGCCCGCTGCCCGCGCCGCAGCCGCTCGAGCTGCCCGCGGCGTTCTCGGGCAAGCGAGGATGTCCCGACGCGGCTCGGCGCTACGCGCAGGCGTTCGACGTGAGCTCGCCAGGGCCGCTCGCGGGCGTGCTCGTCTCGGCTGAAGCGCGCGCGCCTGGACTCGGGACGCCGGTCGTCCGTCGCATCACGGTGCGCGACTGCGACGTCGCGCAGCGGTACCTGTTCGCGAAAGAGAACGACATCATCGAGCTCGAGACGACCGCGCACGCGCCGCACCTGCCGGTGATCGTCGGCACCGGTGAGACGATCAACCAACTGCTGATTCCTGGGCAAAATCCCAGGCGATTGGCGTTTTCGACGCCTGGGCAGTTTCCGATCACGTTTCGCGATCTGCCGCCGTTCGTCGGCGCGATGGTGTACCGACTGCGACAGCGCTTCATCGACACGACCGACGTGCAGGGGCACTTTCGGATCACCGAGGTGCCGGTGGGATCGGTGGTCGTTCACGCGTGGATTCCGGGCGCGGTCGAGTCGAGAGGGACGGCCGTCGTTCGCGCGGGTGAGACGACGACGCTTGATTTCAGGCTCTCGCCAGCGCCAGTGCCGCGACAGCCCGTGCAGGGCGTGAGGCACAACGACGGGACCGTTCGGACGCCGAGCGGACAGATCATTCCGCAGTGACGCGACGCGAGCGGTGCGCTCGACGATGCAAGCGGTGCACGGTCGCGCTGGCAGCGTTGCAACTCGCCTGTTAAAACGCAGCCGCTGCGCTGGTACAGAACTCGCTCGGCGCGCACTCGAGGAAATCGATGAAGAACCATCACGCTGCGGTCTGGCTCGATCACGAAGAAGCTCGCGTCTTCCTGTTTCATCAGGACGACGTGGATCTCGTGAAGGTGCACCCAGAGAAGCCGCACCACCACTTGCACAACAAGTCCGACAACAAGGGCGGACACCGCGCCGGAGGCGACCCGGCTTTTTACGCTGAGATCGCCAAGCACTTGGAAGACGCGGCCGAGTTCGTCGTCGTCGGTCCCGGAAGCGCGAAGCTCGAGTTCGTGAAGTGGGTCCACAAGAGCGCGCACTCGCTCGATCCTCGCCTCGTGGGCGTCGAGACCGTTGATCACCCGACGGACGGACAGATCATCGCGTACGCGAAGAAGTACTTCCGCGCCGCCGACCGCATGCGCTGAGCGCGAGGTGCTTCGCGCGGGGGATCAGGGCGAGAGACGGACGCGCTTCCAGCTCTTGGCGTCGCGCGCAAACGCGATGCGATCGTGCATTCGGCTGCGTCGTCCCTGCCAGAACTCGATCGAGATGGGCGAGACGATGTAGCCGCCCCAGTACGGCGGGCGGGGAACGTCTTTTCCTTCGAACTTCGCAGTGGCTTCGGCGAAGCGCGCCTCCATCTTCGCGCGGCTCTCGAGCGTCTCGCTCTGCATCGAGGCCCACGCGCCGAGCTGCGAAGCTCGAGGACGCGAGGCGAAGTAGCTGTCGCTCTCGTCGTCGGTGAGCTGCTGCGCCTTGCCGAGGATTCGTACTTGTCGCTCGAGCTCGGGCCAGAAGAACGTCAGCGCCACACGCGCGTCGTGCGCGATCGCGCGACCCTTGCGGCTCGATCGGTTGGTGAAGAACGAGAATCCGCGGCTGTCGAGCGCCTTGAGGAGCACGATTCGACCCGACGGAAACCCGTCGGCGTCGATCGTCGACAGGTGCATCGCGGTCGGCTCGTTGACCTGCGCCGCGAGCGCTTCGTCGAGCCATTGCCCGAAGAACGCGAGCGGATCGGCGGGGACGGAAGACTCGTCGAGCGCGTGCTGCGTGTACTCTTTTCGAAGCTCGGAGAGAGCGGGGCGATCTCGATGTGTCATGGCATCGCGCTGCGAGATTGCACTGCGCGGGCCACGACGCGCGCTCAGGTCGAGCTCGTGGACTTGGGCTCGGGCGGCGCTTGAGAGTGCGACGCAGAGTCACCGACGCCGTAGGCACGGAGCTTGTTGTAGAGCGTCTTGCGATCGAGCCCGAGGATCTCCGCGGTTCGAGTGCGGTGCCCGTGCGTCGCTTCGAGCACGCGAAGGATGTAGCGGCGCTCGACCTCTTCGAGCTTGGGCAGCTCGTCCGGAGCGCTGCCCGTCACGAGCACGTGCGACGGGGCGAACTGGCGGATGCGGTCGGGCAGATCCGCAGGCACGAGGTGATCGTGGCGCGCGAGGGCGACGGCGCGCTCGACGACGTTGAGCAGCTCGCGGACGTTGCCGGGCCAGGAGTATTCGAGCAAGAGCCGCGCGCACTCGGTCGAGATGCCGAGCACTTTGCGTTGGTCGCGCTCGGCGATGCGAGCGATGAAGTGCTGCGCGAGCGCGAGCACGTCGTTGCCGCGCGCGCGCAGGGGCGGGAGGTGAACCTCGAGGACGTTGAGTCGGAAGTAGAGGTCTTCGCGAAACGTTCCGTCGGACACGGCGGATTGAAGGTCGCGGTTGGTGGCGGCGATCACGCGCGCGTCGAACGGGGTCTCGGTGTCTGCTCCGACGGGGCGCACGGTGTGCTCTTGCAGCGCGCGCAAGAGCTTGGCCTGCAGGGGCTTGGGCAGCTCGCCCACTTCGTCGAGGAAGATCGTTCCGCCGTTGGCGCGGACGAAGAGGCCTGCGCGAGCGACGCGCGCGTCGGTGAACGCGCCGCGCGTGTGGCCGAAGAGCTCTGCTTCGAGCAGGTTCTCGGGGATCGCCGCGCAGTTGACCGCGACGAACGGGCCGTGCGCGCGCCGCGATCGATCGTGCACAGCGCGCGCGACGAGCTCTTTGCCCGAGCCGGTCTCACCGGTGACGAGCACCGCGGCCGAAGACTGCGCGACGCGATCGATGAGCGCGAACACCCGCTCCATCTCGGGGCTGGTGCCGATCATGTCGCCGAAGGACACCGCGCGGCCGCGCGCCTCGCGGAGTCGGCGAATTTCCTGGCGGAGCAGTCGGGCTTCGATCGCGCGTCGCGCGCGCAAGAGCAGCTCGTCTGGATCAAACGGCTTCGGCACGAAGTCGTACGCGCCCGCGCGGATCGCAGAGATGGCGATCTCCATGCTGCCGAACGCCGTGATCACGATCACAGGGACGTCCGGAAACTCACCCTGCGCGCGCGCGCACAGGTCGATGCCGCTCATGCCTTTGCCCATGCGCACGTCGGTGACGATCAAATCGATCGTTCCTCGGTCGGGGCGCGCGAGGCGATCGAGCGCGGCTTGACCGGAGGTGACGTACTCCGCGGCGAGCGTGTTCGACTGCAGGGCGGTGACGAGCATCTCTGCCATCGCCTTGTCGTCGTCGACCACGAGCACGCGTGGAACGGTGGGTTGCGCAGGAGCAGGAGGAGCGGGAGGAGCGGGAGGAGCGGGAGGAATGGACTTCATGATGGCTTCTCGGACCTCGAGGTGACCGCTCGACGCGCGCGGCCGTGGTAGCGCTCATCGGCGATGAGTATCGGCACTCGTTTGTGGCTCGCGATCGTTGCTTCCATTGTGGTGGTGCTCTCGATCGGCGCGTATCTGCGCGTCACGGCCGAGCAAGACCTCTTGCTGGACGCGACGCTGCGTGACCGCCGCTTCTTCGGCCACGCGCTCAAGACCGTGCTCGCTGTGGCAGCGGACCCGGTCTCCAAGGCGCGCGCGCTCATCGACGACGAGCAGTTGAAGCAGAGCCACGTCGACGTGAGCCTCGATACGGAGGGTCGCGCTCCCCAGTGGCTTCGCGACAGCTCCGACGAGAACCGCGCGCAGTTCGCTCGCGGAGACGTCGTTGTCGCTCGGGATGGTCGAAGAATTCGCACGCTCGTGCCGTTCGTGCACGCCGCGCGCCAGATGTTCATCGAGCTCGACGAGCCGCTCGATGTGCACGCGGCGGTCGAGCGAGTTGGCGTGCTCGCCGCCGTGATTCAAGCGGTTGTTCTCACGATTCTCACGAGTTCTATCGCGTGGGTGCTCGTGCGGAGGCTGTTGGCCCAGCCGTTGACGCAGCTCGCGGAGCACGCGCGGCGCATCGGCGCAGGGCAGCTCGACGCTCGAACAGACATCGTTCGAAACGATGAGGTGGGGATTCTTGCCACGGAGATGAACGCGATGGCCGAGCAGCTCTCGAAGGCCAAGAGCGCGCTCGAGGAGGCAGAGGTCGAGCGTGTGGCGCTTCAAGAGAGCATGCGGCACGGAGATCGATTGCGCACCGTGGGGCAGCTCGCTGCGGCGCTCGCGCACGAGCTCGGAACGCCGCTCAACACCGTGCTCGGGCACGCGAAGTTGATCGAGCGACGCGCGACGGCCGACGAGGCGACGTCGAAGGGCGCGAGGATGATCGCGGAGCAGGCGCAGCGGATGGCGGACCTGATCCGGGAGCTGCTCGATTTTGGCCGAAAAAACACTGGCGAACGCGTGATTCAAGACGTGTGCAAGCTGGTGAACAAGACGTGGACGCTGCTCGAGCCGCTGGCGAAGAAGACCGGCGCTGAGTTCGAGCTCGACTGCGCCGAGCCGGCGAAGGCGAGCGTGGTCTCCGGGCAATTGCTGCAGGTGTTTACGAACCTGGTGATGAACGCAGTGCAGGCGATGCCCAAGGGAGGGACCGTGCGGGCCGTCGTGCGCACCGAGAAGACGACGCCGCCTTCGGATGTGCCCGAGCATCGCGGCGAGTACGTTCACGTCGCGCTGATCGACACTGGGACGGGCATCGATCCCGAAGACATGGCGCATGTGTTCGAGCCGTTCTTCACGAAGAAGGCCGCGGGCGAGGGCACTGGGCTCGGCCTCTCGGTGGCGCAAGGCATCGTTCGCGCGCACGATGGTTGGATGCACGTCGAGTCCGAGGTCGGCAAAGGGACGACGGTCAACGTGTATCTTCCCGCGGCAAAATCGTAGTTGGGGATTGCTTTCTCGTAGACGAGCTTAGCGAGAATATATTGCCCGTCACGGAGCTTTTCCTGCACGGCGGTAGCGCTGGAGCGTTCGGACGCTGATCCCGAGCTCTGCCGCTGCGGGCTCGAGCGCGCCTCCTGCGCGTCGAACGGCGTTGCTCACGGCTTCACGGATGATCTCGTCCAGTGTGCGCGCTGCACTCGTGGCTCGCCCGCGCGGACGCGATGTCGATCGTCGCAGCGCTTCGGGCAGGTCTTCGGCGCGGATGGTTCGGCCTGCGCGAAACAGACAGCCGCGCTCGATGACGCTTCGCAGCTCGCGCACATTGCCAGGCCAGCTGTGCGCGAGCAGGAGCGCGCGAGCGCTGCGGGTGAGCTTCGGCGGGGCGAGCCCATGCTTCCCTGGGATGCTCGCGAGAAAGTGCTCGATGAGGTCCACGATGTCTTCGCGTCGCTCGCTCAACGGCGGAACCACGAAGCTCACGCCCTGGATGCGATAGAACAAGTCCGCGCGAAATCGCCCTGCGGCGACTTCTTGTTCGAGCGGGCGAAGCGTGGCGCACACGACTCGGACGTTTGCGGCGATCTTGCGCGTTCCCCCGACGCGCATGAACTGTCGATGCTCGAGAAAGCGCAGCAGCTTCGCTTGTTGAGTGTGCGGAAGCTCGCCGATCTCGTCGAGCATGAGCGTCCCTCCGCGGGCGGCTTCGATCTTTCCCTCGCGGTTCTGGCTCGCGCCGGTGAACGCGCCGCGCTCGTGTCCGAACAGCTCGCTCTCGAACAGCGTCTCGGGGATCGCCGCGCAGTTCAGCGCGATGAACGGCGCGTGCGCGCGGGGCGACGTCGCGTGCACACGGCGAGCGAGCAGCTCTTTGCCGGTTCCCGTCTCGCCGACGAGCGTGACCGTGACGTCCGTACGCGCCGCCGCTTCGAGCGCTGCGAGCAGCCGTCGCATGGCCTTCGAACGCGGTTCGACCAGCACGTGCTCGGCAGACAAACTTCGGTGCTCACCCATCGGGATTACGACAAGATGTCGTATTGGTGCATTGCCGGCCAAGATCCTCATGATGAATTGTCGTAAACCGTCTCATCACGTCGGACGAAGCCGTCGCGCTGTCGAGCTGAGCTCGGGGCGCTGCGCGTTCGGTGGACGCGTGCTCGGATTCTGCGTTCGACCGACGCTGGTGCGGGCTGTGCACTCGGACCCGAGCGCATGCGACCGTTGGTGAATCAGCCCGAGTCCGCGGACGTCGAGCAAGCCCGGCAAGAGACCGAGAGGAGCGCCGCGATGATCGCGCGTGCGATCCGCGCGGGGATGAACATCCCCGACACGCTGTTCGACGCGCTGCTCGAGTACGAGCACCGCTCACGGTCGGCGATGTTTTGGACGCCGGTCGCCGTCGCGTGCGAAGTCGCGCGCTGGCTGGCGCATTTCGGCGCGCGTTCGGTGCTCGATGTCGGCTCGGGCGTGGGCAAATTCGCGGTGCTCTCAGCGCTCGCGCAAGGCGAGCTCACGGTGTTCGGCGTCGAGCACCGAGCCTCGCTCGTCCGCGCCGCGCGGACGTTGGCGCAGGAGTTCGCGCTCGACGCCCGCGTTCACTTCATCGAAGGCGAGTATGCGAGCGCGCCGTTGCCGCACTGCGATGCGCTGTATCTCTTCAATCCGTTTGGCGAAAACCTCTTCGATGACGGCGAGCAGATCGACGACAGCGTCACGCGCAGCTTCGACCGCTTTCGAGAGGACAGCCGCGCGGTGACGGCGCAGTTGAAGCGAGCCCCAATTGGGGCGTTGTTCTGCACGTACAATGGCTTTGGAGGCAAGTTGCCTCAGTCGTTCGACCTCCTCCGCCACAGCGACGAGCATCGCTGCCCGCTACGCCTATGGCGCAAGCGCACGATGTTTGCGGACGGACCGGACATGCTCGAAGAGGACCTGGCGCTGCGCGGGCGTTGATCGCTCTTTGGCCCAGCTCCTGCACACCCGTTCGGGGTCAGGCATAGAACACCATGGATCGATCCCACACGTTGGGTGATCGCGAGAGTTCTCTCGAACACGCGATCGAACACCTCCGACACGTGCTCCCGGCGCAGGGGCCGATCGGGACGTTCGTCCACCACAACACGCTTCACTTCATCCAACACAAACCATTTCACGAAGCCGTGCGCGAAGCGGCGGACCGCACCGACGCGGAGCCGTACTTCCCCGAGCCGCGCTTTCGTGAAGAGCTCGCGTCCGGGCGCATCACGACCGAGGACCTCGACTACGCGCTCGAGCGGTACCGCGCGCGCACGTCCGAGCGGTACTCAGCGCCCGTGAACGCGCACGCGATTCCGCGGCTGGCCGTGCAATACGGCGTGCACGTGGCGCGCAAGTCCGAGATCGAGTTTCTCGTGGACGAGCGCGGGTTGCTCAAGCAGTTTCGCTCGGACGTCCCTGCGGACGCGCGCGAGCGCATCGTGCGCGAGACGCGGCGTTGGATCACGGAGTCGAGCGACGCGCAGCTCGACGCGCTCAACCCGCACAGCTCGGCGGCGGTGTTGCGAGAGCGTCTCTCGAGCAACCCCGAGCACGCGGCGGTCTCGGCGCTCTTCGCCGCGGCGCGCGTGGTGACCCGCGCGGTGCGCAGCAGCCCAGAGCCGCTGCTCGTGCGGCTCAACGTCGATCGCACCGCGCGCGACGTGCTCAAGCTCGCGCTCGGCGAGGATCCTTGCGAGCAAGCGGACCTGTGGATCGTGCGGTTTCTCTCGGTGTTTCTCGACGAGCGCGTGGCGCGTTGGTCGATGCCTCACCGTGAGAAGGGCCTGCTCGCGGCGGCGCTCGCGCAGCTCTCTGCGGGGCGCTCGGTCCGGGATCCTGCGCTCGATCGCGCGGCGAACGTGCTCGCGGGCGCAGGGCAAGGGGCGGCGCGCGCGCTGATCATGGCGGTGCTCGACGAGTTTGGCGTACGCGAAGAGCACTGGACGGCGATGATCGAGCGGCAGGTGCTGGCGCTGCCGGGCTGGGCGGGGATGGTGTCGCGGCTCGAGTCGTTTCCGAGCGATCGGGCGCCGGACGCACCGCCGGTCTCGCTCACGGAGTACGTCGCGCTGCGCATGGTGCTCGATCGGGAGTTCGTGCGATCGGCGGTCGAGCCCTGGGGGGTCAAAGAGCTCTCCGCTCTCGGCGCGGCGGTCGCTGGGCGGCGCGATGGCGCGAGCCATGAAGCGCCCGTTGTTTCAGCGTTTCGCTTGTTTCAGCTCGCGCAGCTCGCTGGGGTGGACGCCGCCGCGTTGCTCGAGGCGGGTGAAGACGGAGCGCGCTCGATGCTTCGGGTGCTCGACGCGTTCGAGCCGCTCGAGCGTCGCAGAGTGTTTCAAGAGGCGTACGAGCACCAGCATCTGCGCATGGTCCTCTCGGGCGTCGCGGACAACGTGAAGGACCCGGCGGACCCGCCCGAAGGAGACCCACGTTTTCAAGTGGCGTTCTGCATCGACGACCGCGAGGAGGCGATCCGCCGACACTTCGAAGAGCTGCACCCCGGCTATCGCACGTACGGGGTCGCGGGCTTCTTCGGGATCGCGATGGACTGGTCTTCGATCGACGATCCTCAGGCGGCCGCGCAGTGCCCGGTGGTGGTGACGCCGCAGCACGTGGTGCGCGAGGTCGCGACGGACTCTCACGCGGATCTGTTTCGCCGTCGACAGGCGCGTCGAGCGCTCGCGGCGCGCGCGCGTCGCGTGGTCTCCGACGGAACGTCTTCGCTCGTCCGCGGCGTCGCGCTCACCCCCGTGATCGGCGTGATGGCGGCGTGGACGATGGTGACGCGGGTGTTCTTTCCGCGCGTGTCCGAGCGCTTCGGGCGGTGGATTCGCGAGCGTTTCGTGCCGACGCCGAAGACCGTGCTCTCGACCACGCGCGGCGCCATCGAAGCCGGAGCGCAGCCCGAGCCTCCGCCGCCGAGCGCGGCGAACGTGCGCGAGACTGGCTCGCTCAAGCCGCAAGGATTCACGGCGGACGAGCGCGTCAGCCGCGTGCGCGCGACGCTCGAGAACATCGGCCTCACGCGCGGGTTCGCGCCGCTCGTCGTCCTGCTAGGCCACGGCGCCTCGACCGTGAACAACCCGCACCACTCGGCGTACGAGTGCGGCGCTTGCGGCGGGCACAACGGCGGCCCCAACGCCCGCGCGTTCGCCGCGATGGCCAACGATCCCGACGTGCGCGCGGGGCTACGAGAGCACGCGATCGACATCCCCGACACGACCTGGTTCATCGGCGGATGGCACGACACGACGACGGACGCGATCACGCTCTATGACGACGAGATGCCTGAGAAATTCCAGAGCGATATGCGCGAGCTCCGAGCGTCGTTCGACACGGCTCGCGGACGATCCGCGCACGAGCGTTGTCGCAAGTTCGAGCACGCGCCGGCGAAGCTGTCCGATGCAGAGGCGCTCGCGCACGTCGAAGAGCGCGCGGTGGACCTGTCGCAGGCGCGCCCCGAGCTCGGCCACGCGACCAACGCTGTCGCGATCGTGGGACGAAGAGAGCTCACGCGAGGGCTCTTTCTCGATCGTCGATCGTTTTTGATCTCGTACGACCCGAGCGCGGACGCGAGCAACGCGGTGCTCGAGCGCATCTTGGCCGCGGTCGTCCCCGTCGGGGCGGGGATCAACCTCGAGTACTACTTCTCGACGGTCGACCCAGATCGCTGGGGCGCGGGCACGAAGCTTCCGCACAACCTCGCGGCGCTGCTCGGCGTGCAAGAGGGCGTGAGCGGCGATCTTCGCACGGGTTTGCCCAGGCAAATGACTGAGATTCACGAGCCAGTGCGCTTGCTGTGCGTCGTCGAGGCGAGGCCCGAGGCGCTGCTGCAGGTCGCCAAGAACAAGCCCGAGGTCGCAGAGCTCGTCGGCAACGGCTGGGTGCGGCTCGTGAGCCTCGACCCCGAGACGCACGAGATGCAGGTCTTCGTGGACGGCGCGTTCGTTCACTACGATCCGGACTCGATCGCGCTGCCGGTGCATCACCGAAGCGAAGAGTCGTACGTCGGCAGGATGGGCTCGCTCCCGCCAGCGAAGATCGCGCCGCGTCGCGCGAGCAGCGTTCCGTCGGCGGAGGTGCAGCGATGAACGGTCATTCAATCGAGTGGTTTCTCGCAGGCGCGGTGATCGCGCTGCCGTTCGTCGCGGTGCTGCCGCTCATGCTGCTCGGCGGCGTGGGTCGTCAGCCGAGCGAGCGCGTGACCTCGACGCTCGTCTTGGCCCTCTGCGGCCTCTCGGCGATCGCGGGGCTCGCGTTGACCGCGCAGTGGTTTCGCTCGGGCGGAGCGCCGATCGTCCTTCGCTACGGCAGCATCTTCGACCTCGGGCCTCGTGGCCACGTATTCAACACAGGCGCGGCCGAGGGCTATCGCTTCGAGATCGACCTGCTCGTCGATCGCCTCTCGATCACGATGATGCTGCTCACGGCGGGGCTCTCGTGGATCACCGCGCGGTTCTCGGTGCGCTATCTGCACCGAGAAGCCGGGTTTTTTCGGTACTTTCTGCTCTTCAGCTTGTTCAGCGGAGGGATGCAGCTGCTCGTGCTCGCGGGCAGCTTCGACCTGCTCTTCGTCGGCTGGGAGCTCGTGGGCATCTCGTCGATGCTCTTGATCGCGTTCTTTCATCTGCGTCGCGGGCCGATGCGCGGAGCGCTGCGCGCGATGCTCACGTACCGCGTGACCGACGTCGGGCTGCTGGTGGGCGGCGTGCTGTTGCATCACTTCGCCGGCTCGTCGGGCTTCTTCGACGCGTTCGAGCACAAGCCCTGGCCCCACGCGACGACGCACCTGAGCGCCTCGGCCGCGCTGCTCGTCTCGCTCTCGCTGCTCTTCGCCGCGATGGGAAAGAGCGCGCTGTTTCCGCTGGGAACGTGGCTCCCTCGCGCGATGGAGGGCCCGACCCCTTCGAGCGCGCTCTTCTACGGAGGCCTCGCGGTCCACGCGGGCGTCTACCTCTTGCTTCGCGCCGCGCCGATCATCGAGGGCAGCGCGCTCGCCGCGGTGATCATCGGCGCCGTCGGCGCGTGCACTGCGCTGTGGGCGACGCTCGCGGGCCGCACGCGCAGCGACGTGAAGAGCTCGCTCGCGTACGCGACGATCGCTCAAGTGGGCCTCATGTTGGTGGGCATCGCGCTGCGCTGGTACGACGTCGTGCTCGCCTACGTGGTGGCGCACGCGTGCTTGCGAACGCTGCAGCTGCTGCGCGCGCCGTCGGCGCTCAGCGACGCGGAGGCGATCCGCGCTGCCCTGCACGCGGAGCCCCACAAGCGCGGCTCGTTTTGGTCCCGCGTCCTGCCGACGTCGGTCACCGATCGGCTGTACGCGCTGGCGCTCGAAGACTTTCTGCTCGACGTGGTCATCGAGCGCTACTTGCTCGGCCCGGTCTTGGCGCTCTCGCGCGCGGCGGATCGCGTGGACCGTTGGTGGTCCGCGCTGATCAGCGGCGGCGACGGCGATTCGCGTGCGGAGGCGGTCGACCCTCCCGCGAGCTCGAACGAGAGGTCTGCGTCGTGAACTCTGTCTTCGTTACGGTGGTGGTGTTCGCGCCGTTCGTCGCGGCGTGGGTCGCCGGACGCATCGCGGACTCCGAGCGAACGCTGGCGTTTGCGAGGGTGTTTTCGCTGATCTACCTCGCGGTGGTCGCGGCGATCGCGCTCACGTTTCTCGCGCATCCTGAGCTGGTCGTGCGGCACACGTCCGCGGCGATCCCGGGCTTGCGCGCGCGTTGGCACCTCGAGCTCGACGGGCTCTCGGCGCCGTTTCTTCCGCTGGCTGCGACGCTGGCCGCGGGTGTGTTGCTCGCGGCGCCTCGACGTGAGCTCGACCCGCGCTCGGTGCAGTCGGTGCTCGTCGCGACCGGCTGCGCGGTGGGCGTGTATTGCGCAGAGGACCTACTGTTGCTCGCGGTCTTTTGGGTCGCGGGGCTGGCGCCGGGCGCGGTCGCGTTGCATCAGGCGAAGGACGCGGTCGTGCGAAAGAAGCTCGCGCGGCTGTACGACGTGTTCTTCGTGTTCGGCGCGATCCCGATCGTCGCGGCGGCGTTCGTCGTGGGCTGGGCGCGGGCGCGGGCGGGCGCGGCGCTCCCGTTCGACTTGAGCGAGCCGACGCCGCTGCCGGCGGCGAGCGCTCCGACGGTGTTCGTCTTGATTACGTGGGCGCTGCTCACGCGCAAGGCCGTCGCGCCGCTGCACTCGTGGCTGCCGGTGATGATCGAGCGGGGCCCCGTCGGGCTCGCGCTGCTCTCGGCGGGCACGCACCTCGCGGCGTTTCTCGCGCTGCGGGTGATGGTGCCGATGCTGCCCGAGGCGTCGCGACAGTATCTTCCGATCGTCGCGGTGATCGCGCTGGTGAGCGCGCTGTATCAAGCGATCGTCGCGCTCTCGCAGCGGGACATTCGTCGCGCGGTGGGATTTGTGATCACCAGCTACCTGGCGCTGGTGCTCGTTGGCATCGGGGCGTCTGGCCCCGAGGGCCTGCACGGAGCCATGCTGCAGATGCTCTCACTCGGGCTGGTCTCGCTCGGGTTGGTGCTGACGGTCTCGTGGATTCACGCGCGGACGGGGACGACGGACCTGCGCGAGCTGCGCGGGTTGGCCAAGGAATTTCCTCGGATCGCGTGGGTGTTCTTCTTGTTGGGCCTCGCGTCCGTCGGAGCTCCGGGATCGATCGCGTGGGTCGCCGAAGACCTGCTGTTGCACTCGTTGTTGGTCCTGCATCCGGTCATCGCGGCGCTGATGCTCGTGGTGGTGGTGCTCAACGGAATCACCATTCTGCGAGTGTTTTTTCAGGCGTTCTTCGGGCAGCCGAAGGGCGCGACCGCGACGGGCGTGGGCGATCTGCGCGCGAGAGAGTGGGTCGTGGCGTACGCGGTGATCGGCGCCATCGCGCTTCTCGGCGTCGCTCCGCAGTCGCTGATCGAGCTTCGCCGCAGCACGGTCGACTCGCTCGTCCACTCGTTGCACCAGGACGCTGAGCAATCGCACCACGGAGCGGGGAGCCGCGCCCCGGCCCGCTCGGAGAATGCTCACGGATCCCTGTGAAATAGCTGATGGATTGCGGGGCACGATCACTGCAAGCCCGTCCTTCGCTATGTCGGCAAACGATACGAAGCGGGTTCGATCCGAGAGCCCAGAGTTCACGATCCCTCCGCCGGACGGGATCGCGGGGCTGAAGAAACACTGGAAGGACGACCTGCTCTCGGGGTTTCTTGTGTTTCTCATCGCGTTGCCCCTCTCGCTTGGTATCGCGATGGCGAGCGGGTTTCCTGCGATCGCTGGCGTGATCACCGCGGTGGTGGGCGGGCTGCTCGCGACGTTCTTCGGCAGCGCGCCGTTGACGATCAAGGGCCCCGCGGCGGGCTTGATCGTGATCGCGCTCGGCGCCGTGCAAGAGCTCGGAGGCGGCGCGGTCGGCTATCGCAGGGCGCTCGCCGCGATCGTCGTTGCAGGCGTGTTGCAGGTGGGCTTCGCGCTGCTTCGCGCGGGCGTGCTCGGCGACACGTTTCCCTCGTCGGTCATCCACGGAATGATGGCCGCGATCGGCGTGATCATCATCTCGAAGCAGGGGCACACGCTGCTCGGAGCCGTTCCGCGGCCGGGCGAGCCGCTGCACTTGCTCGCGCAGCTGCCGCACAGCGTGATGCACCTCGAGCCCGAGCTCGCGGCGATCGGCATCGTGTCCTTGCTGATCTTGATTCTTTGGCCAAAAATCAAGCGCCCTGAGCTCCAGCGGATCCCCGCGCCCGTGCTGGTGGTGATCGTCGGCATCATCATGGCCAAGCTCTTCGACCTTCAGCACCCGCATCACTACATGATCGGCGGGCACGACTATCAGGTGGGCCCGCGCTCGCTCGTCCCGCTCGATCGCAGCTTGCTCGCCTCGATCACCGTCCCGGATTGGTCCGCGGTGACCTCGGGCGCGTCGCTGAAGTACATCGCGATGTTCGCGCTCGTCGGATCGATCGAGTCGATGCTCAGCGCGAAGGCCGTCGACACGCTCGACCCGTGGCACCGTCGTTCGAGCTTGGACAAAGACCTGCTCGCGACGGGCGTGGGAAACGTCATCGCGGGCATGCTCGGCGGCCTGCCGATGATCTCTGAGATCGTCCGCAGCTCGTCCAACGTCGCCTCTGGCGCGCGCACCCGCTGGTCGAACTTCTTTCACGGGGCGCTGTTGCTGGCGTTCGTCTCTGTTGTTCCCTGGCTGCTCAAGTCGATCCCGCTGGCGTCGCTGGCGGCGATGCTCGTGTTCACGGGCGTGCGCCTCGCGTCGCCCAAGGAGTTCGCCAAGACCTGGAAGATCGGAAAAGAGCAGCTCTTGATCTTCGTTGTCACGATGCTCGTGACGCTCGCGACCGACCTGCTCATCGGCGTCGCCGTCGGCGTCGTCACCAAGCTCGTCGTCCACTTGATCGGCGGAATGCCGCTGAAGGGCATCTTTCGCCCCAAGATCGACGAGTCCCGCGAAGGAGAAGCGGTGGTGCTGCGCGTCGGTCACGCCGCGGTCTTCAGCAACTACCTCACGATCAAGCGCAAGCTCGACACGCTCTCGAACGAGAAGCGCGTGATCGTCGACGTCTCGGACGCGCGCATCGTCGATCACACCGTGCTCGAGGCGCTGCACGCGCTCTCGGACGCGTGGGAGCGCGAGGGCCGCTCGCTCGACGTCCGCGGGCTCGAGCAACACAAGCGATCGAGCTCTCACCCGATGGCCGTCGCGCGTCGCGCGTAACGACGGTCGACGCACGGCAGGGGGGGCGATGAGGGGATCGCTCGCTCAGCCGAGCACCGACTGCACCTCGTGCAGCGTCGGGTTGTTGTCGATCCGCTCGATCGCGCGCCAGTCGCTCTTCGATCCAGCTGCAAATTCTCTGGCCGCCGCGAATCCCATCTCCATCGCCGTGTCCATGAACACGTAGCGAAAGAGCCCCTGCCGACCCGCGGTCCACACGTTGGGCGCGCGGTCGAGCGCCGCGAGCAGCGCGTCGCGACGGCGCCGATAGCCCACGCGATAGGTGGGGTACGCGTACGGCGCGAAGCTCGAGAACGCGCCGCGCACCCGGCGCCGCAGCGGGATCCCGGCGCGATCGAGCGCGGTCAACGCGCGTTCGAGCAGCGAATCATCGGGCTCGTTGAATTCGTGGGTGCCTGCGTCGCACGGCGCCTCGACCATCAGCGAGGCGCAGCCCCGCGGGGTCATCGACGGCGATCGCTCGGCCGGCTCTTGCAGGCGCGTCATGAAGAGCGACGGGTCCGCGATGTACATCCATGTCGCGTCGAGCACGGGCTCGGGGCGGTCGAGCATGATGTTGAGAAAGCGCAGGCCGCGGTGAGTGAGCGCCGCGTCGTGCGCGTCGAGCTCAGTGTTGTCCGGCGCGACGAGCTTCGCGCACTGGGCGAGGGGGATCGTCGAGATCACCGCGCCGCACTCGAGCCGCCAGCGTTCGGTGTTGCGCTCGATGACGACCGCGCGAACCCGCCCGTTGTCCGGGTCGCGCTCGAACTGCGCCGCGCGCGCGGCGGTGAGCGTTCGAACCGAGAGCCCGTCGAGCGCGCGGGCGAGCGAGTGAAACAGAGCGCCGATCCCGCCGCGAGGATAGAGGTAGCGACGCGCGTACGTCCGCGCGTTGCCTCGGCGAAGCCCGGTCAAGCGAAGGGCCACGTCCGAGAGGTTGAGCAGCGAGATGCGCTGGCTGGCCCAGTCGCTCGAGAGCTCATCGGCGCTCATGCCCCAGAGCTTCTCGGTGTACGGGCCAAAGAAGAGGTCGTAGAGGGACCTTCCGAAGCGGCGCGTCACCCACTGACGAAAGGTGATTTCGTCGCTCGAATCACTGATGAATCGCTCGATCGCGTAGTCGCGCACCGCGCGCGCGAGCACGGTCGGCGGAAGCTTGGTCGCGAGTTCACGGGCCACGAGGGGGTAGCTGAAGCGCTGTCCTCGCAGCAGCACGACGCTCTTGCGCGAACGCTCTTCGAGCTCGTCGCCCATGAGCGCTCGCACGCGATCGACCAGCGCCGCGCGCTTGGACACGATGCGGTGGCCGCCGAGGTCGAAGCGAAAGCCGTCGCGTTCGATCGTCGAACACAGGCCGCCGAGCGTGGGCTCGCGCTCGATGATCCAGACGGATTTTCCGAGGAGCGAGGCCTCCCAGGCGGCGGCCATTCCTGCGGGGCCGCCTCCGAGCACGACGAGGTCGACGCTCGCGTTGTGCAGCACGGGCGGCACCGGCGCGCGATCAGAGCTCGAGCGTGACGCCCGCGGTCCAGCCGATGCCGCCGAGGTCGAGCGTGCGCCGTCCGAAGCCGCCGAGGTACGTGTAGTTGAGCTCGAAGAAGAGATACGAGTGGTTCACTCCGCTCAGCTGATCCCACTGTCGCGCCGCTTGCGGCTCGAAGGCGTCGAGCATCACGCTCAGTCCGCCGCCCACGAAGAAGCCGTTGGACAGGCCGACGGCGTCTTGCGACGTGAGGGGATCGCGCGCGGTCTGCTCGCCCACGGTGACCCACCACGGAGCGAGCGCGATGCCCGCCTTCGCGTACGGAGCGAGCGGGAGCCAGCGCACTTTGCGCGCGAGGACATCGAGGCGAAACACGCCGAAGATCGCCGTGTTGATCGCCTGCAGCGAGGTCGTCTGCGCGGTGCGACGCCACTGCGTCGGGTCGGTCGAGGTCATCCCTGCCGTCGCCGGAGCGTTGGCGAAGGCGTTGCCGTACTGCGCGAAGGCGCCGATGCCGAGGTTGCCAACGGGGCCGAGGCGGACGATCTGCCAGTCGAACTCGAGCCCGACGCGAAAGCGCATGGGGCAGCCGACGGCCGATCCCGCGGGCGCGGTCGAGTCGCGCGTCGAGCAGAAGATCTGGTGGTACGGGCCGCTCGTGCCGAGGCCGAGCTGCTCGTCGATCGCTTGATTGAAGGAGCCGACGCGGAGCTCGAGCGCGAAATGCTGCGGAGACTCCCAAGAAGGACCGACGCGCGGGCCGAACGTTTGTGCGCTCGCAGCGCTGGCGGCGAGCGACGCGCACGCGGCGACGAGCGAGGCGGTGAGGGTGCGACGAGCGATCACGCGCGGGGCTCCTTGCGGCGAGCGCGGTGGAGGGTGTGCGCCGCGCCGAGCGCGAGAGCGACCGCAGCGAAGATCGCGCCGCGAGGCGGAGCGGTGTTGGGTCGAACGGAGCAGGCGCCGGGGGCCGCGGGATTTCCGGGGCTGTTGCGGTAGTGCTCCCAGAAGTCCGTGACTTGTTCGGGGCTCACGCACGCGGTGAAGCTCGAGGGCGTCGAGCGGTTGCCCGAGGTGTCCTGCGCGACGACGGCGAATCGATAGCTCGATCCGTTGGTGAGCCCCGAGACCGTGTAGCGCGAGGTGCCGACGCTCAAGAACGGCGAGCACACGTACTGCGCGAGCTGACTGTCGTCGTTGGGGTCGAAGGTCGACGGGAGCGACTCGGTCCCGCACGATCCGCCGCTCGATCCGCTGTCCATCGTGGTGCTCGCCGCGTCGTCGCTCGCCGCGTCGTCGCTCGTCGCGTCGGTCGCGGTGGCGTCTTGGGACGAGCCGCTGTCGAGCGTAGAGCTTCCGCAGGAGCTTCCGCTGAGCCCAGCGTCGTAGCCGACGATGCGCGGCAAGCAGAGCACCCAATAGCCAGCGGTGTTTTCGGGCACCTGCGCGGTTCCGCCGTCGCCCGTGGACAAGTGCTCCCACGTGATGATGGCGCTCGACTCTGCGCCCGAGGCGCTCACGGTCTGAACGGACTGCGGTCGTTGCGTGCTGACGGTGATCGGCACCGTTCCGAGCGGCACCGAATCATCGGGCGGACGAAGCAGCGCCGCGACGTGCAGGCTCGAGCCCGAGCTCACCGCGGAGGGCAGCTGGCACGCGCCGTTGAGCGGATCGACGATCCAGCGCGCGGGGATCGTCACGCTGAAGCGATTGCCCGCGATGGGCAGCGTCGCGTTGCGGCCCAGCGCAGAGAGCGGCCAGCACGTCGCGTTGTTCGCGGGATAGCGGTTGGTCGACGTCGCGCACGCAGTGGCGTTGGTGCCGATCCACCACTCGAGCGTTCGCGCCGTCGCGCTCGGGTTGATGGTCCCTTCGAAGGTCCACTGCTCGCACGGGCAGTCGCGCGCTCCGAGCGGCTGATCGCGAGAGAGCACTCCGCTCGCTTGTTCAGCGGCGCGCGGCGAGCCTGTGCGAACGACGTTGGAGAACGTCACCGCTTGCGCTCTCGCGAGCTGGGGCACGGTGAACAAGCAGGCCGCGAGGGCGAGGGAAGAGAAGCGCATCGTTTGTCTGCCGCAGCAACGAGAGTGCCGCGGAGCGGCGAGAGATGTTCGAGAAATTTCGCTGAAAATCAACGGTGGGCCTGCGCCGGGGCCAGTGACAGATTGTCACTCGCGCGCTCGCCTCGGTGACAGGGCGTGTCTCAGCCGAGCACGCGCTCGGCGATCTGAACGGCGTTGAGCGCGGCGCCTTTTCGCACGTTGTCGCTGACGACGAACAGGTGGAGCGCTCGCGGATCAGAGGCGTCCTCGCGGATGCGACCGACGAAGACCGCGTCGAGGCCCGAAGCCGCGCGCGGCTGTGGGTGCGCGCCCGGCCCGCTTTCACTCACGACGGTGACCCCCTCCGCGGCGCGAAGGACCTCGATCGCGGCGGCGCGAGAGACGGGCTTGGCGAAGCGCGCCCAGACCGACTCGCTGTGGCTGTTGCGCACGGGGACGCGCACGGTCGTGGGCGAGACGGCGAGGTTGGGCAGGCCCATGATCTTGCGGGTCTCGAAGACCATCTTGCGCTCTTCTTCGCTCCAGCCGTCGTCGCCGTGCTTCCAGTCGCAGAGGAGATTGCCCGCGAGAATTCCAGGAAGAACCGCGTGTGAAGGCTCTTTGCCCGAGGCGATGTCGCGCGACTGTTGGTCGAACTCGTCGAGCGCCCGAGCGCCCTTGCCCGAGATCGCCTGGTACGTGCTCACGACCACTTGTTCGAGCCCGAACGCCTTGTGCAACGGCTCGAGCGCGACGACCATCTGAATGGTGCTGCAGTTGGGGTTGGCCACGATGCGGCGCGGGTTGTTCGCGAGCGCGTGCGCGTTGACCTCGGGGACCACCAGCGGGATCTCGGGGTCCTGACGAAACGCGGACGAGTTGTCGACGACGAGCGCGCCCAACGAAGCGGCGACGGGGCCCCACTCGCGCGAGACCGACGCGCCCGCGGAGAAGAGCGCGAGGTCGAGACCCTCGAACGCTTCGCGCGAAGCGGCGATCAGCGTGTAGTCCTTTCCGTCGAAATGAACGGTCTTTCCTGCGCTGGCAGGAGAGGCGATCAACCGCAGAGAGGCGAGGGGAAACTTTCGTTGCGCGAGCACCCGGAGCATCTCTTGCCCCACGGCTCCGGTGGCGCCGACGACCGCGACCTTCAATGGCTTCATGGCAGAAGCGTCTCTAGCGCGAACGGTCTCGCGAGCGCAAACGCCGGGGCTATTCCCGCAAAGCGCAGCGGGCGACTACCAGACCTTCTCGCTCTCGCCGGTGCCCGCGATGAACAGCACGTTGAACGCGGCCGAGGGCCGCATGTTCGCGTCGGTGTTGGGCAGCGGCGCGAGCAGGTCGATCGCCGCCGCGAGGTGTCCGTTGCGCGCGGCCCACTCGGCGAGCGTTCGCGCGTTGTACGAGCGACGCGCGCGAGGCAGCGCGAGCCACTCGTTGTACTGCCGCACGAGCTCGACCCGCGCCTCGGCAGAGATCGTCACGAGGGGGCGAGCGATCGTGCTGTTGGTCGCGGCCAGCGCGCGAAGCTCGGGCGTGACCGTGTTTTCGAGCGCGCTCGCGAGCTGGTCGAGCAGATCCCCGCGGCCCGCAGCGGCGAGCGCGTTCGCGACGCTCGATCGCATCGACCAATCCGAGACGAGGTGCTTGCGCGTCCACTGAACGACGATCGCGTCGAGCTTCAGACGCACGAGCTGTCGCACGAGGGGCTGCGCGTAGAACGTGGACATCCGCGCGGCGTCGGGCGCGAGCAAGAGCGCTTCGAGCTCGTCGAGCATTCCGCATCCCGCGTACGCGCGAGCGAGCATCGCGCGGTTTTGTCCCGGGTTGGACTCTTTGCTGAGCAGCTCGATCGCCCGCTTGAATCGCTGAGAAGACTCCTGCTTCGACCGGCCGCACCCGACGAGCGCGCCTGCGATCGCGGGGGCGGTGAACGGCTCGCTCCACTCGTTGAGGGCCGCGGTCTCGTCGGTCAGCGCGCGGTCGAGCTGCGCGTTGGCAAACTCGGTGTTTCCTGCGCGCGCGGCGATGGTGGCGACGTGCGCGAAGGCTTCGACGCGGATGTAGCCCTCGGGGATGGCGTCGAGCACGCGCGGGAGCTTCGCCCACTCTTTGCGATACGCGAGCAGGGTCGCGGTCGACTGCAGCTCTTCGCTGACGAAGGTGCTCCATCCGCGGTTGAGCCCAGCGATCGAGTCCACGGCGAACGCGAGCACCTCGTCCATCGTGACCTCGCGCTCGGGCGGCCACGCCTTCGTCTCGGTCGAGACCGATCCAGCCTTGAATTTGCGCCACGGAACGCCCTTCGGCGCCCTCGCGCTCTTCGAGACCGCCGCGGGCTCGGGATAGACCTCGACGCCGCCCCAGCGCGCCGGGATCGCCGCGCGTCGCTCGAACGACCACGCCATCGAGTCCACCGCGCGTTGCGCGAGCTCAGCGGGAGCGATGATCACGCCGCAATCGAAGGCGCAGAGCCACGCGCGGTCATCGAGCGCGAACATGGGCGTGGGCTTGAGCTCGTTGGCGAGGTCGTCGCCGTCGAGCTCGAGCGGCCTCTGCGCGGTCGGAGGCTCGAGTCCCAGCGTAAACGTCCCGAGCACGCGCGCGTCGGTGTGCCTCACGAACTGCAGTCGCTGCGGACCCGCGAGGACGATCACGTTGTCGGCGCCGAAGTACACTCCTTCGACGCCGTCGGGCGCGGCGAACGAGGCGGTCTTGGCGGGCTTGTCGCTCGCGAGGTTCCACACTTCGACCTGGGATTTCGCCGTTAGAATCGCGGCCAGCGTCCCGTCGGGCGACCACGAGAACGGAGAGAGGTCGGTCTCGCGAAGGGCGCCTTCCCAACGGCCTGCGCGGGGTTTTGCGTCGAGCTTGTACGAGAGCTTTCCGTCGTCGACGACGGCGATGCCGGCCTTGGCTCCGACGGCGACGACCGCGAGGCGAGCGACGGGGCCCTTCATGGCCCAGTGGTGCAGCGACGCTTCGCCGAGCGGCCACTTCGCGATCGGGGTGATCGCGCCGGTGAGCGCGTCGCCGATCGAGAGCCCGTCGTTGCTCGTCGCGACGAGCTTGCCGTCGGGGCTGAACGATGCGAGGCCACCGGAGTCTTCGAGCCACACGAACTGGCCTTTTTTGCTGTCGATCGCGCCGACGCGGCTGCCGCAGCGAACGAACACGTGCGCGCCGTCGCCGGTCCAGAACACCTCGCTCGGCGCGTCGAGCTCTCTGCCTTCGATCTTCTTCTTGATCGACGCGGCGAGCGTCTTGGACATGAGCGTCTCGGCCGTCGGTCGATGGCCGTACATCGTGCGTCGTCGTCGGGGATCGCCGGCGAACGAGACGATGGCGCCGGGCACTTCGTGGCCGCGCCAGCAGGAGATGAACGCGCGAGCTCCGTCCGGCGCGAGGGCCCACGCGGGAGGTCGGCTCCACCCATCCGTCACGTAGGCCTCGTCGAGGATCGCCGGCTTTTCGCTGAACAAATCGAACATGGCGACGCCGTTGGTGTTGATCCCGACGCCGAGCCGCTCGCTGTCAGCGCTCCACTGCAGCTGCTTGGGATAGTCGGGCCAGCCCACGCCGCCGCTCACGGGGTCGACGATTTGCACGACGCGCGCCGCGGGAATGTCCCAGATGATGAGCGTCCCACCGCGATCGTAGTCGTCGCCGACCCACGAGCCGACGGCGAGGTAGCGGCCGTTGGGAGAGCGACCCCACGCGACGATTTGGCTCTGGTGCGCGAAGGGGTTGAGCATCTTCGCGCTGCGCTCGATCGCTCGCTCGACGAAGTACCGGTGCGCCTCGGTGATGCCTTCTTTGTCTTCGATCGCCGAGAGCTTGTCGCGCACGCGCACGACCTCGTCGACGGACAGGGTCTTCCACGAGAGTTTGGCGAGCGCGGCGCGCGCTGCGGCCGCGTCGGCGCTGGCGATCACCGCGTCGAGCTCGGCGTTGGCGGCAGGGGCCGTCGCGCTGGATTCTTTCGCGTCACTTGATTCTGTGGGCTTGGCACCCTTCGCGCTCTTCGCGGCGACGGGCTTGCCCTCGAGAATCGCCACGAGGGCGGCCTCGTCGAGGACCGTGAGCCCGAGTGCGAGGGCCTTGTCGAGCTTCGATCCAGCGGCTTTGCCAGCGAACACGAGCTCGGTCTTCGACGAGACCGACCCTGTCACTTTGGCGCCGAGGGCTGCGAGCTTCTTCTCGGCTTCGCTGCGTTTGAACGCGGAGAACTCACCGGTGAGAACGACGGTCTTGCCTTTGACGTCCATGCCGCTGGCGATCGTACCCTCTCGGTGACGATGGTGAGCCTGCCGAGTGGAGCCGAAGCGAGGGGTGCGGAGCGAGAGCGCGTTCCGTTCTACAAGTCGCTGTATTTTCGGGTGCTCGTCGCGATCGCGCTGGGGGCGTTCGTGGGCTGGTGGCGACCCGCGTGGGGCGTCGCGCTGCAGCCGCTCGGGGACCTGTTCGTTCGCCTGGTGAAGATGGTGATCGCCCCCGTTGTGTTCTGCACGGTGACCGTGGGCATCGCTGCGATGGGGGACCTCAAGCGCGTCGGGAGCGTGGGCGCCAAAGCGCTGCTCTACTTCGAGGTCGTCACGACGTTTGCCCTGGGAATCGGGCTGGCGATCGTCGAGTACGTCCGTCCTGGCGCGGGCGTGCACGCGAACGTCGCGAGGCTCGACACGCGCGCGTTGAGCTCGTACGTCGAGCAAGCGCAGCGGCACAAGCCGGGGCTCGCGGGGATCGTCGAGCAGCTCGTCCCAGAGCACTTCGTCGGAGCGCTCGCGAAGGGCGACGTGCTGCAAGTGCTCGTGCTCGCGATCCTGTTCGGAGTCGCGCTCGCGTCGCTCAAAGAGCGAGGAAAACCGCTGGTCGAATGGATCGAGCGCGTGACCGAGACGCTCTTCGCGATGGTCTCGATCGTGATGAAGTTCGCGCCCGTGGGGGCCTTCGGCGCGATGGCCTTCACCGTCGGAAAGTTTGGCGTCGGGACGCTCGCCAACCTCGCTGGTTTGATGGGCACGTTCTATCTCACCAGCGCGCTGTTCGTGCTCTTGGTGCTCGCGCCGATCCTCAGGGTTTTTGGCGGGATTTCTCCGTGGCGGTTCTTCTTCTATTTGCGCGACGAGTTCTTGCTCGTGCTCGGGACCTCGTCGAGCGAGAGCGCGCTTCCGGGCCTGATGAACAAGCTCGAACGCATGGGCTGCGCGCGGCCCGTCGTCGGGCTGGTGGTGCCCACGGGCTACTCGTTCAACCTCGACGGAACGTCGATCTACCTCACGATGGCCGCGATGTTCGTCGCGCAGGCCACGGACACCAACCTCACGCTGAGCCACAAGCTCTCGCTGTTGGGCGTGCTCTTGCTCACGTCCAAGGGCGCCGCGGCCGTGAGCGGCGGAGGCTTCGTCACGTTGGCGGCGACGTTGAGCGCGACGGGAGAGATTCCCGTCGCGGGCCTGGCGTTGCTGTTGGGGATCGACCGCTTCATGAGCGAGGCGAGGGCGCTGACGAACCTCGCGGGTAACAGCGTGGCGACGGTGGTGATCGCCCGCTGGGAGAGCGCGCTCGATCGCGAAATGGCCGAGCGAGCGCTAGCGGGACGCGAGGGGGACGCGCATCGCCCGTCGCGCGAGTGACTCACGCGCGATCGCGTTGTGAAGCGCTCTCTTGGCGGTCATCGCTCTCTTCGCTCTCTTCGGGCGCGGCGCGGAGGCGCTCTTCGACCATCGCGCGCACGCGCTCGTCGCTCGCGAGGGACGCAGGCGGAAGCTCGGGCAGCGTGAGCCACTGGCCCATGAGCGCCATCGCGCCGCAGCCGACGGTGATGGCGTAGGCGACGTCGTGACCGCTGAGCGCGAACGGCAGGGCGATGATCGCGACGAGCACCGCGATCGGCCCTCCGCAGCCTGGGATCCATCGCCCCGGCGCGTTGTGACTGAGCAGGTACGAGTCGCCGATGGGGTCGAGCTCTCCCACGCTCTCGCCGCGAAACGGGCCGTCGTGGGTGCTCTGAACGTCGCGAGGCAGCGCTCCGCAGATCCACAGCGCGCGGTCGGGAGCGACGTCGAACGTGTACTCTTGCTTCGCGCCCGACGCGGTGGTCTCGGCGCGGACGAAGCGGCGCTCTGCGCCTTGCACGCCTTCGACCTTGAGCTTGGCGCCGCGGCGAAGAAAGAGCTTGGGCCCGTCGATCACCTGCACGGTGATCCCCGCGCACTCGAGCTCGGCGGAGGGGCCGAGGGTCTCGGGGGTCTCGAAGGAGGTTCCGATCGTGACGGGGCTGCTCGAATCGGAGACGACGCGCACCTTCAGCACGGCGGGGCCTTGGGTCCACGCGCCGTTGTCGCGACGGAGCGCGAGCCACAGCGCGTCGCGAGCGCGTCCTTTGCGCTCGACTCGAAAATGAGCCCACGCAATCAACGCGATCAGGACGAGGCGGACGGCGAGCGCGGGCTCCACAGCGGAGATCGTAGCGCCGAGTTGTTCGGGCGCTCCGTTGATGCAGCGGTGGGCGGGCAGTATAAGCGCGGCCGTGCACGCCGCGCGAAACGCTGCGGGCCGTTTTTACCCACCGCGCCCGACGTCCCAGCCGATCCCGCGCACTCGAAGGCAACCCAGTGACTGCACCAGCGCTAACCGTCGCGATCCTTGCTTACAACGAAGAGTCGAACATCGGGGCGGTGCTTGCGGAGATGACCGCTGAGCTCTCGTCGTTGAGCGAGCCGTGGGAGATTCTCATCGTCGACGACGGAAGCACGGACTCGACCGGGCGCATCGCCGACGAGGCCGCGGCGAAGGATTCGCGCGTGCGGGTGGTGCACCACGGGATCAACCGCGGGTTGGGCGGCGGGTACCGCACGGGGTTCGACAACGCTCGCGGGACGTTCTTGATCTTCTATCCCGCGGACGGTCAGTTTGCGCCGGACATCATCCCGACGTTTCTTCGGCAGATGGGCGAGCTCGACATGTTGCTCGGCTACCTGCCGAACATGAAGCGCCCGCCGCTCTCTCGTGCGGCGTCGCTCGCAGAGCAGCTGCTCTACCGCGCGCTCGTCGGAAAGATGCCGCGCTTCCAGGGCGTCTTGATGTTTCGCACGAAGCTGCTCAAAGAGATTCCGCTGCACCTCGATGGGCGCGGCTGGGGGATCTTGCTCGAGTTCATCCTGCGGGTCTCGCGCGGCCCGTACCGCGTGAAGAGCACGCCGACGGACCTTCGCAATCGCATGTCGGGCCAATCCAAGGTGATGAACTTCAGGACCATTCGCGCGAACGTCGAGCAGCTCTTCGAGCTTCGCGGCGCGCTTCGCAAAGGGCGCTGACGCGAAGGACGGCGCGCTCGATCCTCGCCCGTTGGATCGACGCGGCGCGCGTACGCTCGTTTGTGCTCGCTCGAGATCGCGTGGTGCTCTTCACGTTTTGCTGAGCTTCACCAAGGGACCGTCGAAGTCCTCAGGCGCGAACACGATGTCCGTGCGCAGGACGAACTTCTCTCCGTCTCGTACGGTCGTCGCCGTGTGCAGCACTCGGTGCTGAAACACCAGCGCGCGCCCGCGACGCGGCGTCACTCGGACGCCGAGCTCGTTGAAGTCGGTCTCGCCGCCGACGAAACCCTCGTTGAGATAGATCACCAGCGTCAGCAAGCTCTTCGCGCCGCGCTCGAACTCGACCACGGTGTCCCAGTGCGAGCCGTGCTTCTCGCCCGAGCCGTAGCGGTAGAGCCGCAGTCGCGGGTTGGCTCCGACGCGTTTCATCCCGAGAATTGTGCGGGGTACGCGCTCTTCGATCCGCGCGAGCAGCGCCTGCGCTTCGTCGTGCGAGTCCCACATGACGCGCGTGTTGTTGCGCACCGCGAGGTCGAGTCCCACTCCGTCGTGCGTGATCACCGGAGCGCGCTCTTGCTCTTCGCTGCGAATGCGCTGGATGTAGCGCTCACACTGCGCGGCATCGAGCGCGTCGTCGATCGTCCAGTACAGCGGCTGTTCGAGGTCGAGGTGCCCTGCGTACATGCGTACTGCTCAACGTAGCGATGATCGCGGGCGCGTCGATGACGAGCCGTTGCTCGAAGCGCGCTCTACGTCGATGCGCTGCGTTTTGCCTCACGAACACGCGCGAGGGCGTCGCGGATGTCGCGCAGGACGTCGGCCTTTTCTTTGCGCGGGCAGCGCTCGCGCGCTTCGAGCAGGTGCTTCTCGGCGTCGTCGAGGCGCCCCATCGCGAGCTCGTATTGCCCGAGGTCGATGAGCGTATGCGCCGCCCATCCAGGCTCGATGTCGCGCACTTCGACGAGCGAGCGCTCGAGCAATCGCAGCGCCTCTTCGCGCGAGTCCGCGGCGCGCCCGTGATAGAACAAGAGCCCGGCCTGGCACTGAAAATACTGCCATTTCGACCACGGGCTGCGCGAGCGCGCGATCTTCTCGTCGAACGTCGCGCGCTCTTGTGGCGTCCAGTCCTTGCAGCGATACCAGTCGTCGCGAGGCATGCGTCGAGCATAGTCCGAGGCGAGGGATCGGTGCTCGGTGTACGGTTCGAGTGGTGAAGCGCTCGATGGTGCTGCTCGTCTGCGCGGCGGTGCTCTCGTGTCGCGCTCCCGCACACGAAGCTCGCGTGCGCGCACGCGCCGTGCGGCCCGAGGTTCACGGGCATCGGGGAGCGCGTGGACTTCGGCCCGAGAGCACGCTTGCGAGCTTCGAGGCAGCGATCGAGTTGGGCGTCGATCGGGTCGAGCTCGACCTGCATCTCAGCGCGGACAACGAGCTGATCGTCTGGCACGACAGCGCGATTTCGCCCGAGTTTTGCCGGTACGGAGGGGCGCTCGCGACGAGCGACGTCGCGTTCTCGGGGAGGCCTGTGATCCGCTCGCTCGCGCTCGCGCAGCTCCGCGCGTTCGAGTGCGACGTGCTGCAACCGCAGTTCTCGTCGCAGCGCGCGGTGCGCGCTCGGTACACAGAGCGCTCGTTTTCGATCGTCACATTGGGAGAGCTGTTCGCGTTCACCGAGCGGATCGCGGCCGATGAGCGAGCGCCATCGGCAGTGCGCGAACGAGCGCGTCGCGTGGGCTTCAACATCGAGCTCAAGCGCGGGTGGCCCGGCGATCGCGCGAGCGGTGACGACATGGCGTTCGAGCGCGCTGTGTTGCGCGTGATCGACGAGCACCACGCGCGTGATCGCGTGATCGTGCAGAGCTTCGACGAGCAGACGCTTCGCACGGTGCGCGCGCTGGACGGCGGGATCGCGACGAGCTTTCTGTCGAACGACGGAGCGAGCGTGCAACGCGCGGCGGCGGTGCGCGCGTCGATCTGGTCGCCGCGCGCGGAGGTGGTCACGCGCGAGAACGCGAGCGAGGCGCATCGCGCGGGACTTCGCGTGATCGTGTGGACGGTCAACGACGAGCGCGCTCTGCGCGAGCTGCTCGCGATGGGCATCGACGGCGTGATCACGGACCGGCCCGACGTGATCCTTCGGGCGCTACACCGCATCCCCGAACCACTGGCGCGGCATGAGTTGATGCTTCCTTCATCAACCATGACGTCGCGGGGATCAGTGGTTCGGGGATGCGCGATAGGGCGATAGCGATCACTCGTCGCGCATCACCTTGCTGAGCGTGTAGTGCACCGGGCAGAAGCCGGTAAACGAGCTCTGGAGCATGATGAGCCCGGTCAGTCCTGCGAGCCAGAAGAAGCGCGGGTCGACGGCGGCGCCGAGCGCGGTGGAGGAGGCGAGGAGAACACCGATGATTCCGTCGTGGACGCGGATGCGCTTCTTCATGGCGCGGAGTGTGGTGCGCTCGGGCGAAGAGCGCATGTGCAACGATGCGAATGGGATTCGCAGGATTGCGAAGATGGTGTGCTGCGCTTGCCCGCTTGTTGTGACAGCGCTCCGCGATCACTCGCGCTCTTCAGCGCGCGCGACCCCGTTGCTTGCCCCCTTCACGATTCCCCCCATTCACCCTACGCGATCACTCACACGCCCGCGGGAGGCGGGGGCGGAGGCGCTCCGGGAGGGGCTCCCGGCGCCGTCGTGTAGAGGATGATCGCCGGGCCCCACGCGGGCATTCCGTCGGTCCAGAGGAAGGTCTTCGCGGGGTCCACACCGCGGCGAGCGATCTCGGCGCGCACCGCGTCGGGCCCCGCGCACTGAACGACTTCGGCTCCGAACTGAACGTGGTACGTCGGGCCACCGGGCGGCGGAGGCGGAGGCGCTCCGACGACGGGCGGAGGCGGAGGAGCCTTTCCGGGCGGGTACGCAGCGGCGCCCGGAGCGACTCCGGCGAACGCGCCCTGCATGCCCTGCGCGTACGCAGAAGCCACGCCCATCCCGACGCCGAACTGAGCCATCGCCGCCGCCGGGCCAGCGTTGCCGCCGCCCTGCGCCATGCCCTGACCCGCGCCGATCATCGCCTGACCCGACGCGTACGCGCCGTAGTTTCCGCCGGCGAGGTTCTGCACGTACTTCTGGTCCTGGTTGTACTGCTGGTCGAGCTTGTACTGATTCGCCTGCGCTTGATACGCGGCGGTCTGCACGCCGACCTGAGCCTTCGCTTGCTCCGCCTGCGCTTGGAGAGCCGCGCGCTGAATCGCGATCTCGTCCTGCTGCAAGCCCACCATCTGCTCGGCGACCTTCTGGCGCATCTCGTCGAAGCGCTTCAGATCCTCTTCGGGAACGTCGATCTCGAGCTTGGTCACGCGCAAGATGCGCACGCCGACCTGGTTGAGTTCGGGCGCGTTCGCGACGAACGCCGCGCCGAGCTCGGACTGCAGGTCCATGATGTCGAGCAGCGTGCGGCGCTGCTCCTTCGCGAGCTTTCCGAGCGTGCTCTTCACGGTCATGAAGAACATGTCCGTGAGCCAGGAGAAGATGTCCGGGTTCTCCTGGTACTTGCCCATTCCGAAGTAGCCGTAGATCAGCTGCTCGGGGTTCTCGATGCGCATGAGCAGATCGCCGTGGCAGCGGCCGCGAACGCGGATCGCCGTCATCGGGTCGATCATGTGGCCGAGCGAGCCGCCGAACGGCATCGGAAACGGCGTGCGCTTCACGAAGAAGATCTCGCTGAGCAGGAAGTCTCCGCCCGTCGCCGTGTCGATGAGGTTCTGCAAGAACGGGATGCCCGCGCCCTGCAGCGTGTGGCGGCCGGCGTCGAGCGTTCCGGCGGGGCGGCCTTCGCGAGCGAACACCGCCCACTCATCCGCGCGCACCGTGACCTGCGCGAAGCGCGGAACGGTCTTGTCCGGGTGCTTGTAGATCAGATCAGTGTTGTTCTCGGGGCGCGCGATCGCCATCTCGCGGACGCCCTGCTTGACGAAGTTGAAAAAGCTCATCCCCGAGACCTCCTCGAAGCACCGGTTTCGCGTCGATGGTTGATTGCGTAGCGCCGACTCGAACCGTGCGTGGTGTCAGACGGATCCGCGCACCCTGTGCTCTGACAGCACCGACGAGTACGCGTTGTTGTGAGCGCTCACCGTCGGGACACTCCCTCGTGTGAGCGCGAGAACGAAACGCGCGCAAGGATAGTCCGCGCGCGGCACCGCAACAACCGGTATTGTCGAACACTCAAGGAGAGATCGCGTTGACGCAGCCTCAGCCCGCAGCAGCGCAACAAGCGCTGCAATTTCAGTGTCCCCAGTGCGGCGGAGAGATGATCTTCGACGTCGCCGCGGCGGGGCTCAAGTGCAAGTACTGCAAGCACACGATGGCGGTGCCCGTTCCGCCTGGCGCGGCGGGCGCGCAAGAGATCCCGCTGCGCGAGGGCTATCAACGCGCGCCGCGCGGACTGGGCGTCGCGACCGCGAGCTTTCAATGCAAAGAGTGTGGCGCCACGGTCAATGTCGCTCCCAATGAGCGCACGGCGAGCTGCACGTACTGCGCGTCACACTCGGTCGTGCAGACGGCGCCCGACCCCAACCTCATTCAGCCAGAGACGCTGATTCCCTTTCGAATCGCCCGTGAAAAAGCGGTCGACAGCTTCAAGGGTTGGCTCGCGGGGCTGTGGTTTCGGCCGAACAACCTCAAGACCATGGCGCAGCTCGAGCAGGTGTTCGGCGTGTACGTCCCGTACTGGACGTTCGACGCCAACGTCTACTCGCAGTGGACCGCCGAGCGAGGGTGGCACTACTACGAGACCGAGACGTACCAGACCGTCGAGAACGGCGAGACCGTCACCCGCGAGCGCGAGGTGCAGCACACGCGCTGGGAGTCCGCGTGGGGCCAGCGCCAAGACCACTACGACGACGTGCTCGTGTGCGCCTCGAAGGGCCTCCCCGAAGAGCTCTCGAACTCGTTTGCGACCTTCGACACGACGCACTTGATGCCGTACGCGCCGGGCTATCTCGCCGGTTGGCGCGCGGAGGCGTACGCGATCGACCTGCCGGCCGCGTGGACCAAAGCGCAGTCGAAGATCGACGGAATGCAGCAGTCCAAGTGCGGCGGAGACGTCGGCGGAGACACGCACCGAGGCCTTCAAGTGAACAACCAGTACTCGAGCGAGACGTTCAAGCACGTGCTGTTGCCCGTGTACGTCGCGGCCTATCGGTACAACGGCAAGCCTTACCGATTCTTAGTGAACGGTCAGACTGGCGAGGTGCGCGGAGAGGCGCCGTACTCGTGGATCAAGATCACCCTCGCGGTCCTCGCGGTGATCGCGGTGATCGTCACGTTGGTGATTCTGTTCGGCAATCGCGACGGCGACAGCGCGCTGCGCATGTTGCGCGGGACGGGTGCTGCAGTCGCGCACATTTCCGCAGGAGCGCCGGCTTGCGCGGGGGCCACAATCGGGTAGCGTGCAGAAGCGCGTTGCCCTGAGGAGGGGGCGACCCATGAACGAGGGGACTCGACCGACGAAAAGCACCATCGAGGGATTCGCGATCGGCGAGGGAGTCGTGTGCCTGAAGCTCTCGGGCACGGTGTCGCACGTGCACGTCGCACCCATCATCGCGTGGATCGAGAAGACGGTTCACGAGGATCGATACAGGGCGCTCGTGATCGACTGCACTCCGCTCGACGCGCTCGAACCCGGCGTCGCTGGCCGTCTCATCGCGCACTGCCGATCGAACCGACTGCTCTTCGAGCACACGGTGATCGTCACGCGCTCGGCGGGGCTCATCGCGATCGCGCGCGCCGCCGCCGTCGTGCTCGATGGGATGTTGGCGAGGGTCGACACCGCTCCTTCGCGCGCCGAGGCGCTCGCGAAGATCTCGGCGGTCTTCGCCTCGCGCGTCGCGCCGCGGCACAAGCGCGAGCGTCAAGCGTCGGGTGAGTTGCTCAAACCGGGCAGCGTCGTCGCGTCGCTGGCAGAGAGCAAACGCAGCGCAGGGTGAGCGCGAGGCGCGGGGTGCGAGGGGGCTTCGGGCTGTGCGATGCTCGCGCATCGTGATGCCGTCGACGCGCTGGCTCTGGTCACTGTGGATCGCGTTGTGCTGTGCGCTGCTTCCCGCGGAGGCTCGCGCCATCAATCAGCCGGACGGGACGCCGATCCCGCAGACCTCGGGCTTGCAGCAGACGTTTACTGCGCGTGGCGACAGCGTAGACGCGACGCGAGACGCGGCGCTGGTGCCCGAGCGGTTCGTCCCGGGCTGCCGGCTGACGTTCACCTTGGTCTCGCGCGGACCCGCGCTCTTTCGCAACGCGTTTGGTTGGTACAACGTCACCGGGAGCGCGCCGACCGAGGCGGACCTTCATGTCTTGCTCCCGTGTGACGCGGCGGCGGGCGCGACGGTCACGCTCGATCTGTCCCGCGAGCCTGCGTATCGCGGCGGCGAGATCGCGTTCTTTCTCAAGACGCCCGAGGACGGCGCCACGCAGACCTGCGCAGGGGGCGATTGCTGCGCGCGCACCGGTCGCGCGGGCGGTCGTACGTACTACAGCGAGCGGCGGTTCAACCCCGACTCCGTCGAGGCCGGCGGATCGGGCTACATCCACCTGCTCACCTACGACTCGCGCTCGACGCGCGACGCGTTCTACTTCGCGTGGGAGGACTTGTTTCGCGGCGGCGACAACAACTTCACCGACTTCGTCGCGATGGTGAGCAACATCGTGTGCTCGGGCGCGGGCGCCTCGTGCGACACCGGGATGCGCGGCGCGTGCGCGCAGGGAGCGCAGCAATGCCGCGCGGGATCGCTCGCGTGCGTCCCGGTCAACACCGCGGGCGCAGAGCGCTGCGACGGCGTCGACAACGACTGCAACGGGATGGTCGACGACGGCATGAATTTGTGTGCGCGCGGCGAGGTGTGCGATCGCGGCGTGTGCGTCCCTCCGTGCCTCGAGCGCGAGTGCTTCGTGGGCTTTCGCTGCACCGATCGCGGGACGTGCGTCGAAGAGGCGTGCGTCGGGATGTCCTGCGCCGAAGGGCAGCGCTGCGAAGCTGGCCGCTGCGTCGGCGCGTGCGACGGGATCACCTGTCCGGCGGGGCAGTCGTGCCGCGTGGGCCGGTGCATCGACGCGTGCGCGGGCGTCACGTGCGACAGCGATCAAGTGTGCTCTGCAGGGACGTGCGTGCCCAAGTGCCAGTGCCGACGATGCGGCATGGGCGAGAGCTGCCAGAGCGATGGACGTTGTGTCGCGAGCGCGTGCGCGGGCGTGATGTGCCCCGCAGGGCAGGTGTGCGCGATGGGCGCGTGCGTCGATGCGTGCGCGGGCGCCCGCTGTCCGCGCGGAGAGACGTGCGCGATGGGCGCGTGCGTGCCCGAGGCTCGGCCCGACGCGGGCAGCGTGATGGACGCCAGCGCGAGCGACAGCGGAGCCGCGTTCGACTCGGGCGCGAGCGACACAGGGGCATCCGGCGACGCGGCGGGCGACGCCCGTTCGCGCACCTTCGCGGACGGGGGACGCGGCTGCGCGTGTCGAGCGGGAGCGCCAGCGGGCGCCGAGCGGCGCGGCGCGGCGGTGCTCGTGTTGTTCGCAGCGGCGATCGCGCGATGCCGTCGTCGATCGCGCTCGAGCGGGGCGGCATGAGCGTTCGTCGCGCGATCCTCGTCACCGGCGGCGCGGGTTTCATCGGTTCAAACTTCGTGCGCCGCGCGCTGGCTCGCGGTCGCGCGGTGGTCGTGCTCGACAAGCTCACGTATGCGGGCAACGAGTCGACCCTCGACGCTGTGCGCGGCGACCCGCGGCTGCGCTTCGTCCGTGGAGACATCGCTGACGGCGCATTGGTGCAGCGGCTGCTCGTCGATCACGAGGTCGAGGCGCTGGTGAACTTCGCCGCAGAGACGCACGTGGACCGATCGATCGACGCCCCAGCTGCGTTTGTTCACACCAACATCGTCGCAACCTTCTCGTTGCTCGAGTCCGTCGTCGCGCATCTTCGCCAGACCCCGGGCGCGCGCGGTCGATTTCGATTCGTGCACGTGTCGACCGACGAGGTGTACGGCTCGCTCTCGGACGATGAACCGCCGTTCACCGAGCGCTCTGCGATCGCGCCGAGCTCTCCGTACTCGGCGAGCAAGGCGAGCGCAGATCACCTGGTGAGCGCCTACGCGAAGACCTTCGGGCTGCCAGCGATCATCACGCGCTGCTCGAACAACTATGGCCCGTTTCAACACCCAGAGAAGCTCGTTCCGCAGTTGGTCGCGCGCGCGCTCGCGGGGGCGCCGCTGTTGGTGTACGGCGACGGACTGAACGTACGAGACTGGATCCACGTGGACGATCACTGCTCGGCGCTCGAAGCGGTGCTCGAGCGCGCGCCGCCGGGAGCGGTCTTCAACATCGGCGCGGGCTGCGAGCGAAGCAACCTCGCGCTGCTCGACGCGGTGTGCGCCGCGCTCGAGTCGATCGTCCCAGCGCGGAACAACGAGCGCCTTGCCGCGAAGGGGATCGCTGAGTACCGCGCGCTTCGGACGTTCGTCGAAGATCGACCGGGGCACGACCGACGATACGCGATCGACGCATCGACCATTCGTGACGAGCTCCAATGGAGACCCACGCACTCCTTCGAGCCTGCGCTCGCGCAGACCGTCCGTTGGTTCGTCAAGCACCCATCGTGGTTCGAAGCAACGCTCGGCGCCGGTCGATTGCCCGAGCGACTCGGTGCGAAGGATCGCGCGCTGTGAAGGGAATCCTCCTCGCCGGCGGACGCGGCACTCGACTGCATCCGATCACCCTCGCGGTGAGCAAGCAGCTCGTCCCGATCTACGACAAGCCGTTGATCTATTACTCGCTCTCGACGCTCATGCTCGCCGCGGTGCGCGAGGTGATGATCGTGACGACGCCGGAGGATCAGCGGCAGTTTCGGGCGCTGCTCGGCGATGGGTCGCAGCTCGGAATGCGCTTTCACTACGTCGCGCAGCGATCGCCGGACGGGATCGCGCAGGCGTTCTTGCTCGACCGTGACTTTCTCGACGGAGAGCGCGTCGCCCTGGTGCTCGGCGACACATTTCTCTACGCCGAGCAGCTGCCCAAGACGCTGCGGCGCGCTGTTGAATCGCCAGCGGGAGCGACGGTCTTCGCGTCGCGCGTGAGCGATCCCGAGCGCTATGGCGTCGTGACGTTCGACGGTGACGATCGCCCCGTCGCGGTCGAAGAGAAGCCCGCTCGCCCCACGTCGAACTGGGCCGTGACGGGCGTGTACTTCTACGATGAGCGCGCGTGTGAGTTCGCCGCGAGCCTCGAGCCCTCTGCGCGAGGAGAGCTCGAGATTACGGACTTGAACCGCGTGTACCTCGCGCGCGGCGAGCTCGTGGTCGAGCGGCTCGGGCGAGGCACGACGTGGTTCGACTCGGGGACGCCTGATGCGATGCTGCGCGCGGCGAATTTCGTTCAAGCGCTCGAAGAGCGACAGGGGCTCAAGATCGCGTGCATCGAAGAGATCGCCTGGCGCATGGGCTGGATCTCGATCGACGAGCTCGCCAGGCTCGGTCACGCGCAGCGCAACAGCGCGTATGGCCAGTACATCGCGCGGTTGTGTGACGAGGGCGGGTGATCGCCGCGCGCGCTACTTCTTCTTGAGCGCGCGGTACTTCGGAACCCACCCGAGCTTGTTCTCTTGCTTCGCGCGGCCGAGCGCGAGCGCGTCCTTCGGGACGTCCTGCGTCACCACGCTCCCGCTGCCGACGTAGGCGCCTTCGCCGATGGTGACCGGCGCTACGAGCGCGCTGTTCGAGCCCACGAACGCGCCTGCGCCGACGGTGGTCGTGTTCTTCGAGAAGCCGTCGTAGTTGCAGAAGATCGTTCCGGCGCCGATGTTCGCTGCTTCGCCGACGACGCCGTCGCCGAGGTACGCGAGGTGGTTGGCCTTCGCGCCCTTGTCCATGCGGGTCTTCTTGAGCTCGACGAAATTGCCGACGTGCGCGTTCTCTCCGACGACGCTGTCCGGTCGGATGTGCGCGAACGGGCCGAGCTGCGCGCCCGGGCCGATCTCGCTCTTGCTCACGATGGTGTAGGGCTTGAGCATCGCGCGCTCGCGCACGATCGCGTCGTCGAGCACGCACCCCACGTCGACGGTGACGTTCGATTCGATCCGCGTTTTTCCACGCAGAACCGCGCCTTGTCCGACGGTGACGTCCTGGTCGAGCACGACGTCTCGCTCGATGCGCGCGCCCCTCGCGATCGAGTTGCCCGCGCGGCGCCAGCGGTCGTTGATCGCCTCGAGCATGTGGGCCTCGGCGTCGGCGAGCTCGGCGCGATCGTTGATTCCGCGGAGGAGGTCTTGTCGTCCGCGCAGCTCGACGACCGGCGTTCCGTTGGGCGACTCGCGGTCGGCGAGCGAGACGAGGTCGGTGAGATAGAACTCACCCTGCGCGTTGGACGAGTCGATCGCCGAGAGCGCGCGCTCGAGAAACGCGCGGTCCACCGCGTACAGCCCAGCGTTGATCACGCGGATTTCGCGCTCTTGCGGCGTGCAGTCCTTGTGCTCGCGGATGGCCGTGATGCGCCCGGCGCCGTCGCGCAGCATGCGTCCGTAGCCTGTGGGATCGTCGAGCTCGGTCGTCGCCACCGAGACGAGCGCGTTCGCAGCGACCCGCGCCTCGACGAGCTTCTGCAAGAACGCTCCGGGAACGAGCGGGCAATCGCCGTACGTGATGATCACCTCGCGCGAGGTCTCGGGGATCGACGAGAGCGCCGAGCGCACGGCGTCCGCGGTTCCTCGCTGTGATTGCTGCAGCGCGAAGGTGACGCGATCTCCGAAGCGCGCGCGCACCTGCGACTCGACGAGCTCTCGTCCGTGACCGACGACGACGACGACGCGCTCGGGCTCGAGCGCCAGCGCTGCATCAATGGCGAACGTCACCATGGGCGCGCCTGCGATCGGATGAAGGACCTTGGGGAGCGCAGACTTCATTCTCGTGCCCTGGCCCGCGGCGAGGACGACGACTGTTCGGGGAAAGTTCATCGTGAGTGAAGGGCGTACTACCGTCGCGTTCGCTTCGCCAACTGCGAGAAAAACGACTGCGTTATTTCTCTGCGAACTCTCGCGTGAGTCGGCGGTTTGTCGGCATACTCAAGCGATGGCGATTCGAAAGACGAAGACCTTTCGCACGCTCAGCGCGTGCGGCTCTCTGTTGGCGGTGCTCTTCGCCGCTGCTTGCTCGTCGAACCCGACGCCCGGCGACGGGGGCAACGACGGCTCGACCTCGCAGATGGACGCTGCGATGGGCGATGGCTCGAGCTCGGGCAACGACGGCTCGTCGATGGCCGACGGGATGATGTCGCTGCCCGACGGAACGGTGATCGGGCCCGATGGGCAGGTGATCGTTCCCGACGCGGCGCCGGCCGATGGTGGGAGCGGAGCGGACGCGGGGCCGTGCGTGCCGCGCGCGTGCGCGGGCGGCGGAGGGGTCGCGCAGTGCGCGGACTGTATCGACAACGATCGCGACGGGCTCACGGACGATCGCGACCCCGAGTGCCTCGGGCCGTGCGACAACACCGAAGGGCCTGTGTTGCTCACGGGCGTTCCCGGTGAGAGCGGTGGTCGTTGCCGGGTCGATTGCTACTTCGACGCGGGCAACGGGTCGGGCAGCGATGGGTGTCGCTGGGATCACCGGTGCGATCCGCTGTCGGTCGCGCCGAACTTTCCGCCTGAAGGCTCGACGTGCCCGTTTGATCGCAACGCGGTCGGCGGGATGACCTGCCCCAACACGCAGCCGGCGGTGTGCATCAACTCGTGTCGGCCCATCACGCCGAACGGGTGTGATTGCTTCGGCTGCTGCACCTTCCCCGCGATTCGCGGGCGTTCGGCCGCGGCGGGCGGCGAGTTCGTGTGGCTCGGCTCGACCAACGCGGCGGGCGAGGGCACCTGCACGCTCGCGGACGTGACGAACACCGATCGCTGCAAGTCGTGCACGCCGGTGCCGAGCTGCTTCAACGACTGCGGTCCGTGTGAGGTGTGCATCGGTCGTCCGATGCCTCCGCCCGAGTGCTTCCCTTCGTCGCATCCTGACGGCGGCGTTCCGGGCCCGGATGGAAGCATCGTGATCCCCGACGGCAGCGTCCCCGTCACCGACGGCGGAACGCCCGCGATGCAGTGCCCCGCCGGCGTTCAGCCCTGCGGATTGCCTGGCCAGGCTGCGTGCCCCGCAAACTTCTACTGCACCACGGGTTGCTGCATCCCGATCCCGCTCTGATTGGGTATCGTGTCCGAGCAAATGAAGCTCGGATTCATCGGACCCTGTCGCGGAGATGTCAGCGCGCTTCGAGCTCCGGCAGAGCTGCTGCTGTTCGAGCTCGGAGCGGATCGGGTGGTGTACCTCGGGGCGGACGACGCGCTCGATCGCGCGATCGCGGGGTGGGCCGACAAGCTCGGCGCGCCTGCGAACGAGGGCGCGTTTCTGGACGAGGTGGCGCTGCTCGCGGCGGACGCTCCCGCAGAAGCGCTGCAGGATTTGCTCGCCCGCGATCGCAAGGCCCGCAGGCTCAACGACCTCGCAGCGCTGCCTGCGCCGCCGTCGCGCGCGGTCGAGATGCTCGACGATCGCGTGGTGTTGATGGTCTTCGACAAGAGCGTGCTCGACGAAGACGACGTGGCCAACGCGACGGCGATCGTGTGGGGCAACGCGCGAGAGCCGCAGCTGCGCGCGATCGGACCGCGGGTGTTTCTCTCGCCCGGCTGGATCGGCGTTGGCGCGAGCACGCACTGCGCGCTGCTCGAGCACGACGGCGAGTCGCTGCGCTGCGCGATCTACGACGGCAACGGCTCGGTGAAGCAAGAGCACAAGGCGGCGCTCGCCCGCGCGGGAAAGATCGGAGTTCAGTCGCTGTGACCCGCGTCGCGATCTTCGGAGGGAGCTTCAATCCCCCGCACGTCGCTCACGTCTTGGCCGCGGCGTACGTCCTGGCGACGCAAGAGGTCGACCGCCTCTTGGTCGTCCCTGCCTTCGATCATCCGTTTGGAAAATCGCTGGCCAAATTCGAGCACCGCTTCGCGATGTGCGAGCGCGCGTTCGCGGACCTTCGCCGCGTCGAGGTCTCGGACATCGAGCGTCAGCTCGGCGGCGAGAGCAAGACGCTCTACACGCTCGAGGCCCTCTCGCAGCGCAATCCCGAGTGGCAGATGCGCCTCGTCGTGGGCGGCGACATCTTGAACGAGTCGCACAAGTGGTTCGCGTGGGACAGGGTCGTGGCGCTCGCTCCGCCGATCGTGCTCGGGCGCATGGGGCATCCTGCGCCCGGAGCTCCGTCGCCGTTGCTGCCCGAGATCGCCTCCCGTGATCTGCGCGCGATGCTCGCCAAGGGCGAGGATGTCGGCGCGCTCGTGGCGAAGAGCGTTCGCGCGTACATCGCCGATCAAGGGCTGTACCGCGCATGAGTCGGCGAAGGCAGGTGGTGCTCGTCGGGTCGGGGCGGATGGGCGCGGCGTTCGCGCGGTCGATGCGCGCCTCGCGAGTGGCTTTTTCTGCGGTCAAAGGCCGGTCGAATCGATGGCGACTGCCTGCGCGAAGGGGCGCGGCTCGCACGGTGATCCTCGCGGTGACCGACGTGGCGATCGCGTCGGTGACGCAGCGGCTCGTCGATGAAGCGCTGATCGAGCGAGGCGACTCGATCGTTCACCTCGCGGGGATGCGCGGTCCCGACGAGCTCGCGGCGGCATCGGCGCGCGGCGTCGCGGTGGGGGCGATGCACCCGCTCGTGGCGGTGGCGTCGCGAAAGAGCGCTCCGTTGCTGCGCGGGCTGTGCGCGTCGTTCGAGGGCGATCGCGCGGCGCTCGCGGCGATGCGCGCGCTGTGCGCGAGGATCGGGCTCGAGATCGTCGCGCTCGAGTCCGTCGATCGCGCGCGCTATCACGCGGCCGCAGCGCTGTGCGCGACCGGCGGAGTGGCGCTCGCGCAAGGGGCCTCGGCGCTCTTTGCGGGCGCTGCGACGGGCGTCGATGCTGCGTCGGCCTCGCGATTTGCAGCGTCGTTGCTCGCGAGCGTGGCGCACAACGTCGCGCACGAGGGCGCGCAGAACGCGCTGGCCTCGCCGCTCATGCGCGGGGACACCGTCGCCGTCGAGAGGCATTTGCGCTCGATGGCGGTGCATCCTCCGGCGGCGGCGCTCTACCGAGCCGCGCTCTCGCAAGTGATCGCCACGCTGCGCGCGCTCGGGTCGGTGCCGGCATCGGTGCTCGATCGAGCCGAGGAGATTCTGGGAGCGAAATCCTGAGCCGATCGCCGCGTGCAAAGGCCGCTCGGTCGCTTCTTTGTGAGTCCAACGAACTCGCGTCCAAATCCGAGTCGCGACGGAGATAGCGGGTTGCGCGGCGCTGTCGTTCGTTGGCACAACGGGGACGTGAGGTCCTCGACGAGTCCGCTGCCGATCGCGCGCGTGGCGCTGTGCTGCGCGCTCTTCGGGTGTCAGCCGACTCCGCCGCCGGTGCACGTCCCCGATGAGCGTCGAGTGACGAACGAGCGCGCGGACAGCGCGGTGAATCGCGATTCATCGACGGCGGTGATCGACGCGGGCGCGGTGCGGATTCGCCCTGCGCGCCGCGCGGAGTTTCGCGTCGAGCGCGTCGCGGGGCTCGATGCTACGCGCATGTTCGCCATCAGCGCCGAGGCGCTCTACCGCGTGCGCGACGGGCGTTGGGAGCAGCTCGCGCTCGACGGCGGCGTGGCGCGGGACGTGATCGCGATCCGCAACGCGCTGTGGGTGCTCGTCGAAGGCCGCGGCGACAACGACGGAAGGGCGCTGATCCTGCGCTCGAACGACGGCGACTCGCTCGAGCCCGTGTGGGTTCTCTCGCAGCCGGTCGGCGCGGACGCCGGTCGATGGAGCCCGCGCGCGCTCGCGATGCGCGGCGGCTCGTGGGTGATCGCCGGCGCGCGACCGTCGCTCGCGCGCGTCGAAGCGGGCGGGGCGCGCGTCGAGTTCGACAGTGAAAACACTCGCTATGTGCGCGCGTACGGGCTGCAAGACGACTCCGTGGTGTGCACGCGCGAGGACGGCGACCTCGACGTCGTACGCTACGGGACGCGCAGCACGGTCGTGAGCGACGGGCTGCTCGCGGGCGTCTTCGATCCCGAGGGCTTCGGCTACGTCGTGCACGAAGACGGCTCGGTGTGGCGTGGTCGGCCTGCAAAAGAGCTGCGTCGCGTGGTCAACGCGGCCTCGTTCGAGCCTCGCGCCGCGGCGATGCTGCGCGACGGTCGCGTGGCGTTGGTTGGCGCTGGCGGGCCGGTGGCGGTCTCGCGAGGCGCTTCGTGGCACGTTGTTCCTGGTGATTGGCCGACGGAGCCTGTGGCGATCATCGCGAGCGAGCCTCCCTTGGTGGTGGCGAGGGACGGGCTCGTCGTGGCGGTCGAGGGGCAGGGACGCACCGTCGTTCGCCCTGGAATTTCAGGCGCTTCGGACGAGACGTTGTAAATAACTACATCCTCTTACCTTGTCCGACGTACGGTCGATCCATCGGAGGCATCGACCATGGAACTCTCGCTCTCAACCAACCGCCGCAGCTCTTCGCGCCGCCCTGTGCGCATGCCGTGCGAGGCCGTGCGAGAGCGCGATTTCAAAGCGCTCGGCTCGGTGGTGTTGGACCTGTCCTCGACCGGAATGCTGCTGCGTTCAACGGAGCGCGTGCTCACGGGCGACGCGGTGATCGTCTCGTTCTTCGAGCCGGTGAGCGCGCGGTGGTTCGACGTCGAGGCCACGGTGGCGCGCGTGATCCACGGCCGACGCTTGGGCGACGGTGAGCGCGCGGTGGGGCTCGCGTTCAACTCGCTTCGCGGCGAAGAGAAGAGCGCGCTCGAGCGTGCGTTGCGCGCGCGGATGCCGGCGCTTCCGCGACGGCGCTCCGCTCACTGAGCGCTCATCCACGCGCCGTGAAATCCCGGCGCGACATCGAACGGCAGCGCGAGCACGCACACGATCTCGAGCGTCCGCGCGTCGAGCACTCGCAGCGCTGAGCGCTGCGCATCGCCGTCATAGCCCATCGCGAGCAGCCAACCGTCGTCGCCCCGCCCTCCGTCTGCTCGCGGGACGAACACGGGTTCGCCTGCGAATCCAGGGGCGAACTCGATCGTGCTGACGGCGCGCTCATCGAGGTCGAACTTCGCGAGGCGCGTGTTGACGCGCATGGGCTTCGAAGGGTCCGTCGCCGTCGCCCACGCGAAGCGGTGCCGCGTCGAGACCCGCGACGGATGCACCATCGGCAGCTCGCTGGGGACGTCGAACAGCCGGGCCACCCGCACGCTCCTTCGCGCGAGGTCGATCGTGTACTCGCAGTACAGCGGGCGCTCTCGTTGGGGCGGCGCCACGCTGTTCGCGTCGAGGTCGCGCGGGATCGGCAGCTCGGGCAACACGTCGCTGCGCAGGGCGTGAACGACGAGCGTGTCTCGGTCTTCTTCCCACGCGTTGACGTGGTGAAACACGAAGCCCGACGGCGCTTCGAGGACCATTGGAGCGCCACCGTCGCGGGGGCAGAGCCAGACCTTCGTCGGGCGCGACGGGTCGAAGCGCATGCCCGAGAGCGGCGTGTCCAGGCCCGTCATCGTGCGCAGGACGTCGAAGCGCGCGGGGCAGAGAAAGAGCACACGAAATCGAGCGGTGAGCGAAAAGTCGTGCACGAAGTACAGCGCGTCGAGCTCGTGCTCTTCGGGCGCGTCCATGCGCAGCGCGGCGTCTGCGTGGTAGAGCAAGAGCTTCTGGGTGGGGCCGTTGGCGAGGCCGAAGTTGAACAGCTCGTTCGTTCGTGGATCGACGCGCGGGTGCGCGCTGAACGGGAGGTCGCGGCCCGCGATGCGAGTCCAGGTGTCGTCCGCGGCGAGCAAGCGCTGCGCGAAGTCGTCGCGCGCGATGGTGTCCAGCGTGACGGGGTCGAGCGCGTGCGGCAGGCCCGCTTCCCACAGAGCCCAGAGCTTGTGTTGGTGGACGAAGGCCGTCGTGTTTGCGGCGTTCTTGAAGCGCGCGTCGAAGGCGTTGGCGCGAAGCCCGCCGGGCTTGGGCGTGCCAAACGAGCGGTACAACACGCGGTTGGCGGCGAGCTCTTCGAGAAACTCTCGCGTGCGCACGTAGCGATTGGCGAAGCGAACGGTTTGGCCATCGAAGGCGAAGCGGCACACGTGACCGTCGCCGTCGAACAAGTGCTGGTACTGCGTCGAGTACGCTTCGAGGCGACCGGGGCCGCAGCGAAAGAGCGCTCCGCGAAGGGCGCTCGGGATCGAGCCTCGAAGGACGGCGAGCGGCTCGTCGCTCACCTCTCGGTCCACCGGTCGATGCGCGCGCGCCCATCGCTCGGCGGTCGCGCGACGGAGCGAGGTCACGTCGCGATCCCTTCGATCATCGAGTGGTGCGCGCCGTGCGCGACGCGGCCCATCACGAAGCCCGTCCCTTCGAGCAGCGCGCGAAACTGCGCGAGCGTGCGCTCGCGGCCCGAGCACACGACGAGCATTTGCAGGTCGGACATCGTCGCTTCGACCCTTCGCTCGATCGGGTCGAGCACGGCGTCGAACAAGATGAGCCGCGCGCCGCGCTGCATCGCGCCTCGCACGTTGCGGAGGATTTTCAGGGCCCGTTCGTCATCCCAGTCGTGCAGGATGCTCTTCATCACGTACCCGTCGCACCCCTGCGGGACGTGGTCGAAGAAGCTCCCGGCGCACAGCTCGACGCGGTCGAGCACCGCGCGCGCCGTGAGCAGCGCTCGCGCTTCGTCGAGCACTCCAGGAGCGTCGCAGAGCACTCCGCGCAGCGAGCGGTGACGGACGAGGATTTCGCTCAAGAGCGTTCCGCTGCCGCCGCCGACGTCGCAGACGCGAGCGAGCTCGTCGAAGGGGTAGAGCGTCGAGAGCTGCGGCGCTTCGAGGGCGGTCGCGCGTCCCATCGCGCGTGCGAAGGTCGCGAGCTCGTCTGGGTGAGACGAAAACCAGTCCCACACGCTCATCCCGTGCGCGTGATCGAAGGCGCTCTGCGCCGTGCGAACGCAGTGCTCGAGCTCTCGCCACGCGCGCAGATTCGAGCCCGAGGTGAAGTACAACACGCCGTCTCGCATCGAGCGCGGGGCGTCCTTCATGAGCGCGCGCGACATCGACGACTGCTCGAACAGCCCGTCGTCTCGCAGCGAAAAGAGCCCGAACGAGGCCATGGCGCGCATCGCTCTGCCCAGCGTTTCGCCGTGGCATTCGCACTGCGCGGCGAGCTCGTCGGCGCTCATCGCGCGCTCGCCGAGGCGGTCGGCCAGCTCGAGCCTCGCGGCGAGCCCGATGAGCTCGGTGCGCGCGACGCCGAACAGCGAGTCCCAAAGGGCGAGCTCACCGGGCGTCATCCGCTGCGCCGCGCGGTGCACCGCGCGCAGCGTCGCGAGCGCCTTGCGCAACAGCGCTGCGGGCGGAAGGTCCGGCAGAGGAGCGCTCGAGAGCTTCATGGCTCGTCAATTCGCGAGGCGAAATCCCTCTTCGTCGAGCGCCTTGTCCACCTCGTCGCGCGTGAGCTCCCTCGAGCTCTCGACGGTGGCGTGACCCACGGTGACCTCAGCGCTCGTCACGCCGGGCAGCTTCTCGAGCGCGCCCTTCACCGTGCGAACGCAGTGCTGGCAGCTCATCCCTTTGATCTCGTACTCGGTCTTCATGGTGATCGCGGGCGAGTGTAGCGCCATCACCGCCGAAGGATCAGCTCGCACAGCTCGCACGGCGCCTTGGGATCGTCCTTGTCGACGACGATCCACGCGCGATCGGGGTTCGCAGGATCGAGCGCGAGCCCCTCGGCCTTGTCGCGAAACGGCTGTCCGCGCTCGTCGATGATCGTGCACCAGTAGCCGTCGCCAGCTCCGTCGATCCAGCCGATGGCCGAGCCGCGAACTTCACCGTCGTGATACGTGTCCGGCGACGCTTCGGCCGCGGCGAGAAACCACACGGGCTCGTCTCCATCGCTCCACGCGTCGGTGAACGTGAGTCGCACGCCGTCGATCGTGCCGAGCTTCACTCGCCGCACGCGTTCGAGCGAGACGCTCGCGCCAGGGTCGTCGAGCGCGCGCAGCACCGCGTCCAATCGCACGTCCGCGGTGGCGTCGATCGGCTCGATTCCGTCGAGGGGCGCGCCGTTTCCGCGCTGAAAAAAGCGCAGCGAATCGCCGACGCGCGCGACGCCTTCGATGTTGAGCTCGCTGCCCGAGAAGCTCTTGTCCGCGCGCATCGCGGCGTACAGGGCCTTGCCGTGGGCGATGCGGACCGTGGGCTCGCCGTCGAGGTCCGTGAGCACGAGGACGCGCTCTCGCGCCGCGGTCGAGCCCGAGCCGAAGGCGAGGACGGTGTTGCGCTCTTGCACGAGCACGCAGGCTTCGAGGTCGAGCTTGTGCTTCTTGTTCTTGCGGTCTTCGCCGAACTGTCGCGCGCCGCCTTCGCCGCGCGGAAGAAGCACCGCGCTGACCGCGCCCGTCGCGCGATCGACGATGGCGACGGAGTTGGTGTCGTCTTGCACGACGGCGATTCGCTTGGCGGTCAACGCCATCGCCGAGCCCGCGCGGACGTGCGCAGGGAGGTCTTCGCTCGGCCGCGCCCCTTCGGTGTAGAGCAAGGGAGCGCGGGTGCGAACGCGCGCGGTGAGGCCGTGCGTCTCGCACGCTTCGGTCACGTATCGAGGGGTGTTCATCGTTTGCGAAGTGCGAGCGCGAGGCCGAAGCCCGCGCCGAGGGTGAGGATGATCGTGGCGCCGCTCGCGACGTTGAGGTGGTAGCTGAGCAACAGGCCGAGCGCAGCGCCGCCGACGCCGATGGCGACGGCGATGAGCGCGACGCGATGCAACGAGCGTCCGAGCATGCGCGCAGTCGCCGCCGGAATCACCACAAACGAGCTCACCAACGCGATTCCCACGGTCTTGACGGCGACGACGATGACCACCGCCGTGAGCGCGAGGAGCATGTAGTCGAGCGCTTCGACGGGCACACCCGAGAGCCTCGCGAGGTCGGGGTCGAACGTCGCGTACGCGAGCCTCGTCCAGGTGAGCGCGAGCACGATCGCGACCGCAGCGCACACCCCGAGCACGATCTGCAGGTCGGTGTTGGACACGGCGAGGATGCTGCCGAACAGGACGGTCTCGACGTTGACCGGCTGCGCGGTGACGGGGCGCAGCCCGAGAAAGAGCACGCCGAGCGCGAACGAGACGGCGAAGAACACGCCCGTCGCGACGTCTCCGCGGAGCTTTCCGCGGCGCAGGACGAAGGCGATCCCGAGCGAGACGAGCACGGTGAAGGGCAGCGCGATCCACGTCGCGTGGCTCACCGACGCGCCGAGCAAGAGCCCGAGCGCGATGCCTCCGAACGCCGCGTGCGCGAGCCCGTCGCCGATAAACGAGAGCCCTCGTTGAACGACGAACACGCCGAGCATCGCGCACAGTCCGCCGACGGCCATGCCCGCGAAGACGGCGCGCTGCATGAAGGGCTGCGAGAAGGGTTCGAGTAGAAAATTCACTGTATGACTCTCGGTCAGTCTTCGTCGGGCGGCGCCGCGTGGTGGTCCTTCATCGAGAACGCGATGGCCGAGAGCGACTCTTGTCCGAGCAGCTCGTTGGGCAGGCCCCACGCGATGAGCCTGCCGTCGATGTAGACCACGCGCTCGGCGCAGCGCGCGATGGCGGCGGGGTTGTGCGTGACGAGGATGGCGGCGAGCTCGTCGCTCGCGGAGATCTCCGCGAGGATGTCGAGAAACTCTTGTCGTCCCTTCACGTCGACGCCGGCTGTGGGCTCGTCGAGGATGATCAGCGCGGGGTCGTTGACGAGCGCGCGGGCGAGGAAGACTCGCTGCGTTTCGCCGCCCGAGAGGCCCGCGAGGGGCTTGTCGATGAGCTTCTCTCCTCCGACGCGACGAAGCACGATGCGCGCGCGCTCACGCTCGTCCGCGCTCACGCGCAGCGGCCAGTGCCCGCGGAGGTTCGCCACGATGAGCTCGAGCGCGGTCGCGGGAAAATCCTGGTCGAACGTCTTTCTCTGCGGGACGTAGCCCACGGCGCGGTTGGCCGTCCCCGCGGGTTGACCGAGGATCTGAATCGAGCCCTGGGTGGGCTTGATCATCCCGAGGACGGTCTTGAGAAACGTGCTTTTTCCCGCGCCGTTGGGGCCGCAGAGGCAGACGAACTCGCCCTTGGGGATCCAGAACGAGACCTCGTGCAAGATGCGCTTTCCGCCGAGCTCGACGGTGACCTTGTCCGAGACGAGGACGCGCTGCATCGACTCGTCGGGCAGCGTGAAGTGCCTCGGTCCCTCGTAGGCAGCGGGCGCGTCGATGGGCCGCGACGCGCGGCTCTTGCGCGGTGAATCGTCGCTCATCGAAGGGCGCGCTCGAAGGTGTCGGTGTTGCTAACGAGCAGGCGCTCGTAGGTGTCGCGGCCGGGAGTTCCGCCGACGGGGTCGACTTCGTGCAGCGGGACGTGGGACTGATCGGCGATCACCTGCGCGGGGTGCCGGTCGAGCTGCGGCTCGGAGAAGAGCGCTGCTGCGTGCGTGCGCGTGATCGCGGCGAGCACGTCGCTCACGTACCTCGCCGTCGGCTCGCGCCCCGGAAACGGCTCGATCACCGCGGCGATGTTCAGCCGATAGCGCGCGGCGTAGTAGCCCATCGAGCCGTGAAACGTGACGATCGTCCGTCGCGTCCACCGCTCGGATCGCGCGCGAATCTGCGCGTCGAGCGCGGTCATCTCTTGCTCGAACTGCGCCCGTCGTCGCTCGAACTCGGGCGCGCCCTGCGGGTCGATCCGCGCGAACTCTCGCGCCATCAGCGCCGCCGCCCGCGCCATGCGCGAAGGATCGAGCCAGAAGTGCGGGTCCTTGGGGCCGTGGTGGTGCTCTTCTTCCGCCGCTCCGCCGTCGCTCAACGCGTCGCGCGCCTCGTCCGCGGCCTCTTCGCCCACTTCATCGTGCGACATGTCCCTCGGCTCGAGCGACGGAGCGAGCTCGACCACTCGCACGTCGTCCCCCGTGTTGCGAACGATGCGCGAGAGCCACTCGTCCATTCCGAGCCCGACGCTGAGCGCGATCTTCGAGCCCGAGAGCCTGGCCATTTCGCGCGGAGTGGGGTCGTAGCTGTGTTCACTTCGACCGGGTGGAAGCACGAGCACGACGTCGAGCCGATCGCCCGCTACGCGCCTCGCCGCGTCGTACAGCGGAAAAATCGAGACAGCGACGCGCGGCTTCGCTCCTGCGTTGTTGCGCCGCGTGCAACCGCTAGCGCTCACAGTTGCGGCGAGCGCAATCGCCGCAACGATCGTACGTGCGTGGGTCATCTCCGCGGCCGAGCGTATCGCACTTGCGCTCGGGACTCGCGGCGACTCGCGCGGTCGACGAAGAACGGCCGCCCGACCGACGGCGAGTTGAGCGATAACTGCCCTGGTGATTCTCCATCGAACAGCCTGGGTGTGCGCGCTTTCGACGGTGGTTCTTCTCGCGTGCTCCGCGCCGATGGCCGAGCCCGACGCGTCGGTCGCGCTCGAGGCAGGGGCCGATGTGCGCGCTTCGGACAGCGCGGTCGAAGGGGACGGCGACGGAGCGAGCAGCGCGGACGCCGCGTCCGTCGTGGACGCGAGCGACGCGAGCGTGGGCTGCGCGCTCTGTGAGACGTACGGGCCGACGATGGGGCAGGGGCGGTGGCGCACGAGCACGCTGCGCGAGGTCTCGGGCATCGTCGCGAGCCAGCGGCACGCGGGCGTGTACTGGGTGCACAACGACTCGGGAGACACGGCGCGGATCTTCGCTGTGCGCGCGAGCGGCGAGGTGCTCGGCGAGTACGCGATCGACGGAGCGAGCGCGGTGGATTGGGAGGACATCGCCGTCGCGCCGTGCCCTGACGGAACGGGCTCGTGCATCGTGATCGGCGACGTCGGAGACAACGCGATGGCGCGGACGAGCGTGGATCTCTACCGCGTGCGCGAGCCTGACGTGATCGAGATGTCTGGTAATCTCCAGGCGACTCGATTTCGTGTGCGCTATCCGTCTGGCGCGATGAACTGCGAGGCGATGGTGGTCGATCGTCGCGACGGCGCGAGCGCGCTGCTCATCGAGAAGCGGGACCCCGGCGCGATTCGGCTGGTGCGCGTGGACCTCACGGGGATGGGCGGCGATCGGACGGGCGAAGAGCTCGGGACGATTCCGGGCTTCGGCGCGCTGGTGACCGCGGCGGACATGCACCCGTGCTCGCCGACGATCCTCGTGCGGACGTACGCGACGGCGTGGGAGATGCGGGGCGCGCCAGCGAATTCACTGGCGCAGATCGTCGGTGCCGCGCGCGTCGAGCGGACCACGGCGGCCGAGGTGCAGGGCGAGGCGATCGCGTACACCGCCGACGGGCGCGGGTATCTCACCACCAGCGAGGGCATCGGAACGCTGATCACCGGCGTCTTCTGCGGGCGTTGATCGCTCAGCGAAAGGGGTCGACGCCTTCGACGAGCGCGGGGCTGTGTCGGCCCGCTTCGACGAGCGATCGATCGCCGGCGCGGACGGTGAGCTTGCGCGCGAGCAGGCGCATCTGCACCGGCGCCTCCCACGGCGCGCGCGTGAGCGATGCGTTGGTGAATCCCAGGTTGAGGTTGAGCCCTGGCGAGAGCTCGTCTTGCGCGTGCACGCCGATCTCGGAACGCACGAGGTAGTTCGTGGGAAGCACCACGGTGCCCACGCGCGCGGCGTTGGCGTTGGACGCGAAATACGCGTCGATCTTGGCGCTCGTCTCGTCGTCGGCGCAGTCGTACTCGCGAACGCGCGAGCCCTCGATGTTCAATCGCACCGGGGCGCGTCGCGTCGCGATGCGGTGCCCGCTCAACGCGAGGCCGCGGTCTGCGACGAGCACGCCGCGCACCTCGGCCGGGTACCAATAGACGAATCCGCCGGGGATGTTCTCGCTCGCGCCGGGCTCGGGCCGACCGTTGCCGATGACGAGGGGATAGCCTCGGGAGACGCGGATTTCGAGGGATGTTCCTGCGTCGGAGGTGATGGTGATCGAGCCCGCCGAGACGATGGCGTCGCACACGCGGGCGGCGATCAGCGCGAGAAGATCGGGCTCGGCGCGGGCGCTCTGCGCGAGGACACGCTGATCGAGCCCAGCGAGGTGAAGGTGTCGGGTGCGCGCTTGTTGCACCGCCTGACGCACGGCGAACGAGAGGGACATCGGGAGGTCCTGCGCGGCGACGAGCAGCGACGCAGCGCAGCCATCGAGCCCCGAAATCGCCGCAGGAGCGCTGCCTGGAGGCACAGACGCCCTCGCGCTCAAGTCCACGCGCGTGACCGTCGCGCCAGCGCGGGCGAGGGCTTCGTCGAAGAGCGCGACGAGCTCGGGCGCTCGCCAGTGCAGCAGGGCGACGCGTTCGCCGCGCTGCACACAGAGGCAGTTCTGCAGGACGTTGCTCACGCCTCGGTCGACGCCGGGGTCTCTCAGCACCGCAGGAGATTTCGCCGAACGTCGCTTCGTTCGCAACCGCGGAAGAAGCGCTCGCGATCGGGCGTGGGTTCACGGTACGTTCGACGGCGAAGTGAAGCGACTCAGCGTCTATGTGCAGCACTTGCTGCGGTACGAGGCTCAGTCACTGGTGCTCGCATCGGGCGCTCCGGTGACCGCGCGATTCGCGCAGGGCGATCGCGCGTCGAACACACCCATCGATCACGCGCAGCTCGTCTCGATCGTGCAAGAGGCGGCGCCTCCCGAGGCCATCGCCGAGCTGCGCGTGGGGCGTCCGACGCGCTTCGTCTTCGACGAGGGCGGGAGCGCGGTGACGGTGGATGTCGTTCCGAATCCAGGGGCGTGGCAGGTGACGATCACGCCTGGAGTCGCTGGCGCGCCTGCACCAACGCCGCAGCCGGCGCCGATGGCTCCGCCGCAGCCCGCGGCGAGAGGACAGATCCGTCCAGCCGCCGTCGGCGTCGTCGACGCGGCGCCCGCGCAGCCCGTGGCCGCACCGCAACCGGCGAAAGAAGAGGCGCACGGCCGCACCGCGGGCGCGGCGCTCGCGGGGCAAGACTTCGGTCCGATCGGCGTCGACCGATGGCTGCGTATGCTCTCGCAGCTCAACGGCTCGGACTTGCATTTGTCCTGCGGAAATCCTCCGAAGCTCCGCCTCCACGGAGAGATTCAGAACCTCGAAGACGGCCCCATCCTCGAGCACGACAAGCTCAAGTCGATGCTCTTTCAAATCATGCCGCCGAAGAACCGCGAGGAGTTCGACCGGCGACGAGACACGGACTGGGCGTACGAGATCGAGGGGCTCGCGCGTTTTCGTGGCAACGCGTTCATGGATCGACGCGGGATCGGAGCGGTGTTTCGTAAGATTCCGTTCGAGATCTTGTCCCCTGAGAAGCTGGGCCTGCCGCGTCCGGTGCTCGACCTGTGCAACCTGACGAAGGGGCTCGTGGTGGTGACGGGACCGACGGGCTCGGGCAAGAGCACCACGCTCGCGACGCTCGTCGACGTGATCAACCAAACCCGCGACGATCACATCATCACCATCGAGGACCCGATCGAGTTCGTGCACGAGAACAAGCGCTGCCTCGTGAATCAGCGAGAGGTTCGCGTGCACACCGATTCGTTCAAAGACGCGCTTCGCGCCGCGCTTCGCGAGGATCCCGACATCGTGCTCGTCGGCGAAATGCGTGACCTCGAGACGATCGCGATCGCCATCGAGACCGCCGAGACGGGACACCTCGTGTTCGGAACGCTGCACACCACGACCGCGCCCTCGACGGTCGATCGAATCATCGATCAGTTCAGCCCCGAGCGTCAGGCGCAAATCCGCACGATGCTCAGCGAGTCGCTGAAGGGCGTCATCGCGCAGGTGCTCTGCAAGAAGATCGGCGGCGGTCGCGCCGCGGCCTACGAGACCCTGATCGGAACCCCCGCGGTCGCCAACCTCATCCGCGAGGGCAAGACCTTTCAGCTCCCGGGCATCATGCAGACCTCTCGCAACGTCGGCATGCAGACCATGAACGACTCGCTCTTGGAGCTCTGCAAGAAGGGCCTCGTGGACCCCAAGGAGGCGTACATGAAGGCCGTGAACAAGAGCGAGATGCGCGGCCTGCTCACGAGCAACGGGTTCACCCTGCCCGAGCTCGGCAAGTAGCGACGGTCAGTTCGCGAGGGGCGTCGTCGCCGCGACGGAGGGTGATGCAGCGCTGTGATTCTGCTCGTCACTTGATTGTGTGGGCTTGACGCTCGCCTCGGGCTCGACGCGCACCCCAGCGCTCACTTCGATGAGCGCGCTCACCTCCGCTTCGAGGCGGTCGCCCTCCATCTTCGCTTGCAGCAGCGCCTTGTCGTCGAGCCCCGCGGCGCGCGCGGCGCGCTCTTCTGCGGCGGTGTAGATGCGCTCGAGCACCTCGACGAAGCGAGCGATGCGCTTGTCGAGCAGCGAGGCCGCGGCGCTGCGGGCGGTGGCGCGGGCGCGCGCGGTGTCGAGCAGGGCGCTCCACGAGGTCTCGAGCTGCTCGGCGACCTTGGGCGGCAAGACCTCCATCGTCGCCGCATCGACGCGGCGGCGCACGGCGACGGCGCGAAACAAGAGCGAGCGCGCGGGCTCGTCGCTCTCGCTGGCGAGGCCCGCGAGCGCGAAGGTCGTCGGGTCGTCCGCGGGGATCGCGAGCGACGCGGCTGAGAGCAACCCGGCGACGAGCGCCGCGGCGGCGAGCACGCCTGCGTCTGCGCCCTGGTAGCGCGCGAGGACGAGGCCCGCGAGCAAGCCCGCCACGAGCGAGGCGAGCGTGTGCGCGCCGCGAAGGGCGAGGGTGCGTCCCCGCAGCGAGCGCGCGCCGTGGGCGCCGGCGACGAAGACCGCCGCGGCGAGCTCGGGCGCTTTGGGCGCGAGGTAGGTGTACGCGAGCGCGCCGAGCGCGCCGAAGGCGATCGAGAGCGCGCTTCGGCCCGAGGCGAGCACGGCGGCGAGGATCCCGACGGCGAGCGTGAGCGCCGCGCCCGAGAGGGCGTCGAGCGAGGCCGTGTGCGGCAGCGCCGCGAGGGCGAGTCCGAGGGCGATGACCGAGGCGATGGGGCGCATTGCGGTGGGGCTCCGATCGGTGCGGTTCAGTACGCAGCGGCGCGCATTCCTGCGGCGCGGTGACGAGCGTTCGAAGACAGGCCCCAGGCGCGGCCGGACTCGGACGCGGCGGACAACGTTCCGAACGCTGAGTTTTCGGCGGCGTACGTGCTGGCCTGGCGCGCGAGCGAAGGCGCGGCGGTGGGGGCGGCCGCTTGCAGCGCGCGCAGCGTCGCGATGTTCGATGCGGCGATGGACTGCGCGCGAGCGACGTCGCCGCTGCGCCACGCTTCGACGGCGTCGCGCTGACGAACGGCGAGCACCGCGCTCTGGCTCTCGGCGAAGACGGTCATGTCACGAGAGGCGATCGCTTCGGCGTCCGAGCCCACGACGCGAACCGCGAGGTGACCGTCGCCGACACGAACGTCCTGGCTCGTCGCGACGGCGCGCCAGTTGGCGCGAAATCCGAGGTCGTACGCAGCACCAACGGCGCTCGCGGGGACGACGAGGTCGAGCACGACGCGGCGCTCGTCGCCGGCGAAGAGGGCGCCGATGGGAAGAGAGATCGTTCCGGTCTGACCCTGCGCTTCGCTGCCGATGGCGCGGTCGAGCCTCCATCCTGCGGGCAGCGTGACCTGCGCGACCGCGCGCTCGACGGTGGTGTTGTTCGCCTGGTCGAGCTCACGAGTGAGAAAGCTCGCGAGCTCGGACCCGGTGCGCAAGAACTCGTAGTTGCCGCGGCCCGCGTCGGCCAGGGCCGTCATGTACGACTCGGAGTAGTCTGTGCCGATTCCGAGCGTCGAGACCGTCACGCCTTGGTCTGCGCGCTGACGAACCTCGCCGCGCACTTCTTCGAGCGCGCGCCCGGAGGTGTCTTGTCCGTCCGAGACGAGGACGATGCGGCGCACGAGGCCCGTGGCGGCGAACGCGAGCGACTGGGCGCCGGCGGCGAGGCCTGCGGGGATGTTCGTTCCGCCTTCGATCTGGATGGTCGGAATGGTCATGCGAAGCGAGTCGCGCACGGCGGCGACCGGCGCGAGCGGCTGCACGACGCGCACGCTGTCCGAGTACGTGACGAGCGCGATCTGGTCGGTCGATCGCATGCGATCGAGCAGAGAAATCACAGAGTTCTTCGCTTGCGCGAGCTTGTCTCCCGACATGCTCCCGGACACGTCGAGCACGACGGCCATCGCGACGGGCCGAGGCGCGGCGACGGTCGCCGATCGATCCGCGGCGATGCGCACCTCCGCGAACACGTGCTGCTCTCCGTTGCTCGTCACCGCGCCCTGCGAGAGCGCGACGCGCCCGTGCGCGGCGGGCCCACGAAACTCAGCGCTCGGCGCTCCCGTCGCGCTGCTCGTCCCTTGCACGTGCGGTCCGATCGAGAGCGACTCGACCGTCGCGTGGCGCTCGGCGCGGAGCAACACGATGCCGCTGGCCGCCAGGGCGACGGCGCCTCCGGCCACGGCGCGAGCGTACTTCTTGCGAGCGAAGAGCGTGTGAATGAGCATGGCGAGACCTCCGGAGGCGAGACAAAGAGGGGCCGCTTCGCTCGGCGCGCTGCGCGAACATCGGCAGCCATGCGCGAGCAAAAAAGACGAGACAGCCCTCGGGTTCGCTGTCGAACAGAAGGTCAGACGCGCCACCCTGACAAAAGGTTTGGCGCGAGGAATTTTCTCGTCCCACCCTGCAAATTCTCAGCTCGATCGCGGATCAGTTGCTCGCCGCGACGAACCACCGGCACCGCCCGCGCACGCACCCGCAGGCCGCGGCCTCGAGCGCCTCGATCCCCTCGCACGTGCTCGCGAAGCTCGCCGTTCCTGCGGCGACGCAGTGCTGTCCGCATCCGCCGATCGCGCAGTCTCCGTCGCTTCGACAGCTGCCGCTCTCGTAGCGACGCAGGTCCACGCCCGCGTTGACCGCGGTCGAGATCGCCGTGCGTCCGCCGCCCGGTCGGATGCCGATGGCCTCGGGGCACACTCCGTTGCCCACGAGCGGCGCGCAGTCCGGGTCGTTGGCCGCGCAGCGCGCGCCCATCCTCGGTTGAAACTCGAACGACAGCCGAAGCGCTGCGCTGCCCGCGCGGGCCACCTCGGCGAAGCGCTGCGCGATCACGTCGGGCCTCGCGCTCTGGTCGCGCACGTCGACGCGCACGCACGCCGCGCCCGAAGGCAACGTCTCGCCGGGCGCGGTCGCGCAGACGCCAACGCCGGTCGACTCCGCCGCGTGCTCGCGAACGAGCGCCACGCGGATCGCTTCGGTGCGCGCGACGAGCTGATCGGCGCTCTCTTCTGCGGGCGGCGCGACGGGCTCGGGCTGCGGCGCGCTCGCCCCTGCGTCGGGATCGACCGCGGCGCTCGGATCGGTCTGCGCAGGAGCGCTCGGCGCGGGTCTCGCGAAGTCCAAGCGAAACGAGCGCTCGCCGCACGGGACGATGGTGAAACCGAGACTCGTGATCCGTGAGCGCTCTTCGTCGGTGATCGCCGCAAACGACTGCGCGGCAGGAGGCGCGAGCGCGGGGTCGCAGCCGTTCGCGAGCCCTTCGCACACCGAGCGCGGGATGGTCGAGGCCTCGACCTCGCGCACGGACTCGGCCGCGTCGCCGCGCGGCTGACACACGACTCCGCCGCGAAAATACGCGGCGATCGGCGCGCTCGGAGGGCAGCTCACGCCCGCGCTCTTCGCGCCGCGACACGCGATCACCACGTAGTCACGCCCGTCGGCGCGCACGGTGTTGCCAGGATCCGCGCGAGGGCGGGGCTGTGTGGTCGTGCACGCAGAGGCGAGCGTTGCGGTGACGATGACGGCGAAGCGGAGGTAGTGCATCACGAATCGCCGCGATGGTAACCGAGCGCTGTTGCGCCTATCTCGATGATTCGACAAGAATGTTTAGTTGATGTCCACCGCAGCTTCGCTCGCAGACGACTCACGCATTCTTCGTGAGTCGATCGCGCAGGCCAGCCAAGGGTTGTTCGAGCGGCGCGCGCTGATCGAAGCGATCATCCTCGCAGCGCTCGCGAGAGAGCACGTGCTCGTCGTCGGTCCGCCCGGAACGGGGCGCGGCCTGGTCGCCCGGCGGGTGGCGCGCGTGCTCGGCGGGCGTTTCTTCGAGTATTTGCTCGGTCCGAGCGCGGATCCGATCGAGCTCTTCGGCCCCGTCGAGCGCAAGAGCGGCGTGGTGCTCTCGCCCTACGACGATCGCACGGGGATGCTCTCGGACGCAGAAGTGGCCTTCCTCGAAGAGGTCTTCGAGGTGCAGACCACGATGATCAACCACCTGCAGTGGTTTCTCTCGGACCGGGTGTTTCGTCGCGGGGCGGCCGAGGTTCCGTGCGCGCTTCGCGTGTGCATCGCGTCGACGACGTCGCTGCGAGACAGCCCCGCGCTGCGCGCGTACGACGAGCGATTTCTCGTTCGAGCCTTCGTCTCTCCGCTCTCGGACGAGCGGCTCGAGTCGCTGCTCACCGAGGGATGGGCTCGCAAAGACAGCACCGATCGCGCGGTCGTAGGCCTGCCTCGGTTCGATCGCCTCGTGGCGGCGGTCGACGAGGTCGAGTGGCCCGCGGAGGTGCGCAAGGCGCTCGCGGACCTCTTGCGCCGCATTCGTCACGAAGGCGTCGAGATCGCCGACTCGCGCGTGATCCGCGCGCAGCGCCTCGTCGCTGCGAGGGCCGTGCTCGAGGGCCGCACGACCGTCTCGACCGAGCACCTCGCCGCCGTGACGCTCGCGATTCGTACCGCCGACGGACAACGCGTCGCCGAGAAGCTCGCTGAGCGCCCCGTCACGCAGACGCTGCGACCGCCGTCCGCTCAGCGGCCGGCGATCGAACCGACGTCGCGCAAGACGACCGAGCGCGACGTCGAAGCGCTCAAACACCACCGTCCGCGAGAGATCACGCAGACCGAGAGCTACAACGCGAAGGACATCAAAGCGATGCTCGCGAGCGCGGGGACGAGCGATGAAGCGAGCGGCGCGCGCGACGCGCTTCCGAAGGGCAACAAGGGCCCTGCGCGGCCGAGCTTGCCTCCGGCGACGCGGCGGCAGAGCGTGCTTCCTCCGTCGAGCGCGGGGCACGCGGCGGTGCCGTCACCGAGCCGAAGAGCGAGCGTTGCCCCGAAGAATCGCCGCTCGATCGTGCCTCCGCCCTCCGCTGAACAGCGCGTGGTCAAGAGCCGTCCGCCGGCGCCGATCAACGATGACGAGCGTGACATGGCCGTGCTCAAGCGCGCGTCGAAGGCGCAGAACGCGCCTGTCCCCAAGGCAGCAGAGCGAGAGCCCGTTCGGCTGAGCACCGTCTCGGACGCGGCGCGCTCGGCGCTGCGCTCGACGATGCCTGACCGCGGCGCGGAGCTCGAAGAGTGGCGCGCGAACATCGAGCAGATCCTCGCGGACATCGACAAGCTCTCGTCGCAAGGAATCAGCTCGGACACCGTTCGCATGCTGCGAGGGTTGCTCGTGGACGCGCTCGACGCCTCGTTTACGAAGACCGACGCCGGTCGCGCTCGCAAGCGCAGCGGTTGAGAACTCGGGCTCGCGCGTCGGACGATTTGTTAGATCGCTGCGCGCCCTCGTGCGTCTCGGTTCGCTCGAAGAGGTGCCAATGAGAGCGCAGCGGTGGTTTTGTGCCGCCCTCGCGTTGACGGTCGCGCATTGCGCGCGGCCGGCCAGCGAGGTGCAAATGGCGACGGTGGTCGCGCAGTCCGCGGGTTCGGAGCAGGTCGTCGCTGCGCAGACCGTGCAAGCGCAGGTCAACGTGAGCGTGCAGGGCTGGTTCGGCGGCGCCACCGGCGTGAACACGGTCGCGGTGGGCGGTCCGACCGAGACTCACTTGGGGTTTTGGATCGACGTTCCGCAGGCGCGAGCGCAGCAGCAGACGCGCGCGCCGTTGGGCCTCGCGTTGGTGGTCGACTGCTCGGGGTCGATGGCGTCCGAGAGCAGGCTCGATCACGCGAAGATGGCGGCGATGAGCTTGCTCGAGACGCTGCGCGACGGAGACATCGTGTCGATCTACGCGTTCAGCGACTCGGTGTACGAGTACGCCGCGCCCACCGTGGTCTCGGCGCAGACGCGCGCGCCGCTCGTGCAAGCGGTCTCTCGCATGCAAACCATGGGCGGAACGAACTTGTACGGCGGCCTTCAAGCGGGCGAGTCGCGCGCGATGGCAACGCCTCCGTCGCACTCGGTCCGTCGCGTGATCGTGATCTCTGACGGAATGGCCAACGTCGGCCCGAGCTCACCCGAAGAGCTCGGCGCGCTCGCGGCGCAGGGCACTGACCACAACGTGCAGGTGAGCGCGATCGGCGTTGGTCTCTCGTACGACGAGCGCACGTTGGGCGCGCTGGCGATGCGCTCGTCTGGCAGGCTCTATCACCTCGAGCAGCCGTCGCAGATGGCCGCGATCCTTCGCACCGAGTTCGATCGTCTCGCCCAGACGAGCGCGACCGACGCGTACGTCGAGCTCACTCCGGCGCCGGGGCAAGAGCTCATCGGCGTAGAGAGCGCGCAGTTCGAGCGACAGACCGACGGAAAGCTCCGCGTTCCGCTCGGCGCGCTGTTCTCGGGACAGCATCGCGAGCTGCTGGTGCGAACGCGCGTCAGCGCGCAGCGCGAGGGCGCGGTGCCCGTCGCGACCGCGCGTCTGGTGTATCGCGACGTGGGCGCGAGTCAGGCAGAGCGCGCGCAGCAAGTGGCGCTCACGGTCAACGCGACGCGAAGCCCGAGCGCGCTGCAAGCGCCGACCGTGCAAGACGCGCGCGTCTCGGCGATGGTCGCCTCCAACGAAGCGGCGCAAGCGCAGCTGCGCGCGGTGCAGCTGCTCAACGAGGGGCGCGCGGCGCAGGCGGCGCAAGAGTTCGAGCGCGTCGAGCAACGGCTTCAGCAAGTGCAGCAGGTCGCGGCGGCCGCTCCGGCGAGCGTTCGAGCGAACATCGCGCGGCAGGTCGAGGGCGTTCGTCGCTCGCGGGCTCGCGCGAGCGAGGCCGTCTCGCGTCCGGCGTCGAGCCGCGCCGCAGCGCTCGGCGCGAACGCCGACGCGTACGGAGCGCTGGGATACTGAGCGAGTGCGGTAGGCTCTCGCGAAGAGAAGATGGGTGTCGCGAGAAGAATCATTCCGTGCCTGGACGTGAGGGACGGGCGCGTCGTGAAGGGCGTGCGTTTCGAGAACCTTCGAGACGCGGGCGATCCGGTCGAGTGCGCCAAGGCCTACGATGAAGGCGGAGCAGACGAGGTGTGCTTCTTGGACATCTCGGCCTCGCACGAAGGGCGCAAGACGATGCTCGACGTCGTGCGACGGACGGCGGACGCGCTGTTCGTTCCGCTCACGGTCGGCGGCGGAGTGAAGACGCGCGGGGATGTCGACGAGCTTCTGCGCGCTGGAGCTGACAAAGTGTCAGTAAACTCAGCCGCCGTGCAAAATCCCTCGCTGATCGAAGAGGTTGCCGAGGCGTACGGGACGCAAGTCCTCGTCCTGGCCATCGACGCGCGCAGAGGCGAGGACGGCCGCTGGGAGGTCTTCACTCACGGCGGGCGCAAGGCCACCGGCGTCGACGCTGTCGCGTGGGCGCGCGAAGGCGCCCGCCGAGGAGCCGGTGAGATCCTGCTCACCAGCATGGACCGCGACGGAACGGGCCTCGGCTACGACCTCGACCTGCTCCGCGCCGTGACCGAAGCGGTCGCGATCCCCGTGATCGCCTCGGGCGGCGTCGGGACGCTCGATCACCTGGTCGAAGGGCTGTTGCCCGCCTCGCGGGGCGGAGGCGGCGCGGACGCGGCGCTCGCGGCGACCATCTTTCACGACGGTCATTTCACCATCGCACAAGCGCGGGCACAGCTCGCCCGCGCAGGGCTCGCGACCCGCGCGATCGCGCCGTGAAGCGCAGCGCGATTTGTGAAGCCCCCATCCCAGGCATTCCAGGGTAGAACACTGCCCCTCCGATGGGTTCGGTCACACTCGACGCTCTGGCCGCGGGGCTTCGTCGCCGCGGCACTCCGCTCGCCTCGGAGAGCGCGTTGTTTCTCGCGCTCGAGTGCGCAGAAGCCATCGTCGCCGCGCCGCGCTCGCTCGATGTGTCCAAGATCACGATCGACCCCGAGGGGCGCGTGGACGCCAGCGTGTGCGCCGACAGCAGTGAAACCCAAGCGATTCGCTCGATCGGCGCGTGCGTTCGCGCGCTGTGCGAGCCGCTCCCGTCGACGGTGCGCGAGTTTGTCCGTCGCACCGATGACGGCTCGATTCTCACGGTGTCGGGCGCGACGAGCGAGCTCGAAGCGCTGCTCGTCCCGCTCAACCGCGCGGCGGCTCGGCGCGTGGTCGCGAGGCTCGTTCGCGAGGTCGCAAAAGAGCCCTCGAGCGATCGGGTCTCTGCGCCTGCGCCGGTGGCCGCACCCGAGGCCGCGCCCGTGAGCACTGCGCTCGCCTCGAGCGTGGACACCGAGCCCGACGGCGCTCCCATCGGCGCGACGAGCTCGGCTGGCGCTGCCACCGCGACCGTGGCGGACATGACTCCGCTGCCGTCCAAGCTTCCGCCGCCGCCGCGGCTCGGCTCGCTCGTCACGTTGCCGATCGGTCCGTCGCACGGTGACGACCTCGAGCCGCACGTCGGAGCGGCGGAGGCGTCCGCGTCGCCCGCGGCCGATCGCACGGTGATCGACGAGCCCGCGTCGGACCGACCGCGCAGCGACGCGGAAGAGTCGCTCGACGAGCCCAAGCGCGCACCGTCGGTCGAGGGGCGCAGGCCGCTTGTGTTCGTCGCCGTGTTTTTTCTCGTGGCGCTCGTGTTCTTCGTCTGGCGCCTGTCGCACCGTTGAGGGTGGCTCGTGATGGTGATGCGCAAGCGCAAAGTGTGGGTCCTGCTCGCGGGCTCGGGTCTTCACGACGGGACCGAGGTGCACGAGGCCGCGCTCGTCGAGCTCGCGCTCGCTCGGCTCGGCGCGTCGGTCGGGTTTTGCGCGCCGGACGTCGCGCAGGCGCACGTCGTCGATCACCTTCGCGGTGATCTGAGCCGCGCCGAGTCGCGCAGCGTGCTCATCGAGAGCGCGCGCATCGCGCGGGGCCCGGTCGAGTCGCTCGCGTCGCTCGAGCTCGCGAGCGTCGAGGCGCTGGTGATTCCGGGCGGCTATGGCGTGGTGAAGAACCTGTGCGACTACGCGTTTCGCGCGCGCGCCGCGAAGGTCGAGAAGAGCGTGGCGGCGCTGATCGAGAGCGCGCACAAGCGCGGAGCTCCCATCGCGTCGATGTGCATGGGCAACGTGCTCGTCGCGCGGGCCTTGGGCCATCGCAGCGTCGGCGTCTCGCTCGGGTGGGACGCGATGCTCGACGCGGACTGCGCCGCGTGGGGAGCGCGAGTCGTGAAGTCCTCGGCCAAGCTCTCGGTGATCGACCGAGATGTGCGCGTCGCCTCGACCTCGGCGTTCTCGGGTTCGAGCGACATCTCCATCGTCGCCGAAGGGATCGATCGCACGATTCGCGCGGCGCTCGAGCTCGGCTGAGCAGAGCCCTCTCAATCCTCGCGGCACGCCGGGTCGAACGGTCGATACGCGCGCGCGCCCATGATCGCGCGCAGCGCCCTCGTCACCTCGCGATCGCTCGCCTCTGCGCACGGAACGCCGCTCACGAGCGCGAGCGCCTCTCGCGCTCGCCCCTGTGACAGAAGCCCGCGCGCCGCCGCGAGCCGCGCGCGAGGATCACGCGGCGTGTGTCCGGCGTGCTCGGCGAGCCGCGCAGCCTCGATCCACGCTCCGCTCGAAGCGAGCTCGACGATCGCGCGGTCGATCGCCGATGGCTCGCCCGAGGCGATCGCGCTCGCCGCGCTTCGATACGCTCGCGCGCGCTCGACGGGCGGCGCTCGTCGCAGGGACGACCGCAACGCCTCGGCGCGACGGCGCGACCAGCTGCGGCGGGGGTCGACCTGCACCGCGCGTTCGGCGAGCAAAAACGCTGCCTCGTAGCGATGCGCTCCCTCTGCGTCGCTCGCGGCGTCCGCCAGTCGCTCGGCCACCTCCGAGCAGAGCGAGAGCGCGCGTCGGTCCTCGGGCGCGAGCGTCCTTGCGCTCTCGGCGATGTCCGCTGCGATCAGCCACGCGCGCGCGTCGGCGGTGATCTTCGCCCGTTCTGCGAGCGCCCGAGCGAACTCCGCGAGCGCTTCCCGCGCTGCCTCGCTGCGGGCGTCGAGCGCGGTGCGCAACGCGAGCGCGCGCGCGACGCTCCATCCGAGGTCGTACCGCTCTTCGTTGAGCGATCGGCGCACGCGCGCGAGGCGATCGTCGATGTCGCGCTCGTCGCCGCCGGGCTCGACCACGAGCGATCCGAGCGAGAGCGTGCGCTCGTGCGAACGCCACTCGACGGCCACGGTCCCCGCGGCCGCCGCGCGCAAAAGGACGCGAACGCGCGGGCGCTCTCCCGCGATGAGCCACCGATCGCCCACGAGCGCGCTCACGCGGCAGGGCTGTTCGCTGACGACGACCCCGCGCGAGTCGACGAGGCGCACGCTCGAAGCCGTCTCGATGGACGTGTGCGCGAGCAAGAGCTCGACGGCGACGGTGGCTCCTTGCGTCGCGCGCTCGTGCGAAACGGTGCTCGCCGCGAGCCCGCTGCTCGCGAGGTGCCGAAGCGCGCCCACGCCGAACGGCGCGGCGATCTCGGCGCGATTGACCCAGAGCGCGTCGGACTCTCTGTGCGCGAGCGGGACGAACATCGCTCGCAGCTCGTCGCTCGAACGCAGCCACGACGCTTGGGGGCACGCGCGATCGAGCACGAGCATGGCGGGGCCGCTCGGTGCGAGCAGCGATCGATGGTGATCGAGCCCTGCGCGCGCGAAGGTCGCGTCGGTGCGGCCCGAGAGGTCGCGCAGTCGTACGAGGGGCTCGTCGAGCGCGAGGCTGCTGGCGCAACCGGCGACGGTGATGGGCGCGTCGATCGCGAGCTCTTGGCCGAGCTGCGCGAGGCGACTGGCGGCGATGGGCGCTGTCGCTCGTCGCGATTCAACCGACGCGCGCGGTGCAAATCGCAGGGGCCCGAGCAACGCGAGCGCGGCGAAGCACGCGGGCGTGGCGATCCACTGGAGCATCGCGCGGGCTGACCTCGGCGTGACTCGCGCGAGGGTGAGGGCGATGGTGCGCGCGCCTTCGGCGCTGGCGAGCGAGAGAAGGACGCCGACCGTCGCGAGCGCGAGCGAAGGGGCGCGGGCAGCGCGGTCGATCGCGGACGCGCTCAGCGCAGAGACGACGGCGATCGCGAGGACGGCGATGCGCGCGCTGTGCGGGCGCGCTCCGACGAGGGAGGCGAGCGAGAGCGCGCTCAGGGCGCCGAGCCGCTCGACGCTGAGCCACGCGGTGGCGAGCGCGAGCGCGCTGCGTCGTCCGTCGAGCCAGGCGCGCGCGCTCCAGTCGGGCGCGAGCGTCGAGGCTGGAAGCAGCGCAGCGAAGTACGCGAGGCGAAAGAGCGTGATCGCGAACAGGCCTGCGGCGATGCTGACGACCCACAAGACGTCTTGTCTTCGGGGCTTTGGCGGCCGCGCGTCGCGCGCGAGCTTGCATGCGCCGATGGCGGCGATGACGAACAGCGCCGAGGGGCGGGCGACAAATAGCGCGACGAGCGCGATCGACGACCAGGGGTAGCGTTCGGCGTCGCGCTCTTCGCGCGCGAGCGCGAGGAGCGTGGTCGCGCTGATGGCCGCGAGCAGCGTGTGATCCGCCCCGCTCGCCGCCGCCGCGACGAACGTCGGAACGAGCGCCGCGATCGCCGGCGCCGCCAGATCGAAGTATCGCGGCCTTCGATCGTGCAGCGCCGACGGGACGAGGGCGATCACGATCAACGCGAGCGCGGCGCAGGCGAGGCTGAGCGTCGAGGCGGCGCTCGCTCCGTGCAGCCCGACGCCGTGGGCGAGCGCGAGCAGCAGCGTGAAGAGCAGGCTCTGCGGGCCCTCGACGCGCTCTGCGTGCGGGAGCAACACGAGCCCGTGTCCTTCGGCGAGGCTCTTTGCGTACGAGAGCGAGAGCCGCGCTTCGGCCTCGAGGGGCGCGTGCTGTGCGGCTGCGCGCGCCACGAAGAGCGCGACGATCGCGACGAGCGCGAGATGCCAGGGCAGCGGTGTTCGCCGTCGCGAGATGCTCACCATCGGTCTACCGCCCGCGGCGCGAAGACCTCGCGAGCGCCCGCGGTTGTACCGCAGTTCGCTACGCACGAACGCGCTGGACGAACCAAAGTGCGCCCATCGCGACGAGGGCGAGGGAGATCGGGGCGAGCACGCGGCGTTGGTAGCCGAGGGGACTGTTCGCGAGCCGCGCTCCGAGCGCTCCGAGCAGCGGAAACACCAGCGTCGCGACCGCCAATTGACCGAGCTCGACGCCGACGTTGAACGCCGCGAGCGAGCGAACGAGCGCTTGCCTGGGGAGCCCGAGCTCTCCGAGCGCTCCGGCGAAACCGAGCCCGTGCACGAGCCCGAAGCCGAAGCCGAGCGCGGCGCGCGCGACGGTCGAAGGGGGATTCGCTGGCTGTGATCGCAGCGAGGTCCGCAGGTCGAGCGCGGCGACGAGGGCGATCGAGAGGGCGATGGTGCTCTCGACGTAGCGGCTCGAGGGGCGCACGACGCCGAGCGCGGCGAGCGCGAGCGTGACCGAGTGCGCGAGGGTAAACGACGTGACGACGGCGAGCGCCGGACGCAGCCCTGCGCGCGTCCCCCGCGCCGCGAGCGCCGCGAGCAGCGCCAGGAGAAACGCGAGGTGATCGTAGCCCGTGAGGATGTGCTCGACGCCGAGCGCCACGTACTGACGCAGCACCGCGAGCGTCGAGGGGCTGCCGCGTACGCGGAGGTTGCGGTCGTACACCCCGAACACTTTTTCGTGGGTGGCGCCGAAGGCGCGCACCTTGGCGAAGGCCCGGTGATTGTCGTCGATGTCGAAGAACAAATTGTCGCGGACGACGAGCTCGTCGATCACCCTCGGGCACAGCACATGAAATCGAATCACCAGTCGAAACGCTGGCGATTCAACGTCTTGTACGCTCGCTGGTCCGATCGAGCTGAGCTCGCAGCGGCGCTCGTCTTGCGAGAGCACGAGCCGCTGCGCGACGTAGCGAGCGGCGCGATCGGCGCGCTCGAGGGCTTGCTGCCTCGACGGTCGCTCGAGCGGCGAGCGGCCGATCGGCGCGCCCAGGTCGTCTCCGTGAATCCTCGCTTCGACCTCGACGCCGCGGCCGTCGACGGCCAGGTCGAGAAACGCGACGGAAGTGTCGTGCGCAAATGCCGTCGAACTCGCGCAAAAGCTGCTGAGCAGCGCGGCAGCGCAAAACAGAATCGCTCGTACGAAATCCACGGCAGGCGACGGAGCGTACAGCGCAACGAGCAACAACAAGAGCAGTGGCGTGGGCGCGGCGGGTCGTGCACACTCGCTGCCGTCCCACACACGCCCGGCGATGGACCCTATCGACGACGACGATCCGACGCTCGACCTCGCCCTGAGCACGACGCCTCAGCGGGTGCTCGACGCGGTGATTCCTGTGGTCGAGGTGCGCGAGGGCGTCTTGGACAACCGCGAGGCGCTCGCGGCGTTTGCGCTCGCGTCGGTGCGGCCGGTCGAGCCTTCGGCTGCGCTTCGCCAGCGGTTGATCGCGGCGATCGGCGAGCGCCCGGTGCGGGCGCGCAAGGCCGTGGTCGTGGTGGACATGATCGAGGACTACCTGACGCCGGGGCGAGCGCTGTTCGTTCCGCGCGCGAGGGAGATCATCGCGGCGGTGGCGACGAGGCTCGAGGACGCGCGGCGCGAGGGCGAGCCGGTTGTGTTCGTTCAGGACTCCCACGAGCAGGGCGACACTGACCTCGAGCACTGGCCGTTGCACGCGGTCGAAGGGACCGACGGCGCGCGCATCGTCTCCGAGCTCGGGCCCAAAGAAGGCGACGTCGTCGTTCGTCACCGCACATACTCGGGCTTCTTCGAGACCGACCTCCACGATCAACTGCAACGGCTCGGCGTCGGGACGCTCGAGATCACCGGCTGTCTCACCGAGCTGCAGATCTTCACGACCGCAGCCGACGCGCTGATGCGTGGATATCGCGTCGAGGTGCCCGAGCGACTGCACGCTGGCACGTCCGAAGAAGCCGAGCGCGCTGCGATCAAGACGCTCTCTGTGATGCGCCCCACGCCTTCGCGCGTCAGCCCGCGCTGAGCGAGCCGCTCGCGACGCCATCGCTGGGCGTTGTACGGTTCGCGCCATGCGCATCGGTCGACGAATGCAGGGCCTGGCGATCTCGGACATCCGCGCGATGACCCGCGCGTGCGACGCGATCGGCGGAATCAACCTCGGTCAAGGCGTCTGCGACCTGCCGACGCCGCCTCCTGTGGCGCTCGGCGCCAAGCGCGCCATCGACGAGGGCCGCGCCATCTACACGGTCCCCGAAGGGATCGCGCCGCTACGCGAGGCCATCGCGGCCAAGCTCCAGCGCCGCTACGGGCTCGCCTACGACCCGCGCAGCGAGGTCGTCGTCACCGCGGGCGCGACGGGAGGGTTCGCCGCTGCGTGCATGGCGCTGCTCGAGCCGGGCGACGAGGTGATCTTGTTCGAGCCGTACTACGGCTATCACTACAACACCGTCGTCGCGATGGGCCTCAAGCCCGTGCTCGTGCCGATGATGCCGCCCGATTGGCGCTTCGACGCCGCGGCGTTCGACCGCGCGATCACCGCCAAGACACGCGCCGTCGTCCTGTGCACGCCCTCGAACCCGAGCGGAAAGGTCTGGCTCCGCGAAGAGCTCGAAGCGCTCTCTGCTCGGCTCGAAGCGCATGATTTGTGGGCCATCACCGACGAGATCTACGAGCACTTCGTCTACGACGGCGCCGTGCACCTGCCGCTCGCCTCGATGGGAGCGGCCCGCGAGCGCTGCATCTTGCTCGGCGGATTCAGCAAGACCTTCAGCGTCACGGGCTGGAGGCTCGGGTATCTCTGCGCTCCCGAAGCAGCGGCGCGCGCGATCAACGTGGCCAACGACCTGCTCTACGTGTGCGCGCCGACGCCGTTGCAGTGGGCGGCGGTCGAGGGGCTCTCGATGCCCGAGAGCTATTACGACGAGCTGCAACAGAGCTACGCGCGCAAGCGACGAGTGCTCTGCGACGCGCTCAACGACGCGGGGCTCACGCCGTACGAGCCGCAGGGCGCGTACTACGTCCTCGCGGACATCCGCTCGCTCGCAAAGAGCACGGCGAAAGAAGCGGCGATGGAGCTTCTCGAGAAGTGCGGGGTGGCGAGCGTTCCGGGGACGTCGTTCTTCGCCGATCCGGTGGGCGAGACGCTCTCGCGGTTCTGCTTCGCCAAAGAGGACAGCGTGCTCGAAGAAGCGGCGCGGCGACTGCGCACGCTGCGGTGAGTCGCGCTTTTTTCGCGGCGGAGTTCAGGTCGAAAATTTGCGGTGCGTTCGCGCGCGAGGGACAAGCGTGACGGATGTTCAAGCTCGCTCGATGGGCAGGCTCGGCGTTCGTGACGCTGATCGCGGCGTACGTGTTCTTCTTCGTCCCGATCGGGCGGCGGACGCTGTACGACCATACGCGTCGGATCGCGACCACGCCCGAAGCCCGTGAATTTGGCGACGAAATGCGCGTCGCTGGCGCCCGCGTCGCAGAGCGCACCCGCGACGAGGTCGAGGGAGTGATCCGCCACGGAGTGCTCCCGCCCGACGCGGGAACGCGTGATCGCTCCCGCGACGAGCCCGCCTCTCCACCCCCGCCGCATTTGGGGGCGAGCGGGGCGGACGCAGAGCGCGTTCCTGTCACGGTGACGGTGTCCGATGGCGGTGTGAGCATCACCGCCCGACCCACGGTGAGAAGCATTCTTCGCGCGGCGCGCGGGCGGTGATCCCGTGGTATCCCGTCGAGAGATTCATGACTTCTGAGAAGTTCATTGGAGTGTTCGTCCACCAGAGCTCGTTCGTCGACGACGGCGCGGCGATCGGCGAGGGAACGAAGGTCTGGCACTTCTGCCACGTGAGCGGCGGAGCGAAGATCGGTCGTCGCTGCTCGCTCGGACAAAACTGCTACGTGGGCAACAAGGTCGTCATCGGCGACAACGTCCGCATCCAGAACAACGTCAGCGTGTACGACAGCGTCACGCTCGAAGACGACGTGTTCGTCGGACCCTCCGCGGTTTTCACCAACGTGAACAATCCTCGCAGCGCGTTTCCTCGCAAGGACGAGTACCGCGACACCGTCGTGAAGAAGGGCGCCTCGATCGGCGCGAACGCCACGATCGTCTGCGGGCACTCCGTGGGCGAGGGCGCGTTCGTCGCCGCGGGCGCGGTCGTGACCAAGGACGTGCCTGCGTTCGCGTTGGTCGCGGGCGTCCCGGCCAAGCGCATCGGCTGGATGTGTCGCTGCGGCGAGAAGCTGGCCGAAGAGCTCGGTTGCTCCGCGTGTGGTCGCCGCTTCGAGAAGAGCGAAGCGGGCCTGCGCGAGGTCGGAGCCTGAGCCGTGCGCACCTCCATCGCGCTCACGCTCTCGTTGATCGCGCTCGCGGGCTGCCCGGGCTCGACCGCCACCGGCGGCAGCGGCAGCGGTTCGGGTCGCAGCGGCGCGATCGCTGCGGGGCCCGGCTATCGCGCCAGCGCCAACGCTGACTACAACCCGTCCGGCGCGCTCGCGCCGTACTTCGCGGGCGCGACCGAAGGCGCGTCGCGCGCGAACCTCACGCTGCTCGCGGATCGCGGGCTCACCGATGCCGCGGCGCTCGTCGCGCAGCGGGTCGCTTCACAAGGGCAACACCTCGCGCCGAGCGCGCGCGCGGTGCAGAGCATCGCGTGGAGCACCGGCGTCCTCGATCCGCAGCCGGCGCTCTCGCTCGTCACGTCGAACGGAGACATCCCTGCGCGCGCCGTCGCCGAAGCGGTCGCCCGCGACGCCGCGTCGCAAGGGTACAACCGCGTGGGCGTCGGGCTCGCGACCGCGTCGGACGGAACGCGCATCGTCGCCGTGCTCTTGTCCAAGCGAGTCGTCTCGTTCAGCGCGGACGTTCCGCGGCGCGCGGCGAACGGAGCGCGCATGCAATTTCGCGGTCAGCTCAGCGCTGGGTATACGCTGCCCGAGATCGCGATCACCGATCCGGCGGGCCGCGGAGAGCGCTTCGGCTTGGGCGAGGGACCGGATTTCATCGCGCAATTTCCGCTGCGATCGCGCGGCGCATATCAGATCGAGCTGCTCGCGACGGGCACTGGCGGCACGACGGTCATCGCGAACTTTCCTCTCTACGTCGACGTCGATCCTCCGACGGCCATCGAAGAGACCGTGCAGCGCGCGAACGAGTCCCCTGCGCAGGTCGCCGAGCGCCTGTTCGCGCGGATCAACGAAGCGCGCCGCGCTCGCTCGCGCCCCGCGCTGCAAGTGATGCCCGCGCTCGTGCAAGCGGCCGCCGCGCACAGCGAAGACATGGCGCGCAATCGCTACTTCGCGCACAACGATCAAGCCGGACACACGCCGGGAGATCGCATCGCCGCCGCAGGAATTCGCAGCGGAATCGTCCTCGAGAACATCGGTCGCGGCGCCAACTCCGAAGAGATCCACCACGGGTTGATGGACTCTCCCGGGCACCGCGCCAACATCGAGAACGAGCGCGTGACGCACGTTGGAATCGGCGTCGTTCCAGACCCGGGCGCGGCCGGAGGCTTCATCGTCACGCAGAACTTCATCGAGGTCGCCGCGGCGGTGGACACCACCGCAGGGCCGCAGCGCATCGTCGATCGCGTGAATCAGAACCGACAGCGCAACGGCGTGGCGGCGGTCGTTCCGCGGCCCGAGCTCATGCAGATCGCGGCGCGCGCGGCGCAGTCGTTCTTCAGCGCAGCGGCGCCCACGCAACAGCGCGTCGTCGAGCAGGCCAATCGCGACGCGTCCCGCGGGGGACTGATGTTTCGCCGCATCGAAGTGCTCGCGACGATCGTGACCAACCTCGAGGACGCCACGGGCCTCGAGCCGTTGCTCAACTACGAAGTCTCGGGCGTCGGCATCGGCGTCGCGCAGGGGACGCGCGCCGGAGTCGCCCCCAACTCGATCTTCGTCGTCTACATCCTGGGCTATCCGCGCTGACCATTCGCGAGTGCGCTCGCGGCCGCTACGGTTGCTTTCGAGCGATCGGCCCCACCCGCGCTGCCAGTTCGCAGGCCCCCACCCGCGCTGCCGGTTCGCAGGCCCCCACCTGCGCTGCCAGTTCGCAGGCCCCCACCTGCGCTGCCGCGCGCCCCGCCCCCGCAGAGCGAGGGCGGCGGCTCTGCATTGGGAAAACAGCGATGGAGTTGATTGCGTCGATAGCTTGGAGCCGCTGCTCTGCAGCGGCTGAGCAGTGCGCCCGACGGCTCGCGTTGCGTGGGCTCGTGAAGCACTTCGCGGACCGAAGAGACCTTGCAGAGCAAGGTCTCCATGCGATCAACGAACTCGATTTCGTCGCTGTTTTCCCAATGAAGAGCCGCCGCCCTCGCTCTGCGGGGGCGGGGCGCGCGGCAGCGCGGGTGGGGGCTGCGAACCGGGCGCACGGAAGCGCGGCTGGGCGCGATCGCTCGTTGACTCGCAGCGACGGCGGCTCTCACTCGCCGGTGGTCGTGCCGAACTGCCGGGGCGCGCAGCGCTCGATCACAGACGGCGGCGAAGGTCTTCGTTCGGGCCCGACGGTCCGCCGGCCTGCGCGGGGCGGTACGTGAACGCCGACTTGATCACGATGCTGCGTCCGTCCGACGAGAGCAGGGTGATGTCGATCGCGCGGTTGGCGTCTTCGTCGCGTCCCTCGGGGGAGGTGAGCACGATCGTGTCGTCGCCCTGGACGCCGACGTTGGTCGCGGCGCGACCGCCGAACCGAACGTCCTGCAGGTTGCCGAGCTGGCCGAAGCCGGTGCCGCGGATGCGGACCTCTTCGTTGCCGCCCATGCGTCCGGACGCAGGATTGACGCTTTCGAACGTGAGCTTGTTGTTCTTGCAACCCGCCGCGGCGAGGAGCGTGAACGCGAGAGCGAGGATCGTGGTGCGTGCGCGCATGGGACGTTCTGTGCGGCGAAGCTAACCTCTTTCGGTTGTGAAACCCAAGCCCCTTTGCACGCGGACTCGAGGGTGGCCGTGGGGGAGGCGGTTGGGAGCTTGGCAGAGGTTCCAGGCTTGACTTTGCGGGGTGTACGGAGACGATGCCCGCCGAAACGACACCCGAACAAAGCGAGAGGCTCGTTGGCCAGGCAGACTGTCTTGCTCGTCGACGCGGACCCGCGGAGCGCGCGTGTATTCGAAGTGTCGCTGCGCAACGCGGGGTATAGCGTCACCCACGTATTGAGCGCCGCAGAGGCGATCGAAGCGATCGAGGTCGCGATCCCCGACCTGGTGATCTCGGACACTCGACTCGCGCCTTCGAAGAACGGCGATCAAGCCTCGGGCCTGAGCGACGGCTACTCGCTGTGTCGACGGCTCAAGGACGACCCGGTTTGGTACGCGGTCCCCTTCATCTTTCTGACGTCGAGCGCGTCGATCGAGGACAAGATCCGCGGGCTCGAGCTCGGAGTCGAAGACTTTCTGACCAAGCCGATCTACCTGCGCGAGATCATCACGCGCATCCAGCTCGTGCTCGCAAAGAAGCAGCGCGAGGGTATGGAAGGGCGCACGTCGCGCGCGAGCTTCACGGGGCTGCTCAGCGAGATGGGCCTCGTGGACTTGCTCTCGACCATCGACCTCGGACGCAAGAGCGGCGTGCTCGAGCTCGAGGCGCCGCAGGGGCGCGGCGTGGTGTTCTTTCGCGACGGACGCGTGGTGGACGCGCGCGCGAACAAGCTCTCGGGCGGCAACGCGATCTACCGCATGTTGCTCTGGACCGACGGTCGCTTCGAGATTCGCTTCGGCCCGTGCACGGCCAACGAAGTCATCGAGATGTCCACGCAGGGCCTGCTCATGGAGGGCATGCGCCGCATCGATGAGTGGCAGCGAATGCGGGAACAACTGCCGCCGCTCGACAGCGTGTTCGAGGTCGACGTCCCCGAGGTGCTCGCGCGCATCGGAGAGATCCCTGACGAGATCAACCCGATCTTGCGCGCGTTCGACGGGCGGCGAACGCTCATGGAGGTCGTCGACGAGAGCGGCATCGATGACCTCGAGGCGCTCGCGACCCTGACCAAGCTCTACTTCGAAGGGCTTATCGTCGCGGGCAAGGCACCGATTGGCACAACCGCAGACGCGCGTGTCGGTGCGGGTGACGAGCGAAAGCGCGACACGTTGATTGGTTTCGACACCGACGTGGAGTCGTCGATTCCGAGTCCGCCGCTCGACTCCGAGGACGATCACTTGTTGTTGCCCGCGAGCACTCCCAATGACGGAGTGCCGGCACCACCGTCGACAACGAACATCGAAGGCAACACGACGAGCGAGGCACCAAGTGCAGCCGCATCGTCGCCGGTGGTTCCCGTCGGAACGGGTGCTGCTATCCTCCCCGACCCACAGAGCGCTCGCACAGGTTCGAGTGCTACGACCTCGCAGGAGCCTGCCGTGGCCAAGCATCGTGGAAAGAATCGTCGCTCGAAGCGTGAGTTTGCGGACTCGACGTCGACCGCAACCAAGAGCTCATCGCCTCTCGCGACCGCATCGACCGCGCCGATCTCCGATCGTGACGAGTCCGATGAGGCTGACGAGAGCCCTGCTCCCGCGACAACTGCAGAAGCAGCAGCGCCAACCGCGGAGGCAGCGAAGCCGTCGAGCAGTGATTCGTCGGGCAGTCAGCCGGCGTTGACCGAGGCGACCAAGCCTTCGACGAGCGAGCCCGCTGCCAGGAGCGAGCCGGTCGTCGAGGCCAAGAGCGAAACCGCCGCAGAGCCGAAGCCCGCAGAGGCGACGACCGCAACGAAGAGCGAAGCCGTCGAGAGCTCCAGCACGGACGCTGCCAAGGCCGAAGAGCCGAAGGCCGAAGGCGGAACGGTCATTCAGTTTCCCAGCAAAAATCGCTCGGGCGACGATGAGAAGAAGGCCGAAGAGCCGAAGCCCGAGCCCGTCGAGGCGAAGAAGGCCGACGAGAAGAAGGCCGACGAGAAGAAGGCTGACGAGAAGAAGGCCGACGAGAAGAAGGCTGACGAGAAGAAGGCTGACGAGAAGAAGGCCGACGAGAAGAAGAGCGAGCCCAAGAAGAGCGAGCCCGCCGACGCGAAGAAGAAGGCCGACGAGAAGAAGGCCGAGCCCAAGAAGAGCGAGCCCGCCGACCCCAAGAAAAAGAGCGAGACGGGCAAGCGCGAGCGCAAGGACAGCCACGGCGATCTTGGCGACGAAGCGAAGGCGTTCTTCTCGGACAACTCCTACGAGTCTGCGTACAAGAAGACGCACGACACGTTCGACGACCTCGAGCCCGAGGCTCATCCCGACGCGCCCAGCAACAAGAAGCTGATGTACGCGACGGTCGGCTTGCTCGTCGCGATCGTCGCGATCGTCGGAGGGCTCGCGGTGTATCGCAAGTACTTCGGCGTCGAGGTCGCGACGCTTCCGCAGCAGTCGTTGCTCGCGAACAACAACAGCGCGCGCACGAACAACACCACAAACAGCGCGGGCAACAGCGGCTCGGGCTCGTCGCAGAGCGGCTCGTCGCAGAGCGCTGGGGCGCATGAAGAGGCGGACACCGGCGTGGCCGCGGCCAACACCGCGCCGGAGGACACTGGCGTGAGCACTGCGGCGAGCGCTGCGAGCGAAGACGCCGGTGCGACGACGGCGAGCGCCACCGCTGAAGACGCGGGCGTCGCCACCGCGAGCAACAACGCCGCGCAGGACTCGGGCGTCGCTGTCGCGAACAACGCTGCGACCAACACGGCCGTCGAGGACTCGGGTGTGCCTGCGGCTCCGAGCGGGCCGGCGGACCTTCTCGTCGCCGCGCAGCGCGCGCAGAATCGTGGCGCAGGGGCTGCGGCCACGGCGTACCAGGCGTACCTCGACGCGGGCGGCAACGACGGAGCGGCGATCGCGCGCTTCGCGTTCTGGCTCGCCAACCGCGGTGATCTCGGCCGCGCCGCCGAGTGGTCCGAGCGCGCGACGCAGCTCGCTCCGGACAACCAGCTCGCGTGGTACGTGCTCGGGGCTTCGAAGATGGAAGGCCCCCGTCGTGATCCCGCTGGTGCTCGCGCGGCGTTTCGTCGTTGCGCGCAGCTTCCCGGTCGGTACGCAGGCGAGTGCCGCTCGGCGTTCTGAGAGGGGCTGCGGGGAATTGGGAGCGCTCGAAGCGCGTGTGCTAACGCCGCGATGGCGATGGCACCGCGCCCGAGACCTGTACGTTGGAGCTCCTTGCTCGTCGTCGCTGGCTTCGCGGCGGCTTCGTCGAGCGTGCTCGCGCAACGCATGCTGCCCAACGGAGACGCCGGGGCAGCGGCGACCGTGCGTGACGGAGGCGCTCCACGGGACGCAGCCGATGGTGACGCGCGCGCAGACGGGGCGAGCAGAATCGATGGCGCGGTGATCCGCCGCGGAGACTCTGCGGTGAACGACGGTTCATCGCCCGCGGCGTCGGCCAGCGTCGAGCGGCGCGAGGCGGTGGTGGTGTTCGGGGGAGACCTCGTTCCGCACTTGGAGGTGCATCGGTCGTTGGCCGCCAAAGGAGGCGCTTCGCTCTTCGCTCCGATCGTGGCTGCGCTGCGCGCCGCGGACGTCGCGATGCTCAACTTCGAGACGCCCGCAGCGCCGTCGCGCTCGATCCCGACGTCGCAGATGCAGTTCAACGTGCACGAGGACTTCGTGCGCGCCGTCGCCGAAGCGGGGATCGACGCGGTCTCTGTCGCCAACAACCATGGCTACGATCAAGGGATCGACGGCGTCGGCGAGACCGTGCGAACGCTGCGCGCCGCGAGCATCGTCCCCATGGGCGGAGCTCTCGCGGACGAAGACCCCCTCGCGCCCGCGCGCATCTCGGTGCTCGGAGAGAGCCTCTGCGTGCTCTCGGCCACCCGTCTGCTCAACTTCGAGATGGACGTGCCCGGCGCGGGGCGTCCGCGGCTCGCGCTCGCGCGAGAGGCGATCGTGCCCGAGCGAGAGGCGTTTATCGCGGCGATCCGCGCCGCGCGCGCGTCGAGCTGCGCCGCCGTGATGGTCTCGCTGCACTCTGGGACCGAATACACGGATCGGCCCGAGGCGAGGGATCAGACGTTCTTTCGTCGCTGCGCCGACGCGGGCGCTGACGTCGTCATCGGTCATCACCCGCACACGCCGCACCCGGTCGAGCGCTATCGCGTCCCCGGCTCGCAGCGCGAGGTGACCATCTTTTATTCGCTCGGAAACTTTCTCTCGAACCAAGGCGCCGCCGCCGAGGCCGGCATCGATCCGGACGAAGGACCGACACACAATATCAACTTCGACGCCCGCACTCGCGAGGGGCTGCTCGCGGTCCTTCGCTTCACGCGCCCCGGCGCTGGAAGGCTTGTGATCAGCCGCGCGGGATGGGTTCCGCTGTGGACCATCAACAGCCCGTTGCGACGACGGGCGGGCGAGGCGCAGACCATTCAAGCGGCGCTCATGCCGTGGGGAGGCGGCGATGATCCGCTGCTGCGCGCGCGGTGGCAGAGCCTCGTGCGTCGCGTGGGAGAGCAGACGTTGCTCGCGCGCGCCGACGTCCCCGCGAGCGTCGAGGCGTACGCCGCGAGCGAGAGCGCTGTCTTCGCCTCGCGCGCCGAAGCGCGACGGCCCGCGCGCACGCGTGATCGATCCCGCGCCCGCCCTCAGGGAACAAACGGGTTGGACGCGCGCTGACCGCCCGGCGTCACCAGCGCGCCGATGATCGAGCGCGTCCGGTCGTTGCGCGAGACCCACAAGAGCATCGTGCGCGCGTCGACGCGATCGAACGAGCCTGCGCTCACCGAGGTCGCGCGCTCGCCGTACAGCGTTCGCGCCGCGCGCGTAAACGACAGCTCCGCTTCTCCTGCGTCCCACGCGGCGAATCCCACCACCGACGTCGCGACGCCCATCGCCGTCGAGCTCGCCGCGATCACGACCAGGTCGCGCCCTGTGGCGGTGCGCTCGATGAGCAGCGACGGGTCCGTCAGCGCTTCGAGCCCGGCGTCGGTGATCGCGCTCGGGGCGATCGCCGCTCCCGCGCCCACGCGAACCCACGGCCCCGGAAGCCGCTGCGCCCGCGCGAGAAACAGCGCGCCGCCGCTCGCGTACGCCATCACGAAGCCGCCGCTCGGATGCGCCACGACCGAGGGAGCGCCGATCGCCGCCCCCTCTCCGTGCGCGCTGTCCGGGCGCAAGACGGGCTCGCCCTCGCGGTTGAAGTTGACCCCGTCCGTCGAGCGCGCGGCTCCGATCGCTCCGCCCGCCGCGTAGAAGAGCCACACCGTCGATCCGTCGCGCAGCACGCTCGGTGATCGCACGGCGCCTTGCTCCCACGGCAGCGATGCTTCGAGCACGGTTTGGATGGGCTCGAAGCGCAGGTAGCGCGGCTGTCGCTCGATCGCGCGCGCGATTCGGACGGCGCCCGCGCTGGTCGAGTGCGTGGCGTACAGCGCGCGTCGGCCGTCGGGCTCGAGCAGCGACGATGGCTCTTCGAGCGATCCGTCGTCCGCCGAGAGCAGCAGCGCCGAGCCGGTCGGGCTCGATTGCAGCGCCACTGCGGCGTATCCGCCGAGCACCGTGGACGGAAGATCGCGGTCTCCGCGCGCCGGGGCGCCCAGCGCACCACAATTCAACGCGAGCAGAGCGCAGGCCACAATCGCAACAGTCGAACGCGCGGAGCTCATCTCGTCGAGCGAGACGATACCCTCAACGCGCGGCGGACGGGGCGGGGGTGATCGGTTCGGAGCGGACGGTTCCGTCGAACGCGACGACGTTGGCCGCGATGCCGATGCCGAGCGTGACCGCCGCGCCCGAGAACAATCCGATCGCGGAGCCCAAGCGCACCGCGGGGTCTTGCACGAGCAGCGCGGCCACGGCGCCAGAGACGCCGAGCGCCGCGGCCGTGGGATAAAGAACGTACGCGGCGATGAGCGCCCCGCGCGACGGCTGTTGAAAGCGCAGTCGAACGCCCTCGGGCGGCGGGTTGATGTCGGTGCTCACGCGCGTTCCGTTGACCATCGCCGAGACACGAACGGGGCGCGAGGTCGGAAGGTAGAGCAGGCAGTCGCCGCGACACACAGGCGTCGTGCGCTGAGTCACTGGAGGCCGGCGAAGATCGCGCGGAATGTCATCTTCTGCGCGATCCAGCGTGTAGTGCACGTCGTCGACGTCGGACTGAAGGTGCACTTGCGCTCGGCCCGGCGCGGGCGCGCGCAGGTCTCGATGCGGGTCGTCCGTGTGCGTGTGCAAGACGATTCGCTCGACGGGCAGCGGTCGTCCCGCGTCGTCGAAGGCGCTCGCCGTCGCGTCGGCCGGCACCGCGGCCTCGGGCAGGATCGCCACTGGCGCGCTCTCGGTCGCCTGCTGTGCGCCTGCGACGCACGGCACCGCGACGAAGAGCAGAAGCGCACCCACGCGAAAGAGTGACTCTGCGTTGCTCACGCGCACACCATAGCGCCGTCGTTCTCGTTGTGCGCGCTGAAAAGCCTGCGCGAACATGCACCGCTTGCTGCTACTGTCGAGCGAGCGGTGAGCGACGAACCCATCAGTCGAACGCGACGCGCAGAGGACCTCGCGCTTTCGTTCTTGCGCCCACGACGACCTCGGCTCGCGGACGCGCTCGAGGTCGTCACCGGCATCGAGCGCGCGCTCATCGACCAGGCGTTGGCGCACCGGTGGAGCGTGCGCTTCGACAAGCATCACTGCTCGCTCCACTGGGTCTCGCGCGACGCGCGCGGCGCGCCCCTCGCTCGCGTCGAGATGGCGCCGAAGGACCGTGTGCGCGACCCGCGAGAGGCCTGGGAGCTGCTCGCCGGCCGCGGCGTGATCCCCGACGATTGGGTCGGCACCAACGCGCGTCGCTTCGCGCGCGGCCAGTACGCGTCCGCGCCGCCCACGCTCGCGGGGGTCGTCGCGATCGCCTCGGATCCCGAAGGCGTCCTCGAGGTCGAGCGCCTCGCGCGAGAGGTCGCGGGGCGATTGACGGACTGGGGCGTCGGCCGCGGCGCGCGCGTGGTGTGGCACGTGGACGAGCCGCTCACGTGGATCACCAGCGGGCAGCAAACCGAGCGGTATTCGCGCACCGAAGTGGCCATCCCGGGCGGCGACGTGATGCACGAGCTCATGACCGCTGTGGGCTACTCGGTTCCCGCGGCGCAGGTCGTGCGAAGGGGCCGTGCTGGCGTCGTGCGGCGCGGCGCGACGTTGGGCGAAGAAGCGACGCGGTTTCTGTCGCTCACCAACGATGCGCGCGCGAAGCCGCTGGCGCACATGCTCGACGCCAATCAAGCGTGGATGGCCGCGCGCAGCGCCAACCGTGAAGTGCGGATGCTCGTGCCCGGCGCGGTGGCGAGCGAAGACGTCGTTCGCATGGTCCCTGCGTCGGAGCTCCCTGATCCGTTCGAGCCGCTGATCATGCTGCACCGTCGCGGGTACGTGCTCGTCGAGCTCACGCGAAAGAGCATTCAGCTCTACGCGGCGTGCGTGCTCGAGGGCGAAGCGCCCGTGGACCTGCGCGAAGCGCTTTGATCAAAACGCGACCGACGTGGTGATTCCCACATCGAACACGAACCCGCCGAGGGACTGATCGCCCACGGTGTCCGCGGGGTTGCTCTTGCGATACATCCTCGGCGCGAGCGCCTGCAGCGTCGAGTACAGGTCGAACGAGAGGCCGCCGCGGATGGCGTCGATTCCGCCGATGCGAAAGCCTGCGCCGAGCGAGACCGCGTGGCGATCGCAGTCGAGAAAGTTGCTGTCGCTCGAGCTCTGCTCGGGCACGGGTGACGGTTCGAAGCGGTATCCGCCGCGCAACGCGAGCTCGTGCGCGCGGATCGCTCTTCTCCATTCGGCGCCGAGCCGCAACGAGACGGTGTCGTGAAACGCAGCGGGCGCGGGGTTGACCCCTGGAGGAAGCGCGGGGATCGGGATGTTGAGCCCCGGAGGCGGCGTGAGGTCGAGCGCGACGTCGAGCCGCGCGGTGGGGTTGGGATACGCCGCGAAGTTTTGATAGGTGACGTCGGCGAGAAACGTGAGCGTGGGCGTCGGGGTGAACTTCGCTCCCACCACGAAATTGTGCGGAAGAAACACCGCGGTCGAGCGCGAGACCAGGTCGTATCGACCGGGGATGCGCGTGCCTCCTGCGCCCGAGCCAACCACCACGCTTCCCATCACCGTGGCGTCGAACTCGAGCGCGAGTCGAAACTCTCCGCGGTACACGGCGGACAGCGTGAGCTTGTCGTTGATGTCGACTTGAATGCCCGCCTGCGCGTAGCGCACGGCGCGCAGGTCGGCGTCGACGGCGTGCCGCAATCGCGAGGCGTTTGCCTGCGGAAACGCGATGTCTCCGTAGATGTCCAGCCGTCCGCGGGTCGACGAGATAAACGAGATGCCGCCGCCGATGCGCAGCCAACGGACGGGCGCGATCGCGACGTCGGCCGCGAGGTAGAGCAGCTGCACGCGGTTGTCGAACAGCTCCCATCGCGGCTGCAGCTGCGGAAGCGCGCGCGAGCGTGAGAGGCGATCGTCTGGCAGGTGCGTGGCGAGGCCGAAGGCGAAGGGGATTCCGAACAAGCGACCGGGCGCGACGACGCCGCCGATGACGCCGTGCGCGGGATCGACGGCGCTGTCGAAGCCGTTCACCGAGAGCGCGTGGTGCGCATAGAAGTAGCCCACGTCCACGCGTACGCCCGTCGCGCGAACGAGCGCCGCGGGGTTGTAATAGACCGAGGACGAGTCGCCTCCGTCGGCGCTCACGGCGCCTGCGAGCGCGCTGGCCCGTGCGCCGAAGCCGTACGTGCCCGGCGGCGTGGCGAGCGCCTCGCGCGCAGAGAAGAGCGCCGTGGTCGCGAGGGCCGCTGCGAGGGCGGCGCGATGAGTGTGCGTCGAGCGCTTCATCAGAAGGTCACCGTGAGGTTGGTGCCGGCGGCGATGATCGTTCCGCGAGTGGTGATCGTGGGCGAGGCGGAGGCTTCGAGGGTCCCGTCCGTGAAGTCACGGGGCGCGAGCAGGTGGAGCTGTGACCAGAGCTCGAAGCGCGCGGTGCTGCCGCGCCAACGCGCAGAGACGCCTCCTCCCAGCGAAATCACATGTCGATCGTTGTCGAGGTAGTTCGCTTGCTCGGTGCGCGCGGGCAACGGAGAGGGCTCGAAGAAGTATCCCCCGCGAAGGGCCCATCGCTGCGTGCGTCGCGCCCACTCTTTCTCGAACGCCACGCGCGGAACAAACGTGTCCGCCATCGCCGGCCTCGGCGGCTCTGGCGATCGCTCTGTCGTTCGCTCGAGCGGCCCTGGGTACTCGCTCCATCGCTTGAACGTGAGCCCGCCGAGCAGCGACCAGCCTTCGAGCTGAACCCCTGCTTCGCCAGCGATTTGCCAGGGATCGTACTGCGCGATCCCCGCGATGTTGAACGCCGGCAGCGGCAGCCCGATGTCCCTCGCTTCGATGGTCACCGCGAAGCGCCCGACGCTCGTCCCGCGAAACGTCAGGCTCGAGCGAATGATCGACCGCTCGAAGGACACGCCCACGATGGGCGCGTACGAGGTCACAAGTTGATTGTCCACGCGCGATCCGACGCGCCCAGTGCTGTCTTGCGCGATCACGACGCTCCCGCGGATCGCCGCGAGCGCGACGAACCCTCCGCCCACGCGCAGGCCCCACGGAAGCTCGACGCCGATGCCCGCCTGGATCGCCACCGTCTGCGTTCGATCGGACAAGAGCAAGAGCTGCGGCGTCTCGGGACGCAGGATGCGGCCGCGCACGACGACGTCAGTTGGCGTGTAAAATCCCAGGCCGATCACGATTCGATCGCGAAGCGCTCCGCCGAACGGCAGCGGCAGCGCGAGCCCGATCACCGTCCCTCGCGAGACGTCTTGCCCGAGGTGCTGTGCCGGTCCCATCGCCACGGTGCGATCGATGTTGAAGCCCGCGCCCTGGTAGCCGAGCGTGAACGAGATGTCCCTCGCGCGCGAGAGCGCCGCGGGGTTCGCATGGACGCCTGAGAAGTCATCGACGATGGCTCCGCCGAGGCCGGCCATCGCGCTCGCGCGCCCGCCGTAGCCGAAGAGGTCTTGCGGAGACGCAATGGCAGAGGTGGAGGCGCTCGCGAGCAGTGCGGACACTGCGCGGACGAGCGCGAGCGATGTGGCCCGACGCATCGCGCGAAAGGGTACACAAACTGCCGCGGTCGTGCTGAGCGCGTTTTTCCAGTGATCGTTCGGCGCCGATCGTGCTCGATTGCGCGCGGAGGATCGACGTTGGCCACTGTCATCGATGTGCTCTCGTGCGAGCGGCGCGCGCTGCGCTCGACGCGAACGGGCGAGGCGTTTTGCGAGTCCGTGGTGCTCTCGAAGCTGCTCGCCGTTGATTCGGTGTTCATTCACTTCGACGTGATCGCGCCCGGTCATCGCGCCTCTGCGCCGCACTCGCACAGCGCCCGGGACGAGGTCGTCCTGGTGCTCTCGGGCTCGGTCCTCGCGAAGGAGGGCGAGGCCGAGCACCGCTTGGGGCCCCTGCAAATGATCGCGTTTCGCGCGGCAGGGTCGCCGCACGTGGTGATCAACGACGGCGCCGAGACGGCCTCGATCATGGTGATCGCGTCCGAGGCCGAGGGCGATCGCGTCTCGTACGCGGGCGAGGGCGGCGCGTAGAGCGCCACCGTCGATCGAAGCATTGGTACAGAGCGACCACGGACCCTCGATGGGCGCTCGTTGCGGTACAACCAGCGCCGTTTGGAGGTTTGGTTCACGGCGATGAGTGACGCACAGCAATCCGCGCAGTCGAGCGAAGAGATCCGTATGCCCAAGGGGCTCGTTCGCTATCGAACGCACAACGGCGTGGCGACGATCACGCTCGATAACGCTCCGGCCAACGCGTACTCGCACGACATGATGCGGGACATCGACGAGGCGGTGATCACCGCTCGGTTCGACCCGAAGGTGCACGTGATCGTGGTGACGGGCGCGGGCGAGAAGATCTTCTGCGCGGGCGCGGACATTCGCATGCTCGAGCAGGCGGATCCCACGTGGAAGTACTACTTCTGCCTGCACGCGAACGAGACGCTCTCGCGCTTGGAGCAGACGCCCAAGCTCGTGATCGCCGCGATCAACGGGACGTGCGTGGGAGGCGGGCTCGAGATCGCGCTCGCCGCGGATTTGCGCGTGGCGAAGAAGGGCCCGTTCAAGTTTGGGTTGCCCGAAGTGGCGCTCGGGGTGCTTCCGGGGACGGGCGGGACGCAGCGGCTCGCGCGGGTCGTGAGCAAGTCGAAGGCGATTCGCTTGATGGCGACGGGAGAGCTGTTTGGCGTCGAGCGCGCGATCGATCTCGGGCTCGTGGACGAGGCGTTCGAAGCAGAGGGGTTCGCGTCGAGCGTGCAGGCGTTTGCCGAGGGTTTCTGCCCGCCGGCAAAGAGCGCGAGCGCAGTGGGACGGATCAAGCGCGCGGTGCAGACGGGCGCAGAGATCCCGCTCGAGTACGGGCTCGCGCTCGAACGCGAGCTGCAGAAGGAGCTGTTCGACGGCGCCGACGCGCGCGAGGGGCTCGCGGCGTACGTGCAGAAGCGCAAGCCGCAGTTCGGCCAGTGACCTTCGCCGAACGGTCGTGAGGCCGCGGTGAACGGTCGCGCCGTGCTGCAACGGATGCGGTACAGTCCGCGCCGTTCATGACCCAGCGAGTGCTGATCATCACGCCGACGTACAACGAGCGCGACAACCTCGAGACGTTTCTGTCGCTCGTGTTCGCGGTGATCCCGACGACGGACGTGCTCGTCGTCGACGACAACTCTCCCGACGGCACAGGAAAGCTCGCCGACGAAATCGCCGCCCGCGACCCGCGCGTGAAGGTGCTGCACCGCCCTGGAAAAATGGGGCTGGGCACCGCGTACCTGGCGGGCTTTCGTCGCGCGCTCGAGGACGGCTACGACATCGTGTTCGAGATGGACACGGACCTGTCGCACGACCCGAAGTATGTCCCCGAGATGCTCCGCGCGATCGAGGGCGGCGCGGACATGGTGATCGGTTCGCGCAGCATTCCGGGCGGCGGAGTCGAGGGGTGGGGGCCCGGCAGGCACCTGCTCTCGAAGGGCGGCTCGCTCTATGCGCGCACGATTTTGGGCATCTCGGTGCGGGATGTGACCGCTGGCTACAAGGCCTTCACGCGACGAGCGCTGCAGGCGCTCGAGCTCGATCGAGTGAAGAGCAACGGGTACTCGTTTCAGATCGAGCTGACGTACCGCTTGCTGCAAAAGGGCATGAAGGTCGTCGAGATCCCCACGGTGTTCGTCGATCGCCGCGTCGGCCAGAGCAAGATGAGCCGAAAGATCTTCGCTGAAGCGATCGGAATGGTCTGGAAGCTCCGCGCCGAAGCCCTGCTCGGCAAGCTCTAGTCTCCGATGCCCGTGCGTTCGTGGCGAGGGTGCTGACCGGCGAGGGAGGCCCAGCGCGCCCCGCGTAGCGAGCGAACGAAGCGCCCACCGGCGCTGCCAGTTCGCAGCCCCCACCCGCGCTGCCGCGCGCCCCGCCCCCGCAGAGCGAGGGCGGCGGCTCTGCATTGCGAAAACAGCGACAGAATGGATTTCGTTGATCGCTGGGAACCCTTGCTCTGCAAGGGCTTCGATGGACGCGATCGTGACCACTCGCTGAGCGAAGCGGCTCCGCCGATCACGGTTTGCTCTGAGCGTTCGCGTTGCGTTCGGTCGTGTCGAGAGCAACTTCGCCCACCGAAGAGACCTTGCAGAGCAAGGTCTCCGTGCGATCAACGAAACCAATTCCGTCGCTGTTTTCCCAATGCAGAGCCGCCGCCCTCGCTCTGCGGGGGCGGGGCGCGCGGAAGCGCGGGTGGGGGCCTGCGAACCGAGCGCGCGGCAGCGCGGGTGGGGCCCTGCGCGGCGAGCTCTAGGCGGCGCTTCGCTCGTCGCGGTCGAACAGCTCGCAGAACAGCGCTTGCTCTTCTGTTGCGTGCGGCGCGCGCTCGATCGCGCCTTCGCTCACGAAGTCGACCGCGGTTCGAACGGCGCTCTCGTCGCGCAGGACCCTGCGATGGCCGAGGCCTTCGGTGATCACGAGCTGCGAGCCCTTCCATCGCGAGACCACGGCGCGTCCGGCAACCACAGGGACGTCTTTGTCATCGGAGTCGTGGATCACCAAGAGGGGCTCTTCGCGCTGCTCGGCGACGGAGAGCAGCTCGAGCTCGGCGAGGGCGATCCCGTACCGCTCTTCGATGCGCGCGGCCATCGCTGCGCGAGTCGCTTCAGAGAGCCCCATGGCCTTGGCGAAGTGCTCGGTGAAGCGCCGCGGGCTGATCGGCGGGCAATAGAACACCAGGCGCGGACGCGTCGCGAGCGATGCGCGCTTGAGCGCGAAGGCCGTCGCGACGCAGCCCACCGAGTGCGCGACGATCGCGTGCGGAGCGCCGAAGTGATCGATCACGCTGCGCAGCGCTTGGGCGATTTCGATCACCGAAGAGCGATCACCCTCGGCGTCGCCGTGGCCCGGAGCGTCGAAGCACACCACGCGAAAGCCCGCCCGAACGAGGGGCGCGACGTGCGCGCTCAGCTGCGTTCCGCGGCCCTCCCAGCCGTGCACGAGAAGGACGAGCGGCCCGTCGCCCCAGCTCCACGCGGGAAGGGTCGATCCCGCGTGGGCGACGCGGAGGGGGGTGGCTGTGTCCAAGACCGATCGTTCCCACTGGGGGCGGCGGTGTCGGGTGGGGCGTCGAAAGAGACTTTCAGCGGCAATACTTGCGACCGATGGCGAGGCCTCTTCGAGCGCGCGCAAGCTCCAGCGCACACCTTTGAAAGCCAGCCGTTTCGCAACTGCAATACGAACGATCGTACTAAAATTCAGCTTGTCGAACACGGTCATGGTGGTTCTCCTCGCGCTCGCTCATCGAGCGAGCGGCGAATCCGTCGGTCAGTGAGCGCGCCCTTTGTTCTTGGGCGTCGCGTCGTGCTTGGGCGCGTGGTCCGTCGATGCGTCGCGCACGAGCCGCTCGAAGGCCGCTCGCGCGCGCTTGTCCGACGATCGATCACGAAAGAGTCGTGCCAGCGTGTGATACCCGTGCGCGGTCGAGTACAGCTCGAACGCAAACTGTTCGCAGTCGAGGTCCGCTCGAAAGTGCCCCTCTTCGACAGCGATCTTCGCAGCGCCCGCGAGGACCGAGAGCCAGTCCTTCTCCGAGCTCACGAGCCGGTCTCTCGCGGGACCTGGCCGATCGTCGAGCTCGACCGTGGCCGCCATGAAGATGCACCCGCCGGGCATGAAGTCCGACTGCGCCCACTGCAGCCACAAATCGAACAGCGCTCGCACGCGCGGAAGCCCGCGCCGCTGCTTGAGCGCCGGCGTCACGACCAGGCTCACGAAGCGATCGACCGCCTCGTCCAAGATCGCCACCTGCAGCTCTTCTTTCGACCCGAAGTGCGCGAACAGCCCGCTCTTCGATCGCCCCGTCCGCTCTGCGAGCAGGCCGATCGTCACGCCTTCGAGCCCGAGCTCGCTCGCCATCGCCAGCGCGGACGCAACGATCTCTCTCTTCGAGTCCTCGCCTTTGCTCACGGGGGTCGAGTGTACAATAGAACGATCGTTCGAAAAGGCAAGGGGCCGACGTTGTGCCGCTGGCTCAGCCTTCGAGCAGGGCGCGCTTCAACGCGGCGCACACGCGCTCGACCTGCGCGCGGGTCATCGTCGCGAACAGCGGGAGCGTGAGGATGCGCGACGCGACGCGATCGGTGACGGCGACGTCCGCGGCGAGCCCCTCGTACGCGCTGAACCGATGCGTGGGCGGATAGTGAATCGAGCTCTGCACGCCCTGCGCGCGCAGCGAGGCCATGACCTTCGTGCGGTCGACCGTGGCGGGAAGCAGGACGACGAACAAGTGGTGCGACGACGCCCCGCGCGCGTGCTTCGCGAACGGCGCTTCGAGCCCGGCGACGTCCGCGAGCAGCGCCCGGTACCACTCGGTGCACTGCGCGCGGTGCGCGTTGGCGGCGGCGAGCTTTCGGAGCTGGATCGCTCCGATGGCGGCGCGGATCTCGTCCATGCGAGCGTTGGTTCCGACGCGCGCGACGTCGTAGGTAAACGCGTGGCCGCGGTGGCGATCGAGCGTGCTCGTCGTCATCCCGTGCGCGCGAGAGAGGCGCAGCGTCACGGCGAGCGCGTCGTCATCCGTGGTGAGCATGCCGCCCTCGCCGGTGGTCATGTTCTTGTTCGAGAAGAATGAAAACGCGCCCACGTTTCCAAGCGCGCCGCATCCCTTCGAGCCGAGCGTGGCTCCGGGCGAGTGCGCGCAGTCTTCGACGATGGCGACGCCGGGCGCCGCTGCGCGAATCCCGTCGATGTCCGCGGCGTACCCCGCGTAGTGCACCGGGCAGATCGCCTTCGTCTTCGCAGTGAGCTTTCTCGCGACGTCCGCGGGCGACATCGTGAGGTCCTCTTCGCTCGCGACGTCCGCGAACACAGGGACCGCTCCGAGCCTGCGCGCCGCGTTCGCCGTCGCCACAAACGTCAACGCCGGAACGATCACTTCGTCCCCCGCCCGCACCCCCACCGCGTCCAGCGCGAGCTCGAGGGCGAGCGTGCAGTTCGCCACGGCGATCGCGTGCTTCGCGCCGACCATCGCGGCGAACGCGCGCTCGAAATGCGCGACGCGCTCGCCCTGCGTGAGCCAGCCCGAGCGCACGACCTCCGCTGCGGCCTGCGCTTCTTCTTCGCCCAGCGTCGTCTCGGACAGAGGAATCATCGGTTCGTTCGCGGCACTCACAGCCGCTGCGGTATACACCGGTTGCCGCTGCATTGAAGATCCTCTCGTGGCCTCAGCCCTACGAGGCCAACCCCTACCTCCATCGCCTTCGCGACGCGCTCGGACGCCACGGCGTTCACACGCGCACCGAGCGCTACCTCGCCTCGCTGTCCTTGCGAACGCGCGGCGCGACGTGGCTGCATTTGCACTGGCCCGAATGGATGCTGCGCGATCAGTCTCGCGCGCGTGCGTGGGCTCGCGCGCTGTGGTTCTTCGCGATCGTTGATTCGCTTCGCGCGCGCGGCGTGCGCCTCGCGTGGACGGCGCACAACCTCGTCGGCCACGACGAGCCGCACGCGGACCTCGCGATCACGTTTCGTCGCATGTTTCTCAGGCGATGCGCGCTGGTGCACGGACACTTTCCGAGCGCTGAAGCGTCGGTGCGCGAGCTCGGCTTCGAAGGCCGCTTCGTGATGGCGGGGCACCCGCACGCGCTCGACGACTACCGCCCGACGATGGAGCGCGAGCGCGCGCGCGAGTCCCTTGGATTTTCACAGGGCGATCGCGTCTTGCTCTGCTTCGGAGCGATCGAGCGATACAAGGGCTTCGACCGCGTGTGCGAGGCCTTCGTGAAGCTCGACGACCCTTCGCTGCGGCTGCTCATCGCCGGTCGCGCCTCGGAGCCGTCGGCGCTCGAAGCGGTCGAGCGCGCGCGGCAGGGCGACCGGCGCGTGGTGATTCGCCGCGAGTTTCTCAGCCGTGAAGACTCGGCCAACGTCGCGCTCGCCGCGGACGCGATGGTCCTCGGCTACCGCGCGTTCTTCACATCAGGAACGGCGATGCTCGCGCTCTCGATGGGCACGCCCGTCATCGGCCCCGCGCGCAATCATCTCGCGATGCTCGAGTCGGAGCCCTTCTTCTCGCCGATGAGCGAGCCCGCGGAGCTTTCGAGCGCGCTCGCTTCTCCGACGCTCTTTCGCGAAGAGACGCGGTCGCTGGCGCGAGCGTGGGCGCTGCGATTCACGTACGATTCGCTGGCAGAGCGGCTGTCCGAGGCGTTCTCTGCAAACGAGGTTCGGTAGCTCATGTTGGGTGTCGTGTTGTGCGCGGATTTTGGCGAGCGAGAGGTGTTCGGCGTCCCTGTGGCGCTTCGCGCGGCGCTCTCGCTGCAAGCCGCAGGCGTCGATCGCGTGCTCGTCATCGGAGCGGATTCGCCCACGTGGCTGCGCGATGATCGCTTGAAGGTCGCCTGCGAAATCGCCAGCGAATGGCCCGACGGCGACGCGCTCGTCGTCGCGGACGGCGCCGTCGTCGACCCCAAGTCGATGCGCACGCTCGCTGCGCGCGAAGGCGAAGCGCGGCTGCACGAGGGGCTCGAAATCGTGTGCGCGCGTACGTCGCGCGGAGGCAAGACCATCGACGACCTCGGTCGCGGCGCAGAGCTCGCCCCTGGCGGAGTGGCGCTCTTCGGCCGCACGCAAGACGAGCTTCGTCGCAGCGAAAACGCGCTCATGCTCTCGCTGCGAAAGCCGCAAGACGGTTGGGTCTCGCGCTCGATCAACAGGCACTTGTCCCTCGCCGTCACGCGTCGCCTCGTGAAGACCGGGCTGCGACCCAACCAGGTCTCGGCAGCGATCTTGGTCATCGGCGTCGCGAGCGGCGTGTGCGCCGCGCTCTTCGGCCCCGCGGGCCTCGCCGTGGGCGCGGTGCTCTTTCAAGCGCAGAGCGTGCTCGATGGGTGCGACGGAGAGCTCTCGCGATTGACCTTTCGCGGCTCGCGGACGGGCGAGTGGCTCGACACGGTGGGCGACGACCTGACGAACTACTCGTTCTTCACCGGCGCTGCGCTGGGGCTGCGCGCGATGGGCGCCCCGGCGATCGTGTGGGCGATGGGGTTGATCGGCGTCGCGATCGGCGTGATCGCCAGCGCGATCGAGTATCGCTACCTGGTTTCGATCGGCTCTGGCGATCTGCTCAAGTACCCGCTCGGCTTCGGAGAGGACCCGGAGAAGCCGACGGACCCGACGCTCTCGCAGCGGGTGCTCGGCGCGTTTCGCCCGATGTTCAAGCGGGATTTCTTCGCGTTTGCGACGATGATCGCCGCGCTCGCCGGCCCCGCCGCGCTGTCAGCGGCGATCGTGGCGTTCTCGATCGGCGCAGCGGCTACGCTCAGCGCCGTCATCGCGAGCGAAGTGCGCCGCGCTCGCGCGTGAGCCGGGCGAGCGCGGTTTTGTAGGATAGGGGGACGGTGTTCAAAAGTTCACTTGTTGCAAAAACAACAAGTATTCAGCGCTATTAGCGATCGTCTGCGCGAGCATATCGAGATCGTTGCGATCTCAATACGCGAACTTTTGAACACCGTCCCCCTATCCTACAAACCCCACTCCCCACTCCCCACTGCTCCCCCGCTCGCTGCCTCGCTACCAGCCCGCGCTCTCGGGGACGCACGCGGGCCGATCCGCCGGCGCCCTGCACCGATAGCCCAGCGGGCACAAGTACGACACGCACGGATCGCGCGACGGAAGCACGTTCTCGATCGTCCCCGTCGGAACGCAGCGCGGAAGCCGATGCGTGCTCCCGCCGATCTCGACGCTCTGCGCCTGACAACGCGTGTTGGGCAAGCACGTCGCCGTCGCGCACGGATCCACGTCCGCCGCCGCCGCGTGACTCATCACCTGCGTCGGCCCGTTCGGCGTCTCGACGCAGTCGTACCCCGCTCTCGGAGCCATCTGCGCGCACGTCCTCCGCTGCCCGTTGCTGTCGAACGCGCTCGGAATCCCCGCCAACGCAGGATCCTGCGGCGCTTGCTGCGCTGCCGGCTGCGACCCTTGTGACGGCTGCGCTTGTGCTGTGGGCGCCTGCGCAGGCTGCGCTGCTGGCTGCGGCGTTGCCTGCGTCGTCGTCGCGTTCGCAGCGGCGCTCGGCGCCTGCGCAGCGGGCCTCGGCGCAGGGCTGTTGCGAGTCGGTTCAGGTTTGGCGCACGCGCTCACCGAGAGAGCGAGCGCGCTCGAGAGCGCAAGGGCCAACGTCTGCGATGGGGTCAACGGGCAAGCCTCCGATACACGGGTGATCCCCGAGGTTACCACGCGCTCAACGGCCGCCGAGCGCGGCGTGCACCGCGCGAGCGAGCCCCTCTTCGAGCGAGGTCTCCGCGGTCCAATCGAGCAGCGCCCGCGCGCGCTCAACACTAAACGAGGCCTCCATCACGTCCCCTGCGCGCGTGGACGCCGGCCCCACTTCGAGCCGACCGCGACCGGCGATCGCGAGCACCCGCTCTGCAATGAAGCGCACCGAGCGCGCTTGTCCGGCGGCGATGTTGATTTCGTGTCCACAAACGCTCTCGTCTGCGCTCACCGCGCGCACGAAGGCGTCCGCGACGTCATCCACGTACACGTGATCGCGCGTCTGTTCGCCGCCGTTGATGCGCACGACGCCGTCTTCGCGCGCCGCTCGCAGGCACTGCGCGACGAGCATCATCGCGGGCTGCGCTGCTCCGTACACGGTGCTCGGGCGCAGGACGCACGCGCCCTCCGAATACTCTTCGAGCGCCTCGACCACCGCCGCGCGCTTGGCTCGACCGTACTCGCTCACGGGCGCGTACGGCCCCTCTTCGCGAAACGGAACCGCGCCCGTCGCGCCGTATTCTTCGCCCGTTCCTGCGATCACCACGCGCAGTCCGCGACGCTTCGCCGCGCGCACGACCGCCCTCGTCCCGTCGGCGATCACCGCGGTCGCGCGCGCCATCGCCGAGGGGTCTCCGTACGCGCGCACCGCTGCCAGGTGAACGATCGCGTGCGCGTCCGTGCATGCTTCGTCGACCGCGCGATCGTCGCGCACGTCCAGCGCGGACACGCCTTCGCGCGCGCTGAACGCCGTCGCGATCGCGCTGTGATTCTTCGCACGAAGCGCGCGAACGACGGCGTCGCCCAGAAAGCGCGAGCAGCCCGTCACGAGCACGCGCATGTCACTTCCCTTCGCGCCCGCGGTACCACTCGATCGTGCGCGCGAGGCCTTCGCTCAGCGTGAACTTCGGCGCCCACTCGAGCAGCGTTCGAGCCTTCTTCGCCGAGAGGTACTGGTGCGCGATCTCGTTCTTCGCTTCGTTGCGCACGTCGGGGACCAGGTCTTCGCGGCCCATCAAGCGCGTGATGGTGGTCACCAGGTCGAGCACGGTGACCTGCGTTTCGAGTGAGAAATTGAAGGCCTCTCCCACGAAGCGACGGCCCTCCATCGCGCGCGCGAGCTCGGCGTACGCCCACACCGCGTCCTGAACGTAGAAGTAGTCGCGAATGGGCGTTCCGTCCGAGCGAACGACGGGCCTGCGCCCTCGCAGAACGTCGCGGATCGTCCCAGGGACGATGCGATTGAAGTTGAGGTCCCCCTCGCCGAAGAGATTTCCGCAGCGCGTGATCGCGACGGGGACGCCGTAGGTCTTCGCGTAGCTCTGCGCGATCAAATCCGCGGCGGATTTGCTCACGTCGTACGGGTGCTCGCCCTTGAGAGGCGCGTCTTCGTCGTACGGCAACACCTCGTGCGACCCGTACGCTTTGTCGCTCGACGCGAAGAGCACGCGCGTGACGGTGCGCGCAGAGCGGGCGGCTTCGAGGACGTTCCACGTGCCGCGGACGTTGGCCTCGAAGGTGCTGCGCGGGTCGCGGTTGGCCGTGCCCACGATGGTCTGCGCGCCTACGTGAAACACCGTGTCGATCGCGTACTCGTTGATCGCCCGCTCGATGGTCTCAGCGTCTTCGAGCGCGCCTCGAACGATCGTCACCTCGCGCTCGAGCCCCAGCTCGCTGAACCGCGTCTTCGGAACGCCGTCGCGCACCAGCGCCACCACCTCCGCGCCCGCGTCCACGAGCGAGGCACACAAATTCGAGCCGAGCAGCCCCGTCGCGCCCGTCACGAACACCGGCCGATCCCGCCAAAATTCCCGAGAAAGCTTCACTACGCTCATCGCTGAGTCACCACGTCTTCCACGGAGGCGCGCCCTTCTGCCACAGCCCCTCGAGCATCTGCAGGTCGCGCAGCGTGTCCATGCACTGCCAGAACCCGTCGTGTCGGTACATCCCGAGCTTTCCGTCGCGCGCGACGCGCTCGAGCGGCTCGCGTTCGAGCGTGCAGTGGTCCTCGCTCGAGAGGTACTCGACGAAGCTCGGCTCGCACAAAAAGAACCCGCCGTTGATCCGCGCCTCGTGCGTCTGCGGCTTCTCGCTGAACTCTCGCACGAGCTCTCCGTCGCTGATCAGCTCGCCGAACCGCGCCGGAGGACGCACGCCCGTCACCGTGATCGCGGCCTTCGTCCGCTCGTGCTGCTCGACCAGCGCGCCGAGGTCCACGTCGCTCACGCCGTCGCCGTACGTGAGAAAGAACCGCTCGTTGCGCAGGTACTTCGTCACCGCCTTGCGCACGCGCGCGCCGGTCATCGCGTTCTCGCCCGTGTCTACCAGCGTCACGCTCCACCCTTCGGCGTCGTGCTCTTCTTGGTGCACCGTCACGCTGCGCGCGCGACCCAAGGTCACCGTCACGTCTCGCGAGCGCTCGTCGTAGCGAAGAAACCAGTCTTTGATCTGCTCGCCCTTGTATCCGAGGCACAACACGAAGCGCTTCGATCCGTGCTTCGCAAAGTGCTTCATGATGTGCCACAGGATCGGTCGTCCGCCGATCTCGACCATGGGCTTGGGGCGAAACTCGGTCTCTTCGCGAAGGCGCGTTCCTTTGCCTCCGCAGAGGAGCACGACGGGGATGTCTCTGCTCACGTCAGGGCCTCGGTGAACGCGTTGCCTGCGGCGTCGAAGGGCTCTTCTTCGCCGAAGACAGGGTCGATCCAGTTCTTGCGTTCGATGGGCTTTTTGCCGACGAAATGCTTCGCGAGCGAGACGGGCGCGTACGCTGCGGCCCGCGCGAACTCCGTCCACTTGTTCACGGCGCGACCCGCGGCGAGCTCGTACCCCGCGATCGCCGAGAACAACACGAACGACGGAACGAACAGCGGAAACAGCCCGTAGATCCGCTCTGGGCACTCGCGCCCGACGATCCACACGAAGTACCGCGAGAGCTCGTCCACGCGCGATCGAACCTCCGCGCTGAAGCGATAGTCGAGCCCGCCCGGGACGTCCTTGCGGATCTCCATCCGCGCCTCGGGGTCGTACACGAGGTACTCGCCCGGACGCATCCGCTTGGCCAATCGCAGAAAGAGCGAGTGCTCGTTGTGATACGAGAGGCCCTCGTCCCAGCCGCCTCCGCGCTCGACCGCGCTCTTTCGAATGCTCGCGTTGCCGCCCATCAAGTAGTCGATCCCGACCTTGCGCTCGGGCATGTACGCGTAGCACCGCGGCTGTTTGAACAGCCCGTGCGAGAGCATGCGCCAGTGACGCAGCTTCGGAAACCACGGCTCTGCCGCGCGATGCTCGGGGTCGTACACCATGAAGCCGTTGACGCCGAGGCAGTTGGGGTCGCGGTAGTTCTTGATGTGCGCCGCGAGCCACTCGTCGCCGACGGGCACGTCGTCGTCGTCGATGAACGCCACGATTTCGCCTCGCGCCCTGCGCACGCCCTCGTTGGCCGCCGCGGGACAACCGCGGGCCGGCGTGTGGATCACTCGAACGCGCGGGTCGCTCGTCGCGAGCGCCTGGTGAACATCCCTCGCGCTCATCCCTTTGGAAGAGTCGATGACGAGCACTTCGAAGTGCACGTCCTTCTGCGCGAGGACCTTGTGCACGAGCGCGCGAAGCTCGGCGATGCGGTTGAACGAGCGGATGATCACCGTCACAAACGGGTCGAACGCGTCGGTGTTCGCGGCTGAGTCGTTCATTTTCTGAGGCGAACTGGTAGCACAAGGACGCCGTCGTGGACCCGTCCGACACGCCCGCTACCGACTCCCTCACGATCGAGCCCATTGGCTACGTGCGCTCGCCCTTTCACGACCGCGCCGAGGCGCCGCGGCAGCCGCGCGCGGGCGAGGGCGTCGAGGCCACCATCGAGCTGATCGCAGGCCGCGGATACGAGCGCGCGCTGTTCGACCTCGAGGGCTGGGACTACCTCTGGGTGCTCTTCTGGTTTCATCGCAACAAGGGCTGGCGACCGCAGGTGCTTCCGCCGCGCAGCGATCGTCGCCGCGGAGTGTTCTCGACGCGCTCTCCGCACAGGCCCAATCCGCTTGGAATTTCAGTGGTGAAGCTGCTCTCGGTCCGCAAGCTCTCCGTGCGCGTCGCGGGGTGCGACATGCTCGACGGGACGCCGGTGCTGGACTTGAAGCCGTACGTTCCGTGGAGCGACGCGATCCCCAACGCGCGAACGGGCTGGCTCGCCCCGCCGGATTTCGAGAGCGCGCTCGAAGACGACGGACGCCCCGTGGATCCCAAAGAGTCCACGCGCGTGCGCTTCGATTCGCTCGCGCGCGAGCAGCTCGACTGGCTCTCGTCGCGCGGCGTCACCGAGCTCGAAGCGGGCATCACTCGCGCGCTCTCGCTCGGAACGAAGGCGCACCCGTACCGGCGCATTCAGCGCGACGGCGACGCGCTCAAGCTCGCGGTCAAAGCCTGGCGCGCGCGCTTTCGCGAGGACGACGACGGCTGCACGGTCCTCTCGATCAAGACCGGCTATCGCCCCGAGGCGCTCGCCGAAGACAACCCCGAGCTCGACGTGCACCGGGCGTTTGTCGCGCAGTGGGGGCTGGAATTTCAGCGATGACCCGCGGTCACAACGGATCGAAGCGCGCGGTTAAACGCGCGATCGGCAACAGGCCGCTCCCGCTCGGCGAGGGCGTGATCGCGCGCGTGCTCGAGATCGAAGAGCGCGAGCAACTGCGACTCGCGCTGCTGCTCGCGGGCTACGACGGCCTGGGCTCGCTGCACGGAGACGGCGAGCGTGTGGTGATCGTCTCGACCGAGTCGCAAGCGCGCGAGCTCGACGAGGCGCTCGCGTCGATCGCGCGCTACGGAGTGCGGTTTCGCGTGCTCGCCGACGAGTGATCGCCCTGTGATTGGACCGGCGAACGTGCGGTGTGTCTCAGCGATCGAGCGACCGCTACGACAGCGCGATCACTTCGCGGCGTCTTCGGCGTCGAGCAGCTTCTCGAGCACGAGCAGGACGTCGGTCTCGGTGATGATGCCCACGAGCTTGTCGTTGCTCACCACGGGAAATCCCCCGATTTTGTGCTCGCGCAGCTTCTTGACCACGTCTTTGAGCGTGGTCTCGGGCGTCACGGTGAGGGGATCCTTCGTCATCACGTTGATGACGAAGGTGCGGTCGTACAGGCCGCTGCTCTCGTCCTTGCTGGCGTTGGGGCCGAGCTTCGAGTGCATGACCGCGAGAATGTCTCGGTGCGTGACGATTCCCACGACCTTCTCGCCATCCACCACAGGAACGTGGCGGATGTGGAAGTGCTCCATCGCCTTCATCACCTTGTCGAGGTTGTCCTCGACGTTGAGCACCATCACCTGGCGAGTCATCACGTCGCCGACTGTCTTGTGCGTGTCGCTCATGGCTCTTTTCGCCACGGAGCTTACCGCGATCAGTCCGCGCTGTTCTTCACGATTGTGACGAAGTTTCGCAAAAGCCTCGGACCCATCGGCGTCTCGCGCACCCGCTCGAGGATCGCCGCGGGATCGAGCCCCAGCGACTGCAACAACTCGCGTCGCGCGTGCACGTAGCCCTCGGTGATCTCGCGGCTGAACTCGGGATGAAACTGCACTCCCCACGCGCGATCCCCCGCCCGAAACGCGTGAAACTCGTCGTGGTCCGTGCTCGCGAGGTGCACGACGTCGCCGCGCGTGGGGCGAATTCCCACGTGGTCTTCGTGCGAGACGTTGACCTCGAAGCCTTCGGGCAAGCCCGCGAACAGCGGATCGTCCGCGGTTCGAAGGCGGACGTGGTGGGTGCCCAACTTTCGGCCGGCGGGGTTCTTTCGCACTTCACCGCCGAGCGCGCTCGCGAGCAGCTGGTGCCCGAAGCACACGCCGAGCAGCGGCGTTCGACGCTCGACCAACCCCCGGAGCGCCGCTTCGGTTCGCAGCATCCAAGGCGCGCGCTCGGTGACCGAAGACGGCGAGCCGGTCACGATCACACCCGAATACTCCGAAAAATCCCTGCTCGAAACGTCTTCGCTCCGCGCGTCCACCGCCCGGTACCCGTGGCTCCACGCCTCGCCGATCCCGCGCTCGAAGAACGCTCGAAACTCTCCGTGGCGTTCGCGCACGAACGCGACGGTCTCACCCGTCACCAGCACGCACAGCGGCTTCATGCTCATCGGCGCGCGATTGTGGCACGCGCGACGACCTCGTCGAGCACCTGCGCCATCGCCTTCGCCATCGAGCGCGACGAGAACGCTTCGACCTCGGCGTGATCGCGGTCGGCGCCCAGCGTCGCGTCGAGCGCGCGCTCGAGGGTGCGCTCGATGTGCGGGCGGTCGTCGTCGCGACAGAGCGTTCCTGCGCGAGTGCGGGCGAGGATCGAGCCGAGCTCGGGGTTGTCGCCGATCGCGAGGATCGGCGCGCCGACGTGCAGGTAGTCGAAGAGCTTCGCGGGGAGAAACAGCGGTCCGAACTCGCTCTTCCACGAGGGCAAGAGCAGCAGCGCCGCGCGCGTGAGCGAGGCCATCCCCTCTTCGTACGCGACCGGCTCGCGCACTCGCACGAGCGCCTCGATTCCGAGCTCGCGAGCGCGCGCGCGGTCCTCGTCCGAGAAGCGTCCGAAGTTCTCGAGGACCACGTCGTTCGCGGTGAGACCGCGCTGCTTCGCGATCGAAGCGAGCGCGTCGAGCACGGGCGCGAGCGAGCGCGCTCCGCCGTACACGTGCCCGAAGTGCACGAGCCGCGCGGGGCTCGCGTCGCGCTGCCACGCGGGCAACGGGATCGGGTCGAAGCTGTTGTGCACCGCGCGGATGTCCTCACTTCGTCTGTGAAATCGCTGGCGATACGCGTCCCTCAGCGCCTCGGTCGTGACCGTGATCGCGCTCGCATCGGAGAACGTCTCGCGCTCGAGCGCTCGCTCGATGCGCTGCGCGATCGGGTGCTTCTTCGCGTGCGAGAAGTGCAGCGTCCAGGGGTCGCGAAGGTCCGCCACCCATGGGATTCGCAGGCGCTTCGCGATCGCGCGGCCCGCGGCGTGCGCCGAGAACGGGTAGCTCGTGGACCACACGACGTCGAAGCGCTCGCGCTCGATCAACGCGCGCGCCGCGGCGTGCGGAGCCCAGATCGCCGCGGGCTCGGTCGGGATCCATCGCTCGGCGAACGAGAGCGAAGAGCCTCCCTTGTTGCGCGCGGGCGCGTCGGCCTTCGCGTGGTGCTGCGCAGGAAGCGTCGATGCGCGCGCGTCGAGCCGCGCGACGAGCTTCGCGAGCAGAGGAGGGTCGTACGCGCGAAGGACGCGAACGCGCTCGGGCAGCGGGTGTGCGCCTTCTTCGCGCAGCCGCTCGGGGACGCACGCTTGCGTGAGCACTGTGACGTCCCAGCCCAGCGAAGGCAGCTCTCTCGCGAGGCGATACGGCCGCCGCGCACCCACGCTCGCGTGCGGAGGAAACAGCCACGCGACGATCAGCACCCTGCTCATCGTGGTGCCCTCGGCGTTCGGGCGCTCAGCCGCGTTGGCGCGCGCGCGTGGTCGAGGGGCGCAGCTTGACGAGCACCTTGCGCAGCGCTTCGACGCAGCGACGGTTGTCCTCGGGCGAGCCGACGGACACGCGAACGAAGCCGCGCTTGAGGTGGTGGCTCGCGAGCGAGCGAATCAGGATCCCCTCGGCGATCATCGCGCGGACGATGCCGTCGGACGTCGCTCCGGTGTCGCTCACTTCGAGCAGGACGAAGTTGCCTTCGCCTTCGAAGACGCGCAGCCCGTGGATCTCGCGAAACTGCGCGGCCATGCGCATGCGCTCGCTGCGAACCGCGTTGCGACGGCGGTCGATCTCCGCGCGGTCATCGAGGACAGCGTGGGCGGCGGCGAGGGCGACGACGGACACGTTCCACGGGAGCTTGACGCGAGAGAGCGTGCGCGCGACGGGCTCGCTCGAGAGCGAGTAGCCGATGCGAAGGCCCGCGAGGCCGTGGTCCTTCGAGAAAGTCCGCAGCACGATCGCGTTGGGAAACTCTTCGACCAACGACGTTCGACCCACGTCCGCGTCTTCGAACTCGCCCGAGAAGCCCACGTAGGCTTCGTCGATCACCGTGGGCAATCCCAGCCGAAGCACGCGTCGAAGCGCGCTCTCGTCCGGGCTGGTCCCCGTCGGATTGTTGGGCGTGCAGAGAAAGACAACCTTGGTGCGCTCGGTGATCGCCCCGAGCAGCGCAGGCACGTCGAGCTCGAGCTGATCGTCCATCGGGACCAGCACCGGAACCCCTCCGCACACCCGCGTCCTCGACTCGTACATCGAGAACGTCGGGACCGAGATCACCACTTCTTCGCCCGGCGCGACGAACGCGCGGACGACCATGTCGATCAGCTCGCTCGAGCCGGCGCCGAGCACGCACGCCGCGCCGCTCAGCCCCGCTTGTCCTGCCAGGCGCTCGCGGAGAGACTCGGCCATCGCCGCGTCGGGATAGAGATGACCGCGGGTCAGCGCATGAGTCACCGCGTCGATCACGCGCTGCGACGGACGAAAGGGGCTCTCGTTGGACATCATTCGAGCCACGCTCGAGGCGCCCGTCTCGCTGCCCGAAGGGACGCTCTTGCCCGAGTGAGTCACTCCGTCGGCCAGCGCGAAGTGCTCTTCGCGATACGCCGGCGCGCCGCGCACCCACGACGGAGAGAACAGCTCCATGGACTCGGCGTCGATCACGGGAGAGCCCGCGGGCTCGTCGCCGAGCGCGTCGCCGAACACGCGCACCATCGCCTCGGCGCGCGCGTGCGCCTCGGGGGTGTCCACGTCGATCCAACGCGCTTCTCCGCCGTCGACGGCGAAGAACTTTCCTCGCGCGGCGAGCGCGCGCACGCCGTCGGACAACGAAGCGTCACCGCGTCGCTCGACCTCGCGTCGCAGCTCTTCGATGAGCGCGGGGCCCACGCGAAACACGCCCGTGTCGATCGCGTTGTACTTCTCGAGGTCCTTGGCGATCGAGGCGATGCGACCGCGCTCGACTTGCACCTTCGTGGCGTCGTCCAAGTCGAAGCAGCGCGGAATGTCGTAGTCCACCGCGAGCGCGCACGCGCCGTGACCGATGTCCGCTTGCGAGAGCCGACGAAGCAGCTCGGGCGCGAACAAGTGATCGGCCATGGTGAGAAAGCAGTCGCTGGTGACCCACTCTTGCGCGCTGAGCAGCGAGACGCCGTTGGACTTGTCCCACTGCGTGTTCTCGACGAAGCGCACCGTGAGCCCGAGCGTCGTGTCCGCGGCGAGCGCCTTGCGAATCTGCGCTCCCTCGTAGCCCACCACGACCACGGCCTCGCGCACCCCTTCGCTGGCCAGGGTCTTCAAGATCCGAACGAGCAGCGCAACACCCGCGACGGGCTCGAGGGGCTTGGGGTGTCCTTTGTCAGCCACCAGTCGCGAGCCGCGACCGGCGGCGAGGACCACGGCCCTCTGAATGTTCCGCTGCGTCATTGGTGCGAGAATCCTTGTCTCTGGCTGCCCAGAGGGGGCGGTCTGTATCACGCACAGCAACTGTGCGGCAACGGCGTGACATCTTGCGTCGAATCTCGGGGACGAATGCCCGATCGCTTCTTTGTACGTACGCGAGGGGGATTCTCTTTACTCTTGCGTTCGCCCCGAGAACCGTGAGTCCGAAAGGACCAGCTTTTCAGCGCGCGCGAGGTCTTCGAGGTCGTCGACTTCGATCCAGCTCGATCCGTCCACGGCCAACGGCTCGAACGCCACGCTCGCGAGCACGTCGTTGTAGACGTCTTCGTAGTAGAGGTTCGTTCGTCCTCGCTCGACCGCCGTGTGAATCGCCGCGGCGACGCGCTCGGCGCCCGCTTCGCTGAACGCCTCGACGCCGATGGACTCGCCGGCGCAGCGCTTGGGCGCGAGGCCCTTTCCAAACGCGGTGATCCTGCCGCGATCCACCAGGACCTTCATCTCTTCGGCGCCCACGCGAACGCTGGTGTCGACGGCGACGCGCGCGGGCGCTCCGGCGAGCTCGCGCACGATCGCAGGGTCGACGATCAGGTCTCCGTCGAGCTTCATCCAGCGCTCGCCGGGCTCGCGTTCGCGAAGGCCTACGGCGAGCGAGACGACGTTTTGCGTGCTCTCGTACTCGTCGCTGTGCGCGAAGGTCACGGGCAACGAAGCGCGCTCAGCAACGGAGCGCACCATCTCCGAGCGATAGCCGGTCACGATCACCACGCGCGAAACGACCCCGCTGCGCGCGAGCGCCGAGAGCGAGAGCTCGAGCATCGTGGTCCCCGCGAGCGGGACGAGGCACTTGGGGCGGTCGTCGGTGAGCGGTCGCAGTCGCGAGCCCACGCCCGCGCACAGAAGGATCGCGCAATAGCCGTCGCTCTCACTCATCGCTGCTGTCCTTGTTCGAGAAAAACGCCCTCGAAGCGCTGCGCTGCAGCGGAACGAGCACGGCGAACGCCAGATTGAACCCGACCAGGCGAAGGACGATGTACGCCTCGAGCTTGTTGAACGCGATGCTGAGGGCCATCGTGAAAATGTGCGTTCCGACGCCGAAGAACGACCACGCGCGCATGAGCGATCGGTTCATCGAGGCGTAGCGTTCGGCGCGCTGCTCGCTGTACGCGGGCATGTCCTTGAACCGCGCGGGGACGTAGGGATCCACCCAGCGAATCGTCGCTGCGACCAGCGTCAGGTGCGTTCGATACAGCGTGAATCGAAACAGATCCATCGCTGACAAAGGGCCCTTCGCCTTCGCCTCGGCGAGCGAGCGCTCGAAATCATCCATGTCGTCGCAGTCGCTGTGCTTGCTCGTCGCGTTGCGAGACCAGAGGTTCTTGTAGTGGTCGTACAGCGTGGTGTGGCGCAGCCCGGTGAGCACCGCGAGCACGCCGGCGAACGCCCACGCCCACGCGGTCCCGTTCGAGATCCCGCCGCGCCGCATGAACAAGTGCGCGATCGCCGCAGGGACGACGGAGATCTGAACGACGGCGTCCACGGCTCCGTCGAGCATGCGACCAAACGTCGAGCTCGACTGCCGCATCCGCGCGAGCTGTCCGTCGCTGCAGTCGATGATGGCCGAGAGCACGAAGAGCGCAGCCGCGTAGGGCAGAAGCGAGTCGTCTGCGCGCGCGATCGAGAGCCACAGCAGCGCGCCCGAGACGATCCCGACGAGCATCGAGACGATCGTGAGTTGATCCGGTGTGATGGGCGTCGGATAGCAAATCCGCGCGATGACGTAGCCGAGCGGTCGGTGCAACAAGAGGTCGACCGGCTCTTCGACCTCGATGTTCTTCAAGCTCGATCGAAACGACAGATCCGGCATCGACGCGCGGGACCGTTACCACACTCGCGGGGTAGGCTGCTCGCGACGAAACGTGCTGATCGCGTCGGGGACGGTGCTTCGATGAAGAGTGCATGCGTTGGACTGTGGTTGCGGTGCGCCGCCGCGAGCGCGCTGCTCGCGGGGTGTTCGAATCGACCCAACACGCCCGACGGATCGTTGGACGCATCGCCGGACGCATCACTCGCGGAGAGCGGCGCAGGCGAAGCGTCCGTGTTGTCCGACGCGGATCGGATCGCGGTCAACGTTCAGGCGTCGGACATGCGCGGCTCGATCACCGCGGGCACGCTCAACGCGGACTTCGTCCTTCGCGGCGGCGACGGAACTCCCTTGATCCGCGGTCTCAGCGATCTCTCGTGGCTCGAGCTCGGCGCTCGTCGCGGCGGAGCCTCCGTGTCAGCGTTTCACGATCCGCGCGCCGCAAGACAGCCTGGGATTCAGTGGGTCGCGCCCTTCGTCGCGCGGCCGCGCAACACGGACGGATCGCTGCCCCTGGTCGACCCCGTGACAGGCACGAGCGCGACGCTGCGCGCGAGCGTCCTCAGCGAGGGCGTGTACTCGCTGACGATCGACTCGGACCCGAGCGCCGTGGCGATGATGCGCGTGAGCTTCGGCGTGGACTCGGCGCCGTACATCGGATTCGGCGAGCGATTTCGCGGCTCGAGCGCGCGCGGAACGGTCATCCCGATGCAGCTCCACCTCGGCGGCGCCGAGTCGGGCACGAACGAGACGCACGTCCCGGTTCCGTTCTTCGTGAGCCCCAACGGCTACGGCGTCTTCGTGCGCACTCGCTACGCGGGGGCCTTCGACGTGGGCGCCACCAACGCGGCGGCGATGCGCGCGACCTTCGAAGCTCCGTCGCTCGAGCTCGTGTTCTTCGTCGACCCCGACCCGATCAAGATCATCGAGCGCTTCACCCGACTGTCGGGCCTGCCGAGACTCCCGCCGTACTGGGCGCACGGCCACATGCAATGGCGAAACGCCTGGAATTCTCGCGACGAACTCATCGCCGACGCCCAGCGCCTGCGCGCCGAAGGCATCCCCACGACCACGATCTGGATCGATAACCCCTGGCAGCGTTCGTACAACGACGCGGTCTTCGACGAGGCGCGCTTTCGTGATCCTCCGTCGATGCTGCGCGAGCTGCAGTCGATGGGCTACCGCGTCCTCGTGTGGCACACGCCGTACCTCGACGCGATCGACGCGGACGGCGTCGCGAGCAACCCCTCCGAGCAGCTCTTCGGCGAGCTCAGAGACCGCTCGCAGCTGCTTCGCTTCGGCGACCCAGAGCAAGTGTTCGTCTCTCCTGCGAACACAGGAAACCCTGGTGGAATGCAGGCCAACGGCGGCATCCCCGACTTCACTCAGCCCGCCGTGAGCACGCTGTGGAGCGACCGGCTTCGCCCGATCATCGAGATGGGCGTGCGCGCGTTCAAGCTCGATTACGGCGAGGATATTGTGCACGAGGTGCTCGGCCAGCGGCCGCAGTGGCGCTTCGCGATGCACGCGGACGCGCGCACGGCACCGTCGTTGTTTCCGCACTGGTATCACCGCGCGTATCGAGACGCGCTCGATCGCTTCGCGGGCGGCGACGGGTTCTTGCTCGTGCGCGCGTCGTCGTGGGGCGGACAGAGCGTGTGCGACATCGTGTGGCCGGGCGATCTCGACAACGATTTCAGAGAGGCCGACGCGACGGCGGTGGGCGGGCTGCCCGCGGCGGTCTCGGCGTTGATCAACCTCTCTGCGTCGGGCTTTCCGTCGTTTGCGTCGGACACCGGCGGATACCGCGGAGGGACGCCCTCGCGAGAGGCGTTGATTCGGTGGGCCGAGGCGTCGGCGCTCGCGCCGTACATGCAGCTCGGCGGCGGAGGCGAGAGCCATAATCCCTGGCAATTCACTGCTGAAACCACGGCGATGTACCGCGACCTCGCGCGCCTGCACGACTCGCTCGTCCCGTACTTTCGCACGCTCGCCATCGCCGCTTCTCGCGACGGAACGCCCCCTGTTCGCGCGCTCTCCCTTGCGTTTCCTCGGGACGAGGACGCGCGCATGGATCCATACGCGTACTTGCTCGGCGAGGACCTCTACGCCGCGCCTGTCGTTCGCGCGGCGGCGACGCAGCGCGAAGTGCACATCCCGGCGGGGACGTGGGTGCATTGGATTTCGCGACGACCGTTTACGGGACCGATGCGTGTGACCGTGGACGCTCCGCTCGGGCAGCCAGTGCTCTTTGTGCGGCAGGGCGCGGTGATTCCGATGCTCGCAGAGGACGTCGTGACGCTGGTTCCAACGACGGATCCCATGATCGTGGACGCGACGGACCGCGCGAGCGTGTTGCGCGCGAGGGTGGTTCCGGGCGCAGATCGAGCGGTGACCGTCGCCGATGGGAGCGTGATCCGCGCGAGCGTTTCGGGCGCGACGGCGCGGGTGCAGTGGCAGCCGGGGCGCGAGGCGAGCGAGCTTCGGCTGCAAATCGACTGGCGAAATCGCGTGGGCGCCAACGCGATGAACCCCGCGTCCGTGGACATCGAAGGCGGAGCGGCGCTGAGCAGCGCCTCGCTGAGCGACGTTCGATCGGGCGTGTGCAGTGGCTGCTGGGCGTACGACAACGCGAACGGTGAGCTCTTCGTCACCGTGCGCGGCGCGAGCACGGTGGTCGCGCGATGAGCGAGTCCATCGTCCTCGGCGTCGACCTCGGCGGAACGAAGATCGAGGCTGTCGTTCTGCGACTCCGCGCTGACGGAGCGTTCGACGAGCTCGACCGAGAACGCACCGACACCCTCGCAGCCGAAGGCTACGACCGCGTCCTCGAACAGTGCTCGTCCTTGATCGCGCGCGTCGAGTCGCGACACTCGAAGAGCGCGCTTCGAGTGGGCGTCGCGATGCCGGGCGGCGTTCGACGAAGCGACGGAACCGTGAAGAACTCGAACGCGACGTGCCTCAACGGTAGGCCGTTTCGTCAGGATCTTTGCTCGCGATTGCAGCGGTCGATCGCGTTCGACAACGACGCCAACTGCTTCGCGCTCGCAGAGACGCTCCTCGGCGCGGGCCGCGCTCACCGCGACGGTCTGGTCTTCGGCGTCATCATGGGGACCGGCGTCGGCGGCGGGCTCGTCGCGCACGGCCGCATCTGGTCCGGGGTCCACGGAATCGCCGGCGAGTGGGGCCACCACCCCGTGCACGAGGGTCCCGAGGCGATCGAGTGCTACTGCGGCCATCGCGGGTGCCTCGAGCGCTACGCGAGCGGGCCTGCGCTCGAGGCTCACTATCTTCGTCTCGCAGGACTCAGTAAGTCTCCTCGCGAAGTGATCGCTGCCCGCGCGACGGACCCGCACGCCGAGCGCGCTGTGCAGTCCATGCTCTGGGCGTTTGGCCGCGGACTCGCCACGCTCGTCGACGTCTTGGACCCCTCGTGCATCGTCCTGGGAGGAGGCCTCTCGAACAGCGACTGTCTCTGCTCCGAGGGCGTCGCGATCGCTCGATCACTGGTGTTCAACGACGAGTGGCTCACGCCGGTGGTTCGCCACGAGCTCGGCGACTCCGCTGGGGTCTTCGGCGCCGCGATGCTCGCCGCTCAGCGCCAGTCTGCTGAGCGCTGACCGCTGCGACGTCAGCTCCCCTGCTGAAGCACGGTCTTCACGGTGTTGGTCGCGCGGTCGACGAACTTCGAGAGCAGCTCGACCTCCTGCGTATAGCGATAGACCTGCGCTTGGATCGCCAGCAAATCTGCAGGCGTGTACGCCGCTCCGCTCGACGCTCCGTGCACCACTTGCTCGACGAACCGCTCGCCCCGCGAGATGCGCGAGAGCAGCCTTCGCCCTGCGTCGGTCAGCGGCTCTGCGCCTTGCGCCCCGCCGACGCGCGCAGGTCCATACGCATGCGCGGCGGCCGCGCTCTGCGCCCCCGGTGTGCTCGCGTTCGTCGCGGGCTGCGCGCTCGGCGCTGCGCGCTGCTCGCGCGGCCCGAGCAGCTCGCTGAAGCGCGATCCCCCTTGCGTCGGCTGTGCGCTCTCGATGCGCCCTGCGCGCGGCAGCGGCGTCGCGCCGGTCGCGCTCACGATGTTCGATCCCATTCGCATTCGCTCCTCGCGCGAACGGCCGTCACCAGAGACGCTGGTCGCTCGTCCGCGCGGGGGGCGCTATCCACCCGCGCACGCTCAGGTTGCGTACTCGAGCGGGAGTTTTTCTTTCATCAGCTTGAGCGCCCTCGCGTGCAGCCGGCTCGCCCAGCTCTTCGAGAGCCCCATCGATTGCCCCGCCTGCTCGATCGTTCGACCGTCGAAATAGACCTGAACGAGCATCGTCCGCTCTTTTTCGGGCAGCGAGTCGACCACGGTGCGAACGAAACCCGCGGCTTCTTTCTCTCCGAGCATGTGCTCGGGCGTGGATTTTTGCTGGTGATCGGGCTCGTAGTACGCCGCGGCTTCGCCCAACATGAACGAGGCCACCGCGCTGTCGATCAACCCGTCGAGCGTGTTGGCCGCTTCGGACTGCGCGTCGATCGAAGGCTGCGATCGGTCTCTCTCGGCTGCGCTCTCGGCCAGGGCGTCCACGGCCCGCTGCGATGCAGCCTTGGCGAGGTGGTACGGGTCGTTCTCGATCTGGCCGCGCACCCAGTCGAAGACCGCGCCGCGAATGCGGTAGTACGCGAAGGTCGTAAACTGCACGCCGCGCGTGGGATCGAAGCGGGTCGCGCTCTCGACGAGCCCCTCGCGCGCGACGGCCTTGACGTCTTCGGCTCGAACGAACTTCGGCAGCCCCCGCAAGATGTCGAGCGCGAGCGCGTCGGCGTACTCACGGTACCGTTCGATCAACGCGTGCTGTTCGTTCGAAGTGCTCGTCATGACCTTGGACCGAGCGAGCGTAAAGCAAAGCGCACCTTTGTTCACCAGCCCGTTGCGTCATCCGCCGGGCGGCAGCGCGGGGCGAACCAGCTCTTCGATCCCTCGCTGATCGATGAGGCCCACCACGGTGCGCGCGACGATCCCCGCTCGGTTGATCAAGATCGTCGTGGGGACGTGCTCGATCGCGCCGAGCGGCGAGGTGCCCTCGCGCACGTGATCGTCGGCGATCACGACCTTGGTCGCCTCGAGCTCGAGCACGCGCGCGAAGGTCTCGAGCATCAGCCGCAGCGTGCGAAACGACCCTGGATTGCCGCACAGCGCGACGACCGTCAGCGTCTCGCGGTGCGCGCGCGCGACGCGCTCTGCATCGCGAAGCGTCGCCTGTGAGCGAAGGTCGTCGTGGTTGAAGGCGATGACAAGCACCGCGCGCCCGCGGAGCGAGGCGAGCTCGAGGGGCTCGCCCGAGAGCGACTCGAGGCTCAGCGCGATGGGCGCGGGCGAGGGCGTCCCAGCGGCGCCGATCGGAGTGGTCGTTCGCGGATTGCCAGCGCCGATCGCGCAGCCAGTCGATGCAGCGACGAGCGAGGCGCAGAGCGCGAGGGACAGTGCAGCTACGGTTCGCACAGAGAGCGTCGACATTCTACCTTTCGAAGCAGAGAACCCCTTGCGCATTTTGCTGGCCGTGCATTGCGGCCCGCGCGAAGCACAGTCCTTGACGTTCGGCGTCGAGCGACGAACCCTCGCGCGCCTCCAACGAGCCTCGCGCTCGACGACATTCCCTCTGCCTGTGTGTGCGCCATGAGTTCCCGTGAAAAGACCGCTGCGGACCTAGAGTGGTCCGCTCTTCTCGATCGTCTCGCCGAACGTTGTACGAGCAATCTCGGCGCAGCGCGGGCGCGCGCGATCACTCCGGCTGAGACCCTCGACGATGCGCGCCTTCGCTACGAGCGACTGCGCGAAGCGCTCGACCTCGCGTCGCGTGGCGACATGCTCCCGATCGACGGGGTCACCGACGTCGTCGAGTTCGTCGACCGCCTCGAGCGCGGCGCCGATGGGACCGCCGCTGAGCTGCACGCGCTTCGTCAGCTTCTGCGCCAGGCGCATACGCTCCGTCGCTTCGTGGGAACGCACCGCGAGACGCACCCCGCGCTCGCGACCGCGCTCGGCACGGACCCCGCGCTCGACAAGCTGCTCGCGACGCTCGACTTCGCCATCGACGCCGACGGCGGACTCGCGGATCGAGCCTCGGTCGACCTCGCGCAGGCCCGTCGTCGCGCGGGCGACATGCGACAGCGCGTGATCGCGCGCCTCGACGAGCTGATCCACAAGTATCGCGAGGTCTTGCAGGACGGCTACTACACCGTTCGCGACGGCCGCTACGTGCTCCCTGTGCGATCGGACTCGCACATTCGCGTGCCTGGAATCGTCCTTGGATCGAGCGCCTCGGGCCACACGCTCTTCATCGAGCCGGGCGCTGTGATGTCGCTCGGCAACCAGCTCAAGGTGGCGCTCGCCGACGTCGAGCGCGAAGAAGCGCGGGTGCTCGCCGAGCTCAGCGAGCGCGCGCGGCGCGAGTGCGACGCGATTCACCAAGCGGTCGAGGCGTGCGTCGAAGGCGACGTGCTCTTGGCGATGGTGCGCATGGCCGACGCGATGAAGGCCGTCGCGATCCCCGTCGAAGACAGCCCCGTGCTCGACTTGATCACGGCGCGGCACCCGCTGTTGCAGCTCTCGGGCATTCCAGTGGTGGCCAACGACCTGCGCGTCGAGTGCGGTCGAGTGTTGGTGATCTCTGGCCCCAACGCCGGCGGAAAAACCGTCGCGCTCAAGTGCCTCGGCCTCGCTGTGTGGATGGCGCGCGCGGGGCTTCCGATCCCCGTCGATGAACGCTCTCGCGTCGGCTGGTTCGAGCCCGTCCTCTCGGATGTCGGCGACGACCAAAGCCTCGCGCGATCGCTCAGCACCTTCAGCGCTCACGTCACGAACCTCGCGCGCATCCTCGAGCAGTCCGGCCCGCGCGCGCTCGTCCTGCTCGACGAGCTCGCCGGCGGAACGGACCCCGAAGAGGGCTCCGTCCTCGCCGCCTCGGTGCTCGAGCGCCTCGCTTCGATGGGCGCCGCGAGCGCGGTCACCACGCACTACGAGCTGCTCAAGACCCTCGCGGTGCGCGACCAGCGCTTCGTCAACGCGTCGGTGGGCTTCGACTTGAAGACCATGATGCCGACGTTCACCGTGACGATGGGCGTGCCGGGGGCGTCGAGCGCGCTCGCGGTGGCGCAGCGGTACGGGATTCCCGTGGAGGTGGTCGATCGCGCGAGGGCGCTTCTGCCTGAGCATTCGCTGGGTCGCGAAGAGGCGCTGCGTCGAATTCAGGACGAGCAGATCGCCGCGCAGCTCGCGAGGCAAGCGGCCGAAGACGAGCGCAAGCAAGCAGAGAAGATCCGCCTCGAGCTCGAGATGCAGCGCAACGTCCAGCGCGCGAGAGAGCAAGAGAAGATCTCTCGCGAGGCGCGCGAGCTGATGGAGCAGCTACGCAAGGCGCGTGAAGCGCTCCGCGACGCCGAGAACCGCGTGAAGAAAAAGCGCGCGGGCGAGGTCGACGTCAAGGAATCGGCGCGGTCGATCGAGCGCGTCGCGCAGCAGGTGGCCATCGGCGGATCGCTCGCGCACGCGGTGGCGCGAAAGCCCACGGAGGACGGCCCTGCGCGAAGGCCGCCGCGCCCCGATGAGCTGCGCGTCGGCTCGAAGGTGTTCGTCGCGCGCCTCGGAACGACGCTCGAAATCCTGGACATTCCCGCGAAAGGCCAGCTTCGAGTCGGGCGCGGTCCGATGAAGCTGTACGTCGACGCGAGCGAAGTGCTCATCGAAGAGAGCTCGGACAGCGGCGCCAGCTCGACGAACAACGAGCGAAAAGACAGCGGCCTGCGAAGGGTGCCAGATGCGTCCGCGCCGAGCGCAACGGCGGTGATGCCTCGCGCCCTGCGCACCGAGAGCAACACCGTGGACGTCCGTGGACTGCGCGCAGACGACGCGCTCTCGCTGGTGGACGCGTTCATCGATCGCATCTACGGCGCAGAAGAGACCGTGGGGTTCGTCCTTCACGGACACGGGACCGGCGCGCTCAAAGCCGCGGTTCGCGCGCACCTCGAGCGCTCGCCGCACGTGGCGAAATGCAAGGCCGCCGACGGCGAGGATGGCGGCGACGCGTTCACCGTGTTCTGGGTGAAGTGATCGCGCGTTGATGCACGCAGCGTGATAGCGTTGTTGGGATTCTTCGTCGCAGGAGGAGCCGACACCATGACGCGCGCGCGCACCGCATCACGAGCCCAACGAGCATCGACCGCTTCGAGTTCTCCCCTTCGCTTGGCCGCGATCAGCTCGATCACAGCGAGCGCGCTCGCGCTGATCGCGTGCGGCGGCGACATGCAGCCCGACGTCGTCGCCGATCGCGTCGTTCGCGACACGTCGACGGAGATGGACTCGGGCGTCAGCCCTCAGCCCGATGTGGTCTCGCAGCCGGACGTGACCTCGCAGCCGGACGTCGCCTCGCAGCCCGACGCGCCTGCGTCGATGGACGCGAGCAACTCTAACTCCTGTTGCCGTGCGTTTTCGCTGGCGAATCAGGGGCAGTGCGACGCCCTCGACGTCTCGGGTCCGTCGGTCTGCAACATGTTCAACGACGGGACGGTGTGCGCGTGGAGCCTCGAGGCGCGCTGCAACGACTCGGGCGTGCCCGTGGACGCCGGCCCGCCGCCGAACTGTTGCCTCGCGATCAACGCTGCGAACGCCGCGTTTTGCTCGGCGCTCTCGTCGTTCGGCACCGATCGTTGCAATCGCGCAGACGGCGGCGGCGTGTGCGTGTGGAGCGGCGCTGCGGTGTGCAACCCCGCGCCTCCGATGGACTCGGGCGTCGCGCTCGACTCGTCGACGGACGCGCGCACCGACGCGCTCGCGGACGTGCGAACGGACGCGCCGCTCGACGCGCGCGACACGGGGGTGGTCGACTCTGGCGTTCCGAGCTGTTGCATGGCGCGCAACGGGACCGCGACCAACCTCGCGTACTGCGACGCGCAGACGACGATGGCGACGTGCACCAACGCCACCGGTGTCCTGCGCACCTGCGTGTGGAGCGCGACGCCGCTCTGCACCAGCCCGCTCGGCGCGAACGGCGCGTGTTGCATCCCTCGGTCGAACGCGCTGCTCCAGCCGACGTGCGCGCCGCTCGCGACGAACGTGACGTGCTCGGCCAACGCCAACTGCCAGTGGCGCTGCCCCTGAGCTATCGCAAGACGCTCCCCGCGAGGATCGCGATCACGCCGAGGCCCATCGCGACGATCGCCACTACGGGGCCAGGCCCTGTCTTGAGCGCCTCGACGCCGACCAGCGTTCGATCGCGCCCGATCGCGTAGAGCGTGACCGGCTCTTGCTCGGTCCCCGCGTCGATCTGCCACACCTCGACCTGATCGACCCACGCGCGCTGCGCGTTGATTCGCTCGTGAACCACCGCTGGGTTCTGTCGAACGAGCTGGTGAATCGCGTCGAGCTCTTCGGTGCTGTGCGCGAAGACGTTGGCTCGAAAGTGCTCCGCGCCGCTGTGCTGCGTGGGCCTGAACACGCCGGAGTCGAACTCGTACGTCTGCGCGCGAAGCGGCTTTTCTCCCTGCAAATCCACAGAGGATGGAGGGCGCGAGAGCGGCATCTGCTGCGAGCGCGACGCCCATTGAACCCTCGCGCGCTGCTCGGTGAAGGTCGAGCCCGACTCGTCGCAGCTCGAGCACGGGTGCGTGCCGATCGTGCAGTTGGTGCACGCGACGCGGCCGTCGGCTCCGCAGTGGAGGCAGGGATCGTACGCGTTCTTTCCGCGGTGGATGCGTCCTTGGCCGTTGCACACCCCGCACACGAGCGAGGCCAGCCCGCCGCAGCGCGAGCACTTGCGTCGCCCCGCACCGTCGCAATCGGGGCAGCGTCGCACCGCGCCCGTTCGCGGATCGCTCACGACCTCCCAGTGATCATTGAAGACCGCGGGCGGATTCACCGGCAGCGACCAGAGCTCGGCCTCGAGGTCTCGCGGCGGACCAGCGTTTGCGCCACGAGACACGGCGACGAGCTCGATCGTTCGTCGCTCGATCCACTGCTGAAGGACCACGACGCGAAGCGAGACGTCGCGCACCGAGCGCGGTTCGATCGCGCGTCCGGTGCGCTCTTTGACGAGCCGCGCCGCTTCATCGAGCGAGAGGGTTCCGCCCATGGGCGCCGATCGTACAAGAGTGTGCGACGGCGCGCGCTCGAAGCGGTGAGCGGTGAGCGTGGTAGCGTTCTCGATCATGGCGACGACGGCGAAAGAGCAGCTCGCGGCGAAGGTCGCAGCGATGACCGAGGACGAGGCGCGGGAGGCGCTGCGCGTGCTCGATGATCCCGACGAGCTCACGGACGACCAGCGTCGGGGCATCCTCGATGCGATGGCGTCGATCGACCGCGGTGAAGGCGTCCCTCACGACAAGGTGATGAAGCAGCTACGCGAGCGCTTCACCGGCGATCGCAAGCGAGCGTCGGGAGAATGATTGTCGAGTGGTCCGAGCAAGCCATCGAAGACCTCGAAGGCGCCGCCGCATGGCTCGAAGAGCGAAACCCCCGTGCGGCTCGCAACCTCATCGAAGCCGTGGGCGAGCGCGTCTCGACCATTGCTGCGGGAGGAGTTGACGGGCGCGCAGTCGCGATCGGCGAGGGTGTTGAGGTTCGCCGCTGGCCCGTGGGGACGATGGTCATCTACTACTGACGTCGTGGCGAAGTGCTCGAGGTGCTCAGGGTGTTCGACGCGCGACGAGCGCCGATCGAGCGGTGATCGAGAGCGAAGGCACCGCGGAGCGAGCGCGGCGATGCGCCAGGAGTCGCGCGACGATTCGTAGGACGAACCCCCTCGAATCTCAGCGAATCACAGCGCGGTCCACACGCATTTGCTCTGCGTGTACGTGTCGAACGCGTGCGCGGACAGGTCGCGCCCCCAGCCGCTCTCTTTGTAGCCGCCGAACGGCGCGGCGGTGTCGAACCGATCGTACGTGTTGAGCCACACGACCCCCGCGCGGACGCGCTTGGCGAGCGAGTGGGCCTTCGCTGTGTCCTTCGTCCACACGCCCGCCGCGAGGCCGTAGCGCACGCCGTTGGCCACGCGGATCGCTGACTCTTCGTCGTCCACCGCGAGGCACGCGAGCACGGGTCCGAACACCTCGTTTTGCTCGAGATCGCTGCCCTCGCGCACGTCCGCGAACACCGTTGGTCGAAGAAAGAACCCGTCGCCGTTCGCGCCGTTGGTGTCGCGCTCGCCGCCCACCAGCAGCCGCGCTCCCGCGTCGATCGCGCGCGTGACGAAGCCGAGCGCGTTGTCGAGCTGACGCTGCGAGATCAACGGCCCCATCTGCGTCTCGTTCGCGCGCGGATCGCCGACGACGATCTTCGCTGCGCGCTCGGCGATGCGCTCGATCAGCGAGTGATAGATCGCTCGATGCGCGATCACGCGCGAGCCCGCAGAGCACACCTCGCCTTTGTTCGAGAAGATGCCCCACGTGATGGCCTCGGCGGCGGCGTCGAGGTCGGCGTCGGCGAGGACGATCTGCGGGGATTTTCCGCCGAGCTCGAGCGAGAGCTTCTTCAAGTTGCTCTCGCTGCTGGCGCGCAGCAACGATCGCGCGGTGCGCGGCGATCCGGTAAACGCCACGAGATCGACGAGCGGGTGCCGCGCGAGCGCCTCGCCCGCGACCGACCCGAGCCCCGGGATCACGTTGAAAACACCGGGCGGAATCCCCGCGTCTCGCGCGCACTCGGCCAGCATCAACGCCGTGATCGGCGTCAGCTCGCTCGGCTTGAGCACCACCGTGTTGCCGGCGACGAGCGCGGGGCCGATCTTCCACGCGGCGATCGAGGTCGGAAAGTTCCACGGGACGATCGCCGCCACGACGCCGAGCGGCTCGCGCAGGGTGTACGCGAGAAAATCACCGCGCACAGGCAGCGTCTCGCCCGTGAGCTTGTCGCCCCACGACGCGAAATACTGCAGCGCTCCTGCGGCTGCGCCCACGTCGTCGGTGAGCGCGTCGCGGTACAGCTTGCCGTTGTTGAGCGTCTCGACCAGCGCGATCGCCTCGCGTCGCTCCCACACGAGCTCGCCGAAGCGCCGAACGATCCGCGCGCGCGAGGCCGCGTTCATCGTGGGCCACTTGGACTGGTCGAACGTCGCTCGCGCCGCGCGCACCGCGCGCTCGACGTCCTCGACGCCCGCGCTCGGCGCGGTCCACAACACGCTGCCCGTCGTGGGATTCATCGCCTCGATCGTCGCGCCCTCGACCGGGTCGACGAACTCGCCGTCCACGAACAGCTTGGACGGAGGAAACACGGGCTGTCTCGATCGCACGTCGTTCATGGGGATAGTTCTACCGCCGTTCTACTGCGATACACTCCGCGTGCGAACACGTGGACCTGTTGAGCGCGCTCTTTCGTCGGCTGTGTGAGGCGCTCGTCGCGCTGTACTTCCCAGCGCGCTCGCTGGCCAACCGCGAGCTCCTGCCGCGAGCGGACCGAGTGATCCTCGTCGCCAATCACCCCAATGGCCTGCTCGACCCGCTCGTCTTGCGGATTTGCACGGGCATCCCAGCGCGGTTTCTCGCGAAGAGCACGCTGTTCTCCAACGCGTTCTGGCGCTTCGCCATGGGCTCGTTCGGCGCGATCCCCGTGTTTCGAAAGCAAGACGCCGCCCCCGGCGAGGACACTCGCGACGGCAACGAGCGCACCTTCGCGCTCTGCCGCAAGGCCATCGCCGCGCGCGAGCCGCTCGCGCTGTTTCCCGAGGGCGTCTCTCACGCCGACGCGCACATCCACCCGCTGAAGACCGGCGCTGCGCGTATTGCGCTGTCCGCGGACGAAGAGCTCGGATCCGTGTCCGAGATCACCATCGTCCCGGTGGGGCTCGAGTACGAATCGCGCTCGACCTTTCGCTCGCGCGTGCTGGCCGTCGTGGGGCAACCCATCGACGTGAGCGCGTTTCGCGAGCAATACAAGGGCGATCCGCGCGCCGCCGTCGACGCGCTCACCGACGAGATCGCCGCCAGGTTGAAGGCGCTCGTCGTGCAAGCGTCCACGCGCGCTGTGCTCGACGGCGTCGCGCGCGTCGCCGTATGGACCGGAGACCCAGCGCTGCGCGACGACCTCGACGCCCGTCACGATCGCGCGCAGAAGCTCGCCGAGGCGTTCGCCACCATCGAGGCCAGCGCCCCCAACCACGCTGAAGAGATCGTCCGCGAGGTGCGCGAGTACGACCGCATCCTCCGCGCGCTCGGCGTCGAAGACCCATGGGGACTCGAGGTCGGCCGCGTGCGCTTGAGCAAGGCGCTCGTCGTCGCCGCGTGGCTCGTCGCGATGGCTCCGCTCGCGCTCGTCGGAGCGCTGCTCAGCTGGGCTCCCTATCGCCTCGTCGGCGTCCTGGCCAATCGCTACACCAAAAACGAAGACGTCCTCGGCTCCGTCAAGCTGCTCGGCGGAATGATCTTCGTCGGCCTCGCCTGGATCATCGAGCTCGCGCTCGCGCTGTGGCTCTTCGGGCCCTGGGCGGCGCTTGCCCTCGCGCTCGTCGCTCCAGTGACGGGCTACGTCGCGCTGCGCTTCGACGAAGAGCTCGCCCTCGCGCTCGCCGCGCTTCGTCACGGATGGCTCCGCACCAGCAAGCCGCTGCTCGTCGCCCGCCTTGCGGACCGCCGCCGCGCGCTCGCAGACGCCGTCGCCTCGGCGCTCGAACGCGCGCAGTCCCCGGAGTCGTGACGATCACTGACCCGCGGTCACCGCGAAGTCACTGAGCCCAACACGATCGTGTGCGTCGCGCGCGTGATCGCCACATAGAGCGCGTGCCGCCCGCGCGGCGTGCTCGGATAGCTCGCGGCGGTCGCGTCGAGCACGAGCACATAGTCGAACTCGAGCCCCTTCACCTCGCGCACCGAGCATACGTGCACGGCGTGGTCGCTCGTGAAGTCGCCGTCCTGCGCGTAGTGCGCGTCGAGCGCCTGCGCGAACAGCGCGCTCCAGCGCTGCGCGGTCTCTTCGTCCTTGGCCACGATCGCGACGGAGGTCGTGCGGTCCTCGCGCAGCATCGCGCGAAGCGAGCGGCACGCGCGCGCGATGAGGTGCGCTTCGCTCGTGTCCTTCCAGCGCCGGACGCGCTCGCTGTCGCGCAGCTCTTCGCTGAAGATTCCCTCGCGAACGGTGAGCACCCTGCGCGCGAGCTCGGTCACCGACGGCGGGCATCGATAGCTCGTCTCGAGGTTCACCGTCGCGTACTTGCGCGCGCGGAGGTCCGAGAGCGTCTGCGTCCAGCTCTCGTAGCTCGACGTGGCGTCCACCTGTTGACTCGCGTCGCCTGCGACGATCAGCGCCCCTCCGGGCGCGATCGCGTCGCCGATCAACGCGAGCTCGAGCGGCGCGAGCTCTTGCGCTTCATCGACGACGACGCAGTCGTACCGGGAGATTTCGTACTTTTGTCGCAGCGCTCTCGCGAGCTCGAAGAGCACCGGCGGGTCCTCTGCGTCGATGCGCCCCGCCACGTCGTCGGGCGTCGATGCGTCGATCAGTAGTCCGTCCGCGGTGGCGAGGCGCTCGACGTCGACCACGTCCGAGAAGGCGTCCTCGGTGCGGCTGCGAAACTGCGCGCGCGTGTGCTGCGCCACTCGCTCGATGTCCGCGCTCGTCGCGGGCGCGTCTTCGCCTTGCGCCAGCGGCGCGAGGAGGGCGCGGTCTCCGAACAGCTCGTGCAGGTCGTCGCGAGAGACCCTTCCGCCGCGGCGCTGCTTCGCATACCGCTCGATCACCGCGCGGAGGGATCGCGCGCGCTTGACCCGCAGAACGCTCATCGGCGCGTCGCCGTACACCTCGCGCATCGGCAGCTTCTCGAAGCACCGTCGCGCTTGCACCGCCGCCCATCGGTCGAACTGAACCACGTCGGCGTGGCGCACGCCGAGCCGGTCGAGCGAGGTGCGAAGCAACCGACGGAGCCCTTCGGTCGGCGCGACGACCAGGACCTTGAGCGGGTCTGATCCGTTGGCTTTGCGCTGGCGATCGAGCCACGCGACGCGGTGAAGCGCGACCGTGGTCTTGCCCGCGCCCGCTTCGCCGAGCACGAGCAGGGCGTCTCGCTGGGGACGCTCGACGGCCGCTCGCTGCGCGGCGTCGAGCGTGACGTCCACTGGGGTGCGCGGCCTCGCGCGGTCCGCGGCGTCGCGCAGGGCGAGCGCAGCGACGGGGCCCGAGCGCTCGATCCACTGAGCGTCTCGGCGCTCGAAGCGACGCCCTTCGCGCTCGAGCGCGACGAGCGCGCCGCGCGCGTCGCAGTGGACCAGGTGCCGCTCGACGAGGCGGCCCTCGATGAGCTTGTGGGGGCCTTTGATCTCGAACAGCTCGCCCTCGTCGCACTCATAGAGCAGTCGCGACAACGGAGCGTTGCGCCAGTGCAACACCGTGACCTCGCCGTCGATGTCCGTGGCCGAGCCGACGAGGTAGTCCTTGAGGTCGCCATCGCGCTCGACGCGAAGATGCGCGAAGAGCGCCCATTCTGCGGTCAAACGGCCTTCGCTCGCGCGCTCGCAGAGCTGCGCGACCCTGTCCAATGAGCTCGTGTCCATGCGGGGACTGCACGAGTAGGTCTGATTGCGTCGACGATCGAGTCTGCAATTCGAAGGGCGTTTCGGTGTATGCTCGTCGTGCAAAAGGGGTTTGCGAAACGCGCGCGACGCACGAAGCTAGTCGTCCATGAGCAACGACGACAGCGACAAGGGCGAAGGTCTCTCGCGGCGCGGAGCGCTCGCAGCAGCAGCGATTACGAGCGTGGCCGCGGTGACGGGCGTGGCGGCGGCCTCGGGTTCGTCGACGCCGCAGGCGAGCCCGACGAGCAACGGCGCGCGGCCTTCAGCGAGCGCGCAGACGCCGACGGCGAGCGTCGCGAAGATGCCGGTGATCTTTGTTCCGCACGGGGGCGGGCCGTGGCCATGGATGGACCTCGCGTTCGGAACGCAGCGCGAGAAAGACGAGATGCTCGCGTATCTGCAGGGGCTTCCTGCGTCGCTCGCGACGGCCCCGCGCGCGATCGTCGTCGTCTCGGCGCACTGGGAAGAGCCCGTCGTCACGGTGATGAACGGCGAGCGGCCGCCGTTGCTCTTCGATTACTCGGGGTTTCCGCCGGAGACGTATCGCCTCACGTGGGCGGCGCCGGGGCAGCCCGCGCTCGCGCAACGCGTGCTCGCGCTGCTCGGCGCCGCGGGGATCGCCACGGCGACCGACGCAACGCGCGGGTTCGATCACGGGACGTTCGTTCCGCTGAAGGTGGCGTGGCCCGCGGGCGATGTGCCCGTCGTGCAGGTCTCGTTGAAGACCGGGCTCGACCCCGCAGAGCACCTCGCGATGGGCCGCGCGCTCGCTCCGTTGCGCGACGAAGGCGTGCTCATCGTCGGCAGCGGAATGACCTACCACAACATGCGCGGCTTCTTCTCGGGCGGCGGTCAGCAGGCCTCGGAAGAGTTCGACCGCTGGCTGCGCGAGGCCACCGCCGCAGAGCCCGCCGTGCGCGATCGAATGCTCCGCGAGTGGTCCCGCGCGCCCTACGCCCGCGCCGTGCACCCGCGCGAAGAGCACCTGATCCCGCTCATGGTCGTCGCCGGCGCCGCAGGCCCCGACCGCGCCCGCGTCCCCTACAACGGAACGCTCTCGAACCTCCGCCTCAGCGCCCACCACTTCGGCTGATCACGGCTTTCAATGACCCGCGGTCATGCTGACTTTTCTCAGTATGACTCTCGGTCATTCATCCGGTGGATCGCTCGGTCAATACACGACGTTCGCCGCGTTGGTGTCGATCACCAGCGCCACGAACGCGAGCGCCATCGCCGTGATGCACACGACGATCACCGCGGCCTTCGAGTTCTTGTCCGCGAGCGAGAGCGAGATCCCGCCCCCGAGCGCGCCGATCGCCATCGCGAGCATCGTCGGCCCGCGTTGAAGGGTGAAGACCTCGCGCCCCGTTCCTGCGGTCTTGCGCGCGATGATGAGCGCGATCGCCGCCCCGAGCGCGACCCCCATCATGAACCGACCGATGCCTTTGAGTCCCATCCGAGACTCGAAGACTACACCGCGAAGCCGCCCCACCAGAGCTGCGGCTGCTGCCAACTCACCGCGCGCCACCGCTCGCCGTCGAGCGTCGCGAGCTGGCTCAGCATCGAGAGCTGCGCGCTCGCGTCGGTATCGAGCGCTTCGAGCCTCGCGTCGATCGCGCCCGACCGCCCCGCAACGGTCAGCGCCTCGCGCAGCGCCTCGATGTCGTCGCGCATCCTCACCCACCTTCGCGCCATCGCCGCGAGCTCGGGGCGGCTCTCTTCGAGCGCGACCGAGAGCGCCGCGAGCGAGTCCGCCGCGCGATCACAGGAGAGGAGCGCCTCTCGCTCGACCTCGTTGATTTCGTGGGCCGAGCGCTCGCTGAACCACCGGCGCACCGACGCGCGAGCAGACGGGAGCGAAGCCTTCGACGCGAGCACCGCCGCGAGCAGCGCGCTCGGGTCTTCAGCGGTCGGCTCGTGCAAGCGCGACACGAGGCCGAGGGCCGCCGCGGTCCACGCGAGACCGCCGCGCTCGGCGAGCTCGCACGCCTCGTCGAGCAGCCAGTCCGCGAGCTCGAGGCCCGCGAAGTGACCGGCGATCTGCGCGCGCACGTACGACTCGCTCGGCGCCACGGCGAGCAGCGAAGCCAGCGATCCGAGCGCGCGCGACGGAGAGAGCTCTTGTGCTTCGACCTCGTCCGACGGCAGCGCGTCGATCGAGAGCGTCTCGTCCTCGACCGAGACCAACCGCGAGCCGAGTCGCAGCGCGCTTCCCGCAACGGCGACGAACAGCAGCGAATCGGCGCCGACGCGGCGGGCCGCTCCGACGACGGTCGCCGAGCAGACCTGCGGGCCTTCGACGCGGATGAGCGACGGCTCGGCGCGAGAGCGAAGAAACGTGAGCCCCGGAGCGACGTCGTCCGACCACGCGAGCGGCTCGAAGCGAGCGGGGTCCGCGTGACCGTTGGCGACGAGCACGTCGAGCGAGTCGACCGCGGCCTTCGCAGGCCACGGCATCGAGGCGACCTCGTTCACAGGGATGACCTGCGCGAGACCGAGGCGATCGAGTAAAGAGCGTGAGGCCATCGGGGGTCCTACTGTCCTTGGGCCCGAAACGTTGGGGTGGGAGGGGGCGCTGCCTACTGCAGCACGTCTTGTCCTTCGATGCGCGAGGCGGGGCTGTTCTGACAGCGAAACAGAAGAATCAGCGCTTGTTTGAGCGCCTCGGTTTCATCGGGCTTGAGGCTGCCGTCGGACGTCATCGCCTCGCCGGCCTCGCGAAGGGCGATGCGGAGCCGCTCGTGGTTCTTGAACACGCGGTTTCGTGCGCGAACAAACTCGGCGCGGTCGCGCTCGGGGTCTACGCCCTCGTCTCTCGCGAGGATCGCGTTGAACGGAACCTGTTGAAACACGAGCTCGGTGATCTGCTGCCAGGCCTTCTGCACGGGCTCGCGAAAGCGCTCTTGGCGGCTCGAGAGCACGCGCTCGAACGCGCGATCGAGCAGGGATTTCGCACGCTCGATGTAGTCATCCGCCGCGTCGCTCGAGGCCGTCTCGTCCTCAGTGGTCGTGGCGCCGCGCATGGATGCGATCTTGTCATCCCCGGGAAGCACGAGCCTCGAGCGCTTGCGGTACTCAGCGATGTGCGCGCGCACGAGCATGGTCGAGAGGTAGCGACGGCACTCTCCGTCGGACTTTCCTGCGACCGGGAGCGGCGAGCACTGAAGGATCTTGAGCGCGACGCGCGAGACCACTTCTTCGCGCTCGGAGTCGCGGCGGATCTCGAACATCTGTCTGCTCGCGGGCTCGACCAGTCGTCCGCGCGCGAGCTGGCTGAGCAGCGCTACGAGCGCTTTCGCTGCGCGTTCGCGCTGCGGATCATCCGGCTCCAGATGCAGAAGCAGCTCACTCGGGGTCATCGAACAGCGGGAGTGTCGCTCGTTGTCTTGCCCGATGCACCCTCGTTGTTCTCTTCGGGCTCGACCGAAAACGCTTTGAGCAACGCCTTGACTTCGAATGGCCGGAGCTCTGGAAACGCCCCCAACCACAGCGCGCACAGCCCGCTTACCGCGGGCGTCGCGAAGGACGTCCCGGTCTTTGTAGTGTACCCGCCGCCCGCGGCAGCGACCGCCACTTCGTCGCCGTGCGCGACGTACTCGATGGGGTGCGCGCGGCGATAATAGAGGCGATAGAGCGAGTCGAGCTTGCCCTGGTCGACGCTCACGACGCTGGACAATTCTGCGGGAAATCCATGGTCGGCGAGCGGCATGTTGCGCGTGGCCGCGACGATGACCTGCCCTTGTCGGTACGCTTGCTCGCACAGCGCGTGGAGCCGCGCGGCGAACTCGGCGCTCGCGGCGAGGGACATGTTCACCACGGAGATCTTCTGCTGAATGGCCCAGCGAAGGCCGACGATGAGCGCGGCGCCGGTGCCGAGCTTTCCTTCGCCGAGCACTTTGACGTCGACGATCTTGGCGTTGGGGCTGACCTTGCACGCGATCGAAGCGACGGCGGTGCCGTGTCCGTACGAGTCGTTGTTCTGCGAGGCAGATCCCTGGACGATCGTGGGCTTTCCGTCGACGAGCTCGACGCGCACGGCGTCGATCACTCGGCCGACGAGGTCGGGGTGAGTCCCGTCGATTCCCGAGTCGAGCACGGCGATCGTGACGGGCGCGAGCGACCTTCGCGCGAGCTCTTCGGGCTCCGTCGCCAGCGCTTGTGCGAGCGGAACGATCTTCACTCGCCGTCATCCTCCGCGCACGCGATCGCCTCGATCGAGCGCAGGACATCGGCCACGTGCGCGAGCGCGTCGGGCGCGACCCGTGAGATCCGCAGCACGCTTCGCGCGATCTTTCTCTCGTGCACCTCGCGCGACGACTCGATGTTCGCGCTCGCCGGGCCCTCGCTCGCCGCCGCGTTGAGCGCGCGTCGCTGTTGAACGATCAGCCCTGCGACGGTCGCGAGCCTCGCGTACAACGCTGCTTCTCGGCTCTGAAAGCGTCGCCCGTGCTTGAACGAGACCGCCGTGAGCACGCCCACACATTCATCGCGCACGAGCATGGGCGCGGCGATCACCGCTTGCGGCCCTTCGCCGCCCTTGGACTCTTGGCCGACGACGTACGTCGGCGCGCCGATCTGCACCTCGCGCGTGACCGCGGCGAGCCCAGTGAGCCCTTTTCCGACGGGCACGCGCTTGCCGAGCAGCGCCGAGTTGTCCACGCCGACTACCATCGAGAACACCAGCTCGTTGGCTGTTGGATCGAGGACGAGCAGCGAGCCTTCATCGGCGTCGATCGCTTGCACGCCGAGCTCGACGAGCACTCGAAGCACCGACGCCTCCGTGCTCTGGGCGGCAATCGACAAGAACGTCTCGAGCGCAGTCTCCGATGGGGTCATTTGTCCAGGTCGAACTCTGCCCGAAACTATACCGCGCCCGCGACGGACATCGAAGATGGCCCGAGCGGAGGAGCGCGGTTGAGCTCGACTCCAAGCCCGCACCGCGGACGGAGAGAACGACGACAATGTTGGTTTAGCACCACCGAGAACCTCCTCGCTCTGTTGAAACTTTCGTCGCCCGTGCTTGTCTGACCTCCGCTTGTCCCTCGCGCCGCTCCACGACCGCGTTGCTGCACGCGCTGCGTCCCGCGCTCGAACCGCGCTGGTGCCGTGCGCGCTCGTGCTCGCGGGGCTCGGCTGTCGGGCGGCGAGCGCCGCTCCCGCGCATCCGGCGGTCGCTTCGGACCCGAGCGAGCCGTGCTCGCCCGCGCCCGTGTGCCCCGAGGTCCCTGCGCCGCCCGCGCTCGTGCAGTCCCCCGAGTGGCCCGCGATCGAGCGGATCATCCAGGGCCCCGAGTCCGAGATCGACCTCGCAGAGCTCAACCTGCTCGTCGCGCGCGCCCGCGATCGGACGGTGAACGTGCAGCAGAACCTGCTGCGCGTGCACTACATCGCAGAGAGCGTTCGACAGAGATTTTCCAGTCGATGCGACGACCGATGCAAGATCGCGACGCTCAACCAGTACCTCTTCGTCGAAGAGGGATACGCGGCCGAGTTCGATCCTTCGGGCCTGTACAACAAGATCGACCGTGACCTTCTGCACCGCATCCTCGACACTCGCACGGGGTACTGCGAGGGGCTGACGTACCTGTACCTATCGATCGCGAAGCGCCTGCAAATTCCCATGGTAGGCGTCGCCGCGAGGCAGCACTTGTACGCGCGCTACGTCGGGCGCGAGGGGCCGTCGTTCGACATCGACACGACGCTCGGCGGGCGGCCGCCGGTGATCGACTCGCGCTGCGAAGCGCACCCTGGCGTCTACGGCGCGAGCTTGCGCCCGAAGTTCATGGCCGCGCGCGTGCTCGGAATGCTCGGGGTCGCCACGGACGTACGCTCTCTCTCGTGGCTCGCGGCCGCGGCGAGGCTCGCGCCTTCGAGCCCAGAAATCCGCCACAATCACGGCCTCGCGCTCGCGCGCAACGGCCGGGTCGAAGAGGCGCTCGACGAGTTTCGCGCGGCGCGCACGCTCGACCCGTGCGTTCCGCTCTTCGCGGTCAACGAGTCGAGGCAGCTCTGGGCCCTCGGTCGACGGGACGAAGCGCAGCGGCTGCTCGACTGGACCTCGCGCAGAGTCGAGCGCGGCCTCGTCGCAGACGGAGCGTTCTTCGTGTCGCTCGCGCGCGCGAGCTACGCGTTCGAGAGCCACGATGACGAGCGCGCTGAAGGCTATCTGCGCGACGCCGTTCGCGAGTCGGACACGGCCCCCGTCGTGCTCGAAGCGGTCGCCGCGATCCGCACGGTGCAGGGACGCACGGACGACGCGCTCGCGGCGATGCGCGCCGCGCTTCGACGCGATCCAACCGCGCGAACGCGAGCTGGAATGGTCCTCGCCTTCCTCGCCGCCAACGCCCCCGCTGACGCCGCGCGACAGCTCGAGCGCCTCGAAGACGACTCGCAAACCCCACTCGGAACGACGGACCTCCTCCGCGCCATGGTCTCCGCCGCCCGCGGCGCCACCGACGAAGCCTCGATGTACGCGATTCGTTGTCTCCGCGAGCACAAGCGCGACTGCGCCAAGGCCCTGGTGGTCTTGGGCGACGTCGCGCGCTTGCGCGGAGACAACCGCTGCGCCCGTCGCTACTACGACGCGTTTCTCAGCTGTCCCTGGTCGTCGCGCTCACGCGCGCTCGAGCGAATCGAGACCGACGTTCGCGCGCGCCTCGCGGCGCTTCCCGCCGCGCGCGCCGCACGCTAGCGCGCATCGCGGCTCCTCTGACTCCCGCGACGTCACGCTCGATGCTTCGCGCATCGATGAGCGGTTGCAGTGCCACGCCAGAGGATCAGGGATGCGACGCAGCGCGCCTCGCTTCCTCAGCGATACGCTGCCATCTCCCCCGCAAGGTCGCTCACTCTGCGTCCGCGCTCGTCGCGGGCGCGGCGCTCTCGCCGTCCTGCGCGCCGAGCAGCGCCATCACGCCCTCGAGCGCCTTGCGCAGCTTGTCCGCGCGCTCGTTCTCTCGCCGCACGCGCCCTTCGCTCTGCGCGAGCTTCGCGCTCGCCTCGCTCTTCTCTTGCGTGACCGCGGCGATCTTCGCGTCGAGCTCGCCGATCTTCGCGTCGAGCGCGCTCGCCTTCGCCGCGGCCTCGTCGCGCTGCGCGCGCAGGCTCTCGATCTGCGCCTGCGCCGCGCTGAGCTCCTTCGCGATCGCCTCGCTCTTGCTCGTGGCCGCCGTCACCTCCGCCTTCACCGCCTCGGTCGCGGCGATCGCCTCGGCGATCTTCGCCTCGAGCGCGCTGATCTTCGCCGCGCTCTCTTCCGCGGCCTTCTCTGCGTCCTTTCGCGCGGCCTCGACCTTCTCTTGCGCGCTCTTCTTCTCGGCCTCGAGCGTCTTGGCCAGGTCCGAGTTCGCCTGTTCGAGCTCGGCGGTGAGCCTGAGGACCTCGGCCGAGTGCTTGGACTCGAGCTGCTCGAGCGCGTCGCGGTGCTTTCGTTCGAGCTCTTCTCGCGCCTTGTTCGCGCTGTCGTTGGCCGCTGCGATCGCCGCCGAATGCGTGGCCTCGAGCGCGCTCTTGTCCGACGCGTGATCGCTCTGCGCCTTCGCGAGCTGCTCTTTGTGCGCGCGGTCCTGGGCGTCGAGCGCATCTTGGCGCTTCTTCTCTGCGTCCGCGAGCTTCGTCGCGTGCTCGGTCGAGAGCGCTTCACGCGCTGCGTTCGCCGCGGCCTCGAGCTCTGCGCGCAGCGCCGCGAGCGCCGCTGCGTTCGCTGCATCCTTGTCGCTGATGACCTTGGCGTGCTCTTCGTCGCGCTTGTTCGCGGCGTCTTGCGCGGCCTTCTTCGCCGCCGCGAGCGCTTCGTCCGCGAGGCTCTTGTCCTTGTCGCGCGCGGCCTTGAGCGCTTCGACCTCGCGCTGCAGCGGCCCGATTTGGTCTTCGAGGTCCGCGAGCGAGCGCTCGCGCGTGAGCAGCTTCTCGTCGAGGTCGGCCTTCTCGTGCTCGAGGCTCGAGGCTCGGTCGCGCGCGTCGAGCACGGCGCGCTCCTTCGCGTTGACCTCGTCTTTCAAGCGAAGGATCTCTTTGTCCTTCTTGTTCATCGCCTCGCGCAGCTCGAGAAACTCTCGCGTCGACGTCCCTCCCGCCTTCGCTGCGCGCGCCTTGGCGTCCTCGAGCTCGCGGCGAAGCGTCGCCGAATCGTCGTGCTCTGCGCGCAGCTTTTGAAGCTCGGCCGAGAGCCGTTCGCGCTCGGCTTCGGCTTCGCGCGCGGCGGAGCGGGCGCGATCGAGCTCTGCGCGAAGACTGGTCTCTGCTGCGCTGGTGCTCGCCGAATGCGTTGCGGCCGTGGCGAGCGCGGCGCTCTTCGCTTGCTCAGCGGCGCTCTTCGCTTGCTCGGCCTCGTGTCGCGCGTGCTCGGCGTCCTTCGCTCGCTTCTCGCTCGCTTCAGCGTGGGCGCGCGCCTCTGCGAGCTGTGATTTCAGCGCTGAAACCTCGGCGTTGAGCTCGGCGATCGCCGCGGTGTTCGCGGGCAACGGCGGGGGAAGCGAAGCGGGGCGCGCGATCGTCGCTGCTGCAGGCGCGACGCTGGCCGGTCGCGGGGCGACGCTGGCCGGTCGCGGCGGAGCGACGGAGGGGGCCTTGGCTGCGACGGGCGCTTGTTGTGCTGGCGCTTCTTCGGGCGGAGGCGGGTCGGTCGGCGCGGCGGGAGGCTCGGGCTCTGCGGCTTGCGCGGCCTGCGCCTCTGCGGCTGGAGGTTCGTCGGCAGGCGCGCTCGGCTCGATCGCGACGGGAGCGGGCGCCGCTGGGATCGGAGCGCCGGGCATGGTCGGCTCGTTGATGTCGAGGTCGAGCGAGAGGCTGTCGAGGTTTTGCAGCTCTTGCGCGACCGGAGCCGCTGGCGCAGCGGTCTGCGGAGGCTTCGCGGCGATGAGCGCCGCTGCTTGCACGACGGTGCTCGTCGACATGAGCACGGTGTTTTGCTCGTTGTCGTCGAAGTCTTGATGCGTTGGTTTTTCAGGGGCAGCGACGCTTCGAGACTGCACTTGCATCGGCAGCTTCGAGGCGTCGACGTGGGGCTTGTCGCCGTCGTCGAGGATGATGTTGTCGAACGCCGCGTCCGCGAGCGAGTCGAGGTCGTCGAAGACCGCGTCGCGCTCGGCGGCGTTCGCGGCGCTGATCTGCGCGGGGCCGGCGGTGGGGACCGCTGGAGGCGGCGCAGGTCGCGCGGGCGGAGGCGCCGGCCGCGCGGGTGGCTGCGGAGCGAGCCCGGCGACCACGTCGAGCGGAACCTTGGTGACCTGCGTGGACTCTTCTTCGAACGAGAGGTCATCGTCGAGCACGATGGCGTCGACGTCAGCGTCGAGCGCTTCGGGCAAGGTCATGTGTTTGCGCGCGCGCGCCACGAGCTCATCCACAGAGATGGGCTTGTGCATGTACTCCTGCGCGTGCAGTCGCAGCTTCGAGTGCTGGTCGAACGTCTCTTGCGGCGACGAGCTCGACACGATCAAGAGCGGAACGTGCTGCAAATCCGGGTGCTTCTTGAGCTTGTTGCACACGGCGAAGCCGTTCATCCCGCGCAGCTCGATGGCGAGCACGATGAGGTCCGGGCGCCTCACCTGCGCTTCGTCCAAGCCGAGCTGTCCGTCTTCGACCGTCGCGACGGTGCAGCCGAGTTCGCCGAACGCGGCCTGCAGCTCTTCAGCAAAAGGTTGGTCGTTGTCGATCACGAGCACATGCGGAGCTGCCATTGCACGGCAGAGCGTAGAAGCTCTGAAATCCCAGCGTCAACGACCGTCGCGCGCCGCGATGCGAAGGACGGAGGTGGTGTAGTTCTGTCCCGACGTGTGAGCTGAACGCTCGGGGTGCGCGACGAGCGAAGCGAACACGGTCCGTTGCGGTATGTTGCGCCGGTGCCGCTCGCAACGCTCTTCGATTTCAACGGCGTGCTCGTCGACGACGAGCACCTGCACCAGCAGTGCTTCAACGACGTCCTCGTCTCGCGCGGGCTCTCGGCGGTGAGCGAGGCGCTCTACAACGAGCGCTACCTCGGCTTCGACGACCGCGGCGCGTTTTCGGCGATGCTCTCCGATGCGGGCGCGCCGTTCTCGGACGCGCTGATCGACGCGCTCATCGCGCAGAAGGCCGTCGAGTACGAGCGACGCGCGAAGGCAGAGCTCCGGCTCTTCGACGGAGCGGCGTCCGCGGTGCGCGCGGCGGCGAGCGCGGGGCCGGTCGTCGTGGTCTCGGGCGCCCTGCGACCGGAGATCGAGCTCGGGTTGGCTGCGCTCGACGTGCGCTCATCGATCGCGCACATCGTCGCGGCCGAGGACGTCCTGCGCTGCAAGCCCGACCCCGAAGGCTACTTGCTGGCCCTTGGTTGGCTGCGCGCGACGCACCCCGACGTGCGGCGATCGGACGTGATCGTGATCGAGGACTCGCTCGCCGGCGTCGATTCGGCGCGGGCGGCGGGGCTGGCGGTGTGGGCTGTCGAGCACTCGTACCCAGAGAAATTGCTGCTCGAACACCACGCCTCGCGCGTCGCTCGCACGCTCGCTCAGCTGGTCGCCGCGCTCGAATCGCGGCGGTAGCGCGGCTCTAATGCTGCGTCGGCTCGGGCTCGGGCGTGGGCGGCAGTCGCCGCAGCACCTCGAGCGCCCGCGCGCGCACGGACGGAGCGATCTTCTCGTTGACCGCGATCTCGCGCAGGTCCGAGCGTTCGAGCATCGGGACGAGCGACTGCGCGAGAAGAGCCGGCGTGGCGGGGTTCATGGCGATCGCGCGGCGGACGTGGATGCGCGCGGCCCACTTGGGCGAGGCGAGGACGCGGGCGAGCACCTCGGCGCGCGCCTTGGGCGAGGCGCACAAGCGCGCGACGTCCGTCTCGGTGACGCGAGGATTGCGCAGGACTTCGGCGATCACGTCGGGGTGCGCGTCGCGCAGGGCTTTGTCGAGCAGGCGTCGATCGGAGTTTCTCGCGAGGGTCTTTCTCTCGCCGAGCGTGAGCGGCCGGCCGGTGCCCCAATCGGCTTCGGGGGAGGGGAGCATTCCCTTTCGGTGCGTGGCTTTTTCGGCGGAGGCCTCGAGCAACGCGAGCAGCACGCGCTGCGCGCGCTCGTCGCGCAAGCCCGCGCGAGTCACGAGCTCGCGCTCGAATTCGGCCCACTCTTCGTCGGGGAAGAACTCCCGCTGCTCGGCGAGCAAGCGCACGCGCGCATCGCGGTCGCTCACCGACGAAACTCGATGAATCAACGCGTCGACAGCGCTTCGATCCATGGGCTCCGTGCAGTGTGCCACCTCCGACCCCTCGGCGACCACCGCGGCATGCGCGGCCCCGAGGCCGGAGATCTTCGAGCGCGACGGGGATTGCCTTGACGCGCGACGACGTGGAGTGCAAACACCGTGAGATCATTCGGTGACGCGGCGCGCAGCCGCGAGACCGGTGAACGAGCGGGAGCCCTCCATGACGACGAACCCACCTTCGGTCGCGCCTTCGACCGGCAACGAAGCCACTCCGCAGCCTCGAATCGTCAAGCGCTACTCCAATCGCAAGCTCTACGACACGGTCGAGAGCCGCTACGTGACGCTGCCGCAGATCGCCGTGCTCGTTCGCAACGGCGAAGACGTGCGGATCATCGACAACAACACGAAGGAGGACCTCACGAGCGTCACGCTCGCGCAGATCCTCTACGAAGAAGAGCGCAAGCAGTCGCGGGCGCTCCCGTTGTCGGCGCTCAAGGATCTCATCCACACCTCGGGCGAGAAGCTCAGCGAGTTCTTTCGCGAGGGGCCTGTCGGCAAGATGCTCCGCAAGGACGGCGACGCTCCGGCGGAGGGCGCAGAAGCTGCGCTGGTCGAACCAGCGGTCGAGCCAGCGGTCGAGGCAGCGAAGGACAGCAAAGAGGTCGCTGCGAAAGACGGCAAAGATGCGGCGAAGGACGACAAGCCGCAGGAGCCGGGCAAGTTCGAGAAGCTCGTCGAGCAGTCCAAGGCGAGCTTCGCCGAGTGGAGCGCGGCGGTCGACGAGCGCGCGCGCAAGGTCTTCGAGGGCGTTTATCCTGCGACGCAGCTCGAGAAGCTGACGGCTGAGGTCAAGCGCCTCTCGCAGCGGGTCGAAGAGCTCGAAGCCAAGCTGGCGGACAAGGCCAAAGAGTAGTCGTCGAGAGAATCCGCGGTCGGGGGAATAGCCCCTGGGGCAGGGGGGTTGAACCAGCCGTCCGGGTGCGTATCACCATCGGACGGAGAATCGATCTCTCGATGGCGAGCCCCACCGACGACAAAGCCAGGCGCAAGCGGTTCGAAGCCGAGCTGCTGCCTCACCTCGACGCTCTGCATCGCACGGCGTTGCGGTTGACTCGCAGCGCATCGGACGCCGATGACCTGGTGCAGGACGCTGTACTGAAGGCCTACCGCTTCTTCGATCACTACGAAGCGGGGACGAATTTCAGGGCGTGGCTGCTCAAGGTGCTGACCAACGTCTTCTTCTCGAAGTACCGGCGGCAGACGTTGGACACGCAAATGCGGGCGCTCGGGGATGGGGACCCGGTGGCCGACGGTTGGATGGGCGTGGCGACGATGGCCCCCAACCGTGAGCCCGAGCGGCTCGCGGAGAGGGCGCTGCTCGAAGGGGCGGTGCTCAAGGCGCTCGATGAGGTGCCCGAAGAGTTTCGCGCGGTGTTGATCCTCGCGGACGTCGAAGGACTCACGTACAAAGAGATCGCTGACGCCGTGGGCTGTCCGATCGGAACAGTGATGTCTCGTTTGCACCGCGCTCGAAGAGCGGTGGCGACACGGCTCGGTCTGACGAGCCACGGTGCGGGTGAGAAGAGCAAGAGCGAGGGCGACGTGCTCTCGCTCGACGCATTTCGCAATCGCAAGAAGGAGGCGAGCGGCTGATGGAAGGCTGCGACGAGACCCGTCGCTACGTCGACGCGTATGTCGACGGCGAGCTCGATCCTGGTGCGGCCCTGATTGTGGATACGCACCTGGTCCGTTGCGCGTCGTGCCGTGAAGAGGCGGACGCGATTCGTGTGATCAAGGGCGCGCTCGCGGCGTCGCGTGAAGGCCATGCGGCGCCGGGCGCGCTGCGTTCGAGGCTGCTCGCGGCGCTCGACGCCGAGGACCAGGAGAAGGTGGACGTCGAGCAGAGCAGCAAGCGTCGCAAGCACGCGACGGGCTTCGTGCTCGCGGCGGCGGCGATGACGACCGTCGCGTTTGCGACGGGCTGGCGAGGCTCGATCAACGGAACGGGCCCCGTGGCCGGCGCGGCGATGATGCCCCCGTTGCTCGACGACATCGCTCAGCGTCACGCGCGCAATCTGCCTGCAGAAGTCCAGGGTTCTGAGCCTACGCAGGTGGCCAATTTCTTCACGGGGCGCTTGGATATTCCGGTGCGACCGGTGCACTTTCGGGGCGTTCCCGCCAGGCTCGTGGGCGCGCGCATCTCGAACGTGTCCGATCGCATGGCCGCGGCGCTCTACTACGACGTGGGCGGCCGTCGCGTGACGGTGTTCGTGTTCGACTCGGCGGTGCTCCCGCGCGCGTTCGACACGGATGGCTTGCAGCCCGTGCGCGTGAACAACCAGCCTGCGTACGTGGGCAACGCGCGCGGGTACACCGTGGTGCTCTCTGAGCGCGGCGGCGTGGCCTACGCGGTCGCGAGCGACATGCCGCCGAGCGACACGCTCGGGATCGTTTCGCACGCGGACATTCAGTAGGCGAAGCGCCTCTGGGGGAGCGCGTGCTGCCTGACCGAATCGATCGCGCGGACGTGCGAGAGGATTTCGATCGGGAAGCGGTGCGCGTCGCGCTGCTGGCGATCCTCTACAACGGGCTCGTGGCTGCGCGAAACCGCAACGCGAACGGCGAGAGCGCGCCCGAGCTGCTCGACTATTTGCACAACGTTCCGACGTTCGTCGACGAGCCTCGCCTCGATGATCTGATCGCGTTGTGGAACTACTTTCCCGAGCATTTTCTGGACGCGCGCCCGTCGCACGAGTCGAGCGGGTTCGCGCCGTTGCTTCGCGCGATCGCGCGGCCCGAGCGTTGGGACGAGTGGCAGCGCAGCGTCGATGCTGTGCCGCGAGAGAAGCACAACGCTTCGAGTCGGCTCTTCGGTTGGCTCTTCTTCCGGCGGCGAGCGCTCACCGCGGCGACATCAGCGTGGTTCGTGCTGTTGGTGTTGGCTCGTCTCGCGATCGGCACAGAACGCGGCGCGGCGATGGGCTGGGCTGGCGCGACGCGATTCGTGTTGCTCGCTGCCGCTCCGTGGCTCTGTTCGACCGCCGCGCTGCTCGTCGCAGAGAGAGCTGCTCGTCGACGCTGGTAGCGCTCTGAATCCGAGGCGACAACGGCTCCGCCTTCGGTGGGCGACACGCGACGAGCGTTCACGGGACACTTCCCAGGAGGTGGCCCGTGGCGCGTCTTCCTTCGGACCGATGGCTCCGCGCTAGCGCTTTCAATCGATCGCGGCTGTGGTTACAACCGCCGGCCCAATGACCTCGACTCCGATGGAAGCGCTCGACGCGATCGAGCGCGAAGTGGCCGACGCGTTTGCGTCCGTTCGCGATGAGCACGAGCTGCGTTCGGTGCACGCGAAGTTTCTCGGTAAAGAAGGCTCGCTCACGCTGATCATGCGGCGGATGCCCGAGCTCGCTCCGGCCGAGAAGAAGACCTTCGGACAAGCGGTCAACCGGGTGAAGGGCGCGGTCGAGTCGGCGAGCGCCAGCGCAGAGCAGCGCATCGCGCGTGAGTCGCTCGAACGAGAGCTCGATCGAGAGCCCACGGACGTCTCGATGCCCGGCCGTCGCTCGCGTGTGGGGCGCACGCATCCGTTGCACCGAGTGCTCTACGACGTGACGGACATCTTCGTCTCGATGGGCTTCGATGTGGCCGAAGGGCCCGAGAGCGACTGGGAGACGAACAACTTCGAACGCCTTGGATTTCCTGCGGATCACCCCGCGCTCGACATGCAGGACACCTTCTTCTTGAAGAACGAAGGCAAGCCCGGGCCGCGCGCTCTTCTGCGCACGCACACGAGCACCGTGCAGATCCGCGAGATGCTCTCGCACGGGCCGCCCGTGATGGTCGTCGCGCCCGGAACCGTCTACCGCTGCGACGACGACGCGACGCACAGCCCGATGTTCTCGCAGATCGAGGGGCTCGTCGTAGACCATGGAATTTCACTGGCGCATTTGCGTTGGACGCTCGCCACGTTCGCGCAGCGGCTGTTCGGAAAGAACGTCACGACGCGCATGCGCGGGAGCTACTTTCCCTTCACCGAGCCGTCGGTCGAGCTCGACGCGAGCTGCTCGGTCTGCCAGGGCAACGACCCGCACTGCAGGCTCTGCAAGGGCTCGGGGTGGCTCGAGGTCGGCGGCGCGGGGATGGTCGACCCGGTCGTGCTCACCAACTGCGGAATCGACCCGGAAAAATACACGGGATTCGCGTTCGGCATGGGCATCGATCGACTCGCGATGATCCGTTATCAAGTGCCGTCGATCGAGCTTCTGTACAGCAACGACGTGCGGTTCCTTCGTTCACTTTGAGCGCTGCGTGAGAGATCGACGATGAAGATCAGCTATCAGTGGTTGTGCGAACTGCTCAACGCGAAGCCCGGTGTCGAGACCGTCACGCGCGTGCTCACCGACGCGGGGCTCGAAGTCGAGAAGGTGCATTCGCTTGGAGAAAACCTGGCTCCTGTGATGATCGCGGTGGTCAAGTCCACGCGCGCTCACCCCACGAGCAAAAACCCCCTCACGCTCGTCACCGTCGAGCTCGCCAAGGGTGAAGAGCTCGAGGTTGTGTGCGGAGCGCCCAACGTTCCGCCGCCGGGCGGGCGAGTGCTGTTCGCTCCCGTGGGCACCACCGTGTCTTCGGGCGACGGAAAGACCTTCACGCTCATCGAGAAGCCCGTCGCGGGGATCGTCTCGAAGGGCATGCTCTGCAGCGAAATCGAGCTCGACCTCGGCAGCGACGACAACGGGATCATCGTCCTCGACGAGCCGATCGCCGCGGGGACGAAGCTCGTCGACTACCTCCCTGGCGCTCGCGACTGGGTGCTCGAAGTCAACGTCACGCCGAACCGCCCCGACGCGCTCGGACACGTCGGCGTCGCGCGCGACGTCGCTGCGCTGCTCGAGCTTCCGTTCTTGGGCGTGCGGCCCAAGTCCATCACGCACTTGATCGCGAAGGACGATCAGCGCGTCAGTGTGAAGAGCACCACGCGCGCGTGCGATCGCTTCGAGGCCGCCGTGATGGTGGACGCCGTGGTCAAGCGCTCGCCGTTGTGGATGCGCACGCGGCTCTGGCGCCTCGGTCTTCGCGCGATCAACAACGTCGTGGACGTGAGCAACTACGTGATGCTCGAGCTGGGGCAGCCCAATCACACGTACGATTTCGACGCGATCGCCGATCGCACGATCGTCGCGCGCAACGCGGACGAAGGCGAGGCGCTGCAGACCCTCGACACGAAACACCGCACTCTCACTGCGGCGGACGTGGTCATCGCGGACAGCCGCAAGCCCCTCGGCCTCGCGGGCGTGATGGGCGGCGAGGGCAGCGGAATCAACGACAAGACCACGCGCTTGCTGCTCGAGGCCGCGCACTTCGACGCGAGCACCGTGCGCAAGATGTCCAAGCGCCACGATATTCACTCGGACGCTTCGCACCGGTTCGAGCGCGGCGTGGACCCCGAGTGCCCTCCGCTCGCGATCGCGCGATTGAAAGAGCTGCTCAATGAGCTCGCGGGCGCTGTTCCTGTGCAGGCGGACGCGAGCGCGAAGGGACCCGAGCCGCTCGCGCCCGCGCCGGAGTTCACTGTGCGCGACGCGCGCGTCGAGAAGCTCTTGGGCTTGAAGATCGAGCGCGCGCAGTGCGTGCGGATCTTGAAGGCGCTCGGGTTCGCGGTGCTCGCGCAAGAAGAGGGCGCGGTGCGAGTGAGGGTTCCGTCGTGGAGGCCCGACGTCACGCGAGAGATCGACGTGATCGAAGAGCTCGGGAGGATTCACGGGCTCGATCGCGTTCCGTTGGCGGTGGTGCCCAACTCGGGGGCGCGCGCTGGGGTGCGAAGAGACTTCTCGCTGCGCCGTCGCGTGCGCGAGACGTTTGTCTCGCTCGGCATCGATGAAGCGGTGAACTACTCGTTCGACTCCGAGGAGCTCTTCGCCCTCGTGGGAGCGAAGTCCTCCGCGCACATCGCCAATCCTCTCAGCGGTGACCGCGCGGCGATGCGCCCGACGCTCGTCGCGGGGCTCCTGAAGAACGCGAGCCTCGCGGCCCGTCACGGCGAGCGCACGATCCGCCTCTTCGAGGTCGGAACGGTGTTCGCCGGTCGAAACGCTGACGATCCGCACGCGCACGAGCACGCGGCGACGCGCGCCAACGAAGGTCCGCTCGACGAGCAGACGCGCGTCTCGTTTGTGCTCGTGGGCCCGCGCGACGCGTACCTCTCGGACAACGGCTCGGTGGACGTGCTCGACGGCAAGGGACTGATCGAAGCCGTGATGGAGTCGCTGTTTCGCTCGACGGTCACCGCGGATCGCGGCGGCGAGGCTCCTGCGTGGGCGCATCGCGCGTCGTACGCCCGCGTTTGTGTGGGCGAGACGGTGCTCGGCTATGTGGCTGAGCTGCACCCTGCGCTGCGCGCTCCGTTGAAGCTGCCTGCATGCACGGTGGTGGCCGAGCTCGATCTGGCCGCGATGGCGGCGACGCAGGTGAGCCTGCGCGCGCTCAAGCCGTCGAAATTGCCGTCGATGCGACGAGACGTGGCGCTGTTGGTCTCGCGCGCTCATCCCGTGGGCGCGATCAGCGCGCGTCTTCGCAGCGCAGCGGGAGAGCGCTGCTCGTCGGTCGAGCTGTTCGATCGCTACGTCGGCAAGGGCCTCCCGGATGGAACGCACTCGATCGCCTTCGCGCTCACGTTCGCTCCGCTCGAAGACAAATCGCTCACCGACTCGGAGGTCGACGGCTTTGTGAAGTCCGCGGTGGGCGCTGTCGTCGCGGAGTTCGGCGCCACGCAACGCTGAGCGCGCGCTCGCTCGGTTGTCGACCTGCTTCGAGTGTGGTTCACTGCTTCAGCACTGGAGGAGAGGGGTCTCGCCATGACGAAGCAGGAGATCATCGAGAGCGTTTATGCGAAGGTCGGAGGCTTCTCGAAGAAAGAGGCCCAAGACATCGTCGAAGCCATCTTCGAGACGATGAAAGAGACCCTCGCGAACGGTCGCAAGTTGAAGTTGTCGGGGTTCGGCAACTTCGTGGTTCGCGACAAGAGCCAGCGTCCGGGGCTCAACCCACGCACCAAAGAGAAGATCGTGCTCGACGCTCGACGCGTGGTGCGCTTTCGTCCTTCGCCGGTGTTGAAGGCGTTGATCAACGGCGAGAAGGCCCCTGAGACCGACGAGTGAGCTCGTCGAGCTCCCGTGTTTCACGGTGCATCGATCCGCACTGACGTAAGCAAACGATGGCGAACCTCGAGCTGCCGCAGAAGCTCTATTTTCGCATCGGGGAGGTCGCTCGCCTCCTCGAGGTGAAGCCGCACGTCATTCGGTTTTGGGAGAAAGAGTTCAAGTCGCTGCGGCCGAAGAAGAGCGCGACGGGGCAGCGCATCTTCAATCGTCGGGACGTCGAGCGGCTCTCCACCATCAAGCACTTGCTCTACACTGAGCGGTTCACGATCGAGGGCGCGCGAAAGTACCTGCGCGAGCACGGGTTCGAAGTGGCGGACGCTGAGCCGTCGGCGGAGCAGCGCACGGCCGAGCGCATGAAGGACGGGCTGCTCTCGGTGCGCGCGAAGCTGGTCTCGTTGCTCGCGCAGTTCGACGAGCGAAAGACGGGCTCGGGCGGCTGAGCGGGGAGGCTCGCCGAATGAGCACAAGAGAGTGATTTCGGGGGTTGCATTTGGCGCGGAGCATTGGCATGGTCCGCCTCCCTTCGAGACGCGGTCCCGCAACGCGGGAGCGCAGACCGGAGGGGTGACATTCAGTCGGAAATTTCCGGGGCGTAGCGCAGCCTGGTTAGCGCACCAGACTGGGGGTCTGGGGGTCGCTGGTTCGAATCCAGTCGCCCCGACTGAACTGCAGAGAGACGAGAGAGCGATCGAAAGGTCGCTCGACTCGTTTCTCCCGTCGCGGTTGAGGCAAGCGAGCCCCCACCCGCGCGCGTCGCGTAGCGAGTGAACGAAGCCCCCACCCGCGCTGTCGCGCGCCGCGTAGCGAGCGAACGGAGCCCCCACCCGCGCTGCCGCGCGCGCCGCGTAGCGAGCGAACGCAGCCCCCACCCGCAGGGGCGGCGTTCATTGGGAAAACAGCGACGGAATTGATTGGGTTGATCGCTGGGTGCCCTTGCTCTGCAAGGGCTTCGATGGGCGCGATCGCGACCACGCGCTGAGCGAAGCGGCTCCGCCGAGCACGGTTTACTCCGAGCGTTCGCGGTGCGTTCTCTCGTGTCGAGAGCAACTTCGCGAACTGAAGAGACCTTGCAGAGCAAGGTCTCCGTGCGATCGACGATCGCAATTCCGTCGCTGTTTTCCCAATGCAGAGCCGCCGCCCTCGCTCTGCGGGGGCGGGGCGCGCGGCAGCGCGGGTGGGGGCCTGCGAACCGCGCGCGGCAGCGCGGGTGGGGGCTTCGTTCGCTCGCTACGCGGCGCGCGCGGCAGCGCGGGTGGGGGCTCCGTTCGCTCGCTACGCGGGGCGCGCGGCAGCGCGGGTGGGGGCTTCGTTCGCTCGCTCGGCCATCACTGCCGCTCGGTCGCGGCAGAGCGCGCGCGCTTCTTCGCGGGGCGCGCGCCGCTGAGTGAGGCGCTGTGCTCGATCAGCGCGTTCCACACGGCGTCCACCCGCGGAACGCCTCGCAGCGTCCTCGGCGCCACCAACCACAGCTCGAGCGACGGAAGCGCTCCGAGGTCGAGCGGCAACACGCGCAGCGATCGATCCCACTCGCACACCGCGGTCGCGAGCAGCGAGACGCCCATCCCCGCGCGCACCGCTTCGACGCACGCCACGTAGCCGTTGGTTCGAAGCACTGGCGGCGTTTGGATCACCTTCTCGAACAGCTCGAGCTCGGGCGCGCGTCGACCGCTCAGCTCGTACACGATCCAGTCGAGCTCGGCGGCCTTCTTCTTCTCTGCGCGATATCCCTTCGACGCGATGGGCGCGATCGGCAGCGTGGCCAGCTTCTGCGCGCGCAGATCGCCGCGCGTCGGGCGAAAGAACCGCAGCGCGAGGTCCGCCTCTCGCGCGGTCAAATCCGCGACGTTGTCGCTCGTCACGAGGTCGACGAAGAGCCTCGGGTGCTTCTTTCTGAGCTTCGGCAGCAGCGTCGGGATGAGCACTTGCACCGCGAGCGCCTCGGTCGTGGCGAGGCGCACTCGTCCTTCGATCGTTCGCTCGTGCTTTCCTGCGACGTCGAGCAGCGCGTGCACTTCGCTCTCGACGCGCTCTGCGTGCTCGCGCAGCCGCTCGCCGAGGTCCGTCGGCGTTGGACCGCGGCGATCGCGGTTGAACAACGGGCGGCCGACGCATGTCTCGAGCGACTGCACGCGACGGCTGATCGTCGATTGCTCGACGCCGAGTCGAGCCGCGGCTCGAGTGAAGCTCCCCTCGCGGAGCACCGCGAGAAACACCCGCAAATCGTCCCAGCTCAGCGACTCTGCGTCGACCGCCATGGCGCGAGCGTACACAACGCTCGCTCGTTTCACTCTCGCTTCACTCGCTCGCGAGGCGGCGCAGCGCTTGTTCGAGCGATGTCGGCTGCGCCCCGAGTCGAACGCCCATCACGCGCAGCGCGTGGTCGTGCGCGCGACGCTCGCCGGCGAGCGAGAGCAGCAGTCGAATCGACGCCTCATCGAGGGTGCCTGCGTGCTTCATGGACTCGGCGATGAGGCGCAGCTGAGCTCCCTCCGTGAAGAAGCCGAGCGCCACGCCGAGGGCGGCGTCTGCGCGGGCGTCGGCGTCGGACGAGAAGCGGACGATGAGGCGCGGACAGGTCTCGAGCAGCGCGTCGATGAGCAGTCGAACGGCGGTCGCATCGGCGTGCATGAGCTGCGTGAGCGGCGCGAGCTCGATCGGGACGTTGCCGACCGCCGCTCGGTCGCAGAGCGAGCGAGCCCACGCGTCGAGCTCGCCGAGCGTGAGGTAACCCATCGCGCTCGGGTGTTCGTCGAGGCGGTGCTCGTACTCGAATCGAGAGGGGCCGTCGCCGCGCACCCAGAGGTTCTCGTCGCGGCGGAGGCCAAACGCGCCGAGCGCGCGCTCGAGCTGTCCAGAGCGGTGCCAGTGCAAGGGACGAAATCCGAGCCACATGCGCTCGATCGGCAGGTGCGTCTGGTCCGAGAGCGCGGTGGAACACGAGAGAAGGGCGCTGCGAATCGAGCTGTCGAACATCGGAAGCTCGCGCATTTCGCACGTCCTCGATCGAGAATCCATTGCGTCTGTGCAACAGCCGCGCGTGTGATCTTGCCTCATGCAATTTTGCATCGAACCTATCCATGGTTTCCGTCTGCCGAGGCGATCTCGCATGAGTCACAAATCGACCCATGAACGAATCGACGATCCTCCTCATCGACGGACACCCCAACTCCGAGAGCCTCGGCCGAGCGCTCGCGGACGCGTACCAAACAGGCGCGAGCGCCGCAGGAGCGCGCGTCGAGCGGCTCGATCTGCGCTCGCTCGAGTTCGACCTCGTCTTGCGCGGCGCGTACAGCAAAGAGCAGGCGCTCGAGCCCGACCTGCTCCGCGCTCGGGCGATGATCGAGCGGGCCGCTCACGTGGCGTGGCTGTTTCCGATGTGGTGGGCGGCGCCGCCGGCGCTCGTGAAGGGCTTCGTGGATCGGCTGTTTCTTCCGGGGTGGGCGTTTCAGTACCAGCAGGGCAACGCGATGCCCAAGCGCTTGTTGGCCGGTCGCAGCGCGCGGTTGATGGTGACGATGGACAGCCCTTGGTGGTGGTACGCGCTCGCGTACAAGCGCTCGATTCACGGGGCGTTCGCGAACGCGACGCTGTCGTTCGTCGGCTTCGCTCCGGTCGTGACGCGCACGATCCACAACGTCCGCGCGATGAGCGAGCGGGACCGAGCCGCGCTCATCGAGTCGATGCGTAAGGACGGCGCCGTCGACGGCCGCGCGGTGCGAGGGCGCGCTCCCGTCCGCGCGATCGCGGCGAAGAGCGCGTGAACTTCGGCCCGCGCGCGGGTAGAGAATCGTCGGTGATGGCGAAGCTCTGGTCTCTCCCCGCGACGCAGCTCAAGCCTCTCGACGCGGGGGCGCTGCTTCTGTTCGCGCTGCGCAACGCGCGACGGACTGCGCGATGGCTGCGCGACGAAGATACGGCGCGCTGCGACGAGCTGTGCGTGTTCGTGCTCGCCTCGTCGCGCTCGGAGCCGGGCGACGCAGCCGCCGCGCGAAAGCTCGTTCGCCTCGTGAGCGACGCGAGCGCCATTCGCGTCAACGCCGCGCAGGGCGACGACGAGGCGCGCGCCCGAGCGTCGAACTACGCGGCGAGCGCGCTCTCTGCCGCGGTCGAAGCGGCGCTCGCGGCAGAGCGACCCGCGCGCGTGAAGGCCGTGATCGACGGGGCGAAGTACTGCGCCTCGCTCGGGATCAGCCTCGCGCACGCGGGGCTCGTTCGAGAGAACGCGACGCAAGGCGAGCTCGTCAACTTCGTCGGCGACTGTTGTTGGCGGCAGATTCACGGGGACATCGCGAAGGTGTCCGCGCACAAAGGACCGGTCACCACCGTCGCAGACGTCGACGCGATCGCGGCGCTGTGGGACGAGCCGTGGAGCTGGACCGCTCCTCCGCGCGAGACTGCGCGCTGACTCCGGACGTTCGCGCGTTCAGAACAGCGAGCCTTGGCGGGTCGGACGGCGAAAGGTCGCAGGGCGCTCGGGCTCGGGTTGGTTGAGTCCGAGCTTCGCGCAGGTGCGCTCGAAGAGCTGCGAAAACGCGTCCCAACGCGGGCCGGTGCCCACCATGCGGTGGCCGGGGCGGTTGTCTCCGATGCGACCCGAGCGCAGCTCGACCAGGGCGTTCTCGATCTTCTGCAGTCGCCCTGGGTGCGACTTGCCCACGCGCGAGAAGAACACTTCGTCGAGCGGAGGAGGGACGCGCAGCAGCGTCGTAAACGCCTTCGTCGCTCCGCAGTTTCTCGCGCGCTCGAGCACGTTGGCGATCTGCGTGTCGTTGAGCCCGAAGATCACGGGCGAGGCGGACACTCCGACGCGGATTCCCGCTTCGCTGAGCGCGCGGATGACCTCGAATCGGCGCGATGGACGGGGCGCCCACGGGTCCATCGCGAGGCCGTCTTCGTCGTTGTCGAACGCGATCGAGACCCACACGCTCGCGCTCGCTTCGTCGCTCAATTTTCTGAGCAAATCGAGGTCGCGCAGCACCAGCGTTGATTTCGTGATCACCCCGACCGGGTTGCGAAACTCCGCGCACACCTCGAGGCAGCGGCGGGTGAGCTCGTAGCTCTTCTCGATGGCCTGGTAGCAGTCGGTGTTGCCCGAGAAGACGACGAGCTCGCCCAACCACGAGGTCTTCTCGAAGTGCGCGCGCAGCAGCGCGGGGGCGTTGACCTTCACGACGATTTTGCGGTCGAAGTCCGTTCCGGCGCCGAAGCCGAGGTACTGATGCGAGGGGCGCGCGTAGCAGTACGCGCAGCCGTGGAGGCAGCCGCGATACGGGTTGACCGAGCAGCGAAAGCCGACGTCGGGAGAGTCGTTTTCGCTGATGATCGAGCGAGCGCGCTCTTCGAAGAGCTCGAGCTTCGCGTCGGGCGCCGCGTCTTCGTCGTACTCGACCGCGTGCGCGGCGTAGGGGTTGGGAGGATTGTCGACGGGTCGCATCCGAGAGGACGGTCATAGTCCTCAATCGATCGCGACGCGAACGCGTGGCTTCGAGTGACAGAACGTCGTCGATGGCGGTACGACCATGAGTGACATGAGCGAAGACCCCACGTTCGAGAGCGTTCGAGTCACGATCGACAGCGGCATCGCCGAGGTCCACATGCGCGCCACGGGCAAATCCCCGCGCATGGGCCCCGCCTTCTGGAACGAGTTCGCCCAGGTATTTCGCTGGCTCGACGGAGACTCGCGCGTCCGCGTCGTGTTGCTCCGCGGCGAGGGCGCGCACTTCTCGACGGGGCTCGACCTGCAAGCGATGGCCGGCGAGGTCGCTCCGCTCGTGGGGCCCGCGCTCGCGCCCGAACGCTACGCGCTCTTCGCGTTGATCCAAAAGATGCAGGGCGCGATCGACGCGGTGGCTGCCTGCAAAAAGCCTGTGATCGCTGCGATCCACGGCAACTGTCTGGGCGGCGGCGTCGACCTGATCACCGCGTGCGACGTGCGGCTGTGCTCGGACGACGCTGTGTTCTCGGTGCGCGAAGTGCGGCTCGCGATGGTGGCTGACGTCGGGACGCTCGCGCGGCTTCCGTCGATCGTGGGCCAGGGAATCGCCCGCGAATGGGCGCTCACCGGCGACGACGTGAGCGCGGCCAGAGCCCTGCGCGCGGGGCTCGTCAACGAGTGCTACGCCTCTCACGAACAGCTGTACTCCGCGGCGCGAGCGATGGCCGAGCGCATCGCGAAGAACCCTCCGCTCACCGTGCAGGGCGTGAAGCAAGTGCTCAATGATCGAAGCGAGCGCGAGGCGAAAGAGAGCCTGAAGTACGTGGCGCTGTACAACGCTGCGTTTCTTCCGAGCGACGATCTTCGCGAGGCGCTCTCGGCGTGGATGGAGAAGCGAGAGCCCAAGTTCGAGGGGCGCTGAGCGCGTCCAACGGATTTCTTCGAGCGGGGTCTGAGAGCGACGACGATGAATCAACGAGCGATCGGTGTGCTGGCGGCGTTCGCCGTCGGCTGTGCTGGAGCCAACACCGCGAGCCAGGTGGAGCCCGGGGCCGTCACTTCGAGCGCGACGGTGAGCGTGTCCGTGAGCGTGCGCTGTCCCGAAGGGCAGTCGTGCGCCGGGCAACCGCCCACGCAGCGAGCGAATTTCGCGCGGCCTGCGGCGATGCGACGGCCGGTCGAGCCTCGGGCTGCGGTGGTCGCGACGCCGAGATCACCGACGCCGCCGCGGCCTGTGACCGGGATTTTTGCAGGACATCAGCACGCGTGCGCGTTGATGGACGACCGCAGCTTGTACTGCTGGGGACGCAACGATCGAGGGCAGACGTCGCAGATCGATCGGCCGCGCGTGACGTGCTCGCGACACGAGAGCGAGTGCGTGGCGTACGACGGTGACGACTCGCGCACGTGGGCTCCGATGCGCGTCGACGCGTTGAGCGCGGTGCGGTCCGTCGCGCTCGGCGAGAGCGTCTCGTGCGCGTCGACCGAGGACGGAACGCTGCGTTGCTGGGGCTATCACGGCGCAATGCGAGGCGAGGGGAGCTTTCGCGAGCGCGCGGACGGCATGCGCGCGGTGCGGCCGGTGTTGGGCCTGAGCAACGCGCGCCACGTGCACTTGGGGCTGCGCGGAGGATGCGCGGTCTCGGACACGGGCGACGTTCGCTGCTTCAACGCTGGGTATCTCGAGCTCGAGACGATGCGAAGGCTGCGCTCGATGCAGCAGGTGATCGAAGGGGACTATCAGCTCTGCGGGTGGGACGGCGGAGACTCGCTACGCTGCATGGACATCGGGATGGAGCTCACGCGCGAGGGCGTCGAGCACGCGCGATTCGTCGCGCGCGAGCCTCTCGGTTGGACCGCGAGGCACAACGGCCGCGAGGTGTGCGCGTGGACGCGACGGGGACGGGTCGAGTGCGGCGGAAACTCCGGCGGATACTCACACGGTACGGTGCGGCTCACCGAGGTCGAGGGGCTGCGAGACGTCGTTCAAGTGGTGGGCGGCGACGCGCACTATTGCGCGCGGACGCGCGACGGCGCGGTGTGGTGCTGGGGCAGCAACGGCTCGGGGCAGCTCGGGGACGGAACGACGGTGACGCGCAACGTTCCCGTGCGCGTCGAGCGGTTGCCCGAGGCGGTCTCGATTGCCGCGGGGGCGTCGTTCAACTGCGCGATCGTTCGTGACGGTCGCGTGATGTGCTGGGGTGACAACGACTGGGGCCAGCTCGGCGGAGAAAACCGCCGCGAGTCCGAGCGAACCGACCCCGGACCGGTGCTCTGGTGAGCAGCAAAAGAGGCCGCGATATGATTGTGTGTGCTAGATATTCGCTTGGCTGGATCTCTGCCCTCGCGTTGTTGGGCGCGGGCTGCGGCGGAGCGCGCACGGACAGCGCGAGCAACGAGAGCCCGACGGTGATCACCGTGCGGGCCAACTTGCAGATCCGCGATCCGCAGCAGCAGTCGAGCGGCGGCGGCGCGCGTCGAACGAGGACGACTGCGTCGAGCGCACCCGCGGCGGACGCGGGCGTCGAGCCGGCTGCGCGCCCTGCGATGACGAGGTGCTACGCGGAGGACGAGCGACACCCGCAAGACGTGGTCGACATGAGCTCGGGCCGTTGGCACACGTGCGTGGTCCTTCGCGACAACACCGTGCGCTGTTGGGGGTGGAACTACGACGGACAGCTCGCCGACGGAACGCGCGGAGGACACAACGCTCCCATCGTCGTCACGGGGCTCTCGGACGTCGCCGAAGTGCGCGCAGCCTGGGATTTTACCTGCGCGCGCACTCGATCGGGCGAAGTGCACTGCTGGGGCGAGAACGACTACGGCCAGCTCGGCGATGGCGATCGACACGCGCGCGAACGGCCCACGCGCGTGAACGGCGTTCGTGACGCGCAGCAGATCGTCCTCGGCAGCACGCACGCGTGCGCGCTTCGTCGCGGAGGCGCGGTCTCTTGTTGGGGACGCAACGAGTACGGCGAGCTCGGCGACGGGAGCGAGACGCTGCGCGATCGTCCTGTCACCGCGCGCTTCGGCCGAGGCGTGACCGAGCTCGCCGCGGGCGAGAGCGGGACGTGCGCGCTGCACCAAGATGGCTCGATTTCGTGTGCGGGCTGGCTCTCGCGAGGACACACGCCAGCGCGCGTGGACGGGCTGCCTGCGGGGATCGTCGATGTCTCGATGGGCCGCAATTTCGCCTGCGCCAACACGGTCGACGACGAGCCGCGCTGCTGGGGCGAGGGCTTCGCGGGGCAGCTCGGAGGAGAGAACGTCGCCGCGGGTGAAGTGTTCGTTCCGAGGCCGGTGGCGGGGCTGCGAGGGGTCGCGCAGGTCGCGTTGGGATCGCGCGGAGGGTGCGCGGTGCGCCGCGACGGGCAGCTCTGGTGCTGGGGGCGCGTGGGTCGCGCAGCGCGCAGCGGAGCGCGACCGGACGAGTCCATCGGCGCTCCTCCGCATCGAGTGAGCTCGCTCGACGGCGTCGCGCAGGTGTCCGTCGGCGATGATTTCGTGTGCGCGCGCATGACCGCGGGAGGCGTGTGCTGCTTCGGCGCGGGACACATGGGGCAGCTCGGCGACAACCGCGGGCGCGACGCCGACGAGAGCGAGCCGGTCGCCGTGCGCTGGTAACGAGTTCGCTTGCTAGCCGGCCGCGGACGCGGTTCTACTTCGCCCCCGCGATGACCGCCGAGGGCGCTGTGATTCTCGTGAGCAATGACGACGGCGTGTACTCGACGGGCATTCGCGCGCTCGCCGACGCGCTCGCTTCGCTCGGCGCTGTGTACACCGTGGCTCCAGAGCGCGAGCAGAGCGCGACGAGCCACTCGATCACGCTCAACCGTCCGTTGCGCTGTTGGTCCGTCGGCGAGCGACGCTGGGCCGTCGACGGCTCGCCGGTGGACTCGGTGTACGTGGCGCTGCACCACAAAGAGCTCTTGCCGAAGAAGCCGGACATCGTCGTGAGCGGGATCAATCACGGGCTCAACATGGGCTCGGATTTGTTCTACTCGGGCACGGTCGCTGCGGCGCGCGAGGCCGCGCTGCGCGGGATCGACTCGCTCGCGGTCTCGACGCCGGGCGACAACGACATGGCGATGGTCGCGGGCTTCGCGGTCGAAGTGGCGGCTGCGCTGCTCGAGCATGCTCGCGCGCGTTCGCCTGGAGATTCAGCGGCGCTTTGGAACCTCAACGTCCCCAAAGCCCCTGTGCACGGCGTGCGAGTGACTCGGCAGGGCGAGCGCATCTACGACGACATGGTCGAGGTGCGCGCGGACCCGCGAGGCCGTCCGTACCTGTGGATCGGCGGCCCGATGGTGCGGCACCCCAAGCTCGAAGGCGCGGACACGACGGCGTTCGACGCGGGGTGGGCGAGCCTGACGCCGCTGGCGCTCGACCAGACGCGCAACGACGCGATGGCGGCGCTGTGGAAGCGATTTTCTTCAAAGGGAGAGTGAAGATCATGAGCAACGCGAGTGACGACAAGCTGAAGTCTTTGATCCGTGACGTTCCGGACTTTCCGAAGGCGGGGATTCTCTTCAAGGACATCACGCCGTTGCTGTCGGACCCCGACGCGTTCGCGACGGTGCTCGATCGGATCTCGACGCACTTCTCGGGCCCGCGCGCGTTCGACGTCGTCGTGGGAATCGAGTCGCGCGGCTTCATCTTCGGCGCGGCCCTCGCGGCGCGCACCGCGACGAGCTTCGTCCCCGTGCGCAAGCCCGGAAAGCTCCCCGCTGCGAAGGACCGCGTCGAGTACTCGCTCGAGTACGGCACCGACGCGCTCGAGATGCACAAGAACTCGATCCACTCGGGCAACCGCGTCCTCGTCGTCGACGACGTCATCGCCACCGGCGGAACGGTCTGCGCCGCGATCGACCTCGTGAAGCTCCAGGGCGGCCAGGTGATCGGGACGGCCTTCGCGATCGAGCTCTCGTTCTTGAACGGGCGCAAGCGCATCCCGAGCGGCGTCGAAGTGTTCAGCGTCCTGTCGTTCTGAGAGCACCAACACCGCCATGATCGAGCTGCCCATCGTCGACTATCGCCTCTTCGAGAGCGCCTCGAAGTCTGATCAAGAAGCGTTCGCGAAGTCCTTCGGCGACGGCCTTCGCACGCACGGCTTCGGCGTCGTCGCGGGGCACCCGATCACGCGCGACCGCATCGAGCGTGCGTTTTCGCTGATCGAAGCGTTCTTCGCGCAGTCGTTCGACTTCAAGAAGCGCTTCATCGTCCCCGAGTCCGAGGGCAATCGCGGGTACGTCCCTTTCGGCGCAGAGCGCGCTGTGGGTGCGCCCGTCGCCGACCTGAAAGAGTTCTTTCATGTTGGACAAGAGCGCCCCGCGCCCGGCGCGAACCTCCTGCCCAACTGCTGGCCCACGCACTCGACGGCGTTTCGCGAAGAGCTCCTCGCGCTCTACTCGGACTTCGAGATCACCGCGAAGGGTCTGCTCACGGCGATCGCGCGCTACCTCGGGCTCGCCGACGATCACTTCTCGTCGATGATCACTGGCGGCGACTCGATCCTGCGCTTGATCCACTACCCTCCCGTCGCGAACGACGCGCCCGAAGGCGCCATTCGCGCCGCGGCGCACGAGGACATCAACCTCATCACGCTCCTCGCCGAAGGAAGCACGGGCGGACTCGAGCTGCTCGGTCGCGACGGCGGTTGGCACCCGGTCTCGTCGCTGCGCGGTCACCTCGTGATCAACGCGGGCGACATGCTCCAGCGCGCTTCGCACGGCCGCATTCGCTCGACGACGCACCGCGTGGTCAACCCGAAGGGCGAGAACAAAGCGCGCTTCTCGATCCCGTTCTTCACGCACCCGAGGCCCGACGTTCTGTTGCAGCCGATGGCTCCCGAGCCGGGCTACTCGGGCCCTGCGCACACGGCGATCACCGCGGGCGACTACCTTCGCGAGCGGCTCTCGGCCATCAAAGCCCCGGCGAAGTCGTGACCGAGATCGCGAAGGACGAGCCGCTGATCGCCAAGCTCTCGCGCTGGCAGCTCGACGCGTACAACGCGCAGGACATCGACGCCTTCTGTGGCTGTTTTCACAGGGATGTGTGCGTGCTCGACGCAGAGGGCAACCGCACGCTGCAGGGGCACGAGGCGTTTCGAAGCCGCTACCTCGCGATGTTCACCGCGCACACCGAGGTGTTCGCCGAGGTCACGCAGCGCATCGTGCTCGCGACGCACATCGTCGAGTTCGAGCGATGGTCTCGCGTCGAGCGCGCCACGGGCATCCGCCACCAGGGCGAGGTGATCGTGCGCTACACCGAGCGCGACGGCTTGATTCGATGGGTCGAAATTCTAAGACCCTGACCAATCACTGGCCGAATCTCAGAACCACGCGGGGGCGCAGGTGGCCGTGAAGATCCCGCTGCCCGAGCGCACGAGGTTGTCCGCGGTGAGGATGTCGAAGTTCTCGGACAGCGTGTTGTCGTGCTTCACGACGATCTCGTCGCCCGCGTTGGGGTCGATGCGCGCGCACAATCCCTGGCGCTGCAGCTCCATGACGACGCCGTTCATGTAGCAGGGCTCGTTGAGCACGCGGGGGCTGCCCATCGTCGTGTCGAAGCACGTGGGATTGTTGGCGAGCACCGTGCGAATCGCGTTTTGCACCGTGCGCAGAAAGCACGACGGAGCGTCGAAGCACTGGTCCGCGTTTCCCGTCCCAGGCCCGGGTTCGCACTCGGGCGGGCCGCTTCCGCAGCTCAGTCCTGTGTCGACGATGACGCCCGTGTCGATCGGCGCCGAGGCTTCGCGCACGTCCTCTGCTGACGCGTCCATTCCTGTGTCCGCGCTCGCGTCGCGCGGGCTCGCGGCGTCCATCGGCGTTGCGATCGCGTCGCGCGAGCTCGGTCGATCCGAGGACGCGTCGGCCAACGGAGCGACGGTCCCGTCGCAGCCACCACTCACGAGGACAACCACCAGCGAGAGAGCGAGTTTCTTCATCGCTGCGACGGTACCACTGAGCAGGACTTCTCCTCTTCACAGCGGTGCGATCACAGGTTACGCAGCACGAATCATGACTTCGAACGATCCGATCAGGGCGCTGCAACCGAAGTTCGCCGCGGCGCTCGCGAAGGCCTTTGGCGAAGAGCACCGCAGCGCAGACCCTTTGCTCCAGTGGTCGGACCGTGCGGATTTGCAGGCGAACTGCGCGCTCGGGCTCGCCAAGAAGCTCTCGTCGAAGCCCCGTGACGTGGCCGAGAAGCTCATCGCCGCGCTCGACGCGTCGGAGATCGTCGAGAAGTACGAAATCGCGGGACCGGGCTTCATCAACATCACGGTGAAGAGCGCGTGGCTCGGCGAGACGCTCTCTTCCAGGCTCGGCGATCCGCGCGTCGGAGTCGCGCCGGTGGTGAAGAAGGACACGGTCGTCATCGACTACTCTTCGCCCAACGTCGCCAAAGAGATGCACGTCGGCCACTTGCGCAGCACCGTGATCGGCGACTGCCTCGCGCGTTTGCTCGAGTGGCAAGGGCACACGGTCCTCCGCCAGAACCACGTCGGCGACTGGGGAACGCCGTTCGGAATGCTCATCGAGCACCTCTTGGACCTCGGTGAGTCCGCGGCGATCGAAGAGCTCGGCGTGGGCGAGCTCAACGCGTTCTACAGAGCCGCGAGGCAGAAGTTCGACGCGAGCGACGAGTTCAAAGAGCGCGCGCGCAAGCGTGTCGTCGCGCTGCAAGCGGGCGACAAAGAGACGCTGCGCTTGTGGAAGATCCTCGTCGACGAGTCGTCGGCGTACTTCGCCAGCGTGTACAGCAAGCTCGACGTCACGTTGAAGCCCGAGCACATCGCGGGCGAGAGCTTCTACAACCCGCTGTTGCAGGGCGTGGTGGATGATCTCGCGGCCAAGGGCATCTCGGTCATCAACGACGGGGCGACCTGTGTTTTTCCTCCTGGATTCAAGAACAAGGAGGGAGAGCCGCTGCCGCTCATCGTGCGCAAGGGTGACGGAGGCTTCGGCTATCCGGCGACGGACCTCGCGGCGGTGAGGCATCGCTGCGGGACGTTGAAGGCGACGAGGGTTCTGTACGTCGTGGGCGCGCCGCAAGCGCAGCACTTCGCGATGGTGTTCGACGTCGCGAAGATGGCGGGCTGGGTCCCCGAGGGGACGAGGCTGCAGCACGTCGCGTTCGGCTCGGTGCTCGGAGCGGATCGTCAGATGTACCGCACGCGCTCGGGCGAGAGCGTCAGGCTCATCGACTTGATCGATGCGTCGTACGACAAGTCGCTCGCGCTGGTGAAAGAAAACTCGCCAGACTTCGATCCTGCTGAGCAAGAGACCATCGCCAAGGCCGTGGGAAACGCCGCGATCAAGTACAGCGATCTCTCGAGCGACCGCGTGAAGGACTACGTGTTCGACCTCGACCGCATGGTGAAGCCGATCGGAAACACCGGCCCCTACCAGCTCTACGCGCACGCGCGCACGCGCTCGATTCTGCGCAAGGCCAAGGCTGAGCGCGGCGTCGAGCCGCCGACGAAGGGCGCGGCGCTGGCGATCGAGCACGTCGCGGAGAAGCGTCTGGCGATGCAGCTCGCGCAGTTCGAGTCCGCGGTGGACACCGTGTCGAGCTCGCTCGAGCCGCACAAGCTCTGCACGTATCTCTATGATCTCTCGGTGCGGTTCAACGAGTTCTGGGATCAGTGCCCGGTGCTGAAGTCCGAAGGGACCACGCTCACGACGCGGTTGGCGCTGGTGAGCGCGACGGCCGACACCTTGAAGGCGGGGCTGTCTCTGTTGGGAATCAGCGCTCCGGATCGCATGTAATCGCGCGGGGGGCGCGATACGCTCTCGCTCCATGGCGCATCTCGATCTGGAGCTGAAGAAAGAAGTCTCGAGCTTTCGCAAGATCGCGATCGGGACGTGGCAGACCGCGTACGACCCCACCGTGTACGGGACGCTCTCTGTGCGAATGGAGAAGGCGATCGAGTACATGAAGAAGTTTCGCGAGGTGCACGGGATCCACCTGACGGTGACGCACCTGGTGACCAAGGCTGTCGCCGAGGCGCTCAAGCGCTGCCCGGACGCCAACGCGATCCTGCGCTTCAACAAGATCTATCTCCGCAAGGGCGTGACGATCTCGGTGCTCGTCGTGCAGACCGATCAGGGAGACGGAAAGGTCGACCTCACGGCGGCGAAGATCGAGCGCTGCGAGACGAAGTCGCTCAGGCAAATCGCTGAAGAATTGCAGGCGACCGTGGATCGCGTGCGTCAGCGCAAGGACAAGGCGCTCGAGAGCGGCAAGGGCACGATCGCGATGATCCCGTTCATGTTCATGAACGCGTTTCTCAAGCTGATCTCGTTTCTGATGTACACGCTGAACATTGACTTGTCCGCCGTAGGAATGCCGCGAGACGCGTTCGGCGGCGCCACGGTGACCAACGTCGGCTCGCTGGGTTTGGACGTCGCGTACGTCCCGCTCGTGCCCTACACGAACACGCCCATCTTCGTCGCGCCGGGCGCGATCGTGGACGAGCCCGTGGTGGACAACGGCCAGGTCGTCCCGGGAAAGATCATGCGAATCGGCGCGAGCTTCGATCACCGATTCATCGATGGGCTTCACGCCTCGGTGCTCTCGAAGACCGTGAAAGAGCTCTTGGAGAACCCGTTCGAGAAGCTCGATCCGCTGCCCGAGTGATTGAGTTCTGCCGCGCTTCGGGCGCGGGGATCAGCGCTCCTTGGGCTTTTCGTCGAAGAGCCAGTGGCTGCCGACGACCCAGCCGAGGAAGCGTCGCGCGCTCTGTCCGTTGTGCTTCGCCGCGCCCTCGGCGTCGAACGAGCCGCCGTCGATGGCGAGCGCGAGGCCGCGGATCGCTTGCGCGAAACGAGTGCAAAACGGCTCCTTCGCGCGCGCGAGCTGCTCGTCGGCCCAGCGGACGAACGCCCGCTGTTCGTGCAGCGAAACGAGCGAGAGAAAGAACACCATCTGCCGCCACGCGTAGGCGGTGTTCTTCATCCGCACGAGCTGCGCGTGTCCGCGCGGGAGCTTCTGCGCGTGCTGCGCGAGCACCCACCGGAGGCTCTTCTGCGCGAGGCTCACCAGCGTGGCTTCGCCCAGTCGCTCTCGGAGCGAGAGCGTGGCGAAGAGCGGCGCGAGGTTGTGCGTCGTGAGCAGTTGTTGGGCCTCGATGATCGTTCCGTTGCGGGCGACGGACCAGCTCTTGGCGGATTCGTCGGCGCGCGCGAGCTCGTTGCAGAGCTTCGCGAACGCGTCGTTTCCTCCGAACTTGCCCTTGGACGGCCCGATGGCGAGCACGCGCTCGAAGGGCAGCCCGTAGTACCGCTCGTAGAGCGAGCCCTTCAGGTACGCGGCGCTCATCTTCGCCGAGTCCACGAACTTGTCGCTGAACGCGCCCATGAAGATGTCCGCCGCGAGCTCCTCGACGATGGGCAGCCTGAGCTCAGCCCCTGCGGCGAGCGCGCTCAGCTCTCGCAAGAGCTTGTTCGGCAGGATCGCCTCGGGAAACCCCGTGATCGCCAGCGTCGCGAGCTGCTCGAGCGTCTGCTTCGACTGCATCCGCGCGTCCATGGACTTCGTCCGAAACGCGTTGATGGCGGTGATCCACGGCAGCTCGTTGATCGAGACCTGCTTCTCGAGGTCGAGCAGCAAGAGCGACCGTCGCTTGCGAAACGCCGCATAAATCGCAGCGTACAAGCGACGAAGCTCGGCGTCGATCACGCCCGCGGCGCGCACCTGCGAGGTCACCTTCGGCGCGACGATCGCGAGCACTTCGCCGGACGTGATCACGCCGCGGTGAACGAGCTCGTCGAGCGGCGCTTCGAGGGCGCGCGCGAGCTTGCTCTCGAAGTTCGTCGGGATCTCGGTGCCCTCGGGCACAGGGTCGCTCGCTTCGGTCGCGTCGATCGCGCGCATAAACGCCTCGATCGCAGCGATGCCGGCCTCGCGCTCGACTCGGTCCAGTCGCTGCGCGAGCGAACGCGCGACGTCGGCCTTGAGCGTCGCGGTGCGAGCGCGCGCTTGCTGAGCGCGAAGGTTCGAGAGCTGCTCGGAGCCCGGCGCGCCGCGCTTGTGCAAGGCGGTCGCGAGCACGCGACGCACGTGGCGCTGCGACGTTCCGAGGTCGCGGCCGAGCGCAAGCGCTTCGACGGCGGCGAGCAGGATCGAGAAGCTCTCCTGGCGCGACGTGTATCGCTTGGACGGCGCTGCGGTCGATCGCATCGCCGCGACGTCGCGGAGCAGGGCGTTGGCGCGAGCGATCCACTCGTCGCTCACGCGCGCACCGACGGTTCCTCCGTCGATGACGAAGTTGCCCTTCGCGTCGCGCACGAGCGCGCCGAGCTCGTCGCGCGCGATGGCGAGCGGAGCGCCGTCCACGGTCTCGACGAGCATCGCAACGAGCCGATCGCTGAGCGGAGCCCACGCGAGCGAGCGACGCATCGCGAGGATGGCCGACGGCGTTCGCGTCTGGCGCAGCTTCTCCGCGACCTCGTGCGCGGTCGTGAGGCTCACGACGCTCGACTCGGACAACGGCAGGTCGCTCGGGATCGGGTAGAACCGCAGTCGATCGAAGAACGGGGCGATCGCTTCGAGCACTTCGACCGCGCGCTCGCGGGCGTTGTGCGCGAGCAGCCACGCGACGACGAGCAGCGCTCCCTCCTCGGGAACCTCGACGCGAAACGTTCCGTCGCGCAGCATCGCGCGCAGCTCGGCGAGGCCGTCGGAACTCAGGAAGTGCGCGTTGAGCCGCGCGCGATCGCTCGCGAAATCCCCGGTCGAAATAGCGGTCAACTTCGCGCGCTCGTGCTCGCGCAGCGCGCCCCCCGCGAGCAGTCTTCCCGTGGCGAAGCCGCCCTTGACCACTTCGAGCGTGGCCCACGTCGGGGCGCCCTCCACGGGCGCGCGCGAGCCCACGGCGATCGAGCCGCTGCGCATCCCGTCGAGCACCGCCGTGAACCGCTGGATCTTCGCTTCTGCACGCTTGCGGGTGGCCTCGTCTTCGTCCGAGGTTGCAGTGCGAAGCGCGTCGCCGAGCAGTCCTGCGATGTAGCCCGGGTTCGGCGCGAAGCCCCTTCCTTCGTCGCTCATGATTGTGTGTGCCTTTCGGACCGCGAGGCAGGAGTTGCACCTGCAACGACCGGGTCCAGAGCCCGGCGCTCTGCTGATTGAGCTACGCGCGGAGTGGCCGTGATGGACCGCGTGGCAGGAGTTGCACCTGCGCCGACCGGGTAAGCAGCCCGGCTCTCTCACTGGCTGAGGTACACGCGGAGAGGGGCCGCACGATCGGGTGGCGCTGCGAGAATGTCAACGGAGGTACTTCGCCTCGCGCCTACCTTTTGGTAGTCGTACGGAGATCACCATGCGACGACTGCTGTCTTCTGCTTTTGTTCTCGCGGCGTTGAGCGCTGCGTGCGCCGATCCGAACGCGACGCTCAGCGAAGCCGCGGGCGAGACGGGCCTCGACGAGACGCTCGGGATGAACGCGGAAGAGGTCTCGATGTCGACCGTGGGGCCTGCGGTTCCTGCGGGCGCGGCGACGGAGGTGTGGGCCGTTCGCAATCAGTGGTCGGACACGAACACGGCCGAAGCGCAGCGCGCGGGCATCGCGTGGAGCGCGAACAGCGGCCTGTCGTGGGAGCAGAAGTACGAGCGATGGATCGCGAGCTTTCGTCGCGTGGCTCGCGCTGCCGGAGGCGAGACGTTCGAGATCACGACGCCGTTCGGCGATCGCAAGTTCTCGTCGCCGACGCTCGAGTGCGCGGAGGTCGCGATGTTTCTTCGCGCGACGTTCTCGGCCTGGTACGGGCTTCCGTTCTTCATCCAGGGATGGAGCGCTGCGGATCGTCAGCCGATCTTCGCGGGGCACTTCGGCTTCGTGTTTCGCACGGGGCAGCGCGCGCGCAACTTTCCGCTCTTCAAGACGGCGTACCGCGATTTCACGGGGATGTGGACCGCGGGCGCGCGTTGGCCGAGCGACCCTGCGCTGCGCCGCATGCACCTCGGCAGCGATGACACCGTCACGTTCTTGAGCAACGCCGACGGCTCGACTGCGGGCGCGGGCGCGTACTTCGACGAGCTGCACTTGAACAAGCGCGTCGGGTATTTCACGCGGCTTTTGCTGGTGTATTTCGGCAGCGTCAACCTCGTCGACGAGGGCAACACCATCCAGGTCCGCCCGATCGGAACGTCGCCGGGCGACATGCTCATCGAGCGTTGGCAGCGACAGGGCATCGGGCACGTGCTGCCGGTGATGCGCGTCGATCGCCCCGCGGAGGGCCGCATCGCAGCGAGCCTCGCGAGCGGTTCGATGCCGCGTCGCCAGCCGCTGTGGGCCGATCCTTCGGTGGCGGTGAGCACCTTCACTTCGCAGTACACGGGCGGAAGTGAAGCGAGCTGGGAGGGGCCTGCGTACTCGACGTTTGGCGGAGGGATTCGTCGTTGGCGCACGACGGTGTTGCGCAATGGGCGATGGACGAACACGACGCTCGCCGCGGACGAGCCGGACTTCATCGCGCAGAGCGATCAAGCGGCGATCGGCGCGCGGCCCGAGCAGTTTCGAATGATCTGGCAGACGATCAGCCCGCAAGAGCGGCAGGCGGCGGCGTTGGCGAGGATCGAAGCCGCCCGCGCGCACTTGCGGATGTACCCCGCGAGCTGCTCGGCGCGCACGAGTCGAGAGGACGCGTTTGCGGACTTGTATCTCGTGTCCGAAGAGCTCGGAATGTCGCGAGCGCAGGTTGATCGCGCGCAGCGTCGGCTCGAGGATCACGTGTTCGCTGAGCTCGAGTACAACTCGTCCAAGACCTGCTGCTGGAACTCGACGACCGCGGCGATGGCGTCGATCGTGCTCGACTACGCGCAGCGCGAGCAGGCGCGGGCGCAGACGCAGATGATGTGCGTTCAGCCGACGGTGTTTCGCGCGAGCGGGACGGGCGACGGGTACAGCATCTGGCGCAACCACGCTGCGACGTTGGGGCGAAGCGCGGAGTGGCGCGCGTGGAGCGAAGACGAGCCGTGCATGGCTCGGTCGGTGGCGATGGACACGCCGACGTCGCGTTCGGTGAACTTCTGCGCGATGTGAGTTCGTTCGACCGCAGCGCGTAAACTCCACACCATGCCGGATCCTCGGTGCCATCACAAGAGGGACGGCACGCCGGTTGAAAGACCGCCTCTGAACGCGGTCTCTCACTGCGTTGGTGGAGCGAGGGTTGGTCGAATGCTTCGTTGGCAGCGGATGGAAAAGGCGCGCCGCGGTTTCACTCTCATCGAGTTGATGATCGTGGTCGCGATCCTAGGAATCCTCGCGACCGTCGCGATCCCGACGATGCTGCGGTTCGTGAGGCGGGCGAAGACCTCCGAGGCCGTCGACAAGCTCGCGTATTTGTATTCGATGTCGACGACGTACGTGACCGGCGAGCGGTTCGCGCGAGGACTGGGCGCGTCGTCGGTGGCGCCGCAGTTTCCGGCGAGCCAGTCGCTGACGCCGTCCATGGTGCCGGCGGGGGTTCGGGTGAGCGATCCGCCGGGGCTGTGGGACGCGAGTCCGACATGGCTGGCGTTGAGCTTCTCGATCGCCGATCCGCACTACTTTTCATACGAGTACGTCTCGATGGGCAACGGCCCGGCGGCGTTGTTTACCGCACGCGCGCAGGGAGATCTCGACGGAGACAGCACGCTCTCGACCTTCGAGCGCGTGGGGCAGCTCAACGCGAGCCGCGAGGTGCAGGGCTCGGGCGGCGTGTTCATCGCGCTCGAACTCGAGTGACAATTTTCGTCAGTCCGCTGACGGGAAGTGTCAGTTCACAGAGTCCTACAGACGGCGCTCGGGCGCAGAGAGTTGTTCGGAAGTCGCGTCGAGAAAGCGCGGAGAGCGCATTGCTAAGGCTACGATGGACCTGGTGAAGAACATGAGCCCACGACTGCGCAGCGAGAGCGGCTTCACGCTCATCGAGCTGATGATCACCGTCGCGATCCTCGCCGTACTCTCGTCGATCGCGATCGTGTCGTTTCGCAAGTACACGCGACGCGCGCGAACGACGGAGGCGTACAACATGCTCGGCATGATCCGCATGCGGCAGGAGGCGTATCGGAGCGAGTTTTCGCAGTACGCCAACGTGTCGGGCTCGCTCGCGACGATGTGGCCGGGGAGCGTTGGCGTGACGAGCGTCGACTGGTACGCCGGAGTTCCCGCGGGGTGGACGCAGCTCGGCGTTCGTCCGACGGGCCCTGTGTACTATCAGTACTCCGTGGTGGCGGGGCTTCCGCCTGCGGTTCCGTCGGTCCCAGGCGCGGCGCCCGCGGATCTCGGCTACTCGTCTTTGCCCAGCCAGGATGCGTGGTGGGTCGCAGAAGCCAAGGGCGATCTCGACGGCGACGGCACTCAGTCGCTGTTCGAGACGGCGTCGTTTACCAACGGCGTCTACGTCGAGCGTGAGACCGAGTAGCGCGGCATCGTCATTGCTTTGCCCTATGACAAGTTGGTTGAACTTCAGCCAACACGTTTTCGAAACTCGACAACGCCCCCTCGCATGGAGAGCTGAACTATGAAGTCCCTTCTCAAGCGTACTCGCCGCGGATTCACCCTCATCGAGCTCATGATCGTCGTCGCGATCTTGGGCATCTTGGCTGCGGTGGCGATCCCGTCGATGATCAAGTACCTGCGCCGCGCGAAGACGACGGAGGCGGTCGACAAGCTCTCGTACCTGTATCGAAACTCGGGCACGTACGCGACGGGCGAGCGAGTGAACCGCGGCCTCGGTGGCGGTGTGCTCGCTCCGCAGTTTCCTGACCCGGCGGGCCTCACGCCTGGCGCGGTTCCCGCGGGTGTCCGCGTGACTGACCCCGCTACAACGTGGGACAACGCCACCTGGCAAGCGCTCGACTTCTCGATCGCGGACCCGCACTACTACTGCTTCGAGTACGTTTCGTCGGGCGTGGGCCCGGCTGCTGGGTTCACGGCGCGCGCGCTCGGCGACCTCGACGGCGACGGAAACCACTCGACCTTCGAGCGCGCTGGCGCCCTCAACTCGCAGCGCGAGATGTACGGCTCGCCCGGCATCTACATGAACTCCGAGCTCGAGTGATCGCTACGCCTTCGGTCCGAACGCCGTCACGACGTAGCCACCCGAGCGCTCGTCGCGGCTGACCTCCAACAACGCGCGTTTGTGCGCGTCCTCGAGCAGCTCGGAGAACGAACGATACCCGTGAAAACGCTCGGAGAACTCCGGGCGTTTTCGCTTGAGCGTCTCTTTGACCAGCGAGCCGTGGAGCGCTCCGTCGCGGTCTTGAAAGAGCGCCTCGACCACGTCGAGCACCATGTCGAGCGCCTCGCGCTGTCGCTCGGCGAGCGTCTGTGTCGGCGACTCGGTCTCGGTCGCTGGCTTGTTCGCCGCAGCTGGGCCTGCGTTCTCGGGGCGCGGAGCGTTCTGCGGCGGCTTGGGTTTGGGCGCGACGCTCCTGCGTGCGGACTCGCGCTTTCGCACGAGGTCGTCGTAGTAGATGAACTCGTCGCAGTTATCGATGAGCAGGTGGCTCGAGCTCGACTTCACGCCGAGGCCGATCACGCGCTTGTCGTTCTCGCGCAGCTTGCTGACGAGCGGCGAGAAGTCGCTGTCACCCGAGATGATGACGAACGTGTCGACGTGCTTCTTGACCCAACACAGGTCGAGCGCGTCGACGACGAGACGGATGTCCGCCGAGTTTTTGCCGGAGTAGCTCACGTGCGGGATGTCGATCATCTCGAACGCGGCTTCGTGCATCCCTCGCTTGGCTTGCCGGTAGCGATCCCAGTCGGAGTACGCCTTCTTCACGACCACCTTGCCCTTGTCGAGCAAGCGCTCGAGGCAGAGCTGAATGTCGAAGTCGTCGTAGCGAGCGTCGCGAGCGCCGATCGCGACGTTTTCGTAATCGCAGAAGATGGCCATGTTCGCGGCGCCATCGGGTCGATCTGTCATCGGTCGAACCGTAGTTCGTGGGGAGTCCGTGCGTCCAGCGCGGAGGGGCTCGCTGAGCGCGCATCCCAGAACAACGGGCCCCCCGTGACGAGCCATGGTTGACGCAGGGAGCATCAACGCATGCCGCGCGCAGTCGTTTGGCGATGTGGTGGCGGACGCAGCGCGGGACGCGGCGGTGTGTATGCTCAGCGATGATGAGACGATCGTTCTGTGCAGTGCTGATCGTGCTGTGTTCCTCGTGCACGAAGCCGCAGGGGCCGGACGGCGGCGACGCGGCGACGTTCGCGGACGCGCGCCTCGATGGCGTCGTCGCGCAGGACGCGCAGCGGCTCGATGCGGGAGCGGCCGATGCGGCCGACGCGCTCGACGAGGCGACGGAGGCGAGCGAGGCCGGCGACGCGGGCGGGTTCGACGTTGATGCGAGCGCGGACGCGCAGGACGAGGGCGAGAGCGCCAGCGACGCCACGGTGACCGATGATGGTGCGAGCGACGATGGCGTGGCGAGCGACGGCGCTGCGGGGAGCCGCACCATTCGAGTGATGTCCGCGAACCTGACTGCGGGAAACTATCAGAACTACAACCCACCGCCGGGCGATGTGGCGCCGGGGCCGGGGATTCGGATCATGCAGGGCGCGAGGCCCGACATCGTGCTCGTGCAAGAGATGCGATACGGCGCCGACGACAACGCTGCGATGCAGACGTTCGCGGACACGATCATGGGGGCCGGCGCGTTCTTCTGTCGCGAGGTGATCGACGGCGCTGGGGATCTGCCGAACGGAGTGGTCTCGCGATTTCCGATCCTCGCGTGCGGCGAGTGGAACGACAGCCGAGTGTCCAACCGCGACTACGCGTACGCGCGGATCGACGTGCCGGGGCCCGTGGATCTCTGGGCGATCAGCGTGCATTTGCACACCACGGCGTCGAGTCGACCGATCGAGGGCGCGGAGCTTCGCGACAACATCCGCATGCACATCTCCGCGGGAGACTTCGTCGTGCTCGGGGGAGACTTGAATACCGACACCAATATGGAGGCGGTGTTCATGCCGCTGAACGAGGTGCTCGCGGTGCAGCCGCAGCCGACGGATCAGTTTGGCAACCCCGGGACCAACGCGAATCGGCTCGTCACGCTCGCGGACGGCGGCATCGATACGTCGCGCAACAAGCCGTACGACTGGGTGATTCCGAGCGCGAATTTGCGGGCGCTGCAGCGGCCCGTGGTGCTCACGGACGGCGTGACGACGTACACGATGGGCGAGGGGATGGTGATCGACACGCGGGTGTTCGACGCCATGACGATCGCGATGATCGCGCCCGCGCTGCGCACGGACAGCGCCGCGCCGAGCATGCAGCACATGGGCGTGATCCGAGACTTTGCGTTGCCGCTGCGGTGATCGCTGGTCACGAGAACGGCGTCTCGCCTTCGTCGCGCAAGGGGAGATAGAGCGTGACGTGCGTGCCGACTGAGGGCGTGCTGTCGACCTCGATCCAGCCGCCGTGGTCGCGGGCGATGCCGTAGGCGACGGTCAATCCGAGGCCTGTTCCTTCGCCGACGTCTTTGGTCGTGAAGAACGGCTCGAACACACGCGAGGCTTGCTCGGCCGACATTCCGACGCCCTCGTCCGAGACCGTCAAGAACGCGTATCGCGCGCGCGCGTCGTTCGGGAGCGGCGGCTGCACCTCGCGCGTCCCCGTTCGAACGCGAATCTCTCCGCCGTTGGGCGTCGCTTGGATCGCGTTGACGATGAAGTTTGCGATCACCTGTTGAAGCAGGGCCGCGTCGGCGGTGACCAGCGCCGCGTCACAGTCGGACACGAGCGCGAGCGAGCATCCTCGATCGCGCGCGAACGGCTCGAGCAGCGCTACAGACTGCGCGCCGAGCTCCATCAGGTCCGTGGGGGCCGCGGACGGCTCGCTCTTGCGACCGAAGTCGAGCAGGCGCCGGATCATCGCCGCCATGCGCTTGCACTGCTCGATCACGATCGTCGCGTTCTCGCGCAGGTTCTCCTCGGTGACCTCCGCTCGCAGCAAGAGCGAGGCGCGCCCCATGGCGACGTTGAGCGGCGTTCCGAGCTCGTGCGCGATGCCCGCGGCGAGCTGTCCGATGGTGCGCAGCTTGTCCGCGTGGCGCAGGGCTTCGAGCGTGCGCAGCCGCGTCGCGGTCTCTTCGAGCAGCCGCGCTTGCGCTCGCTGCAGCTCCGCGGACATCGTGTTGATTTCGTGTGCGAGCTCGCCGAGCTCGTCGCGCACGTCCTCGGGCACCGGGTCGTTGAAGTCTCCGCGGCCCACGCGGCGGGCCTTCGCGGCGAGCCGGCCGAGCGGCCGAGCGATCAAGCGATTGCCGAGCCACGCCGCCATCAGCGCGCACAGCGCGGTGGTGATCAGCGTCGCGATCGCGTTGCGAACGACGGTCTCGCGCTGGTACGCGTGCACTCGCTCGATCGACTCAGCGACCTCGATCGCCCACGGCTGGTGGGGCTCGAGCTCGACGGGGACGTACGTGAGCCACTGGTTCGACGCGACGATCTCGAACTCACGCCCGCGACGAACGGCGTCGAGCGCGTCGATGGCGACGCGAGGTCGTTGCTCGTCGGTTTCGGGCTGATCGACGCGCACGAGCCGAAGCTCGACGCCGGGGTAGCCGCGATCGGCGGCGCGCAAGAGCGAGCGCGCGCGCGGCGCTCCGTCGGTGCGCGCGACGTCGAGCATCGCCGCGCGAAGCGTCCGAGCGACGAACAAGTGATCGCGGCGCGCGTCGGACTCGAACGTCTCGAACTCGCGGCGCGTTCGAACCACGGCGTACGCGGCGCCGACGAGCAAGAGCACGGCGACGAGCGGAAAGAGCACGCGTTGCAAGAGGCGCATGGCAGGGCGTTCGCTACGAGCGGCGGCTGAACGGCCAGTGCTCGCTGTTGAGCGCGATCATCCGAAGGTCATCGAGCGAAAACGGCTTGTCGAGCACGCCGATCGCGCCGAGCCTCATCGCTTCGCGTCGCGTGTTGGCGTCGGGAAACGCCGAGATCACCACGACCGCCGTCTGCGCGAGCAGCGAGCGCAGCGCCTCGAGCGCCTCGAGTCCGGTCATCCCGGGCATGCGCACGTCGGTGATCACGAGGCTCGGCTGCGGCGACCCGTTCGCTGCGTTGGACGCGATGGTGCGCAGCAGCTGGCCTCCGTCGCGCACTTCGCTCACGTCGAAGCCGTCCGTGGTGAGCGCGCTCACGATGAGCCGTCGGAGCTCGAAGTCATCCTCCGCGACAAGAACGCGTCGTCGGCTCGTCGCTCGCTGCTCGTGGGTGGGTCGGTTGTGCATCGAGAGCGCCCTCGCACTGCGCGCGAGAGCGCGACGCACGGGGTGTGCCGCCGTCGTCGAGCGTGTGGGGACTGTACGAATTGCGCTACGAATCGCCGACGATTCGTCATGCTCTCGAGCTGCGGCGCCTCCGGCGCGCGTGGAGAAAATCCGCGCGGCGCGGAGATGATCCTCGGGATTGCGTGGATCCGCGCGAAGACGCGCCTCGATCGCGTTGGCACAAGAGCCGCAGTGACATCGCGGTCGAAGCGGTCGAGGCAGAGCGACGATGAGCACGTTGAGGGTGAGACGAGCGATGGTGGTGCTCGCGAGCGTGACGAGCACGGCGAGCGGCTGCGATCGAAGGTCTACGCGGGTGGCGCAGCGCGGGGCAGAGGCTCCGTTGTCGTTGGCGCTGGCGCTGACGCTGCCTCATCGACCCGAGCGGTGCTCGTACGACGTGCGCGCGGTGATGCCGTCGCGCGTGGTGTTGCAGGGGCACGCCGAGCGGCTGGGCGGCGCTCCGACGCCGCGCTCGCTGCATTTGAGCGTGGTGGGGTCGCCGTCCGAGAGCATGGTCGTGCAGTGGTCGACCGACGCGCGGACGATGGCCTCGGAGGTGCGCTACGGGTCGAGTCCGACGAGGCTCGATCACCGGGCGATCGGCTACTCGTTTGAATACGTGGGCGCGCCCGGGCGGCGTCAGCACGAGGTGCATCTGTGCGGGCTGCAGCCTTCGAGCACGGTCTATTACGACGCGGGCGGCGAGGGGGCTCGCAGCGCGGTCTATTCGTTTGTCACGGCGCCGAGCGATACGCGTTCGGTGCGCGTGATGGTGGCGGGCGACTCGAGGACGCACCCGGAGATATGGGGGCAGATCGCGCGGCGGGCGGCGGCGATGGCGCCGGACGCGATCTTCTTTTCGGGCGACGTGACGGCGGCGGGCGAGGCGCAGTCGCAGTGGGATCGCTTCTTCGAAGAGGGCGCGGCGCTGCTCGCGCGGGCGCCGATGTTCATCGCTGACGGAAACCACGACAACCCGAGCCAGACGTACCACGCGCAGTTCGCGCTTCCGTCGAACGGAGATGGGACGCATCACGAGCGCTGGTATCGCGTGGACTACGGGCCGATCGCGCTGATGGTGCTCAACGACTCGACCGTGGCTCCGTCGATCGTTCGCGAGGTCGAGACGCCGTGGCTCGCGCGGGAGCTGTCCGCGGTGGACCGCGCGCGCACTCCGTGGCTGATCACGATGCATCATCAGCCGATGTACAGCACGGCGGTGGGTCATTTGCCGGACGAGCTGACGCGCTCGTTGTGGGAGCCGCTGATGGACCGCGCGCACGTCGACGTGGATCTTGCGGGGCACGTGCACAACTACGAGTCGTTGTTCGCGTTGCGGGCGGGGCAGATCGTGGACGAGACGCGGGGGACGGTGCGGTTGCACTTTGGGGGTGCGGGCGCTCCGCTGTACCCGTTTCGAGAGAGGCAGGCGTTTTCGCGGACGAGAGAGAGCGTTCACGGTTGGGCGATGCTCGAGGTGAGCGGCCGCGAGCTGCGCTGGACTGCGTATCGTTTGGACGGAACGGAGATCGAGCAGCTTCGATGGGCGCATTGAAGGGTCAACGACGAGCGGCGCTGTTCATCGCGACGGCGCTCGGGCTTCTCGCGTGCGAGCGATCGCGACCGGGGCGAGGGACGATGGCTGCGTCCACGGACGAGGCGCGGGGCGCGCGTGTGCTGGCGGGGCCGGGGGAGGCTCCTGCGCAGATCGGGCCGAGCATCGCTGCGAGCGAGCGCTGCGAGAGTCCGCGCGGGGGCTCGGTGATTCATCGCGCGCTGGCGTCGTGTGACGCGCGCGAGGTCGAGCGTGTTCAGCGATGGGGACCGGACGTGTTGGTGGTGCTCGGGGGAGGGCTTCTGCCCGACGACGAGCCGTCGTGCGCGACGGCGCAGCGGGCGCGGGCGGCAGTGGAGCTGTCCGTGGCGTTGGGCGATCGCGTGGGGCTGGTGTTGAGCGGTCGTGGGCCGTCGAGGGCGCCGATCTCGCTCGATCCCGCGGAGGGCGCGTGCATGCGGGGGAGGCTCGAGGACGAGCTCGACTCGCGGCGGGCGACGGAGGCGCAGCGGATCCGCGAGCGCGCGCAGCTCGAGCGAGTGCTCGGGACGAACCGGGCGTATCTCACGGAGGCCGACGGGATGTGCGCGGCGATCCTGCGGCGGTACGAGGTTGATCGATGGCCGTCGCTGGTGGCGCGGATGGAGTTCGACCCTGCGTCGACGGACACCGTGCAGAACGCGCTGTTTTCGACGCCGTTGATCGAGCAGCGGCCGTATCGAAGGGTGCTGATCGTGACGACGCCGGTGCGTCACGCGTCCGGCTCGATCGACAATCACCCCGAGCGAGCGCTGCTTGATTTTCGTGCGGCTCGCGCGCGAAGCGGTGGCAGATATCTGCTCGGCGCCATCGGTTGTCCGTACGTGGACGGAGGGCCGAGCTGGGCCTCGTTCGAGGAAGAACAGAGATGAACACGCACTACCCGCACTTGTTTGCGCCGTTGGACTTCGGGTTTCTCACGCTGCGCAATCGAGTGATGATGGGCTCGATGCACACCGGTCTCGAGGACCGGTTTTGGAACTACCCGAAGCTCGCGGCCTACTTCGAAGAGCGCTCGAAGGGCGGGACGGGGTTGATCGTGACCGGAGGGATCTCGGTCAATCGCCGAGGGTGGCTTCTGCCTGCGGGCGGGACGATGAACACCAAAGGCGACGTCGCGAATCATCGCAAGGTGACCGAGGCCGTTCATCGTCACGGCGGGCACATCGCGATGCAGCTCATCCACGCGGGGCGCTACGGCTATCATCCCTTCAACGAGTCGGCCTCGCCCATCAAAGCGCGGATCAACCCGTTCAAGCCTGCGGAGATGAGCACCGAGCGGGTGTGGGAGGTGATCGGTGATTTCGCGCGCGCCGCGTCGCTGGCGCAAGAGGCTGGCTACGACGGCGTCGAGGTGATGGGCAGCGAGGGCTACTTGCTGAACCAGTTTCTCTGCAAGCGGGTCAACCAGCGCGAGGACGAGTTTGGCGGGGATATTTTCGGGCGAATGAAGCTCGGCGTCGAAGTGGTCAAGGCGATCCGCGCGGCGACGGGCAAGCGCTTCTTGGTGATGTATCGCCTCTCGCTGCTCGACCTCGTCGAGGGGGGAAACACGCACGACGAAATTGTGGCCACGGCGAAGGCGCTCGAAGACGCGGGGATCGACCTGCTCAACACTGGGATCGGGTGGCACGAGGCCAACATTCCGACGATCGTCACGTCGGTGCCGCGCGCGGCGTTTCGCAAGAGCACGGCGGCGGTGAAGAAGCACTTGAAGATCCCGGTGGTGGCTTCGAATCGGATCAACATGCCGGACGTCGCCGAGGACATCATCGCCTCGGGCGACGCGGACATGGTCTCGATGGCGCGGCCGCTCTTGGCGGACGCGTTTTGGGCGGAGAAGGCGAGCGCAGGTCGCGCACACGAAATCAACACGTGCATCGGCTGCAACCAGGCGTGCCTGGATCACACGTTTGCGGCGCGTCGCGCGAGCTGCCTGGTCAACCCGCGGGCGTGCTTCGAGACCGAGCTCGTGTACGAGCGCGCGGTGAACAAGAAGAAGATCGCCGTGGTGGGCGCTGGGATGGCGGGGCTGTCGGCGGCCACGGTGGCGGCTGAGCGCGGGCACGACGTGACGCTCTTCGAGGCGGCGAGCGAGATCGGCGGGCAGTTCGACATGGCGGCGAACGTCCCGGGCAAAGAAGAGTTCAAAGAGACGATCCGGTATTTTCGCGGGCTGCTCGAGCGCACGGGCGTGAAGGTGGTGCTCGGGCATCGGGTGGCGAAGGGCGAGCTCGACGCGGGGTTCGATGAGGTGGTTGTGGCGACGGGGGTGAGCCCGCGCGTTCCGAAGATCGCGGGGATCGAGCACGAGAAGGTGCTGACGTATCCGCAGGTGCTTCGAGAGAAGAGGCCGGTTGGGGCGAAGGTCGCGGTGATCGGCGCGGGGGGGATCGGCATCGACGTGTGTGAGTTTTTGCTCGCCGAAGAGTCGCCGCAGTCGCTCGAGTCATGGACGCGTGAGTGGGGCGTCGACCTCGAGTCGCGCGTCGCTGGAGGGCTCATCGAAGCGGCGGCGGCGACGCCCAAGCGAGAGATCTTCCTCTTGCAGCGCAAGAAGGGACGCATGGGCTCGGGGCCCGGAAAGACCACCGGCTGGGTGCATCGCATCGCGCTCAACCGTCACCACGTTCGCATGATGGACGGCGTCGAGTACGTGCGCATCGACGACGAGGGGCTGCACGTTCGCGTGGATGGCGCGCCGCGCGTGCTCGCGGTGGACACCGTGATCGTGTGCGCGGGGCAAGAGTCGGTGCGCGAGCTGGTCGCGGTGGACGAGAAGGGCAAGCCAGTCGATCGTCGCTATCACTTGATCGGCGGAGCGGAGCTCGCGGCGGAGCTCGACGCGAAGCGAGCGATTCGCCAGGGCGCAGAGCTCGCGGCGCGGCTGTGAAGGGGAGCGTCGGAGCGGTGGTGTTGATTCTATGTGCTCAGAATCAACTGCGTCACCGGTGGCTCTCTTCGCGGGCGCCGTCGCTGCCGCGAAGGCCCATCACCATCGCGCCGCCCGCGCCGCCCGTGCCGCCGCTGCCGAGCTCGTAGCCGACACTGCTGGTCGTCACCGTCGCCTCGACGCTCCACACGCCGACGCTCGGACCTCCGCCGCCGCCTCCGCCGTTGCCGCCGCGTCCGCCGTTGGTGCCTGCGCCGCCCCGCCCGCCGCGGCCCACTTCGCTGGACGAGGTCGTTGATCCAGCGCCTCCAGCGCCGCCGTTGCCGCCGTTGCCTCCGGCTCCGCCGGCGCCTCCAGCGCCGCCGCCGGCGGTGCGAAGCAGCGCGCCGGTGACGCGTACGTTCGAGCGAATCGCGAGGAGCGCGATCGAGGGGCCGCCGCTCGTCCCGCCACGTCCGCCGGCGCCTCCGCAGCCCCCTGCGCCGCCGCCGCCGCCGCCATTGCCTGCGCCGTCGTTGCAGAGCGTGCCCGATTGCCCCGAGGAGCCTGCGCCTCCGCCGCCGCCTTGGCCTGCGCCTCCGGGGGCGCCGTCGCCGCCGGAGCCTCCCTCGTAGATCGCGGGAGACCCTGTAAATTGTCCGGCGGATGCGCCCGCAGCCCCGTCGCTGCCCGCGGCGCCGTCGGTCGCTCCGCGCGCTCCGTCACCGCCGTCGCGCCCCGTGCATCCGTTGGTCTCGAGGCCAGCGCCGCCCGCGGCTCCTTGCGCGCCTGGGCGACCGGCGATGCCGAAGAACCGCGTGTATCGCTGACCGCCGCTGCCGCCGGCGCCGCCGTTGGCGCTCGGGCACTGCGCGTTGCGGCCGAGCGCGCCGCCGGCGCCGGAGTTGTTCTCTCCGTCGGCGCTTCCCGCGAGACCGTCGCCGCCGCGATCGCCGTCGCCGCCGTTGGCGCCGGGCAGTCCTGCGGCGCCGTTGCCGCCGCGGCCCGCGCTCAACACCGCGTGGTCCTCGATGAGCACCGAGCTCGCGTCCTCGGCGCGCAGCGCGACGCTCTCGCCGCCGGGCGCGCTCGAGTCTGCCGCGACGACGGTGATTCGTCCGAGTTGAACGCCGCGGCTCATCGAGCGGGCGACGACCGCGGTGCTCGCTCCACGCAGCTCGCTCTGCGCGCCGCTTCGCGCCCAGCCTCGGGCGCGCTCGTAGCCGCCGAACAGGCCCACGCCGTCGGGCAACAGCAGCGGCTCGCTCTCGGTGTACGTCCCGACGCCGACGAGCACCTGCGATCGCTCGTTGAACGACGCGAGCCTCAACGCGCGGCGCAACGTGCGAACGGGAGCCTCGCGCGTGCCCATCGCGGCGTCGTCTCCGTCTGCGGCGACGAAGACGGCGCGGTCGATGGTGCCGTCGATTCCATCGCAGTCAGTGTCGCGCGTTTGCTCGTCGGGCACGTCGTCGCCTGCGACCGCGACGCACGCCTCTCGCGTCGAAGCGTCGAGCGCGGGCATCGGCGCTCCGCCGCTGCAGCCTACGGTCGACAACAAGCACGCCCCGAAGAATCCAACGCCGATTCGCACTCGTTGATAGTTACCACGCAGTGACAACGAAGTGACATCGCGGCATAGTCGCGATGTGCGCGTGACGCCGCTTCGTTCTTGGGCCGGGCTGTGTGTGCTCTGCGCGGGCTGCGCCCCTGCGATGGAGACGATGGACGCGCGAGGCGACGCTTCCATCGAGCGTCCCGCCATCGTCGCGGTGCCCGACGACGTCGCGGATCCAACGCGCTGGGAGGCGCCGGTGCGTGACGCCGCGACGCGCGACGCGAGCGCCGATGGCTTCGGTCTCGCGCGCTCGAACATCGAGCACGTGGTGATCATCTCGCAGGAGAATCACACCTTCGACAATTACTTCGGGCGCTACTGCACCGCGCCCGCGGGGTCCAATCCCGCGTGCAACGAAGGGCCCGCTTGCTGCGAGCGCATCCCCGACACCGAGCCCTCGGGCTCGCGTTGGGTCGAGCTCGACGACGCGCTCAACGCGGGGCGCGACCCGGATCACACGCAGGCGTGCGAGGCCGCGGAGATCAACGGCGGTCGGATGGATCGCTTCGTGGTCGGCCCTGCGTGCGCGGATCGTCGCAATTTCGCCGCGTCGCCTCCCGCGCTCGTTCAGCAGTACCACGACTGGGCGCGGCAATATGCGTTGGCCGATCGGTACTTTCAGCCGATCGTCGGGCAGACCGCGGCGAACGACATGTACTTCGCCGCGGCGAGAAAGATGTTTCTCGACAACGAAGTGATCCCGTACGCGATCGGGCAGGGGTGCAATCCGACGGCGATGACGAGGCAGTTCGTCGGTCAGCGAACGATCGCGGACGTGCTGCTCGATGCGGGCGTACGCGTCGCGTTCTATGCCGAGGGCTACCAGCGGATGCGCGACTCGGCGCTGTGCCCGCTGCCTCCGTCGGACTGTCGTCACGGGCTGCCGACGTATCCGTGCATCTATGATCCGTCGGACATCCCGTTCAACTATTACCGGCAATTTACGGACAATCCCGCGTTCTTGAAGGACTGGGACGAGTTCTACCGAGACATGGACGCGGGGCGAATGCCCGAGGTCGTCTACATCAAGAGCGTCGGCTACCACACCGAGCACCCTGGCTATGGGACGAGCATCAGCGTGGGCGTGGCGTGGGTGCGCGCGGCGGTCGAGCGCATCATGGCCTCGCGTTACGCGGATCGAACGCTGATCATCCTCACGTGGGACGAGGGCGGCGGATACTTCGATCACGTCTCGCCGCCGGGGGTGAGCCCGGTCGATATGGAGGCGCCGGGGACGCGCATTCCGATGTTGGCGATCGGGCGATTTGCCAGGCGCAATTTCGTCTCGCACGTTCCGATGGAGCACTCGTCGCTCGTGAAGTTCTTGGAGTGGAACTACACCGGCCGAACGGGGCAGCTCATGGCGCGCGACGCGCTCGTGAACAACATCGGCAGCATGCTCGACCCAGCGCAAACGGGCGTCGCCGTCCCCGAGCGCTGAGCCGCGCGCCTCGATCGGTGCGCTGGCGGCTGGTGACCGTTGGATCGAGAGTGAGACACTGGCTGGCGATCATGGTCGATCGTCCGATGAGCGTTCTTCGTCGAGCCTCGCTCCCGCGCGCGTCGCTCGAGCAGGTGTTGGGCAGCACGCGCTATCGCACTCCGTACGCGATCGAGTCGCTCAGCGTCTCGTCGAACGGGCGTTGGATCCTCGCGGGGCTCTCGGGAAAAGACTCGCGCAAATGGCTCTTCGACGCGAACACCGGCGCGGTGCGCCGGCGCATCGACGCTTCGCAAGTGGTCCTGCACGAGAACGGGCGCGACTACCTCGCGCAGCAAGGCTCGAAGCTCGTCCGCGTCGAGATCGAGACCGGCGCCGTGCTCGCTGAGATCGCGCTCAGCGGCAACTCGTGGGGAGCTTCGATCGACCCGTGGGGCGCAGGCATCGTGCAGAGCGATCGCGGGCTCGTGCGCTGGGACGCAACCACGGTCCCGCTGCCCTTGCTCGGACCGGAGATGCGCGGCGCGTTGATGCGCGGCGGACTCGAGTTCGTGTGCTCGACCGCGGAGGGGACGTTTCGGCGCTTCTCGCTCGTGGACGGAAGCTCGACGCCGCTCGATCGCGTCGCGCCCGCGGAGCTCTACAACTACCTCATCGCGATCTCGCCCGACGAGCGCACGATCGCGATCCGCACCAACGTCTCGCTGTACCTCATCGACGCCGAGACGGGGCGGACGCGCTCGATCCCGCGGTTCGCGATCGACCAGGACGGCCGCTGGTCCAACCCGCTCGCGATCGACGACCGACGGTGCGCGCTCGGATCGAGGGACGGAATCGAGGTGATCGACCTGCGTTCGCGCCGCAGGATCTCGATGATTCGAACGCCCAAGCCCGTCACGCAGCTCGCGTTCAGCCGCGCGGGCGACGGGCGCTTGTGGTGCTCGCGCAACGATGATCTTCGCTACTCGCCCGACGGAGACTGCTTGCTCGCGTGGGACGTCGAGAAGCGGGTGCGTGTGATTCCTGCGGATCGCGGGCACGTCGATCGCGTCGACGGCGTGGCGTACGCGAGGCTCGACGGGCGCGAGCAGGTGTTTACCGCGGGCTGCGACGGCGCGGTGAAGCGGTGGTTTCTCGGCGAGTCCCAGCCGCGCGCGGTCAATTGCGTCACCCTGGTGCCCACCGAGAAGCTCGAGCTCTCGGTGGAGGGGCGCGTGCTGTGCGTGAGCGAGAGCGAGTACAACGGCGCCGGCGGGTTCGCGCAGTTCGGCACGGTGGATCGCGAGTTCTCGGTGCGTAACCTGCGCGCGGAGTCGTACCGCGCGCGGGCGCAAGGGATCGCCTCGTTCGAGACGGGGCTGTGTGCTCGGCTGCGCGCCGACGGGCAAGTGATCGCGCGGATGGTGCGCGCGTACGTCGACTCGAGCGCGCTCTTTTTGCTGCGCGTCGAGGGCGTTCGATCGGCGAGCAAGAATCGGGTGCTCACGGCGCAGCCGCAGCCGACGGACGGCGGATTCGTCGCGCTCGAGTGGCTCGACCGAGCGCGGCTGATGCTCTTCATGGAGAAGGCCGCGCTGGTGATCAACGTCGATGAAGACAAGGTCGAGCAGCGGTACGCGCACGAGCCGTGGAGCCAGGGGACGACCGCGGCTGCGCTCAACGAGCGCGAGTGCATCAGCTATCGCTGGGGCGGCTATCTCAGTCGATTGAACCTCGAGACGAACGCGGTCGTGGCCCGGCCCGAAGCGCCGGTGCTCTATGTGTATCCGCTCGTGTGGCCCACGCTCGAGCTGTCTCGCGATCGTTCGCTCGCGCTCGTCAACAGCTACAGCGGCGCGCAGGTGTTTCGAACGGACACGCTCGCGCTCGTCGCGAGCCTGCGCTTCGCGAAGAACGCGGGGCCGTTGTGCGCGGCCTCGTTCAGCGACGACAACGAGCGCGTGATCGTCGGCTGCAAGCGCGGCGTCGCGCTGGTCTATCGGCTCGATCGATCGGGGCGTTGAGGGTCACTGCGCTTCGAGCCGCTCGAGCTCGCGGATGACCTCTTCGGGGTTGCGCGCGTTCGGCGTGATCGCGTCGCCGTCGCGCACGCGACGGAGCCCCTCGATCAGCACGCGGTCTCCTGCTTGAAGGCCGCGCGTCACCACGTACACGTGCGGCAGCTCTTCGCCCACGGTGATCTCTCGCGCGTGGACGTGGTTGTTCGCGTCGAGCACGAAGACGAACTGCTTGTCGAGCTCGGTGAACGTCGCCTTCTGCGGGATCACGAGCACCTGCGGCAGTCGCGTGGTCATCACGATCTCGCCGGTTTCTCCGTGGCGAAGAAGCCCGTCGGGGTTGGCGAATCCCGCGCGAAACGCGATCGTCCCCGTCTCGTTGTTGAAGTCCGCTTCGATGGTCTGAATCGTCCCGGGCTGCGAGAACATCTCGTCGTTGGCGAGGCGCAAGCGCACGGTCTCGGGCTCGCCCGGCCGATGCGCGCGACGGTACGCGAGGTACTCGCGCTCGCTGACGTTGAAGTACACCCACATCTGGCTGTTGTCCGAGAGGACGGTGAGCAGGTCGCCTTCGCTCACGAGGCTCCCGCGTCGCGCCATGAGGCGACCGACGATCCCGTTGAACGGCGCGTCGAGCCGCGAGAAGCGCAGGTGCGCCGCCGCCAGCGCTCGCTCGGCGGAGGCGCGCTGAAGGTTGGCCTGCGCGAGCGCGAGCTCGTTGGGCGAGACCACGTTGCCGTCGCGCAGCATCCTCGTGTTGCGAAACTCGACCTCGGCGTGCTGCACCTCGGCCGCGCTTCGCGCGAGCTCGGCTTGATAGATCACCGGCGTGAGCTGAAACAGCGGGTGTCCTCGCTGCACGCTCTGCCCCTCGTCGACGTAGATGTCTCGGAGGTAGCCTCGCTCGAGCGCGCGCACTTCGATGTGTTGATACGCGCGGATCTGGCAGACGTACTCGTGCGTGATCTCGGTGTCTTTGCGGATCACCGTCGTCACTTCGAGTCGCAGGCGCTCTTCGGCTGCGTGCTGCTCGTGGTGCTTGCAGGCGCTCGCAGAGGCGAGGGTCGCGGCGAGGATCCACCGCAGGGTGTTGGTGTTCATCGAGCGGCTCCTTGGGTCGTGCTTCGAGAGGGGGGCGTGCGCTGCGAGGGGGCGGGAGGTTGTTGCGTCGGTCTCTGCGGGACGCGCCATCCGCCGCCGAGCGCGCGGTAGAGCGTGATCGCCGCGTCGAGCTGGCGGAGCTTGGTCTCGATGAGATCCGTCTGCGCTTCGAGCGAGTCTCGTCGCGTCGTGAGCACCTCGAGGTAGTCGGCGTGCGCCGAGTTGAAGAGCAGGTTCGAGATCTCGACGGCCTCGGCGAGGCGCGCGACCTGCTGCTGTTGCAGCGCGTACGCTTGCGTGACGTTGCGCAGGCGGTTGAGCGCGGTGTTGACGTCGAGGTACGCGGCGAGGATCGCGCGCTCGTAGCGCAGGACCGCCTGCATCTGCCGCGAGTTTGCGGAGAAGTACTCGGCGGTGATCCCGTTGCGGTTGAGCAGCGGGGCCATCACTCCGGCGAAGATGCTGTAGAAGATCGAGTCCGGCGTGGCGAGCAGTCGAGTGATGTCGAAGGACTGAAAGCCCACGCCCGCTTCGAGGCGCAGCGCTGGATAGAACCGCGCCCGCGCCGCGTCCACGTCGAGGGCCGCGGCGCGCAGCTCGAGCTCAGCGCGTCGCACGTCGGGGTGATTCTCGAGCAGCTGTCCTGGGACGCCCGTTCGCACCGCGGGGGGCTCGATCGAGAGAAAGTCCGCGTCGCTGCGCGCGATGTGCTGCGAGAAGCGACCGCAGAGAAAGTTCAGCTCGTTTTCGGTCTCGGCGATGCGCTGCAGCAGGTCGAACTGCTTGCTCTGAAAGGACTGCAGCTGCGCTTCGAAGCGCCGGACGGCGAGCATGGTGACGCGCGCCGCTTGCTGTTGCAGGCGCACGGCCTCGAGCGCGCTCTGCTGCAGGGCGATGCTGTTGCGCACGATCGCGAGGCGGCGGTCGAGCGCGAGTAGCTCGTAGTACTTCGTCGCGATTTCGGCGACCAGGCGCGTGACGACGAAGTTGCGGCCCTCGATGCTGGCGAGGAAGCGGTAGTTCGCCGAGGTCGCGTTGTTGCGGAGGCGTCCCCAGATGTCGACCTCCCACGAGGCGAAAAGGCCCAAGGAGTACTGCTGCAGGTTGGGCGCGACGCTGTTGGCTTCGTCGGCTTGCCCCTGGCTCGTGAAGCGTCCGACGCGATCGAGCCCAGCGCCCACACCCGCGCTGAGGCTGGGGAGGTATTCGCCTCGTCGAGCCATCACCTCGTTGTTGGCGACGAGCGTCTCTTGGATGGTGATGTTGAGCTCTTGGTTGTTGGCGAGCGCGGTCTCGATCAACGCGACGAGGTGCGGGTCGTTGAAGAACGCGTGCCAATCGACGGTGGCCGAGCTTTGTCCCGAGGCTTCGCCGCCGGCGGAGAAGGTCGCGGGCGTTTCGGTGTGCGCTTGTCGCGGGGGACCGCCGGGGACGGCGGGGACGCACGCGATGGAGGTGAGCGCGGTGAGCGCGAGAAGCGCGAGACGGGCGAGTCGCGAGCTAGTCATCGTACTCGTCTCCTTCGCTGACGGGGTTGTGCTCTTGCTTCTCGATGAGCGAGCGGCCCTCGGCGAGCTTGGCGAAGATGAAGTAGAGGCCGGGGATGAGGACGACGCCGAAGATCGTTCCGAAGAGCATTCCGCCCATCGCGGCGGCGCCGATGGTGCGGTTGCCGACGGCGCCGGGGCCGGTCGCGCGCACGAGGGGGACGAGCCCCGCGATGAACGCGAACGAGGTCATCAAGATGGGCCTGAACCGCTCGCGCGCCGCTTCGATCGCTGCCTCGCGAATGGGCAGCCCCTTGTGCTGTCGCTGCACGGCGTACTCGACGATGAGCACCGCGTTCTTTCCGAGCAGACCGACGAGCATGATGAGCGCGACCTGCGCGTAGATGTCGTTGGCGAGCCCGAGCACGCGCAGCAGAAAGAACGAGCCGAAGATCCCCACGGGCAGCGAGAAGAGCACCGCGAGCGGGATGATGAAGCTCTCGTACTGCGCGGCGAGCACGAGGTAGACGAACGCGACGACGACGATGAAGATGTAGATCGCCTCGTTTCCGCGGCGCGCTTCGTCGAACGAGAGGCCCTCCCACGCGATGTCGTACCCGCGCGGCAGCGACTGCGCGGCGACCTCGCGGATCGCCCGAATGGCGTCTCCGCTGGTGTATCCCGGCGCAGGGACGCCGCGGATCGCAGAGGAGTTGTAGAGGTTGTAGCGGGTGATTTCGTTGGGTCCGTGCGTCGCGCGCAAGGTCATGAACGCGGAGTACGGGACCATCTCGCCGCGGTCGTTGCGCACGTACAAGTCGAGCAGGTCCGACGGCATGCGGCGGTACTCGGGCAGCGCCTGGACGTAGACCTTGTAGAAGCGCCCGAAGCGAACGAAGCCCTGCTCGTAGGTGCTGCCGATGAGGATGTTGAGGTTCTCGAGCGCGGCGCGGATCGAGACGCCCTTCTGCATCGCGAGCTGGTTGTCGATCACCAGCTCGTACTGCGGATAGTTGGCGGCGAAGAAGGTGAAGAGCCCCGCGAGCTCGCGCCGTCGTTCGAGGCGCTCCATGAACTCGCGATTGACGCGGTCGAACTCGTTGTAGTCCGTCGTTCCGCTGAGATCGAGCAGGCGCAGCGCGAAGCCGTCCGCCGCGCCGTAGCCCGGCACCGAAGGCGGCTCGAAGAACTCGATGCGCGCGCCGAGGTCGTGCGATCGATGCTCGAGCTCGGCGATGATCTGCCGCACGTTGCGCGCGCGCTGCGACCACGGCTTCAGGTTGATCAAGCACGTCCCTGCGTTGGAGCCGCGCCCTTCGGTCAGGATCTCGTAGCCGGCGAGGGACGAGACCGACTCGACGCCGTCGACGTGGCGCGCGATCGTCTGAAGCTCGCGCGAGACCTGGTTGGTGCGCTCGAGCGTTGTTCCGGGAGGAGTCTGGACGATCGCGTAGATCTGCCCCTGGTCTTCGTTGGGGATGAACCCCGCGGGGAGGTCTTTGTTGACCCTGAAGATTCCCACGCAGAACACCGCGAGCACGCCCCACGTGACGAGCCTTCGACTCACCACGAGCTCGAGCACGCGGAGGTATCGCTCGGTGCCCTTGGCGAAGAGCTTGTTGAACAGGTCGAGCAGCAGCGCGATCGGAGTGCGTCGCTTCTTGTGATGCTCTCCGTGGTGGTTCTTCAGGATGATCGCGCAGAGCACGGGCGTGAGCGTGAGGGCGACGACGCCCGAGAGCACGATGGACGAGGCCATCGTCAGCGAGAACTGCCGATAGAACACGCCCACGGGCCCGGTCATGAACGTGACGGGAACGAACACCGCGGCCATCAAGAGCGTGATCGCGACGATCGCGCCGGAGATCTCTCCGATCACTTTGCGAACGGCGGCGTACGGCGTGAGCGTGGGCTCTTCGGCCATCTTCGCGTGCACCGCTTCGACGACGACGATGGCGTCGTCGACGACGATTCCGATCGCGAGCACCAACGCGAAGAGCGTGATGAGGTTGATCGTGAGCCCGAAGGCCTGCATGAACGTGAAGGCGCCGACGAGAGACACCGGCACGGCGAGCGTCGGGATGAGCGTCGAGCGCAGGTCTCCCAAGAACACGAAGACCACGAGCGCGACGAGCACGAACGCCTCGAACAACGTGTGGATCACCTTCTCGATGGAGGCGTCGAGGAAGGTCGAGACGTCGTAGTTGATCGAGTAGCGCATGTTCGGCGGAAACCGCGTGCGCTGCAGCTCGTCGAGCCGCGCGCGCACGTTGGCGATCACCTCTTGCGCGTTGCTTCCGGGGCTCTGCTTGAGCACGATGGCCGCGGAGGGGCGTCCGTCGAGGTTCGAGTAGATGTTGAAGAACTCGCTGCCGAGCTCGACGTCGGCGATGTCGCGCAGCCGGAGGTTCTCTCCGTTGTTCGTGGCGCGGACGATGATGTCCGCGTACTGCTCGGGCCTGCTGTAGCGGCCTTGATACGTGAGCACGTATTCGAGTGACTGCGCTTCGCGGCCGGTGGCGCTGCCGAGGCGACCGGGCCGACCGATCACGCTCTGATCGGAGATGGCGCGCATCACCTCTTCGGTCGAGATGTTGTACGCGCGCATGCGGTCGGGCTTGAGCCACACGCGCATGGCGAACTGGCGGCTGCCGAGGATGTTGGCCACGCCGACGCCGCGCACGCGCTGCAGCTCGGGGATGACGTTGACGCTGGCGTAGTTGAAGAGAAACGTCTCGTTGGCGTTGGGGTCGGTGCTGAAGAGGTTGACGTACATGAGCATGCTGGGCTGCATGCGCGTGACGACGACGCCTTCGAGGCGGACGAGCTCGGGGATGAGGTTGATGACCTGATCGACGCGGTTCTTGACGTTGACCGCGGCGATGTCGGGGTCAGTTCCTGCTTCGAAGACGACTTGAATGGTGGCTTCGCCGGCGCTGGTCGCGTCGGACACGATGTACTTCATGCCCGGAACGCCGTTGATGGCGCGCTCGAGCGGGATGAGCGTGGAGTCGACGAGCACTTTGGCGCTCGCTCCGGGGAAGGCGAGCGTGACGGTGACGAGCGGCGGCGCGATCTCGGGAAACTGCGAGACCGGACGGCTCTTCATCGCCAGCACACCGAGAAACACCAGCACGAGCGACACGACGATCGCGAGCACCGGTCGGTGAATGAAGCGTTTGATCATGGCGCGACGTCCCTTGAAGAGGGGCCCACAGCGCGCGCGAGCGCTGCAGGCGTCGGCGATGTGCTGCGCCACGACCGTCGTTCGACGAGCTCAGCGCGTCGTCGAGCGAGTCGAGGCGCGTGGGCGTGCGGCGAACGGAGGGGCGTGTGCGAGCTCATCGTCGGAGATGCCTGTGACAATCGATTGAAAAACCGAACGATTGTCCCGAGGCTCTCTGGGGTTCTTCAACGGCCGTGCCGAACGGTGCAAAATCTGGAAATTGTCTGGCAGATTGTCGCGTCTTCGCGCAGCGTCGAGAGCCGACAACGCCCCGATTGGGGCGTGAGCGCCCAGCTCGAACGACCATCATGCGGAAAATCGCAACGTCGTCCGAATCGCGCTTCGCCTCGAGTCATCGAGCGTGGTGCGCGCTGTGCAAAGCGCTGTGCAGCGCGCGCTGCGCGTCGAGCGCTGCGAGTCGAGCACTGTCCCCCAGAGATTGCGTGGTGCAGCGACGGTGACTCAGCGGCAGGTCGGCGCGACTTGTCCGTCCGAGCCGGTGGAGACGTACGCGTCCGAGACGTAGCCGTTGCCGATGAAGTCCCAGAGCGTGGACGTTCCGTAGGTGCCCGAGACCGAGGCGCCGCGGACCTGGCAGGTGATGCGAACGGTCGCTCCGTCCGAGACCGAGCCCACCGCCGCGAAGCTCGGCCCAGGCCCCTGACGCACCGTCAGCGGAGCGCCGGCGGTGTTCACGCGGCCGACGACGGAGCTCGTGCTGCCGCCGCTGCTGCCGCCGCCGGTGCTCGCTCCGCACGCGTTCTGGCTGGTGTAGTTGCGCGTCCCGAAGAAGAGCGAGGCGACGCGGTTGAACGCCGGGCGGATCGCCACACCGTTGAGACGCACTTCGAAGTGCAGGTGCGGACCGGTAGAGCCTCCCGTGTTGCCCACGTTGCCGATCGTCTGGCCGCCCGACACTCGTTGCCCCACGCTCACGAGCTGCGCGCTCAAGTGCGCGTAGCGCGTTCGATAGCCTCCCCCGTGGTCGATCTCGATCCAGCGGCCGTAGCTCGTGCTTCCTTCGTTTGCGACGCGCGTGACGGTGCCCGGCGCGGAGGCGACGACGCGATCGCCGAGGTCATCGGCGCGGTTGAAGTCGATCGAGTTGGTGGGGCTGTGATTCGTGCGCGTCTGGCCGGCCCACACTTGACCGCACGGAAACGGCACTTGAAACAGCGGCGCCGCGGCGATCTCGTCGACGCTCTGTCCGGTCGAGGACGACTCGGCGCCTTCGCCCGCGGGCGGCCCGGCGTGCGACAGGTCGACGCCCTCGAGCGAGGCGGCGGGGTTGAGGTCTTCGCCGACGGCGCAGGCCGAGAGCGCGAGGGCGAAGAGCATCGTGGCGACAGAACGTGCGGTGAGCAGGGGCTTCATGAGCGGCGCTTTCTTCGCTGCGGGAGATGGGCCTGGGAGCCTCCGCTGCGATGCGGGTCGCTTCAGCACGCGCGATGCCAGCGAGCGGATGAGCGCGATTGGTGAGCAAAAATGCAGCTCACTGCGAGATCGGTGCGCGCGCGCGTGTCGGCTCCTCCGCCCAGTTCGAGCGCCCGCGTCAGAAACCCCTCCCAGCGAGAAGCGCGGTTCGCGTGCGAACGTGTGCGACACGATGGCGGGGCGATCGCTCTGCGCGGATCGCCCCGCCTGTGCATCGGCCCGCGCGCTCGTCGATCGATGGGCGAGCTGACGCAAACACTTCGCAGAGCAACGGAGCGCGAGCTGCGAGAATCTCAGCAGGTGTGACGCGCGTCCGTCGATGCGCTTCGCGGTGATGGTTTCGATCGATCGCAGGTGAAACGTGCAGATCTACAACGCTCCCGTCGATGACTTTCGCTTCATTCTCGAGACGCTCGGCTACGGCGATGTGCAGAAGCTCCCGGGCTACGAGGACTACGACATCGAGACGGTGCACTCGCTGCTCACGCAGGCGGCGGCGTTCTTTCGCGACGTGGCGCTGCCGCTCAACCGCGTCGGTGACAAGCACGGAGTGAAGCTCGACCCCGAGACGCACGCGGTCACGACGGCGCCGGGGTTTCGCGAGCTGTTCAAGCAGTACGTCGAGGGAGGGTACCTCGCGCTCGGACACCCGACGGAGTACGGCGGATCGGGCGCTCCGCACAGCGTCGCGTTGTTCATCAACGAGATGATCACGGCGACGAACAAGAGCTTCTCGATGTGCCCGGGCCTCACGCAGGGCTTGATCGAGTCGGTCTATCACCACGGGACCGAAGAGCAGAAGCAGCGGTATTTGCCCAAGCTGATCAGCGGCGAGTGGACCGGGACGATGTGCCTCACCGAGCCGCACTGCGGAACGGACCTCGGCATGCTCACCACCAAGGCCGTCCCCGACGGTGAGCGCTATCGCCTCACGGGCACGAAGATCTGGATCACCTTCGGCGAGCACGATCTCGCAGAGAACATCGTGCACCTGGTGTTGGCGCGGCTCCCCGACGCGCCGCCGGGCATCAAGGGCATCTCGGTCTTCGCCGTGCCGAAGATCCTCGAGGACGGGACGCGCAACAGCGTGTACTGCGTGGGGCTCGAGCACAAGATGGGCATCCACGCCTCGCCCACGTGCGTGATGAGCCTCGAAGACGCGGTCGGCGAGCTCATCGGCGAGCCTCACCGCGGCATGAAGGCGATGTTCACCATGATGAACGTCGCGCGGTTGAACGTCGGCCTCGAGGGCTACTCGCTCGCGGACATCGCTTACCAAACGGCCGTCGCCTTCGCGCGCGACCGCCGTCAGGGCCGCGCGATGGACCCGAACAAGCGCGACCACAACGCGGCCGCGGACAACATCTTCGTGCACCCGGACATCCGTCGCATGCTGCTCAACGTCCGCAGCACCAACGAGGCGATGCGCTCGCTCGGCGTGTGGACCTCGATGCAGATCGACCACGCGCTGCACAACCCCGATCCCGCGTCGCAAGAGCGTGGCGCGGACCTCGCTGCGCTGCTCACGCCCGTGGTGAAGAGCTACTGCACGCAGCGCGGCTTTCAGAACACCAGCGAGTGCATGCAGGTGCTCGGCGGCGCGGGCTTCACCGTGGATTGGTCCATCGAGCAGTACATGCGCGACCTGCGCATCGCGATGATCTACGAGGGGACCAATCACATTCAGGCGCTCGACCTCGTGGGGCGAAAGCTGCCGGCGGACAACGGTCGGTCCTTCAAGACGTTTACGACGATCGTGGCGCAGGCGATCGAAGCGAACGCGAAGAACGAGGCGATCGCCGACGTGGTCGACGGGCTTCGTCGCTCGCTTGCGACGTTGGTCGAGTTGACCAAGCTCTTGAGCGCGCGCGGCGTGGACGGCGAGGTCATCGGCTCGGTGGCCTCGGCCTACCTCGACGTGTTCGCGCTGACGGCGCTCTCGCACCAGTGGGTGGTGCAGTCCGCGGCGTGCGCCGGACGCGAGGGAAAGTTCTTCGAGACCAAGCTCAAGCTCGCGCGGTACTTCACGCACCAGGTGCTTCCGCAGATCGACTCGCTCGCGGCCGTCGTGCGCGCGGGCAAGGCGCACGTGATGGCGGTCGAGCCCGACGAGTTCTGAGCCCCGCTTTGGGGGAGTGAATCACTGCGCGAGCGCGCGATCGCACGCGGCTGCGTCGAGCCCGAGCGCCGCGCCGATGCGACGAACGACCGTCGCTCGGTCCGCGTTCGAGTGCGCGAGCTCGCGCGCGTGCTCGACGCTCTGCATGTGCCGCGCGACGTTGGCCACTGCCACGAGGGCGTCGAATCGATGCTCCTCGGGGATGCGCGCTCCGGTCGCGCGGGCGAGCGCCGTGAGCTGCGCGGGGTCGGTCGCGACGCTCGAGGCTCGCTGCGCGTACACGTCGAGCGCGGCGCGCGCGTCTTCGTGCAGGCGGCGCGAGTCGTAGTGCACTTGCAATGCGTACAGCTCTGTCGGCGAGACCGCTCCGTCTGCGAGGATCGTGAGCATGACGAGCTCGGCGATCGCGAGCGCTGCGTCCATGCGCTGCATCTCGTCGATTCCGCCCTTGCTCGTGAGCGAGCTCCAGACGTCTTTGAACCATCCGCCGATGGCGTTGGCGATGAAGCTGGCGAACGCGAACGTTCCACCGACGAGCTCGGCGCCGTGTAGGGGAGGCGTGGGCTTGGTCATCGCGCCGAGCGTACAGCGCACGGGGGGATCGAACACTGCGGCTCGACGACCGCGCGCCCGAGGCGTAGAGCTGTGCCATGAACTCGAACGTGGGGCGGGTGTTCGTGCTGTGTTCGCTCGCAGCCTGCAGCGCTGGATCGACGATGGATCGCGACGCGTCGACCGACGCGAGCGCGTGCAGCAGCCTCGCGCTGGGGACGTCGGCGCCCGTGAGGCAAGCGGACGGCGGGTTGCCGTCGCCGACCGGCGGAGCGATCGCGGCGGGCGACTACGAGCTGCGCGAGGTGCTGTGGGCGATTCCCACGGCGCCGCGGACGATGCGCGGCTCGATGCGAGTGCAGGGCGCTTCGATCGAGATGGTCCTCGAAGAAGAGCGCTCGCTGTTCAGCGCCTCGGGGACGTTCGTGACGTTCGCGAACAACCTCGAGTTCTCTCAGCGGTGTCCCAGTCCGTCGATGACGGGCGCGCGGGGCTTCACGGCAAACAGCGACCGCATCGACTGGTACTGGTCGCCCAACGAGCTGCATCGCTGGGTTCGTCGCTGAGATTCGCGGGCGAAGACGCAAGGGTGACGCGGCGCAACGACGCTCGTCGCGGTGTGCTCGCGTGAACGTGGCTGTTTCAGGCTGGCGAGCGCGTGCGCGGCGGTGGTGTCATCGGTCGATGAACCAACCGACTGCTGTTCGCACGGCTTCGCTCGCGGCTGCTGCGCTCGTGTTGCTTCCGACCGCGGCGCACGCGAGCGGCGGCTGGGAGGGAGTGGGGACGCTGCTCGGCCTCCTCGCCGTTCCGCTGCTCTTCATCGTGATGGTCGCGCAGGTGATCGTGCTGGCGCTGAAGAAGGTGCAGCGCGTGACCGGGATCGTGACGGTCGTGCTCGGCGCGCTCGGGATGCTCTGGCAGCTCTTCTGGTACTCTCTCGAAGCTGCGGTCGAAAACCGCCCCGTGGGATTCATGGCCGTGGGGATCTTGATCAACGTGATCGCGCTCGCGCTCGCGGTTCGATTGATCCGATCGAAGCCCGCGCCCGCGGCTCCGTAGCAACGCGAGCCGCCTCGGTTCGTCGCTTGTTTGACGAGCGCGCGGCGCGATCCGATCGTGCGGGCGATGTCCACGAGCGCCACGCCGTTTCTCATGTTCAACGATCAGCTCGACGCCGCGTTGGAGCTGTACACGACGATCTTCGCCGACGCGAAGGTGCTGAGCCGACAGACCGCGGGGCCAGGAGGCCCCGTGACGTCGGCGGAGTTCACCGTGGGAGGGCAGCGCTTCATGGCGTTCAACGGAGGCGCGCACTTTCGCTTCTCCGACGCGTTTTCGATCTTCGTTCGCTGCGCGGATCAGGCAGAGGTCGATCGGTACTGGGACGCGCTGGTGAGGGCAGGGGCGACGCCGGTGCGCTGCGGCTGGATCACCGACCCGTTCGGGCTCTCGTGGCAGATCATTCCCGCGCGGTTCATCGAGCTCGTGGCGGACCCGAATCCTGCGAAATCGCGCGCCGTGTTCGAGGCGATGATGACGATGCAGAAGCTCGACGTCGCCGCGCTCGAACGCGCGCACGCCAGCGCGTGAAGGCTCTTCGCGAGCGCGCACGGGCTGCCGCGGCCCTGCAAAGCGCGCGTCGAGCGAGGGGCAGCGAGGGGGGATCAACGCGACGAATCACAGAGAAAATGCTGCTCGCGGCGAAGGTGGCTCGCGCGTTGCTCTCGGCGACGAGCGATGAAGCCACGGATCTTTGTTCCCTATGATTTCAGCGCGGCGGCGGACCTCGCGCTCGCGTGGGCCAACGAGTATCACCGCGTCGCCGGAGGGACGATGCACGTCGTGCACGTCGTTCAGTCCTCGGCGCCGTCGCTCGTTTCGATGCCCGCCGGCGGAGGCGCGACGCCGGCAGAGATCCAGCGGATCAGCGACGATTTCGCGCAGCGCTTGAGGGACAAGCACGTCAACGCGACGCACGAAATCTTGCTCTCACCTTCGCCGAGCGCAGCGATCTGCGAGGCCGCCGAGTCGCACAAGGCCACGCTCATCGTGATGGGAACCGAGGGGCGCTCGGGCCTCGCGCGCCTCGCGCTCGGATCGGTCGCCGACTACCTCGTTCGCAACGCGAGCTGCCCCGTCGTCACGATGCGCGCCCCGAAGAAGGACGAGGACGCCTGATCGATCGCGGCGCTCGCGGCTCAGCGAACAAGCGTCCGCGCAGCGAGCGCTGACAACAACCTGCTCCCTTCGGGCCAGGCGCCGAGCGCGCTGTCTGCGTTGATGTGGCCGCGAGGTCCGATGCCATAGGGCGTCGCGCTCCACGCGGCGGCGAGCGCGAGCGCAGCCTCACGCGAGCAATACGGATCGTCCTCGCTGAACACCACCGTCGTCGCGAAGGGCAACGGTCGCGCGGTGCGATCGCGCCAGCTCTCGAGCTCGCGCGGAAAGTCCGCTCGGCCCGTGTCCGGTGGCGCGACGAGCAGCGCAGCACGAACGCGTTGCGCCTCGTCGCTCTGCGCGGCCCATTCTGCGACCAGATGACAGCCGAGGCTGTGCGCGACGAGCACCGCCGGGCGAGGGTCGGCGCGGATGGTTTGCTCCAATCGCGCGACCCATTCATCGCGAACGGGACGCAGCCAATCGTCTTGCTGCACGCGACTCCAGCTCGGGTTCGCGGCGAGCCAGAGCGATTGCCAGTGGTTCGGTCCGCTGTCTTGCCAGCCGGGCACGATGAGTGTTCGGTGCGGTTCTGTCGCGAGTGCGCCGTTGTGCATCAGCGGGATTCTCTCTTCAACGAGCGGGTCATCAGCGCGAATCGTCGCTCGCTCGTCGGCCGACGAAGTAGAGCGCGAGCGCCGAGAAGATCGCGACGGGCGTCGCGAGCAACGCGCCAGTGTTGGGCGCGAGCGCTCGTGGCGGAAGGCCCGGTAGATGTCCTGCGAAGCCGGCGCTGCACACGAGCTCAGCGGCGCGCGTCGCGATGGCCAGCAGCGCCGCGCCCGCGAGCGCAGAGGGGATGCGACGTCCGCGCAGCAACAGGGCAGCGCACACGGCGCTCGCAGCGTTTGCGAGGACGGGCGCGAGCGTCACGCACAACCAGAGCATCAGCTCGCGATGCGCCGCGGCAAACGAGCTCGTCCACCATGACCAGAGCGCTGAGCCCTCAGCGGTCGCGGCGTGCTCGCTCTGGTAGGCCTCGCGCACGAACGGCTCGATCGCTGCCCATCGCAGCGCGACGACCGCCAGCCGCGCGGCGCTTTCGGCGAGGCCGAACGCGAGCGCGAGCCCGGCCGCGATGCGGAGCACGAGCGAAGCGTCGAGCGTGATCATTTTCGTCAGCCAACCAGCGCGATACGGTCCGTGGCTCGGCGACTCGACGTGCACGACGCGCGTGCCGAACGCGCCCTTCGAACGCACGCGAAGGAGGGCGTAGCCGATGAGGGCGGCGATCGCTCCGATCGAGGCCGCGAGGCTGAAGAGCGCGAGCTCTGCGTTCGATGAGTCGACGGAGGGATTCATTGCGGGGCGCTCGTGGGTGCGGCGACGGCGAGGACAGAGAAGAATCGTGAGTCTTCTTGGTACGCCAAGTCTTCCCCTGAATCGAACCGCGGACGAGCGTTGCGAGATGCCGATCAGAGCCCCACGACGTCGGTCGGCCTGCTGCGGTCTCCGAGCTGGCCCACGGTGTCGGAGCCCCAGCAGAGCACCGCGCCAGAGCTGCGGCGGACGCAGGTGAAATACCCGCCGCCCGTGATTTCGACTGCGTCAGAAACGCCGACGACGGCGACGGGGGCGAGGCGATCGGTGCCTTTCGTTCCATCGCCGAGCTGACCAGAGATGTTCCATCCCCAGCAGTGGACCTGCCCGCCGGGGCGTCGCGCGCACGTGTGCCAGGCGCCTGCTTCGAGGTCGAGCGCGCCCGCAGCGCCCGTCGCGATCACCGGCGTTCGCCGAGTGTTCGAGCTGGTTCCGTCTCCGAGCTGCCCCGAGCCGTTGTAGCCCCAACACACGACCTCTCCGCCTGCGCGTCGCGCACAGGTGTGTTGCGCGCCCGCGCTGAGCTCGACCGCGTCGGTGAGGCCAACGACCGCGGTCGGCGTCGGTCGCTCGGTCGCCGTGGATCCGTCGCCGATCTGTCCGTTGTTGTTCGCGCCCCAGCACACGACCGCGCCGCTCGCTCGTCGCGCGCACGTGTGCGCGAGCCCCGCGGTGATCTCAACGGCGTCCGTGAGACCCGAGACGGTCACCGGCCCGACTCCCATCGTTCTGTTCGTCGCGACCCCGCACTGGCCCTCGACGTTCGAGCCCCAGCAGCGAACCTCGCCGCTCGCGAGACGCGCGCACGTGTGAACGTTTCCCGCGCTGATCTCGACGGCGTTGCCGATCGTGGGAATCTCTTCTGGAGCGAGTCGATTCGCGGGCCCCGCGTTCGCGCCGAACTGCCCTTGCTGATTGCTGCCCCAGCACACGACGGTCCCTCCGAAGCGAATCGCGCAGGTGTGCCCCGTGCCCGCGCTGATCTGAGCAGCATCGCTGAGCAGCGTCACCGGCGACGGGATGAACCTCGCGCTCGCGTCCAAGCCTGCGCCCAACAGACCGACGGCGTTGTTTCCCCAGCACAACACGCTGCCGCCGGTTCGCCGCGCGCATGTGTGGCTCGATCCAGCGGTGATTTCTTGGGCGTCGGTGAGGGAAGCAACCGCGACTGGCGTGAGTCGGTCCATTCCCGTTGCGCCGAGGCCGAGCTGTCCCGCGGCGTTGTCGCCCCAGCAGCTCACCGCGCCGCTCCTGCGCCGCGCGCACGAGAACATGTGTCCCAACGCAAGCTCGACCGCGTCGCTCAGCTCCGTCACTGGGACCGGCGTCAATCTCTGGTCCGAGAGCGTGCCGTCGCCGAGCTCACCGTTGTCGTTGCGGCCCCAGCAGCGAACCTCGCCGCTCGCGAGCCGCGCGCACGTGCGGGAGAAGCTCGTGCTCAGCTCGACCGCGTCTGTGATGCCCGAGACAGCGACGGGCGTGAGTCGGTTTTGATATTGTGTGCCGTCGCCAATTTCTCCGCTGCCGTTGCTGCCCCAACAGCGAACCTCGCCGGTCGAGCGCCGCGCGCAGGTGTGCGAGAACCCAACGCTGATTTCGACGGCGTCCGCAAGATCGCTCACCGCGACGGGCGTCCATCGGTTCACGCGAGAGGTTCCATCGCCGAGCTGTCCGTCGTTGTTGCCGCCCCAGCACAACACCTGCCCCGTCGCGCGACGAGCGCACGTGTGCAGCGATCCTGCGCCGATCTCGACGGCGTCCGTGATGCCCTGCACCTCGACGGGCACTCTGCGATTGGGAGAGCTCGTCCCGTCGCCGAGCTGTCCGTACGCGTTGTTGCCCCAGCACACGACCACGCCCGTGCTGCGACGGGCGCACGTGTGCCCAGCGCCAGCGGTGATCTCGACGGCGTCGGACACGCCCATCACCGTGACGACCGAGAGGCGAAGGTTTCCGCTCGTTCCGTCGCCGAGTTGTCCGTCGCCGTTGTTGCCCCAGCAGAGCACCTCGCCGCCGCGTCGACGGGCGCAGGTGTGGTTTGTTCCTGCGGTGATTTCGACGGCGTCCGTCACGCCGATGACCGTGACAGGCGATGGATTCGCGGCGCGAGTCGCTCCGTCGCCGGTCTGCCCGGCAACGTTGCTGCCCCAGCAGACGACGCTTCCATTGCGATACAGCGCGCAGGCGTGCCCGCCATCCGCGGCGATTTGAACGACCTCTGCATCGACGCAGCGCCCTGCGGCGCACGCTCCGAAGCGACAGCGCGCCCCGCAGCGACCGCAGTGGTTCGAGTCTACGTCGACGTCGATCTCGCAGCCGTTTCGGTCGTTTCCGTCGCAGTTCGCGCGGTGATCCACGCATGAAGTGATGCGACACTCCCCGCCGATCGCGCACACTCCGAAGCCCGTGGGGGCGCTCTCCGAGTCCGAGCAACGAGCGTCGTCGACCATTCCGTTGCAGTCGTTGTCGACTCCGTCGCAGGTGTCGGCGCGACCAGGGTGGCGCAGCGGAGAGCGGTCATCGCAGTCATCGCCGCCACACGAAGCGGCGCGGTGTCCGTCGCGATCCAAGTCCTCGCACTCGGCGTCGGCCTCCGCTGCCGCTGCGCGATCGTCGAGCACGTCGAGCGACGCGTCGAGCTGGCCGAGCGATGCCTCAGCGCTGTCGTTGGCTGCGTCGGCGTCAGGCGCCGCGGGAGCAGGAGCGCAAGCCGCGACGAACAACGCGCTCAACGCAAACAAGCGCGCGCCTCCGGTTGGCCTCCGTGCAGAGTCGGGGTGTCGGTCTCGTGCCTGGTGCAAGGACGTCGATCGAGTGCGCATTCAGTCTCCGATGGCTCGGAGCGCTGATCCCCGCCGCCGCCGAGACAGTACCCCAGAGACGGTCGCCGCAGCCATCGAGCGTGCTCGATCGTGAGCGCCGGTGCATTGGCTCGCGAAGCACTACCGATCGAGCCACGCTTGCGACGACTCGAGCACCTTCGCGCACACTTCGGGGCCGTCCGCGAGCAGCTGCGGCGCCGTCGCGCGCGGCGCGGCCGCGATCATCGAGGAGAAGGCGTCGCGAGCCTCCTCGGCGTACCCGCCCGCGATCGCCCAACGCGCGAGCGAACGAAGCGTCTCGAAGTACGCGATCCACGCGCCGAGCGAGTGAAGCGCCCCTGTCTCGAGCGTCTGTTGCGCGGTCCGAAGCGCACGCACGGCGATCGATCGCGCTGCGCGCTGTCCGTCCGGCGTCGCGACGAGCCGCTGCATCCATTGGTCGAACAGGGACGGAGCGCCGTGGATCACCATTCGCAACGGTTCGTACTCGGGCTCGCCGATCACCGTCGCGCACGAGTCCAGCCACTGCATGAGCGCAGGCTGCTCGATGAGCGACGGAGCGCCGGCGACGGCCCGCGCGATCGCTGCATACACGCGAGCGCGCAGCTGCGCGAGGTCCGGCGCAGGGGGGCGGACGATCAGCCACTTGCGCTCGTCGCGGCTGTGATCGACGTCGCGAAATTCGAACGCGGTCACTGGGGCGCGCGCGAGCGCGACGAGCGTCGCGAGGGGTTCGGGCGCGGCGCTGGGCGAGAGCTCTCCGAGCGCTGAGATCGCGGCGAGCGCGGTGGGCGTGATTCGATAGCGTCCGGACGCGTCCGTCGACAGCGCGCGGCGAGCGCGGGCGAGGGTCTCTTCTGGGCGCTCGAATCGACGAACGTGCGCGAGAAAATGCGCGGGCTTGCTCGCTCCGTCGCCCGAGAGCAGCGCGTCGAGCACGGCTCTGCGCGAGTGGTCGACCGCTGGCGAGCTCGGCCACGAGGCTCGCTCGCTCGGGATCGGGTGCGTCCGAACCGGGGCGGTGAACGAGTCGAGCCTCCCGCGCCGCGAGGGCCGGTCGAGCTCTGCTCGAACCCAACGCGCGAGCGCGTCGATCTGCCGCGCGTCCTGCTCGTCGCGCGCGAAGGGACCGCGGCCGCGCTGCGCGATGAGTCGATCGAGCAGCGGTCGAACGAGCCCTGCGTGCGCTCGCGCCTCGGCTGCGATGAAGAGCGTGAGCGTGGCGTCGAGCTCGTCGCGCGCGAGTTCATCGACGCTCGCTCGCTCGAGCGCGGCTTCGACCCGTCGTACGCGAGGCGCGAGCCAGTCCACCGCGCGCGGGTCATCGAGCGATCGTCGCGCGGCGCCCGAGAGGTCGAGCACGTCTCGCGCGCGTCTCGGAGCGCGCAGCAGCTCGATCATCAACGCTTTTGCGTTGGGCCCAGCGGCGTCCACCAGGGCCTCGTCCATCGCGCGGAGGATCGCGCTGCGGGCGTCCTCGATGGGCGCGGTCTCGTCGTCGGTCGCGATGTACCGCCGGTCCGCCAGCGAAATCGCTCGCCGAAGCGCAGCCGTGGCGCGCGCGTCGTTGCCGTCGAGCCGCGCGTGCGCTGCGACGAGGCGCGCGTTCGCGACGAGCGCGCGGGAGGTGAGCGTCGGCGCTTCGAGCCGAGCGGCGGCGCGGTCGATCGCCGCGCGCGCGTCCGCGGGATCTCCGAAGCGAACGAGCGTCGCGAGGACCTCGTGCGCCACCAGCGGGTGAAGTGTGCTCGAGAGCGCTTCGAACCGCTGCGCGCGCTCGTCGGAGGCGCGCCGTTCGGCGAGCTCGCGGTCGTACCCTGTGACGATCGGCGGTCGACAAGCGGCGAGCGCCATGATGGTGACGAGCGCGAGGGGGGTGCGTGCGGCGTGGCGAGCCATGGGCGTGGCGATCGTACGCGCGATCGAGGAGGCACCTTGCACAACGGCGAGCGGGATCCAACTTGCAGCCCCGCACTCGACACTTTGTTGCACTGTGCATATAACTCGAACATGAGCCTGACACTGGAGGAGGGCGAGGGGCGTTTTGTGGCGTATGTTGCGCTCTCGAATTGGCTTCGTGGGTTCGATCGGTACCGACACTGCTGGGACAAGGCGCTGCTCACCGAGTCTCGCTACCCCGACGCGATGTACATGCACCGTGTGGGCGAGCCGTGTGATGTTGGGCTGGCCAAGACGCGCGCCCTGATCGCTCGCCTCGCGATCGACGGCGACGCGGTGGTGGCGATCGAGGCGCGGCTCGCGATCGGACCGACGAAGATGCAGCCGAACACGACGACGGGGACGGGCGTCGGCTGGCGCTGGCCTGCATCCTCGGTGGTGATCTCGTCGGTGGCGTGGGTGGACGAGGGCGGCGCGCAGATCCCGACGACGCACGAAGAGGTGACGGCGCGGGCGTACACGCTCGCGGATCACACGCTCGCGCGGTGGAGCGACGTCGTCCCTCGCGCGCTCTCGGTGCTGCCGATCGCGCGCGCGTGCCAGGCGCGATGCGCCTTCTGCTTCTCGAAGGGAAGCGTCTCGGAGCTGGCGCGCCAAGCGCCGCTCGAGCTCTCGCTCGTGCGCGAGTGGGCGCGGCTCGCCGCCGAGCGCGGGGCCGAGCGCGCGGTGATCACGGGAGGCGGCGAGCCGACGTTGCTCGAGGATCGCTCGCTCGTCGCGATCGTCCGCGCGCTGCGCGAGAGGCTCGGTCGCGTGACGCTGATCACCAACGGCGCGCGGCTCGATGAAGCGCGGCTTCGATCGCTGGCAGACGCGGGGCTCGACGTGCTCGCATGCAGTCGGCACGGCGTGACCGAGCAAGACGACGAGCGGATCATGGGGCTCTCTGCGGGCGCCTCGCGTCTGGCGCCGATCGCTCGCGCGTTGGGCGTTCGCGCGCGCGCGGTGTGCGTGCTCTCTCGCGACGGGGTGAGCGACGTGGCCGCGGTGCGCGCGTACCTCGATCGCTGCGCGATGGATGGGTTCGACGAGGTGTGCTTCAAAGAGCTGTACATCGCGAGCGTGCGAGAGAGCCCGTGGGCGCCGAGCGAGACCAACGCGTACGCGAAAGCGAAGCAGGTGCCGCTCTCGATCGTGCTCGAGGCGCTGGCCGAGGGTGGGTTTCGCGAGGTGGCGCGGCTTCCGTGGGGTGTTCCTGTGTTCGAGGGAGAAGCGCGGGGCAGGGCGCTGCGCGTCGCCGCGTACACTGAGCCCTCCGTCGGCTGGGAGCGCGCCTACCGCCTCGCGCGCTCGTGGAACCTCCTGTCCGACGGCCGTTGCTTCGCCTCGCTCGAAGACCCTTCGTCGCTGCTCTCGCTTCGCGACGAGCCCGCTCGCCTCTCGGTGATCCAATGACCTACGACGACTATCGCCGCTGGCGCAGCGAACAGCGCGCGCGCAATCCATCGCTCGTCGACCGCGGCGAGCTCGACTTGTATCGCAGCCTCGGTCCGTCGTTCGAGACGATCGCTCCCTCGGTCGATCCGCAGGCGCCGTACCGCTGCCACCTCTCCGAGCGATTTCTCGAGCGACTCGGGCTCGATCGGTCGCTCGCCTCTCGGGCGCTCGTCACTCATGGCGTCCGTCGATCGCTCTCTGCGCTCTTCGCGCTGTTCGCCGCGCGCGGCGCGCGCGTCGCGGTTCCTGGTGACGTCTATCCCACGTACTTGTCGCTCGCCGCGAGCGCAGGGCTCGCGCCATCGACCTACGAAGCGCGGCTCGGGCTGCATCCCGCGCTCGAGAGCATGGACGTCTTGCTCGTGTGCAGCCCGCTCAAACCCTGGGGCGGCGATGGCGACCTGCATCGCGCGCTCGACTGGGCGCGCGCGGACCGACGTCGCGTCCTCCTGATCGACGCGGTCTATTCGACGCCGCCGTCCCGCGTCGTGCTCGACGCCGCCTCGCGCGGAGACGCGGTCCTGCTCACGTCGCTCAGCAAGGGCTGGCTCATCCCGGATCGAGCGGGCCTGTGTCTCGTCTCCGAGCCGATGGTCTCGCACGCGCGCGAGGCGTTCGCCGCGCTCGAAAAGGACACGAGCAAGCTGCGCGTCGCGTTCGAGGCGCTGACCGTGCATCGATCGCGCCCCGAGCGCGTGACGGCGATGCTTCGCGCGCGAGCAGACGAGCTCGACGCCTGGACTCGCGCTCGTCCAGAGCTCGAGGCGGCGCGGTGCGAGGGATACTTCGCGGTGTCTGCGAAGAGCGCCGAGGCGCTGCTCGCGATGGGGGTCATCGCGATTCCGGCGAGCGTGTTCGGCGGGCCAGCGACGCACAGCGTGCTCTCGAGCCTCGCGCCCGTCGCGCTGTGATCGAGCGGCGCGAGCGACCAACGTCGCGCGATGGTCACGTCGGCAGCGGGCCGTCGTGCTCGGGGGCATCGATCAGCGCGCGCACGTGCCGCGCTGGGTCGAGCGCCCACGCTTGGATGCGCGCCAGCGGCTCGTTGAAAACGTGTGCGTCGATCACCATCCGCGCCTGCTCCGGGCGCACGAACCACTCGACGCCCGCATAGAACCAGGCCCGGTCTTGAAATCGTGGGTCGCTCGCCATCACCTCGCGCAGCGCGGCGATGTACGCGGACTTCGCGCTCGGAGCGCGGTCGCTGAGCCACGGCTCGAGCCGCGCCTTGAGCTCGTCGAAGAGCGCCAGCGCCGCACGCTTCTTCGCGAGCAGCGGCGCCAACAGCGGAAGCGCGAACTGAGCCGCCTCCCAATCCAACCCGAACGCCGCCGTCTCTCGCAAGAAGTCCTCGTCTTCGCGCAGGTCGAGGATGCACGCGAGCTGCCGTGTTCGAGGCTCGTTGAGTCGCGCCCGAAGCCCGTGCAGACGCAGGTAGTCCTCGGACTTGAGCTTGACCATCCGCACGCGTCCGCTCTCGTCGTGAAAGCGGGCGACGAGCCCCTCTCGCCCGATCGAGCTCTGCACGGATCGAAGCGCTTCGGGCGACTCGACGGCGACGAGCGGCGCGAGCTCGAGGCCGAGGCGCTGCGCGAGCGCCTCTTCGATCGAGAGGTCCACCACGGGCTCGACGCGCTCTTTGTGCACGAGCCCCACGAGCGTGAGCTTCGAGCGATCGTAGCGGAGCACTTGCGGGCGATCTGCCAGCGTAAACTCCAGCAGGATCGAGTGCGACTCGACGAGCGGCTCGCGCGCGATCCGATCGCGCAGCGTCGGGTAGTCGCGCTCGACCAGCGCGTCGAAGGCCTCGCGCTCCCATTCGACCTCGGCCCGTCCGCGCGTGCGAAGGCGCACCTCGCCGCGGATGACGTCGGCGATGATCAGCGTCCCGTCGATCTTCTCGCGAAACGTCGCCCGCCCTTGCGCGAACGCTCGGTCGAACGCCGCGTCCACGCTCGCGTTCTCACCGTAGTTGTCGAACTTGGGATACCCCGTCGAGAGGACCACGCCCGCGCGGGTGACGAGCAGCGAGCGCATGCGGCGCTCTTGCTCGGTGTACGAGTATTTTCCGCGGCGGGCGACGATGAGCACTTCATCGTGTCCGCGCGCGTCTTCGATCACCGCGAACTGCGCGCGGTCGATGGAGCCGATCTCGATCATGGCAAAGCGCCGGATCGATGGGTCGCCGCGCGCGCGCTCGCAACCCTCCGCGACGGTGTTCGCGACTTCAACAACTCGATCGGCCGCAGCCAACACCGCTGATTCGTCGCCCTCGCAGCGACTCGCTCGCCGCCGAGCGAGCGGTCGAACTCGCGAACACCGTCCCTCGATCGCTACAGCGCCATCGTCCGCGCGACGGCGCTCGTCGCGAGAAACGACGCCCGGTCACCGGCCTCGAGCCCGTTGGCCAGCATCGTGATGCGGCTCTGCGCGAGGCCCGCCTCTCGCGCGGCGTCCGCGTCGCGGCCGAGCGCTCGCAGCGCGACGACGCGCGTGAGCAGGTGGCGCGTGCGAGACAGCGGCATCAGCAGGTCGCCGGTCGCGAACACCTCGTCCGACGCCGCGATCGCGCGCGAAGGATCACCCGCGTTCAGCGCGCACTCGGCGATCAGGGCGAGCGCCGAGCACTTGTGAGTGAGCATGGTTCCGCAGTCGCTGAGCACATGCTCGAGCGCCGAGACTGCCTCGCGCGCAGCGACGACGTCCGTCGGCGCGGCGAGCGACGGGCTCGCCAGGCAGTACGCGCGCAGCCACAGATCGACGTGCTTCCACTCGGGATTTTGCTGGCGAGCGAGCAGCTCGCGGCAGTCACGCGGATGAGCGCCGAGCGCGTGGATCGCGGCCTCGCCCATGAGCCCGAAGTCACCTGCGGGGTGCGCTTGCCCCGGCGGCGCGACGAACGTCGCGGCGATCGAGCGCGCTTCAGCCTCCTGCCCAAACTCCACCGCGAACGTCACGTACGGGGGGATGATCTCGAGCTGTCGCATCGTGTTGCAGTGGGCCTTCGCGAGATTCACCGCGGTCCTGTGCCGCGCGAGCGCGCTCGGATCGTCGTCCACCGCGAGCACCCACGGAACGTACGACTCCCGCAGCGCGATCCATCCCACCGGCGTCTGCGGCGCGTCGGTCAGCTGTTGCAGCTCTCGAGCGATCGTCATCGCCTCGTCGTGCATCCCGATGTGCAAGAGCGAGACGCACAGCAGCGAGAGCGTGAACACCGCGGAGAGCGAAGGCGCGAAGCGCGCCCCGCCGTCGAGCAGCGCGCGCACCTCCGAGCGGACGTCGAACTCGATCCCTGCGTGGACCTTCATCGCGATCAGCGCCGCGGTCAGCGCGGACCACCCGACCGATCCGCGCGCAAATCCGCCCTGCGCCAGCCGATCGTTCATCTCTGCCAGCACCGCGTGGCGGCCGAGAAACAGCTCGGCGTAGAAGTACATGAACATCGCTTCTGCGCGCGAATCCGACGGGGTCATCGGATGATCCGCGCGCCGCGCGAGCTTCGAGACCGCCTCGTAGTCGCCGATCTCTTCGCGCTCGTTGATCGCTCGAAGCAACCACGGAGCGGCTTCGATTCGCGCTCCGGCGCTCTCGAAGTGCGCAGCGACCAGCGCGGGGTCGGTGTCCGAGCGCGATGACAGCCACTGCGCGGCGGCGCGATGCGCGCTCGCTCGATCGGATTCGGTGAGCATTTCGTACGCGGCCTGGCGCACGAGCGAGTGACGAAAGCTCCACTCGCCCCTCGCGTTGCGATCGTCCGCGGGCGAGAGCACCAGCTCTTCGCGTCGCAGCCGTTCGAGTATGGCGAGGTGATCGTCGGTCCCAGAGTCCGCGGTCTTGAGCGCGCTCAGCGCCGCGGCGTCGAAGCGTTCGCCGAGGACGCTCGCCGCGCGCAACACCTTGCGAGCGTCGGACGGAAGCGACTGCAATCGCGACTGAACAACGGCCACCGCGCTGGTCGGGAGCTGATCGAGCGAGCGTCCCGCGCCCACGTGCCGGACGATTTCTTCGAGCAGAAAGACGTTTCCCGCGGCGAGCTCGCACACGCGTTGGACGATCGTGGCCGGAGCCTCGTCGCCGAGCAGCTGCCGCGCGAGACGCTCGGACGCGCGCTTGGCGAGCGGGTCGAGCTTGATCACCTGGCCGTTCTTGATCGACCAGAGCGCGGGGTGCAGCGACTCTCCCTCGGGCCACGACGTCATCAACAGCAGCAGCGGGGCGTCTTCGAGCGCGCTCCAAGCGCTCGAGAGCAGCGAGCTCGAGGAGGCGTCCACGAAGTGCAGGTCTTCGAGCACCAGCACCGTGGGAGTCTGCGCGCACAACGCCACGAGCCATGACTCGAGCGCGCTCTGCAGGCGCATCCGCATGTCTCTCGGGTTCGAGCGCGCGTCGAGCAGCGTGTCGCTGGGCTTCGGGGCAGAGATCCCAGCGATTTCACCGAGAAACTCAGCGGCGCTCTGCGCCTCGGCCGCGCTGTGGCCCGACGCAGAGAACAGCTCGCTCACCGCGCGAACGAGCTGCTGCCAGCGCGCGCCGCTCTCGCGGTCGAACGGGCCGTGCGCGTCTTCGATCCACGCCGCGAGCGTGCCGAGCGTGACGGACTGCGTCCCGACGTCCGCGCGCGCCACGAGGATGCGCGCGTCCTGGCGACCTCGCGTGCGCTCGATGAACTCGCGACGAATCCTCGATTTTCCCACGCCAGGAGGCGCCACCAAGAGAACCGAGCGGTGACTGCTCTCGCTGACGCACTCGTCGAGCGTGCTCTCGATCAATCGAAGCTCTTTGTCTCTGCCCACGCACGCAGCGCTGCGTCCGAGCACCGGGCGCGCATCGTCTTTGCTCGCCACAAACCCGGTTAGAACGCGCTCTCGCTCGTCCCCCTCCATCGAGAACGCCGGCCCCAAGAACGCGCTCGCCTCCGGCGCGATCAACACTCCGCCCGTCCCTGCGCGCGCCGTCGGAGACTGCTGCGCGGCCGCAGCGCGCGCGGTGATCGCCATCGCGTCGCCGCCCGACTCGCTGTGCATGATCGAGATCGAAACGCCCCAGCCCGCGCGCGCTTCGTGCAGCTCGAGCGCCGCCCGAGCCGCGCGGTGCACCTTCTCGTTCATCGCTGCTCCCTGCGCGAAGACGAGCAGCTGCGCGTGGCCTGCGAGCGCCGTCGCGCTCCCGCCCCAACGTCGCGCGACGACGTCGAAGAGCGCGGGGTCGCTCGAGACGTCGCCCGCGAGCTCGCCCGTTGCGCTCGGCCACGCCAACACGATCGCGACCGGTGTCCGCTCGCCTCGCAGCGTCGGCCGCTCGTCGCGCGCCGCGAGCTCCGTCGCCGCCCGCGACGCGTCGCGCTCCTCGATGGAGATCGCGTCGATCGCCTCGATCGCGGCGCGCGCGCTCGCCATGCGATCCTCGCGCCGGGTGCGCATCAGCGACGCGACGAGCTCATCGAGCGCCGGCGCGACGCGCGGCGCGACGTCTCTCAACCGTGGACTCTCGCCGAGCAGGATCTGCGCGATCGCCGCGCCGAGGTTGTCCGCAGCGAACGCTGGCCGCCCCGTGATGCACTCGAACGCAACGCACGCGAGCGAGAAGAGGTCCGATCGCCCGTCGATGTCCTTCGCGCCCTGCAGCTGCTCGGGGGACATGTAGCCCACGGTCCCGATGATCGCGCCCGTGCGCGTGAGCCCGCGCGTGAGCACGTCCTGCCGCGCGATGCCAAAATCCACGATGGTCGCTGCGCTCGCCGCGCCGCCCACCAGCACGATGTTCGCGGGCTTCAAGTCTCGATGAACGATCCCTCGTTGATGCGCGACGGCGAGCCCTTCGCACACGCGTCGCATCACCGCGAGCGTGTCGGCGATCGAGAGCGGGCCGCGGCGCAGCACGCGCGACAAGTCTTCGCCGTCGAGCCAGCGCATGGCCAAGAAGGGGGCGCCTTGCTCCGTCGTTCCGTGCGCGACGTATCCGACGATCGAAGGGTGGTCGAGCGACGCCAGCGTCTTGGCTTCGAGCACGAATCGCTCGAGCATCGCGCGGTCGATCGCGCTGAGCGTCTTCAGCGCAACCGGCCTGCCGGTGCTCAGGTCCTCCGCGCGAAACACCTGCCCCATCCCTCCCTGCCCGACCGCTTCGATGACACGAAACCGGGCCGCGACGATCGTCCCAACCATCATCGCCCTCGACTGTACATCGCAGCGCGGACGTTGCTCGCGATCACCGCGCGCCCGAACGCTCGGCCCCGTCGATGACCACGCAATCTTCGGCGCGACGCAAACGCCCACGAATCCGAGGCCACCCACGCGGTACGCTGCCCGGTGTGAAGCGATCGAAGGAGAAGCACGCCACGGCGGTCGAGAAGATCCGATCGGCGCTCGTCGATGTCGTTCATCACGCCGTCGTCGCCGCGGCGCCGGGCGCTCCGTCCACGCTCCGAGTCCAGGGCCCCTCCGCGATCGCCGAGCTCGTGCAGCGCGTCGTGGTGGGGCACGAGCGCGCGCTGCGCCGATCGGGGTTTCGCGTGGTCGAGTGCCTCGCGGTCGATCCCGACGACGCCCGCGGCCGGCACGGTCGTTGGAGGGCGCTGATCCCCGAGGACGACGCGCCGTGGACGTGGGACGTGACCTCCGGTGAAGCGCTGCAAGAAGCGGTGATGCGCGGTGATGACCTTCCCGCGCGGCCTCGCGCCGTGAGCGATCCTCCGCTCGCCAGCGTGCACTCGATCGCGGCGGCCCGACGCGCGAAGGACCGCCGACGCTGAGCGAGGCGGGCGCGCCTCGCAGGGGCGCGAGCGAGCCGCTCGTCGGCGATCACTCTCGCATTCGATCGATGCGATACACGCTGGTCAGCTCGTACTCGCGATACCGCCCCGGAACCTCTCGACGCTCGCCCGGATAGCTCGCGGTCAACGCCACCGTGGCGTCGCGGTCGGTCCAGCCGATGAAGATCGCGCTGTGCGTCCCGTTGCCGTACGAGTGATTGATGAAGTGAATCCAGTCGCCGGGCTGCAGTTGCTCTGCGGTCGCATATCGGCCACGACGATCGCCGCTGAACGCCGTCGCGAATCGCCCGCCAGCTTGGCGATACACCGCCGCGAGCCAGGTGTAACAGCTGCCGCGAATCACGACCTCGTCGTCGATGAGCGTTCGCGCGGTGCTGAGCACTCTCCGCGCTCCTCCGGCGGACTCTTGCTCGGCGCGAACCATTCGCTCGCGGTCGCTCGGCGGCGGCGGCACCTCGCGCGGCGCGAGCGCGCTCGGCGCAGCGATCGACAGCGTCGCAGGTGCAGCCTGTGGGCTCGCGGCCGCGACCACCGTTGGCTCGACCGTTCGACTCGCGCTCGTCGTCGCCGCGCAGCCCGCGCTCGCGATCGCGACCAGCGCCGAGAGCAATCGTTTGCGAGTGAACATCTCGAAGATCCTTACGCGCCGAGCGCGAGACTTCTCCCCAAGGCGGCGCTGCGAGCCACGCACGGCGACGAATCGCGCAACGCCGTCGATCGGCGAGCGATCTGGACGCTCGCGCCGCGCGCATCCCTTGGCCGGCGTTGCCGATTTCGGATAGCGTCGATCCCATGGCAGTCGATTCGAAGCGCAGCGCCCCATCGGGCCAGCGCACGTTGAGAGCTTCGCCCGACGTGGTCGAGTCCACGCTGTGGGGACGCGTCGATGGCGCAGTGTTGCGCGAGCTCGAACAGGACGCGACGCGCTGCGGATGGGCGGCGACGTGGCTCATCGACGCGCTCGAGGTCAGCGGGTTTACGCCGGACTCTGTGACGAGCGGCGTGCGCGTGCTCGAGTCGGGTCGCGCGCGGGGGCTCAAGCGAATCGTGATCGTCACGACGTTGCCCGCCGCGCGAATGGCGGCGCGCACCATCGGGCTGTCTGCGTCAGTCGAGCTTCACGTCGCGGACAGCCGCGCCGCCGCCGACGAGCTCATCCGTCGCCCGCTTCGCTGAGCGCGAGCGAGGCGCTCGCTTCGTCTGCTCTCACCCGACGCTCGCCCATCACAGCGCGAACGGGGTAGGCTTTGGCACCAAACCGATGACTCGCAACATGGTCGGATTCAAGATCGACGCTCCGTCCAACGCGGGCTCGATCCTCGTCGCGGTGCACAACGCGAACACTCCCACCGCACAAGAGTGGCAAGAGTGGGTCGCGCTCTGCGAGCAGGAGCTCAGAGCTTCGGGCGGCGATCTCTCGACCTCTTCGAACCTCGTCGTGACCGACGGCGGGGCGCCGGACGCCGAGCAACGCACGCGCATCACGCGCGTCATCGTCGAGGCCTACACGCAGCCGCGCGTCGCCGTGATGACAGATTCGTCCATCGTGCGCCTCGCGGTGCGCGCGTTCGCGATGTTCAATCGTGACACTCGCGCGTTCGCTCCGTCGCAGTTCGCCGAGGCGGTCGACCATGTTCGATGGCCGCGCTTCGCGATTCCCCAGCTGCTCAACGCGATCGAAGAGCAAGCGAACGCCGCGTTTGGCCGCAGCTCGCTGGCGTGCCTGCGCGCCATTCGCGCCGCGCACCCCGAGCGTTGATCCGCTCGCTGGCCGCGATCGACTTCGCGCAGCGACGCCGTGTTCGCTCAACGCCCGCTCGATCTCGAAGCCGTCACGATGAGGCCCATGCTCGTCGCGAGCAGCGCGGCGCTCTCGGCCGAGATCTTCGTGCCCTTAGCTTTGTTCTTGGTCGGGTCGATGAGCGCGCCGCTCGCCGTCGAGAAGTCCGCTCGCCCGAGCTCGCAGCGCTCGAAGCGCGAAGCGCGCAGGTCGCTCCCGGTGAAATTCGCCTGCGTCAGGTCGCACCGCTCGAACGTCGCCTCCGTGACGCGGCTCGCTTTGCATTGCAGCTTGCGCAGGCTCACCCCAACGAACGTCGCGAATTGCAGATCGCATTCGTCGAAGTCGAACTCCGAAAACTCGCCCACGCCGGACCAGTCGACGCCCATCAGCCGCGTTCGACGAAAGCTCACGTCCCTCAATCGAACGCCGTCCAAGCGCGCTCGCGAGAGGTCGCAGTCGATGAAGACACACTCCTCGAGCAGCGCGCCGCGCCAATCGCTCTCTTGCAGCGACACCTTCGTCCAAGTGCAGCGCGAGAACGTCTTCGCTGCGAGCGAGAGCTTGCGTAGGTCGAGCTGCTCGAAGCGCAGCTCATCGAGCTCGGTCGATCGCTCGATGAGCGCGCGTTGATCGTTCGGGGCGGTCGTCATCGTGCTGTTGCTCGCGCGACGATGCGCGCGCTTCGTCCCTCAAGCGACTGGATTGCGGTCGCTCGGCTACGGACCGGCGACGCACGTCGCGCCGCAGCCATCGGGCGCTCCCGCCGCGGTGCACGCGCACGTCTGCGCGACGCTCGCGGGGCGTCCCGCCGAGAAGTCCTGGTTCATCCAGACGCGGCCGCGACTGTCGAAGGCGAAGCCGCAGCTCACCTGCGTAAACGCGCTGCTGCGCATGTTGTACCAGTGGCCGTTGGCCGAGGTGTACGCGGCGTTGCTCGGCATTCCAGTGCCCTCGTCCCACATGGATTGCAGGCACGAGTAGAGCTGCGATCGAATGTCCGCGTACGTCGCGCCCGTGCGCATGCAGCACGTATTTTGTCCGACCGATCCCGTCCACGGACAGCTGAACGCGTTGCTGTGCGCGCCCGCGCAGCCGCCCGCGCCGCCGTTGACGACCATGTCGCCGAGCGCTTGCGCGCTGCTGCAGCGATCGTTGCCCATCAAGTGGTTGAGCGCGGTGCGAGGGACGCCCGGGTCCGACGTTCCGTTCGAGAATCGCAGCGTGCCTGCGCGGTACTGATTGATCCGGTCGACGCAGTCTTGCTGAAGCTGCGCGAGCTGCGTGTACGTGAGCCCCGCCGGCAACGCCACGTACCCCGCAGGAATCCCCATCGTGAACGTCGAGCTCCCCCCGCCAGGGCGGTAGTAGCCCCGCGCGGTGAAGTCCACCACGCCGCCCGCGCCGCTCGCGTCGGGGCGCACGCCCGAGTCCGTCGCCGAGCTCGAGTCGGGCAGCGAGCTCGCGTCTCGCGTCGCGTCTGGAAGCGAAGCGACATCGCTGCTGCGCGTGTCCGCGACCGCGTCGGACCGCGCGTCGGTCGCACGCGCGTCGATCGATGCGCCGCTGTCGAGCGTCGCAGCGTCGATGCTCGTCGCGCTGTCGTTCATCGGGCTGACGCCGGTGTCTGCAGCGATGCCCGTGTCGATCGTCGCAGAATCGCTGCTCGATCCCGCATCCATCGCGGCGCCGTCGCGCGCGGGACCCGGCGAACCATCGCCGCTCGGGCTCGCGTCTTCAGCCGGCGCAGGAACGCCGCACGCCATCAGCAAACAACACACACCCCAGAGAGCTCTGCGCATCGAACAAAGGTACCGAAGCGCGCCGCGCCGGCGCAAATCGCGAAAGTCCAACGTCGCGTGTCGTCGCGAAGCGATCGGCTGCAGCGAGATCCCACCGTCGTGCGATGTGGGCGAGGCACGTCAGCGGCACGTCAACGGCCGACATTGCGCGGTGGGACCAATGTTCATGCAGACGCTTCCCGCCGCGCAGGCGGGGCTCGCTCCGCAGCGGCACGTCGATGGATCTGCGGCGTTCGAGCACGAATCGGCGCGCGCGCAGCCAGAAGGATTCGTCACGCAGACCGCGTTCGCGTTGGGACTTCCCCCGGCGTTCGCGCTCGCCCAGCTTTGACACGCGGTCATCCCGCGCCCGTCGCACTGCCCCATCGGCATCGGAAGCTCGAGCGACGCCGCGTCACAGCCGACGTCGAGCTCGACGCGGTCCTGCGCCACCACGTCCGCTGCGGCGTCGCTCGCGCCGTCGCTCTCGCCGTCAGAAGCACCGTCGCTCGCGCTGTCGACGCTCGCTCCGTCGCTCACCGCGTCGCTCACTGCGTCGTTCGCGCGGCCGGTGTCCGCGGCGTCTGCTGTCGTTGATCCCGCGCTGCAGCCCTCGAGCGCGATCACACCGACGAGGACCGCGCGCGCCGCGCGCTGAAGGATGCTGTCTCGATCGAGGCTCATCGACCGCGAAGCGTACCGCACTTCCACCGCATTCCTGATCCACTGGCCCGGCGCTGCACCCACAAATCGATGCTTCCTGCATCGAGCGTGACGTCGCGAGAGTCAGAGGATCAGCGATGCGCGCTGGCGTTCGACAGACGGCCCTCGCAGCCGTCTCTCGTCCTCACGCAGACGCGGCCGATGTGCTGGTCGATTGCGCCGAAGTCGCGCTGCGCTCGAAGCTTCTCCGGGATCGTCACTTCTTCGCGTCTCGTTCGATCGTGGGGCAATGACTCACGGGTTCGGCGAGGCCGAACAGCGCAGATCGAATCATGAGCAACGAACTCTTTGTCTACGTCCGGCGCGCGGTCGACCGAGCCTCGCTCGACGCCGCGCTCAACCGCATCGAGGCTCCCATCGCTGCGCCCTGCGAGCCGTCGAGCTTCGCGGGCGCCGAGCTCGTCGAGTACAACCTCGACGGCCTCGAGGGGCTCGTCGCTGGAGGCTTTCTCGCGACGACCCACGAAGCGCCGATCGCTCACGCTCCGGCGTCGCTCGGCTTCACGCCCGCGTGCGCGTACTCGCTCGTCTTGGACGACGACGATCGCGACGAGGCCACCTTCGCGTTGCTGCTCGCGCTGGCCGAGGCGGGCGAGGGGCGCGTGTTCGATCCGTCGCGCGGCGCGCTGCTCGGGCCCCGTGAGCTCAAGCGCATGACGACCGCGGTCGCGCGCTGGCGTCGCGCGGTCGAGAAGCAGCTCGCGCGGCTTTCTCCCGCCGAGCGTGAAGAGCGTCGTCGTCGCCCAGGCGAGTCCGTCGAAGCATTTCGCGAGCGTCGTTGGATCGCGCAGGCCGAGCCGTCGGACCTCGCGCAGCACGTCAAGCGGCAGCTCGCCGCGGCCCTCGAAGCGCGGGACGAGACCGCGATCGAGCACGTGCTCAGCTACACGCCGAGCCGCGCGATGTTCATCGAACCCGTGCTCGATCCGTGCGCGCGCGCCGAGCGCGGCGACGTCGCGAGGCGGTTCGCGTCGAGGTTCTCGACGGCGATCTTGCGCGCGCATTTTCTCTCAGCGGTCGCGTGGGTCGGGCCGATGGCCGAGCGGTACGCGAGGTTTCTCGTCGGCAGCGGCGTCGTCGCGCTCGACGCTTCGCTTCGAGCCGAGGCGCTCGCTGCTGCGGCCGATCGCGACGTGCTCGCGTGGCTCCGAGCGGTCGCCCCGTAGCGTCGACGCAGTGAGCGTCGTCAGCGCGCCTCGCGCACGGCGTCGAGCAGCGCGCGGTCGAAGACCTTTCGATCGCTGGTGATCTCGCCGGCGACGCCGACCGCAGAGAGCACGATCCCCGCGACGCTCGCGCCCATGAGGACGAGCTTGTTCGTCGTGAGCAAGATCGAGCCGCGGATACGATGGCGTTCGCGCATCAGCCATTCGGTCGTGTCGATGCGCGCTTGCGAGTCGTAGCCCGTCGCGAGCTCTGCGTCTTGCACGAGCCAGACGCGCCCGCTCTCGAAGGCCGGCGCGCACGCCTGCAAAAACGCTCGCAGGCTGTCGCTGTGCAAGTGCCCGACGGTCACGCTCACGATCACGTGCGGCGCGGGGCGATAGAGCCAGAGCGTGCCGTTCGGCTTCTGCCAACACTGCGTGGGGTCGAGGCGGCTGAAGGGCGGCGGAAGCTTGTTCGGCGGCAAGATCATCGGGCGATCCTCTTCGTCGTCACGTCGACGCTACACCGCGCGCGCGGCGACCACAGCCCAGGTGAGCAGCGCGGTGCGCGCGGCGTGAACGAGCGTCCGTGCGCCGTGCGAGCGCAAGAGCGCCTCGATCACCGCGGGCGAGTTGTCTCCGCTCGCGAGCGCGCGATGCACTGGCAAATGCCACGCGAACGTGATCGCGAAGTACGCCGCTCCCAGCAGCGCGGCGGCCCACGCGACCCACCGTGGCAGCGCTGGCGGCGCCCACACGAACAACGCCAACGGCAGCCCGAACGCGATGAACTCGGGCGCGACATACACCGCGCCGATCCGCGCCCCGAAGCCCGAGTACGCCTGCGCGAACGCCTCGCGCGAGAGCGCCGCGAACGGCGCGTACACCGCGCGATGCATGAGCAGCATCGCTCCGAGCAGATAGAGCTGCGCCGCCGCGCTCGCGACCAGGAGCCACACTCGCGCCATCTCGCTCGCGAGTATGCACGCCCGTCGCGCGAGGGCCTTCGCGAAGCACCGCCGCGGCGTGGCGAATTCAGCGCGCGCGCGGCGCTCGGTCCTCGCCTCCAGAGCGACGACGTGTCATGATTCACCCTGCTTCGTCGCTCATCGTCGGTCGGCTCCATCGAAATCGTGGCCGAATCTGAGCGATGTCCCCGGTTCGTCGTCGCTCACGGCTCGCCACGCGAGCGGTGCCCGAGCTTCGTTCGGGGTCGAAGAAGATCGCGAGTCGCGCGTTCTTGCCGAAAATACCTCGAGAAAATCGAGCCGTCGCGCGGGCGCTCACGGCCCGCAGGAGTGCGCTTGCGATGACCTGGTCTTATTGGTTCGATCTCACCGCCAACGAGGTGGCCAACGTCGTCCCGACGACCTCGGGCGTGTTCTACATCGCGCGCAAATCGTCGCTCGTCGCGTACCCGACGAAGGCGAGCGCCACGGTGCTCATCGGCGTCGCGCCGGGCCGGCAGAAGGGCCTCCGCTCGGTGCTCGTCGAGATCGCCGCGCGCCACCGCGAGGACATCGAGCAGCAGCGCGCGCTCGGCGAAGGGCTGCGCTTCTGCTTTCAAGGCAACCTCGGCGACGCCGCAGCGGGCTTGTACTCGACGCTCGTCGACGATTTCACCAACCTGCACGGCGCTGCTCCGTGCTGCAACGCGGAGCGATCACAATGACCGACACCCTCAAAGCCAAAGCTGCTCCACGCAAGCGCGCCCCTCGCGCCAAGACTGCGGCGAAGCCCTCTTCGCCGTCGGCGCCGTCCAAGACCGTGCGCTACGTGCGTCACAGCAAGCGGCCCGACTGGGGCATCGGACGCGTCGTCGACGAGTTCGTCGGTCTGCTGCGCGTCCGCTTCAGCGACGGTGTCTCTCGCGAGTTTCGCGACTCGGTGCTCGAGCCGGTCGACGTCTCGGCGCTCACCGCGGAAGAGCTCGCGACGGTCAGCGCGCCCGACGTTCCCAAGCCCGCGCCTGCGCCCACGCGCGTCCCGCGCGCGCGCGCCGCGGTCACCGACTGATTGCCAGCGTCCTCAACGAAGCGCGCTCAACGCGCCCAGCACGTCGCCCGTGAGCGGTCCGCTGTGCGCGGGGGCCATCGCGCGAACGACGCGCCCCTCGGCGCGAAGCCGCGCTGCCAGCGCGCGAAGCGACGTCGCTCCCTGCTCGACGCTCTCGGAGAACATCCACGCCGGTCCGCGCGCTCGGTTCTCGTGGGTCGCGCTCGCTGCGTCGCCGACGAAGAGCACCTCGCGCGCGAGAAACGCCGCGCTGCCCGCGGTGTGTCCAGGCAGGGCGTAGACCGAAACGTCGAGCGCGCCGAAGCGCAGCGATTCTCCATCGCGAACGACACGCGTCACGCGCACTCCCGTCGGCCGGGCGCGCGCCATCCTCCCCATCGGCGAGCGCGACGTCGCGACTCCTTCGACCAGGGCTCGCTCTGCGTCCAGCGCGACGATGGCCGCGTTGCGAAAGAGCGACGCGCCCGCGACGTGGTCTCCGTGACCGTGCGTGAGCAGCACGGCGAGGACGGCGTCTGGCGTATATCCCGCGGCGCGCACCGCGGCGAGCAGCTCGACGCCCGCGCGATCGGCGCCCGCGTCGACGAGCACCGCGCGTCCTTCACCCGCATCGAGCACAAACGCGCTCACGAATCCCAGCTTCACCGTGCGAACGCCGGCGACGGGCCCGGGGCCGTCGACGATCGGCGCGAGCCCGCGAAACGCTGCGAAGAACGGGATCGCCAAGAAGACCATCACGACCAGCAGAGCGAGCGAGCCGCGAAGCAGCCATCGACGTGCGCGAGTCATCGACGCCGAGCGTCGCACGAGAGCCCCCAGCGGTGGCAGCGACCGCGCGTCGCGAACGGCTGAGTGCGATATCCTCTCGGCGCCGCTGCTCATGCTCAAACCCACGAACAACACGCTGCACGGAATTACGCTCGAAGCGATCGTCACCGCGCTCGTGCGGTACTACGGCTTCGCCGCGCTCGGCGAGCGCGTCAAGATCCGGTGCTTCACCCACGATCCATCGATCGCGTCGAGCCTGAAATTTCTCAGGCGAACGCCGTGGGCGCGCGAGCAGGTCGAGAGCTTGTACTTGCTCACGCGCGTCCGCGAAGACTGGGAGCGACGCACCGCTGCTCCCAGCGCTGAGCCCAACCCGTAGTCTCTCCGTTGAAGCGTCTTCGACGCTCGATCACTCGGCGATCGGCTCGAGCGCGTCCGGGAGCGGGCGATCACCGAGCCACGCGAGCATGCTCTCGTTGAAGAGCGCGGCGTTGGCCATCGGCCAGTTGTGCAATTGACCGCGCGCGCAATACGCACGAGCGCTCGGCATCGCCGCGCGAATGTCCTCGGCGCTCGCTCGCATCACCGAGGGCTCTTTGGATCCGACGACGATGGTCGCGGGGACGTTCGCGGCGCCGAGCGCAGCGGGGACGCGAAAGCCCACGTTCTCTTCGCTGATCCGCACGAACGCCTCGATCGTCGTCGCCTTCGTCTCCGCCGCAAACGGCTCGAAGTACGCCTCGGGGACGCCCAACGAACGCATGTTCATTCGCACGAGCCACGGAGCGTCTTTGAAGGGCCAATACGCGCGCGCCATCCACGAGGCGGCGGACGCGCCGAAGATGGGGCGCACGAGCGTTCCGGTCGCGAACAGGCGCTCGACCTGCGCGGGCGCGTCGCTCGTGAGCTGCAGCGCCACCTGCGCTCCGAGCGAGAGCCCCACGACCGCAGCGCGCCCGTCGTGCGCGCGACCGCGGAGCAGCTCCGCGAGCATCGTCGCCGAGCGCGCGATCGAAAACGGCCCTTCTGCGCGGCTCTGCCCGTGCTCTGGCAAGTCCACCACCAGCACGTGAAAGCCGTCGAGCGCTGGTAATTGCGCGGACCACATCCACCCCGCGCCTCCTCCGCCGTGCACGAGAAGAATCGACCGAGCGTGATGGGCTCCTACTTCGCGAACCGCGAGCGCCATGGGTGCGCCGAGTGTAGACCCGCGCGAGCCACCGTGAGAGAGCGCCCGCGAAGAAGCTCTTCTCAATCGTCGGGCTCAGCGCTCGCGATCACCTCGCGCAGCGAGAAATCCATCGGCCCGAACGCGACGAGGGTCCCCGTGCGCTGCGCGCCCACTTGCATCGCGTCCGTCGAGACCGAGCGCTGAAAGATCCGCTCGACCAGCGCCGCGAACTCCGCGCGAAACGCCAGCGCCGACTCCATCGAGAGCGCGCCCACGACGAAGCGAAAGTACTCGCGCTCGCCGCGAAATCGCCCCCGCAAGAACGCCGGAACCGACCGCGCCACGAGCAGCCGATCGATGGGTCCGTCCGCGTTCCATCGCACGTCGCGCGAGACCTTGAGCGTGAAGCGATCGCGCTCGCGCAGCTCGATGATCCCGAGCGAGTGCAGCGCCGTCAGGTACTTGCGCACCGTCCCGTCGTCGAGCCGAAACCTCCGCCGAATCGCCGCGAGCTCGTGCCCGCTCGTCAGCATCCAGAAGAAGTAGAAGAGCCCCGCGTCTCGCACGAGCCGCCGCTCTTGCGCGACGGACAACGTGTACACCTCGGCGCTCGCCGAGTTCTCTGCGCGTCGCGAGAGCGCGAACAAGCTCGTCCCCAGCGCGCGGCAGAGCTGCTCGAGTCGATCCACCGAGAGGCTCGCGGTCGAGAGCCATCGCTTGATCGTCGGCTCGCTCACGCGCACGCGTCGCGCGAGCACTCGATACGTCACGCCTTGCTCCTTGGCGAGCTGCTTGAGCGCGCGAACGAGCATCGCCCCTTCGTTGGGGCCCGCGTCGGGCCGGTTCTTCATCAGGCGTGAGCAGAGTATCGCTCTTCGATACTCATAGTAGCGATGTTCGATACCGATGCGGCGCGGGGTGGCCGCGTCTCGCGATGACTCCTATGGCTCGTCTCGCACACGGAGGACGGCCGATGACTCACTTGTACGCACTCAGTTCAGCGCAGCCCCGCTCACGCGAGCGAACGTTCGCTTGGGAGGATCCGCGCGCCGCAGCGCAAGCAGGCCACGCGCTCACGGGGCTCGAGTACCTGCGCTCGATCGTTACGGGCGCGCTCCCGCAGCCGCCGATCGCGATGGCGCTCGCGCTGCGCTTGACCGAGGTGAGCGAGGGGCGCGCCGTGTTCGAATGCACGCCGGACGAGTCGCACTTCAACCTCATCGCGACCGTGCACGGAGGGCTCGCCGCCACGCTCATCGACAGCGCGAGCGGTTGCGCCGTGTACTCCACGCTCGGCCTCGGAGACCGCTGGACGACCGTCAACCTCTCGATCGATTACCTCGCCGCGCTCGACGATCAAACGGGCGCCCTTCGCTGCGAAGGCAGCGTCGTTCGCGTGGGACGAACCATCGCGATCGCCGACGCGCGCGTGCTCGACAGCCGCGGCTCGCTCGTCGCTCGCGGAAGCAGCACGTGCCTCGTTCGCCGCGCTCCATGAGCGCGCTCGTCGCGGGCTCTGCTCGCCGGGTCGCGGTCGCTACCGCGCCGTCTCGATCCCCGTCACTTCCGCAGAATCCGCTCGCTGAACCGCGCCCACGACCGCGGTCCCCGTGAAGGACACGCGCGCGCGGCCGGACGCGGTCACGGCGTTGCCGCGGGTCGCGGTGAACGTTCCGCCGCGCACTTCGACGATCGCTCCCTCCGAGGCGCGCACGCCCTCGGGAGCGCGAACGTTGCAGTCGACCAAGACCACGCGGCAGTTGCCCGCGACTTCGAGCGCCGGCCCTTCGTCGATCTCGAACGTGTAGCGCTCGTACGTGGTGGTCCTGCCGCCGTTGCCGAGGCACTGTCGCGTGGACGAGACGCGGTTCTCGCACGCCACGAGCGCCATCGCGAGCATCGCCATCGTCGTGATCGCAGCTCTTCGCAGCCCGCGCAGACCGCCCTCGATGAACGCGCGCTTCGCCTCGCGATAGCCGGTCATGTCGCGGCCGTCCCACTCGCGCTTGAGCGCGTTGTACGCGTCGCGAAGCGAGCGGTCTTCGCGCAGTCGATCGAGAAACGGGACGAAGTCGTCGTACGGTCCGCCGAGGACCGTGAGCTGCACGGCCACATCGAGCTCGGAGGCGACGCGATAGCCCTGGTACGCCTCGTTGGAGAGCTGGTCGGGGTTGCGATCGATCACCGCGTCGAGCGCCGAGCGCGCCGCTTCGAAGCGCGCTGCCGGGACTCGAACGAGGACGTCGAGGTCGCCCTTTCCGATCACGCCTTCGACGGCGGTGCTGCCCACCTCGCGCACGTCGGCGTCGAGCGTCGCGAGGGCGAGCGCGAGCTTCGCGAACAACCGCTCGCGCTCTGCGGCGAAGAGCGCCGCGTCGATGGGACGAATCTCGAAGCGTTGCATGCGCTGTTCGTACACGAGTCGCGCGGCATCTTCACGCGCGACGAGTACACTCCGCGCGCGATGACAGACGGACGCGAGTACGTGTTGGGAACCGGAATGGATGAGCACGAGCGCCTCGGCTTGCAGCACCGGCTGTGGGCGGACGCGACGCACGCCGCGTGGATGCGTGCTGGGTTTCGCCCCGGAAATTCACTGCTCGACCTCGGCTGCGGACCGGGCTGGGCCACGTTCGAGCTCGCTCAATGGGTCACCGCGCGCGGCCGCGTTCTCGCCGCGGACCTGTCCGACGGCTTCGTCTCGACCGTGCGCGACGAGAGCGCTCGTCGCGGGCTCGCGCAGGTCGACGCCTTCGTCGCGGATGCTTCGTGCAGCGGCGCTGCGACGGCGCTCGACGAGGCCCTCTCGACGCGCCCCTTGCTCGACGGCGCGTGGGCTCGTTGGGTGTTCTGCTTTCTTCCGAACCCGTCGCGCGCGGTCGCAGCGGTGGCGGCCAGGTTGAAAACCGGTGCGCGCTTCGTCGTGCACGACTACTTCAACTACACCTCGATGACGATGGCTCCGCGCAGCGAGTGGCACGACCGCGCCGTGCAAGCGACGGCTCGCTCGTGGAGAGACAACGGCGGCGATCCCGACGTCGCATCGAAGCTGCCCGCGCTGTTCGCAGAGCACGGCCTCGAGGTCGAGCACATCGCCGTCCATCAGCGCGTCGCGCGTGGCGGCGATCCCATGTTCGCGTGGCCCGATTCGTGGTGGAGAACCTGGGCTCCGAAGCTCGTCGCTACGGGGTACCTCGCACAGAGCGAGTGCGACGGTCTGCTCGCAGAGCTCACGGCGATGGCGCAGGACCGAACGCGGTACATCCTTCCGCCGCCGGTGACCGAGATCATCGCCGTGAAGAAGTAGTCCGATCGACCGCCGCGCGAGGCTCTCGCGTTCGAGCGCAGTTGATCCCGTGATTCGAGCGGAACTGCGGCGTCGCGACGATTCTGTGCAACGACTCGACCGGGCACCCGTCACCGGAGCAAACAGCCTGCTCTGCATCGTCGGAGGACGGCGTCTCTGCGATCGGCGGCCCGTTGCGAAGCGCAGCGAGAGCAGCCTCGCGGGCGTCCGTGCTTCGACGGTGCGCTCAACGTGAGCGCCGCTCGTTCGCGCGCTCGAGGACGGTCATCGATGAAGCTCCGCGCAATGTTCTTTTCGTTCGTCTCTGTCGTCGCGCTCGCCGCTGCGTGCGCGCCCATCGGGACCGCGGGCGACGCAGGGCGCTCGGACGCCGCGGCGGACACCGTCGTCTCGCCATCCGATGCGAGCGCGGGCGATGGGTGCGCGAGGCTCATGGCGAGCGGCGCTCCGTTCGTCTCCATCGAGCTCACGAGCGGAACGCTTCCGATGAACTTCTCTCTCTGCTACGGCGAGGTGCCTCCCGCGACCTTTCGCGCGTACTACTACGCGATGCCGGATCGCTCGTTTTTTCGCATGACGGGCGCGGCGAACGTCAACGGAAGGACCGAGCTCGTCGACCTCACGTTCACGGCTCCGGGCAACGGAACGAGTATGTCGGGCTGGCCCCTCGAGGCCGACCCGTACGCGCCGTCGATCGTGTTCATGGACCCGCAGATTCCAGGCGGTGTCGGGCCGTATCGCCGCTTCTATCCCGTCGGCCCCACGAGCACAGGAACGATCAACGTGACGCGCTTCGACGCCGTCGGCTCGTTCGTCGAAGGACGACTCAGCGGCGTCGGAGTCATCGTGCAAGTGCACCCGACCGCAGAGCGCTACGAGGATGTGAGCTTCGTCGGGACGTTTCGCGTTCGTCGTACGGCCGACCAGTGAGCGCCGCCGACGGCTGAGCGAAAACCGACTAGCGTTGCGCTCCCCCAGAGCGATTCACCGCGGTTTCTCTGCGCCCCCAGCACGAATCGAACGTGCGACCAACGCTTTAGGAAAGCGCTGCTCTATCCACTGAGCTACGGGGGCTCACCCTTCACTTCGCTCACGCGAGGCGAGGGAGCGTTCTGATAACTCGCCCCTCCGCCACTGTCTACCCCGTCGCGCTCACCGGCGCGCGGGCCCGAGCACCAGCCGCTCCGCGAGCTCGAGCGCATCCACGGGCCAAAACGCGCTCGGCCGCGGCTGCTGCACGTTCGCTCCGCCCTCGATCGGCCTGCACACCATCACCGCCCGCCGCCACTCGCGCGAAACGCACTCGCGCCCATACACCGCCCCCAACAGCGCCCCCGCGATCGCCGCGTTGGTGTCCGTGTCGCCTCCGCACGCGACGGTCTCGATCACGCCCGCCTCGAACGACTCGCTGTGAAGCAAGCGGTAAAACGCGTTCTGCAGCGCCACGAGCACCCAGCCCTGCTTCGACATGAAGTCCTCTGGCGCCGCGCTCTTCGCGCGCACGAGCGCCTCGTGCACGTCCTGCCCTTCGCCGCGCTCGCTCGCCCAACGCAACGCTCGCTCGTAGGTCTCTTCTCGATCGAGCCCCTCGCGCACCGCGCCGCTCACCGCGTGGACGAACACAGCGACCGCGTCGCGACAATTGCTGTGCGGATGCGTCTGCGTCGAGTCCCGGCGCGCCATCGCGTCGCGCCGATCATCGTCGAGACCGAACAGATCCCACAGCGCGAGCGGCGAGCAGCGCATGAGCGATCCGTTGGCCTGGCTCGTCGCGCTGAGCTGACCCGAGAGCGCGTTTCGCGTGGTGATTCCCAGGTCGAATGGCCCTGATTCGAGCCAGTCTCGGTACGCCTCGAACACCCGCTCGGCGTCGTAGTCGCCCTCGCGAACGAGCGTGCGCGCGAGCATCAGCGCCATCTCCGAGTCGTCCGTCGGCTGCCCCGCGAGCGTGCGCCACGTCCCTCCATCACGAAGCGATCGCACGCCCTCGGGGTGCTGGTACGCGATGGTCCCGGCGTCGAGAAACTCCACGAGTCCGCCGAGCGAATCGCCGCACAACTGGCCGAGCCAACAGCCCTGCGCGCGTGAGAGAACGTCCGCGTCCCTCGCGCTCCGCCCGCTCTCGGGCCACACGCGCGGATACCGCTGCTCGAGCGCGCTCGGCGATCTTCGCTCGCGAACGAGCTCCCACGGCGCCGCGCGCAACGCCTTCGCCACCGGCTCGCTCCCCGCGAAGACGTCGAACGCGCGCCGCTCGCCCGTGTAGCAAACGGGCTCGCCGTTCGCGTCGATGAGCGCGCCTCCCACCGCGCGCAAGAGCGCGTGCCCCGCGGCGATGTCCCACCACGTCACGCCCGCGATCGAGACCGCTGCGTCCGCGTCGCCCGCAGCCACCAACGCGAGCCGATACGCGATGCTCGGCGTCGCTCGATAGCGCGCTGGTCGAACGCACTTCTCGTTCGCTTCGGGAGCGCGATCCGCATCCTGACTCACCGCTACAATCACGTCCGCGCGCAGCTCCGAGGGCAGGGGAGCTCGCGTGACCACCGCTCCGTTGCGCATCAACGGCCCGCCCTCGCACCACGCGAACAGATCTCCGTCGTCGTCCGGCGCGCACGGCGCGAACACCACGCCCAGCACCGCCACCCCGTCTTCAACCAGCGCGATCGAGACCGCGGAGCCGCGCCATCCCCGCAAACACGCGCTCGTCCCATCGTGCGGATCCACGATCCACTGCAGGCTCGCGCTCGCGTCCCCCGCCGGCCCCAGCTCTTCGCCGAGAAAGCCCGCGCCCGGAAGCGCCGCCATCAACGCCGCGCGCATCTCGCGCTCGATCCGCGCGTCGATCGGCGCCTTCGCGCGCTCGCCTCGCGGACCGCCCTCGCGATGAAACTCCGAACGAACCCGATGCCCTGCTCGAATTGCCTGTTCTGTCGCGACGCCGAGCAGTCGCGTGAGCTCGTTTCTCTGCATCGAGAGACACCGTACCACTCGCGATCGGCGCGCTCGGTTCGCGTTCGATCCCGCGCCCTCGAATCCGCTCCAACCGCGCCCGCTCGCGCGGCGTTTGAGCTTTTGTTCTCGTCGTGGTCCCATCGTTCGCATGAGGTCCGTCGCGCTCGGCTACGGCCACTATTTTCTCTGGCATTTGCCCACGCTCGTGCTCGGCGTCGCCTCGGCGTTCACGCTGATCATCGTGCTTCGTCAGTTGATTCGCAGCGCGTACGGCCCCGCCGCGCGCTCGCTGCGCTGGTCCATCGTCGGCTGGTGCGCCGTCGCGCTCTCCTTCGCCAGCGCGATCACCGTCCCCTACCTCCGCTCGGCCGCGCACCTCTCCGTCGCCGCCGATGGAACGTGGGTGATCCGCAACTACCTCTACGTCCCCATCGCCGTGATCCGCGCCGACGAAGTGCGCGAGCTGCGCGCGAAGGACATGGGCGGACAGTGCTTCGGCACCGGCAACGTCGAGATCCATCGCGAGGACGGCTCCGTCGTTCGCTCGGTCCGCATCGATCGCGCGAGGCTCTCCTCGGCGCTCGTCGCGCTGGGATATCGACGCGGCGACCTCGTGCAACAGTACGCCGACCTCGTCGTGCGCGCGCACCGCGTGAGCGACCGTCGCACAACGCTCGTCGCAGACGCTCGTTGATCGACCCCCCAGCGAGGGCGCACACTCACCGCCACGGGGCGCCCTTCCATGATCTCTCCCTCGTTTCGACTCTCTCTCGTCGCGCTCACGTTCGCCTGCGCGGCGTGCAAGTTCGACGACGCGAACGCGCAACGATCCCCGCGTTCGCGGCCCCATCACGCTCCGCCGCTCGTTCCGCTGCGGTCGACCTCGCCGCTGTTTCAAGACGTCGTCGAGCCCGACGCGCCGCGCGTCGCTCCGCCGATCCCGACGCAGCCTCCGACGATCGTCGCGCGCGGCCGATGGACGGACGTCGCCCGAGGCCTGCGCGTGCATCGCTCGACCATCCGCGCGCTCGACAACGGACAGCCCATGGAGCTCGCGTGGATCACGCTGCGCGCCACCGTCGCGGACGTGCGCTTCGGCGCCGCTGCGACCGTCACCGATCAGCTCGGCGCCGCAGTACGCGCGCCCATTCGCGCTGCGATCGTCGCGGGCTTCTTCGAGAGCGACAAGCGCCCGAGCGGAATCCTCGAGGCCGGCGGACAAGTGCTCGGGCAGCATCACTTGCACGCGGGGTCGGGCGTTCTCGTCGTGCGCGATGGACGCGCGCGCGTGGTCGCCGCCGCGTCCGCTGAGCGCGAATGGGCAGGCGCGGACCTCGCCGTGCAGTGCGGGCCTCGGCTCGTTGAAGCCGGTCCCACCGTCGGCGTGTACAGCGATCGAGGCGATCGGTACGCGCGCGCCGCGGCTTGCGTTCGCGACGGAGGAGCGACGGTGGACTTCATCGTCACGTGGTCTCCGTCGCAGCCGCTGCGCGGACCGGGGCTGCTGTCATTTGCGCAGATGCTCGCGGGGCCGTCGCCCGCGGGCGACGCGACGGGCTGCGAAATCGCGCTCAACCTCGACGGCGGTCCCTCTGCGGGAATCGTCGTCGACCGTTCGGACATCGGCTCGCACCCTGCGGTGGGCCCCGTTCCGTGGGCGATCGTGCTCGCGCCGCGCTGACGCGGTACGCTCGTCCGCACTCGACCCCCCATGCGAATGACTTTTTGGCTCTCGGTGCTCGCCGCGCTCGCGCTCGTCGCGTGCGACCCCGGAATGACTCCTCCTGTCGACGACGTCACGCGCACCGACGCGACGCGCGCAGAGGCCGGCGCGCGCTGCGGCCGCATCGGACAAGCGTGCTGCTCAGGAAACCTCTGCGAATCGACGGGCCTCGTGCAGCTCATCTGCGACACGGGCTTCTGTCTCGGCGGCCCCGGCGCGATGTGCACGCAGCCGACGGACTGTTTCAGCACGTACTCGTGCAACAACAACCGCTGCTGTCTTCGCGAGGGCGACGCGTGCAGCGCCCCCAACGAGTGCTGCGAAGGGACGATCTGCGGACCGTCGATGACCTGCGAGCGCCCGGGTTCGTGCGGCGGACTCGAGCAGCCCTGCTGTCGCGACAGCGTCTGCCAGGCCGGCCTCTCGTGCTCGGCGGGGACCTGCGTCACCTGCGGCGGATCGAGCCAGCCGTGCTGCCCTGGCGACACGTGTTCGAGCGGCAACATCTGCATCGGCGGAACGTGTCAGTCCCCCCCTCCCTGCGGCGGAATGGACCAACCCTGCTGCGGCAGCGCGTGTGATCCCGGCCTGACGTGCGGAATGGTCGCGGGCGAAATGGTCTGCCAACAGTCCATGACGTGCGGCGCGATGGGACAGCCGTGCTGCATGGGCAACACGTGCCAGGGAACGCTCGTGTGCAACGGCGGGACGTGCTCGATGCCGAGCGCGATGTGCGGCGGCGTCGATCAAGCGTGCTGCGCGGGCAACGCGTGCGCGGGCGTTTTGCAGTGCCAGGGAGGCCGCTGCACCTCGTGCCGCGCGGGCGGGACGACCTGCACAATGACCAGCGATTGCTGCGGTGATTTCGTGTGCAACCGCGCGCCGACGAGCCTCGTGTGCTGCCACGGACAGGGAGGCTCGTGCACGAGCTCTGCGCAGTGCTGCGGGTACATGCGCTGCGACACCGCCGCGGGCCGATGCCTCTGCCAGGCCGAAGGCTCTGCGTGCGTCGACAACGCCGAGTGCTGCACGGGCACCACCTGCCAGAGCGGAACGTGCCGTCGCCCCATGACCACCTGCCGAATGGCCGGCGACGCGATGGGCTGCACCGCCGCGACCGAGTGCTGCGCGGGCCTGCGCTGCGAAGCCTCTCCCACCACTCGCACCTGCTGCCAGGGCGTCGGAACGACCTGCACCACCAGCACCCAGTGCTGCGGCTCGACGCTCTGCGAGGGCACCACCGCTCGCGTGTGCACCTGCCGCGGAAGCACTCAATCTTGCTCGACCAGCGCCGACTGCTGCGCGGGCCTCACGTGCACCTCGGGCACGTGCCAATACGGCGCCAGCTGCAAACCCAACGGCGACGCGACGTGCACGAGCAACACCGAGTGCTGCGGCGTGCTCGTGTGCAACACCGTCGTGAGCACCGGCCGCAATCAATGCTGCGGATCGAGCGGCGCCGCGTGCCGCGCCAACAGCGAGTGCTGCGGGACGATGAACTGCGTCAACGGTCGTTGTAAGTGCCAGGCCGTCGGATCGTCCTGCCGCAACAACGGCGACTGCTGCACCGGGCGCTGCGACCCGATGAGCCGACTGTGCTTGATGTGAGGCGAGGGCGTTGAGCCGCGGGAGCTTTCTGGTTCGTTGGATTCTTCTGCCGGCGCTCGTCGTCGCGACGGGCTTTCTCGCGTGGTGGACCTTTCGAACGACGCAAGAGCTTCGACGGCTCGACAAGGCCTCGATCATCGAGAGCACGCTCTTGCTCGCGCGCGAGAAGGTCGACCGCGCCGAGCAGCAGATCATCGCCGCGGACAACGCCGTCTTTCACCTGATCGACCCCGACGACCTCGACGAGCTCGCCCTGCACTGGGCCGAGTCCGCCGAGCGCACGAGCCCCTCGGTCCGCTCGGTGCTCGTGCTCGACGAGCGCTTTCGCGTGATCCGTCACATCTCGCGCGGCGACGAGCAGGAGGCGAGCGCGTTTCGCAGCTTCTTTCAGCGCTCGCTCTTGCCTGCGCTGCAGCTCGAACAAGACCCGCCCGACGCCCATCGACACCTGCACCGCGTGATCGAAGGGCGCCCCACGTTCGTCAGCGTGATCTCGCGCTCGGTCAACGGCCGTCGACACTCGATCATCCTCGAGGGCGACCTCAACTACATCCGACAGACGCTCTTGCCGGGGCTGTTCGACGAGCCCTCGGGTCGCGGCCGCTTCAACGTCGTCGACGAAGACGGAAGGCTCGTCGTAGGCCGCCCCCTCGCGGGCGGAGACTTCGTCGTCTCGCTCCGCTTCTCGAGCACGCTCTACGGCTGGCGCCTGAGCGCAGAGCCGCAAAAAGCCGAGGAGATCGCCGCACGCTCGCGTCGTCGCCCCGTGTACGACGTCGTGTTCGTCGGCCTCTCGCTCGCGGTGCTCGTCGCCGGCGTGCTCTTTCTCGCGTTCGCCGCGCGCAACGAGCAGCGGCTCAACCGCTTGAAGAGCGATTTCATCGCGACCGTCTCGCACGAGCTCAAGACCCCGCTCAGCTTGATCCGCATGTTCGGCGAGATGCTCGACTCCAACCGCCAGCTCCCCGACGAGCGCCGCAAGCAGTACCTCAAGATCATCGTCCGCGAGAGCGAGCGGCTCACCGCCCTCATCGAGAACGTCCTCGATTTCGCCCGCGTCGAGCGCGGAAAGGCCAGCTACGAGTTTCAGCGCAACAACCTGCGCGAGGTGCTCCTTCGCGCCGTCGACTTGTTTCGCTCGCGGCTCGATCGAGACAAGCCCGTGATCGTGGTCGACGCGCCCGCGAGCGTCCCGGACTCCGAGCTCGACGAGCAGGCGCTGCAGCTCTTGCTCTTCAACCTGCTCGACAACGCGCTGAAATACGCCCCCGACGGCGAGCGCGTCCTCGTGCGGCTGCGACACGAGGGCGTGCGCTTCTCGATCGAAGTCCAAGACGAAGGGCCCGGCATCGACGAAGAAGACACCCGCCGCGTCTTCGAGCGCTTCTACCGAGGAAAGCGCGCTCGCGACAACGGCGCCCGCGGCTCGGGCATCGGCCTCGCGCTCGTGCAGCACATCGCTCGCTCGCACGGAGGCGACGTCGCCGTGCGCAACGCCAAGCCCAAGGGAGCGATCTTCACCGTCGTCCTCCCCGTGCGCGAGCCCCACGAAGACTGACCGTCAGCGCTCGACTTCGAGCCTCGCGCCGTTGCCTCCGTACACGAGCGCGTCGAGCGCGAACCGCTCTTCGACCAGCGAAAACACCGGTTGATCGAGGGACACCCGCACCCGCGCGAGCTCGCTCGGCTCGAAGCCGATCGCCCGCGCTCCGCTCTCGCTCCCCTCGAGCCACAGCTGCTCTGCGGGCGTGCGCGCCAACGTCGGCTCGAACGTCACCCTCCGCCGCAGCCGCAGCCGCTCGTGCGTCTCGAGCGCGCGCAGCTCCTCGACGCCGTCGGTCACGATGTGGCTGTCGATCCCCACGCACAGCCGCACGCCCGCGTCGCGCAGGACGTTCAACGGCGCGAGCCCGTCGCCCAAATCTCGCTCGGTCGTCGGACACGCGCACACCCACCCGCGCGCCGCGCCCAAGATCGCCGCCTCGCGCACGGTGAGGTTCGTCCCGTGCACCGCGACGAAGCGCTCGCTCAACGCGCCCACAGACTCGATCACTTCGAGCGGAGTCTTGCCGTGCTCGACGAGGCTCTCGTCGACCTCGCCCTTCACTTCGCTCACGTGCATGTGAAAGGGCATCGAGTGCTGCTTCGCGTAGCTCGCGCAGTCGCGGATCCACTCTTTCTTCACGGCTCTCACCGAGTGCGGCGCCACGCCCACGCGCACCCGCGAGTGCCCCGCGTACTTCGTTCGCAGCGCGTCGACGTCCTTCAAGACCAGCTCGACGTCCGGATCACAGAAGCGCTTCTGCCCAGGCTCTGCCTCGCGCCCCACGCCCGCGCGCGCGTACGCCACGCGCAAGAGCGTGATCGAGAGACCCGCGTCGAGCGCCGCGCGGATCACCACGTCCGAGAGCAGCGTTCGGTCGTCGTACGGCGTCCCGTCCGCTTGATGATGGATGTAGTGAAACTCGCCCACCGCGACGACGCCGCTCGCGAACAGCTCGTCGAACGCCACGCGCGAGACGCGATAGATCGACTCGGGCGTGAGCGACATCGCCGCGGCGTACATCGCCTCGCGCCACGACCAGAACGTCCCCGTCTCTCTCGCTGCGCGCTGCGTCTGCCCTCGCAGCACCCGCTGAAACGCGTGCGAGTGCGCCGTCACGAGCCCAGGAAGCACCATCGCCCGCGCCCCCGCTGCGGTGGTTGTCATCGTCGCGATCGCGTTCGAATCCGTCATCGTGAGCGCTCCGTCGAAAATTGATTTTGTACCGAGAATTCCGGGCTCGAATGATGCAAGCTGAACACTTGACCAGTGCTCGAATTGTGCGTTAGCTGCTCGTGCGTGACCTCGCTGTGAGGTCACGCGAGCGGGGGCGTTGGTTCGTTCAATCAGAAGGAGTGTCGGTGATGGAGATCGAGCGTTCGGTGGATGGTGCCTTCTGCTGGGCCGAAGGTGGAGTGAAGGACGTCGCTGGAGCGAAAGCTTTCTACAGCGCCGTGTTGGGATGGGCGTTCGATGATGTGCCGTTGCCCGACGGCGGTGTGTACCCGATCGCGAAGGTCGGAGGACGTTCTGTGGGCGCGATCTTCAAGATCGACCCGACGATGGCTCCCGCAGGCGCTCCTCCGATGCCGCCGGCGTGGTCGTCGTACGTGCAAGTCGCCGACGTCGAGGCGACCTCCAAGCGCGTCGTCGAGCTCGGCGGGACCGTCATCGTCCCCGCGATGGACGTGATGGAAGAGGGACGGATGCTGGTCTTCGCAGACCCCACGGGCGCCGTTCTCTCTGCGTGGCAGCCCAAGCGACACAGCGGCTTCGGTCGACTCAACGAGCACGGAGCTCCGTGCTGGTTCGAGCTCATGACGAAGAACCTCGACGTCGCTCAGTCGTTCTACGAGCGGCTGTTCGGATGGAAGAAGACCGCGTCGATGACGCCCGGCGTGCAGTACATCGAGGTCACGCCGCCCACGGGCTCCGGTCCCGTCGGCGGAATGATGCAAATGGACGCTTCGTTCGGCGACATGCCCTCTTGCTGGTCGCCGTACTTCACGGTGGCCAACATCGAGATCGCCGCCAACGCGGTGAAGTCCAACGGCGGAACGGTCTGCGTCGAGCCGAAAGAGATCCCCAACGTCGGCACCTTCGCCGTCGTTCAAGATCCCAACGGAGCGTTCTTCAACATCATCCAGCTCAAGCCGATGGGATGAAGCACGCGTCTCGAGACGCGCTGATCCCGTCGCGCTCGAAGTGATTCGAAGCGAGCCGGGGTCGTTGCTGTTCGCGAGGCTCTTTGCTGGTGATTCGTCACCGCGAGCGTCGCGAATCGGGAGGGCAGCGTCGCTGCCCGAGGTGCGCTTCAGGCGCTGGCGGTCTTGATGCCGGCAGCCTGAACGATCGCCTCGAACGCCTTGAAGTCGTTGAGCGCGAGCGCCGAGAGGATCTTGCGATCGATGGCGATGCTCGCGTTCTTCAAGCCCGCGATCAGGCGCGAGTAGCTCGTCCCGACCATCCGGGCCGCGGCGCTGATGCGCGCGATCCAGAGACGGCGGAAGTCACGCTTGCGCAGACGGCGGTGACGGAAGGCGTACTGCCAGCTCTTGTGCACGGCCTCGGTCGCGACCGACGAGAGGCGCGAGCGACCAGCGCTGAAGCCCTTGGCGTACTTGAGAACCTTGTTACGACGACGGCGGGCCTTGAAGCCCCTTTTAGCGCGCGGCATGGGTCAACGTCTCCTTCACTTCGTTCCGTACGGGAGCATCTGCTTCACGCGCTGCTCCATGGTCGAGTCCACCATGTCTTGCTTACGGAGACGGCGGAGGCGCGCCGCGGGCTTGCCAGCCATGAAGTGGCTCGCTCCGCCCTTGGGGCGACGCACACGGCCCTTCGCAGTGATCTTGAACCGCTTGGCCGCCGCGCGGTTGGTCTTCATCTTCGGCATCGTTTGTTCCTCCGGCGCCCCAGTGAAACGATCGGGGTGGTCGGTCGCGCTCCCCACACCGCGCGCGTATCGCGCGGCTCGGCAGGGACAGTTCGGTCCCGACGTCGAGTACAGCCACCGGCTGCACGGGGACGATCGAGCGCGAGGGCGCCGTGTGTAGCGGAACCCCCGTAGAAGTCAAGCGCTCACGTTCTCTCCCCCGCCGCTCGAATCCCCCGATTCCCCCCACACAATCTCCGCTCGCTCGCTACTGCCCGAGCATGTCGCGATAGCGCTCGGCGTACCGCCCCTCGGGGAAGCGCGCCAGATACCGCCGCATCGTCTGCTCGGCCGCCGCTTGATTGTGCAGCCCTTTGTACGCGGTCACGAGCTGGTTGAACTCCACCTCGGTGCCCGCGCGGTTGCGCAGCGCTCCGACCACGCACTGAAAGTCGTTCGCGAGCAGGCACGCCGCGACGTTCTGCGTCCCACCCGACGACGACGACGCGGAGCTCCCAGCGCTCTGTGTGTTCGATCCGCCCGTGCCCGACGGCGTGGGCGTCGAAACCCTCGCCGTGGTGGTCGTGGCTTGCGTCGCGCTCTGCGTGCCCGGGTTCGACGAAGGCTCACTCGTGCCCGAGCTCCGCACGCGCCGCACGGACGGCTCGGTCCCTCGCTGCGCCGGAGGATCGGCCTGACCGCTGCCGTGCGTGTTCTGCACAGGGTCGGTCTGCGGGTCGTTTTGCGCCACCACTTGATTCTGTGTGTTGGCGGGAGGGTTGTTCTCGGGCTGCGTGTTCGCCGCCGCGTTCGTGCCCGCTCCGCTCGGCTCGGTGCCGCCCGTGCCCTGCGGCGCTTGCGCGGGCTGCTGCGGGTTCGCCGTCGGAGCCGCGCTTCCGTTCTGCGCGCTCTGCGTGTTCGCTGCGCTGCCGTTGTTCGCGCTCGTCGAGGGCTCGCTGCCCGTCACCACCGTCGTGTTGGCGCCGGTCGACGCTTGCGTCGGGTTGTTTCCGCGCATCGCGATCACCGCGCCGCCGCCGCCCAACACCGCCACGAGCACGCCCACGCCCACCAGCGTACCGACGCTGGACTTCTTCGCGGGCGCCGCGACCTCGGGCTCCGTCGAGATCGCCGCGGACGCCATCGGAGCGAGCTGCGTCGCCGCCACCGCTTCACCGACGCGACCGAGCTTGCACTCGACGACGCCCATCGTGATCGCGTCACCCGCCTTGATCGGGTGCTTCTTCACGCGCTCGCCGTTGATCACCACGCCGTTCGAGCTGCCCAAATCCTCGATGACGAGCTGATCGTTCTCGAGCGTGATCTTCGCGTGCTCGCGAGAGATCGACGAGAAGGGCAGCGACACGTCGGCGATCTCGCTGCGGCCGAGCAGGATCGGAAGCTTCGTGATCGCGAACGGCCCCGGCGTCCCCGCCGGCGCGAGAAACACCAACTGCAGTCGCTTCAAGTGCTCGGGCACCGGCGTCGTCACCGGCGGCGGAACCCCCAGCGCCGTCGGAATCGCCGGCATCGTCGCCTGCGGGTGATGCCCGCCCGACTGCGCGGGCGCTTCGTACGTCTCGACCACGCTCGCCGCGCTCGCCGCCGGAGCCGCCGCAGGCGCCACCTGCGCCGCGCTCTCTTCGACGATGTTCAGCTTGTAGTCACCGATGACGATCTGATCGCCCATCTTCAGCGCGCGCTGATCGCTCAGCCTCGTGCCGTTGATCACCGTGCCGTTGTAGCTGCCGAGGTCTTGCAGGACATAGCCGCCGTTCTGCTTCTGCAGCTTCGCGTGGCGGCGGGAGACGTTGCGATCGGTGAGGCGAATCGTGTTGCCTTCTTTGCGCCCGATCGTGATCTCGTCTCGGACGAGCGGCACCGTCGTGGTCTTCCCTTCGTCGTCCGAAATCACGAGCTTGTACATGCGATCCTCCGAACTCTCGGTGCTCGTACAACGCAGCCCAGGCGATCCTTGGGTGCGCGATGCTCACCGACGAGAATTCTGACGAAATTTCAGCACACGCCCCCGCACAGGGTCAACGCAATGCGCTCGCTCGTCGGACGAACCTCCGCGTCGAGCCGCGCGCCCCGAGCACCACCGCGACGAGCCCCAGCGAAAACAAGGCCCAACGCGAAGAATCTCCGCGCGACGCACGCGCGGCGACAGAACACGAGCAGCCTCCGCCCGCTCGCAGCGCGCCTCCGTCCGCGCTGTCTGCGCTCGCGTCGGACGTGACAGACCCTTGCCCGTCCGTTCCAGCGCCGTCGCTCGACGCGTCGTCGCGCTGCGTCGCGTCGCTGCTCGCCGCGTCCTCTCGCCCAGCGTCCCCCGTCATCGCGTCGCACGTCCCTGTCGGACCCACCGGCGGACGCACGATCGCGACGAGCTGCGCTCGCACTGCGTCCCACTGCGCCGCGCATCGCACGCGCACCGTCGATCCCTCGGGGCACGCCTCCGGCCCGCGCAGCTGGTTGAGGATCAACATCGGGGTAAACGTCTCGCCGCGATCGCGCGAGCACGCAAAGGACATCCCCGCGCTCATCTCGGTCGCCGTCGCGAAGAGCGTCCCGTTGACGAAGCGCAACGAGCGAGGACGAAGCGTCGAGCCCACGTTCGTCCAGGTTTCTCCTCCGTCTTCGCTGCGTTGAATGCGCTCAGCCAGCGCCGTCGTCGACGCCCACAGCCGCCGAGCGCCGGGCTCTGCCGCGGTCGCGACCATCGCCGATGATCCGCGAAGGATCGTTCGAAAATTCGATCCGCCGTCGTCCGAACGCATCAGCAACGTCCCCGATGGGTCGAGGTCCGCGCGAACGAGCAGCGTGTCTGCGCTCGTCGGATCCACCCACGAGATGAATGCGATGTACCCGGACCCGAAGCTGCGCGTCGCTTCGACGAAGTCTCCACCGCCGTCGTCCGAGCGAAACAGCGCAGGAAACGCCCCGCGAACCCACCCCGTCGTGTACACCCGCGCTGTGTTCGACGGCGCGACGTCGATCGTGTGCATGTAGAACTCGGGCCGCGCCCACCCTCGCGTCCACGTCGCTCCGTGATCGCTCGATCGCGCCACGTACTGCGGCGCAGCCGGCGGAGAAACCGCAGCGACGACCGTCCCTCCCACGTTCGCGATGTCCGTCACGGGCTCGGTCGGAAACGTCGCTGGCCGCGACCACTCGCACCAGTTCGCGCCGCTCGTCCGCGAGAGCCCGTCGGGCAGCGACGAGAGCAGCGTTCCGTCGGACGTCACGGCGATCGCAGGATCATATTGGCCGGTATATCCCACGGCTTCTTCGCACACCCAGCTCCACGTGCGCCCCGCGTCCGTGCTCGTCACCAGCCCAAACGTCGTCACGATCGCGATCCGATCGGACCGCGGCCCTTCGCCGACGACGAAGAACTGCGCCGCGGGATAGCGGCCGTTTCCGTGGGCGGTCGCGGTCAACGTGACCGCGGTCGAGAGCGAGAGAAGAGCGATGAACGAGCGAGGCGACTTCACGATCGTGCTTCTCGTTGGTCTACCTCGGTTGGCCGCCGATTCCCTCACAAACATCAACGGACCGCCGCGCCTGCGCGACCCTCGCTCTGCTACCCTTCGCGTCGGTGCTTCGTTCGCTTGGTTGTTCGCCCCTGTGGCTCGTCGCGCTCGCCGCGTGCAGCGAGCGGCCGACGCCCCCTGTCGAGGACGCTTCGCTTCGCGACGCGACCGGCGATCGCGCGTTCGAAGACCGACGCTCGCCCGCGGTCACAAGCCCGTACCCCGCCGCCGAGTACACTGTCACGCTGCCGTACCGGGGCGCCGAACAGCGAATCGACCTGGAATTTACCGCGTCTCCTGCGCGCGTCGACGTGCACTTGCTCGTCGACACGACGGGCAGCTTCGACGGAGAAATCCGCGAGCTGCAGCAGGCGCTCTCGAACGTGACGCTCCCCGCGCTGCAGGCGCGAATCCCGTCGCTGACCCTCGGGGTGTCCCGCTTCGAAGACATGCCGTGGGAGCCGTTCGGGCTGTCGTCCGATCGGCCGTACGCGCTGGTGATCCCGCAGACCACCGTGTTCTCTGCGGTGGATCGCGCGCTCTTTCGCTTGGACGACCCGCTCGGCGCGGGCGGAGACATCCCCGAGGCGTGGTACGAAGCGCTGTTTCAAGTCGCCACGGGGCAGGGGCTCTCGCTCGGATCGTTCGGCGCGGTGCCCCCGTTCGCGGGCAGCGCCATCGGCGGCGGAACGCTCGGCGGCGTGGGATTTCGCCGGGATGCGACGCGCGTCGTGGTGCTCGTCACCGACGCTCCGTCCCACGAAGGCAGCGAGTATCGCGCGGTCGTTCCGCAGGCGCACTCGAGCGAGCAAGCGATCGCCGCCCTCAACGCCCTCGACGTTCGCGTGGTCGGAATCGCCTCGGGCAACGCCGCTCGCAGCGCGCTCGAGGCCGTCGCCACGCGCACCAACGCCGTCGCCGTCAACGCCGGAGCGTTCTGCGCGACGGGGCTCAACGGCGCGCTCAGACCGTCCAACGCCGGCAATTGCCCGCTGGTCTACGACATCGCCCAAGACGGAACGGGGCTCTCTCGCACGGTCGCCGACGGCATCGGCGCTGTGCTCGACACGATCGCGTTCAACGAAATCCACGGAGAAGCGCGGGACGACAGCGCCTCGTTCGTGCGCGCCATCGAGGCCGTCAGCGCGATTCCGCCTGCGAATTCAGCGGCACCCGCCCTCGCAGACCGTCGACCCGCGGCGATGCTCGACGGTCTGGCCGACACGTTTACGAGCGTTCGATCGCGAACCGTCGTGCGATTTCGCGCGCACCTCGCGAACCGCTCCGTGCGCGAAGGGCTCTATCCGCAGGTGTTCTTCTTGAGGGTCGCGCTCGTCGGCGACGGGACGGACATCCGTGAGGCGCTCGTTCGGGTCATCGTCCCCGAGGGGCCGAAGTTCGACGCGGGAGCGGATCCCGCCGCAGGCGATGCGGGCGTTGTCAACGATGCCGCAGCAGAAACTGACGCTTCGACGCCGGATGCAGCACCCGAAGCGGCCGTGACCGACGCTGACGCGCCGACGGACGCCGGCGATCGAGGCTGAGAAAAACTCCAAATTGACGGGCGAGACGGGACAGGAATACCGTCGCGCCGCCGGGCCCCTCCTCTTGCCTGGTGGTTGCCCCCGAGAGCCCTTCATGAACCGAACGTTCTCCCCATTGCGAACGCTGATTGCGTCCGCTGCCGTCGCGGCCGCTGCGATCGCCGCTCCATCGAGCGCACAAGCACAGGCGTGCCCCAACACCGTCAGCATGATGTCGGCGATGATCCGCCCCGCGTGCGTCGGCAGCGGCTTCGATTTGCGACTGTTTCGCCCCGCGGTCGACTCCAAGGGTCTGTTCACCGTCAACGGCACAGACATCCTCGGCGCCGGCGACTTCTCGTTCGGTCTCGTCGGCGACGTGGGCTTCAACCTGCTGCGCATCGGAGCCAACGATCGCCCGCTGGTGGACACGTCCATCAACGCCGCGGCGCAGTTCAACATCGGCATCGCCAACCTGATCGTGCTCGGAGCGCAGGTTCCGTTCTCGCTCATGTCGGGCCCTGGCCGCATGGGCGAAAACGACCCGACCTTCGCGAACATCCCGTCGAGCACCTACAACCCGCCGTCCACCGGGTTGAACTATCAGGGCACCGGAGACATCACGCTCCACGCGAAGCTGCGATGGCTCCGCGCTGAGTACTTCCCCGTTGGTTTGTCGCTGATTTTGCAGGGCGGATGGAACCCCATGCAGGGCGCCACTTCGTTCGCCGGCGAGCCCAACGGCTTCGTGTGGCCGCAGGTCGCGATCGAGCGTCGCGTCTCTCGTCAGGTTCGACTCGATTTCAACCTCGGCTCGAGGATCTCCTTCGGCACGGGCTCCATCGGCCGCTCGAACGGCCCCGCGACGACGTACGGACCGATGCTCACCTGGGGCGCGGGAATCTCCTGGCGCCCCGTCCCCGTCGTCGACCTCGTCGCCGAGACCTACGGCGCGATGTACTTCACGGGGCTCGCCGACGTTCCTGCCTCGCTCCCGATGGAAATCGTCGGCGGCGTGAAGATCTTCGTTCAGCGCAACTCGTACCTCTTGCTCGGCGGCGGCGGTCGCATCCCCGCGGGCAACGCGTTCGCAGCGGCCGATGGTCGCGTGTTTCTCGGCATCATCTTCGAGCCCTCCATCGGCGACACCGACGGTGACGGCTATCGCGACGACGTCGATCAGTGCGTCAACGACCCCGAAGACTTCGACAACTTCCAGGACGACGACGGCTGCTCCGAGCCCGACAACGATCGCGACGGAATCCTCGACGCCGACGATCAGTGCCCGATCATCCCCGAGGACCGCGACGGCGATCAGGACAGCGACGGTTGCCCCGAAGGCGTCGAAGCAGACCGCGACGGCGACGGTCTGATCGACACGCGCGACACGTGCCCGGACGACCCCGAAGACCGCGACAACTTCCAAGACACCGACGGTTGCTCGGATCCGGACAACGACAACGACACGATCCTCGACACGCTCGACAACTGCCCGAACGATCCCGAGGACGCGGATAACTTCCAGGACGACGACGGCTGCCCCGATCCCGACAACGATCAGGACGGCATCCTCGACGCGCAGGATCGCAGCAGCGACGGCCAGGACTGCCGCAACGACCCCGAGACGTTCAACGGCGTCGACGACGAAGACGGCTGCCCCGACGTCGGAACGCTCGAGCTGCTCGGAACCGAAATCAACCTTCGCGAGCAGATTCAGTTCGAGACCGACAGCGCCGAGATTCGCCCGGTCTCGATCCCCATCATCGAGCAGATGGTGAACCTGCTCCGTGAAAACCCGAACCTCACGCAGATCGCGATCGAAGGTCACACCGACGAGCGCGCTGCGGACGACCACAATCAACGGCTGTCTGCTGACCGCGCGAACTCCGTGATGCAAGCGCTCGTGAGCCGCGGCATCGCAGCGGATCGATTGGTGGCCGGCGGCTTCGGCGAGTACTGCCCGCGCGATCCGCGACACAACGCCGCGGCGTGGGAGCTCAACCGTCGCGTGGTGTTCCGTATCATCCGCACGGATCAGGGACGCACGCCTGCCGTTTCGGGCTGCCGTCGCGCAGCGCAGCGCATCCCTGCGGAGCAATATCTGCCCAACCGCTTGGGAGCCCCTGGCAACGCTGAGATCCGTCGTCGCTCGGTCATCCGCGGCGGCGGCGCTGGGCTGCAGGGACAGGGCGGAGCGGCCGCGCCGAACGCCGCGCCCAACAGCAATCCGCCTGCAAATCCTCCGGCGAATCCTCCAGCCAACCCGCCGACCACCCCGCCGCAGAACAACACGACGCCCGCGGGCGCGTCGCTTCGTCGTTCGTCAGCGTCGCGCTCGGCTCGTCGCTGAGCGAACGGACAGGGGGAGTTAGCGCGGCGAATTCCGCGGTCGTAGAGGGGGTGTGATAGGGTGGGCGTCACGTTGAACGATCGGCTCGTTCACGGGATGGCTCGCATGCACCGAACACCAGAATTCAAGGCAAGACGCCTCGCACCCGCGGTGTTTTCCGCGGCGATCGCGACCGCGTGTACTCTGCTCGCGGCGCCCAACGAAGCTCGAGCGCAGACCATGCCCGACGCGATCACGTCTGGCGCGGGCTACAACCTCCGGCTGTTTCGTCCGGCGATGGACTCGAAGGGGCAGTTCTCCGTTAACGGAACGGACATCCTCGGTCACTTGGACTTCGCCGTCGGACTCGTCGTCGACTACGCGCGATCGCAAGCGCGCATCGGCACGAGCGCGATGGGAGGCATGACAGGGATCAACCTCGTCGAGAACTCGTTCAACGGAACGATCCTCGCCGACCTCGGCTTGTTCAACTGGGTCGTGTTCGGCGTGCAGGTTCCGTTTCACCTCGTCGATGGCCCCGGACGCGCCGACCTCGCGCCGCTCGACGGCTATTCGCCCTCTGCGATGCGCATGAGCTACCAGGGCGTCGGCGACATCGCGGTGAACATTAAAGGGCGCTTCTTGCGCTCCGAGCTCACTCGCGTCGGCCTCGGCGCGGGCGTGCAGGTGACCTTCCCCACGATGACCGGCGCGCGCAATTGGGCCGGCGATCCAGGCGTCACGATCTGGCCGCAGCTCTTCTTCGAGCTGCGCCCGGTGCAGTGGTTTCGCTGGGACCTCAACGTCGGCTACCGGCACATCTTCATGGGCTCGCTCGGCTACGCGTCGACCACGCGCCCGGACAACATGATCGGCTCCGTCGTGCCCGCGACCGCGATGAACGGCGAGGCGCGCTTCGGCTCTCCGATCACGTTCGGAACGTCCTTCGGATTCCGCCCGATTCAAGCGCTCGAGTTCGTGCTCGAGACCTACGGCGAGCACTACACCAACGCGCTCGGCAACCTCAACGCGCTGCCGTGGGAGGGCGTCGGAGGCATCAAGGTCTTCGTTCAGCGCAACTCGTACCTGCTCCTCGGCGGAGGAACGCGCATCCCCCTCGGCAACGCCAACGCCGCAGCGCTCGGCCGCGCGTTCATCGGCATCATCTTCGAGCCTTCGATCGGCGACTCCGACGGCGACGGCTACCGCGATGACGTCGATCGTTGTCCCTCGCAGCCCGAGGACTTCGACTTCTTCCAAGACGCCGACGGCTGCCCCGAGCCCGACAACGACCGCGACGGAATCCTCGACGTCAACGACCAGTGCCCGCTCGTCCCCGAAGATCGCGACGGCGATCACGACGACGACGGATGCCCCGAAGGTGACCGCGGCGATCGCGACGGCGACGGGATCCTCGACTCCGTCGACCAGTGCCCGGACGACCCCGAAGATCGCGACCAGTTTCAAGACACCGATGGTTGTCCCGATCCCGACAACGACAACGACGGGATCCTCGACACCAACGATCTCTGCGTGAACGACCCCGAAGATCGCGACAACTTCGAGGACGAAAACGGCTGCCCCGATCCCGACAACGATCGCGATCGCATCCCCGACACCTCCGATCAGTGCCGCAACGAGCCCGAGACGTACAACGGCGAACGCGACGATGACGGCTGCCCCGACCAGGGACAGGTCGTCGTCGAAGAGGGCCAGATCCGCATTCTCCAAGCGATCAACTTCGAGACCAACTCCGCGCGCATCCGCCCCGACTCGATCCCCATCGTCGAGGCCGTCGCGCGCACGCTCATCGGAAACCCGCAGATCCGCCTCGTGCAAGTGCAAGGTCACGCCGACGAGCGCGGCAACGACGACGACAACCTTCGTCTCACGCAAGACCGCGCGCGCTCCGTCGTTGAAGCGCTCGTCGAGCGCGGCGTCGAGCGAACGCGACTGCACTCCGCAGGCTACGGAGAGCGTTGTCGCTTCGGTTATCCGCAGGTTCCTGGGCAGCCTCCGCACAACGCCGCCTGCCAGGGTGGTCGCGGCCCCGCGTGGTGCCACTCGGATCGCGCGTGGCGCCTCGATCGACGCGTGGTGTTCTTGATCCTCGCCACCGCCGACGGACCGCTGCACGTTCGTGTCGCGTGTCCCGAGGCTGAGGACCTGATCCCCGAACAAGATCGCCAGTACCACCAGGGCGGCGAGTAATCTTCGCCAGCCATCCAACGGGGGGATTGCGCCGGGGAATTTGTTGGCAGATCGCCGCGCGCGACGCGCTATCCTCCGCGGCATGACGACCCCCTTTGAAGACGTCACGCGGAGGATGCTCGCCAACCTGCGCCAGGACCTGCGCGATTTCTTTCACGTCGTGTGCGACGACCAGGACCTCGACGATCCGCTGCGCGAAGCGGCGATCGGCGCGGTGTTCTATGGCCTCACGCCCGGCGACGTGATCCCCGATAGCAGCAATCCTCCCTTGGGCTACGTCGACGACGCCATCGCGTTGCGCGTCGTGCTCGAGAAGATCGAGCGCGAGGCGCCCGCGGCGTTCGAGCGCTATCGCGATCGCATCCCTGACCTGTGCGACACGCTCCACGAAGACATCGAGTCAGCGCGCGCGTTCTTGGGACCCGAGCTGTACGACGCGTTCGCGCAGCGGGTGTTTCAGGCGACGCAGCTCGAGTACAAGGGCAAGTCCGTTCGAGACGCCTTCGCCGACGCCGGCTTCCTCGATGAAGAGATCACCGTGATCTCCGTGAAGCTCGCGTTCAAAGACGAGGCAGTCGAGTCCGCCGCGCGCAAGGTCAGCACGCTGCTTCCGCAGTTTCGTCAGAAGCTCACCCGACGGTGACGCTCGCCTCGGCGGGCGAGGGGAGCGCTTCGGCTGAAGGCTCTTCCGCCGCTGATTTCGCTGGCGAAAACGCGTCCTTCACGATCTTCGCGAGCACCTCGCGCGCCACCGAGCGCTCTGCTCCCGACCACGCGACGACCCACGCGAGCTTCGCGCCGTCCGTCGAGACCACCACGCGCCCCGCCTTCGTCGCGGCGAGGCGCAGGGTCTTCTCCATCGTCGTCCCCTTGCGCGCGCGCACGGTCAGCACGGCAGAGCCCTGCCAACGCATGAGCGACGGCGCCCACGCGACGCTCCACTCGACCGCCTCGAGGCCCTTGCTCGCGCGAAAGCCAGGCTTGGGCGCGAGCTTCAACCGCGCGGCGCCTACGCCGCGACCGTCGTCCCGAACCTTCCAGACCGCGCGGCTCGAGCCGTGTTTCTTCAGCGCGAGCGAGCGCTCGACCTCGCGAAGCACCGTGAGATCTCCGCTCACCGCGCGCTGCCGCTTCGCGACGATCCAGCCGAGCAGCGCGACCATCGCCGCGACGCCGCCGAGCGCAGCAGGAGAGCTTCGAAGCACGTAGCCCGCCCACGCGACGACGGACGCGACGAGCACGAGCGCCCAAGACCTCCACGCAGACGGAGCGCGTTGCGCGTCGAGCGCTTGCTTCACGCGCGCTTCGTCCCATCGTGACGCGCGCCCGAGCTTGGGAGCTGGCAGCGCCTCGAGCGTCGGCGAGGCGCTCACGAGCGAGGCGAGCGAGAGCAGGGCGCCGAAGGTCAGCGCGCCACGCGTCGCGTCGAGCGCGAGCGCCATGAGACCGCCGCCGATCGCCGAGAACAGCACCGGCGCGAACCGCAGTCGCTTGGGCAACGGGAGCATCCGCGGCCGCGAGGGCTCGACGCCCATGATCTTCTTCGTGAGCGACGCGAAGGCCAACGCGGCGATCGCTACCATCGTGGGCTGCGCCCAGCGCTCGCGCTCGGCGGCGCGAACCTCGGCTCGCGCCGGAGCGACCGGCGCTTCGAGCCACGGAAACAGCGCTCGATCACAGGCGATCCGCCCGGTCCATCGCACGCCCGACGGCAGGTGACGGCGCACCGCGCGCACGACGTCTCGACCCACTTCGCTCGAGACCGCAGTCTCGATGCCCGGCGTCTCGTCAGCGACCCATCGCGCGCGCTGGATGCTCGTCGGCGTCGCCACGCGCATCTCTGCCGCTTCGAGCCCGCGCTCCCACGGAACGGTCGAGACCTCGACGATCGCATCCTCTCCGCTGCGTCGAATCGCCCCCTGCGCGCGCAAGCTCGTCGTGTAGCGAACGACGACGTCCACCGTCCCGCGACGAAGTCCTTCGCTCTCGCCGAGGCTGAGCTCGAGGCGCCCCGGCTGCGGAGCGCGGCTCGAGACGACCACCGGCGCTCCCTGCGCGTCGGTCGCCGTCGCTTCGACCAGCGCTGCGTCCGCGGGCAGCTCGGTGAGATCGAAGGCGCGAAATCGACCCGCGACCACCCGCCAACGGACGCGAAGCGTCACCGTCGCGCCGCCGTCTCGGTCCACGACGACTTCGGTCACGAGCCCCGCAGGGCGTGCGTCGGTCCACGCGGCCGCGGCGGGCGCAACCGTACAGAGCGAAAGCGAGAGGGCGAGCCACGCAGCGCGCATGAGCAACGGTGGCCATACACGGGTCAGGATCCGCTCCGCGAGTTTTCCGCAGCGCGACTCTCCTGCGTCGCGCGCTGCCCGGTTGCTCGCCTCGTCGCAACTACGGTATTTCGCCGCTGTGTCCGACGATCGCGCGCCGCTCTGGCTTCGCTCGCTCGCGTGGAGCGCCGGCTATGTGGGCCTCTCCGCGAGCGAGATCACCGTTGGCCTCGCGCCAGAGCTCCGCGCCTCGCTCGAGCGCCTGCTCGCTGAGATCCCCGCGGGCGACGCGCACGCGCGGGCCCGCGCGTTGGCCGAGCGCCGATCCCGATGGCTTCGCGCCGCGCGGCCCGCGCCGAACGACGGCGCGCTCTCGAAGCTCGGCGCGCGTATCATCGCGTCGATGATCGCCTCGACGCCGCCGTCCGCGCGCGCTTCCCTCGCGCGGTCGTTCGAAGCCGAGTCGCTTCGCGTGGCGACGAGCGAGGTCCGCGCCGCGCGCAGCTGCGACAGCCTCGCGCTGCAATCGCTGGTCGACGCGGTCGCTCGCGCGACGCAAAAGCCCCCGTCGGCGGTCGCGCTCGGCGCCGTCGCGTTCGCCGCGCTCGTCGATGACACGGATGCTCCTCGCGTCGCGATCGACGTGCTTCGCGCGCTGCGCGCTCGCGCAGAGCCGCTCTCGGCGCTCGCGCCGTTCGCCGAGGACGCACGCGCGATCCTCGCAGAGAACACCGGATGAAATCGATTCGAGACACAGCGTCCATTCGCGTCGAGCCCCTCGTGTTGAACGACGCGCGCCAGCAGGCGAGCGCCATCCTCGCCCGCGCCCAAGCGCAAGCGAGCGCGATGCTCGAGGCGGCTCGCGCCGAGAGCGAAGCGCTGCGGACCTCGGTCCTGGCGCGCGCCGAGCGTGAAGCGAGCGAGCGGGTCGTCGCGCAATACGCCGCCGCCATCGCAGCCGCTGAGCGAGAGGCGCGGGCGAGTGAGCGTGACATCGTCGCGCTCGCGCTCGACGTCGCGCGCAACGTGCTTGCGGCAGAGGTCACCACGAGCCCCGCTGCGATCGAGTCCATCGCGCGAAGGGCGCTCTCGCGCGTGCGCAGGGCGCGCTCGGTGGTCCTGCGGGTGCACGCCGACGATCTGGCGCACGCCCTCGAGCACGCGCGAGAGTGGCTCGCGCCCGGCGCCGAGCCAGCGGTGTTCGAGGTGCTCGAAGACGCCTCCGTCGATCGCGGCGGAGTGGTGGTGGAGTGCGACCTCGGCCGCATCGACGCGCGACTCGAGTCGCAGCTGAAGGCGATCGCGCGCGCGCTGGAGGGAGCGTGAGCGACGAGCCCGCGCTTCCGAAGGTCGATCGCGTCGAAGACGATCCTCCCGAGCCGCTCCAGTGGAAACGCTCGTTGCTCTTCTTCGCGTTGACCGTGCTGAGCACGTTCTTCGTCGGCGCGATCGCCTATGTCGACGCGCCCATCCCTTCCGCCGCAATCGCGGCGGCGCTTCGCTCGGGGCACGTCGGGACGGCGCTCGCGTTGGCGGTTCGCTTCCTCGCGAGGGGCTGGACGTACTCTGTCCCTCTCCTCTCGATCCTGCTCTGCCACGAGTTCGGCCACTTTCTCGCGGCGCGCTATCACGGAGTGCCCGCGTCGCTCCCCACGTTCATCCCACTACCACTTCCTCCGCTCGGAACGCTGGGCGCCGTCATCCGTCTCCCCGCGCGCATCCGCCGCCGCGACGCCCTGCTCGACGTCGGCGCCGCGGGGCCGCTCGCTGGCGTGCTCGTCGCGATCCCGATCACCTTCGTGGGACTGCGCCTGTCGCAAGTGCGCCCGGTGCTCACGCAGGGCGAGTGGCTCGAAGAGGGGACCTCTCTGTTGTACTGGCTGCTCAAGCTCGCGGCGAAGGGCCCGCTGCCGCCTGGACACGAGATCGTGCTGCATCCAACGGCGATGGCAGGCTGGGTCGCGCTGTTGATCACGATGTTGAACTTGATCCCGTACGGGCAGCTCGACGGTGGGCACGTCTCCTATGCGCTGCTTCGCGAGAAGAGCAGCGCTGTCGCTCGTTCGGTCTTGGTCGCGCTTCCGCTGCTCGGCGCGGGCGTCGGGCTCTTCTACGGCCGTCTCGCGCGCGCCGCCGGCAAGAGCCCTTGGGTGCTCGGAACGGGCTACACCCAAGGCCTCAACTGGTTCGTCTTCGCGATGATGGTCTGGGCGCTGCATCGCAGCGAGGGACCGCTGCATCCTCCGACGGACCCAGGGCCGCTCTCGCGCGGCCGTCGCGTGATCGCGGTCGCGACGCTCGCGCTCGCCGCGTCGCTCTTCATGCCCGTCCCCCTTCGTTCGGTCATCGCGCCGTAGCGCTCTTGGTCCCGCGCTTCTTCTGGCACTTGGCGCACAAGCCGTACAGCTCGTGTCGGTGATAGTGCAGCTCGAAGCCGAAGCGCTGCGCGACCTTCTCTTGCGCCACCTCGACGGTCTCGTCGTCGAACTCGATGATCGTCTTGCACTCGACGCAGATCAAATGATCGTGGTGCGTGTCGTCGACGAGCTCGTAGAGCGACGCGCCGCCTTCGAAGCGCCGCTCGGCGACGATCTCGCAGTCCTGAAGGATGCGGAGCGTGCGGTACACCGTCGCAGCGCCGACGCGATCATCGCGCTCGCGCACAGCGCGAAGGAGTTGGTCCGCAGTCACGTGAGGGCCGAGAGCGGTGAGCGTCTCGAGGATGAGATCTCTGCGCGTCGAACTCTTCAGTCCGTTTCGTTGCACGTGCTCGCGGAGACGATTCTTGAGCTCGTCGAGCGAAGTCATGAGACGCGAGAGCGTGCCGCGTTGCGGTGCGCGCGGCAACACCTTCGACGCTCGAAGTGATCAATTGAAGATCGCGCGCCGCGACACCCGACGCGGCTGTCGCGTTTGTCGATCAGCGCGCATCCTGCGCGGACGCGTCGCCGTTGGCCGAGGCGTCGTTTCCGCGCGCGGCGGCCTCCGCTGGAGACTCGACGGTGGGCGCAGAACGCGCGTCGTCGGCGCCGACACCCAAGAGCGTTTTCACGCGGTTTGCGAGCGAGCAATCGTGCATGGTGACCGTGAGCGCGCCGCTCGCAGAAGGGATCGCTTGGCCTCCACCTGGCATGCCGCCGATGCGCACCGGCACGATCACCGTCTCGTTTCCTTGCGCGCGCGCGCGCAGCAACGGCCGCTCGCTCGCGAGGTCGAACGCGTAGAACCGCGACGCTCCATCGATCTGCGAGCTGCCCTCGTCGACAATGAGAACGAAGATCGGGTGACGCGCCATGCGCACGAGCGCGGGCGTGTCCTCGCGCAGCCGCGTGAGCAGATCTTCTCGCAGAAATCGCAGTCGCTCTGAGCCGCTCGCGGGACGAACCGCGTCGACGTAGCTCGGCATCAAGAACTCGCCGCGATCGTAATAACGCCACACATAATCAACTTCGAGTCCCGCGCACGAGCCCACTTGATCGTCGAAGCGGCGACGGATCGAAGGCTTCACTTGCGCGCGCTGCTGCACCTCACGCGCGCGGACGCGCCCGTACAAGACGGCCTCGCGACGAAGCGAATCGATGGAGAAACCCGGCGCGACGAAGTCTCCGGCGTACGCGCCGACCGCGGTCATCGTGAGGCGCTCGACCTTCTCGCGAACGCGTCGGTACTCCGGCGCGAGCGTGCCTGTGAGCTCTGCGTGCTCGCTCAAGAGCTTCGCGCGGATGGCGTTCTCTCGTCGCTTCTCGACGACGACGTACGTGACGCCGAAGAGCGCGAGGCCGAGCAGCACGGGGGCCCACACCTGCCAACGCACCGTTGGTTTGAACGACTCGGTGTCCTGCTCGCCGGGCATTCCTCGGCTCGAGCGCGGTGGGGTGGGTTTGGGGTCGGAGTCGCTCATGATGGACTTGGCCTCCAGTCGTCGCGCGAACTGCTGCGAAGGGCACTGAGTCGCAGCGGTGGGTCTCGAGCGGTGCACGTTGCGGGAGCGCTGCGGTCGAGCGCGAGGGCGACCGCAGCGTACACGACAGTGATGGGTGGCGATCGTTCTCGCGATCGTCGAGCGGAGTCGAAATTCGAAGGCGAAGGTGTGCGGGAGAAACGAAGAGCCCCTTCGAACCTGCGCTCGAAGGGGCTCTGGGGACGCACGCGCGAAGGCGCGAGGTCAGTTCGCGCCTGCTGCCGGGGTGTCGACCGGGCTTCCCTTCGACACGGCGAAGTTCAGCGCGACGTATCCCGCGAGCGCGCAGGTCTGCGCGACGCGCTTGATGAGATCCCAGCGCGTGTTGCGGTCGATCTGGAACACGATTTCACCGCGAAACTGCTCGTTCGGGTGCAGCACCGGGTAGGTGCGCTTCGCGTCCTGCAGGCGCTCGAACAAGCGATCGATGCGGTCCGTGCTGGCCATCACTTCGGCCGGGTTCGCGATGCGCTGCCCGTCGAGGAGAATGGTCTGCGACGAAATCGAAACGATCGGCGCGCTGCGCAGCTGCGCGGCGTGCGGGACGGTCGGCACTTCGAGTCCCTGCTGAGACTGAACCTGCTGCGCCGTTCCGAAGTTCGAGAGGAGGAACACGACGACGATCGTGAGGTAGTCGATCATCGACGTGAGGTTGAGGTCAGCGTTGACGCTCTTGCTGCCGTGTCCGCCCACCTTCTTCTGCACGAAGCGGAGCGGAACAGAGTGCATCAAGCGCTTGCCAGGCTGATGGATCGGCGTCGAGTGCCGCGCCTTCAGCGGCGTGCCGATCATGTGCTTGTGGTGCGAGTGCTTCGCGGCTGCGTCGGACGACATCTTGGTTTGACCTCGAAGTTCGCTCAGAGGAAGCGGATCGTAACGAGCTCGCGGAAGTCAGGGTTGCTCTGACCTTCAGCCCAGATCTCGTAAACGACGTCCATGACGCGGACGATGGTGTTGTAGTTCACCGCGCTGTCAGGCGAGATCCACACCTCGCGCTGCTGGCGGTTGGCGTTGCGCTTCTCACGAAGCTTCGCGCGCAGCTGATCCCATTGCTGAGGGCCATTGGGGATGTTCTGCGTGTCGGCCTGAGACAAACCGACGGCGAGCTCGTTGGGTCGCACGAAGATCTTGAGCTGGTCTTGCTGCTCAGGGTTCGGCTGCGATTCCTGCGACGGAGCGCCCGCGGGCTGTTGAGCCTCGAGCGTTCCGGACTGGACCCACACTGCCGTCATGAGGAGGAAGGCGATGAGGCTGACGAGCAGATCGATGAACGGGACCATATTGATGTTCTGGTCCACGCTCTTGCGTCCGCCTTTGCCTCCGCTGTCCGTTGATACGCCACCCATGGGGTCACCAGAGCTCCGGGTTTCGGGGGTTCACTGCCGCGACTATCGCCAACAAGAAATTCATCGAGAGAAGAGAGTCGCAGCGCCCATCCGCGCGCACGTCACGCGCGGAGCGGAGATCAGCCACCGGCCTGCTGCACGCCGGCGATGTTGATCTTCGAGCGGTTCTGCGTGACGAGGTTGAGAACCTGCACGGTTCCCTCGTTGATGTCGTCCGTCACCGACTGCGTGCGACCGTTGAGGATCGCGAAGCCGATGAGGCCGACGATGGCCACGCCGAGTCCGAACGCCGTGCAGTTCATGGCTTCCGAAATACCCGCGGCGAGGAGCTCCGCCTTCTTGCCGGGATCGATCGCCGGTCCGCCGCCGCGGCCACCGACGGCGCCGAACGCCGCGATGAGGCCCGTCACGGTGCCGAGGAGGCCCGAGAGCATGGCGAGGTTCGAGAGAAGTCCGAGGTACGGCGTGCGGTGCTCGATCTTCGGCATCTCGCGCAGCGCGGCCTCGTCCATCGCCGCCTGCACTTCTTCGTCAGGGCGGTTCACCTTCATCAAGCCAGCCTTCACGATGCGCGCGAGCGGCGCATTGGCGCTGGAGCAGAGCTTGATCGCGCGGCCCACGTCGCCGGCGTAGATGCACTTCTGGATGTTCGCCAAGAACGCGTCTTTGTTGATCGACGACTTGAACAAGAACATCGCTCGCTCGACGACGATCGCGACGACGAAGACCAACCAGAGAACGATGGGCCACATGCCCCAGCCGCCCTCCTTGAAGTGCTCATACATACTGTGCATCTCGCGCCTCCTGATACTGTGTCCGCTTCGTTCGTGATGGTGGACCGCTCGGGATCGCCTCGCTTACGCGCGCGGCGAGCGAGCGGTTGACGTCTTTGCTTCGAGACCGTCGATGGAACCCGGTGAGTGTCCGCCGTTCGTAGAAAGTTCCACTCGGTTTTCACTACGATCGAGATTCATCGCTGCGGAGTTCGACCCTGCCGGACAGCACCGAACACCGCGTTGCGCGGGAGGCTGCCACAGGCAGGGCTGAGAACCCAAGGGAGAAAGCATTGCAACTCGCGCGTTCTGTGAGTTTCTTCGCTTGGAACAGCACGCCACCGGACCGAACAAACGTTTGTTCAGTGCCGCTAGCGCTCACCGACCGCGTTTCAACGACAGAAGATTCTTGCAGCGCATGTTACCGGGACGCGTGGGGCTGTCAACGGTCGCGGGCGTCGCGGACGCGCAGTAATTTCCCGGCGCTCAGGAGAGCCGCAAACGGTGCGATCGAAGCGTTGACAACGTCGGGACGGCTCGGATACCGTCGCGAGGCTTGTCTGACCTTCGAGGGCTAGCGCGAAAAAACCGCGAAAAACACCGGGGAGAACGCGCTGGCAGCGGTGAGCGGATGCACGGAGACGTCGCTCTCGAGCGAGCTGTTGCAGCCACAAACCGATCGAAGGATTCGCGTGTCACCGAGAGGGTGACCCGCGCGAAGGACGAGGGTACGCGCGAGGACAGCAGCAAGTCGAAGGAGCGATAGCGATGCAGGCGGCGTTGGTTCAACTGCTCGTGGTGGCGCAGCAGGCGGCACAGCACACGGAAGAGACTGGTTTGGCGGCCTTCTATCACAAGGTTGGTTTCGCCTTCTTCGTCAACATCTTTATCGTGATCATCTGCCTCGCGGTCATCGCGGAGCGCACGATCTTTCTGGCGTCGAAGTTTCGCGTGAACTCACGCGAGCTGCTCGCGCAGGTGAAGAAGCTCGTGCAGGCGAACAACATCGATCGCGCGATCAAGCTGTGTGAAGCGGCGGACGTGCCGATGCTGCGCGTGTTTCGCGCGGGGCTGATGCAGGTCAACCGCGGACCCGACGCGGTCGTGACCGCGATCGAAGAGCAGACGATGGAGATCGAGCCGCAGGTGAACAAGCGCATCAACGCGCTGTTCTCTCTCGCGAACATCGGAACGCTGTTCGGCCTCCTCGGCACGATCATCGGTCTGATCAACACGTTCCGCGCGCTCGACCGCGTGCAGGATCCGGCCGCCAAGCAGCAGGCGCTCGCGCGCGGCATCTCCGAAGCCATGTTGAACACGGCGCTCGGTCTCTCGATCGCGCTCCTCTGCCTCGTCGCCCACCTCCTGCTCGGCGGTCAGGCGAAGAAGATCCTCTCGGACCTCGAGCAGACGTCGACGAAGCTCATCAACTTGCTGACTGCGCAGCGTGAAGGTGCGTGATCGCGCCGACGCCTGGGCGCTGAGCGCTCGGGGGCGTGCGAAGGTCGCAGTGAGCCGTCTCGTCGAAGCAGGGAGTGAGTGATGTCCAGCTCCAAAACGTTTACCCCCGCGCAGATCGCGTGGATCAATCGTAAGTCGAGGCCGAAGCCTCACGATCCGGCGGATGGTGGCGAGCTCAACATCATCCCGTTCCTCGACATCATCATGAACATCCTGATCTTCGTCCTCGCCTCGGTGACGAGCGTGTTTACGGCGACGATCCCGATGCCCGCTCCGTCGAGCGGCCCTGGTGGTGGCGGCGGTAACAGCAACGAGGTCAACATCACGCTCAAGATCACTCGCGAGGGCTACATCGTTGGAGCTCCCGGAGGGTTCTTGCAGCCCGGATGCACCGCGGTCGGCAACGCCGCGCTCACGGTTCCGCTCGTCGCGGGGCAGCACGATTACGCCTCGCTCACGCGATGCATGACGGCCATCCGCAACAACCCTCAGTGGCGCGACGATCTCGCGGACAACCACAAGATCCAGATCGCGGCGAACCAGGATATTCCCTATCGCATCCTCGTTGGAACGCTCGACGCTGTGCGCGAAACACAGCCCGGCGCCAAGGACATGTTCACTGAGCCCACGCTCGGAATCCTCAACTGATCGAAGGGCGCGATGAGCAACTCGACGCATCCTGCGAAGCCGACAGCATCGATCCTCGACGTGCGCCGTGCGATGAAGCACAAGCGCCATCAGCGCCACGTCGAACACGTCGACGAGTCGATCAACATCATTCCGATGCTGGACATGATGATGATCATCCTCGTGTTCTTGCTGAAGAGCTTGTCGACGTCAGCGAACAACATCAACCAGAGCGATGACCTTCGTCTGCCGCGCTCGTCTGCGGTCAACGACCCGTCGGGCTCGATTCAGGTCATCGTCTCTCGCGTCTCGGTCACCGTTGCTGGGCGCGGCATCGGCGTCAGCTTGCGCAACGGTCTGGTCGATCCCGCGCAAAAGCGCGGCGGCGCCTCGGGCTTCTTGATCAACCCGCTGAACAACGTCATGCGCGAGCAGCACGAGCACGCGCTCGCGTTGTCGCGCGCGACGAACCAGCCGTTTCGCGGAGAGATGGCCTTGATCGCCGACGTCGATACGCCGCTGCGAACGATCTACGAAGTGCTCTACACCTGCGGACAGAACGGCTTCTCGAACTTTCAGTTGCTCGTTCTCAAGTCTGGCGCGGGCGCTGGCGGACATCGATAGCGACAGCGCGGCGGGGGATTGCTTCGGGGGAGACAGAATGCGCCGGCCGTCGACGCTGCAAGAGCACGATGGTCGCAGCGTCTGTTGGCGACACCGTTAGCGCGCTGACGGCGCGGCGTGATCGTGGGCGCGAAGCGCACTGGGAGCGTGGTTTGCGCTGGCAATTTGCTGTGTGTTCGAGCGAGTGTGGCTTTGGCTCGGCGCTTGCTCTGGACCACGGTGTTGGGCTCCGCGCGTTGTGGAGCGATTACGCACACTCGCGCTTCAACCCAAGGCGCAACTCTGCTAACAGGCGAGCGGCTTTCGGCTGACGAAGAGGGAACGATGAAGGGTCTTGTTCGTGTCGCATCGATCGTTGCACTGAGTCTTCCTGCGGTCGCGCATGCGCAGCAGAGCACCGCGGGAGGCTCGACTGGCTCGACCAGCGGCTCGAGCACGGGCGGATCGACGGCTGGCGGATCGACGGCTGGAGGATCGACGGCTGGCGGATCGACGGCTGGAGGATCGACTGCGACCCCGGCGGCGAGCGCTGCAGCGGCGCCGGCGAACGCGCCGCTGTTCTGGCGTGGGACGTCGTTCATCCTCGATCAGTCGACGAGCTTGGAGACGCTCGCGCCTGGGCTCGTTCAGTCCTCGCAGTCGCTGCGCAGCTACCAGCTGTGGGCGTCGATTCGTCCGCGCTTCGCGCTCGGCCGTCACTTCTCGTTGGCGGTTCGTCAGGACGCGACCTTCGAGCTGTTTCCCGACTACGGCGAGACCGGAAGCGCGGGCTTCTTCGGCGATCTCTGGACGGACCTCTCGTTTCGGTCGATCCCCGCGTTCGGCGGAATCAAGCCGATCGTCGCGCTTCGCGCTCAGTGGCCAGTCTCTCTCGCCACGCGCGCGCGCAACGTGTACGTGACCACCGCCCTGGTCGCGAGCTTCTCGAAGAGCTTCGAGTTGCCTCGGGATTCGAGCTTGTCGATCAGCTTGTCCTTCGTCGGTTCGCACCCGTGGGCAGGCTCGACGTCGGGCGGTAACCGCATCATCGCCGGCACCCAGGATCGCAACGAGTGCTCGGTCGTCACGTTCGAGTCGGGCGCCGATCAGAACAGCCGTCAGTCGACGATTTGCGGCTACGGCGCGGCCTCGTTCAACACGGCCTTCGGCCTCACCAGCGTGCTCTCGTTGACCTATGCGCCGCCGGTTCCGGGGCTCAGCTTCAGCGCGATGGGCGTGATGGTGAACAGCTGGCTGTATGGCCAGAACAACGACTACATCGTCGATCGCATGGGCGGCGTGGTGCAAGTGCAGACCAACCCGCTCGATCAGCGCATGCGCCAGGCGACGTGGTTGAGCTTCTCGGTCGATTACGACGCGACGAAGTGGCTGTCGCTCTCGCTCGGGTACTACTCGTTCCGCTCGGTCACGAACGAGGACGGAACCTACGGAAATCCGCTGTATCAACCGGGCGGCGGCACGCGCATCTTCTTCACGACCTCGTTCGCGCTCGACGCGATCTACGAGGCGCTCGCTGGATCGCAGGTCGAGCGCGGCGCTGGTGGATCGGCGCGCAGCGTGACGATGAACGAGTCGCGTCCGCGCCGACGGTTCTCGCCGAGCGATCAGGCTCGCGAGCTGCGCCGTCAGCAGCTGTCGTCGGGAAGCATGTTCTGAGCGCTGTTTCGCCGCAGCGCGGCAACGATCGACGCGAGGGTGGGGCGCGTTGGATCTGGTCAAAGGGGAGGGGCAGCATCTAAGGTCTCGCGGTCACATGCAGGACGACCGCGAACTGTTGTTGAAGCTGTACCGGCAGATGCTGGTGATCCGTCGCTTCGAAGAGGCGGCGGCGAAGTCGTATTCGCAGGGAAAAATCGGAGGATTTCTTCACCTGTACATCGGGCAAGAGGGCTGCGCTGTCGGCGCTCTCTCGGCGCTCGAGCAGAAGGACTACGTCGTCACGACGTACCGCGATCACGCGCAGGCGCTCATTCAAGGCACGAGCGCGCGCGCGTGCATGGCGGAGCTGTACGGCAAGGTCACGGGCTGCTCGAAGGGCCTCGGCGGCAGCATGCACTTCTTCGACGCAGAGAAGCACATGCTCGGCGGCTACGGCATCGTCGGCGGACACTGCCCGATCGCTGCGGGCGCTGCGTTTGCGAGCAAGTACCGCGGCGACGGCGGAGTGACGGTGTGCTTCTTCGGCGAGGGCTCGGCGACGATCGGAGCGTTTGCAGAGGCGCTCTCGTTGGCCGCGCTCTGGAAGCTGCCGATCGTGTTCATCTGCGAGAACAACGAGTACTCGATGGGCACGCCTCTCTCTCGCTCGCTCTCGGTGGCGGACGTGAGCCAGAAGGCGGTCGCGGTCGGGATGGAGCGCGACGCGTTCTCGTGCGGCGACGTGCTCGAGGTTCGCTCGCGCGTGGCGACGGCGGTCAAGCGCGCGAGGGAGCAGTCGCTTCCGACGCTCATCGAGGCGCGCACGTATCGCTATCGCGGGCACTCGATGTCGGACCCTGGCAAGTACAGGACGAACGACGAGATCGAGGAGCGAAAGAAGAACGACCCGATTTTCACCGCGGAGAACAAGCTGCGCGCGATGGGCGTGAGCGACGACGAGATCGCGAAGATCAACGCGTCGGTCGAGGCTGAGATCGAGGACTGCGTGCGCTTTGCGGACGAGAGCCCCGAGCCAGACGAGTCGTTGATCGAGGCGTTCAACTACGCGTGATCGCGTGCTGAGAGTGTGGAGAGGCGAATGCGAGAGTTGAGATATCGCGAGGCGCTTCGCGAGGCGATCGCGGAAGAGATGGAGCGCGACGAGCGCGTCTTCATCATGGGCGAAGAGGTCGGGCACTACCAAGGTGCGTACAAGGTCACCGAGGGCTTGCTCGCGCGGTTCGGCGAGAGGCGCGTGCTCGACACGCCCATCGCGGAAGAGGGCTTCGCGGGGATCGCGATCGGCGCGGCCATGGTGGGCCTGCGTCCGATCGTCGAGTTCATGACGTGGAACTTCTCTGCCGTGGCGTTCGATCAGATCCTCTCGAACGCGTCGAAGATGCGGCAGATGTCGGGCGGGCAGTTCACCGTTCCGATCGTGTTTCGCGGGCCGAACGGCGCGGCGAGGCAGACGGCGGCGCAGCACTCGCACGCGATGGAGACGTTTTACGCGCAGATTCCCGGCGTCAAAGTGCTGGTGCCCGCGACGGTCGCCGACGCGAAGGCCATGATGAAGGCCGCGATCCGCGACGACAACCCCGTGCTCGTGTTCGAAGACGAGCGTCTCTATGGCAACAAGGGCGAGGTTCCGGACGGCGACGTCGTCGCGGAGTTCGGCGTCGCACAAGTGCGCCGCGAGGGCTCGAGCGTCACGCTGGCGACCTGGGGCAAGATGCTCTACCCGTGCCTCGAAGCGGCGGAGCAGCTCTCGGGAGCGGGCGTTTCGTGCGAGGTCATCGACCTGCGATCACTGCGTCCGATGGATCACGAGACGGTCGTGCGCTCGGTGCACAAGACGCGACGATTGGTGGTCGTGCACGAGGCGTGGCCGTACGGCGGACCGGGCGCAGAGCTCGTCGATCGAGTGCAGCGTGAGGCGTTCGACGTGCTCGACGCGCCGATCCTTCGCTGCACAGGGCGCGACGCGGCGATGCCTTACAACAAGACGCTCGAGAGTCTGACGATTCCCGACGCGAAGACTGTGCTGGCCGCGGTGCGCGCGGTGATGGCGTACTGAGGGAGAACCGACGGTGGCGAAGATCATTGATCTACCGAAGCTCAGCCCGACGATGGAGGAGGGGACCCTCGTTCGCTGGGCGAAGAACGAAGGCGATGTGATCGCGGTCGACGACCTGCTCGCGGAGGTCGAGACGGACAAAGCGACGATGGAGTTTCGCTCGTTCGACAAGGGCACGTTGCTGAAGAAGCTCGTGGCCGAAGGACAGACGGCGAAGCTCGGGCAGCCGGTGGCGATCTTCGGGACGGCGGGCGAGGACATCTCCGCGCTTCTCGCGGGGCTGTCGGGCGGCGCGCCTGTCGCGTCGGTCGCGAAGAGTGAGCCTGCGCAAACGGTTGCAGCGAAGCCCGCGGAGCCGAGCGTTGCGTTGGCTGCTGCCGTGACTGCGCCGAGCGTCGTCGCCTCGTCGGGGCCTGCGTCGCACACGATCGCGTCGACCGCGGGGCTCGCGGGGCTGGTGCTGCTTCCTCCGAAGGCCGCGCCGCATCCGCAAGGAGCGCCGGGAGGGCCGAGCTCTCCGCGCGTTCGAAAGCTCGCGCGCGAGCACGGGCTCGACGTCGAGACGATCGTCGGAACCGGAGAAAACGGCAGGATTACCGCGGCCGACATCGAGCGAGCCGCGAGCGCGGGCGCTCCTTCTCGTGCCCCCGCTGCGCAGGCCTCGGCGTCTGTGGGCGATCGTCGTGAAGACGAGGTGAAGCCTGCGTCGCAGATGCGAAAGGCGATCGCGCGGCGGCTCGTCGAGTCCAAGCAGACGGTCCCCCATTTTTATCTCGAGGCCGAGCTCGACGTCGAAGCGCTGCTGCTGTTGCGCGAGCAGATGAACGACGGCGTCGACAAGGCCGCGAAGGTCTCGGTGAACGACTTGTTCATCAAGGCGTGCGCGCTGGCGCTCAACGCCGTCCCTGCGTCGAACGCGTCATGGGTGGACGGGAACATCGTTCAGCACCGTCGCGTGGACATCTCGGTCGCCGTGGCGGTGGAGGACGGCCTGGTGACGCCGGTGCTTCGCGACGCCGATCGAAAGACGGTCTCGACGATCTCGAGCGAGGTGCGCGAGCTCGCGACGCGCGCGCGTGCGAAGAAGCTCAAGCCTGAAGAAATGCAGGGCGGAGTGTTCTCGATCTCGAACCTCGGGATGTTCGGGATCGATCGGTTCTCCGCGGTGATCAACCCGCCCGAGGGGATGATCCTCGCGATCGGACAGGCGCGGGACGTCGCTGTCGTGAAGAACGGCGCGCTCGCTCCGGGCAAGCGCTGCTCGGTCACGCTCTCGTGCGATCACCGCGTGGTGGACGGAGCGCTCGGAGCGCAGTTTCTCCAGGCGCTTCGCGCGCTCGTCGAGCACCCGGTCAAGATCCTGCTCTGAGCTCGCTCGCGGTTGGGGTGGCGCCGCATCGTGGGGGGAGATAGTCTCGGTGACGGTCCACGGAGGACGTTGCCTCGATGACGATGTGCCGACTCTTTCTCTCGCAAGAGGCTCTCGATGTGTGGCTGAGCGAAGGCCGCGCGAAGGTCGACGGCGAGGAGCTCACCGATACGCAGACGGGACACAAGTTTCGGCTCATTACGGGCGTGCGCTTCGTGTCTGAAGTCACGGGTGCGCCGGACACGGCGCAGCTCGTGGGCAAGGTGAAGGACGCCGAGCAGCTCGAGGCGTTGAAGGCCGAGCTCATGAGCGGGAGCGTCGTGCTCGGTGACAACGCGTACGAAGTGCAAGAGGGGTTTGTGGGCGCTCCGGTCGCGGTCGCGGACGCGCCGAAGCCCAAGCCGCGCGCGGCGACGATCGCCTCGTTGCAGGCGTTTTTCTTGAACAACGTGAAGTAGGTAGTGAGCGACATCCTGTTTTCAGCGGCGGTGGCGGCCTACGCGGTGGCGTCGGTCCTGTGGCTCGCGTACCTGCGGGGCAGCGAGGCGCAGACCGTGACGCGCGCTCCGTGGGTGCTCGGCGTGGGAGTCGTCACGCATGTGGGGTGGGGAGCGTCGCGTTGGCTTCGCGACGGGATCGGTCCGTTCTCGGGTATCGGTCCGACGCTGGCGACGCTGGCGTTGATCGTCGCGGTGGTGATGCTGCTCTTGCGCACGGTCGGTCCCAAGGTCGACGTCGTCGCGACGTTCGCGATGCCGGTTGTGCTCGGGCTGTTGCTGGCTTCGAGGCTCGGGCACCACGGCGGGACGCCGACGGGCGCGACGTTTCTCGTGCACGTCGCGGCGAACAGCGTCGGTGTGGCGGCGGCGGTGGTCGCGTGCGCGGTGGCGATCGCGTATCTGTTGCTCGAGCGGCAGGTGAAGGCGAAGCGATTGGGGCCGTTGTTTCGGCGGCTTCCGTCGCTGGTGCAGCTCGAAGAGCTGTCGAGTCGCAGCGTGCTCGTGGCGATTCCGGCGCTCACGGTGGGCATCATCACGGGGCACGTGGTCGCGGCGCGCGCGGGGCGAGGCGCGGGGCTTCCGTGGCAGCAGCTGTTCGCGATGGCGACGTGGTTTGTGTTCGTGGTGCTCGCGGTGCTGCGGGCGCTCGGCGTGTGGCGGGGCCGGCGTGCGATGCTCGGCACGATCGCGGGCGGCGCTGCGTTGATCGTGACGCTGGGCATCTACACGGGGAGGGGCTGAGCGTGTCGCGCACCTCTCTCGTGGTGGTGGGGTTGAGCCATCGAACGGCGCCGGTCGAGCTTCGAGAGCAGCTCGCGGTGCCTGCGGATTCGCTGGGCGCGTGCGCGAAGGAGATCGCGGCGCTGCCGGGCGCGAGCGAGGCGATGCTCGTGGCGACGTGCAACCGTGTGGAGGCGTACGTCGCGAGCGAGAGCGCGTCGAGCACGATGGCGGCGCTGCGGGGGTTCTTCGCGAAGCGCGCTCCGGGCGCGGCGGTGGACTCGTGCTTGTACGAGTACGCCGATGAGCGCGCGGTGCGACACGTGTTTCGCGTGGCCGCGAGCTTGGATTCGATGGTGGTGGGCGAGCCGCAGATCCTCGGGCAGGTGAAGGAAGCCTACGCCGCGGCAGAGAGCGCCGGGGCGCTCGGACCGACGCTGCGAAGGGCGATTCCGCGGGCGTTTTCGGCGGCCAAACGCGTTCGAAGCGAGACGGGTATCGCGAGCGGAAAGGTCTCTGTCGCCTCGGTCGCCGTCGACCTCGCCACGCAGATCTTCGGCTCGCTGAGCGAACGCAAAGTGTTGTTGTTGGGCGCGGGCAAGATGGCGCTCGGCGCGGCGCGCGCGCTCGTGGCGCTCGGGGCGAAGATGAGCGTCGCCAATCGCAGCTACGATCGCGCGGTCGAGCTTGCGCGCGCGTGGGGCGCCGACGCGCATCCGCTCGATGACCTATCGCTGCTGCTCACGGTGGCGGACGTGGTGCTCTGCTCGACGGGCGCTTCGCGGTACGTGCTCACGGTGGACGACGTGAAGGCGGCGATGAAGGTGCGGCGGGGCCGGCCGTTGTTCGTGGTGGACATCGCGGTTCCGCGCAACGTCGATCCGCGGGTCAACGATTTGGACGGCGCGTACGTGTACGACGTCGACGACCTCGAGCGAGAGGTGGCGAGAGCGCTCTCGTTGCGCGGCGGATCGCTCGAGCAGGCGGAGAAGATCGTCGAAGAAGAGCTCGTCGCGTTCGAGCGAGATCGCCGCGCGGCCTCCGGCGCGGGGCCGACGATCGCCGCGCTGCGCGAGCACTTTCGCGCGGTCGCGCGGGCCGAGCTCGAGCGCTCTCTCTCGTCCAAGCTCAAGCACCTGACGCCTGGCGATCGCGCGGCGCTCGAGGCGATGGTCGACGCGACGGTGAACAAGCTGTTGCACGCGCCGATGGTGGCGCTGCGATCGCAGGCGGTCGCCGAGGACGGCGAGGCGATGGCGGCGGTGGTTCGCGCGCTGTTTCGTCTGGGCGAGCAAGAGGGCTCGTCGTGAGCGCTCGCGCGGCTCATTGAATGTTGAACACGGATTCATCCCTCGCGGCTCGCGCGAGGTGGTGCGAAGGGACGGCGACGGGATGTCGGTGTTGTTGCAGATCGCGACGCGAAAGAGCGCGCTGGCGCTGGCGCAGTCGGGATGGGTGCTCGATCAGCTGCGGCCGAGCGCGCAGGCGCAGGGGCTGTCGTTGCAGTTGATGCACGTGGTGACCGAGGGCGATCGCGTGCAGGACCGACCGCTGTACGAGGTGGGTGGCAAGGGGCTGTTCGTGAAGGAGATCGAGCGCGCGCTGCTCGATGGTGCGGCGGGGCTGGCTGTGCACTCGATGAAGGACCTTCCGGCGGCGGTGGCGGATGGGTTGGAGGTGGTGGCGGTTCCGGTGCGCGAGAGTCCGTGGGACCTGCTGCTGACGACGGACGGACGCGCGTTGTCCGAGCTGAAGTTGAACGCGGTGGTGGGGACGACCTCGTTGCGTCGGCAGATCCAGCTGCGCGAGGCGAGGCCGGACCTTCAGTTTGTCCCGCTGCGAGGCAACATCGACACGCGATTGAAGCGGTTGAACGCAGGGGATTTCGACGCGATCGTGCTCGCGGAGGCGGGCGTGCGCCGGCTCGGTCTGCGCGTTCGAGGCGCGTCGCTCGAGGGGGCGTTGATCCCTGCGATCGGGCAAGGGGCGCTGGCGATCGAGGGGCTGAGCGCCTCGAACGACCGTGCAAATCCCGAGGTACGCGTGGTTGCGCAGTCCATCGAGGACGCGGACGCGCGGGTCGAGAGCGAGGTCGAGCGCGCGGTGCAGCGGGCGCTCGGCGCGGACTGCGTGACGCCGGTGGGCGCGATCGCGCGCGTCGAGCGAGCGAGCGGGACTGTGTATTTGCGGGGATTTCTCGCGAGTACGGACGGGGCGCGCACGGCGCGCGCGGAGCTGCGCGGGCCGATCAGCGATGGGGCAGCGCTGGGGGCGCAGCTCGCGGCGGAGCTCCGAGCCAAGCTGTCGTAGCCCGCGACGGATCGCGCGAGAAGAGCGCGTGCTGTCAGGAAAAACCCAGACAGAATCAGCGCGGCGCGGCGGGTTCGATCGAGCGTCGACGGGCGCGCGCGTAGAACGGGGTCGGCTCGCTCAGGCACGCGTCGAGCTCGCGCACGTACACGCCGTAGAGCACCTCGTTGCCGCGCAGAACCAGGGGCACTGCGTACACTTCGAGCTCTTCGATCGCGTCCAAATCGCCGGCGGTGAACAGCCCCGGAAGGGCTGTCCACGAGGCGTCGATGCGGATGGAGCGATGGCGGAGCATGGATGACTCAGCGGGTGAGCGTTGGATGGCGCAGGACGTTGCAACGGCGAGGCCGCGTGTCGAGTGGCGGCGGGACAAAGCTCTGTTGAGTGCCCGAATACGCAGAGTTTCGTGAAGAAAAGCGGCGAATCGCTGGGCGTATGAGGGCTGTCAGTGGGCGCGGCGTTGCTGTCGTGGTCGGCGGGGTTGGTGGTCGGATGTTGCGTGTGGTTGCCGGTCGGAGAGGGCGCTGATATAGAGCGCCGCTCGTCCCCGAGCGTTGCGCGATCAGACGCACAGCCGCCGGGTGAAGTTGGATTTGTGAGGAGTTTTCCGATCGCGCAGCGTTTTGCGCGGGGCGCCGAGGCGAGGCGCGACGGCTGGCTGGAGGCCACTGATGCTGTTCGACTGGGTGAGCGGATTGTTCTCGAACGACCTGGCGATCGACCTGGGCACGGCGAACACGCTCATCTACGTGAAGGGCAAGGGAATCGTTTCGTGTGAACCGTCGGTGGTCGCCGTCGAGATCACCGAGCGGGGCGCTCGCCGCATCAAGACCGTGGGCAAAGAAGCGAAGGAGATGATCGGCCGCACGCCGGGGCAGATCCAAGCGATCCGACCGCTGCGGGACGGAGTCATCGCGGACTTCGAGATCACCGGTCAGATGCTCACGTACTTCATTCGCAAGGCCAACGCGCGAAGGACGTTGATCAAGCCGCGGATCGTGATCTGCGTTCCGTTCGGGATCACCGAGGTCGAGAAGCGCGCGGTGAAAGAGAGCGCTGAACAGGCGGGCGCTCGCGAGGTCTACCTGATCGAAGAGCCCATGGCGGCGGCGATCGGCGCGGGGCTGCCTGTGACTGAACCGACGGGCAACATGGTGGTCGACATCGGCGGCGGGACCACGGAAGTCGCGGTGATCTCGCTCTCGGGCATCGTGTACTCGCAGTCCATCCGCGTGGGCGGCGACAAGATGGACGAGTCGATCGTCGCGTACATGAAGCGCAAGTACAACCTGCTGATCGGCGAGCAGATGGCCGAGAAGGTCAAGTGCCAGGTCGGCAACGCGTACATGCTCGACGACGTGCTCACGCTCGAGGTGAGGGGACGGGATCTCGTGGCGGGTGTTCCGCGCACGGTCGTGGTGAACAGTGACGAGATTCGTGACGCGCTCGCCGAGCCGGTCAACGCGATCACGGAAGCGGTGCGCACGGCGCTCGAGCGTACGCCGCCCGAGCTCTCGGCGGACATCGTGGACAAGGGCATCGTGCTCACCGGCGGCGGCGCGCTCTTGCGCAACCTCGACGTGCTCTTGCGCGAAGAGACGGGCCTTCCGGTGATGGTGTGCGACGACCCGATCAGCGCTGTCGTGCTCGGCTGCGGAAAGTGCCTGGACTACCCGCAATTGCTCGAAGCCGTCGCCGTGGGTTGACCGTCGCTGTCGCGTGCGCCGCGCTCGCGCGAAGACGGCGTCGACGGGAGCTTCAGCGGTAGTAGTAGATCGCGGTCGTGTACGGGGCGGGGCGAACGAAGGCGGGGCGCTGGTAGATCACCGGCGTCTGGCGCACGAACACGGGGTGGTGGCGCACGTAGACGACCGAGGTCTGCCGCACGAACTGGTGATGGTGATACGCGCGGGGCTCGCGGTGTTCTCGATGGGCGATCGAAGAGAGCAACGACGAGAGCAGGACGAAGAAGGGGATCAGCACCAACACGGGGTCGCTCCTTGTGGGTCGAGAAGAAGTGGGGCGAGTGCCTGAGCAGAACGGTGAACTCGCTGGGTAGGATCGTTGTTCCCGACGGAGATTGGGTGTGGGGGTGGCTTGCGTTAATTCGATGGATGTCTAAATAGACGCTCGTCGAAATAATGTCGGACCTGTCCAAGACGCTGGCCGCTCTGTCGGACGAGACGAGGCGGCAGATTCTGACGCTGCTGCGCGCGGGCTCGAAGAGCGCGGGTGACATCGCAGCGGAGTTTTCGCTGTCCAAACCCACGATCTCGCATCACCTCAAGGTGCTCGACGAGGCAGGGCTCGTGCGCTCGGAGCGCCGCGGGACCTCGATCGTCTACACGCTGCAGAGCAACGTGCTCGAGGATCTGGCGCAGGCCGTGCTCGATCTGTCCGCGGAGTCTTCGCGGAGAAAGACGAAGCGTTCGTCGTGAAGTCAAAGCTCTCGGTGTTCGATCGCGTGGCGCTGGCGCTGATCGCGGCGGCGACGGCGGTGACGGCAGGGCTGTACCCGCGATTGCCCGCGCAGATTCCCGTGCATTTCGATCTTTACGGGCGCGCGGACGGGTTTCTTCCGAAGGCTGTCGGCGCGCCGCTGCTGATCGTGATCGCTGCGTTCGTGTGGGCGTTCGTGCGCTACGGCGCGCGGCTGCTTCCGGCGAGCGCTCGCGAGCGGTACGAGCAGTCTCCGATGGAGGTCGCGGGCTTGTTGAGCGCGGCGTTCATGGTGGGGCTGCAGTTCTGCGTGCTCTCCGCGGCGCTCAGCGACGGGGCGTTCGGCCGCGGTTTCGCGGTGCTGCTCGGCGCGTTTTGGGTGCTGATGGGACTGCTGTTTCCTCGGCTGCGTCGAAACCCGTTCGTCGGGATTCGCGTGCGCTGGACGATGCAGTCCGACGAGAACTGGGCGCGAACGCATCGGTTCGCGGGGCAGTGCTTCGTGCTCGCGGGCGTCGTGGCGCTGCTCTCGGCGGCGGCGGGCTCGGTCGCGCTCGCGATCGTGGCGGTTCTGTTCAGCGCGCTGGTGCCGGTCGTGTACTCGTGGCGGATGGCGAAGTAGCGGGGGCAGAACATTTCTGCGGTGCCGCGCGTCACAGACCTGCGATGATTTCGTGGGTCGTGCGTCGGACTGCCTCACCTTCGACGTTGCTCGCTGCGATCGCGCTGTTCGGCGCGGCTGGGTGTCGCGCGGCGTGGGCTGATGAGCGTGCGACGCGCGGCGAGCGGGTCTCGAGCGCGAGCGTGGGCGTCGAGCATCACCGCGCGCAGCCCTCGGCGTCGATGATGAACGAGGCGCATTTTCGCGCGTGGGGCCGCGAGCTGCTGTGGCGCAGCGCGCAGCGCGCGGCGCGCGAAACAGGGGGTCTCGCGCGGCGAGCGGTGCTGCGCGAGAGCGAGCCGATCGCGCTCAACGCGCTGGTGTGTCGCGGGTGGAGGCAGCGTCGCGCAGAGGCTCCGCTCGGAGAGTGCGCGGGGCCGATGGTCGACCGCGTGAAGCAGTGGAACCCGGACGCGCTCGTCGTCTTGGGCGGCGGGCTGCAGCTCGACGGGCAGGCGAACTGCGCGACGGCGGAGCGCGGCTTCATCGCGGCGCAGCTGTTTACAGCGCTCGAGGCGCGGCCGCTCCTGGTGTTTACCGGGCACGCGAGTCGATGGATTCGCCGCAGAGTGGATGCGGCGGACGTGCAGTGCATCCGAGCGCGCCTGGCGCAAGGTCCGCTCGGCGAGGACGTCCCGGCGTGGGCGCGAGAGCAGGGCGAGCCGGACGAGCGAGCGCTGTACGCGGTGAGCGAGGCCGAGTCGATGTGCGCGGTGATGCTGCGCGCGCTGCCCGAAGCGCAGCGCGCGGCGGTGCTCGAGCGAGCGCGGTTCGACGTGCGCGCGAGAGACACCGTCGAAAACGCGCGGTTCACCAAGGAGTTTCTCACGGATGCGCAGGTCGAGCGCGCGCTGGTGGTGACCTCGCCGTTCATCAACCCGAGCAACTGGCGGTACTACCCGCACGCGGATCGCGCGCTGCATGCGTTTCGATCGGTGCGTCGCGACGCGCCGTACGCGCTCGCGGCGCTCGCGTGTCCGCGGTCGATGAAGCGCGCGCCGTGGTTCGAGTTCGAGCGCGTGGACGGCTACGACGGACCGCTGCGATCCAGGGATTTGACCGCGCAAACAGCGACGCCCTGAAGAGTGGACAGAGTGTGGAATGCGAGCGCGCTCAACGGCGTTGCCGCGGCGGGTTTGTCATTCGCGCTCGATCGTGACAATTGTCGGGCCCCGTATGGACCCCAGAGGCCGATATCTGAACGCGCTGGTGAGCGTGCTCTTGCTCGGCGTCTCCTTTTTCTTTCTGCGCACGAGCCTCCGTGATCCAGGCGAGCAGAGCGGGCTCGATCGGCAGGTCTCGCAGGCGACGAGCTGGGTTCACTCCGCGTTCGATCCGGTCGCGCGCGGGCTCGCGGCGGTCTGGGACGAGTATGGCTATCACCGCCACGTCAATCGCGAGAACGAGCGGCTGCGCGCAGAGATCGCGAGGCTTCGTCAGGACGCGCAGCGGTATCGCTCGGCGTTCGAAGAGAACCGACGGCTGCGACGGCTTCTGCAGCTTCGGGTGGACACGCCGGTCGAGTCGCTCGCGGCGGAGGTCGTCGCGCGCGATCCGTCGCCGTTTTTTCGGGTCGTTCGCCTAGCGATCACCACGCAGGACGCGCCGCGGTTGCGCGTGGGCATGCCCATCATCACGTACGACGGCGTCGTGGGGCAGATCAACTCGGTGGTCGGGCGCTACGCGAACGTGACGTTGGTCGCGGACTCGCGCAGCGCCATCGACGCGATGATCGAGCGCACGGGCGCGCGCGGGATCGTGCACGGGACGGGCGAGCGCAACCGCTACTCGGCGCAGGTCGAGTATCTGCAGCGAACGGACGACGTGCGCGTGGGTGACGCGGTGGTGACGTCGGGGCTCGGGTGTCGGTTTCCGCCGGGACTTTTGCTGGGTCGCGTGAGCGCTGTGACGCGCAGGGAGTTCGGCTTGTACCAAGAGGTCGAGCTCACTCCGGCGGTGGACTTCTCGCGCCTTCAGGACGTCTTGGTGTTGGCGACGCCGCAGCAAGAGTGCCGTCCGGGGCAGCAACCCAATCAGCGACGCCCCGCGCGTTCGGGATCGGGCGCGACGGGAGGGACCTCGTGAGCAACGCGCTCTTGCTCGGGCTCGGGTTCTTGTTGCTCGCGGTGCAGAACCTCGTCACCAAGCTCAGCGACGCGGTGGGCTTGGGCGAGTGGGCGTATCCGTCGCTGGTGCTGCCGGTCGTGCTCTTTCTCGCGGTCGGTGACGTCTCGCTCGCGCGAGGGTCGCTGCTGTCCTTCGTGCTCGGCTACTTCGTGGACGCGTTCGCGGGGCTGCCGCTCGGCCTCAACACGTTCTTGATGCAGGTGTTGTTTCTTCTCTCTCGCGTCGCGGGTTTGAAGCTCTTTTTGCACGGAAAAGTCTTTCAGCTCGTGCTGACCTTCGTCGCGGGAATCGCCGGCGGGGCGCTGACCGTTGCGTTGCACGTGGTGTTCGAGCGCTCGCAAGGGCGGCTCGCGATCGGGCACGCGATGATGGTGGTGCTCACGCAGTCGATCGCGACCGGGCTCTTTGCGCCGCTGGTGTTCGCGGCGCTCGCGCGGCTTCCGGGCGCGCCGACGACGACGCAAGCGAAGGAGTGACGAGGTGGCGATTCAACGGAGCGGCCGCGCGGGAGTCAGCGAGTTTCGCGAGCGAATTCGCTGGATGGCCGTCGTCGTGGTGTTCGGCATGTCCTTGCTCGCGATCCGCATGTTCAAGCTGCAGATCCTCGACGGAGACAAGTACCGACGCGAGGCCGAGGAGAACATCTTGCGGATGATCTCGATCCCGTCGACGCGCGGGATCGTGCGCGACGCGCGCGGGCGCGTGGTGGCGGCGAATCGACCTTCGTACAACGTGTACGTCGTTCCGCGGTGGATCGTGCGCAAGATGGACCAGGTGTTTCCGAAGCTCGCGGAGTACCTCGGCCTGACGCGAGACGAGCGCGATCGCATGGAGGCGCGCATCCGAAGCATCGACGGTCGTCGCCGCGATCAGTACATGCTCATCCGCGCGGACATCGACCGAGAGACGCTGGCCATCCTCGACACGCACAAGGACGAGCTCTCGGGCGTGTCCGTGATCGCCGCGCCTCTGCGAACGTACCCGTTCGGAACGCTCGCGGCGCACGCGCTCGGGTACATCAACGAGGTCAGCGCCGAGGACCTCGAGGCGCATCCGGGCGAAGACTACCGCGCAGGAGATCGCATCGGCCGCATGGGAATCGAGCGCGCGTGGGAGAGCATCCTGCGCGGCCGACGCGGCTGGGTGCGCGTCGATCGTGACCACCGCGGGTTGATCTTGTCCTCGCGCGAAGAGATCCAGCGGTTCGGCGCGGATCGTCGGCAAGACCCCGTTCCGGGGCGCGATCTGGTGCTCACGTTGGACATGGAGCTCATGCGCTCGACCGAGCGGGCCTTCGCGCAGAGGGCGTATCCGTCCGGTGCGGCGGCGGTCGTCGAAGTGCGAACGGGCAGGGTGTTGGCCCTCTATTCTCGACCCGCGCTCGACCCCAACGAGATGACCATGGGCGTCTCGTTGCAGCGGCTGCGAGAGCTGTCCAACCCGCGCGGGCTGCGTCCGCTCGTCGACCGCGCGATCTACGAGATGTACCCGCCGGGCTCGACGTTCAAGCCTGTCACCGCGGTGGCGGCGCTCAACGCGGGCGTGATCGACCCGAGCGAGCAGATCCGCTGCATCGGGTACATCACGCGCGGCAACCGTCGCTTTCGCTGCGCGCACGGTCACGTGCACGGCCAGGTCAACCTCGAGAGCGCGTTGATCCAGTCGTGCAACGTGTACTTCTTCACGGCGGGCGAGGCGGCGACGATGGATCGAATCCACCGCGCGGCGCTGGACTTCGGGCTCGGACGACGGACGGGCATCGGGATCAACAGCGAGGCCGGAGGGTTCATCCCGACGGTCGAGTGGTACAACCGCGTGTGGGGCAACTTTCGTCGCGGCTACACCCTCAACACGGCGATTGGTCAGCAAAATACCAGGACGACCGTGCTGCAGCTCGCGCTCGCGTACGCGGCGCTCGCCAACGGCGGGACGCTGTATGTGCCGCAGTTGATCCAGCGCGTGACGGCGCCGGACGGGACGACGCTGCAAGAGTTTCCTCCGACTGTGCGAAGGCGCATCGACGTGAGCGAAGCGCACCTCGCGCTGATCGATCGCGCGCTGCGCGGGGTCGTCGGCGACGCGCGCGGAACGGCGCACCTGGTCGACATGCCCGAGGTCTCTCTCGCCGGAAAGACGGGCACCGCGCAGGTCTCGCGCACGCTTCGCGAAGGTGAAGACGCGCGGCTCGCGGCGGACCACGCGTGGTTCGCGGGCTTCGCTCCGGCGGAGAACCCCGAGATCGCCGTGGTGGTGCTCGTCGAGCACGGAGGCTCTGGCGGCAGCGAGGCCGCTCCTGTGGCGGCCCAAGTGGTGCGCGATTACTTCACCCGCGTTCGACCGGGCACGCCGATCGAGAGCGTGCAGCGCGCGAACACGCGGGTGCAGCGCGAGCGCGCGAGGCAACAACGGGCGCGAGGCGTCCCTCACCGGCGGCATTGAGCGATGGCGATCGAGCGAGGAATCCGCGAGCAGTTCGACTGGGGTTTGTTCGTCGTCGTGTGCGTGATCGCCACGATCGGCGTGGTGAACCTCTATTCAGCGACGAGCTCTCTCGCCGGCGCGCGCGGCGAGCTGTACGTGCAGCAGATCTACTGGCTCGCGCTCGGCGCGGGCGTGGCGGTGATCGTCGCGGCGATCGACTACAAGTACTACGAGCGCTACGCGTACGTGGGCTACGGGGCGGGGCTGTTCGCGCTGGTCGCTGTGTTCGTGCTCGGGAGCAGCATTCGCGGGACGCAGCGGTGGATCCAGATCGGGAGCTTTCAGTTTCAGCCGTCGGACTTCGTGAAGCTCACGACCGCGGTGGCGATCGCGAAGCGGCTGAGCATGGACTCGCACGTCGAGAAGTGGACGCTGCGGGACCTGGTGGCGCCGGGGGCGCTGTTGGCCGTTCCGGTGTTGTTGGTGTTGAAGCAGCCGGACCTGGGGACGGCGATGATCGTCGCGCTCGTCTCGCTCTCGGTGCTCGCGCTGGCGAAGCTCGAGCGGCGGACGTTTTGGATCCTGTTGATCTCGGGCGTGGTGGGCGGGTTCTTGATGTGGGGCTTCGGGTTGAAGGCCTATCAGAAAGAGCGCCTGACGAGCTTCATGGACCCCGAGAAGCACAAGCTGGACTCAGCGTATCAAGCGGTGCAGTCGCTGATCGCCATCGGGTCGGGCTCGGTGTTCGGCCAAGGCTTCATGAAGGGAACACAGAACCAACGGCACTTCATCCCCGACCCGTTTACGGACTTTCCGCTCGCGGTGTGGGCGCAGGAGTGGGGCCTGATCGGCGTGCTCGGGCTGATGTCCTGCTATCTCTTCTTGATTTTGTGGGCGCTCAACATCGCGAGCACCGCGAAGGACCGCTTCGGCAGCGCGATCGCCGTCGCGTGCGCGGGGCTCTTCTTCTGGCACGTGATCTTCAACATCGGGATGGCGGCGTCGGTGCTTCCGGTGGTCGGCGTGACGTTGCCGATGTTCTCGTACGGAGGGTCGAGCGTGCTCACGATGATGATCGCGGTGGGGCTGCTGATGAACGTCTCGATGCGGCGGACGACGTTCTGACTGGGTCGACGGCGCGACGGGCCGAGGGCGAAAACGGTGCTGGGCGCGGCGGTCGCGCTGTAGAGTTGCACGGTGCGACCACTGAGTGATCCAGGGTTGTTGCTCTCGCTCGTCGCGATGGAGGAGCCGACGACGAAGCAGGCGCTCTTCTTCGCGGGGCTGACGCTGCCGATGTTGGCGTTGCTCGCGCTGCTCACGGCGAAGGATGAGCGTTCGCGGCTGCGCACGCCGGCGCTGTTGCTCGGGGCGTGGGCGCTGTTCATGGTCGTCGCGCGCACCCGCTGGTTCTCGCTCGGGACGCGGGACGTCTCGTCGCTGCTCTCGTCGGTCGCCGGCGCGCTCGGCGCCTCGCGCATCGCGTGGATGTTGGTGGTGGACGTGTTCTTGAAGGAGGGCTCGCGCATCGGGCTGTCGAAGCTCGCGCGGGACCTTCTGCACGCGGTGCTGATGATCTTCGTGGCGATCTCTGCGGCGCGCGCGGCGGGGGCGGACGCGCAGGCGCTGGCGACGACGGGCGGGCTCGTGACGGCGGGGCTGACGTTTTCGCTGCAGCAAACGCTGGGTGATTTGGTCGCAGGAATCCTGCTCAGCGCGCGCGCCCCGTTCGAAGTGGGCGATTGGATCGCGTTCGACGACAACAACAAGCACACCGGGCGCGTGATCGAGATCAACTGGCGCGACACACGGCTGCAGACCAACGACGAGGTGGAAGTCGTCGTCCCGAACTCGACGCTCTCGAAGGCGGCGATCCAGATTTTTACGAAGCCGAGGCCGCTCAATCGCCGCACGGTGCTGATCGACGTGGGCTATCACCACGCGCCGCACGACGTGGTCGGAGCGGTGCGCGAGGCGATCGACAGCCCGCTGCCCGGAGTGCTCAAGACGCCGCGCGCTGACGTGATCTTGCTGAACTTCGGCGACAGCGCGATGCGCTTCGCGGTGCGGTTCTTCATCGACGATTTTCAGCGGCGCGACGTGATCGACTCGGAGATGCGCATGCGTCTCTGGTACGCGCTGCATCGAGTTGGGATCGACTTTCAGTTTCCGCGGATGGAGATCGAGACGATCTCGCCTCAGCAAGTGGACCCCGAGTCGAAGATGCAGCGCCGCGCCGACGCGCTGGCTCGCGTGGATTTCATCGGTCAGATGGAGCACGACGACGTCGTGGCGCTCGCTCGCTCGGCGCGCACGCGGGTGTTTCATCACGGCGAGGTGATCGTGCGCGCGGGCGAGACGAGCACCGAGCTGTTCGTGGTCGCCTCGGGCGAGTGCGTGGTGACCAACGAGCAGGGGCGCGAGCTCGCGAGGCTGGGGGCTGGGGATTTCTTCGGCGAAATGGCGCTGCTCACGGGTGAGCCGCGATCGGCGACGGTGTCCGCGGCCACGCCGTGCACGCTGCACGTGCTTCAAGCGGACGCGTTCAGCACGGTGATCGCGCGGTATCCAGAGAAGCTCGAGCAAGTCTCGAAGATCGTGGCCGAGCGTCAGGCGGAGATCGAGCGAAAGCGCGGCGCGGACCTCTCGCTCGAGCTCAAGGCCAAGCAGCAGGTGACGTTGCTCTCGCGCATGCGGCGCTTCTTCGCGGGCGAGCCGACGAACTGAGCGCTCAGCTCGTCGCGCGGCGGGCGGCGCGCAGGACGGCGGCGCGCTCGCGATCGTCAGCGGCGCGTCGCGCGTCTCCCTTCGCCTCGTGAGACTTCGCGCGAAGCTCGAGCGGCTGGGCGCTGGTGGGCCACAGACGCGCGGCCTCGTCGAGCTCGGTGATGGCGCGGTCGTGGTCGCCTTTGCGTTGAAAGTACGTCGCGCGCGCGACGAAGGTGCAGCCGATGCGGTAGTTGTGGAGGAGCGCCCGCTCGAGGTCGGCGAACGCCGCTTCGTCGCGGTGCACTTCGAGCAGCGCTTCGCCGCGGTCGCTGTAGGCTTTTCCGTACGACGGCAGCAGGGCGATCGCGGTGTCGTACGCGGCGATCGCGTCGTCGTACCGACGGAGAAAGTGCAGCGCCGCGCCGCGCATCTCTTCGAGAAACGCCACGCGATTGTTGTCGAGCTTGCGCGCGATCGCGTCGCGCGTGGCCCGGGCGTACGCGCGTTCGGCGAGGTCGTACCTGCGGCCGTTGAAATAATGGGTCGCGATCTCGCCCAGCGTCGGGTCGTTGCAGTCGAGCGGCGAGAGCTCGAGCGCGGTCTCGAGGTCGCGCGCGGCGTCGAGGGGTTTGGCGATGGACGCGTACGCGTTGGCGCGACGAAGATAGAGCTGCGCGCGCTTGGGCCAGAGCTTGATCGCCTCGGTCAGATCCTGCGCCGCCGAGAGCTGCCGCTGCGTGTTGATCAGCGTCTGCGCGCGCGCCTCGTAGCAGAGCGCGAGCTCGCGCGGAGCGAGGCCGTGCGCGGGGTTGTCGATCACTGCGTCGAGGTCTGACTGCGACCCAGCGTTGTCTCCGGTGAGCGATCGCGCGCGGCCTCGCAGCGCGTGCAGCGAGGGCGTCACCGATCCGTGCGCAGAGATCGCGGGCTCGAGCACGGCGAGCGCGTTGTATCCGTCCTGGCGCGCGAGCAGCGTTCGCGCGCGGTACATGTGAAACTCGATGTTGTTCGGCGCGAGCGAGCCGAGGCGGACCGTCTCGTTTTGCCAGAGCGTCGGGTCGATCGCGCGCTCGGCGTAGCGGATGAGCAGGGCTCGCGCTTGTTGTTCGGCGGTCTCGAACGGAAGGTCGAGCGCGGCCCCGTGCGCGCCGAGCGCCGCGCCAGCCTTGTCGGGGTCCTCGTCGATCACCGCGAACGCGAGGGATTCGAGGGCCGCGAGGGTCGCGGGGGCGACCGAGCGGGCGCTGCCGTCGCGCAGCGCGCGGTCGAACGAAGCGCGGTCGCGCTGGGTGATCGCGACGATCGCGCGCAGCGCCGCGGTGCTGGGCGCGTGCGAGGGCGCGACGCGATCGAGCGTGGCGAGCGCTTCATCGGTGAAGGTCTGCGCGCCGTGCGGGACCGCGCCGAACGCGATCGCGACGAGAAACGCCGCCTGCGCTGAGTCGGGAGCGGCGACGAACTCGAGCTCGGACTGCACGCGCGCGTCCCAAATCTGCTGCGATCGCAGGCGATGCGTCACGAGCGAGAGGCGGGCGATCGTGCGGTCGAGCCAGGTGACCGGAGCGCCGGCGAGCGAACCATAGTGGTTGAACTCGACGAGAAGCTGCGTGGGGTCGAGCGGCGGTTGAATCGGAGCTCCGGACATGACGGGCTCGATGGTACGACTGCGCGAGGACGATGAAGAGCGAACCGGTGCTGTGCGCGGTCGTGCAGATGACGGCGCGCGATGATCTGCAGGTGAACCTCGATCGCGCCGAGGGCCTCGTGCGCAAGGCCGCCCTTCGCGGCGCGCGGCTCGTGGCGCTGCCCGAGAACCTCTCGTTCATGGGACCCGAAGAGGCCAAGCTGGCGACCGCCGAGCAGTGGCCGCTCGGCGCGGTGGGCGCAGAGGACGCGAGCGTCGGTCGCGTGCGCGCGTGGGCCGCAAGGCTCGCGCGAGACGCCGGCGTGTGGCTGCTGCTCGGCGGCGTCACCGAGGCGAGCGCGAATGTGAACCGCGTTCACAATACGTGCGTCGTGGTGAACAGCGAGGGCGAGCTCGTCGCGAAATACCGCAAGATTCACCGCTTCGACGTCTCGTTGGCGGACGGGACGCACCTGCGCGAGAGCAAGGTCGTCGACGCGGGCAGCGAGGTCGTGGCCTGCCAATCGCCGATCGGCGTGCTGGGGCTGTCGATTTGTTACGACGTGCGATTTCCGGAGCTCTACCGGGCGCTGGTGGACAAGGGGGCGGAGGTGATGAGCGTTCCGGCGGCGTTTACGGTGCCGACGGGCAGGGATCACTGGCACGTCCTTCTGCGCGCGCGCGCGATCGAGTCGCAGTGCTACGTGATCGCGGCGGCGCAATGGGGCAGCCACGGGCACGGGCGCAGCACCTACGGTCACGCGCTGATCGTCGACCCGTGGGGGACGGTCATCGCAGAGTGTCCCGACGGCGAAGGGATCGCCGTCGCCGAGATCGACCTGGCGCGCTTGCGGGCGATTCGCGCGCAGCTCCCGAGCTTGCAGCACCGAACGCTGCGCTGAGCGCGCTCACACCGCGCGGACGACGGCCAGGCGCGCAGCGGGCTCGAAGCACCGGAGGTGGCCCGATTCTTCGCCGACGTACACGGCGCAGTCGTCGTCGATGCGAACGAGGTCCGGGACGAGCTCGCATCCCGTGAGGTCCGCGATCGATGCTCCGTCGCGTGGACGAAGGACGCCGAGCGAGGTTTGCGGGACAAAGAGCGCTCCGGCGCGCATTTGCACGTCGAGTCGGCGCGGGATGTCCGTCTCGCGCGGAGATCCGAGCACGCGCGACCAACGCACGGCGCCGTGGGGCGCTTCGATCGCGCACACCCGGCCCGAGGGCAGGTTGGCGATGAGCAGCGGGCCGAAGGCCGCGAGGCTCGCGGGGCGTCCGCGGAGGGGGGAGTTTCCGAGGGGGATCTCGAACGCGAGCTCACCGTCTTCGGCGCGAAGCGCGACGAGGCGCGGTCCCTCGGGCGAGGTGAGCACGAGCGCGACGATGTCCTGCGTCGCGACGGGGGCGCTCGCGGCGGCGCCGGGCAAATCGCTGCACCAACGGGTCGCGCCGGTGAAGGCGTCGACCGCGAAGAGCTGCGCGCGTCCGCGGCCCGTGGCGCCGCCGATGGCGAAGACCGTCTCGTTGTGGATGCACGGCGTGGTCGAGAACGGGGTGCTCGCGGCGACGCGCCACACGGTCTCGCCCGTGGCCACATCGAGGGCGGTGAGCGATGCGTCGCCCGCGGCGGTGACGAGCAATCGTCCGACGCGCTTGAACTTGAACGAGCCGCCCGATCGCGCAGAGAAGCGCCAGCGCGCCTCGCCCGTGTGCTGATCGAGGGCGACGAGCTTGCGCTCTCCTTCGGCGATCACGACGAGCCGCGGAAGTCCGACGGCGCACACCGAGAACACCTGCGCAGGGGATCCAGCGCGAGGCGCGATGCGCGAGCTCCAGCGCACTTCGCCGTCGTGCATATCTCGGAGCTCTGCGTCTCCACGGGCGGTCAACCGCAGGATCGCGTCGCCGACGACGGTGGTGGCTGCGCGGCCGATCGGCTGCGACCAGAGCATCGCGCCCGTGCGCTTGTCGAGCGCGGCGAGCTCGCGCGCGCCGGGGACGATCACGCGATCGGCGGTGACGGCGACGCCCGCGAGGTCGATGCCTTCGATTTCAGCGCGCCAACGCTCTTGGTAGCGAAGGCGGCGATTGTCCGCGAAGTCGACGGACTCGGACTCGGTCGAGGGCGCCTCGGGGATGGCGCTCGCGCGGTAGAGGCTGGGGTCGTCGTTGAGCTTGTCCGTTCCGTCGCGCAGGTCGCGGGCGATGCGACGAAGGGCGCGGGCGTCGGCGCGGAGCGAGCGGAGGCGAAGGTTTTTTCCGCGGGCGCGATCGCAGCGGGACAGCGCGCGGGTGAGATCGATGGCGGCCTCGGCGACGGGCAGCGCGAAGTCGCGCGGGTCGAGGTTGGTCGCGGTGAAGGACGCGCCGGATTTTCCGAGGATTCCGAGCGCGAGGCGGCCTTCGCCCGACAGGCGCAGCGTCACCTGAGCGTCGCCCGTGTTGGTTCGAGCGTGCATGGGCTTGCGCGTGGCGAACGCGTCGAGCAGCGGACGGCAGAGCGCGACGAAGCGCTCGAGCTGCAAGAAGAGAAAGCCCTCGGGGAGCGCTGCTTTGTGTCCGCGCGCCTCGATCGCGATGTGCCCGCGAAACAGCAGGCCGTGAAGGTCCGACACGAGCCCGCGTCCGTCGCTCGGCGCCGCGGGGACGATCGCGTCGAAGCTCAAGCGCACCGCCGACTGCGGCGCAGAGCGCCACGTCACGCGCGTGTCCACGCCGCGGCACGGGAGCGGCGAAGGCGAGGTCGCGGCTTGCTCCAAGCGCTCGACGAGCGGGAGGAGCTCTTGCGTGTACGGGCCGGGCAACGAACTCTCGAGCGCGGCGAGGGCGTCGCGGCACTGTTCAGCGAGCGCGAGCGCGCTCCACGGAAGGTCGAGCCAGCGGATCTCTGGCAGCGCGCCGGTGCGATAGACGCTCGCGTGCAGCCGGTCCTCGCGGACGATGAGGCACAGCTCCCACGGCCCGCCGTCGAGCGGAACGCAGCACTTCGCGATGCGACCTTCGAGCAGGGCAGCGGCGCCTGCGGCGATGTCTCGAAGGATGCAGGCAGCGTGATCAGCGTCGGGGGCGGCGGTGAGGGACTCTCCTTCGAACGACAGGGCGAGGATGGAGTTGGTGTTCGAGGGCGCCGCGTCGTCGGAGTGACCGACGGCGCGAGCGCGCACGGATGCCTGGACCCTCGCGGAGACCGCGGGGCGCACGATGAGCTCGATGGACGCCATTGCGTGTTGCGTCGAGCGCGCTGTCGCTACGGAGAGAGCCCGTGGCGTGGGGTGCGCTGGACAAGAGACATCGTAGGCAGGGTCGCGCTCAGGGCGAACTTTTCAGCACACCGCAGAGAGCTTGATTTCTGCTGAGTGTCGAAGACTTGCAGCGGGTGCGAGTTGACCTTTGCGCGTTCTGAGGGCCCGAACGTGAGTGACAGTGAATGTCACTCGAAGAGTTTGCGGGTATCTCTCAGCGAAGCGGCGACGAGCGGGACGAGCCACGGGACGATCGCGAGGTGATAGCGGTCTCCGCCGAAGAAGATGAGGTGCGTCGCGAGCACGGTGAGCGTCGCGGCGACGGCGGCGATCGCCGCGGGCGCGAGCGGTGACCGACCGGGCCATCGCGCGAGCGCGAAGAGCGCGAGGAGAAGAAAGACTCGCCACGGTCGGGTGATGGCGCGGCGCCACTGGGTCTCGCGCGGCTCGTCCATCGCGAGGGCGCGAGCTTCGCGGAGGTATCCCACGGGAAACGCCTCGTACGAGAGCGTGTGATCGAGCTTCACGAGGGCGAGCGAGAGCCAACGAGCGGGGTCGCGCTTGATCGCTTGCACGGCGACGGCGCGCCAGCACTTGTCGCGCGCGGTCTCGCCGACGACCCCGCGGCAGCCATCGTCGGCGTTGAGCGCGAAATACCGGCCGTTTGCGCGAGGGACGGCGCCGATGGCGAGGTTGCTTCCGCCGTTGGTGCTGACGAAGGCGCAGCCGTCGATGCGCGCGCAGTTGCGGGCGGTCCACGGGAGCACGGGCGCGATCGTGGCGATGGTGACGATGATGGCCGCGAGAATTCTCGGTCGAATTGAATCTGTGTGCGGGCGCGCGAGCGCGGCGAGCACCGGCGCGACGAGCAGGGCTTGCGGGCGAACGTAGGTGGCGCTGGCGAGGGCGAGGCCCGCGACGACGAGCCACGGGAGGGTTGCGCCTGTGCGTTGACGGGTGAGCGCCCAGAGCGCGACGGCGAGCTGCAGCGCGAACAGGGGCTCGGTCATCGCGGACGGCGCGAAGAGCACCGAGCCCGGCAGCAGGGCCGCGAAGAGGGCGGCGAGGGCGGCGGGGACGCCGGGACGAACGCGGTGCGCGACGCGGTGTGCGAAGGCGACGGAGAGCGCGGACACACAGACGCCCCCGGCGTGAAGAACCGCGAGGTGCTCGCCGAACACGCGGTAGAGCGCGCCGACGAACGCCGGGTATCCGACCGGGTAGAACGCGGTCGGGACGGTGTCGCTCGAGCGCTGGACGAACATAAACGTGACGTAGCCCATGCCGCGGGCGATCGCGCGCGCCGCTCGCTCGTAGAGCACTCCGTCCCACGCGGGCTGCGGCGCGAGCCAATGAGCGACGAGCGCGCGCAGGGCGAGCGCGACGGCGAAGATCGCGAGCGTCGCGGGGCGCCCTTCAGAGCGCGCCCACGAAATCAACTTGTCGCGAAGGCCGTCGGACGAAGCGGCCTCGGCTGCCTCGTTCGACACGGGGGTGTCCGCGCGAGATTCGCTCACGGCTTCGCCTGCGCGAGGTTCGCTCACGGCTACGCCTCGGCGCTGTCTCGCGCGGGGCTCGCGGCGGTCTTTCGAAACGCGCCTCCCGCGAGCATGCACAGCAGCGGAACGAACACGAAGTGATACCGATCCACGCCGAAGAACACGACGTGCACGGCGATCAGCGCGAGCACGACGGCGACCGAGAGCAGGACCGTGCGCGCGGCGATGCTGTTCTGCGACGGCTCGCTCGCGAGCTGCTTGCGCTTCATCGAGGCGACGGCGGTGATCGAGAGCGCGAGGATCACCCAGTGGTACGAGGTCAGCAGCGAGTACATCGCCGTGCTCGACTGCGCAAAGGCTCGCTGTCGCGTGGCGGCGCGCAGGTACGAGACGGGCGTGCTCTCGTAGCCGAGCAGGTGGCCGATCTTGAGCGGCGCGAGCGCGAGCCACTGGAGCGGGTGCTCTTTGATTCGGTCCATCGCGAGCCGGCCGAAGCAGCGATCTTTGGCGACCTCGCCGCGCACGCGGAGGCACGCCTCGCCGATGCGAAGGTCGCGGTACGTCCCCATCGCGGCGGGATCGGCGCCGATCCACAGGTTGCTTCCGCCGTTGAGCGAGACGAGCGCGCATCCGTCGAGCTGACGGCAATTGCGGGCGGTCCACGGGAGCACGACGGCGCACGAGGCGAGGCCGACGAGGACGAGCGCGCGGATCGCGCCGAGCATGCGCGGCTGCGACCGAGGTATCGAGAGCAGCGCGACGACCGGCGCGATCAAGAGCGCGGGCGGACGAACGAGCCCGCCGTAGCCGAGCAAGAGGCCCGTCACGACGGCCCAGCGCCACCGACCCGTGTCCGAGTAGCGGATCGCGGACATCATCGCGAGGCACAAGAGCGCGGCGCTCACGAGCTCGGTCATGTAGGCGGAGCAGTAGAGGATTCCGCCAGGAGAAAACGTGAACAACGCCGCGGCGACGTGCGCCGAGAGCGCGCCCCACGCGCGGTGGGTCATGCGCGTGATGCTCGCCGTCGCGATCGCCGACGAGAGCACGTTGATGAAGCCCGCGACCCAGTAGTGGCTGCCGAAGACGAAGTAGAACGCGCCGAGCAGCGCGGGGTAGCCCACGGGATAAAACGCGGTGGGCTTGTAGGGGGGCAGGTTGTTCCAGGTGTCGACGAAGCCCATGCCGCGGGCGATTCGCTCGGCGGTTCGGTGGTAGATCGCGCCGTCCCACTCGGGGATCGGCGGCTGAAAGGTGAGCCACACGAGCCGCACGAGCACCGTGGCGAGCGCCCAATACAGCGCGATCTTCCACGCGGCTTTGTCGTCGTTGCTCATCGCGCGACGCTGAACGCGACGATGCGTCCGGTGGGGGTGAGCGTGGTCCCTTCGTGCGCGAGCTTGAAGCGCGCGATGCTCTTCTTCGCCTCGGCGAGCTCTTCGTCCGCGCGCGCGCCCTTGATGAACAAGAGCCTCGCGCCGGGCTTGGCGAAGGGCGCCGTCCACGCGAGCAGCTCATCGATCCGCGCGACCGCGCGCGCGGTCACCGCGTCGAAGCGCCGCGCGAGAGGGCCCGCCATCGCCTCGGCGCGCTCTGCGACGACGGTGACGTTGGCGAGCGCGAGGTGCTTGGCCACGTCCGCGAGAAACGCTGCTTTTTTCTTGGTCGATTCGATCAGCGTGAAGGCCAGGTCGGGCCGCGCGATCGCGAGCGGAATCGCGGGGACGCCGCCGCCCGAGCCCACGTCGAGCACCGCGTCGCCGTCGCGCAGCGCGGCGAGCATCGGCAAGAGCGTGAGCGCGTCGAGCCCGTGACGGAGCCACGCTTCGTCGGGGGTGGTGATCGCCGTGAGGTTGACCCGCTCGTTCATCGCGAGCAGCAGCGCGAGGTAGGCGCCCAATTTCTGCTGCGCTTCGTGAGAGACCGAGAGGCCGAGCTCGGCGAGCGCCGCGGTGAACGCCGCGGTCGGCTCGAGCGGGGTCACCGAAGGAAGTGCGAGCGGAGCCCGTGGTTCATCGCGTTTCATAGCCAGTGGAATGCGGGCGATTCGTAGCACGCCTCGGTTAGTCGTACATGCCGACCCAGTCGAGTTCGGTCAGCGCCGCGTGCGCGATCGAGCGCGAGTCGAGGTCGAGCCAGCGCAGAAACGGGCCGTGAAAATCGAAGGCGTTGTGGTGGATCGCGAGCCGCGCGCGCCGCTCGTTGATCGGGTCGAAGATCGAGACGCCATCGTCTGCGCGCCCGGCGACGAGCAGCGCGGTGGGGTGCCACACGATCCGCGAGAGCGCTGGCGAGTAGATCCAGTGCTCCGATGCGTCGTCGGTTCGCTCGGGCATGCCGTTCGAGTCGGCGCGCAGCTCGCGGGCTTCGATGATCTGCAGCGCGCCCTCGTCGTACACAGCGAAGCGCGGCGGCGTCGCGTAGGCGAACGCGGTCGGCTCGAAGTCCTCGTCCCAGCGACGGGTGTCCCACCAGTAGAACGCCGTCTCGAACGCGGGGCCGACGCTGTAGATCTGCACGTTCTTCATTCGGTCGCCGTACGAGCCGAACTCGCTCCACGGCTGACCGGTCTCGTAGCAGAGCGCGAGCAGCGCAGGCGCGATGAACTCGGCGCGCGTGAATCGCTCGAAGAAATCCCGAGTGAACGGCTCGCGCGCGGTGATCGTCCCGTCGCGGGGCGAGCGCGAGAGCAATCGCTCTCCGTTGAATACGTGGGTCGCGCACAGGCTCACGGCGCACGGAGCGGAAGAGGGCGGCGCGTCGATGGACCAGCGGTGTCTGCGCTCGTGCGAGAGCGTGCTGATCGCGCCGTCGTCCGAGAGCATCGCTGCATGCGCGGGGCTGACGGCGATCGAACGAGCGCTGAGCGAACGGTGCTCGGTGATGGCGCCGCGCGATCGATGGATCACCGTGCTTGCGTCGGGCGCAGCGGTGAACGAGCCATCGGGCGCGATCGCGAGCATTCGATCAGGGGTTGGCCGCGCCAGGCGAGGCCATCGGCGCGATGCGGAAGTCCATCGCGTTGTTGTCCGTGTCGCGGCCGTTGGGGCTGCGCGCGATGCTCTGCGGGGCGGTCGTGTACGTGGGCGCGGCCATGTTGCTGATGGGCTCGGCGTACGGGTGTCCGCCGTCGACCATCGCCGAGAGCGAGCCGTACGCGACGGAGTCGACGCGCTCGTTCGATCGGTTGAAGAGCGCGACGCCGCCGCCTGCCTGAGCGATGCCCGCGGTGAACGTGCGAAGCGCCATCGGAGCGAGCGGAGACGCGGTCGAAGCGACGATCACCTCGCGGCCTGGGCCGATCACGTCGCCGGCCATGAACGTGACGGACGGAGCCGAGCCGCTGATCGTTCCGCTCGAGGACATGTACTGCACGCGCCAGCCGGTGAGGTCGACGGTGCACGTCCCGTTGTTGTGCAGCTCGACGAACTCGTCGGTGCCGCTCGTCCCGGTGTGCACGACCTCGTTCACGACGACGGGCCCCGTGCAGCTCGGGTCTGCGTCGACGGCGGTCGCGTCGGGACGCGAATCAGGAAGGGCGTCGGGCGACGCGTCGGGCAACGCGTCCGCAACCGCGTCGGGCCTCGCGTCGACGCCGGTGTCCATCGCGATCCCCGAGTCCACGGGCACGCCCGAGTCCACGGGAACGCCGGTGTCCTCGGCGACTCCGGTGTCCATCGCGACCCCGGTGTCGGTCACGACCCCGGTGTCATTGGGCCCGACGTCGGGCTGCGCGGTCGCGTCAACCTCGGCGTCGCGCGGACGAAACTGGTTCCAGTTCAGCAGACAGCCGTCGAGCACGATGGCTGAGAGCGAAGCGCAGGCGAAGAGGGCGAAGCGATTCATGGCCGAAACTCCATCGAACCATAGCGCGTCGCCGCACGCTCGGGTGAACCTTTGGCAACTCTGCCCGACGTCGGTCCTCTATCCGCCGAGCTCGTAGAGCGCGCGGTCCCGGCCTTTTCCTGGCCAATTGCGCAGGTCGCGCGGCCGTCGGGCGAGCTGTGAAGTGAGCATCCCCCAGAGCGCGCCGAAGTGCGCGAACACGGCGCTCTCGTCGTCGGTCTCGGCGCGCACCCGAACGAGCGTGTGTCGCTCGGGGTCGAGCACGGCGCCGACTCGATCGAACAGCGCGTTCTCACCCTCGTTCGCACGCTCGAAGCTCACGATCGTCGCGCGCCGCTCGTAGATCGCTTGCATGGGGCCGTGCGCGAACCCGAGCGCGTCCCAAAGCGCGATCGGCGCGCTGAGCGTGCTCTCCATCCACGTCCACGGAAGCCCGCTGTGCGTCGCGAGCGATCGCCCCGAGACCAGCATCGCGCACACAGCATCAAGTGAGTCCGTCGACTGCTGCGCTCCCAGCGTCTGTCCCTGCTCGAACCCGCGCTCGAACGAGGTCGCAGCGTCGAGCGACGCCCTCGAGAGCCGCGTCGATCCCTTGCTCATCGCGAGGCTCTCGGCGAGCGCGCGGCCGACGGCCATCGCGCACAACGGGCCTTCGAGCCGCACGAGGAGCGATCCTTCGTCCGCGGGCTCGTGCGGGAGGATGAGCCAGCCCATGGACTGTGCTTGTTGGGCGGCCTCGCTCTCGATCGCGGCGGTGACGAGCACTCGCGTCGCGGTCTGTGGCGCGCGAGAGAGCGCGACGCGCGCGTTGGGGCACAGCCCCTGCGAGAACACGATGACGCCGAGCTCGTGCGACTCGTCCGGACGATCGCCGCGCGAACCGTCGACGAGCCACTCGCTGAACGCCCGAAAATTCGCAGGGATATTGGCCTCGTTGCGCAGCCAGGCGGCGGTGGCTCGCGCGACGCCTTCAGAGGCGCCGATGCCGCAGGTGAGCCAGCGCTTGGGCGCGGCCATGGCGCGCATGTTCACGAGCATCCAGGGAGTGCACTGGGTGACGGCGCGGCGGATCGACGCGGGCGCTCGGCGCGCGCGTTGCTGCAGTTGATCGAGGACCGACGTGCTCACGGGTCGCGAGCGTACCCTGCGTCGGTCGGCGCTGGCGCGTCTGGGTCGTACTTTCGATCGCGCATGGCGGTGAAGTACGCGACGAGGTCGTCGAGGTCCTGCTCGCTCAGGTGCGGGTGCGCGGGCATGGCGCCATAGCGAAAGCTGAGCGGGTTGCGGATGTACGCGCGGATCTGATCGATGGGCCTGTATTCAACGATCGAGCGCGGGACGTTGAGCTCGGGCCCGACGCGGCCTCCTTCGCGGTTGATCGCGTGGCATCGAACGCACTCTCGCGCGAACGTAGCGAACCCGCGATACGCCGGGCTCGACTCCGCTTCTCCGGTCGGAACGGTGTGCGGAAACGCCGCATCGAACCGCGCCACCTCGATCACGGCGAGCTGCCACGGGCGCGGGTGCGTCTCAAGGTTGCATTGCGAGCGCTGCTTCCACACGAGATAGAACGGCGCCGGGTCCGATCGTCGGGGACCGATCGGCTCCCATCGATCGGGGTGCTCGTCGTCAGCGAAGGCGACGAACGCGCCGCCTTCGAGCAGCCGCGCGCCCTGCAGCGGGACGGTGTATCCGTCGGTCGCCCGAAGGACGAAGGGCCGCGCCTCGAGCGGGCCGAGGTTTTCTCCCTGAAATCCCAGGGCGAGGACGCGCTCGATCGGCAGCGCGCGAAAGCGCTTGTCGCGCAGGTAGTAGCCGTCGCAGTTGGTGACCACCTCGGGCGTGATCGCCTCGCGAAGCGCGCGCAGCGAGAGCGAGCGGATCACGCGGCCTTCGACGCGAAACTCGATGACCGCCCTCGCGTCGCCGCCCGCGAGAGGTTCGCTCGCGTCGGGCGCGACGTTGGATGCGGAGCGCGTGCAGCCGGCGATCAGCGCGAGCGCCACAGCAGAGAAACGAGCGCGCATCAGCGCACTCCTTCGGGCGCGCTTCGCCACGCGAAGGCGAGAAACACCGCGTAGTACATGATGTTCGGGACGAGCCTCACGCCGAACCCGCCGTCGATCCCCGCGATGATCAACACATCGGCGAAGGCCCACAGCGCGTACTGCGCGAGGACGAAGAGAAAGAGCCTCGAGGCCCACCGCGCGAAGGCCGGCTCGGCGCTCGCGAGCGCGGGCCGCACGCGGAGGGCGAAATACGCGCTCCACGCGAGCAGCGCGACGCACTCGTATGAGAGAAAGAGCAGTCGACCGCCAGAGAGCGAGGGCGCGGCGAGCCTGAGCAGCTGCGCGATCACGGGCACGACGAAGGCGAAGGCGAGCGCGAAGAGCGTGGGCTTGCGCGGGTCTGCCTCGAGCCACGCGCGGGTCGAAGGCGTCGCGCGAAGGCGCTCCATCAGCACGAGCGCGCGGGCGTCGCCGAGGATCACGAAGGGGATCGCCACGTAGCCGAGGCTCGCGCGAGGCAGCGGTGAAGCGTCGTTGGTGAGCGTCGCGTCGAGCAGAATTTCAGCGCAAAAAACCAGGATATACGAGCGCAGCGCGGACGTCGAGCGCAGGGCGACCAGCAAGAGCGCCACGTTGACGACGATGAACAACGTCGGGTTGTGCCAGGGGCTGTCGTAGGCGTGCTTCCACATCGACGGTCGCGGTGAATCTCGCGAAAGCGAATCGCGTCGCAAGGCCCGTGCTTCGGATTGTTGCTTTGTTCGGTTCGACCGACGCTGTCGCGCGCGGCCTCGCCGAGACCCAACCGCGCGGCGAGCGCGCATTTCGTGCGGGAGATGCCCGGCCCACTGCCCTTTCGAGGACCAGTAGTGTACCTATGCCCGGTCGAATGTCGGACCTTGTTCGCCACTCATCGCGCGCGCGCGCGGCGCTGCTCTCGCTGGTCGTCACCTCGATCTCTGCGTCGTCGGAGGCGCAGGTGCTCGGCTGGGCGCTCGATCGCTTCGAGCCTGCGCCGTCGGGAGACGCCTTCTTCACGACGAGTCACCCGCGATCGAGCCGCGGTTCTGCGGGCTCGATCCACGCAGGCCTGATGGTCGACTACGGGTTGCGTCCGCTGGTCTTCACCTCGGCGGCGCCCGCTGCGGGCGCGGATCCGACGATCGGCGTGGTCGATCACGGGATCGTCGTGCGCGCGCAGGCGTCGGCCGAGGTGTTTCGCCGCGTCGGGCTCGACATGGATCTGCCGTTCGTCGCGCAAATCGCAGGCGGATCGTCGCTCGTCCCGCTGCTCGTCCAAGGCGGCGTGCGCGAGGGGCTCGCCGTGGGCGACCCACGGTTCGGCGTGCGCTTGCGCCTCGCGGGCGAGGCCGATCGCGATCCGATCAGCGTGTACTTCGGCGCGCAGGGCTTCTTTGGTTTTTTGCGCTCGTCGTCGCGACAGCAGTTCGTCACGGACGAGTCGTTTCGCGGGCGCTTGTACCTCTCGCTCGCCGGCCGTGGCGGGCCCGTTCGATGGTCGCTCACCGCTGGCTATCACGCGCGCCCGCGGCTCGACATCACCGCGGCGCTCGACCCTACGGCGACGAGCGGCCCGCTCATCGCGAGCGAGGTGTTCGCCAACGCTGGCCTCGCCTACACGTTCGCGAACGATCGCTTCTCGTTCGGCCTCGAGGGCTCTGTGCAGACCCCCGCGGAGCGCATGTTCGCCCGATCGAACGTCGCCGCCGAGCTCATGGCCACCGGTCGCGCGAAGCCCGCGTCGTGGGTCGAGCTCGCGCTCGGGGTCGGGCCGGGGCTGACGCGCGCCGTGGGGACTCCGACGATTCGCGCGGTGTTTTCTGCGACGTTCTTGCTCTTCGACGGAGCCTCAGTCCCGCAGCGAAGCGCCGCGGAGGACGACGCGTGGGCGCGCGCCGCTGCGACGCGCAGCGCTTCGTCGAGCACGACCGTCACGACGACGGCCGGCGGTGAATCCTCGAGCGAGTCGAGCGCGCGCGCGCCGGCGCGAACCGAAGCGGACCCGTGCCCGCTCGGAGAGCGCTGCGACAGCGCTGCGCTCGATCGCGACGGCGACGGAGTGCTCTCTCCGATCGACCAGTGCCCGAGCGAGCCGACCGGCGCCTTCGCCGATCCGACGCGCGCGGGCTGCCCCGATCCCGACGGCGATCACGACGGCGTGAGCGACCATCGCGACCAGTGCGCGCAAGAGCCGGCTGGCGATCGGCCCGACCCGCTCAAGCCTGGATGTCCGCTGATCGATCGCGACAACGACAACGTCGCGGACGCGGTGGATCACTGCCCCGACCAGCCCGGAGCCCCGAGCCCCGATCCGCAGCGCAACGGCTGCCCCTCGCTCGTGCGCATGGAGACCGGCTCGTTTCGCATCCTCGAGCAGGTCTACTTCGACACGAATCGGGCGACGATCCAGGCGCGATCCTTCCCGGTGCTGCAAGCGGTGGCCGACGCGATGCGCGCGCGCGCCGATGTTCGAAGGCTCAGCGTCGAAGGGCACACCGACGATCGCGGCGACATCGAGCGCAACGTGGACCTGAGCGTTCGACGCGCGACCGCGGTGATGCTCTGGCTCGCGTCGCATGGCGTCGAAGCCGAGCGGCTCGAAGCGCACGGCTACGGGCCAACGCGTCCCGTCACGCCCAACCGCAGCGCGCAGGACCGAGAGAGAAACCGTCGCGTCGAGTTTCGCGTGGTGGACCCCGCGCAACCCGCGGCAGCCCAGAGCTCTGGGGCGGGGCGATGAGCGGCGCCGCGTCGAAAGAGACCGCCGCCAACACGATCGCGACGCCGCGCACGCGCGGGCTCTCGCTGCGCGCGAAGTGGACGGCGGCGTTGTTGAGCGTCGCGGTCGTTCCGCTGGTGGTGATCGCGCCCATCGTGACCGCCCAGCAGCGCAAGGGGCTGCTCGCGTCCGAGCAGGCGACGCAGGTCTCGGTGATGGATCACGCTGGCTCGATCCTCGAGGGCAAGATGCGCCACAACGCGGCGATCGTCGGCGAGATCACCTCGCTGCTCGCCGAGTCGCGCATCACCGACGAAGACGCCAAGCTCGCGCTGCTTCGCCGGACGTTTCTCCGCAGCGAAGAGATCGACTCGGTGATCATCTACGGCGCCGACGGCGCGCTGCTCGACACGCTCGTTCGCGACGGAGCCAGAGCGCTTCCCGCGCCGCAGACGCTCTCGGACCAGGCGCGACAAGCGCCCGCCGAAGGGACGTGGCTCGAGCCCGAAGTGCACCCGCAGCACGGACTGTTGCTGCGCTTCGTGATGCCCGTGATCAGCAACGGGAGCCGCACGGGGTTCGCGCTCGGCCAGCTCCGCTCGGACACGGCGCCGACGATCCTCGCCGCGCTCTCGCGCGATCACCTCGAAGGTCGCGATGACGGTCTCGTGTTGTTCTATCGAGACCTCCGCGTCTTGGCGTCCTCGCGCGGCGCGACGGACAGCGAGTTTCGTCCCGGCGCTTCGATGCAAGGCAAAGAGCTCTTGCAGAACGTCGCGATGCCGGTGAACCGCTTCGACGTGATGTTCGTCGACTCGGGGGTGTATCGACGATCAGACGGCTCGGAGTGGGTCGCCTCGGTGCGAACGCTGCCCACCCTGCGCATGGCCGTGCTCGCGCGACGCCCGTCCGAGACCGTGCTCTCGTCGCTCGCCGCCGTGCGGCGCTCGGTGCTCATCGCGCTCGCGGGCATCGCGGTCGTCGCGGTGCTCGCCGGCGCGTGGATCGCCTCGCGCACGACGCGGCCCATTCGAACGCTGATCGACCTCGCGCGCGACTACGCGCAGCGCAAATTCGCGACTCGCTCGACCGTGCGCACGGCGGACGAGCTCGAAGAGCTCGGCGCGTCGATGGAGTCGATGGCCGACAACCTCTCGGCCAGCGAGAAAGAGATCGCGCGACGAGCCACGGTCGAGAAGGATCTGTCTCGGTTTTTGCCAGCGAAAGTGGCCGCCGAAATCGCCGGTGGATCGCGCAAGCTCGAGCTCGGCGGCGAGCGCCGAAAGGTCAGCGTCCTGTTCGCCGACGTCGTCTCGTTTACGCCCTTCGCTGAGAAGGCCGAGCCCGAGAAGGTCGTCGAGTTTCTCAACGAGCTGTTCACGGTGATGACCGAGGTGGTGTTTCGCCACGACGGGACCGTCGACAAGTTCATCGGCGACGCGATCATGGCGTTCTTCGGCGCGCCGAACGCGATGGACGACCACGCCGAGCGCGCCGTCGCCTGCGCCGAAGACATGCATCGCTTCGTCGAGGCCTCCGCCCCCGAGTGGAAGGAGAAGTACGGCATCGACGTGCGGATCGCCGTCGGCGTGAACAGCGGCGAGGTGATCGTCGGCAACCTCGGGAGCGAGAGTCGCATGGACTACACGGCGATCGGCGACGTCGTAAACGTCGCGGCGCGGCTCGAGGCGCTCGCGCGCCCGGGGCAGACGTTGGTCACCGGGGACGCCGCGAAGGCCGCCGGTGAATCGTTCGAGTTTCATCCGCTCGGCGAGCACCCGCTGCGAGGAAAAGAGCAGTCCGTCGCGATCCTGGAGCTTGTGCGATGAGCGGAGACCACAACGGAAACGATGGGCGCGACGGCGACAACGGCGCCAACGCGAAGGACCCGACGGACACGACGCGACCAGCGCGCCCGTCGTTGGTGATGGACGACGCTGCTCGATCGCGCGCGACGCGCGACCTCGCGGACAAGCCCGTCGAGCCGAGCGATCGCTGGAGCGCGCCTGCGGTCGCAGAGCCTTCGCGCGCCACGGTGGGCTACGACCAGGGCGTGCGCGATCCTGCGCTCGCAGCGCGGACCGAAGTCGATCGGCCGGCGGTGGATCCTCGCGCTGTCGCTCCGACGATCGACAGCGGTCCGGTGCTCGAAGGGATGACTCAGCCGGGCGTCGGCGCGCAGCACTGCCCGGTGTGCGGAGCGTATGCGCAGCACCTCGTGAAGTGCGCCGAGTGCGGGCACCAGTTCGAAGACCCGCGCATCGGGACGATCGTCTCGGGGAGATACCGCGTCGACTCGCTCATCGGCGCCGGCGGATTCGGCCGTGTCTACCGCGGGACGCACCTGACGCTCGGCGAGCCCGTGGCGATCAAGTTCTTGCTCGAAGAGTTTTCGAATCGACCCGAGCAGCGCGCGCGATTCAAGCGCGAGGCCGTCGCGCTCGCGAAGATCCGTCACCCGTCGATCGTCGCCGTTCACGACTACGGCGAGCACCTCGGCGAGCTGTACATGGTGATGGAGCTCGTCCGCGGAACGCAGCTGTTCGACCGCATTCGCGACGAGCACGGCGCGCTCATGCCGCTCGCGCGCGTGGCGGCGCTGGTCGATCAGGTGCTCGCCGTGCTCGAGGTCGCGCACGCGCTCGGGATCGTCCACCGCGATTTGAAGCCCGAAAACGTGATGTTGCTCGAGACCGAAGACCGCACCGACCACATCAAGGTCTTGGACTTCGGCCTCGCGCTCATGGACGACCGCATCGGCGGCGATCGCCTCACGGCGACGCGCGCCGTGCAAGGGACGCCGATCTACATGTCCCCCGAGCAGTGCCGCGGGCGTGACGTCGGCGCCGCGACGGACATCTACGCCGTGGGCGTGATGCTCTTCGAGCTGCTCTCGGGCAGCGCGCCGTTCGAAGGCGATTCGGTGCCCGACATCATGGCCAAGCACATGTATGTCGAGCCGCCGACGCTGAGCGAAAAGGGCGCGGACGTGCCCGCGGGCATCGAGGCTCTGGTGGCCAGCGCGCTCTCGAAGAAGGCCGAAGAGCGGCCGACGGCGCGCGCGTTTCGAGAGCAGCTCGCGCGCGCGCTGCGAGGCGACGACGAGGCCACGAAGGACGCGCTTCAGACGCAGCAGCGCGTCGAGAACGCGGCGCTCACCCGCGAGCAGCGCGCGCTGGTCGAAGCGTCCGCGGAGCATCCTCGCCCGCGTGACTCGATCGCTCCGGCCGACGGCGGATCGATGCCGCGCGCGTATTTGTGCCTCGCGGACGCGAGCGTCGCCGAGGCGCTGCGCGGCGCGCTCGCCGTGCACCGCGTCAACGGCGTCGTGTGGAAGCAAGAGGGCGTGCCTTCAGAGACGGTGCTGAGCAAGCGCCCGGCGAAGGTGATCGTCGTGTCGGGCGTGGATTCGGTGCAGCGGGTGAAGGAGCTCCGCGCCGCGGCGCACACCGCGAAGACGCCGGTCATGGTGCTCGATGCCAACGCCTCGACGCCTGAGTACATCCGCGCGGGCGCGAGCGATGTCGTCGCGCCGGGCTCGTCGCAAGAAGTCGTATGCAAGCAGATCGTTCGCTTGATTCGGAGAGGTCGATGAAGGTCCACCAGAGGATCGCGCGCCGTCGCGCGTGGGTCGCGCTCAGCGCTGCGGCTGCGGGCTCGTCCGCGTGGCTCGCGAGCGCGAGCGCGACCGCGCAGGAGATGCAGGAGTACCGCGTGCAGCCAGGCGACACGTGTCCGTCCATTGCGCAGCGGCTCTACGGCGACGTCGGTCGCATCGATTTGATCCACCAGAACAACGCCAACCTCGGTCGATTGCCGCACCGATTGCAGCCCGGTCAGATCCTGCGACTGCCGCGCACGGCGACGGGCGGGCGGGCGGCGAGCACCGACGCGCGCGTCTCGTTTGTGCGCAACGAGGTGGACGCGTACACGCCCGAGCAGCACCGCGCGCAGCGCAACGAAGGGCTCTCGCGCGGGCATCGCCTGGGGACGCTCGACGCATCGAGCGCCGAGGTGCTCTTCATCGACGAGACTCAGCTGCAGCTCGGCCCCAACACGCTCGTCGTGATCCTGGGGCGCGCAGCGCAGTGCGTGGACGCAGGAGGAGGCTCGGAGGCGCGGCTCGAGCGCGGAACGCTGCGCGCGTCGCTCGCCGCTCTCTCGGGGCAAGCGCCCGCCGCGGCGCCACGGCAAATCACCGTGCAGACGCCGGCCGCGGTCGCGCAGGTCGGCGCGGGCACCTCGCTCGTCGACGTCGACGCCCGCCGCACCACGCGCCTCGCAGTGCATCAAGGGACGTCGAACATCCGCGCCGCCGGACGAACGGTGCAGGTCAACGAGGGCTTCGGTTCGCGCGCGGATCGTGGGCGCGCGCCGCGGCCTCCGCAGCCGTTGCCGGGCGCTCCTGCGTGGGCTTCGGGCTTCGCCCCGCTCGTGCTCGTGAGCGGCGACGATCGCGCGAGCGTTCGAGGCTCGTATGCCCGCGCCACGTCAGGCCCGACGCCGGTCGTGTGGCACGTGCAGCTCGCTCGCGACGCACAGTTCAACGATTTGATCGTCGACGCGCGAGTCCCTGCGGCGGTCACCAACCTCGACGCGCAGCTGCTTCCGGGGGCGTATTTCGCGCGGGTGAGCGCGGTCGACGCAGACGGCTTCGAAGGCAGGCCGAGCGCCGTCGCGACGATGCGCGTCTCGTCGGTGCTCTTCGATCGCGGCGGTCCCGGGCGGCGCGCCTCGGTGCGCGTGAGCGAAGGGACGATGTGCTCGCTCGACGGCGCGGCGATGGCGCGCGTCACGGCTCCGCTCGAGCTTCGACCGCTCGCGAGGCACACGCTGCGATGCGCGGCGGACGAGTCTGGCGCGGGAGCGGTCGAGCGGGCGTGGGGCGCCGATGAGTCCGGCGTGGTCACCGTGCGATCGCGCGTCTTCGGCGCGCAGTACGAGGGCGATCGCGGCAGCCGTCGCATCTTGGTGGGCGTGCTCGACGCGGTCGGACACCCCGTCGCGGGCGCGCGTTTGCGCGCAGAATCACCGCGTGGAATCACGCTCGACGCGGTTCGTCCCGGCGCCGAGCCAGGCACGTACGAGACCGTCGCGCGATGGACCGGCGCCGCTCCGGCGGGGACGATTCGCTTCTTCGTCGACGGCGAGGCCGAGCCGCGCGCTTCGCTCGAGCTCGACTCGACCCGTCCCCCCGCAGAGCGCCCGGCGCCTGCGCAGCCTCCGCGCCCGCACGTGGGCCTCGAGCTCGCGTTCGAGGGAGACGCGATGATCACGTTCGATCCGAGGTTTCGCTCGGGCCTGGGCGTCGCGCTCGAGGCGCGGGCGCGCATCCCCGCCGGGCCCGGACTGCTGCTCGGAATGCGCGCGGGCTACCTTCGCTTCGGCTGCTCGGGGCCGCAGATCAGCGACCTCACGGTGTACTGCGCGCCCGAGAGCACGGCGACGCCGGGCGCGCCGCGCACGTCGGTGGGCGTCGATACGTTCGACATTGGGCCGTTGGTGGGCGGGTATTTCGCGCGGCACAACGCGCCGGTGACGGGGTATCTGGGGTTCGTTCCGCAGTGGGTGATGCATCGGTCCGTGGTGTCGAGGCCGGACGGAACCGAGGCGCTCGAGGCGAGCTCGACGTTCGGGATCCTCTCGATGCTCGGCGCGCAACTGCGCATCGGGCCGGGCGGTCTGTACGCCCATGTTGGCTACCGCGGGACCGTCGCCAACACCCAGGGCCTCGGCCCGCTACCGATCGGCGGAATGCTCTTCGCCCTCGGCTATCGCGCGCTCTTTTGAGCGCGCGCAGCGCTCAGCGCGGCAGCGCGCACTGCAGCCGCGTGAAGCGCACTTGCCAGCGCCCGTCGCGCTGATCGCGAAAGAGCACGCCCACGTCTCCTTCGGGCCCGAGCGTCGCGAGCGGATACACCGAGTCGCGCGAGGCCATCGTCACGCGCTGCTCCATCGTGATCGGTCGCAGCGCGTTGTCGAACATCCTCGCCCACAAGTCGTAGCCGTCGCCGCCGCGGTCATCGGCCCACACCGCGAGCACGCGATCGCCCAGGCCCACGAGCGACGGATACCGCGAGAATCCTCGGTCCGTCGTGAGCCGCGTCGGAGCCACGAGCGTCGATCCCGAGGCGCTTCGAACGGTCGCCCACACCTCGTGATCCGCGCTCGAGTCCGCGGCGTCGTGCCACGCGATCACCCAGCGGTCTCGGTTGAACGCGAGCGCTGGCGCCACCGCGTCGAAGCCCATCGGGGTCAATCGCAGGTCCGGCGCGAGCCTCTGCAGCGAGGTCGTGAGCGGCGCGAAGAAGATCCCGCGCGCGCCCATCGCGTTGGTCTGCGCTCCGCGTCCGTCGAGCCACGCGACCGCGAGCGTCCCTCCGCCGAACGCGACGACCGGCGCCTCGCTGTTGGACGGGTCGCGCGTGAGCCGAATGTTGTCTTCGATCTGCCGTCCCTGCCGGTCGATGCGCTGGAGGTAGATCTCGAAATTGCCCTCATTTTGCAGGTCATCACGCTCGTCCTGCCACGCGAGCACGAAGTCCTCTCCCGTCCACGCGATCGACGGGTTGATCGAGAAGCCTCGCGCGAACGAGACGCGCTGATCGGGTCCGAGCTTCTCTCCGTCCGCGTTGAGACGGTTGAAATAGATCTCGTAGTCGCCGTCGCGCCGCTCTTGCCACACGATCCCGAGCTCGCGCCCGGTCCACGCGACGGCGGCTCCGTACGCGTCTGGCTCGCTCACGGTGATGCGTCGCGTCGCCGGGGTGAGCGCCGCGGAGCCGTCGCGATTTCGCCCGGTGAAATACACGTGCGCCGAGCTCTGCTCGTAGCCCCAGAACGACGCGAGGTACCGCGAGCCCGACCACGCGACGCCGCCCACGCCCGAGGGCGCGAGGGTCGGCTCGCTCACGGCGACGTCCGGCCCCGCGGGCGAGAACGTCGCGTTGTCGTCGATCACACCGTTGCAGTTGTCGTCGCGCCCGTTGCACACCTCGGCCGCGCCCGGAAACACCGCGCGATCGTCGTCGTCGCAGTCGTCACCGCACGCGTCGGCGGCGCCCGGCTGTCGTCCCGCGATCGGCCCGCGGTGACCGTCGCCGTCGAGGTCGCGCGTCGCTTCGCTCGTTCGACAGGCGCGCGTGCCTTCGTCGCAGCGGTCGATCGTGCAAGGATCACGGTCGTCGCACAGGACGGGCGCTCCTGGGACGCAGCGGCCCTCGCGACACGCCTCGACGCCGGTGCAGTACTGCTGATCGTCGCAGTCTTCGTCGACGAAGCAGTCTGGCGGAGGGGGCGGGGGAGGGGTGAAGTCGAGCTCGGTCTTGGCGCCGCATCCCGCGGCCGAAGCGACGATCGCGGTCGCACAAATGACAGTGATTCGAGTGGCAACTCGATTGTGTGTGCGCAGTTTCATCGCTCAGTCACACGCTCCGAAATCGGGCAGGTCCGTCGGCTCGCACACCGCGCCGCGAGGGCACTGCGGAGCGGTCCCGTCGATGCGGCAGAGGCGCAAGCAGCGGGTGCCTGCTCCCGTCGCGAAGCACGAGCTGCCGGGCTCGCACGCGCCCGATCGTCCGCACGGAGAGCCCACGGGGACGGTGCCCGCGGTGATGCAATCCGCGTGGTAGATCTCTGCTGCGCAGCGCCCCATCGGGTACTCGATGTACGGGTAGCAAGCCTCGCCGGGCCCGCATCCGCGGTTCGAGAACGGGTCGCAGTTGTATTGGCGAACGCCCTCCGTGGATCCGTCGGGGCACGGTGGATCGACGAAGGTGTCCGGCGACGGATCGGAAACGTCACGAAACCGCACGTCGCGTCCAACGTCTCCCGTCGCGCCATCGCTGCGCGCGCCGTCGATGCCGCCTCCATCACGGTCCGCAGAGACGCTGGCCGCGCACGCGTTCAACGCCGCCAGAAGCAAGACCGCCGCGCGCGCCCTCGCGGGCCTTCGGGGACACGCGACACCAAGTGTAAGAGTATCCGACGCCATCGCACACTAGCGTGACTCACCTGCGGCGGCGGTCGCAAGCGCGCGAGGGCTTTCTGTCAGAACTCGGTGCCGCCCGTGTTGCCGTTGTTGGCAGGACGCGGGTGCGGTCTTCGATGGGGCTCAGCGTGAGCGCCTGCGTCGATCGGCGCGGCGGGCTGGGGATTGGGCTGCGCTTGCGCTGCTCCTTGCGACGGGACGATGGGCGCTTCGGTCGTCGCGAAGGCGCCGGTGCGCGTGGGAAGCACGGGGACCGCGACGGGGACCTCGATCGGCGCGAGCTCTGCGCGCTCGCGGCGATTGCGCTGCTTCACCGCGTAGCCCGCAGCGCCGATCGCGACGCCGAGCACGACCATCGCGAGCGCGGCGTACGCGAGCAGCGGGCGTCCGTCGTCCCGCGGAGCGACGGGCAGCTGCGTCGGTCGCACCGTGCCAGGGACGGACGTCATCGACATGGGCGCGTGCGCGTGCGGCGGCCACGGTCCCGAGGCGCTCGCTGCGCTGTACGGACCGCTCTTCATCGCGGGCGCGGCGGTCGATCCTGGGTCGAACACGACGGTCTTGGGCGGAGGCGCGAGCGCGGACACGCGGGGCTCCGCGCTCTGCGCGGGCTCGGGCAACGCGGGCATCGCTTCGATGCGACGGCGCAGGGCGAGCTTCTGCTCTCTCTGCGTCGCGAGCACGTCGCGCACGTACTTGGCGACGATCTGATGCGAGGCCGGCGCGACGCCGCACCGCTCGAGCGCCTCTGCGAACGCCTGCGCGCTGGCGAATCGCTGGTTGGCGTCGCGCGCGAGCGCCGTGAGGATCACCTCGTCGAGCGCGGCCGAGAGCTCGGGGCGTCGCGATGAGGGCGCGGCGATGCGCAGCTCCATCACCTGCGCGACGAGCAGGGCTTCGGTGTTGGCGTCGAAGAGCCGCGCGCCGCTGAGCAGCTCCCACGCGACGATGCCGGCGGCGAAGATGTCGGCCCGCGCGTCGAGCGGCTGCTCGAGCAGCTGTTCGGGGGCCATGTACGCGAGCTTTCCTTTGGGGATGCCGCCGATGAGGGTGCGCGTGAGGCGACGTTCGGCGCGCGCGACGCCGAAGTCGAGGATGCGCGTGAGCCCGTCGTATCCGACGACGATGTTCTGCGGCGAGACGTCGCGATGAACGATGTTGAGCGGCGCGCCGTCGCTGTCTTCGAGGGTGTGCGCCGCGTGCAGCCCGTGCAGCGCGTCCACGAGGATCCGCAGCGCGATCGCGATGGGAACAGCGCCCATCTTCGCGATCGACGCGCGGATCACGTCCACCACGCGCTCACCCTCGACGTACTCCATCGCGAAGTACAGTCCGTCCGCGTTGTTCTCGACGTCGAGCGTCGGAACCACGTTCGGGTGGTGCACCCGCGCCGCGAGCCGCGCTTCGTCGAGAAACATCGCGACGAAGTCCTTGTCTCGCGTGTGCTCGGGCAGGCACTGTTTCACCGCCACCAGCCGCGAAAAACCGCCCACGCTGCGCAGGCGCGCGAGGTACACGACTCCCATCCCGCCGCGAGCGAGCTCGTGCATCAACTCGTAACGACCCAGCCTGCGGGGGAGCGACGACATCGGTTACGCTCGCGCGCTCATTGTTCGAGAAGCGAGACCCCGAGAGCAAGCGAAGACCACAACGATGGCTTACACGATCACGCTGATCCCTGGCGACGGCATTGGACCCGAGGTGACGGACGCGACGCGCGAGGTGCTCGCGGCGACGGGCGTGCAAATCCACTGGGACACCCAGCTCGCGGGCGCGGCGGCCGCCGAGCAGTCCGGCAACCCGTGCCCCGACGAGCTCATCGCCTCTGTGCAGAAGCACCGCATCGCCCTCAAGGGCCCGATCGGAACGCCCATCGGCCGCGGATTTCGCTCGGTCAACGTCACCCTTCGCAAGGCGCTGGACCTGTACGCGTGCTTGCGCCCCGTGAAGAACATCGAGGGCGTCCCCTCACGCTTCTCGGGGGTCGATCTGGTCATCGTCCGCGAGAACACCGAGGGGCTCTACTCAGGGCTCGAGCACATGGTGGTCCCTGGCGTGGCCGAGTCGCTCAAGATCGTGAGCGAGCGCGCGAGCACCCGCATCGCGGAGTTTGCCTATCGTTATGCCCGGGCAAACAAGCGACGAAAGGTCTCCGTCGTGCACAAGGCCAACATCATGAAGCTCTCGGACGGGCTCTTTCTCGACTGCTGTCGCAAGGTGAGCCGTCGGTACTCCGAGGTGGACACGCAAGAGGTGATCGTGGACGCGTGCGCGATGCAGCTCGTGCGGTTTCCTGAGCGCTTCGACGTGCTCGTGATGGACAACCTGTACGGCGACATCTTGAGCGACCTGTGCGCGGGCCTGGTGGGCGGGCTCGGCGTCGTTCCGGGCGCGAATATTGGCGACGAGTGCGCGGTGTTCGAAGCGGTGCACGGCAGCGCGCCGGACATCGCGGGAAAAGGCGTCGCGAACCCCACCGCGTTGATCCTGAGCGCCGCGCTCATGCTGCAGTACCTCGGCGAGCGCGAGGCCTCGACGCGCGTCGAGAACGCCGTTCGATCCGTGTACGCCAAGAGCACCGTGCGCACCGGCGACCTCGGCGGCAACGCGACCACCGCGGAGTTTACGCGCGCGGTGATCCAAGCGCTGTGAGCGCGGCGATCACTCTTCTTCGAATCCGTGTGCACAAAACAAGCGGTGCAGCGCGAGCGCCTGCGGGGCGCTGAGCGGCTCGAACGCGATGCCCATGCCCGCGCGCACCGTGGAGCTTCCGTCGCGCACCCAGCGGACCGTTCCGTCGAGCTCGAGCGGCTCCCACGTGGTGGCGCTGGCGATTCCAACACGGACGCGGGCGCCGACAGGGATCGGCGGATCGACCGCGATGAACGCCCCGCCGAAGGACAAATTGAGCGTCGTTGCGTCGACGCGACGCGCGCTCTTTTCGTGTTGTCGGCGGACGGTCACGCGCACCTCGATCGGGTATCGCGCGCGGAGCCTGAAGTGACTAGCCACGTTCGGCTGTGACGGTACACCGAATCACCGCGCCGACGGCCCTGATTCGCGGAGCGATCAGCCGAGCGAGCCTTCCCACACGCGATACGAGATCACCACTTCGTCGCCGCGCATCGGCCGGTAGCGCGCGCCGAAGAAGATGATCGAGCGCGAGGCGGCGTCGTAGTCGAACCCTTCTGCGCGGTTGCGAGGGACGTCCATGCCCCGCACGCGCACCTTGATCGTGCTCGTGATCGGCGAGCGGTTGAGGCGGAACTGGCTCGCCGCCCCCGCGATCGCGTCCACGATGCGGGCCATCGCCGCGTCCACGTCCGCTTCGAACGCCATACGCGTGGCCGCGGGCGTCGTCGCCGTGATCTGCCGCAGCGGGATGTACGCGCCGCCGTTCGCTTCGATCACGCATCGCGGCAGGTAGTTGACGTCGTTGGCCGAGCACATCGGCACCGGGCGCGTGTCCATCGGCTGCTCGCTGAGGATCCGCGGGACGAGCCCGAACGTCAGGATGTTGTTGCGGCGGTAGTACGCGACGATGTTGTTCACCGTCGTCGCGTCGTACACGCCCATCGGGCTGAACCGCGCCATCGTCTGCGGGTCCGTCCCTGCGCGGAAGAAGAGGTAGTCGTTGCTCCCCGGCTCGTCGGTGACGTGAAAGGTCACGACCTTCGCGCCCGGACGCAGCCGCCACTCGGCGTTGGCCTCGCCCATCATCGTGCGGCGGTTGAACTCGAAGTGCGCGAGGATCGATCCCGCCGTGGGCTGCTCGGAGGTGCTTCCGCCCGTCCACGTGTACGGCCTGAACGTGTCCGTCATCGTCGTCGGGCACAGCCCCACCGTCGAGTACTGGCAGAGCTTGGTCGCGGCCATCGCGTCGCTGCTCGCGATCCACGTGAAGCCCATCGGCCAGCCCGTTGTCGCCGCGGCCTGGTTGAGCACGGGGATCTGCGAGTTCGCTTGAAACGCAGCCACGCGAAAGTCCACGCCCGCCGCGGTCATGCGCTCGACGAAGCGCGTCGCCGTGCGACCCACGGCCTCTTGATACGGCCCCATCGAGCCCGAGGTGTCGATCGTCCAGATGAAGTCGACGGGCGACGATCCCTGCTCGGCGCGGATCACCTGACACGCGAATCCCAGCGCTTTTCCTGCCTCCGAGACGCCTGTCGCGTTGGTGAGGTCGCTCATCCGAATCGCGGTGTTGATCATCGCGTTGTCCACCTGCGCGCGCGGAGCGATCGCCACGATCACGTCCGTCGTGCGCGCCACGTCGCGCAGCACCGTGGTCACATCAACGATGAACTCCGACGAGCTCCCGACCGCCGCTCCCGCAGGCGCAGCGGCGCCGATCAACGGCATCACCAGCGCGTCTCGCAGCGCGCTCGCAGACGTCATGCGCGCCACGCGATACGTGCTCTGCACAGCGTTGTTCATCTCGTGCGTGACGAGCGCGCGACCCACCAGCACCGCGGTCGTGCCCATCCCGAGCGCCGCTTGAATCGCAGCCTCGACCCGCGCTGCTTCCGCGCGAACATCGCCGGTCGACGGCAGACCCACGACGAGCCCCGCCGTGCCCGTGGCCGCGTCCTCGAGGAGCACTGCGCCGCGCGTCATCGTTCCATCGACGGTGCGGGCCATGCCCCACGCGGGGTCGTGGCCCACTTGCGTCGGCGTCATCGGCGTGCGCTGGATCGTCACCGTGGCGAGGCCCATTGGCCTGCAAATTTCCACGCCAGACATGCTGTCCGGCCGCCCGTCGCCGTCCGTGTCGCCGAGCCGCGGGTCTGTCTCTCCGTTCGCGATGTCCACGAACCCGTCGCGGTTCAAATCCTCTTGATCGTCGGTGACCCCGTCCATGTCCGAGTCGTTGCTCGCAGGGTTGAGCCCGCGGCATCGCTCACCGGAGAGACACTCGCTGTCCATCGTGCACGGCGGCGGCCCGCATCGACCCGCGTCCGCGCCGCCGTCTCCCGCGTCTCCCGCGCCCGCGTCGCCAGAAGCTCCGCCCACGCACCGACGCTGCTGCAGCGGGTCGTCGGCGACGCAGATCCGCGGGTAGCGTGACTCGATTCCGTCCGAGATCCCGTCGCGATCCGAGTCGCTGTTCATCGGATCGGTGCCGAGCATGCACTCTGTCGCGTTGTCGATGCCGTCGTTGTCGCTGTCCACGCCGGCCGCGCAGCGCTCGACGGCGCTGTCCATCCCGCCCTCCGAGCTCGAGCCATCACTGAGCGCCGCGTCCGAGCGCCCTCCTTCCACTGCTGGGATCGGCGGCTCCGAACAGGCTGCGATCGCGAGCGCGATCGGACCGAGCAACGTGAAGAATCGACTGGGCTTCGTCATGTCAGGGCTCTCCTCGTGAAGGCGCGCAAGAGTTGTGAGTTTTGCACACGCAGCGCGTAAAATCTCCCCGTGAAAACCCGTCTCGTTTCACGTTCGCCCGAGGATTCGTTCGCGCAGACTCCGAACCGGCTCGGACTCGACCGCGTCTGCCCGTGACAACAGCGCGTACGGCTGGGCGGGGCCCTGCTCGAGCGGGCGTCGAACGCAGCCCTTCGGCGGCTCGCAAAAGTCGTTGACGATCGCCACGCCCAGGCCCAGCCGCGCGCAGTGCATCGCGAGCGGCCAGCCGCGCGCTTCGATGGCGATCTCGCACTGCCCTTCGAGCGCGTTGATCGCCGCGGTCCTCAGCGCGCTCGGCGCGGGGGGCAGCACCAGCGCAACGCCGCGCAGCATCTCCCAACGCACTCGCTTGTTTCTCGCGAGCGGGTGGCGGGCGCTCACGACCACCGCGGTGCGCACGGTGGCGATGCGCTCGACGCGAAGCCCTTCGAGCGATGCTCCGTCGATCGCCGTCACGCCGAGGTGCGCTTGTCCCTCCCGAACGCGGCGCACTGTCGTGTCACGGTCTCCGATCAGCAGCGCGGGAGCCTTCGCGTGGCTCTTTCGAAAGGCCACGAGCGCGGGGCCCAAGAGATAGAGCAGCGCGCCTTCTCCCGTGGCGAGCGTCACGGGACGTTCGAGCTTGCTGCGCGCGAGCGTCGCTTCGAGCACCGCGATTCGCTCGCGGCTGTCCCTCGCAAACGCGAGCACCGCCGAGCCCGCGGCGGTGAGCGCCAGGGTCCGACCGCGCCTCTCGTAGAGCGGCGAGCCGACGGCGTCCGCGAGGCGCTTGAGCTGCGCGTGCACCGTGGGCTGTCCGCGGTGCAGCGTCTTCGCCGCGGTGGTGAGGTTGCAGTCCTCGGCGAACGCGACGAGCGCGTCGAGGCAGTCGGGGTCGAGCTGAAGCGCTGGCGCGCGGGGCAGGGCCATGTCGCGAGAAGACTCCAGATCATGGAGTGTAGCTCCGAAAGAATCAGTTTTCTCGATGATTCACCGTGCGCAGTATCCTTGGCGAGGAGACGAGCGATGAACTCGAAGACCGATACGAAGGCCGTCGTGCAGGCGAGCAAGAAGCTCTCGTGGCTGTTGCGTCACGGCGCGAGCGAGGCGGGCGTGAGCATGGACGCCGATGGTTGGGCGAAGATCGACGACGTGTTGCGCGTGGTGCGTGTGTCCCGGGCGATGTTCGATCAAGCCGTGGCGCAGAACGACAAGAAGCGCTTCGAGGTCGACGGTGACTTCGTCCGCGCGTGCCAGGGCCACTCGTCCGGCGTGGTCTCGACCGAAGCGATGGAGGCGAGCTGGACCGAGCTCGAAGCGAGCGACGGGCTCGTGTGGCACGGAACGTCCGTGGACGCGATCGACGGCATCGCCAAGAGCGGGATCGTCTCGGTCTCGCGCACGCACGTGCACCTGGCTGAATCGACGAACTCGACCGTCGGAAAGCGCGCGAACGTCGACGTCTTGTTGGGCGTCTCGATCGCAGCGATGCGCGCCGCGGGTGAGCGGCTGTGGAAGAGCCCCAACGGAGTGATCCTCGCGCGACACGTCCCGGTGAGCGCGATTCACACGGTGAGGGGCGCGACTCGGCGAGGCGAGGCTGAGCTCACCCGAGTGCGCGCGAAGCTGGCTCTCGAAAACGGGTGACTGTTATCGAGTCGCCAGTGTTTTCGCAGAGCAATCTCGCTCGAGTCAGAGCGCGATGCCCGGGGCGGGGTAGTCCTTGAGAAACGCCTTCACGTCCGCGGCGACCGAGGCGAGCTTGCTCTCGTTGCCTTCGTTCTTGACGGCTTCGTCGAACCACTCGGCGACCTTGCCCATGTGCTCGGGGCGAAGTCCGCGCGAGGTGATCGCGGGCGTCCCCAAGCGCACGCCCGACGGATCGAAGGGCTTTCGCGGGTCGAAGGGAACGCTGTTGTAGTTGAGCTCGATCCCCGCGAGGTCGAGGGCCTTGGCGGCGCGCTTTCCCGTGACGTTCTTGTTCGTCAGGTCGATGAGCAGCAAGTGGTTGTCGGTCCCGCCCGAGACGAGCGAGTAGCCGCGGTCGATCAGCGCCGTCGCGAGGGACTTGGCGTTGCTCACCACGCGCGCCGCGTACTCTTTGAACTCGGGCGCGCTCGCCTCTTTCGCTGCGACGGCGAGCGCCGCCATCTGCGAGACGTGCGGCCCTCCCTGCAGCCCCGGAAACACGGCCTTGTCGATCGCCGGAGCGAGCTCTTTGCGGGTCATGATCATGCCTCCGCGCGGTCCGCGGAGGGTCTTGTGCGTCGTGCTCGAGATCACGTCCGCGTGGCCGACGGGCGAGGGGTGCGCGCCGCCCGCGATCAAGCCCGAGATGTGCGCGATGTCCGCGACCAGGATGGCCCCGACGCTCTTGGCGATCGCAGAGAACGCAGCGAAATCCCAGACGCGCGGGTACGCCGTGCCGCCGCAGAAGATCACCTTGGGCTTGTGCTCTTCGGCGATCTTGCGCACCTCGTCCATGTCGATGCGGTGGTCGTCGCGACGGACGCCGTACGCGCGAGCGTTGAAGTACGCGCCCGTGATCGAGACGCTCCATCCGTGCGTGAGGTGCCCGCCCGCGGGCAAACCCAGGCCCATGATGGGATCGCCCGGCTTGCAGAAGGCGAAGAGCACCGCGAGGTTCGCGGGAGAGCCCGAGTAGGGCTGCACGTTGGCGTGCTCGACGCCGAAGAGGCTCTTGATGCGCTCTTGCGCGAGCTCTTCGATCGGGTCCACGAACTGCTGGCCCTCGTAGTAGCGCTTGCGCGGATAGCCCTCGCTGTACTTGTTGTTCAGCGGAGAGCCCATCGCCTCCTGCACCGCGCGCGAGGCGTAGTTCTCGCTCGGAATCATGCGGAGCTTGTCGAACTGCCGCTGCGTCTCGCCGCGGATCATCGCGGACAACTCGGGATCACTCTGCTCGAGGGACGGATCGAAGCTCACTGGTCTCTCCTTGGGTGGGATACGGGGCCCGAAAAATCGCGCGGAGGATGCCACAGCGAGCGCGGCTTCGCTGCACGCGATCATTGACGGTGCGCGCTCATCGCGTTAGCAGAGCCGTCCCATGATCGACCCAGAGACCCGAAGCAAGTTAGAGGAGCTCGCCCGCAGGGGCGAGAACCTCGGGAGGCATCTTTGACCTCCCCAGGTTGAAGATCCGCATCGAGGAGTTGGAGCAAAAGACCTTGGTCCCAGGCTTCTGGGACAAGGGCGAGGTCTCTCAAAAAGTGCTCAAAGAGAAGACGCACTTGGAGAACCTCGTTGAAAATGTCGAGAAGGCGCAGCGCGAGACGCGAGACGCCATCGAGCTGCTCGACATGGCCGCCGCCGAAAAAGACGAAGGCACGGCCGCTGAGGTGTCTGCGCAGGTTCCGCAGCTCGACGCGCTCATGCGCAAGCTCGAGCTCGAGCAGATGCTCAACCGCCCCGAGGACAAGCTCGATTGCTACCTCGAGATCAACGTCGGGACGGGCGGGACCGACGCGCAGGATTGGACCGAGATGCTCCTGCGCATGTACCTGCGCTGGTGCGACCAGCACGGCTTCACCTACGAGCTGCTCGAGCAGATGGAGGGTGAAGAAGCGGGCCTGAAGAGCGCGACGGTGCTCGTCCACGGCCACAACGCGTTCGGCTTCTTGAAGGCCGAGCGCGGCGTGCATCGGCTCATTCGAATCTCTCCGTACGACGCGCAGGCGCGCAGGCAGACCGCGTTCGCCGCGGTGCAAGTGACGCCGGACATCGACGACTCGATCAACATCGAGATCAAAAAAGAGGACTACGACCGCGAGACGATGCGCTCGGGCGGCGCTGGCGGACAGCACGTCAACAAGGTCGAGTCGGCCATCCGCATCACGCACAAGGCCACGGGCTTCGTGGTCAAGTGCCAGACCGAGCGCTCGCAGCACGAAAACGAGCGCAAGGCCCTCAAGATGCTCGCGGCCAAGCTCTACGAATACGAGCGCGGCAAGAAGGAAGCGGAGTTCGCCAAGAACTACGAGTCCGGCAAGCTCGAGGCGGGCTTCTCTTCGCAGATCCGCACGTACACGCTCGCGCCCTACCGACTGGTGAAGGACGAGCGCACCGAGCTCAAGGTCAGCGACGTGCAGCGCGTGCTCGACGGCGACCTCGACGAGTTTATCGAGGGCTATCTGCTTCACCAGATGGAGAAGCGAAAGGCCGCCGAGACCAAAGACAAGCTGCTCTGAGCGGCGCTCGCGCGGACACGCCAAGGGGGGATAAGGGCGTTTTCGTGGTAGCGTCGGGCGATGGCGCTCGAATGGATCGTTCCGATGGCACTCTTCGGGGCGTTTGTCTCTTCGAGCGGCGCGTCGTGGATGCGCCGTCAGCGCAGGCTCGATGACGGTCGCGCCCGTGGAGCGAGCCGCGGGTGGATCGTTCCAGTGCAGGTCCGATCGACGTTTCCTATGGACATCCGCGGCGACGCCTTCGTCGACACCGCGCTCGACGAGCGCGCGGCCATGGGGGCGCTGATCGAGCGCGCGCTCGAGCTCGGCTACGAGCGAACGGTGGGGGCCAACGTCTCCCTCGCGTTTCACCGCGGAAGCGAGTGGCGCGCGCTCTCGTCCTTCGATTTGTGCGACGTCCCGAGCGAGCTCGTCGTGTTCGTTCAACCGTCCCCAGCGCCAGGCGTCCTGCGGCTTCGCTGCGTGATGACTTATCGAACGGCGGCGCACTACGTCGATGACTCGGACGCCGAGCAGGCCACCAACGAGTTCACCGCGTTCATCGAGGTGCTTCGGCCGATTCGCGCGGTGCCCGCCAATCCCTGAGCGCCGTCAGAGCTCTCAGCGCTCGTCCCTCTCTCGTTGAATCCAAAGGGCTGCTCATGGACGCGTCCAACGACACTCCTCTCGCCGCAGGAACGCTGCTCGCAGGCAAGTACGAGATCCGTCGTCGCCTCGGCTCTGGCGGGATGGGCGCCGTCTACGAAGCTCGCCACGCGCGCATGAACAAGCGCGTGGCCGTAAAGGTCATTCACCCTCAGTTCGCGAAGAACGCCGAAGCGGTCGGTCGATTTCTGCGCGAAGCCGAGGCCGCCGCGCGCATTCGTCACCCCAACGTGATCGACGTCGTCGACATCGACGAGCGTCACGATCCGCCCTTCATGGTCCTCGAGTATCTCGAAGGCCGCTCGCTCGCGACGGTGCTCGAGCGGGACCAGAAGCTCTCGGTCGGAGCCACCGCGGCGCTCATGCTCCCCGTGCTCAACGCCGTCGCCGCTGCGCACGAAGCGGGCATCGTTCACCGCGATCTCAAGCCCGAGAACATCTTCATCGCCCGCGCCGGAGACGGCTCGATCCGCCCCGTCGTCCTCGACTTCGGCGTGGCCAAAATCGAAGCGAGCGCGATCCAAGGGCTCACGCAGACCAACGCGATGGTCGGCACCGTCGTGTACATGTCCCCCGAGCAAGCGAGGGACAGCAAGCGCGTCGACGCCAAGAGTGACCAGTACACGCTCGGAGTGATCTTGTACGAGTGCGTCACCGGCGTTCGGCCGTGCGACGGAGACACGCTCTACAACGTGCTCAGCGCGATCGTCGAAGCGAAGTACATCCCGCTGCGAGAGAGGGCGCCGAGCGTGGCTGCGGCGTTCGAAGCGATCGTCACGCGCGCGATGAGCCTCGATCCTTCGCAGCGATTTTCGTCGGTGAAGGCGATGTCCGACGCGCTCGCGCCCCTGGCCGAGGGGCAGAAGTTCTCGTTCTCGCGCGACTCGTGGGCGACCGAGTTCGCCTTCGGCTCGACCATGAGCGCCGATGGCACCAGCGAGAGCGCCGTCGTGCGCGCGGTCGAAGCCGTCGTCGGCGCGAAGCCCGGAGCGATCTCCGCCGATGATCACGCCGCGCGCGTCTCCACTCCCGCACCGCTCTCGGGTCCCACGTTGGCAGAGCCCATCGCCGCCGCCGTGCCCAGGACCCAAGAGCCCACACCCAAGCGCGCTGCTCCGAGCACGCTCGGCGGAAGCTCGATCGAGCTTCCCTCTCCTGTCTCGCGCGAAGACACCATCGTGTCCGGACAGCGCAAAGACTCGGGTCACAAGGGGTTGATCGCCGTCGTCCTCGCCAGCGCCGTCGCGTTGATCTCGGGCGTGGCGGTGATGCAGCGATCCAGCGCGTCTTCGTCCGCAGCGACCCCGCCCCACGCGAGCGCGCAGCCGTCGGTCGCGCCGAGCCCCACGGTGACGCGCGTCGCCGAGACCGCGGTTCGCCCGGCGGAGACGTCCGATCGAGACAGCGGCGTGGCAGCCAATTCGCTGATCGAACCCGCGGTCACCGCGCAAGCGTCACCCGCTGTTACGGCCAACAGTCAGACCGCGCCGAGCTCGTCGCGTCCGGGGCGAAGACCCCCTTCTTCCGTTGTCTCGACGACGACGGCCCACAGCAACCAGCCCGCCGCGACGCCGAGCAACACGCCGACCACGACCAACGAACGCCCTGCGAATTCAGCGGCGAATCCGCATCAGACCAACACCTCGACGCAGACCCCCACCGAGGGTCCGAGGCAGGTCGGAGGAGGCTTCGTCCTGTAGTCCTCGCGAGGGCGAGCGCGAATTGTCGGGCGGGGTAGTTGCAGGAGCCCGCGGCCTGGGCGTTACCCTGCGCACGCAATGGCTTCACGCTCGAATCGCTCGCTCTCGTGGCACCGCACCGCGCTCGCACGAGCCTCGCTCGTCGCGGCGTTCGCGCTGAGCTCGCCCGCTGCGTTCGCGCAGACCAGCGCGTCGAGCGAGCAAGCCGCGACGCTGATCCGCGAAGGGCGAACGCTCTTGCAGCAAGGGCAAGCGCAGGACGCGCTCGATCGATTCACGCGGGCGTTTCAGCTCGCGCAATCGCCGACGGCGCGCGCGCACATGGGCGTCGCAGAAGGAGCGCTCGGGCACCCGGTCGAAGCAGAGCGCTATCTTCGCGAGGCGCTCGACGCGCCGACGGACTCGCTGATGCAGCCGGCGTGGGTCGAGCGATTTCGCGAGAACCTCAGGGTCGCGCAGCGCTCGGTGGGGCTCTTCACGGTGCGCGCCAACGTCGCCGGAGCGCATGTCCTTCTCAACGGTCGCGACGTCGGAACCGTCCCGTTCGCGGCGCCGATCCGAGTGCGCGCCGAGACCGTGCGCATGCGCGTGGTGGCCGACGGGTTCTATGCGCTCGAGCGCGACGTGATTATTTCGGGCGAGCTCGCGGTGACGACCGAGAGCGTCGAGCTCAACCGCGTCGTGCGCGACCCTGCGTCGACGCCGGGCAACACGGCCGCGAGCGCAGGTGTGCAGAATTCAAGTGAGCCCACGAATGAGCGGGCAACCGTGGTTCGTCCGGTGGTCGCTCCGGTCGTCACCCAAGCTCCTCCGACGGTCGTGATCGTGAGCCGAGACGGGACCGAGTCGCGCGGGCAGCAGCCGGGCGGATCGTCGGTCCTCGTGGGGCTCTCGGTCGCGAGCGGCGTGCTCGGCGTGCTCGGGATCGGCGCGGGCGTCGCGGGCGTGCTCGTGGCCAACCACAACAACGGCGAGTACGCGGCCGCTGGATGCGCGAGCCGCACCAACGTGATCGAGTGCGATCAAGCGCAGAGCAACGCGGCGATCGCGGGCACCGTCTCGATCGCGGGCTTCGTGAGCGGCGGGCTCTTCACGGTCGCGTCGATCGCGCTCGGGATCGCCGCGGCGCGCAGCGCTCCGCCGCGCGCGAGCGGAGCGCAGGCGTGGACGTGCGCGCCGTCGCTGTCAGGGATTCGATGCGGGGCAAGGTTCTGAGGGGAAATGCTTCTGGAGGGCGTTTCGATGAGGTCACTTCGTTCGGTTCGTACGGTGTTGCTGGGGCTGTGCTGCGCGACGGCGGCGGGCGCGTGCGTGAACATTCCTCGGCCGGACGCGGGCGACGCGACGGGCGGTGATTCGCAGCCCGACGTGGCCTCGATGGACGTCGCGGACGCGGGCATGGACGCCGCGGTCGAAGCGAGCGTCGAGGCGAGCGTGGACATGGACGCCGAGGCTGCGGTCGAAGCGGGCCCCGAGCCGGCGGTCGAAGCGGGCAACGAAGCGGGCGACGCAGACGCGCGCGCGTGTCCCATGGGCGAGAGCCTGTGTGGCTCGAGCTGCGTCAACACGATGACGAGCGCCGCTCACTGCGGGACGTGCGGCAACGCGTGCACGGGCGCGATGGTCTGTACGAGCGGCGCGTGCCAGTGCCCCGTGGGCTCGGTGAACTGCGGCGGGAGCTGCACCAACACGGGCAGCGATCGCTTGAATTGTGGTGCCTGCGGAAACGCGTGCCCCGCGGGCGTGGGGTGCATGGGCGGGACGTGCCAGTGTCCTGCTGGATCGACGACGGTCTGCGCGGGCGCGTGCACGGACACGCAGACCAACGCGAACCACTGCGGCGCCTGCGGAAACGCCTGTCCCATGGGCCAGAACTGCGTCGCGGGGATGTGCCGCTGCCCCGGCAGCTCGACGCTCTGCGGAGGCAGCTGCGTGGATACGAGCACCAACGACGCGCACTGCGGGATGTGCGGCAACGCGTGCATGTCGCCGCTTCGATGCGCGACGGGGACGTGCCGCTGTCCGATCGCGGGCCAGACCGTGTGCAGCGGGGCGTGCGTGGACACGCAGGTGAGCCGAACGAACTGCGGAATGTGCGGCGTAACGTGCCGCGCCGACCAGGTGTGCAGCGCGGGCGGCTGTCGTTGTCCTGCGGGGCAGACCGAGTGCGCCGGCGCGTGTGTGGACACGAGCACGAGCAGCGCCCACTGCGGGATGTGCGGCAACGCGTGCGCGATGGGGCAGACGTGCTCGGGGAGCTTCTGCGTGTGTCCTGCGGGCCAGAACGTGTGCGCGGGCGCGTGTCGTGATCTGCGCACGGACTCGAGCCACTGCGGCGCGTGCAACAACGCGTGTCCTGCCGCGGCGAACGCGACGGGCGTGTGCGTCGCGCGCGTGTGTGACCTGACGTGCTCGATGGGCTTCGGAAACTGCGACGGCGCGAACGCGAACGGATGCGAGACCGACCTGAACGCGAGCGACAGCCATTGCCAGCAGTGCGGGACCAACTGCGTGAGCGGCGCGTGCTCAGCGGCGGGGTGCCGGTCGTGGGCGCGTCGCGCGGGGGACTCGAGCACGCAGAGCGCGGTGCTGATCGAGGGCGACGCAGCGGGCAACGTGTACACGGTGCTGCACGGGTTTGGACAGCTCGATCTCGGCGGGGCGCGCGTCGGCGTCGCGGGCGGAAGCAACGCGGCGTATCTCGTGAGCTACTCGCCCACGGGCGCGTTTCGCTGGGCGCAGACGATCGGCCCGATCTCGAACGGCGGCGTGACGCGCGTGACGTCGCTCGCGGTGCGCACGATGATGACCGGGACGCGCGTGATCGTCGGCGGAACGCTGGAGAGCTCGACGATGATCGGCGCGGCGACGATCGCTCCGAGCGCGATGTTCTTGGCCGAGTACGACGGCGCCAGCGGCGCGCCCTCGTGGGCTCGCAACGTGGGCGTCGCGGGCAGCGCGAACAGCGCGAACGACATCGCGATCGGACCGCTCGGCGACGTGTACGTCACTGGGTACTTCGGCGGGACGCTCTCGGCCGACGGTCAATCCGCGAGCGCGGGAACCAACGGAGACGCGTACCTGCTGCGCATGGACCCGACGGGGCGAGTGCTGGCGATTCGTTCGTTTGGCGGACCGACGCGGGACGACGGACGCGCCGTCGCCGTGGACTCGGTCGGAAACGTGTACGTCGGCGCCGAGGTCTCGACGCCCGGCACGTTCGGCACGGTGATGGTCCCGGCCCATGGGTTCGACGTGTTTCTTGCGCGCTACGATCGAGCGCTCGCGGCGCCAGCGTGGATCAACGTGTGGGGATCGACGAGCAACGAGACGGTCTCGGGCCTCGCGATCGACCCGCTCGACAACGTGCTTCTCGTGGGCGAATACCAGACCGTGTTCTCGTTCGGCGCGCGCGCGCTGGCTGCGATCAACGGCGGGCTCTCGGACGTCTTCGTGACCAGCATCGCCAACGACGGAACGCCGAACTGGGCGACCAACATCGGCAGCAACAACACCGATCAAGCGTTTGGCGTCGTCGCGCTTCCGTCGGGACGGGTCTTCGTCGGCGGGATGTTTCAGGCGGGGACGTTCACCGCGGGCTCGTTCACTGCGTCCGCGGCGGGCGTGTTCAACCCGGACCTGTTCGTGGTCGAGCACAACCCGACGACCGGCGCTCCGATCGCGCTCTCTCGCTACGGTGGAGCGACGACCGATCGCGCGTATCTGCCCGGCCAGGTGAGCACCTTCGGCCAGTGCGGAGCCACGGCGATTTGCATCGGCGCCCAGACGCTCGCGATGAACATGTACCCCACGACCCAGTTCGGAAACGCGACGCTGCAAGCGGCGTTCGTCCCCGCGGATTCGTCGTCGAACCTCGACGCGGTCTGGGCTCGCATCGAGCGCTGATCCGCGACACTTGCGCTGGATCGTGGCGCTGAATCGTGCTTGATCTCGCGCCCATCCGACGGTCGCGCCATGAAGTCCACGGCCCAGAAGCAGTCCAGTAGCAACCTCCCCAAAGGCGACGAGCGCCTCTCGTGCTGCGAAGAGCCCGGCTCTCGCTGCGGCAGCCGCTTCACTTCGATGCGCAAATGGAGCTGCCGCATCACGGGCAAGGGCGTGAAGCTCGTGCGCGAGTCCCGCGGAAAGGCGCCCTTCTATGCGCAGCCCGTCGGCTTCGACGGCCGCAGCTTCTTCGTCGCCTGGGACCACGGCTGCGACAGCGAGAAGCTCTTGCACGAGGTCTGTCACTTCATCGTCGCCCCCAAAGAGCGGCGCAACCTCGAGAACTACGGCCTCGGCCCCGGCGAAATCACGGTCTCGGACGAGGTCGAGTCGGACAACGAAGAGGTGACGGTGATGCTCCTCGAGCGCCTGCTCGCGCCGGTCTTCGCGCTGCCCGAGAGCAAGATCGCTCGGCCTGATTACAACACGTACGACCGTCGCAACGTCGACTGGGACGCGTGCCACGCGCGGGCCAAAGAGCTGTTCGACAAGCTCGCGCCCGGCCTGCCTTCGTCGTAGTTCACGCTGGCAATTCAGGGGGCGGCAGCGGTCCGCGCGTCGGCATGATCGCCGCGCACATCCAGCGCCCGCTCGGCTCGCACACGCATCGCGTCGAGCTCTCTCGGTACAGGCACCGCGCGTTGGCCATCGAAGGCTCGCACGCGGAGTCCGTCGCGGGCGCGGCGGGCGGGCAATTCGCCGAGCTCTGCTCGGGCCGCGGACGCGGATCGGGCTCCGAGGCCGTGGCGCCTGAGCTCGAGACGCGACCGCACGCCGCGACGAGCAGCGGAGCAGCCAGCGGAGCGAGCAGCGCGATCTTTCGCAAAACAGCAACGGGTGAGCGGCGCATGCTCGAGAACATACCGCCATCCGCCGGCGATCGCTGCGGCGCGCAGGCACTGGCGCGATCGCGAGCGCAACGCCATGATCGCCGCTGTCCATGGCCGAGCCACGCAAGTACAGCGCCGCCGAAGTGCAAGAGATCCTTCGTCGCGCCGCAGAGAAGACCGCTGCGCAGAGCGACGATCTCGAGCACGATGAGCTCGTCGCCGCCGCGCGAGAAGCGGGGCTCGACCCGGCGGCGGTCGAGGCCGCGGCGGCCGAAGTGCACGCGGGACGCTCTCGCGAGGACGCGGGCCGAGAGCTTCGCGAGAAGAAGCGCAAGGGATTTCTCTCGCACTTGAGCGCGTACCTGATCGTCAACGTCGCGCTCGTGCTCATGTCCCTGCTCGTCACCGGAAGGCCGTGGTCCGCGGCGGTCGCGATCGGCTGGGGGATCGGCCTCGCGTTTCACCTGCTCTCGGCGTTTCGCGAGCCCACCAAGGACGAGATCCAAGAGTTTGTCCTCGAGCGAGAGGCGCGCGACAAGGCGCTCGAGCGCGTGCGCGACAAGCTCGCTTCCAAGCAGCGAGAGCACGAAGAGCGGCAGCGAGACCGCGACGCCAAAGAGCAGAAGCGTCAAGAAAAACAGCGGCGAAAAGAGAAGATCGCTGAAGCGTCGGAGGCGCTCGAGTCCGCCGTCGAGAAGGGCGTCGCCGCCGCGCTCGAAGCCGCCGCGGCGCAGCTCGACCAGCTCACCAAGCAGGGCCAACCGCAGGGCCAGCCTCCCACCGAGTTCTCGAAATACGTCCAAGAGAAGAAGGGCTCGAGCAGCGTCCCGACGAGCTCGCCGCAGAGCCCCTCGGCGGCTTCGTCGCAGACCGGCGTGCGCGTGGACGCGCGCGGACCCGCCATCGACGCGCCGAGCGCCGAAGAAGAGCCCGCGCGAATCGACGCGGCGCGAAGCAACGCCAAGGCGCGGACATAGTCGGTCATCGTTGCGCTTGCTCGATGAGCGCGCGCGCTCGTACGCTCGGCGCACTCGACGATGGTGCGCACCAAGACACCGAGCGACTCGGGCTCATCGACTCTCTTGCTCTCGGAGTACTTCGACGCTGGCGACGAGCGGTTTTTGCCAGAGCTCATCGCCTCCAACGCCGCGCGCAAGCTGCAGGTGTTTGGCCCGCGCTGGTACGCAGACAAGCGACGCTTCGCGCGCGAAGCGCTGCTCGCGTACATCGATGATGGCTGCGATCGACCGCACCACCGTCCGCTGGTCAAGAAGCTCTTCAAGCACGCCGAGAGCGCGGGCGACGACGAGGCGATGGCGCACTTTCTCGTGGCGTTCGACCGCATCGCGCCGCGGGTGATGGTCTCGGCCAAGCGAAGGGTTCCTGGGACGTACACGCGCGCGAAGACCTCGGTGCTGCGCGACGACCCCGCGCTTCCGCACTATCGCAGCGTCGCCGATCGCGTCGGTCGCTTCACCATGAAGACCCGGCGCTATCTGCAGCGTCGCGCGTGGCGCTATCTGCGCGCGATGTCCAAGAGCCAACCGGTCGAGTACCTCCGCGTGCTCTCGTGGGTGCTCGCGCAGTACAACGACGAACAATTCGATCCTCCGCAGCGATTGCTCGACTGCTGGGGGCTCGTGCACGCGCTCTTCTGGGGCAACGACGCGCTCCGTCGCACGGTCGAGGGCGTTCGCGTCGGGTCCGGGCGCTCGATGGCCGAGCTGCGCCCCGCGCCGTACGCCGAAGAGCTGTGGAGCAAGCCGTACGCGTTCGAGCCGCTGTTCATCCTCTTGCTCAAGGCGCAGTCGGCGATGGTGCGCACGCTCGCCGTGGGATTTCTCGAGCGATCGCACATGGGCGCGCTGCGCGAGCTCGGCGTCGATCAGCTCGTCGCGCTGTTGAAGAGCCCCAACGCGCAGGCCCAGACGCTCAGCGCCAAGCTCCTCGACGGAAGCTCTGGGCTCGAGCGCCTCTCGGTCAACGAGTGGCTCGAGCTGCTCGAAGTGGACAACCCCTTCGCGCTTCCGGTGCTCTGCAAGCTCGTGCTCAAGCACGTCTCGCCTTCGCGCGTGACCCTCGATCACTGCGTGCGCCTCGCGATGTCGCGACCGGCGCCCGTGGCCGAGCTCGGGTTCGAGTGGCTCAAGGCCCGAAAGCTCAGCACCGAGGGCGATTTCGAGAAGGTCCTGGTGCTTCGCAACGCTCCGGCCAACGTCGTGCGCGCGCCCGCGGTGCGCTGGTTGCTCGGGCACTTCGAAGAGAGCGCGTTTGCCAAGGCCGAGCACGTTCGAGAGCTGCTCGACTCGCGGTTCGAAGACGTCCGTCAGTGCGCGTGCGAGTCGCTCGCGACCGCGGGGCGGTTCGCCGATGAGCCGACGCTCTGGGCCGCGCTCGCCGAGAGCCCGTACACCGACGCGCGCTCGTTCTTGCTCGCGCACTTGAGCCTGCGCGCGAGCGCGCTCGACGAGGGGTCGCTTCGTCACCTGTGGGCGACGGTCTTGCTCGCGGTGCACCGCGGCTCGCGCGCCAAACAGCGGGCGATTTCGCAGGTGGCGAAGGCCGTCGCGCAATCGCCCGACAAGGCCGACGACCTGTTGCCGTTGCTCGCGGTCGCGCTGCGTTCGGTGCGCGCGCCCGAGCGCCGCGCGGGGATCGCGGCGATCGCGCAAGCGGTGGTGAAGAACCCGTCCCTCGCGCGCTCGGTCAACAAGCACATCGCTGAGCTCGACCTCGGCTCGATGGTGGAGGTGTCCGCGTGAACGTTGATCTTCGCTACCTCGGACGCAGCGAGCTGAAGCGCTCGGGCTCGAGCGAGACCCTGTCGTTCGCGCCGAACCTCGCGCGCCCCGCGGTGTTCTACGACGGGCAAGTGCGGCACGCGGTGCGGTTTCGCGAGGCGATCTCGGCGCTTCACGACGTGGTGATCGGTGATCACCGATTCAAGAGGCGTGACAAGGCGGCCTATCACCAGTGGGTCGAGGACGAGAAGCAGCGCGAGGTCGAGCTTCGTACGGAGCTGTACAACAAGGCCAAGCGCGCCGAGCTCGAGCGCGTCTCTCGCGAGCCCATCCCGGCGAACCTCGACGTGGATTTTCGCCGGATGCACTCGCTCTATTGGACGGCGCGCAGGCAGTGGGCGTCCGAGCTGTCCTCGCGCGATCCCGAGCTGTTTCGGCATCTCGTCCCGTGCGACCCGGTGGTGACGGTGGCGCCGGACGTCGTGTACTTCGAGTGCTTCGCGAAGGACGAGTCGAGCTACGGCTGCCTGTTGGTCGACCGCGACGGCTTCGAGCACGAAGGCAAGGCGGGGCTCGGAACGACGAACGTCGACTACTCGATGGCCCTGTACGATCACTTTCAGGGCCTGCGGAGCTACCGCCCGACGCGCTTGCAAGTGGACCCGACGGGCTTCGAAGTGAAGGTCGAGGGGCACGCGGACTACCGCGAAGAGAAGATCGATTTGCCGCCGTCGTGGCTGCGGGGCTTCGGGCAGATTTCGGCGGCGATGGGGCTTCCGGGGCGGCGCGTCGAGCTGTCGACGGACGTGGTGTATTCGCTGCTCGCGTACCTGCGTCGGCATCGAGAGAAGAGCGGCCCGCGCAGCCTGCGGTTCATGCTCGAACCTGGGAAGAAGCCGCGAGTCGCGATCGATCCGTTCGATGTGATCCTCGAGAGCCGTGGCGTTGCGTACGACGGCGAGCGGCCCGAAGAGATCAAGATCTGGGGACGGCGTCGGTTGATGGTGCTCGCGCGAGTGCTTCCGATGGTCGAGCGCGTCGAGGTGGTGCTGCTCGGAAGCGGGCTCCCGTCGGTGTGGATCGCGCACATGGGCGAGATGCGTCTAGTGTTGGCGCTCTCGGGTTGGACGAGCAACGACTGGAGCTCGGGCGCCGCGCTGGATTTGATTTCGGGCGGGTTTCGCTCGGACGCGCGCGTGCTCGACGTGGCGAGCTCGGCGCTCAAAGAGAAGCACCGGATGACGTACAGCGAGCTGATCGCGCTCACGGGCGCGGCGCCCGAGGTGCTGCTCGGCTCGATGCAGCTGCTCGCGAAGCAGGGGCAGTGCGTCTACGATTTCAGCGCGGAGGTGTTTCGTTGGCGGCCGATTTTGCCGGTCGCGCTGAGCGAGTCGCTGATCGGACCCGAGCACCCCGAGCTCGTGGCTGCGCGCGACGCGTGGCGTTCGGGCCGCGTGAAGGTGCAGCGGGACAACGCGGTCGAAGGCAACCGCCGCATGATCGTCGGCGCCGTCAACGGAACGAAGTGCGAAGCCGTCCTCGACTCCGACGGGATCATTCGCAAGGGCACCTGCACGTGCAGCTACTTCTTCAAGTCGCGCATGCGAAAGGGCCCGTGCCAGCACTTGCTCGCGTTGCGGATGCAGGCGCAGACGACGCCGGCGCCGAGCGCCGCCTCGGGCGCAACAACGACGGCGGGATCGAAGGGCGCAACGAGCGCGAGCAAGCCCGCGGCGGACAAGAGCGACGGGCCCAAGTGGTACGAGCGGTGGTTCAAGTGAGCCGCTCGATGGAGTGAGCTTAGCCCTGAAATTTCAGGGATTTCATCGGTGACATAGATTGTCGCGGCCGGTCGATGGAGGATCGAAATCGACTGGCGCGAGGTGAGAGAGAGCTGGTAGAGATCGAGGCACGTTCGCGGTTGCGAGCGCTGTCTCGGTCCCTGAACAACGAAGGTCACAACGCTCCGCGCGATCGAGTGAAGGTTTCAGTGCTCGGTCGGTGGTGCCCGGAGGTCGCGAACACTCGAGCCCACAATTCCCGGTGATCCGCCGGGGTGAGAGAAAGCTCTTTCATGCGTCCCAACGCTCGCTGCTCTTTTGCGCGCCCATCACCCCTGGTGGGAGCTGCCAAGGCAACGCTGCGCGTTCAGCTCCCACCAGGGGTGCGGGCGCGCTTTGGTTAGCGACCGTTGTCAGGAGCTGGAATGTCGGGTGTTCGCGGCCTCCAGGCCCCATCGATCGATCAAGCATCATCACTGAGTCCTTCACGAAGGTCCGCGGCGCGCGCGCTGTGAGGCAGAGTTGCGATGGCAGGACTGTGGGACAGGATCAGGGCGTTCTTTCGTAGCGGTCGCGGTGCAGATGCGGACGCGCAGATCGAACAGGCTGTGCGCGTCGCGCTCGTTCGAAGGGTGAGCGGACGCTCGGTCTTCACGCCGCTCGAGCTCGGGTACGACATCGTTCCGCGCGAGGATCGAACGGACGAGGTGATGGAGGCGATCGCCGACGCGCTCGATCGACTGTACGTGCGCGGGTATTTCGGCCCGTTCAACTACGCGCGCTCGATCGATCCCAAGTCGGTCTACCGCTTCGTCTACCACCCCGCCGGCACGCGCGTCGCCGGAACGACCCCGGACACCATCAAGCCCAGGGTCGAAGCCGACAGCGAGCCTCCGCCCCCTCCTGCGCCCACCGCGCGTCGCGCGACCCCTGCGCCGACCCCCGCGCGAACGCCTCGATCCACGACGCCCACCGCCCCTTCGCGCGGCGCGTCCTCATCGACAACAACACCGTATCGGTCACCGGGCGCGAGCGCTCCGTACCGCGCTCCCGCGGACCCGTTCGCCCGACCCGACATCCTCTCGCTCTCGGCGAGCGAGCTGCGCGCGAAGGCGCTCAAGATCGACCCATACAAGACCGCGTGGATCGGCCGTGTCGACACGATCCCACCGCAGAGCGACGAGCGCACGGCGATCATCGATCGCGGCTTGATCCTGCGCGGCTTGTTGACGGAGGCGCAGATCACCGAGATCCACCGCGTCGGTGACCTCTGGCTGCGACACTCGGAAGCGACGCGCATGGCCGCCACCGTGGCCGCGAAGAACGCCGAAGAAGCGCTGCGACAGCTCCGCGAAGAGAAGGCCCGCAAGAAGGCCGAGAAGATCCGCGAGTCTGCCGAGCGAAAGCGAAAGCACGCCGAGGGCGTCGCGCGCCGCAAGGCCACGGACATCATCTTTCTCGGCCGCGGCGTCTCCAGTCGGCTCGGCGATCGACGGTCGGACATCGAGAAGCTCACCGCGCAGGGGCTGCCGCTGCTCTCGACGCCGAAGGACATCGCCGACGCGATGCGCGTGACGATCACGGACCTGCGCTGGCTCGCGTTTCACAGCGAAGCCGCAGAGAAGACGCACTATGTGAGCTTCACCGTGCCCAAGCGCTCGGGCGGCGTTCGAAGGCTCTCGGCGCCGCACGAGAAGCTCGCGCGCGCGCAGCAGTGGATCTTGCGCGAGGTGCTCGAGAAGCTGCCGACCGAGGCGGCCGCGCACGGGTTCATCACGGGGCACTCGACGGTCACCAACGCGCTCCCGCACGTGAAGCGCGACGTGGTCGTCAACCTGGATTTGAAGGACTTTTTTCCGACCATCAGCTTCGCGCGCGTGCGCGGAGTGCTCGAGAAGATCGGCTATTCACCGGCGGTCGCCACGGTGCTCGCGCTGTTGTGCACCGAGAGCCCGCGGCACGTGATCGAGTACGACAAGAAGCCCTACCACGTGGCGGTGGGCCCGCGCGTTTTGCCGCAAGGCGCGTGCACTTCTCCGGCGCTGAGCAACCAGGTCGCGCGCAAGCTCGACCGTCGCTTGTCCGGGCTGTGCGCGAAGATGGGCTGGACGTACACGCGCTACGCCGACGACCTGACGATGAGCGCGGACGAGGGGCACCGAGGAGAGCTTCCGGTGCTCATCGCGAAGGTGCGCGAGATCGTCGAGGACGAGGGCTTCGCGATCAACCCGAAGAAGGGGCGCGTGCAGCGAAAGAGCGCGAGACAGACGGTGACGGGCGTGGTGGTCAACGATCACCCGACGGTTCCGCGGGACGAGTACAAGCAGCTGCGAGCGATCTTGCATCAGGCGAAGTTCACCGGCCTCGCCGCGCAGAACCGCGAGGGACGCGAGCACTTCGAGGACTGGGTCGAGGGCAAGATCGCGTACATCGCGATGGTCGACGCGACGAAGGGCGCGCGGTTGAAGAGCGCGCTGGCGGCGATCGCGAAGCGGTGAATTGCGGGGGCAAGGGAGGCAACAGACGCCAGCGCTTCTTGCTTGTCGGATGACGATGGCAGACGCTAGAGGACTGAACGGCCCATGGACGGAGTGAGAGCAACAGCGCTGGTGACGGGAGCTGACGGCTTCATTGGCTCACATCTCGTTGAGCTGCTCGCGAGCTCGGGCTACAAGGTTCGCGCTCTTGTCCAATACAACTCGTTCAACTCTTGGGGATGGCTCGACGCGGTTGAAGCGAAGCGAGGGACTCTCGAGGTCGTGAGTGGAGATGTTCGCGATCCCTTGAGCTGTCGGGCAGTGATGCGCGACGTCGACGTTG
>JAXLYJ010000004.1:0-507734 GCA_046351515.1 Polyangiales bacterium
CCGGAGGCGCGTGTCGCACAGCGTCGAGCGTCCGCGCGAACGATCGATCGCGAAAGTCCGTCTCGAGTCGATCGAGAAGCGTCGGCGCCGCGGGGTCGCTCTCGCTGGAGAGGTAGCGGTCGACTTCGTCTTCGAACGACCGTGGCCCCGCGTCTTCGATGGTGCTGTCGCCTGCGGAATCGCTGGGCGAGGTCTCGCTCACCGAGGCGTCGCTCGCGTCGATGGGCGCGAGGGCATCGTTCGCGACGGGCGCGTCGAAGCGCTCTTCGCGATCGTCGATGGCGACCGCGTCACGAGGCTCGACGTCGAGCGCGCTCATCGCCGGGCGGCAGTGCGCGGTGAGCAAGAGCGCGAAGAGCCCGAGCGATTGCGACTTCATGAGAGCGTTCCTCTTCGCTGAACGGAGCAGCGATGCACGCGCCTACAAATCGAGCGTCATGAACGTGCTGTTCGGGTCGGGAGCGTACTCTCCGAACGGCTCGCACTCGCGAAAGCCAAACTTCGCGTAGAGGGCGACCGCGGGCCGAAAGAACTCGAACGAGCCCGTCTCCAAGCTCAATCGCCGCATCCCCATCGCGCGCGCGGACGCGATGATGTGCGCGAGCAGCGCGCTGCCCACGCCGCCGCGCCGCGCTTCGGCCACGGTGTGCATCGACTTCACCTCGCCGTGCGCGTCGTCCAGGCGCTTGAGCGCTCCGACGCCGACGAGCTGCTCGCCGTCCCACGCGGACCAAAACGAGATGTCCGGCGCTCGCAGTCGCTCGAGATCGAAGACGTGAACGCTCTCGGGCGGCGTCACCTCGTGGTTGATCGCGTGGTGCTTCGCGAGCAGCGCGATCACGCGCGGGTCATCGAGACCGCCGTCGTCGATGCGAAGCGTGCTCGACCGCAGCCCCGCATCGTTGGCGCGGGGATCCGAGGTTCGGGGATGCGCGTTGTTGGACATCGCGCGGCAGTATCCGTGCTCTTCGCGCAGGCTTCAATCGCGGTGCTCGCTCACTTCTCGCTGTCGAGCATGGCCATGTGCTGCGCGGCGTAGCGCGTCCCCTGGATCGTCTCGGCGTTGACGATCGCCTCGAGCTCGGTGAGCTGCGCATCGGTGAGCGAGAGCGAGAGCGCTCCGAGCGCGTCGTGCAGCTGATCGACCGTGCGCGCTCCCACGAGCGGGAGATACCGCGGGGCTTTGGCGCGCACCCACGCGAGGGCGAGCTGCGCGGGCGTCGCTCGAAGATCTCGCGCGTACGCAGCGAAGCGCTCGACGGCGAGGTTGTTGGCCGCGCCCGTGTCGCCGGCGAACCGCGGGAGATACGAGCGAAAGTCCTGGGCGCCGGTGGGCTTCTTTCCGGTGAGAAGACCGCGGCCGAAGACCGCGTAGAGCGTCGCGCTCAGTCCCAGCTCGTCGAGCACCGGAAAGATCTTCTCTTCGGGCGACCGGCTCGAGATCGCGTACTCGATCTGCAAATCCACGATCGGATGCACCTTCACCGCGCGCCGAATGGTCTCGACGCCCACTTCGGACAGCCCGATGTGCCGCACGTACCCAGCCTTCACCATGTCCGCGATCGCCCCAATCGTGTCCTCGATGGGAACCGCGGGGTCCAGCCGCGACGGCCGATACACGTCGATCACCTCGACACCCAATCGTCGCAGCGAATGCGCGGCGAAGTTCTTCACCGAGGCGGGGCGGCCGTCGTAGCCCAGCCACGCTCCGTCCGGTCCGCGCAGGGCGCCGAACTTCACCGAGAGCTGCACTTTGTCTCGTCGATCGGCGATGGCGCGGCCGATCAAGAGCTCGTTGTGCCCCGTCCCGTAGAAGTCCCCGGTGTCGAGCAGGGTGATCCCCGCGTCCATCGCCGCGTGAATCGTGCGAATCCCCTCGGCCTCCGAGGTCGGTCCGTACATCCCCGAGAGCGCCATGCACCCGAGCCCCAGCGGAAACACCGAGGGTCCCGTCGCTCCGAGCTGGATCTTCGCCGCCTGTCGACCGTCGTTCTTCGTGCTGTTCGTCATTTGTCTGCTCCGTGCTCTGTCTCGAAGGCAGTTCTGGCAGCGATCGACGCATTCAACCAGTTGATAGCTTGGATGCCATCCATCAACGGGATTGATGAATCGCAGCGTAGACTCGCCGCCGTGCACTCCGCCAACAACTACCAGCGCGACCTCGACCTCAACCTGCTCCGAGTGTTTCTCGTCGTGGCCGAGTGCGGCTCGGTCACCGAGGCGGCCGCGCGGCTCTACCTCACGCAGCCCGCGGTGAGCGCTGCCCTCGGTCGCCTCGCCGCCGCGGTGGGCGCCCCGCTGTTCGCGCGCGAGGGGCGCAAGCTCGCGCTCACTCCGCGCGGGCAGAGGCTGCGATCGCGCGCTGCGCCGCCCATGCGCGCGTTGATCGAAGCGGCGAGCAGCGCCGACGAGTTCGACCCCAAGACCTGCGATCGCGTGGTGCGCCTCGGGCTCTCGGACATGTTCGACGTGCTCTTGCTGCCCAAGCTCGTGCGCTCGCTCGCCAAGAGCGCCCCGAAGCTGCGCTTGATCGCGAGCACCGTGCAATTTCGAACCGTGGGCGCCGCGATGGCCTCGGGCTCGCTCGACCTCGCGGTGACCGTCGCCGACGAGCTGCCCGCAGGAATCGCTCGCGAATCGCTCTTCAAGGGCGGCTTCGCGCTGCTCTTCGACCCGCGGTACGCCTCGCTCTCGAAGCGGCGCGCGACGCTCGATCAGTACCTCGCGCACGAGCACGTCATCGTCTCGTACAACGGCGATCTGCGCGGCGTCGTCGAGGACATCCTCGGCATCTCGCGTCGCGTTCGGGTGAGCGTCGCGAGCTTTCACTCGGTCGGCGCTCTCGTCGAAGGAAGCGCGATGGTCGCCACGGTCCCCCGCGCGATCGCCGCGGGTCTCTCGCGCGCGCATCCGAAGCTCGCGGTCGGCGCTGTCCCGAGCGAGCTGCGGCTCTCGGGCTCGTCGATGGACCTTCTGTCTCGCGCGAGCCAGGACGACGACGCCATGCTCGCGTTCGTGCGCGAGGCGATCCGCAAGGCCTCGCGCGAGGTGCTCGCGTAGCGAATCGCGCTGCGATCAATCGCTCCAAAACGACTCGGGCACGCGCAGTCGGTACACATTCGTGTCCAGCGCGCCGACGTACATCGCGCCGTCCTCGGCGATGGCGATCGCGCTCGCGCTGGGCGCGATCGTCGCGGTGGCTCGAAGCTCACCGGTCTTCGCGTCGAAGCGATCGACCCGCTCGTAGTTCACCGAGAGCAGCCAACGCTCGTCCGGCGTCCACGCGTAGCCCGACGTCGGACGCGGCGTCACGGTCACCGTCGAGCCGTGAACAAACGCGAGCAAATATCCTCCGAGCGCGAGCGCGAGCGTCGATCCGTCGCGCGTCGCGATGATCCGCTGCGCGGGCTTCTTCAGCTTCGAGATCGTCCGGAGCTGCTCGCCTGTCTCGAGGTCGATGAAGCTCAGCTCTCGGCTCTCCCACCCGACCACGAGCTGCCTCTGCGCGTCGAGAACGCAGAGCGACATCGCGCGCTTCCTTTGGGGATGACCTAGCAGAACGCGCGTCCACGTCCCGTCGCTATTGCGCGTGCATCGCTCGACGCCGTGCACGTGCTTGCGACCGACGAGCTTGCTCGTGGGGTGGTACAGCGCGCCCTTCGCGTCGACCGCGAAGCTCTCGAACGTGCGCGTGACGAGGCTCGCCTGCTCGGGAGTCATGCGCTTCTCCGCGAGCTCTTCGGCCACCGTCGCGAGCGAGTACTGCGCGCCGTCGACGTGCGCGATCTTGCCCTCGACGATCGTCGCAGCGCCCGTAGCCAACATCGTTGCCTGAGCCTTCGCGCTCGGATCCTTCGTGTCCCACGTCCACAAGTGCGGCGCGTTTCGCGTGGTGATCGACGGGCTCGCGAGCAAGAAGCCGTCGCCGATTTCGAGCGCTCCTGCGGCGCCAGCGGGGCCGTAGGACCGATGCAGCGCTCCCGTTCGAACGTCGATCAACGCCACTCGATGCTGCGTCGCCGCTGCGATCCAACGACCGTCTGCGCTGAACACGACCGAGTCCGCCGCTCCGTCGAGCGTCACCGACCACCGCAGCGATCGCGTCGCCGTGTCGAAGCAATCGATCGCGTTGCCCGTCCCGTACGCGACCCACGTTGACTCGTCGCGCGACGCGGCGGTGCGCGAGACGATCGTCGCGCAGTGAAGGTCTGTCGACGGCCCGTCGTCGAGCGAGCGCACGCACACGACGCGCGCCGCGTTCGCGCTGGTGAACAGCACGACGCGCGAGCGATCGAGCAACGTCACGCCCGACTGTCGACCGTCGGTGGGCAGCTTCGATACCGCGCCGTCCGCGAGAGAAATCGCTCTCGATGTCCCGTTCTTCTCGACGATCACGAGGTGCCCGCCGCTCGCCGAGACCGAGGCCATCGCCGCGCCGAATTCGACCGAGTACTGCGCGCGCTCGCGCAGCGTCTCCGAGTCGATGACCCGAACGCGGCTCCCGTCTTCGACGTACACGATCGCCCCGTCGGCGGCGAAGACCATCGCGTGCTCTGCCTCGCTCTCGGGCAGCGCGCGCGCGACTTCGAGCGTGCGCGGGTCGAGCAGCGCGGGCTGTCCCGCTCGGTCCAGCCACAAGAGCTCGCCTCTCGTTGGGTCTGCGCGATCGGCGATCCACTGAAGATGCACCGCGCGTCGATCGAGCTGCGCTTGCCTCAGCGTGAAGGATCGATCCAGCGTCACGGCGCCGTCCGAGACGCGCCAGCGACGGACGTTCATCGTGTCGTAGCTGTGAAAGCTCGCGATCAGCTCGTCGCCGCAAAACTCGATGTCCGACGGAGCGAAGCTCCAGCTGAACCCCGCGTCGGTCACGAGCTCGAGCGTCGCCTCGATCGGAGCTCTCTTGGCTCTGCCCTTCTTCGCCGTTGTCATCGCGCGCGTACGGTATCGATCCGATGCGCGGCGCGCGAACTGAACAGCCCCTGCTATGCTCGTGCGCGGCGCTGTGGCCACGTACGAGACGCACATCACGGTCGACAGCGACCCCGCGACGATCGCCCGCGCGCGGTCGCTCGCGAGCGAGCTCGGGCTCGAATGGACGCACATCGTGCTCTCGTCCGGCGAGCGCGCTTCGCAGCCCATGATCACCTGCGATCGGGGCGAGTCGCTCGACGAGCAGCGCGCGATCGTCGCAGAAATCACAGCGAAGTGTGAGTCGCTACGAATTCGTGTGCTGAGAATCAAGACCGAGGGCGCGCTCGACTGCGACGAGTGCGCGGCGGACGAGGCGCGCGGGCAGTGCGCGAGGGACGGGCGCTATTTCGAGAGCCACGTGAAGGTGCTCGTGCACGACGACGAAGGCGCTCGCGACCGAGCGCGTCGGGTCGCCACCGAGCACGCCGCGCACTTCTCTCGCAACGCGCGCCGCGCGGGCTCGGTCGAAGAGCGGTTCGTCACCGTGCGGTCTCGCGAGGTCTCGCGCGACGTCGCTCGGACTCGAACGCGCGCGCTCGTCGCGGGGCTCGAAGCCGCGGGGATCGTCGTGCGCTCGATCCGCGCTGAGTACGTTCTGTTCGACAGTGATTTTGCAGTGGATCGCGGGTGGGGCGTCGCCGACGCGCTTCAGTCCGACACGAGCGATCGACGCTCGACGCGATAGCGCGAGGGCCCCTGTTGCGCGCACGTGAGCGCCTCGCCTGCGCTCAGCAGCGCCGCGCGAACGAGCGGCTCGGAGGGCGTCGCTGTGGTCGAGGCCGTCGGCGCGACGAGGGCTCCGTCCGAGCGCGGCGCGCGGCAGTCGACTGCTGCGATCCCGTGGTGAACGAAGCCCACGAGCAGCGTCTCGTCCCGCAGATCGAGGCTCTGAAACTGCGGCGCTGGCCCGTCCGTCGGCGCGAGGCGCGACTGGTCCCGAGGCCACGCGACGGTGAGCGAATCGACGAGCGTGAGCGCGCGGCGGTCGTACACGTCGACGCGCATCCCTCGCGCCGAGCTCTCGCTGACCAAGGCGATCCGTCGCGCGTCGCTGCCGATCTGCCACGGCGCGAAGAACAGAGGCGCTCGCTCGACGGGCGCGCGTCGGATGCTCGTCTTGCGCGCCGAGAGCGGGCGCTCGAACGAGAGCCAGCGCGCGGTCTCTCGTGACTTGTCGAGCGCGAGCGCCAGGACCTGGTCGTCGTCGACGGAGAGCCAGCGGATCGTGGCGTTGTCACGCCTCAGGTCGATCGCGGGCACGGGGCGCTCTGGTGAGTCGAGGTCGCTCCATCCGAGGGCGTGGCGGGGATCGTCGGTGGCGACGAGGGCGTGCTGCCCGTCGATCGCGACGGCGGTGACCTCGCCCGGAGCGTTGATTCGCGCGCACAAGAGCGGGTCGCGCGCGAGCGCTCCGCGCACGACGATCGCCCGAGACTTCAGCGCATAGCACAGCGTGTCGGACTCGACGTCGATCGCGTGCGGCGAGAGCGCTGATGCGCCGAGCGGCAGCGATCGGTCGAGCGTCGCTCCGTCGAAGCGGTAGAGCGCCGATGCGTCTTCGAAGGGAAGGAGCCACGCGCGCGCCGGTGTCCGTGCGTCGATCACTGTGGCAGTGTGTCACGGGCAGAGGAGCGACGATGAGCCTGAGAGAAGCCACGGATCGCGCGTTCAAGCTCTTGCGAGAGCAGCAGGGCGTCTCGGGGCCGTCGGTGAGCGCGTTTCCCGAGACGTGGGGGCCGTCGGCGCACGAAGAGCGGATCTTCGATCCCGCGTTGAAGCAGTACGCCCGCGCGTTTCGCAAAGGAGAGCCCGCGTTCGAGCGCGACGAAGACCGCGCGATCTGGCGCGGCGCCAACCGCACAGCGCTCCAGCACATCCTCGCGTTGATCGCTGCTTCTCCCGTGCGCGACTCGCTCGTGCTCCGCGGCAGCGCGACGCTCGCGAGCTGGTTCGGCGATGCCGCGCGCGAGCCCCGCGACCTCGATTGGGTGGTGCGCCCCACGGACATGGCGATCGACAGCGAGGAGGGCCTCGCGATCGGCGAGCGCATCCGAGGGCTGGTCAACGAGCGCGCGATCGCCGGCGAGGTCGTGTTCTGGGCCGATCGCATCGAGACGGATTTGATTTGGACGTACGAGCGCGTCCCGGGTCGGCGGCTGTCGATCCCGTGGAAGCGCGAGGGCGTCGCGGCGGGCGTCGTTCAAGTGGACCTCGTGTTCAACGAGCGGATGTTCGTCGAGCCGCGACTTGAAAACGTGTGCGTGAGCTCGGGCGGTCCGAACGCGCGCTTGTACGTCGCGTCTCCCGAAGAGTCGCTCGCGTGGAAGATCCTCTGGCTGACGAGCGACTGCTATCCGCAGGGAAAAGACCTGTTCGACGCCGCGCTGTTGTCGAGCTCTGCGCGCGCCCCAGACTCGCTGATCCAACAGGTCTTTCGCGAAGCGTACGGCCCCGGTCTACCCGGAGCGGTCCCCGTCGAGCCCACCGCCACGGGCGCGGGTTGGCAGCAGTGGCTGCGGGCCAACGACTACGTCGATTGGAACAACTTCGTCGCTGAGTACCCCGAGCACGACGGAGTGGCGCGGGCGCTGCTCGATCGCGTGATCGATGGCTCCGAGCCGAGCGACCCAGAGTCCCGCGCGCGTCAACGACGGACGCTGAACGTGTAGCGCGCGGTGATCCGCCCGAGCTCTTCGAACGCCGGAGGCGCGCGCATCACCGCGAACCGCGTTCGTACGCACGCCGCGAGCGAGGGTGCGAGCGAGGGTGCGCGGACGGTGACATCGCTGAGCGTCGCGTTCGAGCGAACGCCGAACTGCACTTCGATCGCGCCGAACGCCGTCGGGTTGTTCGTGAGCTCGCGCTGGTAGCACGCCACGATCTGCGAGTGCCGCGCTCGCAAAAACGCGCGCAGCCGCGGCTCGTTGGGCTGCAGGCCGGTGAGCGTCGCCTCTCCGCTCGGGCCGCGGCCGATGTTGCGCGTGTCCGGGCCGAACGGGGGTGATCCGTACGCCGCCCCGTAGCCGGTGAGGCCGAGTCCGCTGAGCGAGTTGGCTGCGCCCGTGGGGACATCGCTCGCGCTCGGGCGCGCCGCGCTCTGCTCGGACACGACCTGCGCCGCCGCGTCGTATGCCGCAGCATCCACGACCACCGTGATCGTCTGCTGGGGCCCTGCCTCGGTGGATCCTTCGGCGGTCACCGTGACCGAGGGCGTCGCGGCTTCGTGCGCGTCGAGCAGGGGCGCCGAAGTTGAAATCGTGTGCGCTGGCTCGGGGCTCGATGACCGCTCGTCGCACGCGGCGGCGAGCGCCGATGAGAGCGCGACCAGCGCCGCGCGGCTGACGGACTCTCCGCGCACAAAGCGCACGGTCCTCGACGGAAGCGCGCCGTCACAAAACGGGCAGCGCGCCTCGCTCAGTCGAACGTGCCGGTCGCAGCGCGGGCAAGGAGCAAACAGGTGTTGGTGCATCGCGGAGGCCGTGGACAACGATCGGTCGCCGTTGTTCATTGCCGGTGATCTTGCAAAGTTTGGCCGCGCAACCAACAACGATTTCATCTTCAGGTCGCTCGTTGGAGAACGACTTGCCGAGAGAGCCATGACGGACGACGCCCTCGAATCGACGCTGCGCAGTGAGGCGACGCCATCGCACGCACAGGCCGAGCGGCGCGCGGTGCTCACGCTGTTGACCGGCCCGCGAACGGGCGCGACGGTCCCGATTCCGCCCGGCGAATTCACCGTGGGCCGCGGCGACGGCTCGCAGTTCGTCATCGACGACGAGCTGCTCTCGCGGCAGCACGCGCGGCTCGTCACCGTGCTCGACCGTCACTTCATCGAAGACCTTGGCAGCACCAACGGGACGTTCGTCAACGGAGACAAGGTCACCTCGCTCGTTCCGTTGGCGGACGGCGCGATGATCCATTTGGGTCCCAAGACGATCGTGCGCTTCTCGCTGCGCGACACCGCCGAGGTGGCCGCCGTTCAACGCGTGTACGAAGCGACGGTGCGCGACGCGCTCACGGGCCTCTACAACAGGCTCTATCTCGACGAGCGGCTCGCCTCGGAGTTTAGCTTCGCGCGGCGACACAAGACCGCGCTCTCGGTGATCTTCATCGACGCCGATCACTTCAAGCGCGTCAACGACAGCTTCGGTCACCCCGCAGGAGACGCCGTGCTTCGCGCGATCGGCGGTTATTTGAAGCGGGCGATGCGCGTCGAAGACCTCGTGGCGCGCTTCGGCGGCGAGGAGTTCGTCATCGTGTTGCGCGGCGTCGAGCGCGAAGGGGTCTTGATCGCCGCCGAGCGCGTTCGCGCAGGGATCGAGGCGCTCTGGATCGAGCACGACGGCCGCGACCTCGCGGTGACCGCCAGCATCGGGGTGGCCACGCTCTCTGCGACGCGAGACTACGCCTCGGTCGAAGCGCTGCTCACCGCCGCGGACGACGCGCTGTACCGAGCGAAAGAGCTCGGCCGCAACCGCGTCGTCGCGGACTGAAGCGGAGGCGCTTACGGGATCAAGAGCAGCTCTTCGACGTGCCAGGCGGTGTGGCCCTCGCTGATCGTCCCTGTCACGGTGAAGGGACGGCCGAGCCTGGGTCGTGCTGGGTTCATGATCTGAAAGCGCGCGACGTTGTCGTGATCGCTCAGCGATGGGTCGGACATGCTCTCGACGTTGGCCACGCACACCGGCGCGGACAGCTCGATGAAATAGTACGTGAATCTCCCGCGCGCTGGGTGCGTCCCGCGCCCGCGGCGCAGCGTCCCGGTGAGCGTGACGGGGCCGCGCGCGTCGACGGTGCGCAGCGAGCTCGACGCGCACGATTGAGCATGCGCCTCGCCGTGATGGGCGAGCAGCGATCCTGCGAGCAGCGCGGCGAGCGCACACGATTTCAAGAAGGCGTTGGTGAACAGCACGAGGTGCGATTCTTGGCGCGAACTCGCTCGCGGGCAACACCCACCCGCGCAGCGAGCTCGCAGGCCCCCACCCGCGCTGCCGGTTGGCAGGCTCCCACCCGCGCTGCCGCGCGCCCGGTTCGCAGGCCCCCACCCGCGCTGCCGCGCTTCCGGTTGGCAGGCCCCCACCCGCGCTGCCGCGCGCCCCGCCCCCGCAGAGCGAGGGCGGCGGCTCTGCATTGGGAAAACAGCGACGAAATCGAGTTCGTTGATCGCGGGGTACCCTTGCTCTGCAAGGGCTTCAATGAACTCGATCGCGACCACTCACGGAGCGAAGCGGCTCTGCCGGCCACTGTTTGCCCCGAGCGTTCGCATTGCGTTGCGTGGTGTTGCGTCGTGGTGCGCGGTGTTGTGTTGCGAGCAACCTCGCACACCGAAGAGACCTTGCAGAGCAAGGTCTCCATGCGATCAACGAACTCGATTTCGTCGCTGTTTTCCCAATGCAGAGCCGCCGCCCTCGCTCTGCGGGGGCGGGGCGCGCGGCAGCGCGGGTGGGGGCTGCGAACCGGGCGCGCGGCAGCGCGGGTGGGGGCCTGAGAACTCGCTGCGCCGAAGCGCGGGTGGGCGCTCCGTTTGCTCGCTACGCGAGTGCGAGCCATCACGCATTCGCGTTCGCTCGCGACCTCTTCCCCCGACGTTGGACCATCGCTCAGTTCATCGAGATCGCGTGCTTCTGCAGCGTTTCGAGCGGGGCGTACTCGAGCATCGCCTCGTGGGTTGCGCTCAAATACACGAGCGGAGCGCAGCCCGCGTCGAGCGCCTCGACCCAGCGCGCCGCGCACAAGCACCAGCGATCGCCGGGCTTCAACCCCGCGAATCCGTACTGCGGCGCGGGCGTGCTCAGGTCGTTGCCCACGCGCTTGCTGAACGCGAGAAACTCTGCCGTCACGCGGACGCACACCACGTGCGCGCCCGTGTCTCGATCGTCGGTGTTGCAGCAGCCGTCGCGAAACCAGCCCGTCTTGGGCGCCATCGAGCAGGTTTCGAGCGGTCCGCCGAGGACGTTGCGTGCCTTGTTGTCGGTCATCGACCGTTGGATACCGCGGATCGAGCCGAATCGCGCGAGGTTCGCGAGAACCTTCTGCGTCGCTCGACCGTCACAGCCCTTCGGCCATGAGCGACAATGCCCCGCACGCGATGGACGAGCCGGACATGGAGGGCGCCGCCCGCGCGCCGCACGACCCTCTCGCTCTACGCGCTGGCGCTCGCGCTCTTGGCGCTCGGCGTGGTCGTGAGGATTCATCGCAGAAACACCGCAGAAGACCGGCGCCTCGACTGGCTCGTCCTCGTCGTGATGCCCTACGACAACGACCTGGATCGCTGCGCCGATCCCATCATGGATGCCCTGACGCGCGGCGTTCAGCGCGGCGATGGTCGCGAGCGCGTCGCCGTTGCGGTGCTCACCGATCGGGCCGCGACGCATCGCTTGACCGAGTCGCTGATCACTCGGCACAGGACCGAGCGCTGGACGCTCGAGGACGACGACAGCGCCAGCGCGCGCAACGTCGAGCAGTTCGTGCGGCGGATGACGGGACGCGCGCCCGCGCGTCGGCACATCATCGTGTTTCTCGACCACGGAGGGACCGTCGATCAACTCGGCGTCGACCACCACCCGAGCTCGCGCGAGGGCGAGCGATGGCTCTCGGCGAGCGCGACGGCAGAGGCGCTTCGCCGGTGGAAGAGCGCGAGTCGAGCGGACGTTCCGCTGCTGTTTTTGCAGCAGTGCGGGCGAGGGTCGATCGAAGTGGCCCTCGCGTTTCGACAGGTTGCGGACGGGATCCTCGCGAGCCAAACCTATGTGGGCTCGTGCAACACGTACTACGAGCCGTTGATCGCCGCCCTGCGCGCGCGCCCCTCGCTCACGACCCGAGAGATCGGCGAGACGATCATGCGCGAGGACCGAGACTACACGGTGTATTCGCTGCTCTCGTCGCGGGCGCTCGACGAGTGGCCCGCGCGCGCCAACGCCCTGGTCTCGGCGCTGCGAACAGCGAACCGCCCGCCGAGCGGCGCGCTACACACCATGAATACGACCTTCGTCGCGGACGGCGAAGAGTCGATCGACCTGGTCGACGCCGTGCAGCGGCTCGCTGCGACGCGAGGCCCTTCGGCGCAGTCCGCCGCGACGAGCTTCAACCGCTGGGTGAGCGAGTCGCTCGTGCTCGCGCAGCGCCGACGAGGCGCGGCGTTTCGCGCGCAGGGCTGGCGCGAATGGAGCGGAGTCTCGACGGTGCTCCCTCCGACGCACGCGATGAGCTCGGCGCGATCGCTGCCAGGGTGGAGCGCGACGCGATGGATCGAGTTCACCGAGCTCGCGCGCAGCGAGCGGTGAGCCTGGCGCCCTACGACGCTGCGCTCGTCGCCGCCGAGAGCCTCTTGTGCGGATACAGCCCCGCCGCGCGACGCATGAACCAATCCGTGAGCGCCGTCGGAAGCAGCCGAACGATCCACGGTCCGAGCGCGTTGTAAAACGGAGCCACGTAGCGCGCCCTCGGCCATCGCGCGGTCGCCGCGTGCTCGATGGCGTTGGCGACGCTCTGCGGTCCGACCGCGAGCTTCGCAATGGTCTGCTCGGCGTTGGCGACGAAATCGATCGCGTTGGCGTAGTCCGACTCGGGGCGCTGATACTTGCGCACGTGCGCGACGGTCGTCGCGGTGAACTCCGTCGCGATGTACCCCGGCTCGATCACGGACACGGCGATGCCGAACTGCTTGAGCTCCATGCGAAGGGCGTCGCTCATCGCTTCGACGGCGAACTTCGTCGCGTGGTACGCGCCGCCGAGGGGAAACACCATGCGTCCGCCCACGCTCGAGAGGTTGATGATCCTGCCGCGTCCTCGCGCGCGCATCGCGGGGAGAAACGCGCGGGTGACCGCGAGCAGCCCGAACACGTTGGTCTCGAACTGCGCGCGAACATCCTCGTCGGTGAGCTCTTCGAGCGGCCCGACGAGCCCGTAGCCCGCGTTGTTCACGAGCACGTCGACGCCTGCGCCCGCGGTGATCTCGCGCACCGATTCGACCGCGCGCGCGATGGACTCGGCGGAGGTGACGTCCATCGAGATCGCCGTGAGCCCCTGCTCGCGCAGCGCTGCCAGCGCGCTCTCGTTGCGTCCCGTGGCGATCACGCGGTGGCCCTTCTTGTGGAGGTAGAGCGCGGTGTGCTTGCCGATTCCGGCGGTCGCGCCGGTGATCAAGATGGTGAGTGCGTTGGACATGGAGTGCTCCCTCGATTGCGACGCCGCAGAGCGAGCGGCGAGGTAGCGGTGTATACGCCGTGTTTACCCGTCGGCAAGCAGCGCAGACCGCGGGCGCGAGGTGAGATCAGCCTTGTATTTCTGCATGAGTTCTCGAAATGCGCAGTCGTTGCTCTCGGTTCGACGCACTGTGAAGCGACTGTGAAGAAACGTGCTGTATACGCTCGGTCGGTCAGCGCCTCGCGAGCGGCCCCGTGGCGTTGTGCGGTAGCGTCGGCTGCGATGACCAAGGCTGGAGCGCGCGAGCGCTCGTTCGACTTGAGAGAGCAGCTCGCGCAAGGAGCGATCCTCGCCGCGGCGATCGACGTGTTCACTCGCTTGGGCGTGAGCAAAGCGCGGATCGAGGACGTGCTGCTGGCGGCGGGCGTGTCGCGAAGGACGTTCTACAAGCGGTTTCGCAGCAAAGAAGACCTCCTGTTGGCGCTCTACGAGACGGCGACGACGCAGATCTTCGCCGCGGTGCAGAGCGAGGGCGGCATCGACCGCAGCGCGACGCCGCTCGAGGTGTTTTCGCGCGCCATCGACGTTTACCTCGAAGTCGTGAGCCGCAACGGAACGCTCGCAGGCGTCCTTCTCTCGGAGTCGCTACGTCCGGGATCGCCGCTCGCTGCTGTGCGCCGGCGCTCGCGCGAGACCTTGATCGCGATGGCCAACGCGGCGCTGATCGAAGCCAAGCACGCGCCGATCGACCCGACGATGGCGCTGGCGATCCTCGCGGGGATCGAAGGACTCACGATCGACCTGATCGAACGCGAGGCGAGCAAGCAAGAGTTTGCGCACGCGCGCGCGGTCGTTCACGATCTCGTTCGCTGCGCGCTAGAGCGCATCCCTTCTCCTCTGACTCCCGCGACGTCACGCTCGATGCATGATGCATCGATTTGTGGGTGCAGTGCCGCGCCAGAGGATCAGGGATGCGGTGTAGACGCTCGGCGATCGAGCGGCTGAGGGCTCGCAGAGGGGCGACGAGGGACCGATCATGACGATGGACACGCTTCCGACCGCGGCCACGGTGCTCGCGCACGCGCGCGCCAAGAGCATCGCTGTGCTGATCGACGAGCGCACGCGAACGCACGCCGCGGGCAGCGCGCGGGTGTTGTTGGCGCGCGCCCTGCGAGCGGACCTCGCGCAAATCACCGCGCGGCCAGCGCTGCTCGTGCAGCTTCTGTATCGCCGACTCGCGTGGCTCGACGGCGTCGATCCTGCGACGGAGCGCGCGGTGCGAACGTGGCTCGACGAGCTCGCGCGAGAAGCGAGGCCGCGCGTGTGGCTGCGGTCGATGCGTCCCTGCTCGCCTGCGTCGAACGGCCCGTTTGTGCAGGAGTTCGTCGGTGATTTTGCGCGTTACGGCGTCGAGCTCGCGTTCGTCGGCGACGGCTCGGTGATCGCTGCTTCGAGCGAAGGCGCGGTTGGTGCGTGGTCCTGCGCGACGGGCGCGAAGCTCGATGCTGTCACCATGCCCGAGCCTCACAAGTGGCGGGTGGACATCGAGCGGCCGCAGTTCATGCCAGAGAACCCCGAGACGTTCATCGTGGATCGCGCGAGCGATGAAGAGCGCCTGGTGATCGCGACGCTCGAGATGGGCTCTTGGACCTCTGTGCGCGCGTTGCCGTCGCTCGACGCGGCGATCGTCGCAGGATGGGAAGAGGACTACCTCGGCGTGATCGCGCGCTTCGATCGCCGCGGCGCTCGCTCGGTCGAACGGTGGCGACGCCAGTACGAAGGCCCCATCGACGCGATCGCGCTGAGCGCCGACGGAACGCTGCTCGCCATGCGCACGCGCGCTCGCGTGCTGCTCTTGGACCCAACGGACGGAGCCGAGCTCGGAGCCATCGAGCAGAGCGCCAACGCGCTCGCGTTGAGCTTCGACAACGAGCTGCTCGCGACGGTGACCGAGAACGCGATTCGATTGTGGGATGTGCGCGCGATTCGACGGGGTCGAGCCGAGCCTCCGCGGACGCGACCCGATCGCGTGGGGCGTGTGCACGCGCAGTTCGACGCGCGCTCGGAGCGAGCGTTGATGGGCGGCTTGCTCTGCGATGCGCGAACGGGCGCGACGATCGCCGAGCTCGCGTTGGACCCAGGGGGCTATCTCGAAGGGGGACCGCCCGAGCGCGCCTCGGGTATTTTCGCAGACCGAATCGTCGAAGTGGGCTTTCAAACGCGGGCGTTTTCGTTGGCTGACGGCGCGCCGCTGCCGATGGCGAAGCTCGGGCCGTTCGCGCATTGGCACTTCGTGCGAGTGGCTCCCGATGGGCGGTCGCTTGTGTGGATGCGCAATCCCTCCAAGCAGTGGCGTTGGTGTTCGATCGAGAGCGGAGAGGTGTTGCGCGAGTTTGCGAGCCCCGAGAGCGCTGCGTGCTGCTTCGAGTTCGCGCCGAACGGGCGGACGCTCGTGAGCGCGCACGAGGATGGATCGATTCGGCTCTGGGATTTGCGCGACGAAATCGCTCCTCGGGTGGTGGCGTTGGGTAGGGTTCAGGACATCGCGTGGTCCGTGGACAGCGCGCGCCTCGTGGTCGCGGTGCACGGCGAGGGCCTCGTTCAGATTGACGCGTCGAGCGGCGAGGTCGTCGCGCGGTGCGCGTTCGCGGTTCCGGGGCCGTTCGACGAGCGCGAGCCGCCGAGCATCGTTGACGGAGCGTGGCGTTGGAGCGCGACGGACGCAGCGATCGCGGCGCTCCACGGATGGCAGGGATTTCGCGCGCGAGAGCACCCTTGGGTGATCGAGCGCGAGCCAGGGGGATGGGCGATCTGCCACGAGCAAACGCGGGAGCGCACGTTCATCGCGAGCGCGACTCGGCCCGTGATCGATCGCACGGGGCGTCGGATGGCCACGCGCGAAGAGCTCTACTCGATCGAGGTCGACGGCGCTGCGGGTTGAGCCCTTCGTGGGCGCCGCGCGCGGCGAACGACCAGCGCGCTCACGAGCGAGAGCAAGATCGAGAGCGAGGGGCTCGAGATGGGGCTCGGCGCGCCAGGGCTCGCGACGGAGCACGCTCGGCTGCAGCGCCGGTCATCGGCGCGGCGATCGAGCGAGGCAAACGTGCTGTGGCAGTCCTCGCTGATGAGCGCCGAAATCGCTGTCGTGGCCTGCGTGTGCGAGTCGACGCGACCCCAGCCGGATCTCACGCACGAGGCTGTTCCGTCGGGGCTGACAGCCATCGCGACGAAGAAGTGGGCGCCCGCGTCGGTGGGGCGGTCCCACTCGACGGGCTGAGTGCCGTTGGCTTCGACGGGAACGAGGACTCGCGATTGCTCGGTTCCGCTCGCGACGTAGACGGTAATCGAGTCGCCGACGGAGTGGCCTTCGGTGGTGCCGTAGATCCGGTCGATTCGTGCGGTGTTTCCCTGGATGATCGTGCAATCGAGCACCGCTGTCGTGACGACGCCGCCGTCCGTCCCTTCGTAGCGCGTCTGCCGCGTGTAGTCGCTGTGGTACGGCGCGCAGAAGCACTGCGCGGGGGTCGAGCACAACGGCGGGTAGCCGGGCTGAATGAGCTCGGCTTCAGCGAGAGAGAGCCCCGCTGCGTCGAGCCATTGAGCGAGCGCCGGCTCGTCGGAGAGCTGGTGCACCGTCGCGAGGTTGCGCTCGAAAGAGATCTTGCGAACGAGCTGCGATTGTCCCGAGAGCGCGAGGAGATGTCCGACCGCGCAGTGCGTGCCCTTCTCGTCGACGAAGACGGGCGTGTAGCAATCGGTGCGGTGATTCTCAGGAAAGAGTCCGTCTTCGCGATACTCGCGCAGCGCCTGGAGCAAGAGCTCGCGGACGAGCGCACGCAATGGATCGAGAGACGGAGCGTTTTCGCGCGCGAACTTCTCAGCGCGAGCGATGTGCGCAGCGACGCGGCTGCGCTCGCGAGCACGCTTCGAATACGCGCGGCTCGTGCGTGACGTAAGCATTCCCACCATGAATCAACGCTAGCAGCGCCCTTCGCGCAGCGGCAACGTGACAAGCGTGTCGCGGCATCGCTGAAGATCGGCCTCATCCCCGTCCCTTCTGCGCGCGACGAACGTGTGAGCGGGTCCGCCTCATCCCCGTCCCTTCTGCGCGCGACGAACGTGTGAGCGGGTCCGCCTCATCCCCGTCCCTTCTCCGCGCGACGAACGCGCGGAGAAGGGTGCCTTTGCTGCGCATAGACGGCGATTGATAGCCAAGGGAGCCTGTTCAGGAGAGCGCCGTTCTCCTCGCTGATCGCCGAGTGCAGAGCGTCTGCATCGGCGCCGCCATCGCAGCAAAGGCACCCTTCTCCGCGCGTTCGTCGCGCGGAGAAGGGACGGGGATGAGGCGGACCCGCTCACACGTTCGTCGCGCGCAGAAGCGACGGCGAAGAGGCCGATCTTCAGCGACGAGGCCAACTCCTTCACGCGGACGCGCGCCTCGAACCCCATCCCCCACAAATCAAAAAGCCCCCGCTCTCTGTGAGAGCGAGGGCTCGTTGTCGTCGTCGCGGATTCAGAGAATCGCGCGAGCGGCGTTGTTCGTGCTCAGTGCGCGGCCGCGGGGGCAGCAGCGCCAGCGGCGCCGGGGCGCTCGTTGAGCACCGCGTCGATCACGCGCTGGAACTCCGCGAAGGGCTGCGCGCCCGAGACGAAGCGTCCGTTGATGAAGCTGGCGGGGGTTCCCGCTTCGGCGCCCGAGGCGTCGAGCGCGCGCATGTCGGCGCGGACGGCGTCTTCGTGCGTGTGGTTGTCGAGGGCCGCGCGGAAGCGCTCCATGTTGAGGCCCTGCGCCTGCGCGATGCGCTCGAGGAAGGCGCGACCGCCTTCACCCGAGAGCTGCGCCTGCTCGCCGAAGATCGCGTCGTGGAAACGCCAGTAACCGGCGTTGCCCTGCTGCGCCATCGCTTCGCGCGCGGCCGCAGCGGCCGGCATCGCGTTGTTGTGGAAGGGCAGCGGGTAGTCGCGCCAAACGATCTTGACGCGGTCGCCGTAGGTGCGGGCCACTTCGTCGAGCGAGGGGTTCACGCGCGAGCAGAAGGGGCACTGGTAGTCGCTGAAGTGCTCGATCACGACGCGCGCGTTGGCGCCGCCGCGGAACGGAGCGCGCGGGTTCGGCGCGATCGTGTAGCGACGGTTCGGATCGGGACCCTGCTGCTGCTGAGCCTGCGGCTGCGCGCCGCCCTGCTGGTACACCGGCGAGGTGGCGCCGTTGCCCGTGATCGCCTCGTAGACGCCCGCGCGGGGCGTTCCCGAAGCGACGCGCTGACGCGCATCGGCGAGCGCTGCGTCGACAGCGGCCGTGAAGCGGTCGAGCGGCTGCGCGCCGACGAGGCGCTTGCCGTTGATGAAGAAGTGCGGCGTTCCGTTGGCCGCGATCTGCTGCGCGAGCTGCTTGTCCGCTTCGATCGCCGCCTGGTGCGTGTGGTTGTCGAGGGCCGCGCGGAAGCGGGCCATGTTCAGGCCCTGGGCCTGCGCGATGCGCTCGAGGCTCGGGCGATCGAGGATGTCCTGCGGGCGGTTCTCGACGAAGAGCGCGTCGTGGAAGCGCCAGAATCCAGCGGCTCCCTGCTGCGCGAAGGCTTCTTGCGCCGCTTCCGACGCCGGGACGGCCTTCTGGTGGAAGGGCAGCGGCATGTGCTTCCAAACGAAGCGGATGTCGCGGCCGTAGCGCTCACGAAGCTGCGCGAGCGTCGGCTCGACGCGGGCGCAGAAGGGGCACTCGAAGTCCGAGAAGACAACGACGGTCACGAGGGCGTCGTTCGCTCCGAGCACCGGCGAGTTGCCGACGGGAACCTTGTAGACCGTGTTCGGGTCGAGCTCCTGGCGGGGCTGCTCGGGCTGGCGCGGACGCTGGGGCTCCTCGGGAGCGGCGACGGGGCTGTCGACCATCTGCGCGTACACGCGGTTGCGCGGCGTGATGGTCTCGGCGCGGGCGAGCACCTGATCGATGAGGGCGGTGAAGCGCTCGAGCGGCTGCGCGCCGACGAGGTTCGTTCCGTTGATGAAGAAGTTGGGCGTGCCCTGCGCGTTGAGGCGCTGCGCGAGCTCCTTGTCGGCCGTGACCTGCGCCGCGATCTCGGGCGAGTTCATGTCACGACGGAACTGCTCCATGTTGCAGCCGATCTCCTGCGCCCAGCGCTCGAAGTTCGCCTGGTTCAGCTCGCGCTGGTTCTGGAACATCAAACGGTGCATCTGCCAGAACTTTCCCTGGCGATTCGCGGCCGCCGCGGCGCGCGCCGCGGGCTCGGCGTTCTGGTGGAAGGGCAGCGGGGCGTTCTTCCAAACGACGCGGACCTTGTTGCCGTAGCGCTCGCGCACCTGGCGGATGGTGTCCTCGACGCGCGAGCAGAACGGGCACTCGAAGTCGCTGAACTCGACGATGGTGACGAGGGCCGAGTTCGGTCCCTGCACCGGCGAGTTGCCGACCGGAATGCGCGTTGAATCCTGCTGTGCTTCGCCCGACGACGCCTCTTGCGTCGCCGGGGTGCCCTCGGTGCCGGTCCACTTGCCACCGGCGACGACGCCGATGAAGAAGCCGAACACCGCGGCAAGGATGATCGAAATCGATGCTGATCCCTTGCTCATTGGTTCTCCGTTGATGGTTTCGATACGAACTATGGATGAAAGAAAACGTGAGTAGTCGTGGGCCTCTCGCGGCGGGCTCACCCTCGTTTCAGCGCAGTGTTGCTGCGGTGAAGTGAGAGGGCGCGCCCGTGGGTTCCGCGTGAGCGAATCCGTGGGTGCTGACGAGTCACCGTCGCTGCCTCGCGAGGCGCGCGCCGGGCACAACTCCAGCGCCCGCGCGTCTCGCTACCGCTGCGCGCTCTCTTCGCTGGTCCGCGCTAGACCCTCCGAAGTTCGCCCTTCGCTCGCGCGCAGCGAGCACGGACAACTCAGGGGGATCGAGAGCAAAACCAGCGAGAGACGCTCGCGCAGCGCGCGGCAGCGGTCAGGCGCGGGGCGGGCGCCAGGGACCACGGTTGTGAGCGTCGCGAGCAAACCCGTGCACGTTGGCGACGGGCGGCTCTGGGCTCAGCGTGGTCTGCGACTGCTCGTCGATCGAGGGGAGCGCGACCGTCAGCGCGGCGATGAGCAGCTCGTCCGTGGACGGAGCGCTCGCCGGAGCTCTGCCTTCGGTCTCTCCGAGCGCCGCACACGAAATCATGTGCGTCGAGGATCTTCCGCACGGAGCGCTCAGCGCCTTGCGCGCTCCCGACGGAGCGGCGGGCGCTGCGCCCAAGCGAACGTTCACCGCTTGCTGCGCGGGGCGCTCTTCAGCACGCGCGGGCGTGCGCAGCGCGGGGTCGACTCCGTCGTTGCGCGAGGTGAGCGAGTCGGGCGCGAGGAAGCGCGCGGCTTCGCGCTCGACCACGTCGAACGCGAGCGACATCGGCTCTTCTGAGCATCGGGCCATCCCCTCGGGGCCGCGCGGAGTGCGGGGCATCGAGCGCGGCAGGCTCCCGGCGTGCGCCGACGGCGTCGCTGCGAAAGCGACGATCAGTGCGACAGCGACGGCGAAGAGAAAGCGCATCGGGGAGGGGGAAGTGTGCGGAGCATACCGTGATCGAGCGCGATGGCAATGGGGCGGGGGTGTCGTGGTCGACGTCAGCCTCCGTCGCTCGCGTCGTTCGCGTCCGGTCCCGCGTCGCTCGCAGAGCAGCTCGTGGGCAGTCGGTGGTAGTCGCGGCCGAGGCCTCTCGGCAGGCAATAGCCCTCGCACGGATACGCGAGAGCGCAGTCCCATCCAGCCGGGCAATGCTCGTCGACGACGCACGTCATCGTTCGACGTTGCACGAAGCAGCCGGGCGCGCCGTACACGATGCACGGCGTGGCGCCGGCCATGATTCCTGGCCGAAGCATGGCTTCATCGATTCCGCAGGTCTCGCCGAACTGCGCAGGTGGATCCGGGCGTGGGACTCGCGCGCAGCTCCCGGCGGTGCAACGGAGGTTGACGTCGGGCTCGTCGGGAGCGGGATGGCAGTCCTCTTCTTGCCTGCACGCGATCCCGACGTGCGGCCGCGTGGCACACAGCGTGCGGACGAGCCACTCGATGCCGGGCGTTCGATTGATCGGAGCGCCGCAGCCGACATAGCGCGGCTCGACGATCCCCGCACACCCACCAGCGCACGGTGAACGCAACCATTCGGGATTGGGCCCCGCGCAGATCCCTTCTCGCAACCGCTGCGATGCCTCTTCGCGCGTGCACGTGTAGTACGGCGCGAACACCGCTGCGTAGGGAATGCCGCTCGGAGTACAGGCGAGTCCTCCCATGCAGTCGACGTGGGCGCCGCCGGGACAGGGGATGTGAGCGCCGCAGAAACCGCAGTCGGGACCCGAGGCTCCCGCTTCTATCGCGTCGGGGTTTGGTATGTCTGTGTTCGAGACGTCTCGAATCGTCGCAGCGTCGAGGACACCCGAGTCGATGTTCGAGGCGTCCCGCTCTGCTCTCGCGTCGAAGGAGTCGGCACCAACATCACCGTTGTCCGGCGTCGGCCGGCAGCCGATCGCTGTGACAATCAACGCGATGAACATCGGCTGCGTGAGATTCATTCGTACCCCCATTCGTGCAGCCGCTCGAATCACTGGACGGCTGCGTGGATCGTAGCGCGCTGCTGCGTTGACGCTCTACTGCGTCCAACACGCATTGTAGCGGTGCATGCGAAAGGGCATCGCGAGCGACCAATGGGCGAGGGTGTTCCACGGTTGGTGCTCTTCGGAGGGCGCGATCGAGCGGACCATTTTCGAGCGCATCCAGAGGTCTTCGAACGCCCAGCGAGCGACTTCGCAGCGCTGGCCGGGGGAGGCGAGCGGCGTGATCGCGTTGTTGCGCACAGTGAGCCCCGAGCTCGTGCACTGCTGGGCGGAAAACCCCGCGGAGCTCCAGTTCGAGCTGTGGAGCAGATGCGGCCACACGACGCGCACCGCGCCGCCTGGCCGTCCCGTCGCGCCGCCCATGATGGGCAACATCAACCCGCCGAAGCCGGGCATCCCCATGCCGAGCGCGCGCCCGGCCTGCTGCTCCGAATCCTCGGGATACCCAGGAAATCCATTGGGCCCCTCGCTCCCCCACAGATGCGCGAAGCACCCGTACATCACGTTGCGGCCCGCGTTGAACTCTTGTCGCAGCGCCTGCGCGCTCGCGGGGTCGAGCCCGATCATGTACGGGTGCTCGAACATCTTCGTGTAGTCCTTGAGCTCGTTGAGAAATCGCTCGGCGTTCTGCACTTCGATGGAGCGTCCGTTGCCCATGCCGAGGTTCTGCGTTCCCATGTGGCGCATCTCGTGGACGAGGGCGATGACGAGCCCGTCGAGGTCGAGCCGCGCGGGGTTCGCAGGGCGTCCTCCGCGAGGCGGTGAATAAAACGCCGTCAACGCGAAGCGAAGGCCCACGGGATTCGCGCTTCCGGGCGCGCCCATCGCCGCGGTGAACGTACCCATCGTCGTGTCGTTGAAGTCTCCTTCGCCCGCGTACGAGAGGTTGCCGCGCAGGTCCACGCGATGCGACGGGTCCGCGTAGCGCCAGCCTCGATCCTCCGCGAACATTCCGAACGGAGCGTCTTCGCAATACCCAATCTGCGGCGCGATTTGCTGCAGGATCCACTCGAGCTCGTATCCCCAATCCCCTGAGCGCTGGTTGAGCAGACGCTTGAGCGCGACCGGATCGCGCTGCACCGCCGCGGGCGCGCCCGTGATCACCGCTTGTCGCGCGGTGATCACGCGTTGATAGCGCTGCTCGACGGCGTCGATCGTCGCGCCCGAGAGGTTCATCACGACGCGACCGCGCCGCGCTTGCGCGAGCGATCCTTCGTCGCACAGCGCGACGCCCTCCGTCGGAAGCAGCCCCTCGGCGCAGCTCGCGCACATGAGCGGGTACGCGCCTGCGCCCGTGTACGGGGCGTTGGACGCTCCTTGTCGAAGCTCGATGTCGACGCACTCGCTCGGCGCTTCGGAGCGCCGTCGCACAGGGCCCGAGTCCGTGCAGCGCAGCGTCGAGTGTCGCGAGCAACGAGCGTCGAGCGCCACGGTCGCCATGCGGTTCTTCGCGTGCGCGGGCCACGCCGTCGCGCGAAGCGCGTTGGTGGGTTCGCTGCAAAAGTGCGCGGGTTGACGGGGCGGCTGCGGTTGCGGCCGCGGATCGGGCGGGCCGGGAGCGCGTCCTCGCTGCGCGACGCTCACGCCCGCGATCGTCGAGACGAGCGAGAGCGCGAGGGTGACAGCGAGCGAACGACGGTGCTTCGTGGTGAATGCCATAGCGCGATTGTCGCGCTCGGCGCCGCGAGAATCACCGTGAATGGCGTGCGCATCGAGCGCAGGGCGTGCGGTCCGCTCCCGTGACGCGCGCGGTGCGGAAGCGAGGTGGCGTCTCGCGGAGGCGCGTCATCCTCGCGCGAGCAAGATGCGCGCTAGCTCGTCGGCGCCGTTCGAGCGCGGCGCGGGGCCTGTGAGCGCCGCGCGCATCGCCGGGGCGTCGAGCTTGCGCGCGATCGGGACCCACGTGGTGTGCGCGTCGAAGCCCAGCGTGCGCGCCTCCCAGTACAGGTTGTAGCCGGGACAGGCCACGAGGCGGTCTCCTTGCTCCATCGCCGCGAGCCACTCGGCCGCAGGAAAAGGGGCGCTCGGCGAGCTCAAGTCGAGCGTGTCCCACGGGCCTGCGTCGAGCTCGTGGGCGACGCGCGCGAGCTGCTCGTGGTCACTCTCGAGTCCTCCGCGCGCGATGATTCGCAGAGGACCGTCGCGGCGATCGAGCAGCGCTCGCAGTGCGGATCGGTCGCGCGCCTCGGCCCTTGTGCTCACGACGATGGGCGAGAGCGGCTCGAAGCGATCGAGCCCCGGCGCAGGCTCGATCGCGAACACTCGCTCGTACCTGCGGTGGTCGAAGCGCGCCTCTGCGGGGCCGACGAGCCATGCTGCGGGGACCGATCGCAGCAACAGCACGGTCGGGCACGAGAGCGTCACGAACACGAGCGGCGCCCAAAAGAGGTCGATCACGAGGACGTCCGGCGCGTATGCGCGCAGGGCTCGCGCGACGGCGCTCTCATCGGCGGTGCGCTTCGATCGAAGCAGTGCTGGCTCGATCACGACAGGCTCGAGCCAGCGCTCGGCGACGTGGGCGAACGCTGAGGGCGGCGAGAAGATCCGCAGCTCACGCGACGCGTCGGGCCGCGCTCGATCGAGCGCGCGAGCGATGGCGACGCCGCGCACGAGGTGCCCTGCGCCCGCGGAGCCTGCGGTGAAGTACGCGACGCGCACGAGCTCACGAGCCCGCGCAGAAGTCAGCGAAATCGAGCGTTCCGACGTCGAGGCAGCGAGCTTCGTCGAGGCAGGACGGCGATGCGATGGCGGTCGTGGTGATCGAGGTCTCGCGGTCGCGCGCGCAGCCGACGGTGTTGGGGTCGCGCAACGTGATGGTGCCAGGGAGGCCCGGGTCGGCTTCGAGGCAGAACCTGCCGTCCTCGCGCGGACGCAGGATCGCGACGCGATCGACGGTGTGCGCCTCGATCGGCGTCCGCACGGGGACTGCGCCGTCCAAAATGCGCCCGCGGATGCACGTCGCGAACGTCTCTCGGCGAAGCTCTCGCGCGCCGACGTCGGTGCATCCTGCGCCTCCGCACGTCGCTGCGCCCGCGCTGACGTCTGCGGCGAACGCGACGTAGTCACGGGTCGTGCGCGTCTCGCGAACGATCTCGATCGTCGCGCGTTCGCCGCTTCGCGCGGGGACGCAGAAGCTCCCGTCCGCGCCGGTCACCGCGCTGGTGAATCGAGTGCTTTGCGCGGGCCGCGCTCGGACCGTTGCGCCTGCGATGGGCGCTCCTCCGCTGTCTCTCGCGACGCCCCGGACGCAGGCGATGTCGTTGGCGGTCAGCGGAGCGTTCGCGCAGCTCGAGGGCATCGCGCAGGAGCCCGCGCTCGGCCCGACGACGATCGTCGGGATCTCTGCGGTCGAGACGCGCGCGCCGTTGTTCACGACGCCGAGCACGCTGTAGCGGTCGCCGGCGGCGACGGGAGCGCAGAAGCTCCCGTCCGCGCGGGTGAGCACGGTGCTGCCCGACGAGCGACCGCTGACCGAGACCCAGGCGCGGGCGGCGGGTCCGGCGAAGTCCGAGAGCGTTCCGGCGATGCACGACGTGGCGCGGAGCGTGAGTGCGCCGAGGTCTGTGCACGCGCCGCCGCAGCTCGCGCCGGGGGCTGCGAGGACCTCGTCGATCGATCCGCGGATGGTCGCGTTGGCGCCGTCCGTCGCCTCGGCGCGCACGACCGCGCGAGCGCCGCTGATCAGCGGCAGGCAGAAGGTGCCGTCCGCGGCGCTTCGCGTTTGCACGGTGCGACCGAGCTGCGTCGCGCTGATGTCCGCGTTGGCGATCGGCGCTCCGAGCGCGTCTCGCGCGACGCCGCGCGCGCAGCCCTGGACCCGAGTCGAGTCGATGGTGATCACGCCGACGTCGACGCACGCGTCGCGCGCGCCCGTGGTGAGCCTCGCGGACTGAAAGACACCGCGTCCCACGTCGCTCTGAAACGCGAGATCGACGATCGAGTTCGCGCGCGCGAAGATGCGAAATGTGCCGTCCGCGGCGATGCTTGCGATCGTGCTGCCGAGGTAGTCGACGCCAGTCGCCATCATCGTCGTGGTTCCGAGCGAGACGCCGCCGGTGATCTCGATGCGGCCGGTGAGGCAGGTGCGGGTTGCGACCTGGTCGGAGTTCCACCAAGAGAAATGCGGAACGGTCAACCGCGTCACGAGCATCCCCGAAGCCTCGTCGACGGCGAGCTCTCCTCGACCTTCTTCGATCCAGGCCCGGTCGCGCTCGCTGTACGACCACACGCGCAGCGCGCGGTCTTCGATGCTCTTCGGTGATGCGGGAAGCGTGACGGTCGCCTCGCGTCCTGGCGCGAGCTGCGCAGGCTCGCCCGTCGCGTCATCGAACAGCCGAACTTCTGCGGCGCCGCGGCTCTCGATCCACGCGTCCATCCCTGCCGAATCGCGCGCGGTCATGTCCCCCGGAAAAGCCATGAACGCCTCTCCCACGAGCTCTCCAGCGAGCGACGGAATCGCGGCGATCTCCATGCGAACGCGCGCGACGGCGACGCCCGCGGCGTTGACGACTCCGCCCATCGGCAGCTCGACGCCCACGAGCGCGCCGCGCGTTCCGCAGGGAGAAAGCGCGCGCGATCGCTGGCCGCCGGCGAGGTTGACCACCGTGCTGCACCCGCGCAGGAGCCTGGCGATCGCGCGCACATCGCCGCGCGCAGGCATGTCGATCAACAGCTGCGTGCTCGAGTACGAGAGCGCTCCCGAGGGGGGAGTGATGCGGATGGCTGTGCGCGTCCCCGAGGGAATCCCAACGAGTGCGAAGCTGCCGTCCGCCCCCGTCACGGTCGTCGCTCCGTTCGCCGCGGTGACGCGGGCGCCTGCGATCGCGACGTTGTCCAGGGTGAGCGCCTCGACGACGCGCCCGCGCAGGTGTCCTTCGGCCACGGCGCTTCCGCCATCGGCGCGCGCGTCTGCAGCAGCGTCGGTCGTCGCGTCCATCGCGGCGTCGATCCCGCCGTCGTTCGATGATGCTGCGTCGTTGGGCGCAGCGTCCATCGGCGCAGCGTCGTTGGGCGCTGCATCGTTGGGCGCTGCGTCTGGCGGCGAGGCGGGCGGGCTGCACGACGCGGGGAGAGCGACCAATGCCAAACGGCAAGCGAAACGAAATGGCTTCACGCCTGAAAGGTAATCGATGCGGCCGCTTCGTTCGTCGTGATTCTGAATCGCGAAATCACGAAGACGTTCTGTCAGCGATACTGACGGAGGCGAGCGAGGGGCGCGATTGCTCCTTCGTGATTCGACGGGCTGCCCGCGTTCCACGGCTCGTCGTGAGGGCCGCTCCTCACGTCGGCTTCGGAATCACCGCGTCCAAGTACGCTCGGTCTTTGTTGAAGATCGGGACCTCCATGTCGAGCTTCGCGCCCGGTAGCACGGCGCGTCCGCGCTTGAACTCGGTCGGATATTTCGCCCAGTTTTGGCCCTTGGCGAAGAGCAGGTCGTGCTTCTCGCGCTCGCTCTTTCCGTTGAGCTCGTCGTGCGAGTAGTGCGTGGAGGCGAGCATGTTCAAGCTGTTGCGCGAGGCGTCGAGCTGCCGCCAGATGAAGTACTTCTCCACTTCTTCGCGCTGCGGAATCGCGAACACCCGCGCGTCGAACGTCGCCATCGGTCCGTCGTACGCCCGCGCGAACGCCGCGGTGAACACGCTCGCCGACACAGACGCGATCTTCTGAATCGACCCTTCGAACCACATGCGCGAGTCGTCGCGACGAAAGTCCGTGAGCAAAAACGAGTACTCGTCGCTCTGCCCGAAGCCGAACGCGAACCCGTCCATCGCCGCCGCGAGCGCGAGCGCCGCTTGATCGAGTCCCCTCGCGAGCGGAGCGCAGTACGGTCGCTCGAGCTTCGCCGTGTAGTTGTGAAACGCGCGGCCGTCCACGCGCACGATCACGTAGGTCTTGCGCGGCAAGAGGGCTCGTGCAGGATCCTCGTAGTAGGTCTTGATGCGGTTTCCGAGCTCGTCGTTCATGGGGCGGATCTCACGGGTACGATGCCTCTAATCGTCGTCGATACCAACGTCCTCATCTCGGCGGCGATCAAGCGCGACGGCCTGGAGGCCAGGGTGCTCGCGCTGTGCGCAGAGGGACGAATCGAGACGGCGGTCTCCGACGCGCTCGAAGCAGAGTACCGAGCGGTGTCGGCGCGAAAGAAGTTTGCGAAGCAAGCAGAGAGGCTCGTGCAGCTGACCGAGACGCTCGTGCGCGGGGCGCGACGGATCACGGTGACTGAAGTGCGAGCGCGCTGCTCGGACCCGGACGACGACATGGTGCTCGCGTGCGCGTCGAGCGCGGGGGCGCGCTACCTCGTCACGGGAAACAGTCGGGATTTTCCTCGCGAGCTCGAGTCGCTGAGGGTGCTCAACGCGAGGGAGCTGCTCGTCGCGCTGCAAGAGCTCGCGGACGAGCGGTGAGCGAAACCGACGCTCGATCGCTCACTCGCTGTCGCTCGCTTCGAAGCGCGCGAAGCCATCGGTTGCGTCGAGGTCGAGCACGAGCTTTCCCTTCACGGGGGGACCGTTGCCGGGACGAAAGAGGCCCGAGCGCGTCTTGCCTTTGTTCACCAATTGCTCGACCTGGCTCACGCTGAGCTTTCGACCCGCGGTCTCGAACCACAGGACGAAGGTGCAGCCCTCTTTCCAGCGAGAGCAGCCCCAGCCGCGCTTGCCCGTGAGCATGCGACCGGTCTTGCAGCGCGGGCACACGAGGGCGTCGATCACCGCGCGATCGGCGTCGGATTTCACCTTCTCGCGCTCGATCGCCTCATCGCTCTTGGGTCGCTTGGGCGTCGCGTACGTGGGCGCGGGCTTCGGAGCGACAGGCTCGCTCGATCGATCGCGGGCGGCGCTCATCTCCGAGCGCTCTCGGCGCAGCGGGGCGGGCCTCGGCGGCTCGGCCTCGCTCGACGATCCCTTGGCGCCCGACTCGAAGACGAAATGCACCGTGCCGTCGTCGCGCAATTCGAGGGCGGCGTTGAAGCGCTTTCCTGCGCGAGAGCGAAAGCCCTTGAGCACGATGGTCTTCTTGTTGCGAAGCAGCACCGCGGCGAGCTCTGGCGAAATGTCTCTCTGCGCGATCTTCTTCGGAACGCTCAGCCCGCACGGGCTCGCCCCCACGGCGCACGCGTAGTCGCCGGTCCGATCGACCACTGAATTTCCACAGCGCGGGCACTTCGCGATGACCTTCGCCGTCGCGCTCGTCTCGGACATCGGGATCACGAAGGACGCCTTCTTCACGGACTCGATCGAGCCGCGAACGAAGTCGCCGATGTCCTTCATGAACGCCTCTCGCGTCTCTTCTCCGCGCTCGATGCGCGCGAGCCTCGCCTCCCAGTTTCCCGTGAGCTCAGCGCTGGCCAGCTCGGTCACGGGCAGCGCGTGAACGAGCGCGGCCCCGAGCGGCGTCGAGACCACGTTGCGTCGATCGCGACGCACGTACCCGCGGTCGATCAGCGTCTCGATGATGGACGCGCGCGTCGCGGGCGTGCCCAGTCCCCGCTCGCGCATGGCGGCGCGGAGGGCCTCGTCGTCCAGGGATTTTCCTGCGGATTCCATCGCAGACAAGAGCGTGGCCTCCGAGTAGCGAGGCGGCGGACGGGTCTGCTTCTTCTTCGGCTCGAAGCGCCCCGAGAGCGCCTCGCCCTGCGTCAGCTTGGGCAGGGACTGCTGCGTCTCTTCTTCGTCTTCTCCGTTGGCGTCGCTCTCGGCCGAGCCGTTGCTCGCTCGCGGCGCGGAGGCTCGCGTCGCGCGCTCGTCGTCGATCCCTGCGACGTCTTGCCATCCGGCGATGATCCGCACCCGGCCGCGCGTGACGAAGCGATCGGGGGGTGATGGAAGCGCCTGCAAAATCGCTGGTTCTTCTTGCTTCGCGCGCGCCGCGCCGTCGTTGCTCTTCGCGCGTTCGGCGACGATCGCCCCGCCCGCGCTCGCTCCTCCGACGCGCACGACCAAGGTCGTGTCGTCGAACTCTGCGTCCGCGAAGAACCCTGCGATGAACCGCCGCGCGACGAGGTCGTAGATCTTTCGCTCATCGGGCGCGAGCCCTTCGAGCACGACCTTCTTCGCCGTCGGAATGATCGCGTGGTGATCGGTCACCTGCGCGTCGTCGAACATCCTTCGCGGCATCGGCGCGGGCCGAGGGATCATCGCGACGAAGCCCGAGTAGTCCGGGATCGCAGAGAGCGCGGTGAACACCGAGCCGAGCTCGCCGTGCGCGTCCTTGGGCAGGTGCCGCGAGTCGGTGCGCGGATAGGTGAGGGCCTTGTGCTTTTCGTAGAGGGCTTGCGCGAGCTCGAGCGTCCGCGCCGCGCTGAACCCGAAGCGCTTGTTCGCGGTGCGCTGCAGGCTCGTGAGGTCGAAGAGCAGCGGGGGCGCCTCTCTCGTGCGCTTGGTGGCGATCGACTCGACCACGGGACGCAGCGGATCGCCGGCGTTGTTCGCGCTCTGGCAGCGCGAGACGAGCGCGTTGGCGAGGGGTTCAGTCCCCAGGCGCGCGCCCGAGGCGTGCGTCCACAGGGCGTTGAAGCGCTGGCCTTTCGCTGTCGAAAACGCTCCGTTGACCTGCCAATAGTCCTTGGGGACGAAGTTGTTGATCGCGTCGTCTCGGCCCACGACGAGCGCGAGGGTCGGGGTTTGCACTCGGCCGATGGAGTAGAGCGTGCGGTCTCCTCCCGTTCGAGCGCGCGCGGTGACGGCGCGCGTGGCGTTGAGCCCGACGAGCCAGTCGGCTTCGGACCGAGAGCGGGCGGCGTCCGCGAGGCGGTCGTATTTCGAGCCCGGCTCGAGCTTCGAGAATCCTCGGCTGATCGCCTCGTCGGTGAGCGACGAGACCCAGAGGCGACGGATGGGAAGCGCGCTTCCGGCGTGCTCGTAGACGTAGCGAAAGATCAGCTCTCCTTCGCGCCCAGCGTCGCACGCGTTGACGACGTCGATGAAGCGGCTCTTGTCACGCAGAAGGTCGCGAACGGCGCGGTACTGCTCGGGCGCAAACGTCGAAGCGCGCAGCCGAAACCGCGGCGGAATCATCGGGAGCGCCTCGAGCCTCCACGTCTTCCACGCCGGGTCGTAGCTCGCGGGCTCATCGAGCTCGACGAGGTGTCCGATGCACCAGGTGACGACGTAGCGATCGCCTTCGAAGTGGGTGCGTCCCTTCGCGGGCACTCCGAGCGCGCGGGCCAGATCGCGGGCCACCGACGGTTTTTCGGCGACGACGAGGGTGTGCGTGGGGCGCGCTGCGCGGGGCGCGGGCTTCGGTTCGCCGGGCGGGTCGAGCGCAAAGTCAACGGCGGACTTCGCTCGGCGAGCGGTCGGCGTCGAGGGCGCGCGGGCGGCGGGGGTGGGGCGATATCGTCCAGTCACGGCCGTGCGAGCAACGTAGCGCGTTCTCTCTGCGAAGGGCGCGCGTTCGTGCTCTCAATGGACGTATTCTGTCCAGTGATTCTGTTCGCTCGGCGCGCGGTGGGACGGGCGAAGTTTTCGCGCGCGTCGCGATAGCTTCTCAGGGGAGGGCGACCCGCGGTACAACGACCGCGTGCGGCTGCGGCTTGTCGGCGCTTTCGTCACGGCGCCGCGAACGCCGCGCAGCCACAAGCCCAATGACCCAGTCGAACGACGCCCCGTCGTCCGTGCCTCCGCCCGGCGCATCCATTCCCCCCAACTCGGTCTCGCCGTCGATCGCGGCGCCAGGGCTCGCTGCCCCAGCGTTTGCGCTCAGCGACGAGGCGAGGCAATCCCTCGTCGATCACGCGCACGCGTTGCTCGACGCGGCCAATCGCCTGACCGACCGTCAGGACAAGGCGCTGTTCTTGTCCGAAGCGGGCGAGGTCGACGATCGCGTCCGCGGGGATGAGCTGTCCGCAGCGAAGAGCTATCTCGCCGCGGTCAACAGCTATCCCCGGTATCGGCCGCCGCTCGAGGCGTTGGTGCGGATGTACCTGCGTCGACGCAGCGCGAACAACCTGCTCAAGCTCACCGAAGCGCTGGTCAAAGCCGCGACCACCCCTCGCGGAAAGGCCGAAGCTCTGTGCTTGAAGGCCGAGATCCTCGAGGATCGCCTCAGCGCCGCCGCTGCTTCGCGCGCGGCGTACGAAGAGGCCGCCGAGACAGACCCGAGCTATCGACTCGCGTGGATGGCGCTCGAGCGCGTCGGCCGACGCACCGATGATCCTGCGCTCGCGCGGCGCGCTGCGCTGCGGCTCGCAGAGCTCACGAGCGATCACGCTCGCAAGGCGCGGCTGCTCTCGGAGGTCGCGCGCGACCTGGCGAAAGAGGGCACTGACGACGGGCTCGAGCAAGCATCGGCGCTGTTGCGCGAGGCGGCGACGCAGCCGAAGGGGCGCTGGCGCGCGCTCGTCGAGCTCGAGCGCTTCTCGCAGGCGCACGGGCGGCCGAAGGACCTGGCGTTCGCGCTCGAAGCGATGGCCGACCTCGCGCAGAAGGCCGTCGAAGCGCCGTTCGAGGGAGGCTCGGGGACGTTCTCGATCGAGCACGTCAAGCAGGGCGACGAGGCGCGGAGGATCGCGGCGGACTTGTGGGTCCGCGCGGCGCGCGTCCGCGCGGGGGCGCTCGATGACGCCGCGGGCGCGATGAGCGCGCTCGACGCGGCGCTCGCGCTGTTGCCCGAAGAGACGCGGTTGTGGCTCGAGGTTCCTTCGATTGCGGATCGCGCAGGAGAGCTCGGGCGCTCGGCGGACGCCGCGAAGTGGCTCATCGAGCACAACGCGGTCGACCCTGCGATGAAGGCGGGGCTTCTGTTTCGCCTGGCAGAATCCGCGGCGAGCGAGGGTGACAGCGCCAAGGCCACCGGGCTTCTGCGCGACGTCATCGCGCTCGCTCCCGAGGGAGCCGCGGCGCACGCGGCGCTCTTCGATCAGCTCGTCGCCGCTGGCGACGCGGTCGGAGCGGTCGCCGAGCTCGACCGTCTCGCCGAGGCTGAGAGCGGCAAGAAGCTGCGCGCATCGCTCTTTCGCGCGACCGCGGGCGTGTGCCTCGCGATGCAGGGCGACACCGATGGCGCGCGGCGACGGCTCGCGCTCGCGGCCGAGAGCGAGCCGACGGACCTCGTCGCGCGACGCGCGTGGTTGACGTTGTTGCCCGCGCGGCCCGAGGCCGAGCTCGCGCAAAAGGCGCTGACGTTCATCGACGCGCTCTTGGCGGGCGCCGAAGATTCTTCGGACAAGGTCGCGCTGCTGATCGAGAAGCTGTGGCTCGAGCGCGCGGTGCTCGACAAGCCCGCGGCGAGCACGGCCGAGGCCCTCGGTCGCGCCGGTGAGCGCTGGGCCCTTCCGCTCGCGCTCGTGTGGAGCGCCGCTGCGGGGCAACACACGCACGCGGCCAAGCTCGCGGATGAGCTTCTCTCGACGAGCGAAGGCGAGGCGCGCAAGGACTTCGCCGCGGCGAGCGCTCGCTTGCACCTGGCGGCCGGCGACGATCGCAAGGCGCGCGAGGTCGCGCTGGCGGCGCACAAAGAGGATCCCGAAGAGCTGTACTCGGCGACGATGGCGTTTCGTCTGGCGATCGCCGCGCGAGAGCCGGGCGCGGCGCTCGACGTGCTCGACGCGCGCGCCGAGCGGCTCGGCGACGTGTCCGCGGCGCGATGGCTCACGGTGGGCGCGGTGTTTCTCGCGAACGCGGGCGCGACGGTCGAGTCTCGCAAGGCGCTCGAGCGAGCGTCGGAGCGGGACCCGGCGTCCCCTGCGGTTCGCGCGGCGCTGCTCGCGACGACGCGATGGCGCTCGGACACTGCGCTGCGCGAGCGCCTCGCGGACGCCGCGGTGGCGAGCCCCGAGGGCGGCGACGAAGAGACCGCGCTCGGCGTGCAGCTCGTGCTCGCTCGGCTGTTTCTCGAGCACGACAAGGTGGGCGCTGCGGACGCGCTCGACCGAGTGAACATTCGCGCGGGAGCGGACTCGCTCGCGGTCTCGCTTCTCAACGCGATCGTGACGGGCTCGCGGCTCGGGCCGGACGCGCCCGACACGGTCACCGCGCTGCAGGCGGTGCTCGGCGCGATGCCGGCGAACGATCCGCTGCGCAACGCGTTCGAGCTCGAGGTCGCGCGCGCCCTCTCGTCGTCGGCGGACACCGCGGATCAAGCGAGAGACATGCGCGAGCTGCTCGAAGACGAGTCGCGGGGCAGCGCTGCGCCGCGGTTGCTCGCGCTGCTCGACGCGATTCAGCGCGAGGATCGTCGGGACTTGAGCGTGGCGCTCTCTCGCGTGGCCGAGGGCGCGGACGAGACGACGGCCGCGGCGCTCAAGAGCGCGGCGATCTCGACGCTGCGCGCGCAGGGGCGGGACGCCGAGGCGCGCACGTTTGCGCTCGCGAACGAGTCGCTCGCGGGCAGCGCGATCGCGCTGAGCGAGCTCGGGGCCAACCTCGATCACGCCGCGGCGAAGGCGCGGGGGCTCGAGGCGCGCTCGAAGATCGCCGCGGACGCAGCTGAGAAGAAGGCGCTCTTGCGACGCGCGTCCGTGTGGGCCTCGATCGGCGCAAAGACCGACGAGGCCCTCGCCCTCGCCAACGCGCTCGTGAAGAGCGACGCGGCGGACGTGGTGGCGTGGGACGTCGTTCGCGTGTGCGCGCGCCGGCTCTCGCAGTGGACGCGCGTGGTCGAGGCGTGCACCGCGCTCGCCAAGCTCGCGAAGGACACCGAGCGACAGGCGGCGCTGTGGGAAGAGGCGGGCGTCACGCTCTTCGATCAGCTCGACAAGCACCGCGAGGCGGAGTCGCCGCTGCGCAAGGCGCTGCAGGCGGACCCGACGCGGGACATGGCGTACAAGCGCTTGAGGATCATCCTCGAGGCGCGCAAGGACTACGTGCAGCTCGAGGCGCTGGTGACGCTGCGCTTGAGCGCAGAGCAAGCAGAGCTCGAGCGCGTCGCGCTCTTGTGGGAGCAGGCGCGTCTGCGTCGCGCGCTCGGCCGCCGCGAAGAGGCGCTCGAGAGCGCCACGCAGGTCGTCGAGCGAGAGCCCGAGCACGTCGCTGCGTTGGCGCTCGTGGCCGAGGTTCACGCGACGAGCGGAAGGCTCGAAGAAGCGGCGGAGGCGCTCGTGATGCTCTCGCAGGCGCACGAGACTCCGGCGTCGCAGCGTCGCGTCGCGAGGCAAGGCGCGATCGACATCTTCGAGCATCGTTTGAAGCTCCCGCAGCGCGCGATCGACCTGCTCGAGCGCATGGTGATCGAGGGCGAGGCGAACGACGCGACGATCGAGCGCGGCGTGGCGCTCGCGACGACCGCGGGCTTGTGGGACGCGGCGCTGCGCTTCTCGCGGGTGGCGGCGGACCGCGCGGGCTCGCCTGCGGACAAGTGCAAGACGCTCTTGCGCGTGTGCGAGATTCAGCGGGACAAGCTGCGCGATCGCAACGGGGCGCTCATCGCGGCGCGCGCGGCTCACGACGTGCTTCCGTCGGAGCTCGCGGCGCTGCGAGCGGTGCACGGGCTGGCTGACGAGGGCGAGCGCGTGCAGCGCGCGCGACGGACGATCGACGCGCTTCGCGAGTGGATTCGTCAGGACGGGCCGGCGGGCGAGGCTGCGCGGCGCATCGCGTTCGCCGCAGAGCTCGGCGGAGACGTGGTGCTCACGCGCACGGCGCTGCGCGTGGCGCGCGCGATGGGCGAGGATCTTCCGGCGGTCGCCGCCGCGGTCCCCGCAGGAAAGGCGACGCTCAAAGACGCCGCCCTCGCGCTGCGCGTGCGCAATCCGCAGGACACCGGGCCCGCCGCGTCGTTGATCGACACGGTGATGCCCGACCTCGCGGAGATGGCCGGCGTGTCGACGGACGGCTGCGGCGTGGGGCGCTCGGATCGCGTGAAGGGCGCCTCGCCGTTGCGCGACGCGGTGACGCCGTACGCGACCGTCGCGGGCGTGGGCGAGTTCGACCTGTACGTCGGCGGCAACGACGACAATCGCATCCTGGTGATCCCGGGATCGACCCCGGCGCTCGTGCTCGGAAAGCGGTTTTCTCCCGCGCTCGACGAGCTCGCGCGCTTCCGCGTCGCGCGCGCGTTTTTGCTGGGGCTTCGCGGAGTCTCGGCGATCGACGTGCTCGGCGTCGACGCGACGGTCGAGTGCTTGCTCGCGGCGATGGTGGCCGCGGAGCTTCCGATCGCGGGAGGCACGGCGCGCTTCGACGCGCGGCTGCGCCCTGTGGCCAAGGCGATCTCGCGACGAGCTCGCAAGGCGACCGCTGAGATCGCGAGGCCGATCAGCGCGACGCCCGACCCGTGGTCCGAGATCGCTCGCGCGGTGCGGGCGGTGTTCTCGACGGCGCGGCGCGGGGCTCTCTCGGTGACGGGCGCGCTGCCCGCGGCGTTCGCGGACATCACGCGCACGGATCCGAGCGACCTGGTGCGACGAGAGCTCGTCCTGTTCGCGTTGAGCGACGGACTCGCGAGCGTCTCGCGCGAGACCGGCGTCGATCGCGGATGAAGTTCATTGGCGCAGGGCAGTAGTGCAGCAGGGCAGTAGGGCAACGGTGGACCGGTGACTGATCGTAAGAACTCCACGGATGGACCGAGCTTCGATGACGAGCTCGACGCGCTTCTCGAAGGACTGACTCCGCACGAGCCCACGCCTGCCGCGCCGCCCGCTCCGGCGACTGCACCTGCGGCTCCTGCGGCAGCGCCCGCGACTCCTGCGGCAGCGCCCGTCGCGGCGCCGAGCGCGGCCGATGAAGACTCTGGTGAGTCGACCGAGCGCGGGCAGCTCCCCGAGGTCGAGGCTTCACCCGACACGACGGCGCCGGTCGCTGCGTTGTCCGAAGACGTCGAGATCTCGCGGCCCTCGTCGGTGGACGCTGCCAAGCCGGCGCCTCCGATCGCGACGCCGGTCGTTCCGATGACGCCTCCGGTGGCGGCGAAGGCCCCTGCGATGCCGCCCGCACCCCCGGCGTCACCCGCACAGCCGTCGCCACCGTTCCCCGTCGCGGCTCCGCGCCCGCCCGCGCCGCCGTTGCCGCGCCCGCCCGGAGCGACCGCTCCGATCGCTCCGCCCAAGCCTGCAGCGCCGCCGTTGCCGCGGCCGCCGGGAGCGGTCCCTGCGCCGCCGGGTGCGACGGTCCCGAAGCCCCCGAGCCTTCCGAAGCCTGGCGGATTGCCGCTGCCCGACGGCGTCGCAGCGAAGCCTGCGATTCCTCGACCCGGAGCGATTCCTCCGCCGCCGAGCACGCCGCTCGCCTCGGATTCGATGTTCGACCTCGACGAAGAGGACAGTCCCACGCGCATGGTCGACGCGTCCGAGCTGCAAAAAGAGCTCGCGGCGAGCAAAGAGAAAGAGCCCGAAGCGCCTGTTTCTCCGGCTGCTCCGCCGGCGCCTGCTCCTGCCGGTGATCCCGAGCTCGCCGAGCTCGCTGCGATCGCGCGACCGACAGCGCCGCCGCCTCCGACGACACGCGTGAAGTCCGTCGGACAACCGAAGGACCTCACGATCTCGGACGACGAGATCGACGCCGCGGCGAGCGTCTTCGATCCCGAGGCCGTCGCGCGTCCCACCGCGCGTCCGCCGGCCGGCGATGCGTCGGGCGAAGAGTCCGTCGAACTCTCGACCGACGACGGAGCGCCCGAGGTCGAACCGTCCCTCGAGTCGCGCACCGAGCCTCCGCCTGCGAGCGACGAAGTCGCGATCGAAGCCGAGGGCGGTGACGCCGACTCGATCGAGCTCGACATGCGCGACTCGCTCTCTCCGCCGGCGGCAGAAGAGCCCGAAGCGTCCGTCGAACTCTCGGCTGACAGCGACGACGCACCAGCGATCGAAGGCGACGATGGCCCTTCGCTCGAAGGCGACGACGGTCCCGAGTTCGTCACTGAAGACGACGACGAGACGACGATCTCGATCGAAGAGAGCGAAGAAGAAGAGGTTCGCCAGGATGACCGCGGCGCGCTGCTCGCGGCGACGGTGACCTCGCGACGACGCGACCTCGAAGACTCCAACGCGTTTTACACAGTCTCGCCTCGCGCTGAAGCAGAGCATCGCTGCACGTGGCTCGCCACCGAGGCTTCGCTCAGCGACGACGCGCATCGCGCGGGAGAGTCCTACGCGATCGCCGCGGAGATCGTCGATGGCGTGCTCGGCGATCAAGAGCGCGCTCGCGCGCTGTACGACACGGCCCTCGGCCTCGACGCGCGCAACGCGGGCGCCCTTCGGGGGCTGCGTCGCATGCTCGCGAAGGACGAGCCCGCCGAGGCGCTCGCGCTCGCGGATCGCGAAGTGGTGCTGGACCTCAGCGAGGTCGAGCTGAGCGAGCTCGAGTCGTATGCGGCAGAGCTCGCGGCGCGCGTGTCCGCGGGGCTCGGAGAAGAGCGCTGGGATCGCATCGCAGAGAAGAGCGACGCGCGCGGAGCGCTCGCCAAGATGCTCGCGGGCGGATCGCGCAAGGACACGACGCAGCTCGCGGCGGCGCTCGACGCGCTCGGGCACGTGGCGCAGGGATCGCTCGCGGCGGCGCTCAACCTCGCGCGCGCGCGCCTCGCAGAAGGCGCGGCGGAGGCCGAGACGGCGCTCGCGGCGGTGCGCGAGGCGGTGCAACGCGATCCAGCGGACGTCGGTTCGTGGCTCGCGATGGCCCGCGTCGCCATCGGTCGCGAAGACGGAAAGATGCTTCGCGCAGCGCTCGCCGGCATCTCGAAGGTGGCCGGTGACGGCGCGTCGGTTCGCTCTGCGGTCGCGCTCGACCGCAGCACGGCGGCGGTGCTCTCGGACTCGTTCGAGCCTGTGACGATCGCGGATGCGGGCGTCGACGGCTGGCTCGTCGCGCACGCGCTGCGCGATGTTGGGCACGACGATCGGCCTCAAGTGGACGCGGCGCTCGCGGTGGCGCTCAACGCTTCGCAGCTCAAGGGGTGGCAAGCGCTCTCTGAGAGCGAGACGGGAGAGCCCTCTGCGGTCGGGCAGCTCTTCGCGCTTCGTCGCGCGGCGGCGAGCGGAGAGCGCGAGTTGCTCGCGCGCGCGGCGGCCGACGCGGCGGGAGAGAGCGAGCTGGCGGGCGTGCTCCGCGCGGCGCTCACCGCGGAGAAGGGCTCGCTGCTCGAGATCGAGTCGGGCTTGCTCGGCGAGGTGGCGGGCCGCTCGGTGCTCACGGCGACGCTCGCTTCGGTGCGCGGCGGTGACGCGGCGAGCGAGGCGCTCGGCGAGTCGCCGTGGAGCAAGATCGTGCTCGCGCATCGAGCGGGGTCGAAGGACCAATCCGAAGCGGCGATGCTCGACCTGGCTTCGAGCGACGAGAGCAGCGCTCCGGTCCGCGCGTTTGGCGCGAAGCTCGGCGCTCGCTACACGGCGACGCTCGAGGCGTTGGCGGACGCGCTCAAGCAGGACGCGGCGGCGGACAAGGATCGCGCTCGCGCGGCTTCGACCAAGTGGCTCGCGGCGGCGATCGACGGCGGGCTCGCGCGCGAAGGCGCGGCGGATCAAGCGATCGAAGCGGCCGAGCACCTCACGGGCGACGCGGCGGCGGCGGAGCTCGTGTCGGTGTTCGGGTTGCGTGGAGAAGTTCCGGCGGAGATCGTCGCGCTCTCGCTCGAGAGCGCTGCGGGATCGACGCAATCGACGCCCGCCGAGCGCGCCTTCGCGGTGCGCGCGGCGCTGCGTCGCGGCGGAGAAGACCCGGCGGCCGCCGCCGACTCGCTCTACTCCGTGTGGAACGGCGCTCGCTCGGACGGCGCCCTCGCCGTGCTGTTGCTTCGCTCGCTCGCGCCCGATGACTTCGAGCGCCGCGCCTCAGTGCTTCGCGAGATGGCCGAGCGCGCGCAAGCGGCGGGCGCGGGTGCTGCGCAAGGTGCGTGGCTGCAGCTCGCGGGCCTGCTCGAAGACGGGGCGAAGCCGCAAGAGGCCGCGCAGGCGATCTCTCGTGCGCGCGCCGCGTCGCTCGAAGACCCCGCGCTCAAGTCTTGGGAAGAGTCGCTGTGGCTCCGCGCCGGGATGTTCGAAGAGGTCGCTGAGCGCGCGTTCGATGCGCTCAAGAGCGCGACGGACGACGCTGCGAAGGTGCGCGCGTACGACAGGCTCGCCGAGCTCGACAGCACGTTTCGAGGCGACGTCTCGAGCGCGGTGCTCACCTATCAAGCGATCCTCGAGCTCGCGCCGGGGCACGCCGCGTCGCTTCGCACGCTCGAGCGGTACTTCGTCGAGCAGGGGCGCACTGAAGAGCTGCTCGGCGTGTACGACAAGCTCATCAAGCACATCGATGACAGCGAGGACGCCTCGGCCATCGCTCACGCCGCGGCGCGCGCTGCGAGCGTGCAGGCCGAGGGGGACGTGACCGCGGGCGCTCCGTTCGTTCGCGCGGCGTTCGCGCGAGGCGCGTTCGACGATCGGCTGCTGTGGCAGGTCGAAGGAGAAGCGCGCCGCGCTGGGGACGCGAAGCTGCTCGCCGAGGTCGCGCAGGTGCGCGCCGGCCGCGCCGAAGACGCGCGCGAGAAGGCCTCGCAGTTGGCTCGCGCGAGCGAAGCGCTCGCGTTTGCTGGCGACGCCGAGGCTGCTGCGACGGTCGCCGCCGAAGCCGTGACGACCTGGCCCAATCATCCGAGCGCGCTGCTCTCGCTCGCGAACATTCGCAAGAGCCAAGAGCAGTTCGAGGCTGCGGCCGAGGCGCTCGAGACCTACGCGCTCGTCGTCGAGGGAACGCCTCGCGCGACCGCGAGCCGCTTGGAAGCGGGAATCCTCTGGCAAGACAAGGTCGGCGACGCCTCGCGCGCGCGGGACGCGTTCGATCGAGTGCTCGAAGAAGACCCGGCGCACGCAGAGGCATTTCCGCGCGCGCTCAAGGCGCTCGAGCAGCTCGGCGACACCGCCGCCGAGCGTCAGCGCATCGAGGCGCGGCTCGCGCGCGACGCGAACAAAGACGTGGCCAACCCGCTGCGGTTGCGCGCCTCGGCGATCGCCGAGCAAGAGGGCGACAACGCGACGGCGCGCCAACATTTGCGCGCGATCCTCGCCGTCGACGAAGCGCACCAAGACGCGCTCCGCGGGCTGATTCGCTTGTCTCGCGCGGTCAACGACTGGGCGTCGGTCGCCGACGCGACCATTCGTCTCGCGCGGCACACGCAAGACAACGCCGAGCGCACCGAGCTTCTCTACTCGCTCGGCGAGGCGTTCGACGATCACTTGAACGCCGCTCCCAAGGCCGAGACCGCGTACAAGCGCGTGATGCAGATGGCGCCCGAGGACAAGCGGCCCATCCAGCGCCTCGCGGATCTGTACGCGCGGCTCAACAACGGCGCGGGCGAGGCCGAGATGCTCCAAGCGCTGCTCGCCAAAGAGAGCGACGCGGACAAGCGCAAGTCGCTGCGCATTCGGCTGGCCGCCGTGCTGAGCGAGAAGCTCGAGCGCGGCGACGAGGCAGAGGCGACGCTCTCGTCCGCGCGCGAAGAAGCGCCGACGGACCTCGACGTGCTGCGCGCGTTCGCGCGGTTGTACATGCGGCTGCGCAAGCCCGAGGCGCTCGCTGAGCTGCTCGACAACGCTGCGGGTGACATGCGCGCAGAGCTCGACGGAGACTTGCAGAACGCTGAGCTCTACGATCGCCTCGCGGACATCTTGAAGCTGCGCGGCCGGCTCGACGGAGCGAAGACCGTCGCCGCGGTGGCGCACGCGGTGGGCGCGCAGAGCGAGAAGCTCGCGCCGCTCTCGACGCACGGGACCATCGCGGGCGCGGGAGTCGAAGCGCTCTCGGCGGGCGTGATGGACCTGCTCGCGCCGCCGGCGATCTCGAGCTCGCACCGAGAGCTGCTGCGATTGGCGGCGGAGGTGCTCGAGAGGCTCGTTCCGTTCGAGCCGGGGGCGATGCGCGCGGAGAAGCTCGGCGCGCGTCCGCACCCGCTTCGCGCGGAGGTCGAGAAGTGGGCGCGGCTGTTCGGGATCGATCAGGTCGAGATCTTCCTCGGCCCCACGACGCCGCTCGGAGTGCTGCCGGTCGGCCGTCACCCCGCTGCTGTGATGATCCCGGTCGACCTCGGTGACACGCCCGCGGCGCGCTTCGCCGTGGGCCGCGCGATGACGATCGTCGCGCTGTCGTTGCCGCTGTTCGTCCGCCTCGCGGCGCCGAACGTCACGCTGCTCATGGGCGCGCTCGCTCGGCAGTTCGACCCGATGTTTACGCTCGACGGCGTCGACATGGCGAAGGTCGACGACCTCGCTCGCCGCATCACTCGCGTGCTGCCGAGGCCGCGCCACGCGGAGATGGCTCCGCACGCGTTCGCGCTCATCGAGCGTCGCGCGCTCGAAGGCGAGGCGCTCGCGGCCGGCACGGTCGAGCTCGCCAACCGCATCGCGGTCCTGGCGGGCGGAGACGTGGGCGGAGCGGTCGCGGGCCTGCTTCCCGCGGGGGCCAACCTCGCCGAGCAGCTGCGCGCGCCCACGCAAGTGGGGCGCATCGTGCGCGTGGTGCTCAGCGATCGCTTCCTCGAGGCGCGGCACATCACGGGCGCTGATCGTTCGAAGAGCTCGGGCTGAGCGATGCGCGTCGGTGCGGTCGCGGCGCTCGCGGTGGTGTGCGCGTCGGGCGCGCTCGCGTGGCGCTCTTCTGCGGTGTCGGCGCAGTCGCGCGGCGCTGCGCAAATCGCGGCTCCCGCTGAGGGGACGCAGTTCGCCAACGACGCTCGGCACACGGGGCGATCGAGCTTTCGCGGCCCTCGTCGCGAGCCGTCGATCCAGTGGCGCGTTCGCGCGCGTCGCCGCGTGTACTCCTCGCCGGTGCTCGCCTCGAACAGCACCATCGCCTTCGCGGGCGTCGACGGAACGCTGCACGCCGTCGACCTCGAGGGCGTCGAACGCTGGGCGTTTTCTGCGCCCGGCGGCGTCTTCGCGACCCCTGCTTGGACCGGCTCGCTCGCGATCGTTGGCCACGGGGGCGGGGCGTTTGTGGCGGTCGACGCGCGCGGCGATCGCGCGTGGAGCGTCGCGGTCGACGAGGACGCGGACGCGAGCCCGACGCTCGGGCCCGACCACCTCGCGCTGCTCGCCAACCGCGGGGTGATCGCGGTGGACGCGCGCACCGGCGCGCAGCGGTGGCGCACGCGAGGGGCGCGGATCTTGGGCGGCGTCGCGCTCACGAGCGACGGGGCTGTCGTGTACGCGGACGTCGAGGGATCGCTCGTGTGGCTGCGCGTGAGCGACGGCGCAGAGCTGCGACGAGCGAGGGTGGGCGCGCTGGTGGAGGGCTCGGCGCTCGTGCTCGATGACAACAGCGTGGTCGTGGGCGCAGAGGATGGCCGCGTGCGAAAGTTCACCGCGCAAGGGGCCCTCGCGTGGGACGTCGCGCTCGGCGGCGCGGTGCGAACGACGCCGGCGCTCGGGCGCGACGGCGCGATCATCGTGGGCAGCGACGACCTGCATGTGCACGCGCTCGACGCAGGGACGGGCGCTCGGCGATGGAGCGTTCGCACGGGAGGGTTCATCCACGCGAGCGCGAGGATCGATCGCGACGGGTGGATCTACGTCGGGAGCGAGGACGATCGTTTGCTCGCGATCGAGCCCGGAGGACAGCTCGCGTGGGCGCTCTCGCTCGGCGCGGACATCGACTCGAGCGCGCTCATCGTGCGCGACGGGGCGATCGCGGTCGGCTGCGACGACGGCGGTCTCTACCTGCTCAGCGAGTAGCGCTCCATCGCATCCCTGATCCTCTGGCGCGGCACGACTCGATGCATTTGCATCGAGCGTGACGTCGCGGGAGTCAGAGGATCAGGGATGCGAAATGAAGCTCCCTGATCCTCTGGCGCGGCACTGCACCCACCAATCGATGCACTCTGCATCGAGCGTGACGTCGCGGGAGTCCGAGGATCAGGGATGCGCGATCAGCGGGGCGAGCGAGCGGCGTCGTGGGAGGGAGCGGTCAGGGAGCGCGCTTCGCGGGCGAGGATTCGGCGGGACTTTTCGCTGGGCGTTCCGCTCTTGTGCGTGGCGACGAGCGCGCCCTTCTCGAACACCCACAGCGAGGCGGGCTCGCCGCGCACCCACTGTTCGTTGGTCGTGAGCGGCTGCGTCGCGACGATGGCCACGCGATCCTTCGGCGTGGTCACCTCGCTGAAGTCCACGGTCACGTCGTCGTCTTTGAGCTGCGCGCGGCCGAAGGGAGCCTTTCGCACGATGTGCCACAGGCGCGTGTCACATCGGGCGAAGAGCGTCCGTCCGTCGCCGAGCAAGAAGTTGAAGGTCCCGTGCTCGGCGATCACGCCGGCGCTGTCGGCGATGAGCTTGAAGAGCTTCGCGCGATCGCTGGGCTCTTTGCGAAAGCGCTCGGTGATGCGGTCGAGCAGCCAGCAGAACGCGTGCTCGGAGTCGGTCTGTCCGACGGGATGAAATCGCCCCGAGAGCGGCAGGGCCTTGGCGCCTTTGACCGTCCCGTTGTGAGCGAAGACCCAGTGGCGTCCCCACAGCTCGCGCACGAAGGGGTGCGTGTTGGCGAGGCGCACTCTGCCGCGGGTTTTGCGGCGAATGTGCGCGACGGCCTGCAGCGTCTTGATCGGGTGCTCGCGGAGAAAATTCGCGAGCGGGCTCCGCGCGCACGGCTGCGGATCGAGAAACACGCGCGCCGCCGGACCGTCGAAGAACGCCAGTCCCCACCCGTCTTCGTGCGGCCCCGTCGCGCCGCCTCTCTTCGCGAGGCCCGTGAAGCTGAACACGATGTCCGTCGGGGTGTTGCAGTCCATCCCGAGTAGTTCGCACATGGCCTTTTCTATACTTCGGCTGTGGTATCGCTGTCGCGACCGCCGGTGATACACCGTCGATCCACAGCGGCGCTCGAGCCCGCTGGATCCTCGCGACGTGACGGTCGATGCATTCGGCGTCGGCTCGAGCCTCGCGGGTGAGCTCCGAAACCGAAGCAGAGCCATGGCGCAGACCATCCCGGACGACGCGGAGATCCTCGCGGTCTTCGACGACGAAGACGGCCGCAAGACCCTTCACGTCACCGACGTCATCGAGCGGTTGGGACTCCCGATGTACCAGCGACGCGCGGTCGAAGAGGCGCTCGACGCGATGACCGCGCGGGGCTTGCTGAGCGCGCTCACTGGGTCGCGCTACCGCTTGCCCAAGAAGCGCCAGGTGCCCGAGGTGATCGGGTACTACACGCACAACCCGCGCGGGTTTGGCTTCGTCGCGCCCGAGGATGGGAGCGACGACATCTTCGTTCCGAACACGAGCATCGCCGGCGCGATGCACGGCGATCGCGTGGCGGTGCGCGCGTTCGCCGCCGAGCGCGGGCGCGAGGGCGTGGTGCTGCGCGTGGTCGAGCGCAGGCCGGCGCGCGTTCCGGGGACGCTCAGGCTGCGCGGAGAGAGCGCCGTGGTCGAGTGCGACGACCTGCGCGTGCGCGGGCCGATCATCGTCGAGCACCACGAGGGCGCGGACGACGGAGACGCCGTGCTCTGCGAGGTCACGCGGTTTCCTGAGCACACCGGCGAGCTGCCGCTCGGGCGAGTGAAGGGCAGCTTGGGGCGGCCCGGATCGCTCGACGTCGAGGTGATCAAGGTGCTCGCGCGCGACGCCATCGAAGAGGCGTTCAGCGACGACACCCAGCGCGAGGCCGCTGCGCTGCCAGAGAAGCTCCAGGCCGATGATTATGTGGGCCGCGAGGATCTGCGCGGCGTCCCGCTGGTGACGATCGACCCCGACGACGCGCGAGACCACGACGACGCCGTGTACGTTCGCCGCGACGAGCACGGGGGATACGTCGCGTTCATCGCCGTGGCTGACGTGTCTCACTATGTTCAGCCGGGCACTGGGCTCGACCGTGACGCGCGCGCGCGCGGGACCAGCATCTATTTGCCCGAGCGCGCGATCCCGATGTTGCCGAGAGCGCTCTCGTCCAACCTCGCGTCGCTGCGCGAAGGCGAAGACCGACTGACGCTCGCGGTCGAAGTGCACGTCACCGCCGACGGTCGCATCGGACGCTCGCGCGTGATCGAGGGTGTGATGCGCTCGCGCGCCCGCCTGACGTACGGAAACGTCGCGCGCGCCCTCGGATGGAGCGAGCTCGGCGCGCACAGCGACAAGGCGCAGGCGATCCTGCACGACCTCGAGGTGGCCGCCGAGCTCTCTGCGCTGCTCAAGGGGCAGCGGATGCGACGCGGCGCGCTCGAGCTCGAGGTGCCCGAGCCGCGCGTGAAGTTCGCCGAGGATTTGCGCACGCCGATCGACATCGTTCAGTCCCGCAAAGACCCGGGCATGAAGCGCGCGTACTCGCTGATCGAAGAGCTGATGCTGCTCGCCAACGAGGTGATCGCGCAGCACTGCGAGAAGCACAAAGTGCCCACCGTGTTTCGCGTCCACGGAGGCCCAGACGAGACCGGGCTCACCAAGTTTTGCACCGCCGCCCGCGCGCTCGGCTACGACGTGGACCCCGAGGATGTTTCGAGCTCGAAGAAGCTCTCGAAGTTTTTGCGCAAGACGTTGAAGGACCCCGCCGCCAAGGTGCTGCACTTTCTCTTGCTGCGATCGCTTCCGCAGGCGGTCTACAGCGTCGAGAACAGCGGGCACTTCGGGCTGGCGAGCGAGGCGTACCTGCATTTTACCTCGCCGATTCGTCGCTATCCCGACGTTCTGGTGCACCGTGTGGTGCGGCAGATCGCGCGCAAAGAGCGCATCCGCAGGGACGAAGAGCACATGACCGAGCTGCGCGCGTCGGCGGCGACCTCGTCGCGGCTCGAGCGAAGAGCGATGGAGGTTGAACGCGAGGTGCTCGACCTGCACCGATGCGTGGTGGCGCAGGCGCACGTCGGAGAAACGTTCTCGGCGACGGTGACCGCGGCCACTGGATCGGGACCGTACGTGCAGATGGAACAGCCTTTCTTGGACGCGCTCTTGCGCGGCGCCTCGCTCGGCGAAGCCGAGTGGGAGGTGGACGCCACGGGGCTCGCGGTGCGTGGGCGGAAGACGGGGGCGGTGTTTCGCGTTGGACAGACGACGACCGTGCAAATCGAAGACGTCTCCATGGCGAGGCGAGCTGTGTTCGTGAAGATGGCGCCGAGCGCGCTCGACGCGCTGCGCGTCGAGTCCAAGCGCGGCGACAAGCGCGGCAAGGGCCACCGCGCGGACCGCGATGAATCGTCGCGGGGCCGAGGCGCAGGCAAGCGCAAGGGAGGCCGCTGGTGATCCGCAACGCGACGTTGTTGCTCGCGCTCGGCTTCGCGATGGGCGACTGCCGAATGTGCCGAAAGGATCCGCCGCCGATTTTGTTTCCGGGCGCTGAAGCGGGCGTCGAAGGGACGAGCTCGAACGGCGGCGAGGGCGCAGACGCGAGCGCTGCGCCGCTGGCCTTCGACGACGGCGGCGTGATCGCGCGCACCGCGGCGCATCGCGTGACGGGCGATGGCCGGACGATCATCGTCAACGGCGTCACGGTCACCGCGCCCGAGCGCAGCGCGTTCGTCGAGTACCTCACGCAAGACGTCGACGCCGACGGAGACGAAGACCTCGTCGCGACCGTCACGCGCAGCAACGCGAACGCGGGGGTGCTGTTCTATTCGCGCGACGAGGCTTCGTTCGTCGCGGGGACGGTGAGCAACGCAGACGCCCCGGGTCGAGCGTGCGTCCCCGCGGGGCTCGTCGCGTACACGGCGAAGACTTGGGCGTTGCGCTACGAGCGCTGCGCGGCGAGCGACGGAGACTCGGGCGTCGACTCGGTCGATCCGAACACGGTGATGACCGAGCACGTCGCGCTCTCGGTGGACGCGACGGGCGCGAGCGCGAAGCTGCGCGTGAGCGAGCTGGGACCGGTGATCCCTCGGACGCGATTGGGCGTCGACCTCGTGTATCTCGATCGCGACGGCGACGGGCGAGCGGACATCTCCGTCGAGCTCGGAGCGTGGCGCGAGGGCGACTCTCCCGACGCGCGCGCGCGGGCCTCGGTGGTGCTGCTCGATCGTGGGATGGGCTTCGCGCGAGACACGAGCGAGCCAGCCGCGTCGATCGCGCGGCTGCTCTCGCAGACGCGGACGCAAGCGAGCGCGCGGCGAAGGGCCACGGACGCCTTGGCGATGATCGAGCGCGTGCAGCGGCTGCGGCGCGCGCTGTGCGTCGAAGCGGGCGCGCCTCGTCTGCGGATCGGCGGCGAAACAGGGCTCCGTTGCGCTTCGATGTTCAGCGGCTTCTCGGAGGTGTACGCGCGGGCGCTGCTGACGCTCGGCGAGCTGCCCGCGGTCGAGGCGACGCAGTGGCCCGACAGCGCGCCGGAGTTCGGCGTGGTCGAGTCCGAGCGCTTCGATCAAGAGCTGCAGCGAGCGACGGGGAGCGAGACGGGGATCACCGCGCGATCGGGGCCGTTCATCGGCGCGAACCTCGATGATTGGCCGCTGCGCGCGAGCGTTCTGTCGTTCGATCCGCCGACGGCTCCGACGCACGTCGCGCTTCGCGGCGCGGTGCACAACCGCATCGAGCTCGCGACGTTCGCGACGGCGACGCCCGAAGTGGGGACGCAGTCCGAGCTCATCTTGCAGAGCCCCGACGGCGCGCGCGTGGCGGTGGGCGCCTGGCAGACGTGCGATGGGGTGTTCGTGGGCTTCTGCGCGGCGAGCGACCTGAGCTGCGCCAACGCGCCGTTCTCGTCGAACGCGCCGCCGCAAGGCGCGGTGCTCGCGAGGCTGAGCGACCTTCCGTCGAGCGAGTTTGGCGCGCGATGCTTGCGCCGAGAGGCGTCGAGCGAGCCGATTCGTAGAGCGAGTGATTTGCGCGCGATCGGCTGGTCCAACCTCGGGCTCGTCGTGGCGTGGCGCGGTCGACTGATGCGCGCGACCGGCGACGGTTCACCGTTTGTCGTCGTGGGCTCTGGCGCCGTCGGAACGGGCTTCGCCGCGGGAAGCGCCGCGAGCACGGACGGCCGCGTCGTCGCGCTTCAAGGCGCGGACGCCGTGTTCGTTCGCGATGCCGCGGGGCGATGGAAGGGCTGGCGTCCTCCGACGCTCTCGGGCCGCACTCGGCAGCTGGTGGACGTCACGACGAGCGGCGATGGGCAAGTGATCGCCGCGCGCGTGGGGACGCAGCTCTGGGTGATCGAGCGCGTGGCCGTCGCGCCGACGGCGACGGGGCCGCACGCGTAGCGATCGCGCTCACCGACGCCGCGCGTTGCTGCGGATCAACGAAGCAAGTAGTCGAGCACGTTGTTCCAAAATCGCGCTGTGTTCGCGTTGGCCATCTGCGCGTCCAGCGTCGCCCACTCGTCCAGCCATACGTAGACCTTGCCGCCCGCGGGGTGGTCGTAGCGCGCGGCGATCAACGGCGTCGGAACGGGCATTGCTCGTGCCTCTGCGCTCGCCATGGCGCCGAGCGTGCTCACTTGAAACGCTCCGTTGATCGGAGGCGGCGCAGTGAGGTCCGTCATCGCGATGCTCCCTGGGGCGAACACCGTTGGGGGATCGATCAGCAACGGCGCGGTCGTGCTCACGGTGATGGCGAAATCGCTGACGACGCTGGCCGCTTCGGGCTCGTCGCCGGCAGCATATCCGCTCAGCACGAGCACTCGACCACGACGGGTTCGAACGTACGTGTACAAGTCCGCTCGTTGCGCGGCGTCGAGCGGAGCAGGCAGATCGCCGAGGACGAGCAGATCTGTGCTGGCGGTGAGCGCAGCGTAGTTGCTCGGCGCCGCGTCGGTGATTACCGCGCCGCGGGTCGCGAGCAGCGCGCGAAACAGGGCCGAGCTGCCTCCGGCGCTGTCGAGCGTTCCTGCGACTTTGATGGTCCGAACGCCGCTGTCTGTGCTCACGCCTGTGTCAACGCTCACGCCCGTGTCGACGGTCACGCCTGTATCAACGGTGGCGCCTGTGTCCACGAGCGCTCCGCTGTCCATCGGTGCGACGGCGTCGGGCCGCGACGTGACGTCCTGCGCGGAGGCGTCGGGTTGCGGTTGCGCTGGCGGGCTGCACGCCGCGAGCAGCGCGAACATCGAGAGTGAGACGATGGTGTAGCGAGCGTTTCTCATGGCCCCAGCAGTACGCAGGGGGCGTGTGGCGCACACGTCCGATGCTGATTCGACGGTGTTTGGCGGGTCATATCGCCATCGGACATGTCGCGCGCGACCCCGGCTCTCACCATGGCGCTCATGCGCGAATCAAGACGATGGATCACGGGGCTGTTTCTCTCGCTGGTTAGCTGTTCGACGCCTCCGGCGATGGCGCCGATGATCGAGCGAGCGACTCCTCCCAATCTTCGAACGCCACCACCGCCGGCAGAGCTCGTCGGCACTGCGCAGCCGGGCGATGTGTATTCGCTCACGATATCGGGATCGAGGTTCTCGCTCGTCAACGACGAGGGAACGGTGAACGTTCCCGGGGACGACCTTCGAATCTCGGGGGACGTTGGACCGCGCGATGGCGCGAGTCCGTTCACGCTCACCGTTCGCGGTGGCGCTGTTTCGCTGGTGCCCGACGGGACGGTGATCAAGGCACTAGCGCTTCCCGGATTTGGCTACGCGCTGGACCTCAACGGAACGATCGTCACCGCGATCGAGCCGGCGACCTGCGCCGAGAGCAGCGCGATCTTGTCTCGCTGGCGAACGCGAAGCAGCTCGCCATCGCAGGGCGAGCTGTTGGCCATCACGGACGTTGCTCCAGGCGTCGTGTGGGAGTCCCGCAGACCGCTGCCGTTGGCGGGCCGCGGATTCTACGGGCCGTTTGTCGGCAGCCCCACGCCAGCGCTTCAGCTCGGCTTCGGCCGCGCGGCGGACCCTGATTCGCTTCGCTGGCTGGCAGTGATTTCGCCGTGTGAGGGCGCCGCGGTGACGACGAGCGTGGGGCTGCTCTCGACTCCGCTCGGGCGCGAAGTGGCAGCGGGCACAGCGATGTTCGCGTATCGCTCGCCCGACGCCGCGCAGACGACGGCGCGCTTCACGAAATCAGGCGCGCTGTTCATGGATTTGGGAAGGCAGTTCGGCGCGATCGCGGCCGCGCCTCTCGAAGACCCGAGCACAGCGCCGCTGCGAATCGAGCGCCTGCGCACGAGGCTGCTCTCGCGCACGCTCGTGGGCTATTTGAGCAACGTCTCGTTGTTTCAGGGGCCGGGCGCGAATCGCGAGGACCCGACGATCGAGCGCCGCTCGCTCTCGCGCACAATGGCGGTGCGCATCGACGTGACGGGCAACGGTGGATCGATGCAGCTCACGAGCACCGTGGGCACGCCGATCGGAGCGGCGATTCCCGTCACGGTCACCATCGGGACGGACGGGCTACTCTCGATCGGCGCGGGCAACGTCTCGGGTGAGACGGAGTTTCGAGGAATCACCATCGACAACGATCAAGGGTCGTCGTTCTTGCTCAGCGCGAACGATCTGCGCAGCGAGAGCACGAGCCCGCCGGCCGCGACGGCGTTCGAGATGGCCGTCGCGATCCCGAGCCCTGCGGGCATGGAGTTGTTTCGCCGTTCGTACACGATGCACCTGCGAATGAGCACGCCAAACAACTGCTTCGCGCCGAGCACGACGCTGCCTGCTGAGTACAGCGACAACGTCGCGCACGCGGTTCCCATGGTGAGTCAACCGAGGTTGATGGCGCTCGGTATCGAGTTCAACGGGACGAGCGTAACGGCCAGGATTCGACAGTGGGCGGACGAAGCGCACAGCGGAGCGCCAGTCGTGCGCGACATCTCGTCGGAGCGGCGCTACGCGTTGATTGCGCCTTCGACGCCTGTGGAGATCAGCGCGACCGCGGGCCGTCGCGTGCGACTTCTGTGCGGCCCCGAGTACCCATGGGGACCCGGAACGGACGTCTTCGGAGCGGTCGACGGCGTGCAGAGCGCGGCGATGGGCAACCTGGGGTTCGTCGTTCCTGGCATCTACGTGATCGAGTCGAGCCCGGCTGGCGCGACGCCAGGCGCTCAGTCGCAGTACTACGTGATCGAGGTGCAGGAGCGCCCCACGTGAACTCCCGCTGATCGCGGAGCGAGGCTCACTCGAACGCGAGCGAAGCGCCGCACGCGGTCATCGATCCCGCGCACGTCACCGCCCAGTTGTCTGGGCTGCGGAGCGTCGCAGGGACGCGAGCGTCGCTCGACGCGATGGGGCCGCTCGCGATGAACGACGCGTAGCTCATGGACGTCATTGCGCGCACGAACGTCGCCAGCACTGGAATGGGTCGGCCCGATCGGCGCTGGTCCCACAGTATAGGCTGCGTGGGAACCATCGTCGGGTCGCGACGAAAGATCACGGGCGCGTTCGCGAACGCCCCGCCGGACAGGAGGCGCTTTCCGATCGCGACCGTCGCCGCCGTCGCGCGATCGGGCAGCGAAATGGCAGGGTAATCGCGGGTGAAGAACGTGCTGTTCGCGACGGTGATCGTGCTCGCTGCGGTGGTTCCGACGAACAACGCTCCGTTGATGGGTCGGTCGGCCTCGGCTACGGAGAGCCCGTCGATCAGCACCGTTGAGCTGTCGAAGCCGTCGATGAAGATGGGCTCGGGAGAGCCTCGAACGGTCAACGTGTCCGCACCGCTTCCGAGCAACACCGTCCGCGCGCGCCCGTTGCCGAAAAGAGACAACGCGCGCGGAGCGTTGCCGTCGAAGGTCGCCTCTCGAACGTCGAGGTCCGCGCCAGAGTTCACGAGCGCGAGCCCGCCGATGCTCGTCGCGCTGTTTCCGTTGCGCCCGACGACCACGCCGGAATCGAGGACGATCGTTCCGCCCAGTTGGTCGGCGAGGATGCCGACTTCGCTGTTGAGCATCACCTCTCCGCCAGAGGCGCGCAGCGTCCCTCCGCGAACGAGCGCGCCGCCGCGGAGCCCCGCAGACGCGATGCCGTTGGTGTAAATCCTCGAATCGACTGTGCGCACCGACGCAGAGCCCGTGACGATCACTCCGAAGCGTCCGCTGAACGAAGCGTACGAGCTCGTCAGCTCGACGTTGCTCGAGTCGTTGGCGTAGACGCCGGCGCTCAGCGCGTTGCTGCCGGTCCGATCGGTCGAAGAGATCACCATGCGAGCGAGCCTCAACACCGCGTTGCCTTGCGTCCAAACGCCCGCGATCGACGCTTGATCGATGCTCAAGTTATCAGCGTTGATCTGCGCATTTCCGCTCGCGAAGATCCCGCGCTCTCCTCTGAACGTGCCTCCGCCGGCGCCGTCATCGCGGGTCCACGTGACGCTCCCGCCGCTCGCCTCGAGGCCGCGTCGCGACTCCATCACGGTGACGTTGCGCAGCGTCGATGCGCCAGGTGCGATCTGCCGCATCGCGATGTCACAGCCACGGATCGTGACGTTTTCGAGCCTGCTCTCGGCGAGCGCGAAGCCTATGCCGGTCGTCGCAGAGCAGCGCAGTTCGAACGACGATCCGCGCTGCGCGCTGACGAAGGCCCTTCTCGTTCCGTCGATGCCCGAGGGATAACGACCCTCGCGGATGGTGTACACGCCCGGAGCAAACGCGAGCGTGTCTCCAGACTCGGTCTGCGTGTACGCGAAGTCGATGCTCGCGTAGGGACGCGCTGGTGTTCCGTCTCCCGTTCCGTCGTTGCCCGCGGTCGAGAGGTGAACGGTCGAGACGCGCAGCACGTCGGCGCGTTGAAGGCCGATTCCCGTGCGGCTATCTGTGAGCCGGAGATTGAACACATCGACGTTCTCGACGTTGCCGCCATGTGCGACGTCCACACCCACGTTGAGCGTCGTCGCCGTGCGTTCGAGCACGCGCGCGACGAGCGTTCGTGCGCCGCTCTGCACGATCGGGTCAGTGATGGCGTCGAGGTTCGTTCCCGTCATGTGCAACTCGATTGCGCCGAGCCCCTGTCGAACGGTCCTGTCCGCGGTCGTCGCACCTCCCGTGTGCACAGAGCTCGTCGCGATCGTCGCCGAGCCGCCCGCGGCGACCATCAGGTCGAACGAGACGCGAGCGATGGTCCCGTCGCGGCCGGTTCCTCGCAGCGTGATCGTCGTCGTCCCCAGCGGTGACGCTGCCTCTGCGTTGACCGTGAAGAGGATCAAGTTGCTGGGAAACGCCGCGATCGCAGGCTCGAACGCGCCGGTGATCCCGGGCGGCGGAGCGGTGTCCGGCGAGAGCGTCACGTCCTCGGCGTATCCGTAGCGGCGAACGACGGTGATCGCGAGCGTCGCAGAACCGCCGCGGTTGAGCGTGAGCGACGAAACCCCGAGCAACAACTGAAAGTCCTGTCGCGCCTCGCATCCGTTGTCGGGATCTCCGTCGGGGTTGGCGAACCCGCGCGCGCACGCCATGAGCTCGCATCGAGACGACGCGCAGCGGGTCGACGCGGTGTTGGGCAGCGCTGCGCAGCGAACACCGCACGCGCCGCAGTGGTCGGGATCCGAGCGCGTGTCGATCGCGCACATTGGAACCGGGCCGCATGTCGAGAAGCCCGGCTCGCATGCGGGGCCAGCTTCGAGCGTGTCTGGCACGATGACGTCCGGCGCGTGAGCGTCGAGCTCGATCGCGTCATCGATCGGCGAGCTGTCCGCGCGCGAGTCTGCGTCGCTCGCGTTGTCTGCGATCGAAGCGTCGAGCATCGCGTCGCGATCGGCCGCCGCGTCGCCCGAATCCAACCGCGGGCCGCTATCGAAGCGCCCCGTCCGGCCGCTCTGCGGACGAGTCGATTGGAGTGTCTGGCTCGCGATCAGGAAGCGCGCTCGCGTCGATCGAGCCGTCTTGGGGAGGCGGTGGGGGTGGCGCGCACGCGCTCAGCGCTGCGACGAGCGCGACGAGTCGAATGAGAGAACGTTTCATGCGCGTGAATGCGCGTAGACACCGGACTTTCTGAGCGCGCCGAAAAAAGAGAGCCCGTGTTCAGAAAAGCGCACGCGCGTAGGCACAAATGCGAAACCATGAGTGAGTCATTCATGACTGCGCCTTGCTGTTCGATCTCGAGTGTCCGTTGCTCGGTCGGTGAAGCGACCGTGGGTGCTCGCACGCCGCCGTCGCTCACCGATCGCGAGCGCGCCGTGCTCGCGCTGCTCGCGGAGGGCTACGGCTACGAGCAGATCGCGATGCGGCTCGAAATCGCGCTCGGGACGGTGCGCACCTACGTCGTGCGCATGTATCGAAAGCTCGGCGTCAACACCAAGAGCGAGGCCGCGGCGCTCGCGGTTCGCGTGGGGATTCTTCGGTGAAGTGGCGATGGGTCGCGGGCGTTCTGTGGTTCGCGTCGACTGGGTGCAAGGCGCTGGGCGCGGTGGTGGTCGTCCCGTCGGAGGCGAGAGACGGCGCGAGTGATGGCGGCGACGTGTCTGCTCCTCGTGACGTGCAGGCCGAGCGAGACGCGAGTGGTGTTGATGCAATCGACCCTGATGCGCTGGCGGCGCTCGACGTGGCGAGCGACTCGTTTGTTGCTGCGCGCGACGCGACGGTCGATGCGCAGGACGCGTCCGCTGATGCGGGGATGGACGCAGCGCCGCGACGACAGACGATTCGGATCGTCGGCGAGTACCAGATCTTCAACTACGCGGCGGCGAACTTTCGTGCGTGGATGGGGCGGCGCGGGGCGCTCACGATCGACGTCGCTCCGTCGCGCATCGACAGCGCCTACCTTGCTGGCATCGACGTGCTCGTCGTCGGCGACCTGGGTCGATCGCTCGAACTGGCAGAGAGCGAAGCGCTCTTTCATTGGGTGACCGGCGTTTCGCGAGGTCGATTGCTCGTGATTGGCGGATATCGAACGGCGCAGTGGTCCGAGACCGACAGCGTTCTGCGGCCGTTTGGAATGGCGACAACACCCACGGTGCTCGAAGTGCCTCGGACCGAATTCGACCCCGCGGCTGTGTCGCGCGGAGCCTCTGTCGCGCCACCCGCGGTGAACGGGACGTTCGTGCTAACTGCGATGGACGCCCACTCTGCGCCCGAGTTGTTCGCGCTTGTGCCCGGGCGGCCAGTGATCGCCGCGCGCTACGAGAACAACGGAAAGATGTTTGTCTCGCTCGACGAATGGTCGTCGTTGGACGTCAGCTTCGGCGCTCCCGAGTCCGAGCAGTTCTGGACGAACGTCTTCGACTATCTTCAGCGTTGATCCAGCAACACGCCGAGCGCTCGCGCGTAGAGCGAGTGTGGAAACCTCCGCTGAAAGGTCCGCCATCGCGCGTCTGCGCGCGCGCGCTGTCCGCTGCGCACGAGCGCTTCGATCGCCAATCGCTCGCGGTCTTCGCTCATGCTTCCTCGGGGACACCGGTCGCGATCACGGTCTGTTGCCGCGATCACCGCAGCGAACTCGCCGCGGGCGAGCCTCGCGTGCGCCGCGTTGATCTCTTGCTCGTGCGCGCGTGTGTCGCACGGCGACATCGCTCGTTGTGGAGCGCTCTGCGCGCGCTCGGCTGTCGCTGCGGGCTCTTCGGTTCGCACCGCCAACGCTGGTGCTGGCGTGACAACGGCCGAGCTCGTCGTCGCGGACTGCCGCTGCGCAACGAGGGGCAGAGGCGCTTCGGTGACCGGGCGCGTCGTTGGAGGCGTTCGCGAAGCGCGCCCTGCGAGCGCGGCGATCACGCACGACGCTGCGAGAACTCCGAGCCAGAACTTGGGTCCGAGGTTCAGCAGCGCCTGCGTCGGAGGCGGAGCGTTTGCGCCGGTAGACGGCTCTGCCGGGTTAGCGTTCGAGCCCGCGTCGGGCGGCTGTGATCGAGCCGGCACCGCGGCTTCGACGGCCTTTTCGACTGCTGCCTTGATGCTTGCGGCCTCGCTGCCTGAAGGACGCGCGGATCGCGCCGCGCGCAAGTCGGACCGCCAAGAGCTGGGCGCGTTCAGGTCCTCACTCCACCGCGTCGGATCGTCGTGGTCGCTCACAGCTCACCTCCGTGCGTGTGGGTCGGTTGCGCCTGTTGCGCGAGGGCTTTGCGCGCGGACAGCAGCCGCGAGTACGCGGTTTGTAGCGGAATTTCCAGGGCTTCAGCGGTCTCTCTCAACGTGAGCTCTTGCAGCTCGAACAAGACGAACACCGAGCGTCGGGCGTCGTCGAGCGTAGCCAACGCGTCTCGAATCCGTGCGAGCGCTCGTCGCTCGTCGAGGAGCTGCTCGGGCGTCTGCGCGTCGGTCTCTGGATGTTCGTCGCGGGTGTCGCGTTCGACTAGCTCTTCTCGTCGCACGTGCGCCCTGCGACGAAAGCTCGCCGCGACGCGAAGGGCGATCGCGTACAGCCAGGTCGTCACCTTGGCTCCTCCGTCGAACTCGTTGAATCTCCGCAGCACGACGACGAACACTTCTTGGCACGCGTCCGCGAGGTCTGCTTCACGAACGCCGAGCGCGAACAGCATGCGCCACACGTCATCGAGGTGCGCTCGATAGACATCATCGAAGGAAACCGTCGAGGCCATCGCAGGGTCGATGTCGATGAATGCTCGCGGCTCAGCGGGTTTCTGAGGGGAGGATCAACGAAATCGACGCTCCCACTTGGGCGCCGATCACGGAGTTCGAGCTTCCAACGGCGAGGACGCGATTGGTGTCTTGCTCGACGACCGCGAACTGTGGAGTGAGTAGTTGAGCAGTCAATTCGCTGAACACACGGACGCTCCACCGATCGTTCAGCGGCCATTCAGCGGAGGTGCGCAGCACGAGCGCCGCGGTCGGAAGGAGCGTCGTGCGGCTCGCGGCTGCGGTCGCTGCGGTTCCGACGGCGAGGCCTGCGGTCGCACCGGGGCAGAACTCGAGCCACGATGCGGAAGGGGGGGCGAGGCACAAGCTCGCGTGCGCAGCGGTCGTGAGCGTCGTGAGCGTCGCCTGTCCAGCGCTCCACCGAAGCTCGTGGATCGATGGGCCGACGAACGAGAGCGCTGTACGCAGTCGCAGTGTCGGCCACGCGAGGGTCCACTCTGCGCCGAGCTGCGCTGCGAACGCCGGCGTCGGGAGGTGCTCGAACGCCGCGCCCGCGGACAGGTCGAACGCTGCCCGCCGCGCTCGAACGGGCTCGCGCGGCACCTCGCGCACGACAGCGACCTCCACGCGCTCGACCCTCGGCGCGGGCAACGCAGGGCACGGGGGATTGTCGACCGGGGCTGCTCGGGTCGCGCGAACCTGGTTGGCGTCGAGCAGGAGCGCGATGACGGTGACGATCTGCTCGTCGATCGCCGCGCAGTCCGGGGCGATTCGCTCGATGACTCGCGTGGCGGGCTGTCCCGGCGCGCGTGCGGCGGCCAGCGTCGCGACCCAACTGCGATCGCGCCGTTCGATTCTCCCTTCGATTGCCCAATCCGCGCTCGCCAACGGGACGAACACGGTCCCGCCCACCCTCGCTTCCACCGCCCGCGCGAGCGCTTGCGGCGACGAGCAGCTCTCCGCTCCCGCGAGCCGAACCCAGTTGAGCGCGACTGCGGTCGCAGGAACGGACGTCGGCGCCTGCTGAGCGCTCGCTCGTGAAGGGGACAGTCCGAGCGCGAGCGCGCTTGCGATCGGGATTGCGTTGAGCCGCAGTTGCACGGAGCGCGCAGAGTCGCACGAAGGCGGCGCGCAACGCGAGCGGGTGGAGCGCTCTGTCCGATCGCGTATCCCCGAACCACTGATCTCCAGCGACGCCATGGTTGACGCTGTCTGCATCACCTCGTGCCGCGCCAGTGGTTCGGGGATGCGGTGTAGAGCGGCGCCCGGTTGGAAGGACTCCACGCCACGAGCAATCTCCTTGGAAATATTCGGAGATCTCTGATCACGCGTAGCCAACCGAAGGCGGAGCCGCTGTATCGCGCCGCAGGCCCGCCTCTCATCGTCTCCGCGCGTTGCTGCGGATCTTCGCGATCGTCTCTTTCGCGCGCTTGGTGCGGGTGTCGTTCGCGGGCCACTCCACGATCGCGGCTTTGAGCGTGTCCGCCGCGGAGCTGTCGTCGCACAGCGCGAGGATGTCCGCGATGCGCCGCGCGACCGTGGCGCTCTTGTGCCGCAAGAATTCGCGCGCGAGCGCGGGCGCGACGCCGGGCGCTCCCTTCAGCGCGAGCGTCCTCGCCGCGCTCTCGAGCTCGCGGGTAAACGTGCGCGCTTCCCTCGACTCTGCGTCGAACCACCGCGCGAGCGGGCCCGCGTCCTCGACGCGCAACGCCGCGGCGCACAGCGCGAACGCCGCGTCTCGAAGCCCCGGCTTGTCCAGGTTGTGGACGGCGATCGCGGCGAGGCTCTCGTGCTCGCGCGTGCGCGTTCTCCGGGCGTTTTCTGCGGCGACGCGCAGCACCTTGCGCGCGCCTTCGACGTCGTTGTCCGCGAGCAGGTCCTCGAGCATCCGAGCGCTGCGCGCCTCACGCTCTGCGCGGAGGGTCGCCGGGCTGTCTGTGAGCAGCGGCGCCGGGCGCATCTCGGGCAGCGCTTCGTCCAGCATTTCGAGCAGCAGATCGATCGTGGCCGTCTTTGGCGAACTCGAGCGAAGCACCCGCGCCTCGTCTCCGCTGAAGCCCGCGTTGTTGAGCATCGCGCGCAGCGCCGTCTCGGTCTCTCGGCACTGCGCCTCGCGCTCGCCGATGATCCACAGGGCGACCTCGCGCACGCCCTGGGCGCGAAGGGCGTCGAGCCTGCGCGCGCGGGCGATGGAGAGGCGCACTGCGGCGTGCGCGACGAGCAGCGCGCCGACGGTGAGGATGGCGGGGTCTTCGGCCTGGGGCGGGTCGATCTCGAGCGTCTCGAAGACGTAGCGGCGCTGATGGCTGTGGTGCAGCCCGTTCGAGAGCTCTGCGTAGCTCTCGTGGTCGCTGCCGCGGGGAGCGCTGCCGAGGTCGACGTACACGCGCACGACGGGCCGTCCCTCTCGGTCGCGCAGCGGAGCGATGGTCGAGAACTGCTTCGGATCGACGCTCGTCGCGACGTTGTCTCGCATCGCTGCGCGCAGCTCGCGCTGGGCGTTGATCGCGTCGCATCGCGCCTTGATCTGTCGAGCTGCGTGCTCGCCGCCCTCGACGAGCTTCTCGATCCCCCGCGTCACGACGGAGAACGGCGGGAGCATCGGCGCGCATTCGACGTGCACCGCCGCTGCGTCCGAGACGTTGGCGCCCCAGGTTGGGCCGAGGCGCAGGGCCCCGCGCTCGATCGGCCCGCCGCACAGCAGACATTGCGCGGCGTTGGGCAGCCGCGCGACGCCGAACGTGACGAACTTTGCGTCCAGTCGCATGCGCCTCGAGTGTACTTCGCCACCAAACAGTCCAGCGCCAATCGAACGCCGCGCCCGCGTTGCGTTCGCGTTGCGCTCGAACCGTTCGCACAACGATTCGCACAACGATCGGCGGCGCGGCGGCATCGTAGAGGCACTATGACCGACGACCGCGCTTCGTTCGACGTCGAGGTGTTCTTCGACGGCGAGTGCCCATTGTGTGTGCGTGAAATCAACATGCTCCGCAGGCTCGACCGCGCCGGGCGCGTTCGCTTCACGGACATCGCCGACCCTGCGTTCGACCCCGCGAGCACGGGGCGCACGTTCGAAGCGCTGATGGATCGCATCCACGCGCGGCTCGCGGACGGGACGCTCATCGAGGGCGTCGAGGTCTTTCGCCGCTTGTACTCGGCGGTGGGCTTCGGTCCGCTCGTGGCGGTCACGCGCTTGCCAGGGCTCTCGTCGGCGCTCGACTGGGGCTATCGCTCGTTTGCGAAGAACCGCCTCAAGCTCACGGGGCGCTGCGTGAAAGACGAGAGCGGCGCCTGCGCCGTGCCCGCGCGGGCGCGATGATTACTCGCACACGAATTCGATGGGCCCTACCGTCGTACGTTCTCCGTCCCGCGTGACGAGCACCGCGCGCACCTTCGCGGACTCGAGCAGCGAGCGGGCGTCGATCGACCCCGCGATGAGCGCGGACTTGCTGAGCACCTCGGCGCGCGCGGCGCTGCGATCGATGACCGTGACCTGGGCGAGGTCGCTCGCGGCGCTCGCTCCGGTGCGCGGGTCGATGAGGTGATGGTGCTCGTCGGGGCCGCGCTTCCAGCGACGGCGATTGGTGGCGCTCGTGGCGACGGCGACGTCCGTCAGCTCGACGTTGGCGATCACGCGAGAGGCGTCGCGCGGGTCTTCGATCTCGACGAGCCACGGGAGTCCCTCGGCGTCGCGCCCGCGGAGGATCGCGTCGCCGCCCGCGTCGAGCGCGCAGTTCGCAGGGAGAATTGCAGCGCATTCGTCGACGCACAGGCCCTTGGCGATCCCGCCGAGGTCGAGCTGCGCGCCGTCGCGAAGCGTGACGGTGCGCGAGGGGGCGTCGAGGATCAAGGCGTTCATCGTCGGGACGCGCGCGGGCAGGGCGCGTTCGTCGCGATCGAGCGGGCCTGCGTCGCGCGAGCGGTCGTAGCCCTGCTGTTCGAGCGCGCGGGCGATGGTCGGGTCGAACAGGCCGCGCGTGGCCTCGAAGTGCGCGCGGCACCGTTGAATCGCCGCGAAGAGCTCAGGCGAGACGCTGATGGCGCGCGCCGCGCGGTTGAGGCGAGAGAGCTCGCTCGCGGGATCGAAGCGGCTGAAGCGGCGCTCGAACGCGGTGAAGAGCGCGCGCGCATCGCGCAGCGCGCGGTCGTGATCGCGCTGGGTGTGCGAGGCGGTGACGAGCGTGACCTCCGTCGCCATCGCGCGAAATCGGCTCACGAGCGTCATCGACGCGATACGATGGCACGATCCACGATGGCGGACGCTTCGAAGCACCCGGTTCGCAACAGCCTGCTGCTCGGCGCGGCGGCGATCTCGGCGACCTTCGCGTTGGCGGGCGCGACGGGGACGCTCGCGCGCAAGATCCTCCCCGAAGATCTCCCCGAGCCGCCCGAGGTGGTCGAGCCCGAGGTCGTCGCGACCGAGAGCGACGCGGGGACGCTCGCGCAGGACCCGGTCGCCATCGAGCCCGTTCGTGACGCCTCGGCAGGGGGCTCGCTCGCGGACGCGGGCGTGGCGGCGCGGGTGAGCACGCCGCGGGTGGTGCGGCGCACGACGCCGAGGACAACCCGGGTGCGAACGCGCAGTTCGTAAGCGAAATCGCTGGTCAGAATCGCTCTTCGTGAAAGGCGATGCCCTCGGCGCGGCAGGCGCGTCGAACGATCGCTCCGAGCCCTGGGGGGCCGCAGAAGAACACTTCGACGGAGTCTCCGCTGCTGGCGTGCGCTTCTCGGATGGCGCGCAGCTCGCTCTGCCAATCGGGCTGCCCCATGTGCAGTCGATTGCGGAGGCGCGAGAGCGGATCTTTGTGCCCTTCGGCGCGCACGAGCTCTCGGCCGAGCTCGAGCCCGAGCGCGGTCGCTCCTGCGTGTCCGCCGGTCATCCAGAGGCGAATGTCGAGGACGTGTTCGCGGTCGTCGCGTTCGAGCTCTGCCAGCAGCGAGCGAAACCACTCGAACGAGTAGTGATCGCGGTTGAGCCAGTAGAAATAGCCCTTTTTCACGGCGCTGTTCTGCGCTGCGCGGTGCCGGATGAGCAGGCTCTCGAGCACGCTGGCCATGGGCGTGACGCCGATGCCCGCGCCGATCAACACTGGGACCTTCGAGCGAAAGATCGCGGACGTGGGCGCGCCGTACGGGCCGTCGAAGCGCACTTCGACGGGGATGGATCGCACGTCTTCGCGGATGGCTTCGATGTGCGCGCGAAGGGCGGAGGTCCAGTTTCCGAGCGTTCGAACGTGGACGGTGATGGTGTCGCGCTCGGGCGCGTTGCTGATCGTAAACGGGTGCCACTCGTGCTTCGAGATCGAGGGAACGCACAGGTAGATCCAGTCCCCCGGCTGTGCGCGAAAGTCCTTCGGGCGGTCGAACTCGAGCCGCGTGACGCCCGAGCGCAGCACCCACGCCGATCGCAGTCGCACGGTGTTCGCGCGACGAAGCGCCCTGAGCGCCACCTCGACGAGCAGCCCCACGACAGGAACGGCCGCGATGAAGAGCACCTTGGGCGCGTGCAACATCGCCACGACGAACCACAGCACGTAGAGCAAGTGCGAGTAGTAGTAGAGCTCGAAGCGCCCTGATTGGCGCACGGACGCGCGCGAAAACGACCAGAGCCCCGTGAACACCAAGAGCCAGAGGATCCCGGTCAAACCGCGGCCGCGCGAGAGGCTCTGCGCGAGCCGGTCGTTGGCGACGTAGTCGCCGATCGCGGCGATCGAGTGCACGAGCGTGAAGCCGTACAGCGCGTTGCCGACGTAGCGATGAAAGTCGATCGCGTGATCGACGGGGACGACCTTGGCGATGGGGGTCTTTCGCACCCACGTGAGCAAGCGCCGAAGGACCGGCAAGAGGATCAGGGCGGTGTTGAACTGAATGCAGTGCGTGGCGGCGCTGCTGAGCATCCAGAACGGCGCCGATCGCGGCGTTCCTCGGCCCGCGACCGCGAGCGCTCCTGCGACGAAGAGGGCGGCGTTGGCGATCGCCCACAGGGCCACCAACACGATGGGCCACCACTGATTTTGCAGGGCGCGGCGGACCCTCGCGCCGAGCGTGGGCTTGGGGCGCAGGACGCGGGCGAGGACCTCTTCGCTCGGGATGAGCCAGCGCGCTTCGTTGCGGAGCATCTGCTGCAAGAGCGCAGGGTGCGCGCGCGCTGCGTCGCTGAACTCGTCGAACGAGAGCCTGCCGTCGTGGTTCTTGTCCGCTCGCGCGAAGAGCAGGCGCACGATGCGGTCGATCTCTTCGGGCGCGAGCGCTGCGTCGTCCTCGGCGAGGCTGATGGCCACCATGCGGAGGACTTCTTCGCGATCGAGCGTTCCGTCGTTGTCGTGGTCGTGGAGGCGAAAGGCGAAGGCGAGCTTCTCTCGCGTCGAGCCGAAGACGAGCCTGCGAACCGCGTCGGTGAACTCGTCGCGCTGCACCGCTCCGTCGCCGTTGAGATCGAGCGCGGCGAGCATGCGCTGCGCGAGGTATCCGCTGCGCAGCCCGAGCGCCCGTTGCAGCTCTTGCGCGTCGATCACTCCGTCGGGGCCGGCGTACTCGTCGAACACTCGCGCGATGGCCGCGAGCAGCTTCTCGTCCACGATCGGAGCGCCCGGCGCGCTCTCTCTGCCAGCGGTCATGACGGCGCAGGGTATCGCGTGGGGCTTGTCGCGCGTCGTGTCATCGATCCGCTGGGGAATCTTTGGCTCGCGCGCCACCTGCGTCCTTCGCCTGTCGCTTCGCGCGACTTCGACGCAGCCTCGCTGCGCTGAGCGCGCTTCGCACGCGTCCTCGATCGCGGCCGTCGCAGCTCTCCCCCGTGTGATCGCCCGCGTCGCGCTCGCTCGATTACGGAAGCCGCGCGCAGGGCGCGAGGCCCATCGCCGCGTCGCGACGGTCCTGGCACACGAGCGCGCTCAATCGCTGATCGCCCGTGGTCATCCCCGCGAGGCCGATCGCGAAGACCGAGACCTGGTCACCCGCGGCGATGCTCACGTTGTTGAGCGTGAGCGCGTTGGCGGTCATGCCCGAGACGCGCACGGCGAGCGTCGCGTTCATGAGCGGCATCGCGCTGATGTAGCCGTTGGCGTCGGCGCCCATCGCGCCGGTGAACGTCGGAAACGCAGTGTTCGTCCAGATCGGCGTGAAGTTCGCGCCCGAGAGCACGCCCACGTCCACCGCAGGCGTCCCGGGCGATGCGTGCACGAAGCGGATGTTCGCGCGGCCTGCGGCGATCGGCGCGCGCGTGTCCACGAAGGGACGGAGGTCGAACGCCGTCGAGCCCGAGCCTCCGACGCTGCCGCTCGCGGCGACGGTAGCCCAGGTCCCTGCGCTGAGATTCGGCAGCGTATACTCAGGCAATCCTGCGAGGGACGTGTTGCAGTCCGTCGCCGTCGCAGCGACGAGGCGCACTTGCCACTGTCCCGGCGCGAGCGCGAGGTAGCCCGTGACGTTGGCGAACGAGAGGCCCGCGCTCAGGCCGCGTGACTCGAGGACGGGGCCGGTGAACGCCGTCGTCCCCGCAGGGCGAACGCAGAAGTCCACGGCGGGAGCGTTGGGAGACAAGTGCGCCACGCGCGCGAAGATGCGCTGCGGGAGCAGGGTGCAGTCCGTGAGGTTGTTCGTCGCGGTCCCGTCGACGCACACGAGCGCGGCGAGCGGCCACTGATCGCTCGTGAGCTGGCCCACTGCGAACACGGTGACGTTGCGGCCCGCCGGCAGCGCGAGGTTGTCGAGCTGCAAGGGATACTGGCCCGCCATCGGCATCGTGCCCGTCGCGCGCGCCGCGACGGTGACCGTGCCCGACGGGACCGTCACGCTCATCGCGCTCGCGTTGGGAAAGGACACGTTCGAGAACGGCGCCAGCGGCGTAAACGCGTTCATCGCGAGCACGCCCACGTCCACCGCCGGCGTCCCGGGCGAGGCATGAACAAAGCGCACCTTCGTCTCCATCGCGCCCGGCGCCGCAGCGTCATCCACCACAGGAACGACGTTGAACGCCGTCGCGCCCATCGCTCCCACCAGGCCCACCGCGGCCACGGTCGCCGTCGCTCCGCCCGGCAGCGCGGGCAGCGTGTAGTCGGGCAGACCCGCGAGCGAGCTGTCGCAGTTCGCAGCGTTCGGCGCGACGAGCCGCACTTGATACTGCGCCGCGGGCAGCGAGAGGTACGCCGTCACGCGCGTGAAGGCGAGCCCGTCCGTCAGCCCGAGCCCTCGCAGCACGGGCATCCCGTAGGACGCCGATCCGTTCGGGCGCACGCAGAAATCCACGGCCGGCGCGTTCGGCGACAAGTGCGCCACGCGCACGCGGACCATCCCTGCGCCCGCGTCGGAGGGCGCCGCGTCCGCGCTCGCATCGGCTGCGCTCGCATCGGCTGCGCTCGCGTCCGGCGCGCTTCCGTCCATCGACGACGCGTCCGGCACGCTCGCTTCGGGCGCGCTCGTGTCCGGGTTCGACGCCGCGTCCCCAGCGTCCGCAGGGGGAGGGGGCGTCGAGCAGCCCGCCGCGACGAGCGCCATGCAAGCGAGGGTCGATCCGGTGCCGAGTCGAGTGAAACGCAAAGCCATGAGTGGTTCCTCCTGTGGCGGTCTGTCGGCGCGGCGCGGGCACGGCGAAGCAGCGCACACGTTTTCAAATCGTGTGCAAATAGACCGGCAAGGGACCGGTTCGATCGCCTCCGCACGACGCCTCTCGTGACGCGCAACCCTCCGATGCGCGCAGGTTCTGCTGCGTCGCGGAGCAATTCCTCACGTTGTTCGTTTGATCGCATTGCTCGGATCGATCGCGCGTGAAGATCACCGCATGCACCGTCGCGTCGAGCGCGATTTGGGCGGCGAATTGCGGGCGAAGGATCGAGCGAAGCGTTCGTGATCTTCGAACCGTCGCGCGCTCGTCGTCGCGCCCTTCGCTCGCCCACGCGATCGCCCCGCGCGCTGCGCGTTCGCGGGCGCGGCGAGCTTCGTTGATCGTCGCGTGCGCGCGCGTTGTATCGTGGCAGCAGCTCATGAACGTTCGCTCATTGCTTCTCTGCTCGGCCCTCGCGCTCGTCGCGTGCTCTCCTCCACCGGCGCCGACGCCCGACGCCAGTGACTCGGGCTCGGCTCGAACCGACGCGCCTTCCTCCGACGCCACGAGCGGCGAGGATGGCTCGACCGCGATGGACGCCGCCGCGAGCGACGGCGCGAGCGGCGCGGTGTGCTCGTTCAACAGAGAGTGCCCCGCGAGCGAGCGATGCGAGTGCGACGAGCGCAACGGGTGCCGTTGCCTCACGGGCGCGCGAGGGACGGGCGCGTTCGGGCAGCCTTGCAGCTCGGGCAACGACTGCGCGAGCGCCCTGTGCGTCGAGGGACCCAACGCGGGCCAGTCGCTGTGCAGCGACGAGTGCACGGGGCCCGCGCAGTGCTCGGGGATGCTCCCTCGGTGCGTCAACGTTCCGACGGTGGGGATGTTCTGCGCGAGAAATCCTCCGGATGGCGGCGTGATGGAAGCGGGCGCACCGACGGACGCTTCGATCACCACCGACGCAGGGTCGTGCTCGGGCGCGTGCGCCACGACCATGCTCACCGCGACGTTCGGCGCGAACTCGGGCCCGTTCGATCGCGCACAACACGGCGTCGAGCCCTCGGGCAACGTGTACATCGAGGCTCACTTCGGCGGCAGCCCGCTGTGCCCGACGATGACCTCGCCGACGCCCGATCGAACGCTGGTGATCGCCAACGTGATGCCGACGATGGCTGAGCAGACCTACGCGACGGGCGTGCGCGCGACGCTGCTCGATTTTCGAAGCACGTTCACCACGACGCTGCCGCTGCGCGCGACGGACGTGCGAATCACCCCGCGCTTCGTCTCGCCCGGCGCCGCGGTCTCGTACACGTTCAGCGCTACTTTTGCAGGTGGAACGATCTCGGGCTCGTTCTTCGCGCCGCACTGCGCGTCGCTCGACGGCTGAGCGCGTCGCGCGTGGATCGTCGCTCGCGTCACCGACGCGCGGCGTCTCTCAATCGATCGCCGTCTCGATTGCGCGCGGCCCAGCCCCACGCGTCGAACGCGAGCAGCGCCGCGCCCTGAACGAGCACCGAGATCCCCACGCCCGAGAGCGTGAGGCTGCGCGACTCGGCGCGCTCGCCCATGGCCAGCATCAGCGAGCCCGCGGTGATGTACGCGACGTCCAACCCCGTGTTCAGCGCGAAGAACGCGCTCGCGTTGCGCGCTTCGTCCCGCGCTCGCTCGAGCTCTCGCTCGAGCTCCTGCGCGCTCAGCCCGCTCCATCGCTGCGCCCTGCGCCGCTCGCTCGGCATCCGCAGCACCCACGGAACGGCCAACGCCAGGTTCACCGCCCCCACCGCCGCGCTCGTGATCCCGAAGGCCGCCACGCGCTCGTCCACGCCCGTCCGGCTCGTGAGCGCGCCGATCGCGAGCCCCGTCCCCTGCGCGACGTTGACCGCTCCCCACGCGAAGAGCGTCCATGATTGCGTGTGCTCGATTTCAACACGCCGCAGATCCGCGACGCTGATCCGCGCCGAGAACGGCGAGGGCGCGGGCCCTCCGCGCAGCTGCTCTTCGAGCGGCGCCGTCGCCTCGGTCGGCGCCAACGTGTTCGTCGGCTGCTCTTGTCCGTGCGCCGTCGCCGTCCCAGCGAGCGCCGCTGCGCAGAGCACTGTCGAAATCACTCGCGATCTCATCGCCGCCGCCATCTCAACGCGCCGCCGCCGTCGCTGTCGAGCACGTTCAACCCCCTCGAACACCCACCGCCACCCACAACAAAACAGTGAAACTGTCTTGTTGGTGTCGACTTGACAGTTTCGATGTCTTGTTTACTCTTGGTGCTGTCATGCAACGAGAGGACAGCGATGCCGCGTTCAAGCTCGACGAGCTGGCCGAGAAGGCCGACGTCTCGCCGCGCACGATTCGCTATTACGTGCAGCGCGGGCTGCTCGCGCCGCCGGTGTTTCGCGGGAGGGACACGGCGTACGGCGAGGGGCACCTCGTGCGGCTGCGCGTGATCAAGCGCCTGCAAGACGAGCGGTTTCTTCCGCTCGACGCGATCGCCGTCGAGCTCGAGGGCAAGAGCGACGACGAGGTGCGCGCGATGCTCGAGCGCCTCGATCGCGCCGAGCGCGTGCACAGCGCGGGCAAGCCGTCGTACGGGGACGAGGTCGTCGCCGGTGGCCCGTATCGAGCGCGCGTGCGACCGGCGCCGCGCGCGGGCGAGCGCTGGGTGCGCGTCGAGCTCGCGGACGGCGTCGAGCTCAACGTGCGCGAGGACTCGGGGTGGGACGTGACCGTGCTCGCAGAGCGAGTGCGCGAGGCCATGGCGCGCCGTCGATGAGCGAAGGCGTACGCACCACAATTCAAGTGAGCGCTAGAAATACAGCGCAGAGTGTCACCGAAGGGAAGCGAGGAGCGCGATGACGAGCTATGCAGTGAGGGCGGACGAGGTGTACGGAGGGCTGCGGACCCGCGAGGGAAAGGCCGTGGCGCTCGAGGGCGTGGCGATCGAGGGCGAGGTGCTCGGCGGGCACGCGCACGTCCGCGTGCGGCAGACGTACGTCAACACCGAGAGCAAGGCGATCGAGAGCGTGTACACGTTTCCGCTGCCGAGCGACGGGACGCTGACGGGCTTTCGGATGGAGTGCAACGGACGCGTGGTCGAGGGCGTCGTGAAGGAGCGCGAGCAAGCGTTTCGCGCGTACGACGACGCGGTGATCGCGGGCCACGGCGCGGCGCTGCTCGAGCAAGAACGCAAGAACGTCTTCACCGCCACGGTGGGCAACTTGCTGCCCGGCGAGCGCACGATCGTCGAGATCGAGTACGTCCAGCGCGTGCAGCTCGACGAGGGCTCGATGCGCGTGATGATCCCGACGCTGGTCGCTCCGAGGTACATCCCGGGCGTTGCCTCGGGAGCGCGCACAGGCCACGGCAGCGCGGACCCCACGGCGCAGGTCCCCGACGCCGATCGCATCACGCCGACGATCGGTGATGCGCCGTACCGAGTGACGTTGGACATCGTGCTCGACCTCGGGCGCGAGGTGCAGGTGAGCTCGGCGTCGCACAAGATCGCGGTGGATCGAGAGGGAAGGGGGCGGTGCAGGGTGCGCTTTGCGCGCGATGAAGTTCCGCTCGATCGAGACATCGTGTTCGAGGTGCGCGGGACGGGGACCGATCAGCTCGCGACGGTGTGCGCGCACAAGCCCGCGGACGGCGACGGGTACGTGGCGCTCTCGGTGCTGCCGGACCTGTTCGAGCTGCGCGCAGCAAAGCGTGGCAACGACGTGACGTTTCTCATCGACACGTCGGGGTCGATGGACGGCGACTCGATCGTGCAAGCGCGCGCGGCGCTTCGCTTGTGCTTGCGACACTTGCGCGAGGGCGACCGCTTCAACGTGATCGCGTTCGAGTCTTCGTACAACTCGTTCTCCAAAGAGAGCGTGGTGTTCACGCAGCGCACGATGGAGAAGGCCGACGCGTGGGTGGCCAACCTCCGCGCCTCGGGCGGAACGGAGCTGCTCGCCCCGATGACCGAGGCCGCGCGGCGCAGTCCGCAGGGGATCTTGGTTCTACTGACCGACGGTCAGGTTGGAAACGAGCAGGAGATTCTGAAGTCTGTCCTGGCGCAGTCGAGCGGCCTGCGAGTGTACTCGTTCGGCATCGGGACCAACGTGAGCGACCAGCTCTTGAAGGACCTGGCGAGGGAGACGCACGGCGCGGTGGAGTTCATTCACCCGGGCGAGCGGATCGAAGACAAGGTGGTGTCCGTGTTCGCGAAGGCGATCTCGCCGCGCGTGGACGACGTCTCGATTCGCTTCGAGGGCGTGGACGTCGGCGAAATCGCTCCGGGCGCGCTCGCTCCGTTGGTGGACGCCGAGCCGTGGGTGCTCTACGGCCGCTACGAGCGCGGCGGAACGGGCAAGGCGATCGTCCGCGGACGCGCCGCGGGGCAGGCGTGGGTCGTGGAGGTTCCGCTGGATCTGCCCGAGCGCAGCGAGCGGCCGGTGGTGGCCAAGCTGTGGGCGACCGAGCGCATCCGGGACTTCGAGCGACAGAAGCTCGACGGGCGCCGCGCCGACGCGATGAAAGCGCGGATCATCGAGCTGTCCGTCACGCACGGAGTGTCCTCGCAGTACACGAGCTTCGTCGTGGTCGAGAAGCGCACGGGCGACCGTCGCGCCGAAGGCGGAGCGCCCGAGACCAGGGTTGTTCCTGTGAACGCGCCTGCGGGATGGGCGATGTTCGAGGGAGCGCAAGAGCGCGAAGAAGAGATGGACGATGGGCTCTCGGCGTCGCGACGCTCTCGCTCGGTCGTGCACGACATGACGAAGAAGGGAAGCGCCGGGGGAGCGAGCCGCGGGGCTCTGCGCGGGCCCGTTCCTGCGTCGAAATCGATGGCGGCGCCGATGCCTGCGCGTCCCGCTGCCTCTTCCAACGCTCCGACGGGCGCTCCTCCGCCTCCTGCGGCGGCCGCGCCGATGCCTCCGCCTGCGCCGCCGATGGCGATGCCCGAGAGCTCGGCGTCTCTTGGATTCAGCGACGATGACGACGAGGACTTCTCCGTCGCTGCGCCGCTCTCGTATTCGAGCGAAGAGAAGGCGAAGGACAGCAAGCCCGGCGTGCTCGCGCGGGTGGCCTCGATGTTCGGGATCGGGGCGAAGGGCGCGAGCGGCGACGCGGGCCCTGCTTCGAGCGCGTCGCGTCGCGAAGAGGCGGCGCCCGTCGCGCAGCCTGCGAAGACAGCGTTGCTCGAAGACCCCGCGACGATCATGGCGAGGCAGCTGGCCTCGGGGCTGTGGTCCGAGCGCGACGATCGGTCGGCCGTTCGCGAGACGGCGCTCGCGCTGTGGTCGCTCGTGCTCCTCTCGGTCAACAGCACGCACCCGATGTACGGAACGCCCGTGAAAAAAGCGGTCGAAGCGCTGCTCCTTCGCGTGAAGAGCCTCTCGCCCGCCGACGCCGCGCTGGCGAGCTTCGCGTTGGGCGTCGCGTGGCTGATCGCGACGGGGCGACGGTCACGGTCGGAGATCGAGTCTGCGGCGAGCGCGATCCCTGCGTGCGCGGCGAAGCTCACCGGCGACGAGCCTGCGACGCGGGCGTGGGTCGAGGGGATGGCCGCAAGCGTGTGATCGTCGATCGGTGAGACGAATTGCAGGAGAAACAAAAATCGTCACCGAAAAGTTTCTCCCGCTGAGGATCTCGCTTACAACCCTTTGTGTCGGCGGCGGCAACGCAACCGACCGCTCGGCGAGGAGTCGATGGTGCGCTCGCGGTGATCCACACCGCGGGACCGATCGACGAGGCGCTCGGGTGAAGGTCCCTTCTCTGCACGGGCAACCGCGGCGGAGCGACACGAACGGGATCTCGTGCGAGGCGAGACATCGCGATCACGCGGTTGAATCGGTGGCCACTGAGCGTTCGGCGCAATGCGTAGAGCGACGGCGGGCACGACTCGATCGGTGAGGACGACCGCTGAGCATCCGCGCCCGGTGAGCAACACGAAAGGTCGTGCTCACCCGACGCGGCGACGACAAGGAGCGTCGGACAGGCAATCTCCTACGCGATCTTCACGCGGCGCGAGAGCGAAGCGTGAGGGCAGCGCAGCGACGGACCTCGCGACGAGCGAGAGAAGGGCTGCGCTGGGCGGTCCTCGGCGAAGCGCGAATCGCGCGACGCCGTCCGCGTCGCGGGGTGTGCGGCGAGAGAGGCTCGCGTACGCGGCGACGAAGGTGCGGTTGGCTCCCTACCTTCGGCGCGACAGCGGGGCGATGCACACCGCGAGGCCGAGCGATCGGCGCAGCGGCTCGGGCGCGCAACCTCAGCAAAGAAGGGCACGGAACGAGCTTCGATCGAGATGGCCGCGCGACGCAGCGGGGCCCACGAATTCAAGATCGAAGCCAGCGAACGATCGAGTGATTGGGTACGACGAGCCCGCGTGTGCAAGTGAACGGAGCACGCGCGGTGAACGGCCCAGCCACAGGGAGAGGCGCCTCCCGACGATCGCGTCGCCCGCGACCGAAGCCGCGAGACTACGCGGAGCATCCGTCACCGCAGCACCCGGTTGGGACCGAGAGGCCCCGCCGGGTGTTCGTGTTTCTCCCGCGCGCTCAGCGAGCACGCTGCGCAGCGGGACCGGGGAGACGAAGCGGCCGCGAGCGAGTTTTGTAGAGATAGGGGACGGTGTTCAAAAGTTCATTTGTTGGCGCTGCTGTTCGGCCAACAAATGAACTTTTGAACACCGTCCCCCTACTCTACAAACCCCCTTCGCGATCACCCTTCGGCCAGGGTGCGCCAGTACCACGCGCGACGCGCGTAGCCCTTGTCGCCGCGCGCGCGCATGAGGGCCGCGCGGGCGGTGTCGCGCAGGGGGCTGAGGCCGACGATCGCCGGCTTGAGCGCGCGGTCGAAGCGCGCCACCGAGGCCACGGTGCGCTCGCGGGCTCGCTCGAAGTGCTCGCGGGCGACGCTCGGCTCGATGAAGCGCAAGAGCGCCGCGGCGCCCAAGAGCCACGCGTCCGCAGAGTCCCGCATGCCGAGGGTCTCCGTCGCCGCTTCGCTCCAGCTCTCTTGATCGTCGAGGGCGAGGTTGGACAAATCGCCCACTTCGTTGATCACCGCGACCAGGTCCGTCGCTCGTTGTTCGAGCAGCGGAGCGCACAGCGCGTCGCCCGGATCTCGGTTCAACATCGGGACGAGCAGCCTCGCTGTGTGCCCCACGGCGTCGGCCATGTCCGCGGCGCTCGCTCCGAACCGCGCGAGCCCGCCCAGGCACTCGATCGCGTTTCGGGCGGCGGGCAGCATCGCGTGCTCCGAGCCCTTTCCCTCGAGGCTAGAGAGAAGCTCGTTCAATCGCGCGCGAGCGCGGTGCAACGGATCATCGGAAGCGTCCACGGCGAGGTACGATGCTACCGCCCAGAGCCCCCGTGATGGAACCGCGCGCTGCCCGCTCGATCGCATTCTGCCGCTACCGCGTCGCGGCAAAGAGCACCCTCGCTCGGCGCGCCCTCGCGCTCGTCCTCGCTTCATCCGCGGTCGTGGGGCCCCTGTCCCTCGGAGCTCCCGGCCAGGCTCCCCTCGCGAACACCCAGGCTTTTGCGCAGCAAGCGACGGTTTCGCGGTCAACGTGGCTCGTGCGCGAAGGCGAGGGCAGGCTCGCTCTGCGCGCGCCCGACGGGTTCATGCGACAGAACACCGACGGCGCGGCGCTCGCGGCCTTCGCGCACCCCGGGCGGCACGCGGTGCTCTTGGTGCTCGAGCTGCCCTCGCGCCTCGCTCAAGGACGACCGCTCGACAACGAGCAAATTCGCGCGTTGCGCCAGGCGGACACCTTCGAGAGCGCCGATCGAGTGACGGCGTTTCGTGTGCTGGGCTTCGAGACGCCTGGCCTCGTGGGGCGCGGCGAGATCGAAGGGCAGAGGGTGGTGCGGTTCGTCGCGACCGTTCCGCTCAGGACGAGCACGCCCGCTGTGTTTTTGCTGGGCCCCGAGCGGGACGAGGCCGCGCTGCGGCAGAGCTTTCTCGCCACGCTCGAGACCGTGCGCGGAGATACGCACTTCACCACCCGCGCGCAGCGGACGCTCGACGCCATCTCGGGCTGGGGCTTCATCCTCGCGCTCGTCACGGGCCTGAGCTACGCCCTCGCTCGACGATTTCGCTGGAAAAAGCCCGACGAAGCGCCCCCCACACGCACACGGATCGCCCTGCTCGGCGCCTTCTCGCTCTCGGTCGCCGCGCACTCGATCTGGTGGCTCCGTGACGCGGGGTGGATGCTCCGAGGCATGGGCGTGCTGCTCGCGATCTTCGCCGTGCAGCAAGGCATCGCGACGGCGGGGCTCGTTCGCGCGCGCACGGTCCGCGACGAGTGATCGCTCGCGAGTGAACGAGCGAGCGAGTGCTGCGTACGCAAGCACGTACGTCCATAGGTCCAACCGCGCATCGCGCGCGGGCGGTGAACGAGCGCAAGAGCAGCCGGCGCCGTGTTATGACCGTCGACGAGATGTCGTCGTTCAAGATTCGCGTTCCTGCGTCGACGTCGAACCTGGGGCCGGGGTTCGACGTGCTGGGCCTCGCGCTCACGCTGCACAACGAGCTGTTCGTCGAACAGTCCGATCGCTTCTCGCTCGAAGTGCAGGGCGAAGGCCGCGGCGTGTACCCCGAAGACGAGTCCAACCTCGTCCTGCTCGCCGCTCGTCGCGCGTGCGAAGAAGTCGGCTACGAGCTGCCCAAGCTCAAGCTCCGCTGCGTCAACGCCATCCCCGGTGACCGCGGCTTGGGCTCGTCGAGCGCCGCCATCGTCACAGGGCTCTTGCTCGGCGATCACACCAGCGGATCAACTCTCGGACGCGATCGCCTGCTCGAGCTCGCGACCGAGCTCGAAGGGCACCCGGACAACGTCGCTCCCGCGCTCTTCGGCGGGCTGCAGGTCGCTGTCCGCGACGGCAAGCGCGTGCACCGCGTCGAGGTCAGCGCGGCGATGATCCCGCAGGTCGTCGTGTTCATTCCGCCCTTTAAAATGCCGACGAAAGAGGCGCGCGCCGCGCTGCCGGCCGCGGTCTCGATGGAGTCCGCCGTGTACAACATCGGCCGCTCTGCGCTGCTCGTCGCCGCGCTCAGCGCGGGCCGCTTCGAAGCGCTCGATCAAGCGACGCGCGACGCGATCCACCAGTCTCCCCGCACGAGCATCTTCGCCGCGATGCCCGCGCTGCTCGACGCCGCCCGCAACGCAGGAGCGCTCGGCGCGTGGCTCTCGGGCGCAGGCTCGACCATCGCCGCCTTCGCGCGCTCGGTCGAACAAGCGCACAAGGTCGCGCAGGCCCTGATGGCCGAAGGCGCGAAGCACTCGATCCCCGGCGTCGCCAAGATCCTCGCTGTCGATTCGCTCGGCGCGACGGTCGAGCGGCTCTGATCCCGCAGCTCCGAGGCCCCATGGCACGCACGCCCGCTGTTCGCATTCACGCTCGGGGAGACGCCGCGAGGCTCGACGCTGTGCTCGAGCTCGTGGCGTTCGCCGCGAAGCCTTGCCCGCTCTCGACGTCGCTCGACGAGATCCCTCGGCGCATCGCCGCGATCCTTCGCGCCGACGTGTGCTCGATCTACCTGCTCGAAGGCGACGACCTCGTCATGCGCGGCAACGTCGGGTTTCCCCCGACCGCCCTCGGCGAAGTGCGCCTCGTCATCGGCGAAGGCATCACCGGAACCGCGGTCGAGTGCATGCGCCCCGTCAGCACGGCGCACGCCACGAGCCACGCGAATTACCTGCATTTTCCCTCGCTGGGTGAAGAGCGCTTCCCGATCTTCCTCGCCGTTCCCGTCGCCGGAGCGAGCGGCCCGCTCGGCGCCCTCGTGCTTCAGCGCGCGAAAGAGCCCGCCTTCGACGAGCACGAGATCGAGCTCGCCGCCGCGCTCACCGCCCCCATCGCCGCCGCCGCCGAGCGCGCGCACTTGCGCGAAGCCCTTCGCGGAGAGCGCCGCGCCACGCCCGGCGGAGGGACGCGCCGCGTGACGCTCCCCTCGCGCCCCGTCTCCCCGGGATGCGCCGTCGGAATCGTCTCGGCCATGCGCCGCCCCGCCTCGCGCCCAGCGCCCGAAGAGAAGGTCTCGCGCAAAAAGGCCATCGAGACCCTCGACGCCGCGATGACCCACGCGAACAACACGCTCGCGACGCTCATCGCCCGCGCGCGCTCGCTCTCGCTCGACGGCTCGCAGCTCGAGCTCGTTCGCACCATCGTCGCCGACGGGCGCCTCCGCGAGCGCGTCATCGAGCTCGTCGAAGAAGGCAAAGGGCTCGCGCTCGCGCTGCAAACGGTGGGCGGAGAGGCCGCGCGCGAAGCCGCGAAGAGCGCGATGCCCATGATGGAAGAGCGCGCTCGCGAGATCTCCGACGTGTGCGAGGCGCTCGCGATGTTGTGCGCGCCCGATCGTCGCGGCGCCGTCGCGCGCGGCGCCGTCCTCGTCGGCGATCGACTGACGGCGTTCGACCTGCTCGTGACAGCGCAGTCCGGCGTGAGCGCGATCGCGCTGAGCGAACCCGTCACGACCGACTCTGCGCGGACCATGCTCGGCTTGATGGGCGTTCCGGCGGTGGCCGACGTGCAGGGGTTGTTCAAGTGGGTCGCGGACGGAGACCTCGTCTTGGTCGACGGAGACCATGGATTTGTTCGCATCAACCCGAGTCGCGCCGAAGTCGCGAAGGTGCGCGTCGCGAGCAAGGGCTGAGCCTCGCTCGACGCGGACGGTCTCGCGCGTGATACGCTCGTCGCGAATCAACCGCGGGGGTGCTCGATGCGTGACAGTGGTGGGATCGTTCGTTGGCTCGCGGCGCTCGTGCTCGCCGGGACGCTCGTCGCGTGCGGCGCTCGCACAGAACTGCTCGATCGCGACTTTGGCCCGCGTCCGCAGTGGGGAGACGCGGGGCTGCTCGGGCCGCCGATCGGCGCCGCGCGCACTCCGACCGATCGCGTGGACCTCCTGGTGGTGATCGACAACTCGGGCTCGATGGCGGAGATCCAGCGCAAATTGATGCGCTGGTTCGAGACGCTCTTCGACGTGCTGCGCGAGAGAATCTGCGGCTCTTCGACGGACCCGAGCGTCGAGCCTCACTTGTGCGACCCCGCCGCGCTCGCTAACGGAAGCGACGTCGAGCTCGGCCTCCCGCTTCGCGATCTGCACGTCGGCGTGGTCTCGACGGACCTCGGGACGCCGGGGTTCATGGTTCCCGGCTGCGACAACACGGAGCTCGGCGACGACGGGCGGCTCAACCCCATTCACTTCGGACCCGCGCTGCAGACGCACTTGCCGTGGGCGCCGGATCGACCGAACGCCGTCACCGCGCCAGAGGACTTTCGACCGCGCGCGTGCGAGCCGAACAGCGCGCAGTTTCCGAGCTTCATTCGCTATTGCTCGAACGTCGCGGACCCGAGCTGCGACCGCGCCGAGCGCAACGGATCATCGAGGGACAGCGCGCTGTTCTCCGAGTGGTTTCGCTGCCACTCGTCGCTGTTCATCAACGGCTGCGGGCTCGAAGCGCAGCTCGAGTCCATCTGGCGCGCGCTGCTCTCGCACGACGCCTCGGACCGCGAAGGAAACACCGATCCCAACGCTGGCTTTCTTCGCCGCGACGCCGTGCTCGGCCTGCTGCTCTTCTCGGACGAAGAGGACGGCTCGGTGCGCCATTGCGCGAACGACCAGGGATTCTCCAGGCAATACGGCGCTCGCTCGATCTGCGTCGACGCGACGGACGTGTACAACACCGCGTCGCCCGCGTGGGCTCACCCCACCAACCCCGACCTGCGCTTCTACCTCTATCAACCCGGCAGCCGTCGCGACCCGACGTGGAACGTCGATCGCTACGCCAACGCCCTCTCTGCCGTCGCGTCTCCGCGCTGGTCGCGCGATCTCTGGTCGCTCAAGCCGGGGCGGCCTGATCGAATCGTGTTCGCGGCGATCGCTGGGGTTCCGCTGGAGATCCCGCAGCGTGACGGGCGAACGAACTGGGACGCGCTGCTCGGCGCTCCAGCGCGCAGCCGCGACGACTTCTACCGCCGTGACAGCCGCACGGCGATCGAAGGCGAGCAAGGAGAAGCGGGCTCGTTCAGCATGCGCCAAGCGAACATGTCCCCCGAGTGCTCGCACGTCGTGCCCGCGTGTCGCGCCGAAGGCAGCCGCTTCGATCCTCGCAGGCCCTGCAGCAACCAGCAGTATCAAGCGTTTCCGTCGCGCAGGATCGTCGAGGTCGCGCGGCGTTTCTCCGAGGACCTTCGCTGCGGAGACGCGCCTTGTGAGAACGGCTACGTGAGCTCGATCTGCGCGCGCAGCTACGAGCGCGCGATGCGCGAGATCGGTCACAAGATCGCGCGGCGCATGGCAGGGCGGTGAAGCAGGCCCGACGTTCTGCGGTCGCGTGAGGATTCGCTCGCGCTCGTCGCGCGCGAGGCGCGTATACTCCCCGGCCAACGGAGGAACGCATGGGCTTTTTGCGCACCATGTTCGGAAGCGGGCTCACAGAGAACGACCCGCGCAGGTATCTCGTCGAGGCGATGGTGGCCGCGGTCGAGGCAGACGGACAAGTCACCGACGCCGAGCTCGCGACGCTTCACGAGAAGCTCGAGAAGAACGAGGCCTTCGCGTCGCTCTCGCCCGACGCGCGCGAGCGGCTCGTTGATCAGGCGGCGGACGCCGTCGAAGCGGCTGGCGGCGGACGCAACCGGGTCGAAGCGATGGCGAAGGGACTGCCGTCGCGCGCAGAGAAGCTCCTCGCGTACACGCTCGCGTGCGACGTGTGCGTGGCGGACGACGACCTCGCTGAGAAAGAGATCGCGTTTCTCGAGGCGCTGCAGGGTGCGCTCGGCATCCCCGACGAAGAAGCGCAGGGCATCTTCGAAGCGGCCCGCAAGGGCAGCGCGGTGCTCACGATCGAAGAGCGGGCGGGCAAGATTCGCGCGCTGATTCCGCGCTTTCTCGAGGCGATGGCGCTCATGACCGTCGCCGACGGAAAGATCGACGACAGCGAGACCGAGCGCATCGAGATGGTCCTCGCGCACATCGCGGACATGCGCGCGCTCAGCGAGTCCGAGCTGCACGACGAGGTCGTCGCCGCGTTCGATCGCGTGGGCTCGCGCGACGTGGGCGAGGTGCTCGGCGAGATCGCCGCCTCGATCACCAACCCCACCGACCGCTTCTGGACCACGACGTACATGATGATCATCTCCGTCGCGGACAAAGACGAAGACTGGCAAGAGCTCGCGCTGCTCGGCCGCGCGCAGAAGGCCTTCGGCCTGACGTCGGCGCAGATGGACGCGGCGATGAAGATCGCGCTGCAGTTTCCCAAGGTGAAGATCACCGGCCGCGCGCCGGTCTGAGCTTCGAGCGTCGGTCCCTCGGCGCCGTGCGCTCTACAGCCCCGGCTCGGACACGGCGACGCATCGCCCGTTGACGCAGCTCGCTGAGCGCATCTGGTACGCGCATCCGACGGGCTCGCAGCGGGGGGCGCGCCGACAGGTCCGCGCGTACTCCGCGGTGAACGCCGCGAGGTGGTCGCGGTGAATCGCCTGCGTGCACCCGCACGGAAACCCGCAGCACCCCTGCACCTCGGGGCACGCCAGCACGCACTGCCCGGGGCCCGTGCACGCGCGCGGGTCGCTCGCTCTCGCGTCCGCGACCGCAACACTCGCGTCTCGCGCGACGACCGCAGCGCTCGCGTCTTGCGCGGTGGGCGCTGCTCCCGCGTCCATCGCGGGGACGCTCGGCTCGATGGTCCGGCCCGGCGCCGCGCGCACCATGGCCTGCGCTCGCTCGACGAAGCGCAGCACCGTCGGGTCCGGAAGCGGGGCGCACGGAGAGCTCCATGCCACGGCCTGCCCGAGCGACTGCACCCGATGCTCGTACATCGGGATCGCCTCGCAATGCGGCGCGCTCGGCGCCATGCGCCATCGAACGCGCGCCCGCTCTGCGCGCAGCTGCCGCAGCTGCGCAGCGGTGAGCCGCCCGATCCGCGTATCGGACGTGTACGACCCGTTGTCGTCGATCCGAAGCTCGGCGCGTCTTCCGTCCATTCCGGGCCTCGGCTGCACGGTCAGGACGAGCAGCGGAGCTCGCTGCGCCTCGGTGTCCCTGGTCGCGACGAGCGCCGCGAGCGAGGCGGGGACGAGCGCACACAAAAACAAGATCGCGCTGAATGAACGGTGCCTTGCATCGCGGGCGTCGGTCTTCATGGGTGAGACGACGGTACGACGGATTGCCCCGTGCCACCGGGTGGCATCGCTCCATGCCACTGGGTGGCATCACCCCGTGCCACCCCGTGGCAGCGCCGCTCGGTTCACCGCGCGCCGAAGTCCAACCGCAATCGCTCGGGGATCCTCGCGGGCCGCAGCGTGTCCCTCGCGACGTACACCCACGTCGTCTTGCAGCGGCAGATGCACTCGCCCGTGCGCTCGCGGATCTCGCACACGCGCTGCGCGGTGATCCGCGTGTAGCTCTCGACCCACGTCTCGATCACCAGGACGTCGCCCTCGCGCGCTTGCCGCAGGTAGTCGATCTCGTGGCGACGGATGATCCACGCGCCGTTTTCGCGCAGGTAGCGCGCCTCGTCCCAGCCCGCCGCGGCCGAGTGACGCGTGGCGGCCTCGAGCACCCACTGCATGTACACGAGGTTGTTCACGTGCCCGTAGGCGTCGATCGCGCTCGGGTCGACCACGTGCTCGAACGAGTGCCTCAGCGATGAAATGTCCACGGTGTCTGTCGCGTTCACGGTCACGATTCGTCCTCGTCGCTCTTGTCGTCACTTGATTTCGTGGGCTCGCTCTCGACCGCCGCCGTCTTCGCGCGGATCCCGCCGAGCAGCGCGAGAAACATCGGGTCCTCTTTGCGTCGATCGGGCTCTGGGTCGTCCTTGAGCTCGCGCGCCTCGAGCTCGCTCGCCTTGGGCTTGCCGTGCGCGCTCTTGTGCGTGGGGCTCTTTGTGGGCGCGGGCTTGGGCGCCGCGGGCGAGGCCAAGGTCAGCGGCTTCGCTTCGGGCGTCGCGTGGTGCGCGGTGCGCGCGGGCTCTTTGTGCGCGGGCGCAACGGCGGGGCCGTCATCGTCGATGACCTCGGGGACCGCGACGCTCGCGCCGGTTTTTGCGCGCTCGTCCGCCTCTTTGACCATCGCGACGAAGGCCTTCTCGCTGATCACTTCGATGCTGGCGCCGGCCTCGATGAACTTCTCGGCGATCTTCTCTTTCGAGCTCTTCTCGTCGGTGCGCTGCTCGCCCACGACGAGGTAGCTGAGGTTCTTGGTGACGTTGTCCTGCGCGAGCCCGCCGCGGTCCTTCACCATGCGCTCGGCTTCGGCGCGGCGCATGGTCGCGAGCGATCCGGTGAACACGAAGCTCAACCCCGCGAGCGTCGCAGCGCCTCCAGTGCGCGTCGCTTCGGCTGCGCTGGCCGCAGGGCGATCGGTGAGGGCCACGATCTCGACGTGCTTTCGGGCCTCTTCGATCTCGTCCTTCGCTTCTTTGAGCGAGCGCACGACCGCGCGCGAAATCGTCGGTCCGATGCGAGGGATCGTCGCGAGCTCGACCTCGTCCACCTCGTAGATCTTCTCGAGCGCGCCGTACTTCTCGGCGAGCAGCTCGCTCACGAGCTTGCCGACCTCGTGCATGCCGAACGCGCGGAGAAAGGTCGCGAGGTCGAGCTTTCGAGCGCGGTCGATCTCGCGCAGCAGGCGCTTGGCCAGGCGCGATCCCATTCGGTCGAGCGAGAGCAATTTGCGCTCGGTGAGCAGGTAGAAATCCGCGGGGCGCTTGAGGATTCCCCGGTCGAACGCGCCCGCGAGGACGGCGTCGCCGAAGCCCAAGATCCCGACGACGTCGGCGTAGTGCGAGAGCTGCCCGATCACGGAGCTGCGGCACTCGCGAGGCTTGTCGCAGAAGATGAAGTCTCCCTCGCGGCGCACCGCTCCGCCGCACGAAGGGCACGTCGTGGGAACCTCGAACTCGACGTCCCCCGCCTTGCTCACGAACTCGACGTTGGGGATCACGCCACCGCGGCGCATCACGACCACCGTCGCGTTCTTGCTGAGCTTGAGCTTGTCGATGAAGCCCACGTTGTGCAGCGACGCGCGCGAGACCGTGGCGCCCGAGAGCGTGACGGGATCGATGAGCGCGACCGGCGTGATCGCTCCTGAGCGCGAGACACTCCACTCGATCTCGCGCACGATCGTGCTGCCAGAGTCCCCCTGAAACTTGTACGCGATCGCGTAGCGCGGGTGGTGCGAGGTCGCGCCGAGCCTTCGCTGCTCGCTCGTCGAGTCGGCCTTGAAGACCACGCCGTCGATCTCGAAGTCGAGCTTGCTGCGACGCGCGGCCATGTCTTCGTACGCGGCCACCATCGCGGCCTTGTCGATCACGGCCTTCTCGATCGGCGCGAAGCCCATCTTCGCGAGCGCGTCCATCTTCTCGTGCTCGGTCTCGTGGTGGGTCCCGACGAGGTCGTACGCGGCGAACGAGAGGCCGTACGCCTCGGATTTTTTCACGTCCTTCTGCTTGATCGCGCCCGCCGCCAGATTGCGCGGGTTCGCGAAGCCCTCGGCCTTGAACTTCTCGAACACCGAGAGCCGCATGAAGATCTCTCCGCGCACTTCGACCGAGTGCTCGGAGATCTTCGTCGGGATGTCTTTGATCACCCGCGCGTTGGCGGTGATGTTCTCTCCGACCGCTCCGTCGCCGCGCGTGGCGGCGAGCGTGAGCAGCCCGTTCTTGTCGTAGTGCAGCGAGCAGGCGATCCCGTCGAACTTCGGCGAGACCATCACCTTGCCCGAGAACGTCGCGCCCCACTTCACGAGCTCGTCGTGCGAGTAGCACTTGTCGAGCGAGAGCATGCGGGCCTTGTGTCGAACCGGCGGCGCGCCGTCCGAGTCGACCGGGGCGCTGACGGTCTCGCCCATCTCGTCGAGCACCTTCGATGCAGGCGCGAGGGCCTTCAGTCGATTGACGATGCGGTCGTAGTCGTAGTCCGAGATCTCGGGCTTGTGCTCGTCCCAGTACAAGCGGTTGTGCTTGCGGAGCTCGGCTTCGAGCTGCGCGACAGAGAGAGCGTCGAGCCACTCTTGCGTGATCGTTCGCAGGGCCATGAGAGCGCCCTCGGGAGTATCACGGGATCACGCGAAGCACGTACGGCTCACAGGCAAGACGGGCACGAGCCGAGCGAGCAGCAGTCGGTGCTCCATACGCACGATGACAAGCAAAATTGCGCTCCGTTGCGGCATCGCGTGCACGAGCGATAGTTGCTGCCCGAGCGGTAGAGGCACTGCGAACCCGCGCTCGGCTGGCACGCTCCCCAGGTGCAACTCGCGGTACACACCTCGACGCCGCAGCGGTCGCACCCCGCGCGCGTCGCGCCCGGAGCGCACGCGCCCTGCCCGTTGCACGTCCCCCACGCGGGCCACTGGCACGTGCCCGAGCACGTGCGCGATTGCGTCCCACAATTGCCGCACGCTTGCGTTTGCGTCTGCCCTGGGCTGCACGGCCCGGCGCCGCCGCACGCGCTGTAGGTGCCCCACGAGCAGTCCGCCTGGCACATGCGCGTCTGCGTTCCGCAGTTGCCGCAGGGTTGCGATTGCGTCTGGCCGGGAGCGCACGCGCCCTCGCCGCTGCACGCAGAGAACGCACCCCACGTGCAGTCCATCTGGCACGTGCGCGAGCGCGTCCCGCAGCTGCCGCACGGCTCGTTTTGCGTCTCGCCGGGCATGCACGAGCCGCCGCCCGAGCACATTCCGTTGGCCCAGCGGCAGTCCGCTGAGCACGTGTCCGTGCGCGAGCCGCACGCGCCGCAGGACATCATCCGGGTCATTCCGGGCGAGCACTCGACCTCTGCGTCGGGCTTGCACATCCCTCCGCACGAGGTGAACCCGGGGCCGCACTCGCAGCGCCCCGCGACGCACAGCTCGCCGCCCGCGCACGGGCCGCCCTCGCAGATGCCTCCGCACCCGTCGCTCTCGCCGCAGCGCACCCCTGGACACGTGGGGACGCACGCGTCTGCGCCCGCCTCGGGCACCGCGCCTCCGTCGAACGGCGGCGGAACGAGCGGCCTCGGCCTCATCGTCGTCGGCGCGACCAACGTCGAGACGCACGCGCCGTTGTCTCCGCAGGTCTGGTTGTTCTCTTCGCAGACCGCTTGTCGCGTGCAGGGCTCGATGATGCGGCAGCGGGTGTCGGGCTGCGCGCACGACGCGCGCAACACCACGCGAAGGTATCCGTGCTGGTTGGGGACGAACCGAAACCGCACGTCCCGCCGCAGCACCAGCCCGTCGCTCTCGGCCTCGATGCGCACGGTCATCGTCCCGTCCCGCGCGCCGCCTTGCCGCGGGACCAGCGCGAACGACGGAGCGCTTCCGTTGCGCAGATACCGCGCGACCATGTTGATCGTCGCTTGTGTTCGCGCGGGCGTCATCGTGCCAAACGGCCGATCGCCCTCGCGCGCGTACACCCGCAGCGCAAACGGCCCGTCGCCCGGCATGTCCGTCTCGACGATGACCTCCACGAGCGTCGCGGGCACGATGCACCCCGACGACGCGCTGATCGAAAGCAGCGAGAGAGCCACCAACGCTGTGCGAGCCGCGGTTCGCAACACGACGAGCCAGTCTACTCGAAGCCCGCGCCGCCGCCCAATCTCTCGCCGCGACGATGGCTCCTCGCGCGTCCCGCGCCTCGCTGCGCGACGCTCTTTCTGCGCGACGCGGGTTGCAGTAGACACCCGGTGTGACTGCGAGCGAAGCGAAGGGACGCGGTGCCTTGGTGCGGCAATGGCTCGTCGAGCGAGGGCGCGCGCTGCTCGAGGCCGTCCGCGAACAACCTGTGTTCTCTGCGCTCTTCTTCGCGCTCGCCGCGCTCACGACCGTCGCGCACTGGAAGAGCCCCATCGGGCCGGGCCAGGACTTTCACTATCACTTGATGGTCGCCGCGATCAACGCGCGGCCCTCGGGAGACCCCGTCGCAGCGCTGTATCACCCGATCTCGTGGTTCGACGCCAACACGCTCGTGTACCGGATCGCGTGGCCGTTCGAGAAGCTCACCGACCCGGTGCGCGCGTTTTCGATGGCGCTTCTGCTCGCGTTCTACCTGGGATTTCCCACGGCGGTCGCGTACGCGCTGCGACGCACGGGCCGCGCGCCGTGGGCCGCGCTGCTCGCGTTCACCACGGTGTACTGCAAGGCGTGGTCGAGCAACGGATACGTCCAGTTCTACACGGCCTCGACGTTCGTGGTGCTCACCGTCGCTGAGTTCAGCGTCCTGTTCGATCGCAGCGACGACAAGCTGCGCACCGCCATGCTCCGCGGGGGGATCTTCTCGACGCTGCTCTTTCTCGCGCACGGCCACGTGTACGCGTGGACCACGGCGCTGCTCGGGCTCTTCACGCTCGTCGCGATCGCGCGTGACCTCTCGAGCATCCCCGCAGATGGAGCGAGAGCAGCAGCCAAACGCGCGTTCGAGACCGCGTGGCGCTCGCTCGTCACCATCGGCCCTTCGCTCGTCCTCTTCAGCCTGTGGGCGCTTCGCACCCAGCGCGCGAGCGCCGCCGGGCGCGGAAACATCGCGCTTCAGTCCGTCACTCCGACGGTCGAAAGCAAGCTGCTCGGCCTCTGGGCGTACTTCGTTCACACGCGCGCGGCCAATGAGTTTCGCGACGTCGTGTGGTTCGCGCTGGTCGTGCTCGCGATGCTGCTCTTCGGGCGCCGAGACAACCAGCGCGGCCCGTGGTTCGAAGGCTTCGCGCTGCTCTCGTTGCTGAGCTTCTTCGTGCTGCCCGAGACGGTCAACGCTCAGTCCATCGCTCCGCGACACGTCGACATGGCGCTCTGGGTGCTTCCCTTGGCGCTCTGGCCGTCCGACGCATCCACGGCAACGCGAGAGGCCTCCGCGACGCTCGCCGCTTCGTGGAAGCGCCCTGCTCGCGAGTACCTGCTCGCCGCGGTCGTCTTCAGCTTTGCTTGGACGCGCGTTCGTGCGGTCACCACCGAGCTCCACAAAGCGTACGTCGCTGAGACGGGACCGCTGCTCGCGCTTCGCGAGCCCTGCCGCCGCGCGCGTCGCTCGCCGCTCAGCGTGCTCGGCTACGCCCCGATGACCCGCGAGAGCGCCTTTCTGCACAGCCCGCATATGCACCAGGCGCACGAGACGCTCGCGGCGCTGTGCGACGTCGAGACGCCGGTCTATGACACCAATGTGTTTCCGTACAACGTGGTGCCGCTTCGCTATCGCGTCGCGATGCCTGCGCCCGTGTACATCATCGAGCGAGACCCCGCGTGGTACGCCAACACGCTGCTCTGGCAGAAGTTCGACCTGGTGATGACCAGCTCTTGGACGCCCACGGCCGCCGACGAAGAGCCGCTCAACCGCGTAGCCGAGCTCGTCGCCACGTCGGGGCCGTATCGCTTGTACCGCCGTCGCTGAGGGCTCTGCGCTACTCGACGTCGATCTCGCTGAAGCCGCCGCCCAAGCCGTGAAAGCTGCGCACATACACGCGCAGCGCGTCGGCTTCGATCGAGGACGGCAGGTCCACGATGTACGGAGCGCTCGATCCCACGGTGGAGGCCAGGTCGATCTCGCGCGTGTACACGACGGCGCCGCCGCGCTTGAGCTCGATCGTGCACCGCTGCGCGCCGTACGACGGCAGCCGCTGGACGTTGGTGAGCTTCACCATGCGCGCCGAGCGACGAGAGAAGGTGGCCTCGATCCAACCCACGGTTCCGTCGGGCAGAAGCCAGCTGGTGCTCGGGTTGTGATCGCGCGCGTTCGCCGGTTGGTACGCCGGGCCCCAGGTCGCCGAGGCGGTGGTGTCCGTCGCGGATCGCTCGAGCATCGCGCGCCCCGTGCGGATCGAGCCCGCTGCGATCGCGAGCGCGACGAGCCAACGGGAAGCGACGGTGAGCGCGTTGGCGGCGCGCGAGGCGACCGCGGGCTGCACGCGATCGAGCGCTCGTGCGAGCGAGCGAGCGCGGTCCGAGTACGTGGCGATCGTGCGGCGCGCGGCGGGCTCGAGCGGCGCGTACGGAAGCGCCGCGGCGGCGAGCGCGGCAGAGGACTCGAGCGCGTCGGCGAAGCGACGTTCGGCCTCATCGAGCGAGGCGAGCGCGGCTCGCGCATCGGCGTCGATCCACTGGGCGCGGGACAGCTCGAGCGACGCGCGGACCTCGGCGAGCGTGGCGCTGAGCGTGCGGAGCTCCGTCGGTTGCGCGGGGCGCGCGGCGCGGCTCGATCGAAGCGTGAAGTGCTCGATCGCGCGCGCGGGCCATGAGCGGCGAGCGGCGGTCACCACGCGCCGATCACATGTCGCGCGGCATCATCATCGCCGTGCCGGGGCTGGCGATGGGCTGTCCCGGGATTCCGATCGGAATCCTTCGGACGATCTGCGGCGAGACGTCCGCGACGTACAAGTGCGAGCTCGAGAAGCCCGGGCCTGCGCCGAACGCGATCGTGCGCTGCAGGTCGTTTTGCTCGAACGTGGTGAGCTGAAACGGAGTGCCGCCGCCCGCAGGAATGCGGAGCAGCACGCCCGTCGCCGAGCCAGCGACGGTGCCCGACGCGGTGACGTAGAGGTTGCCGCACTCGTCGAAGGCGATCGAGCGAGGCAGCGCGGACATCCCGAGGTTGGCGTAGACGCGACGCGAGGCGCCGTTGACCACGCCTGCCGCAGAGACTTCGTACTCGTGGATGAGCCCGTTGTCCTGCGAGACGACGAAGAGGTGGCGGTTGTCCGCGGACATCGCTCCGCCGCGCTGTTGGGTGGGCGCCGGGGGCATCGCCGCAGAGGTGTCGACGCGCATGGGCACTGCGGCTGGCAGCGGGCCCGCGGGAAACGGGATGATCTGCGTGTCGAGCGTGCTGTCGAAGACGAGGAAGCCGCCGTTCTCTTGCGCGAGCGAGGCCCAGGGATAGCCCGTGGGAAACGCGAGTCGGCTGAGCACGGTGCCCATCGAGTCGATGAGGGTGATGCCGGTCGTGACCGCGGCGCCCATCGGAAACGACCCGGTGATGAGCACGTTGCCGTTCGTGAGAAAGCGCGCGCCCGCGAAGGTGCCCTGCGAGGCGGTGAAGAACGTGCGCGATCCGCCCGAGGCGTTGACCGCGAGCACCATGGCCGCGATGTTCATCGTGTCGCGACCGGCGATGATCATCGTGCCGAGGCCGTCGAAGTTGATGTCGCGCGGGTTGATGACGCCCGAGACCTGCACGAAGCTCACGCCCGCATCGCCGCTGTCAGCGTCGGAGGCGACGCCGCCGTCCGGCGCGGGGCGCGGAAAAGCGGGCTCGACGTTCACTCGGGTCATCGACGGCGCACCGCAGGCGCGGAAGCCGTACCAGCTCACCGGCATCGCGTCGGCGGCCGAGTCGGTCACGGTCGCGTCGCCCATGGTCGCGTCGCCCGCGTCGCCGCCGTCACGTCCGCCCTCGGTCGTCGCGTCCGAGCGCGCGTCGCTCGGCACGCTGGCGTCGCCCGAGATCAATTCGTCTGGAAAAGAAGGCCAGATCCCGCACCGCGCGACGAGCAGCGCAGGAACCAGGGCCAGAAGAGCCACCCTCCCAGAGGACACTCGCGAGTCAGAAGTCATCACCTGAAGTCGTCTCCCGTGAGTGAACCTTCCGTCAAGTGTCCGCGCTACACTCCCTCGCAATCTCGTTGGCTCTGGAGGTCGAAGATGAGTTCGTTCGCTGTTGGTGATCGTGTGATGGCGTCGCGTCTGGGCGGGCCGCTCGAAGCTGCCACGGTCATCGAGGCAAACCCGCTCGGGGCGCTGCTGAAACTGCGCTTCGACGCGGGCGGAGATTCGTACGTCGCCGCGGCAAACGTGCGTCGCGCTGCGAGCGCGCCGGTCGCTCCGGGCGCACCTGCACCAGCGCCCGCTGCCGCTGCGCCTGCGCCCGCACCCGGTGGCTTCGCGCCGGTGGCTCCAGGCGCTGCGCCGGCTGCACCGGCTGCACCGGGCGCGCCCGCGCCGGGCCCTGGCGGGTTCGCGCCGTTTGCTCCTGCGGCCCCTGCGGGGCCTGGCGGGTTTGCGCCCCCTGCGCCGCAAGGGGCCCCCGGTGGGTTCGCTCCCCCTGCGAATCCCGGTGGATTTGCTCCTGCTGCGCCGCAGGGCGGTCCCGGTGGGTTCGCTCCGCAGCCGCCGGCGCCCGCAGGTCCGCCTGCGTCTCCGTTCGCGCCCGCGATGCCGCCTCCTGCCGCTGCGCCGATGCCGATGGCTCCGCCGGCTCCTCCCGCGGGACCGCCCGCGGGTGGCTTTGCGCCCATGCCGCCGCAGCCCCCAGCGGGTGCGCCCGGAGGCTTCGCTCCGTTCGCTCCTGCGCCGCCCGCGGGCCCCGGAGGCTTCGCTCCGCCCGACGCTCCGCCCGCAGGAATCCCTGGCGGAATGGCCCCTCCCGCTCCGCCGCCGTCCCCCTTCGCACCGCCCATGCCGATGGCTCCTCCCGCGGGACCGCCGGCCGGTGCGCCCGGAGGCTTCGCGCCCGTGAGCCCAGGAGCGCCGCCGTTCAACCCCGCGGCAGCGCCGCTTCCGCCGGTTCCACAGGGGCCGCCCAACCCCTTCGCGCCGCCTCCTGCTCCCGCGCAAGCGCAGCCCGCGATGCCGCCCGGCTCGCCGCCGCCGCCCGCTCCGGGAGCGAGCCCGTTTGCCCCTCCAGCGCCTGCTCCCGCAGCGGCTCCCACGTGGGATCCCGCGCGTCCGTTTACGCCCGTCGCGCCCACGGACGGCTCGGGGCAGGGCGGAAACAACGGAGCTCCGCCGCTCTGATTGCCTCGTTGCGCCGCGCTCTGTCACTCTGAGCGCAGGCGCATCGCTTTCATGATCTACGCTTCGCTCGCACAACGATGGTCGCTGCTCTTCGCTTGCACCGCGCTCGTCGTGGCGTGCGACGCCGGGCCTCGCACGATGACCGCGCGCGACTCGTCCGCAGCCGTCGACGCCGCGGATAGCGCGTCAGGAGCCAGCGAAACCGACGCGGGTTCGAGCGCGCCGATCACGCCGCCGCGCGGGCCGATGCAGTACGTCCCCGCGGGCTGCGCTCACACCGTTCGAAGCACTCCAGGCGCGGTTTCGTTTCGACTCGGCGACGAGAGCACGCTCGGTCGCGACCCCGCGCCGCGCGCGCCGCACGTGACGTTCGCCGCGGACCCTCGAAGCACCGCCGCGGTGTTGTGGCGCACCGACGACGGGACGCTCGCCTCGGTGGTCGAGTACGGACGCTCGCCGATGCAGCTCGATCGAAGAGCGGTCGGCCACGCTTCTCGCGCTGGATTCGGCGTCCCCATCACCATGCACGAGACGCATCTGTGCGGTCTCGAGCCGGACACGACCTACTACTACCGAGTCGGAGCGCCCGGAGCGTTCAGCGACGTGCAGTCGTTCAAGACCGCGCCGGCGGACGCGTCGGGCACTGTGAACTTCGCGTTCTTCGGCGACTCGCGCGACGACTTCGCGGTGTTTCGCACGGTCAACGAGGCGGTGCTTCGTCAGCCGGGGATGAGCCTTCCCGACGCGGTGCTCTTCACCGGCGACGCGATCCCGACGGGGCTCGTGCAAGACGACTGGGACCGCTGGTTCGATGCGGCCACGCCCACGATGCGCGCGATGCCGTACATCCTCGCGCACGGAAACCACGAAGGCCTCGCCGCCAACTACCTCCACCAGTTCGCGCAGCCGCAGAGCGACGACCGCAATCGAAGCGAGCTGTACTGGTCTTGGGACTACGGCCCCGTGCACCTCGTCGTGCTCAACGACTCGCCGTTTCCCATCGTCGAGGGGATCGAAGGAGCGCAGCGCGCGTGGCTCGATGCGGACCTCGCGAGGGCCGACGCCAACCGCGCGAACGTCCCGTGGGTGGTCGTGATGCACCACAAGGGGCCGTTCTCGTCGGCGCTGCACACCGAGGACGCGGACGTGGATATCGTGCGGCGCGCGTGGGTTCCGCTGTACGCGCAGCACCACGTGGACCTGGTCGTCAACGGGCACGACCATCACTTCGAGCTCACGTACCCGCTTGATTGGTTGGGCGCCCGCGCCGCGCTCGACGACTACGGCGTCGTGTACGTGACCGCGGGCGCGTCCGGCGCATTTCTCTACGCGAATCCCGGCCGCCTCTGGACGCGCACCATCGAGAGCACCGTGAATTTCGGCGCCCTTCGGATCTCGCGCGATCGCCTGCGCATGGAGGCGTTTCGCGTGGACATGGCCGGGATGCCGTCGCCCATCGCGGGCTCGTGCGTCCTTCGCGAGCGCGACGCGACGGGACAGCGGCCCGTCGAGCGACCGTGCCCGTAGCGACGGTGTGTTGATTTTGTGTGTCAGCGCGCGCGCAGCAGCGAGACGAGCATCGCGAAGTGCATGGCGCTCGCGACGAGCGTCATCCCGTGAAACACCTCGTGATAGCCGAACACGCCGGGCTTGGGGTTGGGGCGCTTGAACCCGTACGCCGCGGCGCCGAGGCTGTACGCGAGCCCGCCGCCGTACAAGAGCCCGAGCTGCGCGAGCGAGAGCGCGCGGTGCACGTCGGACGCAAACGGGATGATCGCCCAGCCGAGCGAGAGGTAGAGCCCCACGACGAGCGCGCGCGGCGCAGTGACCCAGAGCAGCGACTGCGCGATTCCCGCGAGGGCGCCGGCCCACACGAGCGCGAGCATCTTCAGCCCGATCGCCTGCGGGAGCGCGAGCAGCCCGACGGGCGTGTACGTCCCCGCGATGAGCAGAAAGATCGCCGAGTGATCCGCGCGCTTCATCCACAAGCGGCTTCGCGGTCTCCACGTGAGCCGGTGGTAGGTCGCGCTGACCGAGAGCAGGGTCACGAGGCTCAGCCCGTGCGCAGCGCCGGCGAGCATCGCGCGCGAGGATTGCGCCATCGCGAGGACCGAGAGCGTCGCCCCGAGCGCCACGAGCGCCGCCCAATGGTGCAGCACGCCGCGCATCTCGGGCTTGATCGACTCGCGTTCGCCTGGCTCCCTGAGGTCGATCTCTGCGTTGCTCGTCGAGGACATAGACTCGGGGTAACAGCCTCGGGTCACGGCGCGGTCACAGCCTGGACGCAATGCGGTTGCGCAGCGCCCGCGGTGGTCACCAGTGACTACCCGCGCGTCACCAGTGACTACCGATCGAGCGCGTCGATCCCTGCGCTTGACCTCTCGGGGGGGCTCTGCGATTCCCTCGGGGCTCATGACGATCCAGCTCGCACACAACATTGGCGGCGCTGCGGTTCCCTCGCTCGATGGACGCACGCTCGAAGTTCACTCTCCCTCGGATGACGCGCTCGTCGGAATCGCTCCGCGCGGAAGCGCCGCGGACGTCGATCGCGCGGTGAAGGCCGCGCGCGAAGCGTTCGAGACGTGGTCGCGGATGCCCGCGCCGGCGCGCGGAGAAATCCTCGCGCGCTCGGGGCGCATCTTGGAGCAGCGCAAGGACGAGATCGCCGCCGTGATGTCCCGTGAGATGGGAAAGCGCACGGAAGAAGCGAAGGGTGACATTCAAGAGGCGATCGACACGGCGTACTACGCTGCGACCGAGGGGCGTCGTCTGTTCGGCCGCACGGCGCCGTCGGAGCTGCCCAACAAGTTCGGCATGACCATCCGTCGTCCGATCGGCGTCGCGGGGATCATCACCGCGTGGAACTTTCCGATCGCCGTCCCGAGCTGGAAGATCTACCCCGCGCTCGTCTGCGGCAACGCCGTCGTGTGGAAGCCCGCGGAAGAAGCGCCGTGCTCGGGCGCGATGTTCGCGCAAGCGCTGTGGGACGCGGGCTTGCCCAAGGGCGTTCTCAACGTCGTTCATGGGTATGGCGAAGAAGCGGGCGCCGCGCTCGTGGCGCACCCCAACGTGAGCTGCCTCTCGTTCACGGGCGGGACGGAAGTGGGCAAGCTCATCGCGAGCGAGGGCGGCAAGACGCTCAAGCACGTCACGCTCGAGCTCGGCGGAAAGAACCCCGTCATCGTCCTCCCCGACGCGGACATCGACCTCGCTGTCGACGGCATCCTCTGGGGCGCGTTCGGCACCGCGGGACAGCGCTGCACGGCCACCTCGCGCTTGATCGCCGTGGGTGACGTCGCCGATCGCTTGCTCCCCAAGCTCATCGAGCGCGCCAACAAGCTCAAGTGCGGAGACCCCGCGGACAAGAGCGTCGACGTCGGTCCGCTCATCTCGAAGAAGCACCGCGAGCGCGTCCACTCGTTCGTCGAGCAAGGCCGCGCCGAAGGCGGAAAGGTCCTCTCGGGCGGCGCCATCCCCACGGACGGACCGCTCGCGAAGGGCTGGTTCTACCCCGCGACCATCGTCGACCACGTGAAGCCGGGCTCGACGCTCGCGCTCAAAGAAGTGTTCGGCCCGGTGTTGAGCGTGATCCGCGTGGGCTCGCTCGACGAGGCGATCACCGTCGCCAACGAGATCGAGTACGGGCTGTCGTCGTCGATCTACACGGCCAACGTCAACGCGGCGTTTCGCGCGATCGAGCGCATCGACGCGGGCATCACGTACATCAACGCGCCCACGATCGGCGCCGAAGCGCACTTTCCCTTCGGCGGCGTGAAGGGCACAGGCAACGGCCACCGCGAGGGAGGCTGGGCTCCGTACGAGTTCTTCTCCGAAGTGAAGACCGTGTACGTGGATTACTCGGGCGGCCTGCAGCGCGCGCAGATCGACAACCGCGAGTGAGCTGAAGCGCTCTTTGGGGGACTGTGTTCGTGGCGCGCTGTGGGGGGGCGCGCTGTGGGGGGCGCGCTGTGGGCGGCTCAGCCCGCGCCGCGGCGGCACGTGCAGGTTGGTGATCCACCGTCGCGAAGCACGCAGGTCGGCTCCACGCCCGTCATCCCGTCGCAGAACCGCGTGCAGCTGAGCGCGCAGCTTCCGCAGGTGTCCACGTCGTTGAGCGCGGCCTCGCAGCCGTTGCTGCGATCTCCGTCGCAGTCTGCGAAGCCGGGAGCGCACGTGAGCACGCACACCGAGTTGCTGCAGGTCGCCGAGCGGACGTTCGCTCCTGTGCTGCTGCAACGCTGGTTGCACGCGCCGCAGTGCTCCATCGAGCTTCGAACGTCGGTCTCGCACAGTCGATCTTCGACGTTGACGCAATTGGCGAAGCCGGGCGCGCACGCCGAGTACTGACAGGCGTACGTGCCTCCCGTGTTCACGCAGGCGCCGACGGTGCCAGGCGGATTGCAGTTGTTGTTGCACGCGCCGCAGTGCGCTGGGTTGCTCGCCTGGGTCTCGCAGCCGTTGGCTTGATTGCCGTCGCAGTCGAGATAGCCCGTGTTGCACACGCCTCGATCCGCGCAGCTCGCGCTGCCCATCGAGGCGACGCAGTTGCGAAACCCGTTCGGATACGCGCACGCGTTGAAGCACCGCCCGCAGTGCATCACCGACGTGGTGAGGTCCACGCAGTCCATCCCGCACGCCGTGCGTGGGCTGCATCCGTTGTTCGCGATGCACAACGGCGCCATGGGTCCGCCGCGCGGCTGCTCGGTGTCGACGTCCCAGTCGCACTGCGTCGCGGCGCCTGTGCACGGACGGTTGCACATTCCGCAATGGAGCGCGGAGGTCAGCGACTCGCAGCCGTTGGTCGTGTTGCCGTCGCACTCTGCGTAGCCGTGCTGGCACTGCACGCCGCACCGTCCGGCGGCGCAAACCGCGGTCGCGAGCGGACCGACGGGGCACACGGTGCCGCAGGTGCCGCAATGGTTGATGTCCGTCTGCAAGTCGACGCACGCGCTTCCGCACAGCGTCTGCCCCGCGGGGCAAACGTCGACGCAGCGCGACTCGGAGCAGGTTTGGTTCGCCGCGCATCGAGTTCCGCACGAGCCGCAGTTTTCACGGGACTCGCTCAGCCGCGTCTCGCAGCCGTTGGCGAAGTCTCGATCGCAGTCGGTGAAGCCTTGCAGACAGCGGCCCACTTCGCAGCGCCCGTTGTTGCAGGCGGCGATCGTGTTGGGCGCGGCGCACTGCACGCAGGCCGCTCCACACGCGGCCACGCCCTCGGGCGTCTCGCAGCCGTTGTCCGGGCGTCCGTCACAGTCGAGCCGGCCACGGGGGCAGCTCGTCGCCCCGTCGGTCGCGTCGCCCGTCGCTCCGTCGGTCGGCGCCGATCCGTCGAGCCGCCCGCCGTTGAACGTCACCGTCTCGAACAGCGTGCACGCGGAGCTCGCGCTCGCAAGCAACGCACACGTAATCAAGTAAGCGCGCATTAGAAGCTACCTCCTACGACGACCATCGCGCCGCCTGGCAGCGCTCGCACCGAGACCGGCCGCGCGACCAAGATCCGCGGCCGCGGGAGCACGAACGCCAACGTCGTCCCCAGCCCCGCGAGCACCGCGCCGCCCGCGGAAAAGCCCAGCGTCAGCCCGCCGAGCAGCTGCACGTCGCTCACCGCCTGCCGCTCGCTCGGAGGGCAGTCCAAGGTCCCCGGCATCGGCGCATAACAGCCGCGCGCGCGCAGCCCGCTGTCGTTGACCGCGTAGAGCGCTCCCGTGACGATCGAGCCGAGCACGAGCGCGCCGCCCACTCCCGTGAGCGCCCACGGCCATCGCGGCGCGGGCCCTTCGACCTCGATGAGCTGGGGCTCGCGGTTCTGCCCGCCGCTAGCCTGTCCGTTGCCCTGTCCGTTGCCGGTGTTCTGCGCGGCGCGCTCTCGCGCGATCTCTTCGTCCGCCTCGCGGATCATCCGCTCGCACAACGGTCGGCTCGGCGCGTTGGGAACCTGATCGAGAAAGTTCTGCAGCGCTCGGCGTCCCTCGCTCCAGTGTCGCAGCTGCACGTGCATCCGACCGATGTTGAACAGGACGATCGCGTCGTGCCCCTCGGTGTACGCCTGTTGGTAGAGCGTCAGCGCCGTCGCGTAGTCGGTCGCCTCCTGCGCGGCGTCCGCGCGCCGCAAGAGCGCCTCGACCGCAGGATTGGGGCCGTTGATCGGGTTGCCTCGCTGCGCGCTCGCGATCGAACTCGAGCTGAGCGCGGCGAGCATCGTGAGCGCGGCGAGTGAGCGCCGCGTCGCGCGGCAGAGGCTTTGGGGTCGCATCGGATTACGTGGGTGGATATTCGAGACAGCGGCTCGGCCGTAGGGCCTGCGTCCTCCCGCGACCTCACCGCGAACGGCCGGCAGCGACGAGGGAGGCGCGTTGCTATCCAACGCAGTCTACCGCGAGTCGGGCCGCGCTTCGCCTCGTTTGTCGTCGGCAGTCATCCTGGAATTTCTCGAAGCGCGCCGCTATTTCTCTGCCACCAGCTCGAGCATCGCTTGCAGCACGCGCATCTCGTCCGCGTCCGTGAAGCGCTGGACCGCGCGGTTCATCTCGCCGAGCACGGCCATCGCGAGGATGCGGTGCGCGCGCGCGGCGTCTCGTTCGGTCAACAGCGCGGCCGCGAGCGGGTGTCGCGTGGACACGACCGCGATCGCGGCGCTCGCCTCGTAGGTCACCAGGCTCGAGGCGTCCGCCTGCGGGGTGAGCCGCACCGCGCGCAGATCGCGCTCGACCACGCCCAGCGCGCGAAGCACGTACAGCACCTGCTCGTCGACGGTTGGCTCTTTGACCTTGGCCTTCGGCTTCTCGCGCTTCTCGGGCTCGCGTGGACGCGCTGCCTCGGGTTCGCTGCGCACTGTCGGCGGCGGCGCCGTGACCGTCGCCACGGGGGGCGGTGGTGGCTCTGTCGTGCGCTCGGCGGGCTTGCTGCTCGGCGCTTGCACGAGGTCCAGCGATTCGAGCGCGAGAAACCACGGAGCGTTCGACCGCTGCACCACGAAGCGCTCTTGCGCAGAGCGCGCGTCGCCTTCGGCGCACAGCTCCAAGACGTTGCCCTCGGCGAGGTGCGCTTGCAGCTTCGCGTACGTCGTGCACGTGTCCGGCAGCGTGCGATCCGAGGCCCATTTTTTCAGCGTGTCCGTGTCGATCGCGCGCGCCGCGGCCGCGTACGCGAGGTGCGCGTGCACGAGCTCGGTCTCGGCCTTCTTCACGCTCACGAGCTGCCCGAGCAGCGATCGATACGCCCATCGAACGATCTCGTTGACCTGCTGCGCGACCGTCACCTCGTCGGTGCCCGTCCAGTTGAACCAGAGCTGTCCTCCGACCGGCAGCGTCCGAGCGCGACTGCCCTGCGCCGCGGACCGCGTGTCGTACGGCCGCACCGTGCTCTCGCCCGGCTCGCGCACGTCGATCACCCCGGGCACGACGGGGCTCGGGAGGAGCCAGAGCGCTCCGACCGCGCGCGTGCTTCCGCCGCGAATCGCAGGGCTCCCGGCGCTGTTGGTGCGCACCATCGCCAGGGCGCTCGGCGGCGCGACGAAGTGCGCGTCGAGCGCGGCGCGCACCAGCTCGGAGACCTTCGCGCGCGTGCGATGAAACACTGAGTCCTCGACGGGCGCCGTCTCGCTGCGGTTGGGCTTGAGCTCGGCCACGTCGAGCGCCACGAGCGCGGGCCAGGGCGAGGGCGTCTCGGTCTCTCCGAGCGGCTTGCGACCCTGGTAGAGGTACACCCGCGCGGTCGGCGCTGAGCGCGCGGTGATCAGCACGACTTCGCCCTCGTAGTCGTGCGTCGCGACGGTGAGCGGCAGCGTCGGACACGTCGCGGGGACGCTCTGCCTCACGACGATCGACTTGGCCGGCGGCATGCGTCGTCGCTCGTGCGCTCGCTGCTCGTCGCGCAGCGCTTCGGTGTAGTCCATCGCCACGCGCGAGCCCGTGATCCACGACGCCTCGTGCGCGCTCGCGCGAAGAACGCGGCGCCCTTCGTCGAGCGGCTCGAGCGGCGCTCCCTGCGGGTCCGTGCTGTACGCGACGTGCCCGAATTTGCCCTGCTGCTGCTCGATGTCCGCGAGCGTCATCGGCTCGCCCATCGTGTCGACGAACGCCCGTCGCTCGCGCAGCGCTTTGACGTTGGACGGCCCCTGGAGCAACGCCCATCGCTGCGCGGCGAGCGACCACGGCGGAAGCTCGTCGTGCTTGCGCATCGCCTCGGTCACCATCTTGCGCGCGATCGCCACGAGCTTCTGCGAGATCGAGTCCGGAAACGAGCCGCTCTTCGCCTGCTCTTCGCTGAGCGCCGAGCTCTCGATCGCCACCGTCAACGAGACCGGCGCGCTCGCTTCGATCACGCGCAGCGGACTGCCGTGCAAAAACAGATGCACCGTGAGCTTCGCCGCGCCCGCCGTGGTGAGCCGCAGCTCTCCCACCCCGAGCTTGGGGTCGTGCTCTTCGATCCTGCACGCGAGCGCGGGGTGCGCCGGGGACCCGCGCAGCACGATGTTCTCTTTCGCGCTGCGAAGCAGCCGCCGCGCGCGCTGCGTCCGCTCGAACTCGTCCGTCGCGTCCTTCGGCGCGAGCGTCGTGGTGAACTCGAGCGTGTCGAGCAGCCGTCGCCGCGCGTCTTGCGCCATTTCGCGCAGCTCTTTGGGGCCCTCGGGCGTCGGCTCGATGTACGCCGCGATCGGGTCCGTCTCTCCGTCCGGCGCGGCGATCCACCCGTCGAACTGCTTGCTCACGAACAGCACCCGTCCGCGCCCGTGCACCGCGCACTGCTCGGCGCTCGCCAGGCCCGTCGGAACCGCGTGCCACAGCACCGCGCGCCCCACCTTCGCGCGCAGCTTGTCGTCGACGCGCCCGGCGTCCGCGCAGTAGGCGGCGACGAGGGCGCGGGCCGAGGCGCCGGGGTCCCTCGTTCCGTCGGCGCTCTTGCAGACTTGCTCGACGAGCTTTCGAAGCGCGCGCTTCATCGCCACCGTGAGCAGCGCCTGGCCCGCGGTCGTGAGCGCGTCGAGCGTCGCCGCGAGCGCTTTTTCTGGCTCGTTTACGCGCACCCGCAGGATCACCGGGCACTCTCGCAGGTCCGTCCCCGTCACCTCGCCGCTCGCCGCGACGCGATCGCGAAAGAGCACTTGATACCGAGCGCGTCCGGGCGTCGGCAGCAGTCCCATCACCGCTTCGAACTGCTCGGCGTTGGCCGCCACCGTCTCGATCGGACGAAACTCGCTCAGGTTCGCGAACTCAGTCGTCGGCCTCCGCTCGAACCCCTCGAGCGCCAGCCGCAGCTTTCTCGCGTCGCGCCGCGCAGGGATCGTCGTGTCCGCGCTGGTCAATCGCGCGCCGATGCCCACGGCCAGCGCCGCTTCGTACTCTCCGCGCGCGACGATCACCGGCTCGAATTTCTCGTCGTAGTCCACGTCGTCCGGCGCGTTCTCGACGGAGACCAGCGCGCCGCCTTGCCGCTTGGCGCGCTCGCGAAGCTCCGCCAGCGAGAGCTCGCGCAGCCCTCCGCGCGTCCGAACGGCGACCAGCGGAAGCTCTTCGCACAAGCGCAGCAGATCCTTGTGCGCGACCTTCTCGTCGGTGCCTCTCGTCTCGTCCGGAGCCATCGCGCGCAGCCGCGCCGCGGCCACGAAAATAAAAGCCCGCACCGCCAGCGGCGGACTCCACGGCAGCGCCACGTCGAGCGCCATCGCCGCCGCGCGATCCCCGCCGATCGCCCGCAGCATCGCGTGCAACAGATCGAACTGCGCGTTCGCCACGAGCGCTCTCGCTTCGGCCGAGAGCGACGCTTGCGAGAACTCACGGCCCACCTTCGGGATCAGCGCGCTGTCCTCGAGCACGAGCGCGCACCGCCCGAGCGGACCGTAGTCCGTCGTCTGCGCGACGAGCTGCCCTCGGTGCGTCGTCACGAGCTGCGCGCTGCGCGTGGCGACGGCGATGCGCGCGCTCGTGCTCGCGCCGCGCAGCGAGAGCCACGGCCCTACGACCTGGTCCCGCGCGACCAGCTCGCGACCGCCCTGCGCTGCGCTGCTCGTGGCGAAGCGTCCGTAGTCCACCAGCTCGCGGTCCGCGAAGAGCGCCGCGAGCAGCTCGCGCTGCATCTCTGTCAGCATGAGCACCGGCGCGATGGGGTGATCGACGCTCGCGCGCTCGTCGCAGAACAAGATCGTGCGATCGCACTGCTCCGAGCGCTCTTTGAGCTCGGCGATGCTCCATCGCTTGCCGGTCGTGCTCTGAAAGAGCGGGACCCTCGCGATCGCCGGCGACTCGGCGAGCAGCTCAGCGAGCCTCGCGCGCCCCGCCTTGGCCGAGCGGTTCTGCCGCTGAACGTTGAGCGCGCGCTCGACGAGCGAGGCGCGCTCGGGCTCGGTGAGCTTGAGCGCTCCTTCGGCGATCCAGTGCACGCGCCCGTCGCCGTCGTACCGCTTGGGGTCGGCGAGAAAGCACGCCACGAACCAGAGCACTTCGTTCGCCGCGAGCGCGAGCTGCGCGATCGTCGTGTTGAGCGTCGCGGTGCGCTCGGGCCCAGTAAAATCGCTGCGCGCCGTGAGCGAGGCGTGCTGCACCGCGGCCTGCACGAACAGCGCGCCCTCGTCCTCGCTCGTCGATGGCAGCGGCCTTCCCTCGACGAACACGACGAGCTCCATCGCTCGCTGCGTGGCGCGCGGCCCGTGGATCACGAGCTCGCCTTCGATCTTCGGGTCGCTTCCGACGACCACCGACGGGACCGACTCGAACCCCTCGCGCCGCGACGCGCCGATCATCACGCGCGCGACCTCCGAAGCGCGCGCGCCAGAGACGCGCGGCTCCCGCGGCTTGTGCGCGAGAAACTTTCGATACCGCTCGTGCGAGTCCTGCGCGCGCGCCAGGGCGAGCTCTGCGTCCCCGGGATCGAGGGGGCTGATGAGCGCGACGATGCTCTCGTCCACGGCGTGCACGGCGTTGGTGAGCCAGCGCGCGAGCTCGTTGGGCGGCAGGCGCGCGCCGCGAAACAAGAGCAGCTCGCTGCCCTTGCGCGAGACGAGCTCGAGCAGCGAGCGCGGCGGCTGGTGCACCATCGGGATGAGCGGCGCGCGTAGCGCGGGCTGCAAGAACAGGTCTTCGCGCGAGGCGTTGGGGTTGCTCGCGACCGCGACCCAATCGCCGCCGAGGCGACGGAGGATGAGCGCGCGGAGCGCCGCGGCGATCTCGGCTCCGTGCGGCCCGTCGAGCTGCTCGATCGCCGATTGAATGAGCCTCGATCGCGCCTCGTCGAGGGCGCGAGAGAGCTGCCGGCCGAACGAGCCCGAGCGGTCGATGGCCGAGCGCGAGACGTTGGTGGGCAGCTGCGCTTCGTCCAGGTACGCGCGGAGGTTCATCGGCGAATCGCCGCCGAAGAGCGACTCGCGCGAGAGCAAGACGCCTCGCTCGTAGAAGTCGATCACGTCGAGCTCGCGCTCGCCGCCGCGGACGAGGGCGAGCTCGCCGCGCAGCTTTTCTCCGAGCGGAACGCGGGCGAGCGCCGGCGGTGGATCGCCGCGATCGAGGTCTTTTCCGTCGACGGCGCGGACGATGGAGGCGGGCACGAGCAGGCAGCGCGTGCGCAGGACCTTGCTCTCGACGGGCTCGGCGAACCACTCGCGAACGACGCTGGTCCCGAAGCGCTCGCGCACGTGGACGCGCAGCGAACGCTCGGTAAATCCCTCGGGCGCGTCGACCCAGTCGAGCGCTCCGTCGATCACCGGCTCGCCGCCCTCCGCGAGCGGAACGAACCGCACCCTCGCGATCGACCGCTCTTTTCGCTCGGCGCCCGTGAAGATGTCGACGAACGTGGGCTGCAGTCCGAGCGCGGTGTTCGTCGCGATCGCGAGCAGCCGAAGGGCGCGCGCGTCGCTGGCGAAGAGCTGCTCGAACAACCGCACGAGCAGCGCGGGCGCCGGCGCTGCGTCTTTGCACTCGCACTCGAGCGAGAAGTCCCGCGCGGTGTTGTCGACGACGATCTTCTGCGCGCCGAGCTCGACGGCGACGCGCACGAGCTCAGCGACGTACAGCGCGGGGTCGGGGAGCATGAACTCGCGGAGCTTCGCGATCGCGGCGCGCGGGTCGACGCCGACCGCTCCGCGCGCGAGGACCCGTCGTTCGCCCGATGCATCAGGGGTGCGGCTCATTGGACATCCACCGAAGAAAAGCGGTCGAACAGCGCGCGATCGCGGCGCGCGGTGAGCGCTCCGCTGCGCAAGAGCACCAGCCGCGCGAAGGCGAGCGCCGCGAACCCGGCGTCGTTCTCTGCCGCCGCGAGGGCCGTTCGCCAGATCGGGTGCATGCGGTTGATCGCGCAGGCCTTCGTCGAGAAAAACGAATAGAGCGGCGTGTACACGCTCGTCGCGTCGAGCACGACGCCGGCCCGCGTCGCGCCGTTGAGCTCGCCTTCGTCCACGGCGAGAAACACGATGTTCGCTTCGGAGTTGGACACCTCGACCGCGCGGACGAGCGGGATGTCCACGGCGCGCAGCAACTTGCGCGTGCGCTCGAGCAGGTCTTCTTCGACGGGCTCGAGCGTTCCGTCGCGAGGCGCGAGCGCGACGAACCGCTCGTGCGCGTCGGTGGCCTCTGAGCTCACGAGCGACCGCAGAAAGTCAGCGTTGCTCTCGCCGAGGCAGTGCGCGTCGAGCACGAGCGTCTTCTTTCGCGCGAGCGCCGTGGTGAGCACGCTCGGCCCGCTCGCGTAATAGCGGATCTTCGCCGCGGGCCCGAGGTACACGCGCTCCGACGTCCCGGGCTCGGGATCGCACAGCGGCAACGGAACATCGAGCGCGAACTGCTGCCCCAACGCGAACGCCGCGCGCATGAGCTTCGCCGCGTGCTTCTGCGCGTCCTGGGCGTCCGAGCGACGCGCGCTCGTCGCGGCGAGCGCTTCGGACAGGGCGGCGCGCGCGGCGGTGACCACGGTGCCGACGAGGTCGCGTCGGATCGCCCCTTCGACCGCAGAGATCACCTGGTTGAACGCGCTGTCGCGCTTCACGTTGTCGCGCGAGACCGTGTGCACGAGCGCGGGCGCCTCGACCTTGAACGTCACCCCCGAGAAGAACGAGTTGGGACACTCGTACAAGAGAATCCCGCGCTTGTAGAAGGCCGCGCGCCCCTCGGCCGCCACGGTCATCGCGATGGTCGCGAGCGGGACGCGCGTCATCACCGACGGCGATCCCTCGATCCCAAACGGGTGATCGGCGCGCTTGTCGATCTCTCCTCCGCGCACCGTCGAGAGCACGTGCAGCGCCACTTCGACGTGCGGACACCAGCGCTCGATCGCCGCCATCGATCGCTCGACGAACGAGCGCGCCTCGGCCTGTCGCATCGGCACGATCAGCGTCACGACCGTCCCTTTGCGCGCCGAGCTCTCGGTGACCTCGTACGTGAAGTCGGGCTTGAGCTCGACGCGATAGCCGTCGCTCCCCGTCCCTGTGTCCACGCGAACGACCGTCGGCCCCACGGCGAAGACCGAGAAGAACCCCACGCCGAACTTTCCGATCTTCGTCGGGTCTTTGTCCTTGGACGAGCGAAACAGCACGAGCAGGCAGCGCTCGATGGTCTCGAGGTTCATCCCCGTCCCGTCGTCGTGCACCGAAACCTGCAGCGCGTCGGCCTCGTCGTCGTAGCGGAGCCGAACGTTGATCGCGCTCGCCCCCGCGTCGATGCTGTTCTGCACGAGCTCGCGGTAGAACGCGAGGGGATCGGCGAACTGCCGCACCATCGTTTCGACCGCGTCTTTCACAGCGTCCGACGCTGAGACGGGCGAGTCGAGCTTGTCCGCGCGTGTTCGAAAGACCATCGCGCCCGCGAGTGTATACCCCGTCGACGCACTCTCACTCCGGTCCATGTACATTCGCGCCCGCCATGGATCGAGCCAATGTCCTCGCGTGCCTCGCCCTCGTGAGCGCGTGCGTCGCGCTGCCCTCCTGCGCTCGCACGAGCTGCGTGCAGGCGCCTCGCTCGGCGATCGACCTCACGACCAGCGCCGTCGCTGCCCCAGACGAAGACGCGGGCGCGGGCGCGAACGCCCGGATCGAGAGCGTCGCGGACGAGCATTTTCTCGACGAATACGCGGCCACGCTGCGCTACTCGCTCGGAGCGCCCTCGCGCCTGACGCTGAGCCGCGACGGCGCGCGCTTGTACTTTCTTCGCTCGAGCAGCGGTCGCTCGTTCGTGCGAGACCTCTACGTGATGAACGCGAGCGGCGGAGAGGCCCGCGTGCTCGTCACCGCCGAGTCCATCCTGCGCGGGGCCGAAGAGCAGCTCTCTGCAGAAGAGCGCGCGCGTCGCGAGCGACAGCGACAAACGGGCCGCGGGATCGCCTCGTTCGAGCTCTCTCCGGACAGCTCGAAGCTGCTCGTACCCCTCTCGGGCAAGCTCTACATCGTTGACGCGCAGACCGGCGCCGCGCGCGAGCTCCCCTCGGCTCGGCGAGGCTTCGTCGACCCGCGTTGGTCACCGGACGGGCGCTTCGTGTCCTTCGTTCACGACGGAGAGCTCTTCGTGCACGAGCTCGCGACGGGCGTCGAGCGCGCGCTCACGACCAGCGCGGGAGCTGGGATTTCGCACGCCACCGCGGAGTTCGTCGCGCAAGAAGAGATGGACCGCATGGAGGGCTACTGGTGGTCCGGCGACAGTCGCTTCATCGCCTTTCAAGAGACCGACGAGCGCGAGGTCGAGCAGCTGCGCGTGAGCAACCCCACCCGGCCCGAGGACGAGCCCGAGGTCAACCGCTACCCGCGCGCGGGGCGCAACAACGCCGTCGTTCGCGTGGGCGTGGTGCCGGTCGCGCAACCCGCGCCGCGCGCTCTTGGGGGGCGCGGAACCAGCGCTCTTGGGGGGCGCGGGGCAAGCGCGCCCGCCGCGCCGACGCCCGTGTGGATCGAGTGGGACCGCCAGCGCTTCCCGTACCTCGCGCGCGTCGCGTGGCCCGAGCGAGGGCCGCTCACGCTCGTCGTCGAGAACCGAGCGCAGTCCGAAGTGCTGGTCCTCGCCGCCGACGCGTCCACGGGCAGAGCGCACGCGCTGAACAGCGAGCGCGACGAGGACTGGGTCAACCTCGAGCCGGCGCTGCCGCGATGGCTCTCCGACGCGAGCGGCTACCTCTGGGCCTCGGAGCGCTCGGGGCAGAGCACGCTCGAGCTGCGTCGCCCCGACGGAACGCTCCTTCGAACGCTCGGCGCCTCGGTGAAGTTTCGCTCGCTGCTCTCGTGCGACGAGGCCTCGCGGAGCGTGTACGTCACGGGCGGCGACGAGCCGAGCGAGACCCACGTTTTCAAGATCAACCTCGACACGGGCGCCGCCGAGCAGCTCACCTCGGGCCACGCCGAGCACGAGATGACCTTCGCTGGCGCCTCGCGCACGCACACGATCCTGCGCATCGACGGCGCGCGCGAGTGGCTCTTCGAGCGCGCGGACGGGAGCCGCATCGCCGCGATCCCGTCGGCCGCTGAAGAGCCGAGTCATCCCCCGGTGGTCGAGATGGTGACCGTCGGTCAGCGTGCGTTTCGTGCGGCGATCGTGCGACCACGCAACTTCGTCCGCGGCCGACGGTACCCCGTGATCGACTACGTCTACGGAGGCCCTGGCGCGCGGCAGGTGACCTCGGCGCGGCACCGCTACGCGATGAGCCAGTGGCTCGCGGATCACGGATTCATCGTGGTCTCGATCGACGGGCGAGGGACGCCGTACCGAGGGCGCGAGTGGGAGCGGGCGCTGCGGCTGCGGCTCGACGAGGTTCCGCTCGAGGATCAAGTCGAGGGGCTGCGGGCGCTCGGCGCGCGCTACGCAGAGATGGACCTCGCGCACGTCGGCGTGTACGGCTGGTCCTTCGGCGGATACCTCTCGGGCCTCGCGGCGCTGCGTCGACCAGAGGTCTTTCACGCCGCGGTCGCGGGCGCGCCCGTCACCGATTGGCGCGAGTACGACACGCACTACACCGAGCGTTTCATGGGACTTCCGGACGAGCAGCGGGCCGCGTACGACCGCAGCTCGCTCGTCACCAACGCCTCGTCGCTCACCCGCCCGCTCTTGCTCGTGCACGGAACGGCCGATGACAACGTCTACTTCTCGCACGCCGCGCTCTTGTCCAACGCGCTCTTTCGCGCGGGGCGCGCGCACGATTTTCTCCCGCTCATCGGCTTCACGCACATCGTCCCGGACCCCACGATCAACCGCCGCTTGTACGAGCGCATCGCGGCATTTTTTGTGACCCACCTGCAGTAATACGTCCCGTCATGCAGTCCGACGCTCAACCCGCCGTCGATACGCCTTCGGTCGAGGCCTCCGCGCTCGGCGCGGCGACGGAGCCTCGCTCCGCTGGATTCAAGCGATTTCTCAAATCGAGCCTCGTCGGGATCATCGCCACGATCGTCGACGTCACGCTCTTGATGCTCGGCCTGCGCGTGCTCGGCCTCAACCCGTACCTGGCCAAGACCATCGCGCTCGCGGGCGGCGTCACCACGCAGTTTCTCGGCAACCGTCGCTTCGCGTTTCAAGCGACGACCGGGAGGCTGCGCCGACAGCTCCAGTGGTTCGTCATCGTCGAGGCGATCGCCTTCGTCGCGACGGTCTTCGTGTTTCGCGGCCTGCTCGCGCTCGGAAGGCACCTGAACATCCCGCTCGCCGACCTCGGGGCCAATCTTCTCTCGGGCTCGATCGTGTACTTCGGCTTCAGCTACCCGCTGTGGAAGCGGGTGTTTCAGCTCACGCCCGAAGAGCAAGCGTTGGCCGACGCCGAGCGCGCGAAGAGCCTCTCGTCTCAACCGCCTTCAGCAACGTGAAAGGGGCACGATCGATGAGCGTCTCGGTGTGGCGTGATTTCTCTTCGAGGACCGGCGAGGCGTCGCTTCGCGTGGATGTGGCCATCATCGGCGCGGGCGTCGCGGGGCTCGCCGTCGCGCGACAGTGCATCAAGCGCGGCCACGTCCCCGCGGTGATCGAAGCGCGCGACCTCGCGGCGGGCGCGACCGGAAAGAACGCGGGCTTCGCGATGACGGGCCTCGCGGACCCGTACGAGGCGCTCGTCGAGCGCTTCGGTCGGCGCACTGCGAAGGAGATCTGGAGCGTTTCGCAGGCGAATTTGCGGGAGATCATCGACGACGTCGTCAAGGGAGAGGGGATCGACTGCGACCTCGTTCCGTACGGCTCGGTCGTCGCGGCGTGGGACGAGCAAGAGCAGGCGGTGCTCGAGCGATCGTGCGCGATGCTGGTGCACGACGGGTTCGACGTGCGCTGGCTCGACGCGCGCGAGGCCGCGGAGAAGCTCGGGAGCGACCGTTATTTCGGCGGGATCTTCGTCGCGCAGGACCACGGGATTCACCCGGTGAAGCTCGCGCACGCGGTCGCGGCGAACGTCCGCGCATCGGGCGGACACGTCTTGCTCGGCCACGAGGTGCGCTCGATCGAGCAGTCGCAGGGATCGGTCTCCGTTCACACGAGCCAGGGGACGATCCGCGCGGGCTTCGCGGTGCTCTGCACCAACGCGTACACGCGCACGATCGAGCCTGCGCTCGGGGCGCTCGTTCGTCCGGTGCGCGGACAAGCGCTGTGCCTCGAGGGCGTGGACGACTCGCTCAAGGCGCTCTTGTACACGGACGACGGCTTTCAGTACGCGAGGCCCTTGCCCGACGGACGCGTCGTCGCAGGAGGGTGGCGCCGCGCGTTTGCAGAGAGCGAAGTGGGGCTCGGGGACGAGTGCCCCGAAGGCGTGCAGAGCGGAATCGAAGCGTGGCTTCGCGACCGCTGGCCGCAGTGGCGCGAGGCGCGCATCACCCATCGATGGAGCGGCGCCATGGGCTTCTCTCCCGACGGCCTCCCCCTGATCGGAACGCTCGAAGACCGCCCCCGCGTCGCCTATCTCGTCGGCTTCACCGGGCACGGGTTGGGCTTCGCGTTCGCCGCCGCGCGACGGGTCTTGAGCAAGGCGCTCGGCGAGAGCGACGGCGGCATCTTCGACCGCGCGCGGCTCGACGCTCGGTGAGTTGTCGCACAGAAGAGCGCGGCACCTGTTTTCAAGTCAGCTCGCAACATGGCCGTCGTTGACGGCTCGTGCGCGTTCGTGGTGCCGTCGCGGCGCATGCGAATTCGGTGGTCGTGGGTGCTGCTGGCGGGGATGTTCGTCGACTGCACGTGCAGAGACTCGTCCGAGACCCAGGGCGGCGACGACCCTGTCCCTGTGCGACCGACGCCCAATCCAACGCCCAATCCAACGCCCAATCCAACGCCCAATCCAACGCCCAACCCGACGCCCATCGCAGTGCCGACGCCGACGCCCGCGGTGATCAACGAGCGGGTGCGCGCGTGGCTTCAGCAGCAGTCGCTCGAAGGGCAGCGCGATCGATTTCGTGTCTTCGACCTGAACGGCGACGGGCTCGCGGACGTCGTTCACGATCACGGGTTCGCGCTGCAGACGGCGAGCGGGATGGACGACAAGAGCCCGCCGATGAACAACGAGATCACTCGGTTCTCGGGGCCAGTCGCGACTCCGCGAGGCGTTTTGCTGGCGTTTGGATCGATGGGCCACGAGGTCGACAACGAGGGGAGACAGCCTCGGTCCGACACGTGGATGGACTGGACCGTGTACACCTGGCGCGGCGACGGCCTCGTCGACGTGATGCCCGAGCGCTTCGATGAAGGCAGCCCCTTCGGCCTCGCCGACTCGGTCACGCTCGCGCCGCTCGCCGACGGCTCGGTGCTCGAGACCGTCGGCTCGTACAGCCGTGCGCTCACGTGGAGCGACTCTTCCCTGCGCCCTGCGACGTGCTGGCGTGAGCAAGCGTGGAGCGCGGCGAGCGCCCCCATCGCGGGCTGCACCGGTCGCTCGGCGGCGAGCGTTCATCTCCGCGAGGTCGATCGCCTCGACCGCAGCGAGGACGACTACACACCGCCCGCAGGACAGACGTTCTCGGTGATCGCCGCAGGAAGCACCCGTCGCGGCGCCGCGCGGCTCTACTGCGTCACCGACGGCTCGCACGAGCCCGCGTGGATGTTTCTCACGCCGCAAGAGCTCACCGGCTGCCCGGCGTTCGACTGAGCGCTCAGCGCCCAGCGCGCACGCGCGCCAACACCCGCGCGTACTGCTTGATCAGCGCGTCGTCGATGCGCTCTCCCTCCCGATCTTCGAGCCATCGCAGCGCCGGTCTCCTCGCGCCGATCGTCCACTGCACATCCGCCTCGGTCACTCCTTCGATCCACGAGCCGCCCGAGAGCGAGAGCTTCGACTCGCTCGCCGACCAGCGGACGCGCTCGATCACTCCCGAGCGCGCGCCGCGGAGCGCGATCGCTTCGCTCGCCGCGATCGGCGCGGTGTGCCTCGCGATGATCTCTGCGCCGCGATCGGCGATCGCATCGAGCGCTCGCGCTCCGTCCGGCAGCGAGACCCGCGGCGTCTCTCGGCACAACGGCCCCTGAAATCGCTCTCGAAACGCTCGATCGCAGAGCAGCCCGACGACGTACGCAAACGCGCGCTCCCACGGGACGTCGCCCTCGGCGCACACGCTCGACGCGAGGGCCGCGCGCCACGCGGGCCGACCGTTTTCGAGCAGCCCTCGGTCGCGGTCGAGCCGCTCGCGCGTGAAGATCACCTCGGTCCCGTGCGGGTCCGCGCGCAGGACGCCGTCGCAGACGGGGCGGTCGACGAGGAGCACGTAGTTCCAGCTGCGCTCGGGAGGGCTCTGGCGACGAGTGACGATCGCGAGCGTTTTTTCAGTGCGGAGCGCGTCCATCGCCGAGCCGTTGCGCGCGCGATCGACGATGGATCCGTCGTCGATCGCGAAGCGCTCGTCCCACGGTCGGTACGTCCATCGCGCGATCCGCAGCGCCTTCGCCCGCGCCCGTTCTCGCGCCTCGCGCACCGCGCCGTCCTTCGCGCGGCCCCATCGCGCGAGCACCGCTTCGTCCGAGACCGCTTCGTCCGCGAGCCACGCGATCGTCCTCTCGCAGCCCGCGCGATCGAACGCCAGCGCCAGCGCGTCGCGCCCCGTGATGATCGCCGGAGCGCCCTCGACGAACACCTCGCTCAGCGAGGTCATCGTCGCCCACTGTGACTCGATCGGGTCTTCGACGGTCACCGTTGATCGCTCTTCGATCGGCTCGAATCGATAGTCCGGCGCGCTCGGGCTCGTCGCGCGCCAAGCGACCGCGTCCGCCTCGAGCGCCGAGAGCTTGTGCGCGCGCGTTCCCCACAGATCTGCGCGGCGAAACACCGGCGTTCTGCCGCGCTCGGGCTCGCGCTTGACCAGCACCAGCAGCGCGAGGCCCTGTTGAATATCGAACACGTTTTGATCGCGCCCGCCGTCCGGCGTGTGCAGCCCGTGCCGCGCCGCGCCGTGCAGGTCCAAGACCGAGACCTCCGCAAACGACTCGCACAGCGCGCGACGCACGGTCACGAACGTCGGGTGCTCGACCCACGCGTGCCCGAGCGCGATCACCGCGACCGCGCGCCGCGATCGATCGCACTCGCCGTGAATCCACCGCAGAAATCGCAGCTGCGCCGTGTCGAGCCACTTGCTGTTGCGCACCGCGCGCTCGCCCTTGCGCGCGCGATAGCTCGCCGGCGACCGCGCGTCGCGCCCGTGCACCAGCGCCGCGAGGTGCTCGCTCATCGGCTCGTCCGTCGCGTACGGCGGATTGCCGAGGATGATCAGCGAATCGCCGCTCGTCGGTCGCGCCCACGGCCCGCGCAGCGCGTCGCCGACCTCCACGCTCGCGGTGCGGAGGTACGTCCTCGCGCTCTGCGCCACGATGGGATCGCGCTCGATCCCGTGCAGCGCGTGAGCGAGCGAGGGCTGCTGACGGGCGAGGGCGATCAAGAGAGCGCCCGTTCCGCAGGCGGGGTCGAGGGCGAGCCAGCGATCGAGCGCGCGGTCGTCGAAGTGCCGCTGGATTCGATCGAGCGCGGCGCGCGCCATCCACTCGGCCACCGGCGAGGGAGTCGCGTAGCGGTTGGCCAGAACACGCGAGCGCGGATCGATCCCGTGCTCCAAGTGCTCGAACACAAACGGCGCGGCGTCGCGACTGCCGTGCTGCTCGGCCAACGCTCGCAGCTCTGCTCGCACATCGCCGGCCCTCAGCTGCTCGTCGAGCCACTGCGCAAACAACGAGCGGTCGCGCACGCAATCTGCGCCTTCGCCGCCGAGCGAGACGTCGATCAGCGTCGTGGTCGCCAGCGAGAGCGCCGCGGAGCGCTCGTCTTCGTCGAGCGCCGCGATCCGTGCACCGATTGCGCGCGCCCGGCGGCGCCAGGCAAGAAACGACATCGCGCGAATTCTCCATGAGTTTGCTTGATTTGCACGAGGCCGACGCGCCTTAATGTGCAGTTGGCGAGCGATGTCGCGAGAACTCCGTCCCAGTCCCATCCCCAACACGAGCGTCGAGTCGGATCCGTCCGTCCTGCTCGATCGCTATCGCATCGAGTCTCTCTTGGGCTCGGGAGCGTTCGGCGCTGTGTACCGAGGGCACTCGATTCGCAGTCACACCGTCGTCGCGATCAAGGTCGAGCACACGACGAGCTCCGCGCAGCGCGCGCGGTTCGAGCGCGAAGCGGCGCTGCTCGCGAGGATCAACAACGCCAACGTCGTGAGCGTCCTCGACTTCGGTCACCTCTCCGACGGCGCCGCCGTCGTCGTGATGGAGTTCGTCGACGGAACCTCGCTCGACAAATACGTCGCTCGCCACGGCGGGCTCCTCCCATGGCGCGACGCGGCCAACCTCACGCTCGGGCTGCTCGACGGGCTGGACGCCGCGCACGAGGTCGGCGTCCTTCATCGCGACATCAAGCCGCAGAACATCTTGATCCAGCATGGACCCGTCCCCGTCGTGAAGATCGTGGACTTCGGCATCGCCCGCGCGATCGGCGACGAGCTCGCGAAGCTCACCGCCACGGGACAAATGCTCGGCTCGCTCGGGTACATGGCGCCCGAGCAGCTCGCGACGGACCCCGTCGATGTTCGCTGCGATGTCTACGCAGCGGGCGTGGTCTTGTACGAGCTGCTCTCGGGACAGCAGCCCTTCAAAGGCGACGGGCTCAAGCTCGCGATGAACAAGCTCGCGAGCGCCGGCCCCGAGAGCATTCCCGTCCCAGAGAACGTGCGTCCGTGGCCCGACGAGCTCACCGCGCTCGTGCTCTCGATGCTCCGAAGCGCTCCGAGCGAGCGGCCCTCGAGCGCCTACGACGCCGCGCAGACGCTGAAGGCAATCTTGCATCGGGCGCTCACGCGACCGAGCAACAACGGCTGATCGCGCTCACTGTTTCGCGTTGCGCTTGGCCTCGCGCTGCTGCGCGTTGCGCGCGGCGTTCTCCAAGGTCACCTCCATGAAGTGATCGCACGCGCTCCACGCGGCCCGCGATCGCTCGGCCTGCGCCTCGCTCGACCGTCGCACCTCGCTCGCGCGCTCGGGCTCGACCCGTTGCACGAGCCGCCAGAGCAACCGCCGCTGCGTCTGTTCGTCGGAGAACACCCGCGCGCCTCCGTCTCCATCCGCACGCTCGACGCGCGTGATCACTTCGACGGTGTGCGCCGCGCGAGAGCCCGAGAGCCGCACGCGCACGAAGCGCTCTCGATCCGCGCGCCCTTCGATCGATTGGTTCAACGCGAGCTCCTGGGGCAGGTCGTGATAGCCCTGATCGCTGAGCATCTCGCGCAGCGCGCTCCACGTTTGCGCGGGATCGCAGCGAAACTCCCACGACCCCACGCGCTGCTCGGCGAAGCTCTCGGCGCTCGGCGCGCAGCTCCTCGCGCACGCGGGGATCGTCAGCCACAGCGCCGCGAGCGCGAGCGAAGACCAGCGGCGAGGGCGGCGTTGAATTCGTGTGTCGTTCATCACCGCAGGAACACTGCGGCAAACGTGCCGTCGCGAAATTGCTGGCGTTTGCCAGCGAGCGCGACACGGCCGTCATGGCCGCGGCGTCACAGTGAGTTGTTCGCGCCACAGGGGCGCGCCACACCGCGGCGCCGCGCTCACTCCTTCGCGCTGCGCTCGATGCGCTCGCGCGCTTCTCGAACGCGCTTCATCGCGTCGTGCGGATCGTCCCCCGTGGCGATCAAGTGGCCCATCTTTCGGCCCGGACGCGCGTGGCGCTTTCCGTACAAGTGCAGGTTCACGCCGGGGACTTCGAGCGCTGCGTCCACGCGCGGCGGCTTCGGCCCCGACCACAAATCGCCCAGCAAATTCGCGATCGCCGCGGGGCGAATGGGCTCGGTGACGCCGAGCGGAAGGTCGCACACCGCGCGGACGAGCTGCGCGAACTGGCTCGTCGGCGAGGCGAGCTCCGTCGCGTGAAACGTGTTGTGCGGCCGAGGCGAGAGCTCGTTGACCTTGAGCGAGCCGTCCTTCAAGAGAAACAGCTCGATCGCGAGGATGCCTTCGAGGTTGAGCGAGACGGCGATCTCGCGGCCGAGCTCCATCGCGCGCGCGGCGATCACGGGATCGACCGGCGCGGGCGTCACGCTCACGTCGAGCACCTGGTGGACGTGCTCGTTGAGCGCCAGCGGAAACACCCGCACTTCGCCGCTCGGCGAGCGCGCCACGAGCACGCTGAGCTCCGCTTCGAGCTCGAGCGCGCGCTCGACGACGCAGTGATGGCCGCCGAGCTCCTTCCACGCTGCGCGCGCGCCCTGTGCGTCGGCGCTCGTGAGCCGCGCTTGTCCGCGCCCGTCGTAGCCGCCCTCGCACACCTTCGCGAACGCTCCCTGTCCCAACGCAGGCGCGACGCGCACGAACTCTTCTTCGCTCGTCGCCTCGCGCCACTCGCCCACAGGAAACCCTCGCGCCGTCAGCCACGCCTTCTGCCTCGCGCGGTTCTGCACGGTGCGCATGAGCTCGACGCCCGGACGCACCGGAGCGTGCTGCGCCGCGGCCTCCAAGCTCGCGAGCGAGACCTGCTCGATCTCCAATGTGACAACGGCGCAACGACGCGCGAGGTACGCGGCGGCGTCGGGCTCGTCGAAGCGCGCGTCGAGGAAGCGATCGACCACGGGACGCACCGGGCACTGCGGGTCGGGGTCGAGCGCGTGGACGTTGTAGCCGAGCGCCCTCGCGGCGGTGGCGGTCATGCGACCGAGCTGGCCACCACCGAGGATTCCCAGCGTTTCTCCTGGCGGAATGCGTCCGTGCTTCTTGTGCATGCTCATGTGGACAGACCCACTTTCATCGAGAGCGCCTCTTCGGTTCGCGCCGCGCGCCAGGCCTTCACGCGCTCGCGAACAGCGCTGTCCTTGGTGCCGACGATCTGCGCGGCGAGGACCGCGGCGTTGACGGCGCCGGGCTTGCCGACGGCGAGCGTTCCGACTGGGATTCCGCCGGGCATTTGCGCGATCGAGAGCAGCGCGTCCACGCCCTGCATCAGCGTCGCCGGGATGGGCACCCCCAACACCGGAACCACGGTCTTCGCCGCGACCATCCCCGGCAAGTGCGCCGCGCCTCCCGCGCCCGCGACGATCACCGCGAGCCCGCGCGCCTCCGCTTCTTCGGCATAGCGAAACATCGCGTCCGGCGTGCGGTGCGCGCTCACCACGCGCGCCTCGTACGAAACGCCCAGCGCCTCGAGCGTGATGCACACGTGCTGCATCCACTCCCAGTCGCTCTTGCTCCCCATGATCACTCCGACGAGCGGAGCTTGCGTGCTCGGTGCGTCCATGGGCCGGCTCTCGTACACGAGAGCGGGCGTGGGCGCCAACATCGGCAACGTTGCCGTGATTTCGGCAACGTTGCCGTTCTGCGCTCTGCCTCTCGACGAACGCGCGCTTCCAACCCACTCTCCGCGCTCTTCGATGGCCCTCGAACCCGATGCTTCACCGTCGCCCGAACCCGAGGCGCACTACCGCGACCCCGCTTCGAGGGCGCGCCCCGAGCCCACCACGCGCGAAGAGCTCCGCTCGCTCGTTCGTCTGGCGATCCCCATCGCGCTCGCGCAGTTCGCGCAGATTCTCTTGTCCCTCACGGACACGGCGATCGTCGGCCGAACCGACCCCGTCGCGCTCGCAGGGACGGGCATGGGCCGCAGCGTCTCGTTCGCGTTCTTCTCGCTGTTCATCGGCGTCGCCGGCGCGCTCGACCCGCTCGCGTCGCAAGCGATCGGCGCAGGCGAACCCCGCCGCGCGTGGAGCGCCTTCACCAGCGCCCTGCGCGCCAACCTCTTGCTCACGCCGCTCGTCGTCGCGCTGATCATCGCCGGATGGTTCGCGCTCGACGCGACCGGGACGGACCCGGCGCTCTCCCGCGCGTGCCTGCACTTTCTCTTGGGCCACGCCCTGGGCGGACCGCTGTTCGGCGCGTTTCTGTGCGCGCGAGGCTATCTGCAATCGCAAGGCAAAACGCGGCCGATCGTGATCGCCGCGATCATCGCCAACCTCGTCAACGTCCCCGTGTGCCTCTTCTTCGTGCGCGTCCTTCACTGGGGCGCGTTCGGCGCGGGGATCAGCACGACCATCGCCAGCGCGGTGCTCACGGCGATCGCGCTCAGAGCGGCGTTCGCCCTGCGTCCCGACCGCGAGCCCGCCGAGAGCGAGCGCGTCCCCGTGCGCAAAGTGCTCACGCTCAGCGTGCCCGTGGGGCTGCAGATGCTCGCCGAAATCGGCGTGTTTTCTCTGGTCGGAGTGCTCACGGGCCGCTTCGGCGCCGTGCAGTCGGGCGCGCACCAGATCGCGCTCTCGCTCGCGAGCTTCACGTTCATGGGCGCGCTCGGCGTCTCCGCAGCGACCGCGACGCGCGTGGGAATCGCCGTCGGAGAATCGCGCTCTCCTCGCCGCCCTGGCCTCCTCGGAATCGCCGCCGGGACCGCCATCATGTCCGTCGGAGCGCTCGCGTTCGCGCTCGTCCCCACGACGCTCGTCTCGCTGTTCACCAACGATCGGTCGGTGATTTCAGCGGCGGTTCCGCTCTTGATGCTCGCGGCGCTCTTTCAGTTGTTCGACGGCGCGCAGGGCGTCGCGGGCGGAGCGCTGCGCGGGATCGCCGACGTTCACTTCGCCTTCGTGGCCAACGTCGTCGCGCACTGGTGCATCGGCTTGCCCGTGGCGCTCGTGTTGGCGTTTCGCTTCAACATGGGAGTGCCGGGCTTGTGGTGGGGGCTCACCACGGGCCTGATCGTCGTCGCGCTGTCGTGCACCGCGCGCTTCATCGTGCGCGCGAAAGGGAGAGTCGAGCGAGTGTGACGCTCAGCCCGCGTGGCCGAGCATCTTGGTGCCCTCTTGAAAGAGCACCTGGATCTTCGCGCCCTGCACCATCACCACGACGCCCTTGCCAAACTTCGGGTGCTCGATGATCTCGTCGCGCGCGAAGGTCGTGCTCATCGACCACGCTCGGCTCGGCGCATCAGGCTTGTCCCCGACCGCCTCTTGCCAGGTAGGAACCGAGGGCAGCGCCTGCCCAAACGGCGTCAGCCCGCCTTCTGAATTCCCCCGACCGCCTGCGGCACCCGTCTTACGAACGCGCTTCATCGACATGGCTCGTGCCGCATACACCTCTCGGGCCTGCGTCGCAACCGTTGCCAGTTCCGCGACTTTGCCCCAGTTACTGCCCCCCCCTCCGAGACACGAGCACGATGACGGACCCATTGAACGAGCGTCGACGACGCATCGCCACCGCAGCCATCGTGCTCGGAATGTTCGCAGCAGCCATCGAAATGACCATCGTCTCGACGGCGATGCCCCGCGCCGCGGGCGACCTCGGCGGCTCCGATCGCTACGCTTGGGTGCTCTCGATCTACCTGCTCACGAGCTCGGTCTCTGCGCCGCTGTTCGGAAAGCTCGCGGACCTCTTCGGCCGCCGCCCCGCGTACATCGTCGGAATGTCCCTGTTTCTCCTGGGCTCGTGGGCTTCGGGCGCCGCTTGGTCGATGAACGCGCTCATCGTCGCGCGCGCTGTACAGGGCATCGGCGGCGGCGCGCTCGCGACCGTGGGACTCACCATCGTCGGCGATCTCTACCCTGCAGAACAGCGCGCGAAAGTGCAGGGGCTCTTCTCCGCTGTGTGGGGCTTCGCGGGCGCGGTCGGACCCGTCGCGGGCGGGCTCATCGTGGACTACCTGTCGTGGCGGTGGGTGTTCTATCTCAACGTTCCGTTCGGCCTGATGGCGATGACGTTGCTTGCGATCTCCCTGCGCGAGCCAGAGAAACGCGAACGTCACACGGTCGTCATCGACTGGCTCGGCGCGCTCTTGCTCACGGGCGCGATCGTCGGCGTGCAGCTCGGCTCGGGCGCGCACGGCATCGCGGGCCTCGGCCGCGCGCCGTTGGTGATCGGCCTCGCGCTCGCGCTCGCGTTCGTGTGGGTCGAGAAGCGCGCGAAGGACCCCGTGCTTCCGCTGGTGCTCTTCTCCGAGCGGACGATCACGGTCGCCGTCGTCGTGACGTTGGCCTCGGGCGTCGTGATGACCGTGGTGACGAACTACGTTCCGCTGTTGTTGCAGGGAGGGCAGGGGGCGAGCACGCGAGAGAGCGGGCTCGCGATGACGGCGTTCGCGATTGGCTGGCCGCTCGCTGCGTTTTCGACGGGCATGGTGCTCGCGCGCATCGGCGTTCGTCGCGCCGCGATCGGCGGCTTCGCGCTCGTGGCGGCGGGCGCGGGATGGCTCGCGCTGCTCGGCCTCCACAGCCCTCGCGCGAGCTTCGTCCTGGGGACCGCCCTCATCGGCTTGGGCATGGGCATGCAGAGCACCCCGCTGCTCATCGCCGTGCAATCCGCGGTCGACTACAACCTCCGCGGCGCCGCCACCGCCGCCTTCTCCTTCGCCCGAACCATGGGCGGAACGATCGGCGCCATCCTCGCCGGCGCCCTCGCCGAGCAACGCCTGCACGCGCGCGCGATCGACAGCGCCACGATCGACCACGCCCTTCGCCCCAACGCCCCGCTCGCCGCGCTCGCCGTGCGCGAGGCCATCGGCGACGTCGTGCACACGGTCCTCGTCGCCAACGCCGTCGTCGCGCTCGCAGCGCTCTTGCTCTCTCGCGCGACGCCCTCGGTCACGATGCGCGCCCGACCCACGGCGCCGCCTGCGCACTGAGCGAACGGCCTCGTTCGCCCGTCCGGTGAGCGGGCCCCCACCCGCGCTGCCGCGCGCCCGATGCGCAGCCCCCACCCGCGCTGCCGCGCGCCCGATGCGCAGGCCCCCACCCGCGCTGCCGCGCGCCCCGCCCCCGCAGAGCGAGGGCGGCGGCTCTGCATTGGGAAAACAGCGACAGAATTGAATGCGTTGCTCGCGGGGTGCCCTTGCTCTGCAAGGGCTTCGATGGACACGATCGCGACCACTCACGGAGCGAAGCGGCTCCGCCGACCGCAGTGTGCTCCGAGCGTTTGCGTTGCGTCGTGTTGTCTTGCGAGCCCCTTCGTTGACTGAAGAGACCTTGCAGAGCAAGGTCTCCATGCGATCAACGAACGCAGTTCTACCGCTGTTTTCCCAATGCAGAGCCGCCGCCCTCGCTCTGCGGGGGCGGGGCGCGCGGCAGCGCGGGTGGGGGCTCCGTCGCTTCGCTCGCTGCGCGGCAGCGCGGGTGGGGGCTCCGTTCGCTCGCGCGACTGCGGGCCGTCACTCACTCGCGACAGCGCTCACTCCCGCTCAGCGAGCTTCTCGAGCAGGCTCGTCGAGACGCTCACGAGCGAGAAGACGTCGATCGCCCAGCCGTCGCGCACGGTGACGCGCTCTTGGACGACGTTGAGCTTTCCGTACCGCGCCGAGAGCGCTGCGGTCAGCGCCGCGGCGATGTTCGCGCTCGATCCCGTCCCGCCTTCGTTGAGCACGATCCCGATCGTGTCCTCGCCGAGCTCGACCGGGCGCGCGTAGCCCTGCAGCACTTCGCTGATCCACGCGCGCTCGACGTCGTTCTCGAGCGTGCCGACCGGCAGCTTCGTCGCGATCACGACCACGCGTCGCGCGCCCTCTTTCTTCGCTCGTGTCTTGCGCGTCGGGCTCTGCAGCGAGACCAGGTTGGTCCCGGATTTATGGCGGCCCTCTTCGTTCGAGTCCGCCTCGAGCAGCGCGCGGTTGAGCAGCTCGGCGAAATCGTCGATGTGCTCGAATCGATCGTCCGGCATAAACGAGAGCGCGCGATGCACCGCGTGCTCGACGTGATCGGGCCACGGCTCGCGATCGATCGGGACCACCATCGCCCTCGGCGGCTGGCCCGAGCTCTTCTCCACCGTGCCCTTCATCGACTTCTCGTCGTACGGAAGCCGCCCCGTGAGCAGCTCGTACAAGATCACTCCGACCGCGTATTGGTCCGAGTGAACGTCGATGCGCTGACCGAGCATCTGCTCGGGAGACATGTAGTTCAGCGTCCCGAGCACTTCGCCTGCGCCCGTCAGGTACAGGTCATCGGGCGATGACGCGGTCTTGCGCGCGACGCCGAAGTCCACGAGCTTCACCCGCGGCGGCGACGTTCGCTCGAGCATCACGTTCGACGGCTTGATGTCCCGGTGCAGCACGCCGGCGCTGTGCACCGCTTGCAGCCCCTCCATCACGCCGAGCGCGGCGAGCACCGCCTCGCGCCACGGCAGCGATCCGCCGCAGCGAGCGACGACTTGATCGAGCGAATCGCCGTCGACGTACTCGAGCACGAGCACGCCTCCGCCGTCCGGCAGGCGACCGAAGTCGAGCAGGCTCGCGACGTTGGGGTGATGCACGCGCGCGAGCAGGCTCGCCTCGCGCTCGAAGCGGCCTGCGAAGAGCTGGTCGGGGTCGCGATGCTCCACCTTGACGGCGACGATGGCGCCCGTTTGGATGTGCCTCGCGCGGTAGACGAGCCCCATGGCGCCCTGTCCGAGCACCGTCTCGATCTCGTAGCGATCGAGCAGGATCGTGCCCTTCGCAAAGCTGCGCGCGAAAGAAGGAACCTCTTCAACGGCGTTGGTGGCGAAGCTCACGTCTGCCCTCCATCCAGCCAAGGCTTCATGATCGACCGGGGAGAGATCCCGGACTCCATCGGGTCGATCGGCTGCGCGAGCGGACGCAGCGCGGCGACCATCTCGCGCCATTTGAAATGGCGCTCTTCCATGTGCTCGAGCATCGAGAGGCCCCGTTCGAAGTGCTCGGCGTCGAGCGTGCCTTTGCGCCGCGCGAGCGCGAGTCGAGAGAGCGCCGCGCTCTCGATGAGCGGAAGCTCGTCTTCGCTCGAGTCGTCCTCGCGGTCGAGCTCGTTGTCGGTCAGCTCGACGAAGCGCGCTTCGATGCTCGTCGCGCAGCGCTCGAGGGCGCAAATCGTCTCTTGATCGAACGTGTTCGCGCGACGATCCGCCACCACCAACGTGCCCACGACCTGCCCGCTCAACCGCAGCGGAACGGTCGCGAAGCTCCGCACTCCGTACCGCTCTGCGAACAACGCTTGCGTCCCCGGCTCGATCGACCCATCGGCGACCAGCACCGGCCGCCCCTCGCGCACCGCTTGATCGCAGGGCGATCCGACGCGCGAGATCGCGCGGCTCACCTGAAGCTCGGGCGGCAGTCCGACCGCGGTCCTGAGCAACAACACCCGCGAGAGCGCGATCGTCACGACCGCGATCGCGGCGCGCGTCTGCACGAGCGCGTCCGCCACCACCGCGTCCAGCACCGGATCTGCTCGAAGGTCCGTGAGCACGGGCCCGATCGCCAAAAGCCGTGTGCGCTCGTCGGAAGGCAATGGGTACATCTTTATCATTTTACCTAAGTCAGCCGCTCAGGCCAGAGGTTGAGCGACGAAAACAGCGGCGAACTTCGACGGGGCGCGGACCCCCTGCTCGGTGAACGCGCGCGTTCCGATCTCCGTGAGCTCTCGGCCTTCGTCGCCTCCGATGAGCGAGGCTATCGCAAGCCGAGTGGCGGCAGCGTGCAACTGCATATCCGCCATCTCGAAGAGCTGAAGCGACGAGCGGAACATCGAGAGCGACGAGCGGTCGTCGCCGAGCGCTCGCGCCGCTGCCGCGCGCAGGCTGGTGCCGAGCGCGCGGGGAGAGACCGCGTCCTCGCGCTCGAGCTTTCTCCCGAGCGCGTCCGCCTCGCGTACGAGCGCAGTCCGTTCGCTCGGCGACGCCGTGCGCGCGCCGAGCAGCAGCATCCTTCCGAGCGCGGTGAACGTCGACGTTCGAAACACCGGCGCGCGCAGCATGAACGACCGCTCGAGCGCCGGCCACCGCCCGCGCAGCCACGGCAACGTCCGCTCGCTCTCGCCCTCGTACATCGCGAGCTGCGTCCGCCCGAGGATCTCGAGAAAATGCCCGAACAAGAAGGTCGACGACGGGATGCGTCGCACCGCATCTTCGATCACCGCGTGCGCGCCTGCGGCGTCGTCGAGCAGCACCCTGCGTAGCGACTCCCAACGAAGCGCGTTGCGCACGAGCCCCGCCACGAAATTGCGCGCCTTCGAGTCGCGCTCTTGTCGCATCGCCTTGCGAAACGCCACGGCGATTCGCCCCTGATTCATCAGCGCCTCGGTCGCGAGCGACGCCGCGGTGTCCGCGTCCCACACCGCTCCGGGCACCTGCAACAACAGCTCGACCGCTCGCTCGCAGCGCGTGCTCGCCTGCGCCCATCGGCCCATCATCAGGTCCGTAAACCCGTAGGCCATGTCGAGGCAGCCGCGCAGATAGGGGTCTCGATGTCGCGACGAGAGCTCTTCGGCCGCGCGCAGGATCTCCATCGCGCGCGCTTCGTTGCTCGGCCCGCCGACGGCCACGGTCGTCGAGTACCGCAGCAGCGCCAGGCCTACGCGCACAGGCTCGCCCACGTCGATCGCCGAGCGCGTGAACCGCGTCAGGTACCACATCGAGAGCATCGAGTCGGCGAACGCGGTGCCCAGCCCCGCGTAGTGAAACATGTCGAGCCGCTGCAGCGTGCGCGCGTCGACCTCTCGCTCGGGGCGCTCTTTGAATCGCAGCCCTCGAACGCGCAGCCAGATCGTGTCCGCCGCGAGCCCCGCAGACAGACCGAAGCGCGACTCGGGGATGATCACGCCGAGCTCTTTGGCCACGACGCCGATCGTTCGAACGCCGTCCTCGTGCCGTCCTTCGATGAACAGCTGCACGCCCGAGTGCCGCCTGAGCTCGAGCGCGCGCATCGGATCGGCGCACAGCTCCGATGCCTGCGCGAAGGCGTCCGCCGCCGCTGCGTTGCGGCCGCACGAGACCAGCGCGTGCGCGAGCCGCTCGAGCAGCTCGGCCCGCTCGCCGTCGGTCACCGAGCGCCACTCGAGCACCGCTTGATACCAACGCGCCGCGCGGTCGAAGGCGAACGTGCGCTCGGCGTGCTGCGCCGCTTCGAGCGCCGCTCGCGCGGCTTGCTCGAACTCGTGCGCGCCCGCGAGGTGCTCTGCGCGCAGCCCCGGATCACTCTCGGGGTGCGCCGCGAGCGCCGACGCGATGGCGCGGTGCCTCGCGCGAAGCGCCTCGGCGCTCAGCGTGCGCACGACGCTCTCGCGCACGCGATCGTGGTAGGGCTCGACGCGATCTCCCTCGACCGCGTTGGCGTAGCGCACCATGTTCGCCGTCCGCAGCACGCGCAGCGCGGGATACGCGCTCGGCCCGAGGCGCGAGGCGTCGAAGATCACCCGCTGCGGGACCGCCTGCCCGATCACCGCGACGAGCTCGAGCATGGCGCGGGCGTCCGCGGGCAGCGCTCGCACGCGCGCGAGCACGACGTCGTCGAGCGAGGTGATCTCGATGCTCTGCTCGGGGTGCTCGATGCCGTAGCGCACGAGCTCGCCGAGAAAGAAGGGGTTTCCCTGGGCTTCGACGGCGATTCGTCGCGCGTCGGCGTCGCTTCGCGCTGAGCGCCCGAGCATCGAGCGCGCGAGCGAGAGCGCGTCGGGCTCGGCGAGCGCGTCGAGCTCGATGACCCGTCGATCGAGCGCGTGCTGCTCGATCAGCTCGAAGGGCGTGTCCACTTGCCCCGCTTGTCCGCGCACCGTCGCGACGAGCAGGACGTTGGGCGCGTCGCTGCCCGTGAGCAGCTCGCGCAAGAGCTGAGCGCTGTCAGCGTCGCTCCACTGCAGATCGTCGATGGCGATGATGATCGGCCGCAGCGTGCTCGCGCGCGTGAGCAGCTCGCGCAGCGTCGCGAAGGCCTCTTCGCGGACGGTCACGAGCTGGTCCGAAGCGGCCGCGTCGGTCGACGGCTCTCGCTTCGCTTTGAGCCCCGTGGACGCCATCGAGAGCACCGGAAAGAGCTGCTCGAGCGCGTCCATCGACTTGGGCAAGAGCACCGCGAGCTCGTCCGTCGAGCGCGCACGCAAGTTCATCGCGAGCGCGTCCACCACGCCGTCGAGCGCCTTGAACGGAACGGTCTTTCTCTCGTCACACCGCCCCGCGAACACGAGCGCGCCGCGGCTCTGCTTCGCCTCTTCGAGAAACCTCGCGGCCAGAGCGCTCTTTCCCACGCCCGACGCGCCGTACACTTCGCACACCACGGGGTGCCCTTGCGCCGTCTCTGCGAGCGCCTCTCGCAGCGTCGCGAGCGCCTCGTCTCGCCCAACGAGCACGTCGCTCACCGAGGACGAAATCGACCCGCCCAGGCTCGCGCCGACGACCCTCGCGATCTCGCTCGCCGACGGGCGCCGCGCCGGCTCTCGGCGCAAGAGCGCGCGCACGAGCTCGTCGAGCTCCGCCGGGATATTCTCAGCGAATCGCGACGGCGCAGGCGCGTCGTTGTACTGCCGCTCGGCGACGATTTCAGCGATCGTCCCGACGAACGGTCGCCGGCCCGTGAGCGCTTCGAACAGCACCGTCCCCACCGAGTACCAATCGGACGCCGGAGTGAGCTCGTCGCCCAAGCTCTGCTCGGGGGACATGTACTCGGGGGTCCCGACGATCGCCGTCGCGATCGGCTGCGACGCATCGAGCGAGACCCTTCCGCCCGCTCCCTCGAGGTTCGTCGCAGGACGCACGAGACCAAAGTCCAGCAACACCACGCGCCCCTCGCGCGTGACCATCACGTTCGAGGGCTTGATGTCTCGGTGCAACATCCCGAGCAGATGCAGCGCGTGCACGCCCTCGACGAGCTGCGGAAGCGCCGATCGCAGCAGCGCGAGATCGAGCGTCTTGGTGCCCGCAGAGGACGGAAACATCCGCGCTCTCGTCGCCGCCGCCGCTGGCTCGGCCACGAGCTCGACCGTCGCAGGCAGCACTTCGGGCTGCTTTTCTCCACGCCGAACGTGCGCGATGAAATCCGTCCCCTGCAGCAGCTCCATCGTGAAGAACCAATGCCCCTCGTGCTCGGCGAGCTCGTAGAGCGCCGCGAGGTTGGGGTGGCTCACGTCCGCCAGCGCGCGAAACTCTTGCTTGAGCGCGATGAGGTTGTCTGGCGTCAACCGATGCAGGGACTTGAGCGCGACGTGCGCGCCGATCGTGCGGTCGATCGCTTCGTACACGATCCCGAACCCGCCCGTCCCGACGCGGCGGACGAGCTCGTATCGCGGCGATCCGCGAAACTCACCGAGCACCCCGGGTCGGGCTGGAGCCGTTTCGTTCACCGTTTGGCAAGCGTACCCGAAGCGGCGCGCTCGTTGGTGGCGCTCACGAGTCCACTTGTGTCCCCCCCTGTCGTCGCAGCGGCCCCCCGCGCAGCGCTCACTTCACGGGCGAGTGATACTGCGGCCCGGCGCTGCGCATGGACTCGATGCGCGCGAGCATGAGCTCGCGTTGCATGTCGAGCTCCTTCGGGACGTTCGGCCCGAGCGTGGCGAAGAACTCGCCGGCGCCCTTGAGCTCGCGCGTCCACTCGTCGAAGTCGATGTGCGTCGCTTCTTCGACGCGCTCGCTCGAGATGTCCAATCCCGAGAGGTCCAGGTCGCCTGGACGCGGAACCCAGCCGAACGGCGTCTCGCGGCCACCCACGCGGAGGCGCGCGCGGTCCACGATCCACTTGAGCACGCGCATGTTCTCGCCGAAGCCCGGCCAGACGAACTTGCCGTTCTTGTCCTTACGGAACCAGTTCACCAAGAAGATCTTCGGCGGATAGAGGATCTTCGCCTGCATCGCGAGCCAGTGCTTGAAGTAATCCGCCATGTTGTACCCGCAGAAGGGCAACATCGCGAACGGATCACGGCGCACGACGCCGACCTTGCCCGTCGCCGCGGCGGTCGTCTCCGAGCCCATCGTCGCGCCGAAGTACACGCCGTGCGTCCAGTTGAAGCTCTGCAGCACCAGCGGGATCGTGTCCGCGCGACGGCCGCCGAAGATGATCGCCGAGATGGGAACGCCCTGCGGATCATCAGCGAACTTGCTGAGATACGGGTTGTTCTTCATGGGCGCGGTGAAGCGCGAGTTCGGGTGCGCGGCCTTCTCCATCGACCCGCGCGACCACGGACGGCCCTGCCAATCCGTGAGCTCCGCGGGGATGTCTCCGTCCTTGCCTTCCCACCACACGTCTCCGTCCGACGTCATCGCGACGTTCGTGAAGATCGTGTCGCGCTCGGTGGCCTTGAGCGCGGTCGGGTTGGACGAGTTGCTCGTGCCCGGCGCCACGCCGAAGTAACCCGCCTCGGGGTTGATCGCGTAGAGCCTTCCGTCGTCGCCGACGCGCAGCCACGCGATGTCGTCGCCGACGGTCCACACCTTCCAGCCCTTGAAGCGCTTGGGCGGGATCATCATGGCGAAGTTGGTCTTGCCGCACTGGCTCGGAAACGCCGCGGCCACGTAGGTCATCTCGCCTTCGGGGCTCTCGACGCCGAGGATCAGCATGTGCTCAGCGAGCCAGCCCTCGTCGCGTCCCAAGTAGCTCGCGATGCGCAGCGCGAGGCACTTCTTTCCGAGCAGCGCGTTGCCGCCGTAGCCCGAGCCGAAGGACCAGATCGTGTTGTCCTGCGGAAAGTGGCAGATGTAACGGCGATCCGGGTTCACGTCGCCCGTGCAGTGCAGCCCCTTGTTGAACTCGTCGCTCTCGGCTCCCAAGCGATCGAGCGCGACCTGTCCCATGCGCGTCATCACTCGCATGTTGAGCGCGACGTACACCGAGTCCGTCAGCTCGATGCCGATCTTCGCGAAGGGCGAGTCCACCGGTCCCATCACGTACGGGACGACGTACATCGTCCGGCCCTTCATCGAGCCCGCGTACAGCTCCGAGAGCTTCTTGTACGCCTCGTCGGGCGCCATCCAGTTGTTCGTCGGCCCCGCCTCGTCCTTCGTCGGCGTGCAGATGAACGTCAGGTGTTCGACGCGCGCGACGTCGTTCGGGTTCGAGCGGTGCAGATAACAGCCAGGGAGCTTCTTCTGGTCGAGCGGAACGAGGGATCCGATCGACACAGCGTGCTCAGTGAGGCGCTGCCGTTCGGCTTCGCTTCCGTCGCACCACACGACGTTGTCGGGCTGGCACAGGCGAGCCATGTGCTCGACCCACGCAGTGAGGTGCGGGTTGTTGGTGAGGGGCTTCGACGCGGCGTTGCCCTGCGTCGCTGGGGGCACGAGTGCTGTCGTCATGGCGAGCGCTACTAGCGATGATTCGCCTGCAAACGTCAAGGGAGACCGCCGCCCTCTCGCCCGCGATTTTCACTGGATTCACAGAACCCATCGCGCGCCGCGCGTCACACGAACTCTTCGCGCGCGCGCTGAAATCTCTGCGTCGCTCAGTTGGGCCTGAAAAAGAAGCGGACGACGCGGTAGAAGCGCGCCCTCCACGCCGCTTCGGTGTGCAAAGCGTTGCGCTCGTACCAGTGATAGATGTTCGCGCTCGCGGGCTCGATTCGCAGCGCGTTGGGGTCGTTGGGAAACGTGTTGATCCCCGCCATCACCAGCGTGTCGCGCATCGTGTTGGTCTCGCAGAAATTGTCGCGAGGATCGTCCACGCCGTCGAACGTGCACGTCCCGTCGCTCGCCGGCCCTCCGCCCGAGTCGAGATAGAACCGCTGCCCGTTCGCGCGCACGCTCGCGGCCATCATCGCGTAGCGCGCGAGCATCGTGTCCGAGCCCCCCGCGAAGCCGCCCCACTCGAAGGTCGAGGACATCCCGCCGATGAGCCCGAACACCATCGGCGCCCGCAATCCCGCGTGAAACGAGATCAGCCCCCCGAGGCTCGAGCCCAAGATCGCCGTGTTGGGCTTGTCCGTCAGCGTGCGGTATCGCTGGTCGATCAGCGGCTTGAGCTCGCTTGAAATGAAGTCCACGTAATCATCGCCGCGCCCGCCCATCACCGTCCCCCCGATGGTGTCGCGCGTGTGCGTGTATTCATCCATGCGCCCGTCGTTGTTCGGGATCGCCACGATCACAAACGGCCTCGCGCGCCCCTGCGAGATCTCTTCGTCGCTCGACGCGTCGACGTCCCAGCTCGAGGGCGCCGAGCGCACCTGCGCCGTGTCGAACGCGTTGTTTCCGTCGTGCAAATACAGCACTGGAAACCGCTCTGCCGCGCGCTGGTCGTACCCCGGCGGGACGTACAGATACACCGCTCGATCGTTGTCGAGCCGCGTCGCGTGCACCGCGCGGATCCACTCGAGGTGCCCCGCGCTCGCGCCTCCGCGGACGAACGAGATGCGACCGTTGGCGTCGTACTGAAATCTCCGCGAGAGCGGATCGCTGAAGAGCACCGGCGCGCTCGCGCCGTCCCTGGCGACGAGCTTGTAGCCCCAGCGCTCGGCGCCCGGCGTCATCGCGAGCGTGGCGACGAAGAGGTTGTTGCCGACGTGGCGAAGCGCGAGCGACCCGTCGTTCCACCCGTTGAAATCGCCGACGACGGCGAGGGGCTCGGCGCGGCGCGCCATCGAGAAATCTTCGCTCGTCGAGCTCGCGTCGTCCTCCGCGTCCCACCGCGCGTCGCGCACGTACACAAACCGCGTCGCCCCCGCGCCCACGATCGGAAACCCACCGCGCGCCTCCACCGCTCGCACAAACCCCTCGATCGCCCGCGCCACCTCCCCGCTCGTCCGCGACGGCTCGCTCGCGCACCGCACGATCGCGTCGAACGCCGCGATGTCCGTCGCCACATCTCCGCCGGTCGTCACCGCGATCGCGCACGGATCACCGCCCGCATCACCGCCCGCGTCCTCTCGCGCCGCGCCATCGCTGCTCGCGCTCGCGTCGTCGATCGCCGCGCGATCCGCGCTCGCGTCCGACGAGACGATCGGCCGTGGAGCGCAGCCCACACACGCGAACACAACCCACGAACAGCGGAGAATCCAGCGACCCATGACCCTTCAGAGAGTAGTGCATCTCGCGCGCCCGTCGCGCTCGGTCGCGCTTTGCTCAGCGCGCATTGCGGGTATGCTCACGGCCGCTATGCGCACATCGACCATCTTCGCCCTCGCTCTCGCTTCGCTGCTCGCCGCGTGCGGGCCCGGCTCGAACAACTCCGACGCCGGAGACGCCGGAGACGCAGGGCCGCCGTGCACCGACTGCAACGACGCGCTCAACCTCCACTGCACCAGCGCCGCTGGCGACGAGGCCGCGAGCGCGTGCAACACGCGTCTGCAAGCGATGTCCATGGGCGCGACGTTCTTCATCGGCGATCGCCGCAGCTGCTATCCCAACCCCAACAATGAGAACTGTCGCCCGCTGTGCGAGCTCAGCTCGATGAGCTTCACCAACATGGGCAACCTGATGATGCCGAGCTACTGCGAGTTCACTCCGCCGATGCTCGCGGGCTGCAAGATCCGCGAGGCCAGCGGCTACTCGGTGGTCGTGGTCGCGGGCAACGGACGACGCTCGCTCGCGGGCGTCGGCAACGACGGAACGTGCCCCGGCGTCCCCATGCAGAACCGCCGCTGGGCCCTCGTCGGCTTCGACGACCTTCGCACCGCGGCCACGTGCGCAGCAGCCACTCCGCAGGGCGGCTACGAGGGCCCGACGTCCTTCGTCGCGTGCGACATGAACAGCGACCTGTGCACCGCCGCGAGCCGCACGACCTGCCAAGAGCGCCAGTTTCAAGTGATGACCATGGCGGGCCCGCGCATGTACACGCGCTCGTTCTGCTCGCGCATGTGCTCGGCGGACTCGGAGTGCGGCAACAGCGGCAAGTGCGTCAACGGTGACTGCTTGCATCGCTGCGGCGGACCGTGCGCGCTCGGCTGCCCCGAGACGATGACCTGCAGCAACGACGCGTGCGTCCCGCTCCCGCTCAACTGAGCGGCTGAGCGACGGCGCGATCGAGCGAATTCGCTGCGAAAACAGGTGTCGGTCAAAGGGACCGAGCGGGGCGCGACGATGCGACGGCGATGAGCAGCCGCGCGCTCAGTTGCGCAAGAGATCCACGGTGCTCACGACCCAGACCCCCGCGCGGATCTCGCTGCCGCGGATGACCACGCTGCCCCGTGAGCGCGTGCCTTCGAGCCGAAACGTCACCGCGCCCGTCGCGCGCGTGGGCTCGGCGCCGAAGCGATCCGAGAGCGCGTCGATCGCGATCACGAGGGGAGGGACCGGCACCGCGTGCAGCACCGCGTGCGCCACGCGATCCCCGCGCGGAACCATGGTGATCGCCTCGAGCCGCTCGTCCTTCGGGTTGAGCTGAATCGCCTCTCCGTCGCCGCCCATCGGCCCCTCGGGCGTGCCGAGCACGTCGAACGCGCGGTCGAGCGTGAAGTCTTGCCGAAGCACCTTCCACGCGAGGTCCGCCATCCACACGCCCGAGTCCATCGCCTCGTCGAGCGAGAACTTCACCGACGGAGCGGGCTGCGTCGCCGGAGCCTCCGCGATCGGCGGCATCGTCGGCGAGCCCATCGACTCGGTCATCACCGTGTGCTCGCTGGGGTCGTCTTCGCTGTGCTCGTCGATGTCCGCGTCGTCGATCTCTTCGGCGTCGACCTCTTCTTCCGCCGCGTCCCCAGGCCAAGGCCTGCGCAAGTGGACCTCTTCGACGCGCACTTCGTCGGGCCCGTTCGGACGACCCATGTTCGGCGGGTCCGACGGCTCCTTCCACCAACGGATGATCACCTGTCCGCTGAAGGTCCCGACGTAGTCGTACTCGAGCTGCAGCGAGGCGTCGCCGTCCTCGTTTTCGGGGCCGGTATTCAAGCGGCCCGGCCCGAACCACGACTCGAACATCGAGCGCGAGTACGGAACAGGTCCTCTCAGCACCAACACCAGCTCTTCGATGAAGGGCTCTGCTGCGTACAGCTCGCCGTCTTCGCCGCGGATCGCCTCACCCTCCTTGGGCGGACGAATCGCGAGATCGACGCGTGCGAGCGTGCGAGCGTCGGGCTTGAGAAACACCCACTCGCGTCCTTCGTGCTCTTGCCTCTCAACCGCCTGTCCGAGAAGTCCAACCGCGTATTCCTCGGTGAACTCGCTCTCGAAGAAGTGTTCGGTGATGGCGGCGATTTCCGCCTCGCGCATGTATCGGCTCCGCCTTCGGTGGGGTGCACGACGAAAGATCCCTGGACGATCCTGCGCGAGTCTCTCGCGGCGTGCACTCGGGTCGCCAGCAACGTCTGAGGCGCAAACGTTCGCCCCGCGCGCACCACAACGTCAAGCGCGTTTCTTCTTCTTGTCAGCTTCTGTAGCGACTTCTTCGAGCGTGGTCATCGCCGCGTACGCCTCGTCGCGCCGCGCCACAGCGAAGGTCCGCGCCGCGTCATCGCGCGCCTCGGCGAGCAGCGCCTCGGCCAGCGAGATCCTCTTGGCGAGCGCGTCCCTCGCCGCGCGAACGTCGCCCTGCGCCATCGCGCACTCCGCCACCGCGCCGAGCGCGTCCGCTTCTCGTTGACGGCTGTGGTTCTCTCTGGCCAACCCCACCAGCGCGTCTGCTGCTTCTCGCGCTCCGTCCGCGTCGCCGAGCGCCATACGCACTTGCCACACCGGCGCCACGAACTGGAAACGGTCGTCCACATCCAGCTCTTCGTGCGCCCGCAGCGCCCACAATCGATCGCTCGCCTCGCGCGCCGCCTCGGGGTCGTCCGCGTGCGACGCGAGCTCGAGCAGGACGAGCGCCGTCTCTCCCGAGGACGTCCCGTGCACCCCGGCGAGCGCCCGGTGCGCGCATGCGATCGCCCTGCGAATCACAGGGACGGACTCCGATCGAAGCGCGGCGCTCGCCAGGGCGATCCACGCGCTCGTGGCCACCTCGGGCGTGCCGTCCAGCGTTCGATCGCTGAGCGCCTCGCTGAGCGCGTCCATCGCGATCGCGTGCTCTTTCTCGCGCGAATCGACGTGCACTCCGCCGACGACCCGCGCCCACGCGGTGAGCACGACGTCCGCGGGCTCTCCCGCGACGGGCTTGTGATCGCGATGCGCGCTGTGCGACTGCGCCTCGATGAAGGCCAGGTCGAACAGGACCTCGTCTTCGTGCTCGTCGTCGCCCACCTGTTCGCGCAGCGCTTCGAACGCCTCTGCGCGCGCGATCCCGCTGTCGAACGACTGCTCCTTGAGCCTCTGCGCCCGGGTGATGATCTCGTTCACTGCGACGAAGACTGTACCGTCCGCGGCTGCCTTCGGGCGCCGCGATCGACACGCGCGAGCGGCACGCGCCTTCGCCCGAGCGCGAGCGCCCAGCCGTCGCCGTCGGGCTCTGCGTGCTCGAGCAGCGAAAACGCTGCCGCTTGCAGAAACCTCGCGTCCAGCGTCCCGCCCCGCACCGTGCAATACGGGACGTCCTCGCGATCCACGCGAACGCTCTCGACGTCGAGCGCCTCCGTCGTCCCGTCGCTGAGCGAGAGCCGCACCGAACCGTCGTCGCTCACGCTCGCCGACCACACCACCAGCGGCGCGTCCTCGACGGTGATCCAGCACCAATCCAGGTCGTTCTTCAGCTGATAGCGCTGACCCTCGTCGTCCCAGCGAACCCACTGCGCGAACGCTCGCGCGAGCCCCTCGTGCTCGACGCGCTCGCCCTCGTGCCAAAAGCGCCCCTCGCGGTCGATCCTGATCTTCGACTCTCGCGAGAACACAAACGGCGCGACGCCCTCGGTCATCGCGCCCCCGTCTCGTAGCGCACGCGCCCTTCACCCTGACGAATCTCGAGACGATAGTTCGCGCGCACGTTCTCGAAGGTCTCCACGGTGTTCGCCGCGTCCGGCCAGCGCACTTCGATCCGGTCGATCGCGCAGCTCGTCCCGAGCCCGAAGTGAGCCACCAGCTCTTGCCCCAGTCCGAAGTGCCCAAACGAGCCCGTGATCTCTCTCGTCTGAGTGACGCCGCCCGAGGTCACGCGCACGCGCGCCCCGATCGCCGAGCGATTGGCCGCGCCGCCCCCGCGTCCCACGAGGCGAATCGAGCTCCAGTTGGCCTCGGACGCCACGTTCTCGTAGATGTGCACCTCGTTGCCCATCGTCCAAGTGCGCGCGCAATCGCGGGCGGTCGAGCTGCCGACGATCAAGTCTTGATCGCCGTCGAGGTCGAAGTCCGCGAGCGCGATGCCCACAGGACACGCGTGAAAGATCCCCGCGGGGCGCGAGACCTGCTCGAACGTCCCGTCGGCCTTCTGGTGAAACATCCAGCCGTAGTTGCTCGGGTAGTCGCTCGCGCCGTACCAGATGTCCAAGCGACCATCGCGGTCGAAGTCGAACATCACCGCTGAAATTCCACCCTCGTCGCTGCTCGCCGACGACCCAGGAACGAGCCCCGACATCATCCGATCCACCCGCTCGAAGCGCACCATTTCGGGCGGCGCGTTCGCCGGGCTCACGTTGCGAAGGAGCTGCGATCGATCGCTCGCGGGCCCCGTGTCCGGGTGCGCGATCTCTGCCGTGTACAAGTCGATGTCCCCGTCGTTGTCGACGTCGCCGCACGCGATCGTGAAGGTGTTTCCGTTGAGCCTCCACGGCTGGTCGTTGTAGCCCTGCCGCCATCCGCGCAGCGGGCACTGGTAGCGCGGCGCCGGAGTGTCCATCGGACAGCGTCCCGCGACCGCGGCGCACCAGCAGAGATAGCTCTGGTCCCGGCTGAACTCCTGGTTCGAATCGCCGCCGACGTTCGACGAGAGGCCCACTTCAGTGAACGTCCCATCGGGCTTGGACACGAACAGCTCGTTCCACTGGCGACCGTACGCCATGCCGAGCAGGTCGAGCTGCCCGTCGCCGTTCACGTCGCACGCGCTCGCGCCGTACAGAGGCCGTCGCTGTCGCGCCATCGCGAAGTCGGCCATCGTGTTGCCCAAGCTCATTCCGACCGCGTCGGTCACGTCTTCGAAGAGCCCGTTGCCGCTGCCGCGAAACAGCGTCGGCTGCTGGCCTACCTCGATCGCCGAGGTCGGGTCGTAGAAATAGCTGACGAACGCGTCGATGTTTCCGTCGCGGTTTTGATCGACGAACGCGAGCCCCGAGGACTGCGAGACGAACCCGTCTGCTTGTGGCGGCGCGATCGCGCTCTCTCCCGCGAGCGTGAACTGCCCCTGTCCGTTGTTCAACAGCACCACGCCGCGATCGCCGGGGTCTTCCGGTGCGTTCGCCGCCGCGTTGATGAACACCTGCGTGACCGCGTCGAGATCGCCGTCGTTGTCCACGTCTGCGAAGCCCGTGATGGTCGTGTTGCGGCCGCTCGATCCGTCGCGCGCCGTGAGAAATCCCGACTCGCGCGTCGCGTCGACGAACTGCCGTCCGCCGCCCATCCTCGGGCGATTCATGAGCAGCCGCGTGTGGATCACCGGCGGCGTCGCGTCGGCGTCGGTCCGCACGTTGGTCTGCCCCGAGTGAACGACGAGGTCCGCGTAGCCGTCGTTGTCGATGTCCGCCGTCGCAAAGCGCGTCCCGCGCACGGTCGCGAGGCCCCAGTCCGCGGTGTTGCGCGCAAACGCGGGACGATCGGCGGCCCAGCCCGTCCCTGCGCGGCACGCCATCGGAGGCGGCTCGAACGGGTTGGCGTCGGCCCCGGCATCCGCGTTGGGCGTCGTGCGTGGTCCGCACGAGAGCATGGCGAGCATCGAGCCAAGTGAAGCCAGAGCGAAGCGAGCTTTCATTGCTGTGATGGCGGCGAGCTTACAACAGCGTCGCTCGCTCAGGGCGCTCGCGCGTCTTGCGCGTCCACCGCTTCGTCTCCACGCAAGATCCCGATGCGCACTCGCGTCCCCGCGCGCACGCCCTCGACGCGCACACCGACTTCGATCTCGCCGCTCGACGCGAGCATGCGCGCGTTGAACCCGTTGGCCGTCGTGTCGCGCCCGCCGCTCGCGAGCGCCACGCGCCAGGGATACCCGCGAAGGGCGCGGTCTTCACGCGGCTCGACCCCGACGCGCCACACGCCCTCGATCGCCTCGTAGCTGCGCGCGAGCCGCCCGGGCTCTGCGCTCAACGCGCGCACGGTGGCGCCGCTCTCGTAGCGAACGACCCCTTGCGCGTCGCCCATCGGCGGCTGCGTCAGCGTCTGCTCGGGCACGCGCACCCTCGCGCGAAACAGCACCGCGCCGCCGTCACGCTCGACGCGCACTGACAGAAGCTCTGGAATTCCCCTGGCCGATTGCACATGCCCGCCGCGGTCGAGCAGCAGCGTCTGCGCTCGCGCGCACGGCCCCGCGCTCGGCGAGAACGACGCGCACTCGCCGCACGTGCACCCGTCGCACACCGGAGGCTCGACCGGATCGCGCGCGCCGAGCCGCTCGCGAAGCCACTGCTCCAGGGTGATCTCCGTCGCCGAGCCCGGCCCGCTCGACTCCCACGCCCTGTGAAATCGCTCGGCGTTCTCGACGCCGATGTAACGAAAGTGCCAAGGCTCGTGCTTGTACCCCGTCCGCGGATCCACACGCCCACGAGCATCAGTGCGCGCCATGCAATCGCTGCCTTGCGCGCGGTAGTCCGGGTGCAACGGGTACGGAAGCACCCAGCCAAATCGCCAGCTGTTCGCCGCGAGCCACCGCCCGCCGGGCGAGCACCCGAACCCGTCGCGAAAATGCGCGCCGCCTCGCACCCACGCGACGGTGAACAAATCCATCGCCGTCCCGAGCTGGTGCTGCGAGTGCCCAGCGATCGCGCTCGCGTTGGTCGCAGGGCAGAAGCCCATCGCCGTCCCCCGTCGCCACGCCCACTTCGCAAACACCGCGCACTGCGTGTTGAACCCGCGAAACGCCGAGTCGAGCTTCGGCAAGTGCCCCGCTTGTCGCATCGCCGCCGCGAGCCGCTGAAACGCCTGCGCGGCTTCTCTTCGCAGACACTGCCGCTCGGGCGGCGTGCACGTCGACGCAGGCGCGGGCCGCATCGTCGAGACATCCAACAAATCGCTCGGAGCGAAGTTGGGCGCGAGCACCCACCGAGGCGAGCGATTGACCAACGCGAGCCAATCGTTGCCGTCCACCACCGCCACCGGCGGCGTGAAATCTTCGCGCGCGAGGTAGTGCCCGCCGTCATCGGGCCGCAGCAGCTCTCCGCACGCTGCAGCGAAGGGAGCTCCGCCTCCGTCGCTCGGCGCTCTGCCTCGCGCGCGCGCTTGCCCCTCCGCCGCGCCGCCGTGCGACAGAAGCCCCGCGACCGCGAGCGTGATCGAGCCCAGAGCGACGCTGATGGCTCCCGTGGTCTCGTATCGACTCCGCTGTCTCTCTCGCACGCGCCTCGCGTACAGTTACCCTACGACCCTCGCTCGTGCGAGATTTCGCGCTGTGTCCTCGGTCGCCGCTCGCACTTCTGCGCTCGCGCTGATCGTGGTCGCGGGCTGCGCGCAGACCTCGACGCAATCTGCTAGCGTTTTCGCTGCCCGATCGCTCGGACTCGCGACGCTCGACCCGCGCGCGCCGCCCGACGGCGACGAGCGGCCCGCGCGCCTCGCGACGCCCACCGTGCAGTGGATCCCCTCGTTTGCCTCGGTCGAGCGCGATGCCGTGATCGTCGATGACTCCGAGCGCGCGACGCGGGTTCTTCTCGACTCGGTCCGCGCCGTCATCGAGCCGCGCGGCCCGGCGCTCTCGGTCTCGATCGCCAACGAGCGCACGGTCCAGCCGCTGATCGCCGCCGCTCGACGCGGCGCGGGGTGGCTCTTTCTCTCGCGCGACGGAACCGCTTGGGCCGCCGACTCGTTTCTCGGTCCCCTGCGTTTTGTCGGTGAATCTTCGCATCTCCCGCGATCCTCGGACCGCGGCGCGGGCGCGCTCGCCTTCGTCGACGACGCCCTGCAGGGCTGGCTCATCGATGGCTCGTCGCTCCGAGGGTGGCCCGAGGACGCAGCGCTCTCCGTCGCGTTCGCCGACGAGCGCTTCGGCGCCGCGGTCCTCGCCGACGGTCGCGTCGCGCTCACCGATGACGGCGGGGCTCGCACGTTCGAAGCCGCGATCGAGCCCGGCGCCGCTCCATCGCGCGTGCGCCTTCTGCGCGGGGCGCTCGTGCTCGAGACCTCTCGCGGACCGCGCGAAATCCGCCGCGATGGCTCGCTCGTCGCGACCGATCGCGTCGGGGCGCAGCGATCGCTCTCGCACGAGCAGTCGCTCGCGTTGCTCGAGGCCGTCGCCCGTCGATGGCCCCGCGCGATCGACAACGGTGACGGTCACGCGCTCTCGCCGAACAAGTGGGCCTCCGTCGGTCGAACGTTGCTGCGCTTCGACGCGCGCACCGGAGCGCTTCGCGCGAGCTATCGCGACGCGCTCCCCTCGTCGAGCTGCTCGTTCGTCGGCTGGGGCTCGCGCGTGGTCCTTCGCTGCGCCGAGGGGCGCTTCAACGCGGTGTTCACGCCCGGTCGTGGGTTGACCCCGCTGCCTTGGCATCGAAGCGGCGTTCGCGTCGAACTCTCCGACGACGGAGCGCACGCGCTCATCGACGAGCCCTGCCAAGAGCTCGAAGCGAACACCCCCACCGTGCTCCGCGCTGGGCTGTGCGCGCTCGATCGCGAGGGCAGGCTGCACACCCTCTGGCACCAACGCGTGCGCGGAGGCTTCTGGAGCCTGCGCGGCTCGGTCGGCCTCTTCGAAGACCTGGGCGACAATCACTCGACGCTCTTTCTCGTCGACGCTGAGCGCCGCACGGTCGATCCCATCGCGACGGGCAACGAGCAGGGGGCCTTCGTGTTCACCGGAGCTGGGATCGCGCCGGACGAGACGATCTGGCACCTGCTTCCGAGCGAGGACGGCCGCGACGCGCGTCTCGCGCTTCGTCGCTCGGGCGCGACGCGCTTGGTCTCGCTGCCCGACCGCCACCACTCCGCCGCCGTCGCGAACGCGCGTGAGCTGCTCGCGGTCGGCGCAGACATCGACCACCTCTCGCTCTCGACCGACGGAGGCGAGCGGTGGAGCGCCATCGAAGTGCGCGCGATTCGCGGTCATTCGCAGCGGTTTTCGACGTACGCCCACGACGCGAGGCACACGACCTGGCGGTGCTCCGAGGACGGATGCCAGCGCTATTCGCTCTGGTTCAGCCACGACCCCGTCCCCGACGGCGACTCGGTCGTCGCCGCGCCCACCGAGCCGCGCCCCGCCTCCTCCGCGTCGCCGCCGGCTCTCACTGGCGCCGTGATCGACTGCGCGGATCGTCGCGCTTCGAGCGCGCCGCACGAGCAGGTCGGCGCAGAGTGGGGCAGCTATTCGATCGGCGTGACGGCGCTCGACCGGCAGCGAGTCTCGCTCGATGTGCGCTGGCGCCTCGCGAGCGATCCGCGCACGTTGCGAGCGATTTCTCAGGCCAACGTCACGCTCGAGAACGGCGGTCGGCTCTTCGACCTCGACCCGCGCGCGGCCTGGCGCGTCGTGGTCGCGGACGAGCGGTTCGCGTTGCTCGAGCGCTGCGTCTCGGGCGGCGTGCACAGCCGGTGCGATCGCTTCATCGCCGCGAACGCAGAGCTTCGACCGCTGCGCGCGCTCGACGCGCTCGGGCCCTCGGTGGGAGCTGCGCGCCGAGACGACGGCGCGTGGGTGATTCTGCTAGGAGAAACACAGGGAGAGTATCGAGGCATGGCGATCTTCGGCCGCGACGGAGCGCTGCGCGCCGCGCGCGAATTGCCTCCGTCCGTCGGCGAGTGGGACCGCGATTTCATCGCGCTGCGCGGCGCGCTCGCGGGGGTGCTCGTCCACACGCGCCGAGCGCCGTCGCTGATGCCAGCGTTCGTCGCGCTGTTCGACGGCGATCGACCGATCGCGCCGCGCGTCGAGCCCCTCTCGATCGTCACGGGCAGCCGAACGTCGCCCTGTCCTGCGCAGCGCGCCCGAGGAGCGATCACCGTCTGGTCCTCGTCACGCAACTGGACGCCGCTCGTTCGCAGCGGCGAGCTCGACTCGTCGAGCCACGATTCGTCGGCGGTGCTCGAAGCGTCGACGGACCGTCCAGCGTGCGTTCGATCGGTGTTCTTCAGCGCTCGGGCGACGCCCGACGCCGCTGCGTTCGCGTTCGCGCTGCGCGTCGATGGCTCGGGCTCGATGGTCGCGACGCTCGAGAGCGCCGAGGGGGCGCGCTCGCTCGGGTGTAGCGCTCCATGATCGTCGAACGCTGGTACGCTCTCGTCGCCCGATGACCTTGAGCGAGACTCAACGATCAGCGATCGCCCAGCGCGCGAGGGCGCGGAGCGAGGCTGCTCTCACCGCGGTCGCCCGCGACGAAGTGACCCTCGATGACAAGCACCTCGTGCAGCGAACGCACCTGACGTGCCCTGCCACCGTGTGGAAGTACGTCGAAGCCGCGGTCACCAAGAGCGAGGCAGACCTGGTGATGCTCGACCTCGAAGACTCGATTCCGCGCGGCGATCACGCGGCGCTCGAGCGGGGCAGGGCCAACGTCGCGCGCGCGTTCGACGAGCTCGATTGGGGCCGCAAGCTCCGGTATTTTCGCCCGCGCGGGACCGAGCTCGACCCCGCGCACGAAGACCTCGTGTCCGTGATCGAGCGCGTCGGAGCGCGCGTCGAAGGCGTCGTTCTGCCCAAGGTCGAGCACCCCGATGAAGTGCGCTCGGTGGACGCGACGCTCACCGAGCTCGAGCGCGCGCTCTCTCTTCGAGAGGGCTCGATTCGCGTGCAAGTGCTCATCGAGGGCGCACGCGCGGAGGAAGCAGCGTTCGAGATCGCGCGCGCGTCCAAGCGCGTCGCGGGCTTGATCTTCGGCGCCTTCGACTACTGGAGCTCGCTGCGCGTCCCGCTCGTCGAGTACCGCGTCGATCACCCGATGGTAAACGCCGCGCGCGAGCGCATCGTGAAGGCGGCGGCGTGCGTGGGCGTCCCGGCGCTGGCCGAGATGACGCTGGAGTTTCCGACGAAGGACAAGAGCGAGGCCGAGCGCGCGCGCGCGATCGAGCACTGCAAGCGCGACGCGCTCATCGCGCGCGAGGTGGGGATGTCCGGAAAATGGGTGGGGATCCCCGCGCAGATCGACGCGGTGCACCCGGTGTTCTCGCTGCCCCAGGCGCTCATCGAGCGCGCGGTGCGCGAGGCGCGCGCGTTCATCGAGGCCGAGCGCGCGGGCCGTGGCGCGGTGATCATCGACGGGCGCATGGCCGATCGAGCCACGGACCGCGTGCACCGCGTGACGCTCGCGTTCGCGCGCGCGCAAGGGATGCTCGACGAGGCCACCGCGCGGGAGCTCGGCCTGTCGTGAACGCCCCGTCCAAGCCGCTCTACATCGCCGTCGCAGGAACGATCGGCGCCGGCAAGAGCTCGCTGGTCAAGTGGCTCTGCCAGCACTACCACCTCGAGCCCTTCTACGAGCCGCACGAGGCCAACCCGTACCTCGAAGACTTCTACGGCGACATGAAGCGCTGGGCGTTTCAGTCGCAGCTCTTCTTCTTGGTCACGCGCTTCAAGCACCACCGCGAGATGGAGCAGCGCGCGCACGCGGTCGTGCAAGACCGCACCATCTACGAAGACGCAGAGATCTTCGCTCGGTATCACCGCGACGTCGGCAACATCGATGACCGCGACTGGTCCACGTACGAGTCGCTCTACCACGCGCTGCGCGACGAGCTGCGCGCCCCCGACCTGATGCTCTACCTTCGCTGCCCGCTCGAGACGCTTCGCAAGCGGATCAAGGCGCGGGGCAGGGCGTACGAGCAGGCGATTCCCACGAGCTATTTGCGCTCGCTCGAGTCGCTGTACGACCGCTGGTTCGAGGGCTACGACCGCTCGAGCAAGCTCGTGATCGAGACCGATCGGCTCGACTACGTCACGCGCTTGTTCGATCGCGACGAGCTCGTTCGCACGCTCGATCGCCACTTGGGCGCGTCGCGACCGCTGCTCGTCTGAGAGGGTGTTGAATTGGAGATGACTTGCGAACTGCAAAGAGACGCAAGTCGGACAAGGAATGTCCACGCAGCAATACTGGAGGTATTGCAAGAGGACATGACGCCGACCGACGCCGCGGATCTGCCGTAGTTCGCGGTCAGATCCAGTTCAACACCCTCTGCGCCCCCGCTCGATCAGCACGGGACGCAGAGCACGAGCCCGTCGAGCAGGATGCGATCGTACGTCGTGTTGTCGCAGGTCGCGCGGCAGAGCCATCGCTCGGTGCTGAAGTCGAACGTCGGGCTCTGTCCCGACGGGCACATCAGCCGCGGCCGCTCGGTGCACACCTGACGAAACCCGAACATGTACCCGTAGCGAACGATGATCTCGCACGGCCCTTCGCAGACCCACGACGAGCCTCGATACGCCGCAAACCGCCCCTCGGGACAGCTCGGCGGAGGCGGAACACAAATCGCCGGTTGCCCCGCGCGCACGACGGACACCTGCCCCTGCGGGCACCGCCCCGCCACGCACGTCTGCGCAAAATTCGCCCGGTTGTCTCCAGGCAAAATCCCCGACGACCCCGACGCCGGCGCCAGCGTCCGCTCGGTGTACACCGGCGTCTGCCCCGGCGGACACACCGAGGCCACACACGACGGATCCCGCGAACAGTCCGGGTCCATGCAATCAATACTTCCGTCGCAGTCCTCGTCGACGCCGCCAAAACAAGTGTCCTCCGTGGCCGACGTGCAGCGCATCGTCATGCACCGACCCGCCGTCGCACATCCCGGGTCCATGCAATCCACTCTTCCGTCGCAGTCATCATCGCGGCCGTTGCCGCACTCCGTCGCGCTCTCGTTGTTGGACATCGCCAGGCACAGCGCGCCGGGCTCGTCGGTCATCCCGTTGCAGTCATCATCGACGCCGTTGCTCGCGATCTCGGGCACCGGAATCACCTGCCCCGCACACGCCCCCCAAATCGCCCTCGCGCCCGTGCTCTCGCAGCGCTGATTGCCCGCGCGACACGCGCCGCGATTGAGCGTCCCGACGGGGCCGAGATAGCACGCGCGCTCGGTGCCCACCGCGCAGTTGCACCCCTCGTCGATCTCGCCGTCGTTGTCGTCGTCGACCGCGTTGCCGCACTCCTCGGGCCGCGCCGGCCCAACCGAAATGGGCCCTCCATCGCCGCTCGCGTCGCCGCCGGTCGCGACCGCGTCCTGCGCGCTCGCCGCTCCATCCCCCATCGGAGTCACCGTCGATCCGTCCAGCCCGCTCGCGCTCGAGTCGCGCTGCACCGACGAGTCGCGCTGCGCAGAGACCTCGCCCGTGTCGCAGCCCGCGACGCTCGCGCCGAGCAGCGCCCAACCAACGATCCACCGCGCGCTCTTCATCGTGACTTACCTCGTGGTGCGCTGCGAGAACGCTCTCGCTTGAATTCGTGTGTCGACTCAGGCCGCGCTCAGTCGTGCTGGCACGAGACCTGGTTGTTGCTGCCCGAGCACGAGCCGCAAGAGAAGTTACAGCTCATACCGGTCACGTGATAGCCGGTCGGACACGAGAAGCCGCAGGAGTTGAAGGTCGCGCCAGCGTTGGCTGCGCACGAGACCTGGTTGTTGCTGCCCGAGCACGATCCACAAGAGAAATTGCAGCTGAATCCCGTGGGGTGATAGCCCGTCGGACACGAGTAGCCGCAGGCGTTGAAGGTGTCTCCGCAGTCCGGCGCGCACGCGACCTGGTTGTTGCTGCCCGAGCACGATCCAAGAGAAATTGCAGCTGAACCCGCTGGGGTGATAGCCGGTGGGGCAGGTGAAGCCGCACTGGGTGCGCGCGTCGCAGCGGCAGCCCGAACACGCTGCGGGCCAGCGGCAGTCCGCGCCGCACGTGCGTTGGCCGCAGGTTCCACAGCCCGTCGTGTCGACGGTGCCCGGAGCGCAGTCGCGCGAGCCCGTGCACGCGCTCCAGAGCTCCCAAGAGCAGTCGGCGGCGCAGCGTCGGGTTTGCGTTCCACAAAAGCCACACGCGCGCGACTCCGTCGCTCCGGCGGCGCACGCGCCCGCGCCGCCGCACGCGCCCCACGCGCCCCACGAGCAGTCCGCGTTGCACAAACGCGTGCGCGTCCCGCAGTTGCCACAGCGCTCCGAGCCCATCGTCCCGGGCACGCACGTCCCCGGCTCGACCCCACACTGTCTGCACGTACCCGCGACGCACGTGGCCGTGTCCGCGCACGGCCTCGCGCCCGGACAGCACGATTGCCCTGCCGCTCCGCAGCCCGTGCAGCGCCCGCCCGTGCACGTGAGACCGCTGTTGCACCCATCCCCCGCGCAGCACGGCTCGCCGCTGCGCCCGCACGTTCGACAGGTGCCCATCGAGCACACCAAGATCCCCACGCACGGCGAAGCGCCCGCGCAGCAGGGAAAATCCTGCTCTCCGCACGCCATCGACCCGTCGGGCCTCGGGCCCACCGGCGCGTCGCTCGCGCTCGCTCCGTCGCCGTTCGCGCCCGCCTCGCTCTGCGCCGCTCCGTCTTGCGCGGCGCTCACCGTCGCGTCCATGCGCGCGTCGCTTCGCCCCGCGTCGCGAAGGCTCATCTCTTCGCCGATCGCGCAGCCGCCGAGCGCCACGATCGAACCGCAAACGACCCACCGAGCGACGAAAGAAAGCGAACCCATGAGTCGAGTGTCAGGGACGGTGTTCGCAAATTCAACAACGCCCGCCGCGACGCAAACCTCGCGCATGCGCGCGAGCGCGCTCGATCACTGCCCCACGAGCTCGACGCGATGTGGCCCGGCCCCGTTGCACGGAACCTCCACGCGCCCCGTCGCATCGTCCCTCGTCACTTGCACGCGCGCGCCGTCGCACGTCACCGTAAACGACCGCGCGAAGTCCTCCGCCGCCGGAACGAACAGCACGTTCGGCGCCGACACCATCGCGCTCCCCTCGTACTCGAGCTCGAAGCGCTGCGCGACGCGATCGAATCGCCACGTCTTCGGCCAACCCGCGATCGCCTCGGGATAGACCCTCGCGAGCGCCCGTCGAAACGCAGGCCGCTCGCTCCACCGTCCGCTCGACGCGTCGTAGTCGAACAGACCCCAGAGCCCTTGCGAGCGCTCTTTCCACAGCCAGAGCGCCGAGCTCTCGCCGTACTCGTCCTGCAGGTCCGCCTGCGCGGCGACGTAGTCCTCCATGCGGATCCCGCTCGGGTCGTAGCCCCACTCGGTCACGATGATGGGCGTCGCCCACGAGCGAGCCTCGCGCGCCGCGTTCAAGTGCGAAGCGCGAAGCGTGTCGATCGTAAACGTGCGCCGCGCGCTCTCGGGCGCGGACAACGCGAGCGTGTAGATGTGCGGCGCATACACGCCGCCCGGCAGCGGAAAGGGCGCGCTCGCCAGCGAGGCGCGATCGACGATGTTGCGCGACGCGGGCGGCTCGAACAGCAGCAGCTTTCGCGGATCGACCGCGCGAATCGCCTCACCGACCTGCCTGTGAAGCGCGAGGCACTGCGCGTCGTCAGCGATGGGCTCGTTGAACAACTCGTAGCCGATCACCGCATCGTCGCCGCGAAACCGTCGCGCGACCTCCGCGGCCATTTGCGAGAACCGCGCGCGGAGCAGCTCTCCCTCCGGCGCGGGTCCGAAGAACGTCTCGAACGCGCGAAGCACCTGCGCCGAGGTCCGCCTCCGCGTGAGCTCTTCGGAGGTGATCGGCCCCTGCAACAGCATGTCGGGCGCCGGCTTGATCGCCCAAAGCGGCGCGCCGTCTTCACCGATTTCTTTGCTGTACGCGTCTTGGTGAAAATCGATGAGCACCAACAGGCCCGCGCGGCGCGCGATGTCGACCGCCGCACGAACGCGCGAGAGGTACGCGTCGTCGTAGGTGGGCGGCATGGTGTTGGTGGGCTCGACCCCGCTCCAGTTGATCGGAAGCCGCAAGAAGTTGAACCCGAGCTGCCGCATGCGCGCCGCGTCCGAGGCGTCGAAGGTCGGGATCGCCTGCACCGGCGCGCGCATGTCGCTGAACGTCACATCGAACACGCCGTCGACGCGCGCGTTGACGCCGCGCAAGACCACGACACGGCCCTGCGCGTCGACGAGGTGTTGGCAGCGGGTCGCGAGCGGACTGAAGGACCCCGCGGGCTGCGCGCACGCGGGCATCACGTAGCGCGGCGTCGCGCCGTCACTCACCGTCGCGTCGGTCACGCTCGTGTCCGTCGCCGCGTGATCAGGCCTCGCGTCAAACGGAACGTTGGGACTCGCGCCGCAATGCGCGAGCGCTACGAGCCCCCCAGGGCAGCGAAGCGAAGTACAGCGTTCATGGTCGATCGAAGGACGCTTGAACGTTAGCACCACTCGCGCGCCGCGTGCCGCGGCTTCGCGGGTCGGAGCTCCGTCACTCGGCTTCGCGCGGCGGATAGTCGTCGCCTTCGAGCTCGTCCTCGCCGAGCGGCTCGACCGGAGGCACCTCGAGGATGACCCGCAGTCGCTTGCTGATCCGAATCGCCTCGGCTCGGCTCGGGACGCGGAGCCGAAAATTGCCCTCACCTTCGCGTCGAACGACCACCCAGTGCGTGTATCCCTCGCGGCTGTTTCCCGTCGCCTCGGCGTCGATGAATCGCGCGGTGCGGCTGTCGACCAACATCGTGGGCTTGCTCTCGAAGTGCAGCTCGACCGCGCGCTTTCGCTCGAGCGCCGGGATCACTTCGATCGGCGTGAGCTCGTCTTTTTCGACGCGTCCGCGCGCTCCCGAGAGCGCGAGCAGCACGCCGACGATCACGCCGTACCAGGGTCGCTCGATGGTGATCGAGAAGAGAAACCAGCCCACCGCGGCGCTCAAGACCACGCCCACGATCACGTTTTTCACGATGTCGGCGCGGCGGATCTTCGCGCGAAAGATCACCTCGACGTCGTTGCTGGCGGTCGTGCTGAGCGCGGTCGATGCGCTCGACGCTGCGGTCGGCTGCGCGGTGGGAGCGTCGGCGACGGCGACGTCGTCATCGTCGGGCGTGCTCGGCGGGTCGGGCGGCGGTTTGGCCATGAACGCCGCGAGCGTATCGCAACTACTTCAATTCTTCTCGCTCTCGCGATCGAGGCCAATGCGCGCGACCCACAGGCAGATCAGCGCGTTGAGCGTCATCCAGACGAAGCCGGCGAGCGAGCCGAACGGCGCGCGGTGGTAGCCGGTGGCCAGCGTTCCGAGCAAGAAGGCCGCGGTGCCGAGGGCGAAGCCTCCCACCGGCGCGCGCAGCGACGGACGGCTGAAGAGCACGCCGACGAGCAGCATGGGCAGCGCCGCGTTCGCGAACGGAAGCCACTTGTGCACGCCCACGCCGAGCAGCTGGCTCCAGTCACCGAGCGGGCGAGAGAGCAGCTCGAGCCCCGGCGTCCCGTGGGCGACGTACTTCGGCAAAAACCACAGGCCCACGCTCGTGAAGAACGCGAGCGGCGCCCACGCGAGCGGGTTGGCGAGCTTTCCTCCGCGCACTCGAATGCGCGCGAACGTCAGCGTCGCCAGCACCGCCAGCGCGATCGCGCGAAACATCGCGCTCGTGTCCACCGCGCGTCGCACCGCCGCCGAAGCGTCGAGCACGCCCGAGCCGTACAGCTCCTTGTCCGTGCTGCCGTTCTCCGGCCGCGACGCGCTCGCCTGCAGCGTTCGCTCGATGGCGCTCGGATCGGTCACGCCCACGCCCACGAGCAGCGCCGCGACGCCCGCGACGTGCGGCGCGGCCATCGACGTGCCCGACCACGAGGCGAACTGCTCGCAGCGATCACGGCCGCGGTTGCAGATCGTCTGCTGCAAGATGTTCACGCCCGGCGCGGCGATGTCCACCTCCGGTCCGCGCGACGAGAAGTACGCGATGTCGTCGCTCGCCGCGCTGACCGCGCTGACCGCGAACGCTCCGGGCTCGGACGCGGGGCTCTCGACGTAGCGCCCGTTGTTGCCCGCGGCGCACACGACAATGGCCCCTCGACCGCGCGCGTACGCGACAGCCTCTTCGAGCACCTTCACGCGACGGCCTCCGCCGAGCGAGAGGTTGATCACCTGCGCGCCGGCGTCGGCAGCAAAGCGGATCCCTTCGGCGACGTCCGCGAGCGTCCCGCGCCCGCGCTCGTCGAGCACCTTCACGGGGACGATCGTCGCGCAGTGCGCGATCCCCGCGACGCCGAAGTTGTTGTTCGTCGTCTGCGCGATCGTCCCGGCGACGTGCGTCCCGTGCCCCTGGTCGTCGTTCGCGTGGTTCGTGTCGTTGACGAAGTTGTATCCGAGCGCGCATCGCGTGCCCGCCAGGTCCATCACTCGTGTGAACTCTCCGTGGTTTTCGCACGCGACGCCCGTGTCGACCACGGCCACCGTCACGCCGCGCCCGCACGTCGTGTCCCACGCCGCCGGCGCGTGAACGCGGGTCAATCCCCACTGATCTCCGAGCTGCGGATCGTTGGGCGTCCACGTCGCTCGCATCACGATGTTCTCGTCCGCGGCGCGCACCGATGAGCGCGACCGCAGCCGGTCGAGGACGTTCGCGAGCGAGGCCGTCGCGCCCACGCGACCGCGGTAGATGCGGTCTTGTCCCGCGAGGTAGCTGTTCGCGACGAGCTCGACGCCCGCCTCGCGCGCGGCGTCACGAACCTCGGACTCGCTCGCCGAGTCGTCGAAGTCCACGACGATTTCGCGTTCGCTCAACCCTTCGAGGCTCTGCGCGCTCGCGCTGGTGGTGGACAGCGCCGTGGCTAGCGAGAGCGTCGCGCCAGCCATCATCCACGGGAGCCATGCTCGAACTGTCATCGTTCCTCCGAATTCGAAACCGAGGTGAGCCGACGTGCGCGTCGACCACAACTCCTCAAGCGTTGCGCGGTCTTCGCCCGACGGCAAGTCAACGAAATCTCGGGCCGCGCCTTCTCGTGTGCTCCGCGCACACAAAATGGTCGACCTCGGTGCGCCGCGCTCTGACACCGAACCGACCCTCGCCGCTTGGGTCACACGAGCGTCGTGTTCGCGCGTGTGACCTGTGAATTTTCACGAAATTTCTTCGACCGAAACATGCTCGTTGAATTGACGACCGCGACCGCGCCTGTCATCCTGCAAACACGCTTGGTTCACGCTCCGGTCGTTCTGCTCGGTGCACGCGGGCGAAGGGAGCGCGCGAACCTCATGAACACTCACGCACCGCGCGAACGACCCCATGGGGGAGCCTAGCCCTTCAGCCGAAGCGTCCAACGGAGCGAGTGCGAGCCCAACTTCGGGTCCGCAGGCCGATCCTCTCATTGGCCGAGTGATCAACGAGCGGTTCAAGGTCCTCTCGCTCATCGCTCGGGGAGGCATGGGCAAGGTGTACAAGGCCGAGCAAGCGCCGCTCGGCCGCATCTGCGCGCTCAAGGTGCTCAACCCGAACTACAACGGCGAGCACGACCCCGAGTTTCACAAGCGCTTCTTCTTGGAGGCGTCTACGTCCTCGAAGCTTCGTCACCCGAACACGGTCACGATCTTCGATTACGGCAACACGGACGACGGCGTTTACTACATGGCGATGGAGCTGCTCGAGGGGCGCACGCTCCATCGAGTGCTCCGAGAGTCGGGTCCGCTCGAGGCCGGCCGCGCGCTGCGCATCGTTCGTCAGGTCTGTCGCTCGCTCCGTGAAGCGCACACGATGGGCGTGATCCACCGCGACCTGAAGCCGGCGAACATCTTTCTCGTCCGCACCGAAGACGACGAAGACTTCGTGAAGGTCCTCGACTTCGGGTTGGTCAAGCAGCTCGACGAGGGCGGCGGCGATCACCTGACGCAGACCGGGCTGTTCATGGGCTCGCCGAAGTACATGGCGCCCGAGCAAATCCGCGGTGAAAAGGTCTCGGCCGCGACCGACGTGTACGCGCTCGGCGTGGTCTTGTTCGAGATGCTCACGGGAAAGGTTCCCTTCGACAAGGGCAACTCGGTCAACACGTTGATGGCGCACGTGTCCGAGCCCGTTCCGGCGATGCAGCAGGTCAATCCCTCGGTGAATGTCCCGCCCGCCGTGGCTGAGTTTACCTACCGCTGCCTCGCCAAACGCGCGGACGAGCGATTCGCGACGATGGACGCCGTCCTCGACGGGCTCAAGCTCGCTGCCACCGGCTCGTTGGGCTTGAGCAGCACCGGCGAATGGGCCCCGTCCTCCACAGGGACTCACGGAACGTCCTCGCACTTCATCTCTGCCGAACACCTGAGCGCCGCTTCGGGATCGGGACAGATTCCTGCGGCTGCGTCCGTCGCGCCGTCGGGCCCGCAAGACGCATCGGGCGTCAACGCGATGCTCACACCATCCACGCCGATGGTGGCCGTGAGCGAGCCGTCCGCGCAGCCCAAGAAGAAGTCCATGACGTTGCCGATCGTGGGAGCGGTCGCGCTTTTGGCCATCGTCGGCGGCGCGGTCGCGCTCAAGGGCAATTCGTCGCAGCACGCGCAGACGCAAGGCGTGGACAATCGCGGGCAGCAGACCGCGCAAAACAACACGCAGACGAACAACACGCAGAGCAACAGCACGGGCCCTGCGAACAACAACGCCAACAGCAATACGCAGACGACGCAGACCCCGCCGCCCGCCCGTGAAGTGCACATCGCGCTCACGAGCGAGCCGAGCAACGCCGAGGTCTTCGAGAACGGGCAGTCGCTCGGCCGCACGCCGCTCGAATTGCGATTGAGCGGCGACCAGGCGGACCCGACGCGCATGCACGCGTTTACCTTCAAGCTCTCGGGCTACAACGACGCGCAAGTGACCTTGGGCGGGAGCGAGATTCGTTACGCCGCGCGTTTGTCGCGGCGCGTCGTCGTTCGTCCGCCGCAGAACACGCGGCCGGATCCGTATCGCGGCTGGTGAGCCTGCGCGCCGCGCGTCGCCCGCCGCGCGGACGATGAGCGCGTGCGATGCCGTCATCGGGCGGCGGTGCTCGAGCTGCGAATCGCGGCAGCGATGTCACGACGCGGCGGTGACTTTGGGGACGCGTCACGAGCGCGCCGAGTGCGTCGTGGATCGCGCGCACGAACGGCGAGGCGCGTGCGCGTTTGCTTTGATTCCGTCGCTGAGTGCGCGAAGATCGTCGCTGCTTCGCCTCGGAGCGCCGCTGCGCCGAGCGCGTGGAGCGTGAGCCCAGAAGGAGGAGAGCGTGAACGGAAGGTTCTACCTTCGTGTTGCAACGATCGCTGCTGCCACAGCGTTTGTCGCCGCACCGAGCGCGTACGCAGATGAGCTCGCCGACGCGCGTCGGCACTTTCGCTCAGGAATGGACCTGATTCGCCGCAGGCAATTCGACACTGGCATCGCCGAGCTCGAGGCTGCGTATCGAATCGTTCCGCGCCCCAACGTGCTCTACAACATCGCGCGGGCGTACTACGACGCGGGCAACTCCGAGCGCGCTCTTGAATACTTGCGCCGGTATTTGCAGCACGACATCAGCGACCGCCCCGAGATCGAAGCGCTGATCGCGCGCATCGAGAGCCGCACGCGAAGCGGCGGAGGATCGAGCGCCGTCGCCACGAACGCCGCGACAGGGACGAACAACGGCGCGAGCGCGACGAACAGCGGCGCTTCGACGAGCGCTTCGGGCACGGGCGCGACGACGATCAACGTGGGCGCGCTCACCGGCGCGAGCGTCGATGGATCGCAAGCCTCGATGCTCCGCGCGCTCGCAGAGCAGCTGCTCACGCTCGCGAACGGGCAGAACGGCGCTGGCAGCAGCGGCGCCAGCACGAGCGGATCGACCGCGACCTCGACGGGCACCACCGGCGCGACAACGGCGAACGCGTCGGGCACAGCGTCCTCGGGCACCGGCGCGGGCTCGACCACGGGCACGGGCACTGGCGCGACGGGCACCGGCACCGCGGGCGCTTCGGGCACTGGCAGCACGAGCGGCGCGGGCGCGGGGAGCGCGAGCGGCACCGGCGCGACGAGCGGCGCAGGCGCCGCGGGCAACGCGGGCGATTCATCGGGCATCGGCGCGAGGGACGACGACGACGAGTACGAGGCGCGCGTCGTGACCGCGTCTCGTGTCGCGCAGTCGCCGCTCGATGCGCCGAACGCGACGGGCGTGATCACCGCGCAGGACATTCGTCTCTCGGGGCTCACGAGCATCCCGCAGATCCTGCGACGCATCGCGGGCGTGGACGTGATGGCGCTCGACGGCGCGGACTATCAGGTGTCGGTGCGCGGCTTCAATCAGCGCTTGAGCAACAAGGTGCTCGTGCTGGTCGATGGACGCAGCGTGTACTTGGACTTTCTCGGCGTGACGCTGTGGCCCTTTGTGTTTCCTGCGCTCGAAGAGATCGAGCGCATCGAGGTGATCCGAGGCCCGGGCTCGGCGCTGTACGGCGCCGACGCGTACACGGGCGTGATCAACATCATCACGCGTCCGCCTGGAGAAAATCGCACGCAAGTGTCAGCGGGCGGCGGCACCGCGCAGCAGCTTCGCGGCGCGTTTCTCACCTCGGGCCGCGCGGGCGACGTCTCGTATCGCGCGTCGGTGCAGTACGAGCAGCAGCAGAGCTATGGCCGGCTCGTGAGCCCCACGGATCGCGCGTGGGAGTCGATTTCGCCTGCGGGAGACCTCGCGAATCGCAACGCGCGGTTCTTGGTCGAAGCGCAGGGGCGCCTCGGTCGCGGCGTGGTCTTGCGCGGCGGCGTCGGCGGCGCGACGGGGCCTGTGCAGTTCTCTGCGCCGAGCTTGCTGCGCCAGTTCTACACGGACCTGACCTTCATTCAGCCGTTCGTGCAGCTCGACGTGCAGAACTTCTCAGCGCGCGCGTTTTGGAACCGCGTGAGCTTCGTCGCCGGGCCGATCATCCAGCCTCGCGGAGCTCCGGTGCTCGAGGCGCACGGTCAGCAGGACGTCGTCGACGTCGACCTTCAATACAACTGGCGCGCGAGGATCTCGCAGACCGTCTCGAACACGCTGCAGTTCGGCGCAGGCTACCGCCTCAAGAACATCTCGTGGAACTACCTCGACAACGACCACACGCTGCACTTCTTCTCGGGCTTCTTGCAGGACACGCTGCGCGTCGGTGATCGCTTCAGCGCCGTCGCCTCGCTGCGCGCCGATCGTCACCCGGTGCTCGACGGCATCGGCGGCTCGGGCTTCGTGCTCTCGCCTCGCGGCGCGTTGATCTTCAAGCCCACCGAGCGTCGCGCGATTCGCCTGACGGGAGGCACGGCGTTTCGCACGCCGACGATGCTCGAGCTGTTTCTCGACTTGAACCTGCAGACCCCGACGCCGGGCGTCAGCGTGCGCAGCTACGGCGGTGAGGTCGCCGCGGCGCGCATCAACGCCGCGCGACGCCTGCGGCCCGAGAGCGCGATCAGCTTCGACCTCGGGTTTCAAGACCAGACGTTCGAAGTGTTTCAGTACGAAGTGAACTTGTTCTTCACGCGCGGCTGGGACCGCATTGATTTCTACGGCTCGAACGTCGATCCGCTGCCTGGAGATTTGCTGCCCGATTCGCGGACGGTCCCCGTCGGCGCCCGCGGCTACAGCAACGATCCGGCCTCGACGTACGTGTACGGAGCGGAGCTGGGGCTCAAGCTCGCGCCCGTCGAAGGGCTGGACTTCAACGTGAACTACACGCTCGCGCTGACCTCGTATGACGCGAACAACAGCCTCGCGCCCACGCCCGAGCGCGACGGTGATCAGCGCACGCCGATGCACAAGCTCAACGTGGGCTTGCAGGTGCGCACGCGGTTCGGCTTGGAGTTCGAAGCGTTCGGTCACTACGTGGCGCGGCAGGTGTGGATCGAGCCGGTGTTCGATGCGCGCGCGGGGTCGAGGGACGTTCCGTTCGCGATGAACGACTACTTCTTGATCAACGCGCGCGCGGGCATGCGCCTGCTCGACGGGCGATTCGAGCTCGGCGTGACGGGCACCAACCTCGTCGACGTGAATCCGACGACGGGACACCAAGAGCACCCGCTCGGCTATCGCCAGTGGGCGCGCGTGATGGCCAACGCGAGCTATCGCTTCTGAGGAAGGACGCAGAGGAGATGACGATGTCCAATCGCTCTTCGATCGGCACGATGACGCTTCTCGCGGCGGCCCTCGCACAGTGCGATCCGCCGCCGCTCCAGCGCAACTGCGACAACGATGGCAGCGTCGCGTGCCCGTATCTCAACGAGCCCTCGGGCCGCATCGAGGGAACGCTCATCTACCGCGGCCCCCCGCCGCCCGAGTCGCCCTCGCGTCGCGGCGTCGCCTCGGGGCGCGTCGTGCTCTTGCTCTTCGATTACAACAACCCGCCGCCGCCGCAGGGCTCTGCCACGAGCGCGATCTCTGTGCAGACCATCAACGCGGCGCAGCTGTTCTCGTCGGCTGTGCGCAACGCGGACGGGACCGTGACCGCGACGATTCCCTTTCAGTTTCCTGGGATCACGCGCGCGGGGATCTATCAGCTGCGCGGGTTCTACTCGCGCAACGAGACCGTTCACTTCGATCGCAACGGCGCGTCGCTCGAGATTCCGTCGGGATTTCACCCGCTCTTCTCGGTGCGCAACCTCCCTGTGCAAGGGGACGTCGCCGGCGGAGCGATCGAAGACCCGAGCGCCGCCATCGCTCGGTTCGTGCAAATCCGCATCGGTGATGCGGTCGACGAGAACGGTCGCGTTCGCTACGTGATGCCCGCGGAGGGCTCGGTCGCCGACCACGTCACGGTCTACCTCGGAAAGCAGCTGCCCACCGAGCGACCCATCTTCCGCGTCGTCACCGACGAGACGATGGTCAACCGCAACGGAATGCCCACGACCGTCGCGGCGCCCACGCGCATGACTCCCGCGGACGTCCCCGCGCCGCCCGCGATCGACCCGCAGACGATGGCGCCGCGGCCGGGCGTCGAGCTGCTTCGCTACGCGAGCGATTGGGGCCTTCAGGTCCCCGGCACGCGCGTGCTCGACATGGTCCGCAACCCGGTCATCGTCGAGACGCCGCTCGGCGCCAACCTCCCGACGATGGGCGCGCTCTTCTCGCTCAACGAAGACGAGTGCTTCACCGCGATGCTCGCGGGCGTGCAGGTTCGTCGCGATTGCCGCACGGATCCGCTGGCTGAAGCCACCAGCGGCTTCGTCGAGTTCGCTGCGGACGTCAACGAGAACGGCTCGATCGACCTGAGCGCCGCGACGAACTACGTCGACGCGCACCCGTCGCTCATCTCCGGAAGCCCCTTCTTCGCGGCGAGCGGCGGCCGTTTGCCGTGGATCTATCCGCTGGTGATCATCTCGAAGCTCCACGAGCCCAACGCCGCCGAGCGAAGGTTGCTCATCGAAGGGCAGAACGGTCACCTCGACGCCGCGACGATCTTGCGTTTGCGAACCGCGCTCAATCGCACCGAGACGCTGGATCTCTCGGACCCATCGGACCCGCGATACCCGGTGATCTTCTTCGGCTCCGTCGTCCCCAACGGGTCTTCGACGGGGTTTTTGCAGCCCTGGACCAACGGCTACCGCCAGCTCGAGAACGTCTTGCGGCTCGTGGTCGTTCCGTTCGGCGCCGAGGTGCGCGGGCCCAATCGCGCGACGGATTGGCACATCATCGTCCCGCCGCAGCTTCCAGAGACCGCCGATCGCCTCGGTCGCGCGCTCTCGCAAGCGGGATTTACGCACCTGCGCTGCGCCGAATTCGACCCCCTGTACGACGACGATTCGCAGTACACGGGCCTTCCGCAAGGGCGCTACTCGGTGAACTTCATCGGTCCGGGCGGCCAGACTTGGGCGCTTCCCAACGAGCTCGGAGCGTTTCCGTCGGTCAGCGGCGCGCCTTCGGACCTCTGCCCAGCAGGCGTGTGCCGCGCGGCCTCGCAGTCGTTCTTCATCCGCGTGCGCGGCGTCGAGTTGCCGTACGCCGAAGCGCGCTGCCCCACGCTGACGCCTCGGTGACCGCTGTCACATCGTCGTCACTGGCGCTTCGACGCGCAGAGTCAAAGGGGTGTTGCCTTGCGGCTCACTCCATGATGTAGACCGTCGACGGACGAGGATGTGGATCGCGCACGACTACCGGACCGCGCGCTGTGCGCGGGCCACCGCCGTGGCCATCGGCAACTTCGACGGCGTTCATCGAGGGCATCGCGCGCTCATCGAGCGAGCGCTCGAAGAGAGCGCCGCGTTCGGCGGGGACGCGGTGGTGCTCACGTTCGAGCCTCACCCGACGCGCGTGCTCGCCCCCGATCGTAGCCCGCCGAGGATCACCGGAGCGGATCGCAGGCTCGAGCTGTTCGCCTCGCTCGCGGTCAACGGAGTGATCGTTCAGGGCTTCGATCGCGGGTTCGCCGCGATGTCGCCCGAGCTGTTCGCCCGCGAAGTGCTGCTCGGGTTGCGCGCCAAGGTCGTCATCGTCGGAGAGAATTTTCACTTCGGAAAAGACCGCGCTGGCGACGGCTACGCGCTGCGCGCGCTCGGCGAGAAGCTCGGGTTTCGCACGGAGGTCCTGCGCCCGGTGCTCGACGAAGGCGACGCGATGATCTCGTCTTCGAAGATCCGCGCGGCGCTCGCGGACGGGCAGCTCGATCGCGTGCACGCGATGCTCGGCCGCACGTTTGATTTCGACGGGCGCGTGGTGCTTGGCGATCAGCGCGGTCGATTGCTGGGATTTCCGACGGCGAACCTCCGCACCGACGTCGAGGCGCTGCCGCGCGACGGGGTGTACGCCGTTCGCGCTTCGCTCGTCGACGAAGACGATCGGCCCGGCGAGGCGATGGACGGGGTGATGAACATCGGCGTTCGCCCGACGTTCTCCGCCGGACGCTCGATCGAGGTTCACCTGTTCGACCGGTCTTTGGACCTGTACGGAAGACTTTTGCGCGTTACGTGCGTCGGGCGGTTGCGCGACGAACGCAAGTTCGATGGGATCGAGGCGTTGCGGGCGCAGATCGCCCAGGACGTGCGCGACGCGCGCGCGGCGCTCGATCGAAGGGAGCCCTCGGCGTAGTTCGCCGCGGGCGCGAGGAGTATCGCGAGATGGTGCGCAAAAAGAGCGGTCGCTCGAGCGACGAGAAGAACAACCCGCAAGAGCCCGCGGACCGCGCGCTCGTGCGCGACGCGAGCGAGGTGCGCACGCTCATCGAGCGCGCTCAGCGCCTCTTGCGCGGCGAATCCGCGGACGCGATCGAGCTCGCGCTCTCTCAGCGCGCCGCGAGCGACGAGCCCGCGGGCGCAGACGAGCGCGACGATTCGCCGCTGCCCGACCCCAACGTCCTGGTCAGCCCGAAGCCTCGACGCTCGGAGCTCGGCGACGAGGCCCTCGACGACGACGAGAGCGACGAAGAAGACTCGGTTGCGCTCGACGCGCTGCCCGCGGCGTTCTTCACCACCACGATGGGGACGATGCTGCTCTCGCAGGGGCGCGCCCTCGACGCTCGCGCGGTGTTCGAGCGCGTCCTCGCGAGAAACCCCGCGGACGAAGAGGCCTCGCGCGGGCTCGCCAAGGCGATGGCGGCGATCGCTGCTACGACCAAGGCCCTCCCGAGCAGCGGGACGCTCGCGCGCTCGCACGGAGTGCAGCCGCACGCTCTCTCGGTGGACGAGGGCGAGGCCAAAGAGCCCGACGGCTTGCTCGAGCGCGCCGATCCGCCGCGCGGCTACGACGTGGACGAGCTGCGCGTGCTCCCCGTGGATCCGACGACGCTCGTCGTGTTCTGGGAGGTGCGGGTTTCGACGCTGAAGAAGCTCGCGGACGAGCAGGCGATCCGAGGCGAAGTGATGCTTCGCGTGGTCACGTTGTTTCGCGGTGAAGACGGCTCGATGCAGCGGGTCGAGCGCTTCGAAGGGCCCGTTCCTCGCGTGGGCGATTGGTTCGTGTGGTCCGTGCGCAACGGCGCGTCGCACGAGGTCAGCGTCGGCGTGATGGGACGCGTGGGCTTCACGCCGATCTTGACCGCGCAGCCTGTGCGAACGCCCCGCGGCGTTCCCGCGCGATCGCGCTCGGTGGTCCGCGCGAGGATCGTGCTCCCCGAGCGCACCACCGTCGTGGCCGCGAGCGTGTCGCGCATCGCCGAGGTCGTGGGGCCCAGCTCGGTCATCGACGCCCTGCGCGAGGCGCGCACCACCGCCGCGCTCGAGGGCGCTCGCGTGGTGCACGAAGGCCCTGCGTGGCTCGAAGAGGTTTCCGTCGCGCCTGCGTCGAGCGCGATCGCCGCTGCGCCCGTCGAGCACTGGTCCGAGGCGAGCTTCGAGGGCGCGAGCCCGAGCGATGAGCCTGCGGGCGAATGGCCGACGGACGAAGCCGAGCTCACCTGGGTCGAGTGGGCGCCGGGATCATCGTGGGTGCTCGTCGCGCGCACGACGCTCAAGGGCGGCGCCGGATCGCCGAGCTCTCCCTGGTCGGCGCGCTGAAAATCACCGGGTGCTCACAACCGAGGGGCGCCCGCGACGATACGCCCGCTCATGTCCAATGAGCAGGGCCGACGCGCGGGCCGAATCGCGCGACCGTGGTGGGTGGCTGTCGCAACGTTCTCTGTCGTTTGTGCGCTCGATGCGCAGGCGCAGGCGCAGGTGACGCCGTGCGATGCAGGGCCGTCGTGGGTCTCGCGTTCAGTCGCGGACTTCGCGGTGCGCGCTGCGATTCAGCGCGCCGGGCTCTCGGGCCGCAGCGCCGCGAGCGACGTGGCGGCGAGGGCGAGGGCGACGGCGTGGCTCCCGACCGTGAGCGCGAGGGCGGGCAGGGGGCTCAACTCGAGCGCGTCGAGCATGGCGGGGCTGTTGCCGAGCGAGCGCGCTGCAGAGAGCGAGGCGCTCTCGTTCGAAGTGCGCGTCGTGTGGGCGCTGAACCACGCGTTTTACAGCCGCGTCGAGCTCGAGGCCGAGCGCGCCGAGGTGCAGCGCAGCGAGCGACGACGAGCGATCGAGCGCGAGGTGATCGACGTTCTCGTGCAGCTCGAGCAAGCTCGTCGCGAGGCAACGTCGTGTGCCGCGACTGGCACACCGCAGGGGGCGATCGCGGCGCTTCGGGCCCGCGCGCTGCTCGAATCGTGGACCGGACTCGACGCGGATGAGCTGAGGCGACGAGCCATGCGCTGACGGAAGGCGTCGCAACGGGGTGTCGGGATGCCGACAGGCGAAACGAAAAGACTTTTTGTTTCAAATGGTTACGTTCGATCGTCGGGTGTCGGCGCTCGTTGGCTGGGCTGTGGGTTCGCTGCGAGACGGCGCGAGCTGTCCACGGCAGTGTGAATTGGCACGGCGATGCACAACCTCGTGGATCGCAGCGTGACGAGCTGAGCCAGATTGTTCGATGGCAGCGCGCTCGGCCACGAGGGCGCGACCGTGGTGCGCGGCGCAGCGGCTGTCGGCGAGTTGGCTCGAGCGTGTCGAGGCGGTAGCGCTCGCGGGGGAGAAAGCAGAGAGCCCCGCGAATCGCTTCGCAGGGCTCGTCGTTGCTCCGAAAGGTCACCGAGGCGAGGGCGCTAGCGGCCGATCGCTTCGGCGCGGTTCACGATCCGCGGCGTGAGGAAGATGATCATCTCTGTTCGCTCGTCGCGGTTCTGCCGGCGCGAGAAGAGCGCGCCGAGGATGGGGATGTCTCCGAGTCCGGGGACCTGGTTGGACGAGCGGCCGGTGTTGCGAGTGAAGATTCCGCCGATGACCGCGGTGCGTCCGTCGGGGACGAGCAGGTCGGTCTCTGCTTCCTTCTTGCGGATCGTGGGGTCGCCACGAACGCTCTGCTGCGTGAAGTCCGGCTCGTCGCGGGTGATACGAACGTGCATCGAGACCGAGCCGTCCGCGGTCACGTGGGGACGGACGCGCAGCTGCAGCTTCGCTTCTTGAAAGGCGGTCTGCACGCCCTGAGCGCTGACCTGCGAGTAGGGGATGAGCGTTCCCTGCGCGATCATCGCCTCGCGGTTGTCGAGGGTGAGGATGCGCGGGGCCGAGACGATGCGGACCTGGTTGTTTACTTCGGCGGCGCTCAAGCGGATGTTGAGGTTGAAGCTGCCGTTCACGGAGCCGAAGGTGAATCCGAGCGCTCCACCGCTGCCCTGACCGACGGTGGCGGGGAGGTTCACCGCGAAGTTCGGGTTGGGAATTCTCAGGTCCGTTGGCGAGAGACCCGCGCTGTTGGTCTGGTTGTCCGTGGCGCCGCCGACGACGCCGATGCTGCTCGGAAACGCGAGGCCCGTCGGGTTTCCGTAGCCCTGACCGACGCCGATGTCGCCGCCCCACTGGATGCCGATGTCGCGCGTGAAGGTGCTCGTCGCTTCGACGATGCGCGCTTCGATGAGGACCTGCGGCGTCTGCGTGTCGAGCGAACGAACGAGGCGCTCGATCTGGTTGAGCACCGCCGCGGTGTCGCGGACGATGAGCACGTTGGTGCGCTCGTCGACCGAGACGTTTCCGCGCGCCGAGAGCATCTCGCGAGCGCGCGGGGCGAGCTCGCTGGCGAGCGCGTAGCTCACCGGAAGCAGACGCGTCTCGATGGGCTCGAGCGCGGCGAGCTGTCGCTGTCGCTCGATGAGCAGCTCGCGCTCTTTGTCGAGGACGCTCTGCGGCGCGACGCGGATGATGTTTCCGTTGCGCTGCATTCCGAGGCCGCGCGCGGCGAGGATCACGTCGAGGGCTTGATCCCACGGGACGTTGCGCATGCGGATCGTGACCGAGCCCTCGACGTCTTGCGACGCGACGATGTTCACGGTGCCGACCTCGGCGAGCAGCCGCAGGACGTTGTGGATGTCCGCGTCGCGCAGGTCGATGTCGACGCGGCGTCCGGTGTAGCGACGACCGCGCGCGCCGGCCACTTGCAGCGGCGCGACCGAGAGAAATCCTGCTTCGTCGCTGGTGTCGGACACGAGCGTCTCGGCGGACTCGCGCGCGATCAACCGCGACCGCGGCGCTTCGGGCGAGGGAGGGTTGGCGTTGGCGTCGCGGTTTGGCTCCGCTGCAGGGGCCTGAGTTGGCTCCGCCGCAGGGGCCTGAGTCGGCTCCGCCGCGGGGGGCTGTTCGCGGCTGGGAACGATTCCCTGCGCCTGCGCCGTACGCGCCGGCGCGAGCGCGCCGAGCAGCGTGCACAACAGCGGCACGAGTAGTTGGGGAGCGAGCGATCGTCGCATCAGTGACCTCGTTGGAGTGCGGGGCTCCTTCGATGGAGCCTCGCGGGTCACAGTAGAGCGGTCGATCGCAGGGCGTGAAGTTTTCGGCGCTGTTTTCTCCGGTGAATTACCGCGTCGAACGCGAGTGGTCGCTCAGCGAGGCAATCCCGCGGACGGAAACGGATCCGAGCCCGTGATCCGCACCGGCGGCGGCGTGTTGGGCAGCGGCACCGGCTGCGGCTGCGACTGCTGCGGCTGTGACTGCGGCGCCTGCACCACGACCGTCGTCTGCTGCGGCTGCGACTGCTGTTGCGAGCCCTGCGTCGGCGGGACGATGGTCGTAAACGACTGCACCGTGGTGTTGCCTTGCGTGCTCGTCGTGCTGGTCGTCCGCGAGCCGGGCGGAAGCGACGCGGGGTTGGGCGGCAAGAAGGGCGAGCCGCCGGGAAGTGACGGAAGCGAAGGCAGCGCGCTGGCGCCCGCGGTGTCTGCGGCGACTGGACCGCCGCGTCCTTCGCCGGGCGGGGCGAGGGTGAGCGAGCGCTCGATGCGCGTGGGCGTCAACGACGCGCGGTCTTCGCGCTCGAAGACGACCTCGGCGGGGATTTCGACGAGGTTGTTGCTTCGGTCGCGCGAGAGCCGAGAGCCGACGATGCGCGCGACGCGCCAGGGAACCTGATGCGGACCGCCGTTTTCGCCGGGGCTCACGATGGTGTCGGGGCGGCCGACGTGATCGCCGCGGCGGATGATCGTTCCTGCGCCGGAGGTGTCGGTGAGCATCGCGTAGGGGTTGGCGACGCCGACGACGATGGCGATCACGCGAAGGTCATCGAGGGCGAAGTTCGCGAGCTTGATGTTCTCGAGCGGCAGCGAGTTCTCGTTGCTCTGCCTCGGGATCCAGTTCTGCGCGAACGAACGAAACGGGTCTCGCGAGCGGTCGCTCTCGGTGAAGTCCACGTCCGCGAGCACTCGTCCGTGCGCGGGCGGACCGCTGGCTCCGGCCTCTTCGACGCCGGCGTCCGCGGCGTTGCGCGTGGTGTTCGTGGCGTTGTTGCGCGCGGGGCTCCGCGTCCGCTGCCCGTTCCGCGATCGGCGCGGGGAGGATCGTCGCCGCACGCGATGACCAGCGTCGAGGCGAGCGCCAACGACAAGAGTTTGATCGAGCCTCGTGCCTTCATCGCGCACCTCCTCGCGGTGCGTTGCTCGCGTTGTTGCCGCCCTCTTGCGCCGACGCCTGACGCGCCTGCTCCGCGGCGGTGAGCGCGCGAAACGTCGTCGCTTGCATGCGCGCGTTCACGCGCACCTTGCCGTCTTCCGCGGTCTGGGGCGTCGACAGAGCGATGTTCTCCATGTTGATCACGCGCGGCTGCTGCCCGATCGTTCGAAAGAACCGAGCGATCTCGAGGTAGCTGCCGTTGACCTCGACGCGCACAGGAATCCGCACAAAATACTGCTCGACCACCTCGGCTTCGGGCAGCACCAGCTTGATGGTCAAGCCGTTCTCCGTGGCCGTGCGGTGAATCGCGTCGAGAAAACCGGGGATGTCCGGGTTGTCCGGGAGCACCCGCTGTTGCTCTCGCGCGAACGAGCGAAGGCGCTCGAGTTCGGCGACGTCGTCGTTGTACGCGCGCAGGTCGCGATTGGCGTTGCGCTGCTGCTGCTCGAGCGTGCTCTGCCGCTGGCGTTGATTGGTGATCGACGCCTGCACCTGCTCGTAGCCGAGGAAGTAGTACGCCGCGCCGACGATCGCCGCGACGCCGATGCCGATCCCGATCATCACCGGCGGCGTGAGCTGCTCGGCGAGCGAGGGCTGCGCGGCCTGCGTTTTTTTCGCTGGAGGAGCCATGACTCAGTACCTCACCCGCGCAGTGATCTTGAAGCGCTGCACCGTCAGGTGCGTCTCGCTGTCGACCGAGCCTTCGCTGCGCTCGAGCGTGACGCCCTCGAAGTACTCCGAGAGCATCAGCCGTCGCATGAACTCCGCCACGTCGTCGGCGCTGCGGCCGTAGCCTTCGACGTTCACGTTGCGCTCGGCCTCCGAGAACGTCGTGAGCCAGATCTGGTGCGTGTCCCAGTTGGCGTGCATCCAACGCGTGGGGTCGTCGCGCTGGATTCGCTCGAACTCGGCCGGGTCGTTCGTCGGTCGTCCGCCCGGTGAGAGCAGCTGCGAGACCTCGACGAGCATCGCGGTCGGGCCCGTGCGGTTCGCCTCCAAGCGCTGGATCGCGTCGCGACGCGCGCGGATCTCTTGCAGCTCGGTGCGCACGCGCGGGTGGTCCGCCACGCGCTGCTTGATCTGCCGAACGGCCAGGTCGCGCTGGTTGTTCGCGGTCGTGACGCTGTCGAGCACCTTGGTCTGCGACGAGTGAAAGATCATGATCCCCGCGGCGAGCAGGACGAGCATGATGCTCATCCCGACCGCGAAGGTGCGAAGGTCGCCCGCCGCTTGTTTGCTCTCGCCTGCGGCGCGCGCGGGCGCGCCTGGCAACAGGTTGATCTTTAGCATCAGCGCTTCTCCCGATCCTTTCGGAGCGCGAGTCCGAGCGCCACCGTCGCCTGCGCCGCGCGGGCGCGGAGCAGCTCGGTGTTCACTTCTTTCGCGTCGACTTGAATCGCCTTGAAGGGGTTGAGCTGCTCGACCTTGCAGTGCGAGCGCCGCTCGATGGCTTGCGAGAGCTCTGGCAGGTTGCTCGTCCCGCCTGTGAGAAACACCTGCTGGATCTCTCGCTCGCCGCTCGTGGCGAGGTAGAAGTCGAGCGAGCGCTGCACTTCGCCCGCGAGCGACTCGACCACCTGACGAATGATCTTGGGCACCTCGCTCGGGACGATCGCGCCGCGGGTGAGGTTTTCGGGGAGGCGTTCTTGTAGATCTCGGCTTCTTCTGCGGTGACGCCGAGCTGGCGCTGGATCTCGTCGGTGAGCGAGTTGCCGCCGTTCAAGATGTCGCGCGTAAACGCAGGAACGCCCCCAGAAATAATGTTGATCGTCGTGAGCGTCGCGCCGACGTTGATCAACGCGAAGGTGCCCTCCGTCGGCAGGCCGTAGTTGACCTCGAAGATGTTCTGCACGGCGAACGCGTCGACGTCGATCACCACGGGCTTGAGCTTCGCTTGGCGCGCGAGGTCCGCGGCCGCTTCGAGCTCTTCGCGCTTGGCTGCGACGAGCAGGACGTCCATCTGCCCTTGTTCGGGCCGGCGCTTGAGCACCTCGTAGTCGATGTGGACGTCTTTGATTTCGAACGGGATCTGCTGCTCAGCTTCCCAGGTGATTTGCTCGCTGAGCTCTTGCGCCGTCATGAGCGGGAGCGTCAGTCGCTTGATGATCACCGAGTGACCCGAGACCGACAGGGCGACCTCGCGACGCTTCACCTTCAAGTCGTTGAAGAGCTTCTGCAGCGTTTCGACCACGACGGTGGGGTTCATGACCTGACCGTCGACGATGGTCTGCGGCGGAAGGGGCGCGTAGCCGAATTTGACCAGCGCCTTCTTCTTCTGGACGTCTTTGAGCAGGCAGAGCTTGATCGCGCTCGACCCGATGTCCACGCCGACGAGGTAGTTGCCTTCGGACATTGATTCCTCTCGTCCATCGACCGGTGGCCTTCGCGCGACGCGACGACGGGATCGATGGGAGCGAGCGTCATTGAAGCAAAGTGAAGCGAGGGTCGCAAAAAACCGCAGTCGAGTTCGGCCCGACGGCTCGTTTCGTCCACTGCTCCGGCGTCGCTTCGCGCGCGTCGGACCCCGCGTGACCGCGGGCCTCGCTTGACCGAGTGCGGGTCGGGCGGTACCTCCCGGGGTCGCTCGATGGCTCGAATCCGCTGCAATGACGCCGCTCGTCGCTCGCTTTGGGCCACGCATCTCCCCTCGCGCCCCGCCTCGCTCACCCACTCGGCGTGGCTCGTCGCGCTGCTGGTGATTCTCTGTGCGGTGGGCGCTCCGTCCGTCGCTTCTGCGCAGCAGATCGAAGACGGCAAGTACGTGGTCGGTCGCGGCGAGACGCTCAGCGAAATCGCTGAACGCATGCACATCACCACGCGCGTCCTCGCGGAGTTCAACCGCATCGAGGCGCCGTACGCGCTGAGGACGGGGCGGCGGTTGCGCGTTCCGCCAGAGGTGACGGACGAGGTGTATCGGCAGCTCGGCGGCAACGTTCGCACGCGCAACGCGAGCGGGACCGCGAGCAACAGCGCTGCGACCACGGGACCCGCTCGCCAGTCCGCGACGAGCAGCGGTCGGCTCGCGAGCAACCAGAGCATCCGCGGCGTGGTGCGCACCGGCGCCAACCGCGAGGGCTCTCGCTATGGTCGCCCCGCGGCGCGCGGATACGTGCGGCTCGTGCGCGAGTCGACCGGCGCGATGATGGACATCCACATGCGCAGGATCACGCCGGGCGTTCAGTCGCGCATGCGCGCGTTCTTGCGCTTCGCCGACGGGCGTTCGCACGCGATCAACACGCGGCTCTTGCGGCAGCTCGCGCAGGTGAGCGATCACTTCGGCGGGCGTCGCATCCACGTGATCTCGGGCTTTCGTCCGTTTCGTCGCGGGCAGTGGACGCCGCACTCGAACCACAACATCGGTCGCGCGGTGGACTTTCGCGTCGAGGGGATCTCGAACCGCGTCTTGAGGGACTACTGCCGGACGATTCCGCAGACCGGCTGCGGCTATTACCCGCGCAGCGTCTTTGTGCACATGGACGTGCGTGACGAGAGCGCGACGTGGGTCGACTGGTCGCGGCCCGGGCAGCGCCCGCAGTACGGCCGCGAGGACCGTCCGCCCGAGGGCAACGCAACCGCGCGCCCCGCGCCGGCCAACGCTCGGCCGAGCGAAGACGAAGGCGTCGACGACGTCGCGCAGGACAGCCCGCGCGTGCGCGAGGCGACCACGGTCGAAGAGCACGACGACGACGAGCGCGCGCGACGAGAGAGCGGCGACACGCCGGGGGCGAGCAGCGGCGCGAACGGCGCGAGCAGCGGCGCGAACGGCGCGAGCACCGGCGCGGGATCGAGCAGCGCGAGCGGCGCGAGCGGCAGCGGCGCCGGGTCGAGCGCGGCGGGCAACGGCGCGACGACGCGCTGAGCGTCAGTCCGCGGCGTGCGTCGAGGGGGTTCGCAGGGTGACGAGCGCTTCGCGGCCGGACTTGGTCGCGAGCACATCGGCGAGCGTGTTGGAGTCAGCCCAGTCTTCGCAGCGCTCTTTGAACTTGCTCCACGTGTCGTGAAGCACGCACGGGCTCGCGGCGTTGCACTTGGGCAGACCAAACGCGCAGTGCGAAGGCTCGAACTCGACGCCCGCGGCTTCGAGCACCGCGCGCAGCTTGACCTTCGAGGGCTCGATCGCGAGGGCGAAGCCGCCGTTGTGTCCCTTTTGACCGCGCACGAGGCCCGCGGCCGCCATGCGACGCATCACCTTCGCGAGGTAGGCGGGCGGGATGTGAGCGGCCTCGGCGAGGTCGGCCACGCGCACAAACTTGTGCTCGTCGCTGTGAATGGCGAGGTACACCATCGAGCGGAGCGCGTATTCAACGGTCTGCGAAAACATGAGTAGCGCCTGTGATGGCGAGCGTGGAGGGGACTGAGCGAGACGCTGAAGATAGCGTAGGGAGCGTCGAGCCCGTCAACGAACAGCGGTGTTCGATGTGAGCGAGTTCGAAGCTGTCACAGTCGAGCGAACCGCACCGAGCGAACGGCTCTGCCATCGAACGCTGATGTATCGAGGTCTTCTCGACAAGGGAATGACAGTCCCTTTCAGCGATGGACGCGATGTTCAGCCGCGCGATCGATCGTTGTGCGCTCGCAACAGATCGACGCGCTTTTGCGCAGCGACGAGCTTTCTCGGGTCGTAGTAGCTCGCGATCCCGCGGCCGACGGCGAGCAAACCGATCACGGCGCCGAACCAGCGGGTGGGGTCGACGAAGTGCACGAGCGTTCCGACGGCGAGGCCGAGGCCGTAGCCTGCGGCGAGGCCGAGGATCATCGCGGGCAGGAGGACCGTTGCTTTGTGGTCTTCCCACCACGCGGCGCGGTCGCGCAGGCGGTCGCGTTCGCGCGTGGCGCGATCGAGGGAGTCGTTGGGCGCTTGCTCGCTCATGGCTTCGTTGGAGCCCCGAACGTAGCCGGTGGGGTTGGCCGCGCACTACAATCGCGATCGGTTTCGATGAGTGAGTCCGAGCCGGTCGAAGGGACGCGCGTCGCGGGGCGATACGTGGTCGAGCGCGAGCTCGGTCGCGGCGGAACCAAGCGCGTGTACCTCGCGCGCGACGCGCTCACGGGCGTGCGCGTGGCGCTCGCGCTGTTGGCGAGAGAATTTTCAAGGGATCCGATGATCGCCGCGCGGTTCTCTCGCGAGGCGCGGGCGGCGAGCGCGCTTCGGTCTCCCTTTATCGTTCGCGTGTTCGACGTCGGAAAACTCGAAGACCAAACGCGCTACCTCGTGCTCGAGGCGGTGCTCGGTCGCGGGCTCGATCAAGCGATGGAGGACGGCGCGGTCGAGCCCGAGCGCGCCGCGCGGTGGGCGCTCGAGGTGCTCGCGGCGCTGCACGAGGCGCACTCGAAGGGCGTGATTCACCGCGATGTGAAGCCCGAAAACGTGATGCTCGCGCCGACCGCGGGCGGCGAGCTCGCGAAGCTCACGGACTTCGGCCTCGCCAAGGTCGTCGACGCGAACCTCGACGGGTCGCTGCACCTGCACACCGCCGCCAACGCCGTGCTCGGAACGCCGGACTACATGGCTCCCGAGCAATGGAAGGGCTCGACCATCGATCGCCGAACAGACCTGTATGCCGTTGGGGTGTTGCTCTACGAGATGTTGTGCGGGCGCGCTCCGTTTGCTGCGAAAGAGCTTCCCAAAGTGTACGCGGGGCACTTGTTTGCATCGCCGCCGTCGTTCGATCCGAGCATGCCGACGATGGCGTTGGCGCTCGAGCCCGTGGTGAGAAAGGCCCTCGAAAAAGAGCCGAACGATCGGTTCTCGACGGCGCTCGAGATGGCGCAAGCGATCGCGCACGTGACGGGGGTGCGCGTCCCTGAAGAGGCCTTTGCGTTGGCCCTGGTGCGGTGGGACGTGCGCTCGTTGCGCGCAGAGCTCGTGGGCGACGCGCTCGACGGGCCGGTGACGGTGCTCTCGTCGGCGCGCGTGGTGGTGGGGCGCGACGCGACGGCGGACGAGCGCGTGCGCTGCGTGCGAGCGAGCGCCGATGGCACCGACGGGGCGACGCAAGAGCGCACGGTCTCGCGCTCGCACGCGGCGATCGAGTGGCGCGGAGGGCGCGCGTGGCTCGTGGACCTCGAGTCGACGACGGGCACGAGCGTGGACGGTCGCGCGGTGGGACGAGAGCCGATCGAGCTCGTGAGCGGCGCGGTGATCGGGCTCGGTCCCTTCGTGCGATATCGGTTCGTGCACGGGGCGTGCGAGCGCGGCGAGCTTCCGCCGTGGGCGCGGCTGGATCGATTGGACCCCGGTGGCGCTGGGCACGCGGCGCTCTTGCTCTTGGGCAGCGAGGCGCCGCTCTCGAGCGACGCGAGCGCGGCGCTCGTGTGCCACACGAGCGAGCGAGCGGTGCTCTTTGTGCGGGACGGGCGCTTCGTGCTCGGCCGCGGCGGCGCAGAGCGCGCGCTCGAAGACGGCAGCGACGTGGTCTTCGTCGACGGGGCCACGATCAACGTGGCCGTTGGTTGAGCCTCGCGAGGTGAGCGTCGAGCGTCGTCGCGGAGCGCTGCTTGAAAACGTGTGCGAGATCGTTCAGGCCGCGGCGGGGGCGGTCATGAACTCGATCTCTTCGGGCCGCAGCGGGTGCACGCGGGACTTGAGCAAGGTGATGATCTCTTGCTCCGAGCGCTCGACGCCGTCGAGGTTGACGTACGCGCGGGCGAGGGTCTTCCAGCTCTTGGTCCAGAGCAGGACCGAGACCATGAAGAAGTCGATTCCCTTGAACACGATGGCGCCGTTGGCGATGTAGAGCTCGCGGTTGTCGATGAGCTCTTTGGGGGCTTCGGTCCAGTGGCGGTTGGCCTTGAGGTGGTGGCCGATGTGATAGCCGTCGTTGAAGCAGCGCTGGTTGTAGACGCTGTTGATGCACGTGACCGAGTTGGAGAATCCGTTGTTCTTCTTCTCGGTGTTGACGAAGGCGTGCTGTCCCCAGTTGCCGACCATCATCATCGAGCGGGCGATGGCCATGGGCAGCGCGAAGGCGATCAGGCCGAAGCGCCAGTCGATCAAGAGCATCGAGATGACCCACGCCTGGTGAAGCACTTCGCCCCAGAACGCGCGCTTGGCGAGCGTGGTTCGACCGTGGCGGTTCAAGTACGCGGGAAGCTCGATGGCGATGAGAAAGAAGAAGCGCGCCCAGTACGTCACGAAGCTCAGAAACGAGTCGCGGCGGTAGTTGTACGTGCCCGAGAGGTCCTCGCCCATGTTGTCCTCGACGTGGTGCATGCCGAGGTGGTGTTCTGCGTAGCCCGTGGGCATCCCGAAGAAGAAGGACATCGCGTACGGCTGCACGCGGTTCAAGAACTTCGGGTCCTTCACGAAGGGCCGGTGCATCGTGCAGTGCAGCATCAGGATCACCGGCGGGATGAACCAGCCCCACACGGCGAAGTAGACGAGGGCGAAGGCGAGCTGCGCCCACGCGGGCACGGGCGCGTGAAGGATCGCGAAGAGCGCGACCATCATCGAGCCCATGATCAGCGTCATGCGGAGCGAGAGTCGAACGAAGACTTCGTCGCGCGGGTCGTGCAGGTGCGCTTTGCACCAGCGCGAGATCGGTCCGTCGCCGTAGGTGGGCGCTTCTTGCGGGTCGGTCAGCACCAGCGGAGCGAGGTTCGTGCTCATGAGTGCCGAGGGAGATAAACGATGTTTCGCTGCATTTCCAGCGGGCGAACGCGTGCGCGGGCGCGTAGAGGATTACGCGCGTGGCGCAGGATTCGCGCGCGATGCAGCGGCCTGGTGCGCGCGCTCAAAACAGCCGGGGAAAGCCCTGCTGCGGTTGCTGCTGCCCGTTGTTGGCGAGGGACTCGAGCTGCCAGGTTCCCGTGAAGGGCGGGACGCTCGCGGCGAAGCGGCCGAAGTTTTCGACGCGGAGCCACACGGTGCCTTCGAAGCGATAGGGGATGTCGAAGCGCACTTGTTGTCCGCGCTGCACTTGCGCGACGGAGTTGTTGGCGACGTGCTCGATCACGCGCAGCACCGCGTCGGGGTCGAGCTGCAAGTGCACTTGCGAGCGCGTGTGCGCGCCGGGGGCGAGCGTACGAATGCGGAGGTTCTCGAAGCGCTGCTGGCCCGTGGCGACGCCGACGAGGAAGTTCACCGCGGCGCCGGCGAAGTCGTTGAGCGTGCGAATGTCGCGCTGATCCGAGCGGCACGCGCCCTCGGCGGGCGGGCACGAGTTGGGGTCTTCGCAGAGGTTCAAGCACACGGCGCCGAGGTTTTGCTCGCCCGTCGCCTGCGGAAAGATCGTGAACGCCGCGAGGATCTCGACGAGCGGCAGCGGGATCTGGTTGGGATTTTCGAAGTCGAGGTCCGTGGTGAACTGAAACTGCAGGTCTTCGCGCGTGGGGAGCGGGCCGAAGATCTGGCAGAGCGGCGGCGGCGCGACGCGCGCGCAGAAGTACATCGCGATGTGCTCGTTGCGCGGGGCGCGGGTGAGGCGCACTTGCTGAACGGTGACGCGGGGCGGATCGGGCGCGCGCACGGGCAGGCCGTTGCCCTGGCCGCTGCGCAGTTGATTGAGGATCTCGGCGCAGCTCGCGGACGAGAGCGAGAGCGCGCAGAGCGCGGCGACGGACCAGCGCTTGGTGGTGGCGCGAGCGCGCGCGGGGCGGTGGGGAGCTTCGGTGTTTGGTGCGGTCTCGGTCACGGGCCTCGCTCGATTCTCGCTCGCTCCGCGGTCGCTGCGCTCGAAGTTTGAAGCGCGGCGAAGCGGGCTCAGCGTCGGGACAGCGTACGCGAGTGAAGCGCGAATGTTCCCGGAGAAATGCAGGCGAAACGCAGGCAACTTGTGTAGCCGGTGCGGGCGCGAGAGTGGCGAGTGCGGTGGTCAGCGCGGGCGAGAGCGATGGTCAGAGCCGACGACGAAACTCGCGCACGGCGCGCTCGCGCCAGTCGCCGTGATCGTTGGTGCGGCCGAGAAGATCACGGTAGAGCGGGTGTCGATTGGCCATCGCGTGACCGATGATGTCTTCGTCGCGGATGTGAAATCGCTGGCGAAGGTGGCGCACGAGCGCGAGGGCCGCTTCGATTTGCGGGCCGCGGTTGAGCATGGCGGACTCGACCGCGGAGGCTCCTTCGGGGAGGCAGCGCTGGACGAACTCGATGCCGATGGAGACGTGGTTGACGCCGTTGGCGTGGCGGCAGCGAATGGACGGGGGGACGAGGCCGTAGATCGTTCCGTCCTGGTCGACGACGTAGTGCGCGCAGAGGCCGGGGAGCTCGCCGCGACGAGGGCGGTTGTTGGCGAAGGTGTGCCACGCAGAGCTGAAGCTCGGGCCGCAGGTGTAGTGCAGGACGATCATCTGCGGATCGAGCCTCCACTCGCGCTCGCCGTAGTGCCGAAACGAGTACTCCGCCGCTTGTTGCATGCGCTCTTCGATCCTCGGCAGAAGCCGCGGAACGATCGTCGGCGCCGGCGCCCGCTGCCCTCGCGCCGCCGTCGGTCCGAGCAGCTGCACCTCGCGCGCGAGCCTCTGCCGCGCGGCGGCGCGCGAGAGCCTGCTGGCCACAGGAGCGCTCGCGCCGGGCGTCCACCGCAGCGTCGGGACGGACAGGCACAACGTCCCTGCGCACACGCACACGATCGCGCCGCGGATCGCCATTCGAACGCAGAGTGTATGTGAGCCCGCGGCCGCGCTACAAACAGCGATCGCGATGCACGAGAGCGCGGACGGTGCAGAGATCGAGCTTGTGTCCGGTGCGAAGCTGAGGCCGTTTCGAGCGGGAGACGAGCGCTCGCTGGTCGCCGCGGCGAACGACGAATCCGTGGCGCGCTACCTGCGAGATCGGTTTCCGCACCCGTACACGATGGAGGACGCGCGCTCGTGGGTGGCGTTCAACGAAGGGCTGCTGCCCGTGAGCAACTTCGCGATCGACGTGGGCGGCGCGGTTGTTGGTGGCGCGGGCTTCGTCTTCGGCGACGACGTGTATCGCTTCAGCGCCGAGGTGGGCTATTGGCTCGGACGCGCGCACTGGGGCAAAGGGATCGCGTCGAGCGCGCTCGCGGCGCTCACGCGCCTCGGGTTCGAGCGGCATCGCATGGCGAGGCTCTTCGCGGGCGTGTTCGAAGGCAACGCCGCGAGCATGCGGGTGCTCGAGAAGTGCGGCTATCGCCACGAGGGCGTCTCGAAGAAACAAGCGTTCAAGAACGGGAGATTCGTCGATGTGCACAACTACGCGATCGTGCGAGAGGACCTGGATCGATGATTGATCGTCGAGCGTTGTTGCGAGCGTCGAGCTCGCTGCTGTGCCTCGCGCTCGGCGCGTGCGGCGCGCCGCGGACGAGGGCGGACGCGAGCGTTCCTGTGTTGATCGACGCTGCGTGCGGCGCGGCCATCGAAGCGCACGAGCTGCTCGCCTCGCCGCACGTCGATCCGTCGACGGCGATCACGTACAACTCCAATCCGCCCTCGAGCGGACCGCACTTTCCTGATTGGGCGCGGTGGGGCGTGTACAGCGAGCCGATCCCGCGCGGATACCTCGTGCACGCGCTCGAGCACGGCGGCGTTGTCCTGAGCTACCGCTGCGCCAACCGCGCCGAGTGCCCCGCGCTTCACGACGAGCTCGCCGCGTTCGTCGCGCGGCTTCCGCCGGAGCCCATGTGCTTGGAGATCGGCCAGCGACGAAGGATCATCGTGACGCCCGATCCGTTGCTCGATCCGTCGGTGACCATCGCGGGCGCGGCGTGGGGCGTGACGTATCGAGCCAGCTGTGTCGACCCGAGCTCGCTCGAGACCTTCGTGCTCGGGACCACCGGACGCGCGCCAGAGAACTTCTGCAACGAAGGGGGATTTCCTCCGAGGACCGGGCCCAGCGACGCGGCGACGGGGGACGCGGCGGTCGACGGCGGGCAGTGATCGTGCGGTTGTCACAATCCGACACAAGCGGCGGCGCACTTTCGTCTATCCTCGCGGCCGAACATGAAGCTGGCCGACCGGTACCGGATCGATCGTCGCGTTGGAGAAGGCGGCGGCGGAGGCGTGTTTCTCGTGCGCGATCGGCTCGCCGACGACGCGCCGATGGTGCTCAAGCGGCTGCACGCACACGCGCAAGTCGGAGTGGCACAGTGGCTCGTCAACGAGTTTCAGGTGCTGGCGCAGCTCGACCTTCCGGCGGTCGCGAGGGTGTTCGACTTCGGTCTGGCCGAGCCCGACGCAGAGGACCCGGGAGGGCCGTTTTTTACGCGCGAGTTCGTCGACGGCGCGCCGCTCGACAAGGCGCTCGACGGTGAGCGACCGACGCCCGAGCGGCTCGTCGAGCTGTTCGCGGCCGCGGCCGAAGCGCTGCGCCACATGCACAGGCTCGGCGTCGTCCACGGAGACCTGAAGCCCGCGAACCTGGTCGTCCCGAAATCGCAGGGCCGATCGCCGGTCGTGCTGATCGACTTCGGGCTGGCGCATGGCGCGCTCGGCGCGGCGGATCGCGTGCGCGGCGGGACGCTCGCGTTCATGCCGCCCGAGCGACGCGAGCGCTTGTTCGCAGGGGACTCGCTTCCGCCCGATCCGCGCGCGGATCTGTACGCGCTCTCGCTCTCGCTGCTCTCGGTGCTCGGCGTCGAGACGGTCGAGGCCGCGATGCCCGACGATGTGGCGAAGGACCCGCGCCTCGCGGCGCTCTTCGAGGTGGCCCGCGCGGGCGCGGCGCTCGATCCGGACAAGCGGTTTCGCACGGCGGACGACTTTCTCGCGGCGCTGTTTCGAGTGGTTCCCGATGGGCCCAAGCCGCTGACGACGCCCTCGCGCGTGGTGCTTCGCCCAGAGGGGCGAGAGAGCGAGCTCGGGCAGCTGCTCGATCACGTGGGGCGACGGCTGCTTCGTCGCGAAGGCGGCCCCGGCGTCGTCGCGATCGAAGGCGAAGAGGGCAGCGGACGCACCACGCTGTTGCGTGAGCTCACGTGGCGCGCGCAGCTGCGCGGCGTGCAGGTGCTGCACGTGCAGGGCGAGCCGGGCGCGTCGCCCGCGGCGAGGCTGCGCGTGGGGGCCGAGGTTCTGTCTGGAGAAACGCTGGATGAACCGAGCTCCGACGCCATCGCCTCGCTCCTTCGCAAGGCGCTCAAGAACGCCCCCGTCCTCGTGATCGCCGACGACCTCGACCGAGCTGACCGATCGGTAAGTGAGCTGCTGCGCTCGGTCGCGTACGCGTTCGACGCCAACGAGCCGCTGCTCTTGGTCGCCTCGAGCGCCGCGCACGCCTCGGTGGCGGCGCTCTCGCCGCAGTCGGTGGTCGAGCTCGGGCCGCTCGACGAGGCGGCGGTCGGCGCGCTCTGCGAGCAAATTCTCGGGGCGACCGAGCCTGGCGTCGTCGCGGCCGTTCGCGCGCGCACCGGCGCTTCGCCGCTCGCGGTGAGCGAGATGCTCCGCGCCCTCGCCGAGGCGGGCGCGGTGACCGCGGCGGATGTGGCTCGCATCGAGATTCCGCCGAGGGCGCAGGACGTGGCGCGACGGCGGGCCGAGGCGCTTCCTGAAGGGGCGAGGCGCGCGGTGAGCGCCTCGTTTGCGCTGGGAATCTCCTGTGATCCATCGCTGCTCCGCCGGCTCGGCGTGAGCGACGTGGACATCGAGAGCGCCCGCTCGCTCGGCGCCCTCACGCTGCGCGCCAATCAAACGCTGGCCCCGAGCAACCCGTCCCTCGCGCAGGCGGCGCTCGAAGGGCTCGATGAAGCGCAGCGGCGGGCCCTGTACGAGCGCGCCGCGTCCGCGCTCGAGGCGATCGAGGCCGAGCCGTCGCAGGTGGCGTGGGCGTGGATGCGCGCGGGACGAGCAGAGAAATCCCTGCCGTTTGCGCGCACGGGCGCCGCCTCGCTCGCGGACGCCAAGCTCCCGCTCGCCGCGGCCTCGTTGCTCAAAGCGCTGCGCGAGCAAGCGCCGACGGTGGTCGCGCCGAGCGACGTGCTGCGCGAGTCGCAGCTCTTCTCGGAGGCCGGAGAGAACCACGCCGCGATCGAAGCGGCGACGTTCGTGTGCGAGCGCGGCGACGACGAGCTCTCGCAGAGCGCTCGGTGGGTGCTCGTTCACTCGCTCTCGCAGAGCGGTCGACTCGCGGACGCGCGGCGCGAGGCCGAGACGGCGATCGAGCGCTCGAAGGACGAGCAAGCGAAGGCGCGCTCGCTGCACGAGCTGGCGCGGGTGGACTTCGCCGAAGGGGACTACGGACGGTGCCTCGCGCGCTGCGAAGAGGCGCTGACGGTCGCGAGGGATCCTGCGCTCAGGGCGAGGCTCCAGTCGCTCGCGGGCGTCTCGGTCGTGTACATGGGCGACCCGGCGAAGGCCACGCCGCTGCTCGAAGGGGCGCTCGCGCTGTGGAGCGAGCAGCACAACGCGCGACAAGAGGCATCGACGCTCGCGTACATGGCGATCGCGAAGGATCGCGCTGGAGATTCAGCGGGGGCCAAGGCCATGTACGAGCGCGCGCTCGAGCGCGCGAGAGAGGGCGGAGACGTCGCGCAGATGGCCTCGGCGCGGCTCAACCTCGGGTCGCTGCTCGAGCTCATGGGAGACCTGGGGCTCGCGCTCGAGCACCTCGCCGCGGCCGAGAAGCTCGGTCGTCGCGCGGGCGCGGTGCGCGTCCTGCTCGGCGCGCAGCTGCACCTCGCGAGTCACATGCTCAAGCTCGGCTCGTACGAGCGCGCGCTCACGATGCTCGAGCAAGCGCTGGACGAGGCGCGATCGAGCGGGCTTCGGATGCTGGTCGCGCACGCGCTGCAAGGGCTCGGCGTGGCCAAGGCGCGCGTGGGAATGTTCGACGACGCGCTCTCGGTGACGAGCGAGGCGATCGCGGAGTTTCACGCGATGGGCGACGAAGAGTCCGCGGCGGACGCCTCGCTCGACGCGGCCGAGACGCTGCTCGATCGGGGACAGACCGGGGACCTCGATCGCGCGGTCGAGTCGATCGATCGCGCGCAGAGCCCGAGCAGCGCGACGATCGAGGGGCCGTTTGCCTGTCGGCTGCGCTATCTGCAAGGGCGCGTGAGCGCGGTGCGCGGGGACACGCGCGGGGCGGTCAAAGCGCTGAGCGAAGCGACCGAGCTCGCCGAGCGCTCGGGGCAGTGGGAGCTGCGCGCGGCGGCGCTCGCGGCGCGGGCGGAGCTGCATCGATCGACGGGCGCAGAGCTGCACGCCAAGCGCGATCGCGAGCGGGCGATCGAGGTGCTCGAGTCGGTCGCGTCGATCCTGCCGCCGGACTTGCGGAGCGCGTTTTGGAGCGTTCCTTCGCGGGTGGCGCTGCGGGCGTTTGGGCAGAGCGACGCGTTGGGCGCGGGCGTGGGCGTGGGCGAGTCGGGGCTCACGATGTCGGCGATCACGATGGGGCTCACGGGCCACGGCGCGACGGTGGGCGCGCAGGATCGGCGGCTCGTTTTGCTGGTGGATCTCTCGCGGCGGGTCAACGAAGAGCGCACGCTCGACGGGGCGCTCGAGCAGACCGCGCGCGCCGCGGCCGAGCTGACCAACGCAGAGCGCTCGGTGGTGCTCTTGCGCGACGCGGCGGGCGCGCTCGTGTTGCGCGCGCAGCTCGGGCCGTCGACGGAGGGCGAAGAGGGCTTCTCGCGCTCGATCGCCGAGAGCGCGTTGATCGACGGAGAGGTGCTCGCGACGCACGACGCGCGCGGGGACCGGCGGTTCTCGGATTTTCAGAGCGTTCACGATCGAGCGATCGGGGCGGTGGCCGCGGTTCCGATCCGCGCGCGGGGGCGGACGCTCGGGGTTCTGTACGTCGAGAATCGCCTTCGACGCGCGCAGTGGGGAGCGATCGACGTCACGATCCTCCGCGCGTTTGCCGAGCAAGCGGGCGTCGCCGTCGAGCGCGCCGGGCTCATCGAAGAGCTGCAGCAGCGAACGCGCGAGCTCGAGTCCGCGCGGCGCGAGATCGAGTCGCTCTTGGCTGTGCGCACGGTCGAGCTCGAGGACACTCGCCGATCGCTCGCGCGCGCAGAAGAAGCGCTGCGAACGCGCTTTGCGCCGCAGGGCATGATCGCCTCGGGCGAGGCCATGCGAAAGGTGCTCGCGGTGGTCGAGCGCGTTCGCGACGCGGACGTCCCCGTCGTGATCGAGGGCGAGAGCGGAACGGGCAAAGAGATGATCGCGCGCGCGCTGCACTTCTCGGGGGCGCGGGCGCGCGGGCCGTTCGTCGTGGTGCACTGCGGAGCGATCCCCGAGACGCTGATGGAGAGCGAGCTGTTCGGCCACGTGAAGGGCGCCTTCACGGGGGCGGATCGCGATCGAAAGGGGCTCATCGCGACGGCGCACGGCGGGACGCTGGTGCTCGATGACGTCAGCGAAATGCCGCTGAAAATGCAGGTCGAACTGCTGCGCGTGCTGCAGGACCGAAAGATCCGTCCCGTCGGCGCCGAGCTCGAAGAGTCCGTGGACGTGCGGGTGATCGCCTCGTCGAACAAGGTGCTGAAGGACCTGGTCGCGCAGGGAGGGTTTCGCGAAGACCTGTACTATCGGTTGAGCGTGGTGACGATTCGGCTCCCGTCGCTGCGGCAGCGGGCGGACGAGATCCCGGCGCTGGCGAGTCATTTTCTCGCGCGATTCGCGGAGGACAACGGGATGCCTCGCAAGAAGCTCTCGCGCGAGGCGCTGGCGAAGCTGCTGCGCGCGCCGTGGCCGGGCAACGTTCGACAGCTGCGTCACGTGCTCGAGAGCGCGGCGGTGCTGGTGGACGGAGATGTGATCGAGCCCGAGGCGCTCCCGCTCGACGAGAGCGTCGAGCGCGCGAGCGTCGCGCCAGCTCCCGCCTCACCGATGGCCCTTCGCAAGGCCGCAGAGCGTCAGCGCATCGTCGACGCGCTCGAGTCCTGCAACTGGAACAAAGTGAAGGCCGCCACCGTGCTCTCGATGCCCCGCCGCACGCTGTACCGAAGGCTCAAAGAGTACGGGCTGCTCGACGAGTGAGAGCCCGCGCGGCGGCGCGCGGAGGTGCTTGGCCGTGCCCGTTACTTCCAGCGGCAGATGAAGTCAGAGCTCTCTTGCTCGCGAGACTCGACGGAGACGGTCGCGTCCTTCGCTCCTGCGCACACGAGCGCGGCGCGGATGCTCTGCGCGCGGATCGAGAGCAGCGTCTCGGTGTAGTGATTCGCGGGGTAGTGCACGCGCAGTTGAGCGTGCTCGCGGCTGTGGTCGACGACCTCGATGAACGTCCCGCGACGCAGGGCGGCCCATCGCTTGTCCACGCCGCTGACGAGGCGCTCGGGCGAGACGACGAGGAAGAGAATCTTGTAGAGCGGCGTCGAGAGCAGTGCCTTCGAGGCTTCGAACGCGACCTCGTGCATCGCGGTCTTTCTTCCCGTGCGGCGGATCGTGTGGTCGTACTGCACGAGCACGAGCGCGTTGAACGGGACCTCGGCGATCCACGTGCTCACGGGCGGAGGGCTCTCGATGATCGAGCGCAGCGTGGGCGGAAGCTGCGCCGTTAGCGCAGCGTCGAAGGCGGTCGCTACTTCTCGCACCACCGAGCCTTTCACCTGGCAATGCGGGTGCGAGTCGAGTCCGTCACGGAGTCGACTGACGTAGGCTGCGGCTTCGGGAAATAGATTCGCGTCGATCACTGCGCGGCTCGGCTCACGAGAGGACAGCGAGCGCTGTCTTCGCAGAGTTCACTGCGAATCGCATGATTTTGATAGGATGACAAATCACTGTGCCTCGGTGTGCCGAGCTCGAGTGTACTTCGTCTGTGCTGGCGGGCGCGCGCGTTGTGAGTGCTGCGAGCGCGTGCGTTTTGGCGTTTGGCACGAAGTGTGCGAAACCACGGTGAGTCGTGAAGTCGCTTCTTCGTCGTCTCGCGTTGGTGAGCGCCCTGGCGCTGCTGGGGAGCTGTCTCTGGCGTCCGCCGGTGATTCCGCCGCTGGCGACGGCGGATGGCGGCGTGAGCACGCGCGACGCGGGCGCGGGCGCGGCGGACAGCGCGATGATGCCGTCCGAGGATTCGTCGACGGCGTTGACCGACGAGCAAGCGTGCGACGCGGCTGCGCGAGCCAACGACGGATCGGCTCCGTCGTCGGTGTTCAACGGCGGTCGCCTGGTGAACTGCGGCGGCAGCGTTCCCGCGGACGCATCGACGAGCGACGCGCATCCGTTCGACGGCGCGGCGGACGCGGCGGACGCTTCGGTGAGCGACGCGACGAGCGACGCGAGCGGTGACAGCGCAGAGGCCGCGACGGCCGACGCGGCGAACGACGGTGGCGCCAGCGTCGACGCGAGCGAGAGCGACGCAGAAGACTCGGGCTGAATTGGTGGATCTCGGCGCTATAGTGGAGGTCTAGACCGATGCGTTCGACCCTGCGCTCTGTGGCGCTTCTGCTCGTTGCCGCTTCACTCTTCGGCTGTCCGCCGGGCTCGATGCCCGGCCGCGACGGAGGGACGTCGTGCAATCGCACCGCGGACTGCAACGAAGGCCGCGCGTGCGGCGTCGTGTACGAGTGCGTGGTCAACGTGTGCGCGGCCACTCCGATCGTGAAGGCGTGCACCGATGGCGGCTACCCCGCAAACGACGCGAGCACGGGCGAGTGCTTGCTCAGCGAGGACTGCAATCCGCCGGGCGCGTGCGGGCCCATCGTCGCGTGCGTCAACTACGTGTGCGATCGCGAGGGGCCGAGGATCAACATTCCGTGCGAGGACGCGGGGGCGAGTGACTAGAGCCGCCGGTCCGCAAGACGGGCGGCACGAGAGCGCATCGCCGAAGCGGGGCGAGGTTTCGAGGAATCGCGAGCGCGGGGGTCATCGGTTCGCAGACGCCCTGTAGAGCGTGCACTGGTTTTGCTTGGGGCCATCGACGCTCCAGCGGCGTGGGTCCGCGCGGCGCGCGGCCTCGAACGGCGCCGAACGAGCGCGGCGAACGAGGGCGAAATCGCACTGGCGAAGGGCGGTCTCGGGGCGATCGAAGGCGAGCGCGTCGAGGTAGCGAACGGGGCCGCCGACGCCGAGCGCTCCGCGCAGCTGCGACCCGTGGGGACCGAACAGGCAGAGCGAGACGGGGCGATCTGCGCTGGGGCGCGCGCGACGAACGCGCTCTTCGAGCTGGCTGACGTCCGAGTCGCTGAGCTCGATGCGCTGCGTGGTGACCGTCGAGAGAGACCAGAGCGCGACGGCGACGAGCGCGGGCGCCGCGAGGCGCGAGGGCAGGGCGTCGAGCCTCGCGATCGAGCGGCGGTTGAAGAGCGAGACGATCAAGACCGGGACGATCGGCAGCGCAAATCGCGGCTCTTTGTGAGGGATCGCGCTGAGCGCGACGAGCAGGGCGAGCGCGCCGGGGGCGACGAGCGAGACCGGGTCGAGCGCGCGGGGGCCGGGCCTGGCGCGCGAGAGCGAGAGCGCCGCGAGCGCGAGGACGAGCGCGAGCCCGTCGTAACCGATGAGCTCGGGCAGGGCGGTGAGGTAGCGCCAGGGGGGCGCGGTCCCGTAGGTGCGCGAGAGCGGCTCGCCGTACGCGAGCTGGCGAATCGTGCTCGCGGCGAACGAGCCGATGGTCCATTGGTCGACCAGCGCCGAGACGAGCGCGACCGAGAGCGATCCGAGCGCGAGCGCCGTCGCCAGCGGGGCGCGGCGCGCGGTCGAGCGCGCGAAGACGGCGGTGATCATGGCGCCGAGCGAGAGCGGCGCGCACTGGAGCTTGATCGTGACGGGCAGCGCGAGCAGGGCGCCGGCCAGGGCCCAGCGCGACGGTCGATCGCTCTCGATCGCGCGAAACACCGTGGGAATCGCCCCGTAGAACAGCAGCGACGCCAGGTGGTCCTGCAGCGAGCTCGCGCTCCACAGGGTGATGGTGGGCAGCAGCAGCAGCGCCGAGAGCGCGAGCGCGTGGGCCCGCGCGCGGCGTCGCTCGTCGTCGAAGGGGCGGCGCGCGATGGCGAACTCGGCGAAGCGCGCGAGCACGACGAGGTCTGCGACGGCGTAGACCGCGCGAACGAAGAGCGTGACGGCGAGGCCTCCGTTGGCGCCGAAGAGCGCGGCGATCGCGACGAGCGGGACGTGCGCGAGGGGCAAGAGCCACGAGCGAAACCCGTGGAGCCACTCCCACGTGAGCACGCCGTGCCCGTGCACGATGAAGTACGCGGGCTCGAGCGTTTGATAGTGCTCGTCGTGCCAGTGACGATCGGTGCGGGCGAGCGCGACGAACAAGCGCAGCGCGAGCGCGAGCGAGAGGATGAGCGCGCGGCGGCGAGCGCTCAGGTGAGCTCCATGACGCGCTGTTCGAGCGAGCGACCGCGGGCGAGGCCGCGCACGCGCACGCCGTTGTCGAGCAGCGCGCGCAGGGTGAACGCCACGATTTCGTCCGGGTCGCGCGAGGTGTCGTGCGAGACGACGAGGCGGCCGAGCGCGCCGTCGAACTGCACGCCGGTCACGCCGGGGATCGCCCGAACGACCTCGTTGATCGGGCCGACGCCCTGGCCGCGCATGGGCAGCTCGCCGGCGATGGGCGCGAACTCGACGGTGAACTCGCGGTTGTTGGCGGTGAGCTCGGCCATGGTTCCGTGCGCGACGAGCTTGCCGTGATCGAGGATGGCGGCGCTGTCGCAGACCTCTTCGAGCTCCTGCAAATTGTGCGACGAAACGACGACGGTGCACTTGCCCGTGAGGGACTTGATCACCTGTCGAACGCCCCACGCGACCTTGGGATCGAGCCCTGCGGTGGGCTCGTCGAGCAAGACCACGCGGGGCTCGCCGAGCAGCGCTTGCGCGATGCCGACGCGCTTGGCCATGCCGTGCGAGAGGGACTTGCACGAGGTCTTCCACCACTCGAGTCCGCCGACGGTCTCGAGCGCTTTGCGCACGGCGGGCTCGGCTTGGGCGCTCGAGATGCCCTGCATGCGAGCGAGGTACACGAGAAACGAGCCCACGGGCTCGTTGGCGGGCAGCAGCGCGTCTTGCGGGAGAACGCCGAGCTTTCCTTTGAGCGTGGCGACGTCGGTGGGCGAGGCGCCGAGCACGGTGGCCGTGCCTTCGGTGGGCTCGAGGTAGCCGGCGAGCATGGAGAACGTCGTGGTTTTTCCCGCTCCGTTCGGGCCGATGAGCCCGAACACCGCGCCCTCGGGGATCGAGAACGACACGCCGTTGACCGCGCGCTTTTCGCCGAAGGCCTTCACGACGTTTTGCAGTTCGATCGCGTTCGCCATCTCACACATCCCTCTTCGAGAGCACCGCCGACGCAGCGACGAGCGCGACCGCGGTCCACAGCAAGCAGACGCCGGTGCCCGCTCCCCAGTGCGCGAAATTGGGCCCCAGCAGTCGGTCGTCCCACGAGCCCGGAAACGCGTCGTGCGTCGCCTTGAGCCACTCGGGCGCCCAGCTCGCGCCGGACAAGTGTCGCAAGAAGAACAGCAGCGTCACGATTCCGTTGGCGGTGATCAGCGCGACGACCGGCGTGCGATAGAGCGTGCTCGCGAAGATCGTGAGCGCCGCGTACCAGGCGCCCAGCGTCCCCGTCGCGATCCACGTCCGCATCCCATAGTGAACGACGTCCGCCGTCGGAAAGATCCCTTTGATCGCGAGCCCGGCCCACAAAATCAAGGACACCACCAGCGTGACGGCGAGCCCCGAGACCCAGAGCGCGAGCCATCGACCGAGCACGAGCGAGGGCCTGTGCGCGCGCAGCGTCACGTAGCGAATCGTGCGGTACTGCACGTCGCCCGCGATCGCGTCGAAGCCCCACACGAGCGTGAGCATCGCCAGAAAAAACGCTGCCAATTGATAGAAGGCCAGGATGGGCTCGGGCGCCTTGATCAGGTACTCGACGATCGCGTCCTTGCCCGTGACGCCTTCGTACATCGCCTCGAGCACGGGGCGGCGGACGGCGGCGCGCGCCTCTCCGTTGGCGTCCCAGTAGTGCGCGCGGTCGAGCGCCGAGAACAGCGTGATCGCCACGCCCGCGCCGCCCAGAAGAAAGAGCACCAGCCCGCCGATCCCTTTCGCGCTGCGCAGCGTGCGCTTGAGCTCGCGCGCGAAGGTCAGGAGCACTTCGGACAACATCTGCATCGACGCGGACGGTAGTTTTTCGCGCGGGCTCTGGTCAAACCCCGCGGCCATCGCCGATGCTCTTCTCTGTGACAGAGCGAGCGAGCGTCGCCGAGCAGCAAGAGCAAGCGCTATCGCGAGGGGCGCGCTGGTCCATCGCCATCGTCGCGACGCTCACGATGGCGGTGAGCTATGTGGATCGACAGGCGCTCGCGGCGATCGCGCCGATCGTGTGCTCGGCGCTCTCGATCCGCGAGCGCGAGTACGGCGTGCTGCAGTCCGCGTTTTCGTTGGCGTACCTCGTGGGCACGCCACTCTCGGGGATCGTCCTCGATCGCGTCGGCGCGCGTCGCGGCCTGGTGCTCGCCGTGCTCGTGTGGAGCGTGATCGCCGGAGCGCACTCGATGGCCTTCTCGCTCGCCGCGCTGTTCGTCTTGCGATTGGGGCTCGGGCTCGCGGAGTCTCCGTCGTTTCCGGGCGCCGCGCAGTCGGTGCATCGAGTGTTGCTCGCTCGCGAGCGCGCGACGGGGTTCGGCGTGCTGTTTATCGGCAGCTCGCTCGGCGCGGCGATCGCGCCTCCGTTGGCGACGGGCCTCGCGCGAGAGTTCGGCTGGCGATCGTCGTTCGTGGGCGTCGCGCTCGTGGGGCTCTTGTGGATTCCTTTGTGGCTCGCGGTGACCTCGCGCGCTCGCGCGGTGCTCGACGTGAGCAAGCGCGACGAGCCTGCGCCGGCGTTGAAAGAGGGCGCGCACTATCGCGACGGGGCCGAGGTCGAGCGAGACCCGAACGAGGGCGTCCCGTTGCTGCGTCACTCGGCGGTGTGGAGGGCGGTCGTCGCGGTGCTCTTCACCTCGCCGTTGATGGCGCTGTGCTTTCTCTGGTCATCGAAGCTGCTCGTCGCCAACGCCGGGGTCGCGCCGCTCTCGGTAGGAAGATTCCTGTGGATTCCGCCGGTGATCTTCGACCTCGCGTCCATCGCGTTCGGCGCCCTCTCGTCGCGCAGGCACCGGCGCGGCGTGGTCCAGAGCTCGCCCAAGCTGTTGTTCGCGATCGCCGCGAGCATGGCCGTGACCGGGGGAGTCCTCATCGGGCGATGCCGTGATCCCTGGTCCTTTGTGCTCGCCACGAGCGTGGCGATCGCCGGCGGAGGAGCGATGTTCGCGTTGCTCACCGAGGACATGTTGTCCAGGGTTTCGCCGCGCAAAGTCTCGACCGCGAGCGGGATCACCGCGGCCTCGCAGTCCGTCGCGTACGTGCTGGCCAACCCGCTCATCGGCTACGCGCGCGAGCGGAGCAGCGACGCGAAGGTGTGCCTCGTGATCGGTCTGCTCGTGCTGCCGGGCGCCCTCGTGTGGCTCTTCACGCGCGCGCCGCGGAGGACGCTGTGATCGATCGAGCCGCGTTCGAGGCGATGGTTTGCTCGTGGATCGAGGGCGCCGCGCGAGGCCATCGAGCGCGCGAGGGGCGCGCGTTGTGCGTGGGAGTGTGCGCCCCGCAAGGCGCAGGAAAGAGCACTCTTTGCGAGCGCCTCGTCGCGATGCTCGCCGCGCGCGGGCTTCGAGCGGCGACGCTCTCGATCGACGATGTGTACCTCACGCACGACGAGCAGCGTCGATTGGCCAGAGAAAATCCAGACAATCGCTACCTCGAAGCGCGCGGCTACCCGGGCACGCACGACGTCGCCCTCGGCGAGCGCGTGCTCGACGCGCTCACCCGCGCCGGGGCGCGCGAGTCGATGCGCGTTCCGAGCTACGACAAAGGGGCGTTCGACGGCGCCGGTGATCGCGCGCCGATCGAGCGTTGGCCCGCGGTCGAAGGGCCGCTCGACGTGGTGCTCTTCGAGGGCTGGATGCTGGCGTTTGCTCCGGTGCAACCAGCGCTCATCCTCGATGATCCGGCGCTCGCCGCGTGCAACGAGCGCCTCGGGGCGTACGACGGTTGGCGCGCGCGCGTCGATCGGTGGGTCTTGCTGCGGGGAGCGCGCGTGGAGTTCGTGCTCGATTGGCGCGTCGAGTCCGAGCAGCGGCGCCGAGCGCGCGAGGGGCGAGGGCTCACCGACGAGCAGGCGCGCGCGTACGTCGAGCGGTTCTTGCCCGCGTACCGGCTCTGGGGATCGCGGATCGACGAGCGAATTCGCGGGCCGAAGTTGTCCGCTGTGCTCGCCGCGGATCGATCGGTGATCGCGTGCGAATCGGTCGAATCCGAACGGTGAGTCGCTGCTTCTCAAGCGGTGACTGCTTGGGCAATCTACGGTTGGTGCGAGCCCACGACGGGTCTCGATTCGAAGCGCGACGCGACGCGCCCGTGTCGTCGCGGCATCGGAGCAGCGCATGTCTTTGACCGACGAACAGCGCGAGGTCGAGCCTGCGAGCGACGGCGATGTTCGCGCTCGGTCGTACGCGGTCGGACAGCGCTTGCTCGGGCGCTACGTGGTGGACGGGAGGCTCTCGTCGGGGGCGCACGGATCGGTGTTTCGCGGGCGCGATCAGCGCACGCAGCGGCCGGTCGCGCTGAAGGTCGAGCATCACGACCTCGACGCGATCGACCGCGCGCGCTTCGAGCAGGAGGCGCAGATCCTCGGGAGGATTTCGCATCCCAACGTGGTTCGCGTGCTCGACGCTGGGCGCGCCGAGGACGGAGCTGCGCTCGTGGTGATGGAGCTGCTCGAGGGCCCGACGCTGCGAGCGCTGCTCGAGTCGCGCGGGGGGTGGCTCGCGTGGCGCGAGGCCGTTGCGATCGGGGCGGGACTGTTGCGTGGACTGAGCGCGGCGCACGACGCGGGGGTGATTCATCGCGACGTGAAGCCTTCGAACATCGTGGTCGTGCAGGGCGACGAGGGGCCGGTCGCGAAGTTGATCGATTTCGGCGTCGCGAAGGACGGTCGCGATGATGGCTTCGTCGCGCTGACGGTCGAAGGAGAGGTGCTCGGGACGCTGAACTACATGGCGCCCGAGCAGTTGACGGGCGAAGCCGCGCTGCCACAAGCGGACATCTACGCGGCGGCCGTCACGCTCTACGAGTGTTTGACCGGGGCGCTTCCGTATCAGGGCAAAGGGATGCGCTCGGCGATGGCCAAGGTGTGCGGGACGCCTCCCGACCCCCTTCGACCTCCGACCGGCGCCGAGCTGTGGCCTCCGCGGTTGAGCGCGCTGGTGTTGCAGGCGTTGAGCACCGAGCCGTCGCAGCGACCGTCGAGCGCTCGGGCGTTCGCCGAGCAGCTCGAGCGGTGCGGCGAAGACGTCGCAGCGCCGCTTGCGTTGGCGGGCGAGGCGCCGGCTCGGCCGACGGCGCGCGCGAGCGTCGAGTTCGTCGCGTTTGCGCTGCCCGAGGGATCGCTGTCCAAGCCTGAGAATCTGGCGTTTGTCTCCGAGCTGCTGCGCGGGACCGCGAGGCCCTTCATCGTCGGCCCCGACGCGCTGGGGGCGCTCTTGCTGCGCGGCGGAACGGGCGAGAGCGCCAACGTCGTCGAGGCCATCACGCGCGGCGTGCGCGCGCGGTTCGGCGAGGTGATCGTGGCGCGAGAGCGGCTCGACGCGGGCGAAGCGGCGCTGAGCGAGCGCTCGGTGAGCGACGCCGCAGGGCGCCTCGCGCGGCGATTGAGCCGACCGCCTTCGGGCGAGTGAGAGAGGGGCCGGCGCCGGCGGCGCAGCCAGCTCGCAGGCCCCCACCCGCGCTGGCGCGCGCGCGGTTGGCAGCCCCCACCCGCGCTGCCGCGCGCCCCGCCCCCGCAGAGCGAGGGCGGCGGCTCTGCACTGGGAAAACAGCGGTGGAATTGCGTTCGTTGATCGCTGGGAACCCTTGCTCTGCAAGGGCTTCGATCGACGCGATCACGACCACGCGCTGAGCGAAGCGGCTCCGCCGATCACGGTTTGCTCCGGGCGTTCGCGCTGTGGTAGCCCGCGTTGCGAGCAACTTCGCGAACCGAAGAGACCTTGCAGAGCAAGGTCTCCGTGCGATCAACGAACGCAATTCCAGCGCTGTTTTCCCAGTGCAGAGCCGCCGCCCTCGCTCTGCGGGGGCGGGGCGCGCGGCAGCGCGGGTGGGGGCTCCGTCGCTTCGCTCGCTGCGCGGCAGCGCGGGTGGGGGCCTGCGAACCGCGCGCGGCAGCGCGGGTGGGGGCCGCTTCTCTCTCTCTCGTTGACACAATGTCGCGCCGCTCGTGTGCCCGTTGTCGATCGCGGCACGACGGCGGGCGCTCGATGTGATCTGCGCTGCAAATTCACTGATGAATTCAGCGCGATCTCGGGTGGTACGCGCGCTGCTCAGGGGCGGGTCACCATGATCAACCACACTCTTTCGTCCCTCGTGTGCGCCTCGATCCTCGCGATGTCGTCGCTCTCGTCTGCGCAGAGCGCGCGCACTGCACCCCCTTCGTGCGAAGCGAGTCCGCCGGCGGACGCGTCGTACGTGATCGAGCTCGGAGTCTATTTCGGCGCGAACGCAGAGCGCGCCGAGTGGAGCCAGCGACTCTCGCTGGTCACGAACACCCGCGGAAGCCTGCGCTTCAACGGAGCGAGCGGAGCGCTCGTCGACCTCTCGTTGTTCCTTCGCCCGACGCGCGACCCCGAGCGAGTGATCGTCGAGATCGACCTTCGCGAAGAGCGCTCTCGTGGCGCCGAGCGAACCTCTCGGCACACGCGGCAATCGCTGCTCGTACGACGGGGCGAGACGAGCGTGCTCGGCGGAGCGTGGCCCGATGGACAACCGCGAACGCTGCGCGTGATCGTGCGATAACCGCACGCTCGAAGGTGCAACCTCGCGAACGACGGTGGCTCGGCGCCATGCTCGCTCTTCCGATCGCGCTTCAGTGCGTCGGCGCGATGATCGCCGCTGCGAGCGGTGGGCACGCGCGCCCGTCGCGGTACTTGCTCAGCCTCGCGGTGGCGGTCGGCCTCGCGCTCGTCTCGGCGCTCGCGATCGCGCACCAGCAACACGCGCAAAAGAAGGTCGAGTCGTGGTTCGCTTTGGGAATCTCCCCGTGGATCGCGACCGCCCTCGTCGCCGCGACGCTGCTCACGGCGGGGCGCGACGGGGTCCATCGCTGGCTCTCGCTCGGGCCCATCTCGTTGCACGTCTCGTCGGCGCTCGCTCCGTTCGTGATCGCGTCGGTCTTCGATCGGTCGCGTCCGTCCTGGCGCTGGTCGACGACGGCGCTCTGCCTCCCGTTGCAGTGCGTGCACTTCGCGCAGCCCGACCTCGCGCAGTCCGTCGCGTTTGCGCTCGCGGTCACGGCCCTTTCTGTGAGGGCCGCGGGCCCCCGGATCGCGCGCGGATCGACGGCGCTCTCGGTGATGGCGCTCGCAGCGGCGACGGCGCTTCGACGCGATCCGCTCGGCGCGGTGCCCGAGGTCGAGCAGATCGTTCGACTCGCGTGGCGCGCGGGGCCGTGGTGGTGGATCGCTGCTGTTTCGCTGCTCGTTGCGTGGGCCTCGACGGTCGCGCTCGGTCCTCGCGGAGCTTCGTCGCTCTCGATGGCGTTTGCGGTGTACGCGGCCGCGCTGCCGGTGATCGGCGCGGGGACCGAGCGATTTCCCGTCGCGTGGCTCGGCGCGGGCGCGGGGCCCGTCATCGGCGCGTTCGTGATGATCCGCGCGCTGTGGAATCGCCGCTCACAAGAGCCACTGACCCGCGGCGGCCATCGCGAGCACGACGAGCCAGGGCGGGGTTCGAACGCGCTCGAGCAGGACGAACGCGAGGATCGCCGCGGCGACGTCGCGCGGTGAGCGCACGGACTCGGTGAACACGGGCTTGTACAGCGCGGCCAGGAGCACTCCGACGACGCTCGCGTTCGCTCCCATGATCGCGGCCTGCGCCCACGCCTTCGCGCGCAAGCCGTGCCAGAACGGCAGGGCCCCTGCGATGAGCAGCCACGCAGGAGCGAAGATCGCGAGCAGCGCGAGCAGCCCGCCCGTGATCGACGGCGCGCTCGGGCCCATCGACGCTCCGATGAACCCCGCGAACGTGAACAACGGCCCCGGAATCGCCTGCGCCGCGCCGTACCCCGCGAGAAACCGCGCGTCGTCGAGCCATCCGCGTCCCACGACGAGCTCTCGCAAGAGCGGCAGCACGACGTGCCCGCCGCCGAACACGAGCGCGCCCGAGCGGTAGAAGCCGTCGATCGCCGAGAGCCACAGCGAGCCGGTCTTTGCTGCGGCGAACGGCAAACCCAAGAGCAGCGCGACGAAGAGCGCGAGCGCCGTGAGGGCCCGCCTTCGCTCGACGGGCTCGATGCGCTCATCGTGCGCGTCTCGCCGCTGCGGGGTGGGCTGGTGATAGAGGCGCCAACCGGCGAGCGCTCCGAGAGAGATCACCGCGAGCTGCGTGAGGGACGACGGCACAACGAGCAGCGTCGCGGCAGAGAGCGCGGCGATCAGGGCGCGCGCGCGATCGGCGCAGAGCCGGACTCCCATCGACCACACGGCTTGCGCGACGACGGGCAGCGCGGCGAGCTTGAGCCCGTGCAGCCACCGCGCGTGCGAGAGGTCGGAGAGGCGCGCGACGCCGAAGGCGAAGGCGATCATGAGGGCCGCGGACGGCAGGGTGAAGCAGAGCGAGGCGAGGGCGGCGCCGGGCCAGCCTGCGCGGTGCTTTCCGAGGGCGAAGACGAGCTGGCTGCTCGCGGGGCCGGGGAGAAACTGCGAGAGCGCGACGAGGTCGGCGAACCGCGCGTCGTCGAGCCACCGTCGTCGCTCGACGATGTCCGCACGAAAATAGCCGAGGTGCGCGACGGGCCCGCCGAACGAGAGGCAGCCGAGCCGGAGAAAGGTCCACGCGACCTCGACGGCTCGATCGAACGGCGGGCTCTCTTCGGACGACATGCGCGCCGGGTATCCTGCAACACCCGCGCGATCCGAGGATAGCGCTGGCGAAGCGTGTGTCCTCGGGGTGGCCTCGCGAAGCGCCGTCGATCGCGCTCGTCGAGAGGCCTCGCTGAATCGTCGGCGTGGTACGCTCGTCGCTCACTGCGATGGCCGATGATCCAATGATCGACACGCTCGTCGCGGGGCGGTACCGCGTGCTCTCGAAGCTCGGCGAAGGCGGGATGGGCGCGGTGTATCGCGTCGAGCACTCGACGCTGAAGAAGCACTACGCGCTCAAGATCCTGCGCTTGCAAACGAGCGACAACGAAGCGGTGGCGCGCTTCGATCGCGAGGCGCGCGCCGCGGCGCACCTGGATCACAAGAACATCGCGAAGTGCACCGACGTCGGGACGCTCGAAGACGGCGGGCGATTTCTCGTGATGGAGTTCATCGACGGCGAGTCGCTCGCGTCGCTGCTCGCGAGAGAGAAGGCGCTTCCGCCCTCGCGCGCGCTGCCGATCCTCGCGCAGATCTCGAGCGCGCTCGCGTGCGCGCACGGCAAGCAGATCGTCCACCGGGATTTGAAGCCGGACAACGTCGTGCTCACGCGCGAGGGCAACGTCGTCAAGCTCATCGATTTTGGCATCGCGCGCGCAAAATCCCAGGCGCTCGGCGGCGGCGCGACCGCGCTCACCAAAGCGGGCACCATGCTCGGAACGCCCGCGTACATGTCCCCCGAGCAGGTCGTCGGACAGTCCGTCAACGAGCGCGCCGATCAGTACTCGTTCGGTGTGATCGCGTTCGAGATGCTCACGGGCGCGCCGCCGTACGCCGCGGACGAGCCGCTCTCGTTGGTCTTCAAGCACGTTGGAGAGGCGATCCCTCGCGCTTCCGAGCGCAATCCTTCGCTCGATCCTTCGGTGGACGCGATCTTCGATCGACTGCTCGCGAAGATGCCCGAAGAGCGCTTCGGATCGGTCACCGAGGGCTATCTCGCGCTCGAGTCTACGCTCGCCGCGCGTCCCTCATCGGCGGCCGTCGCGGGGGGCGCGCTCGCTTCGCCGGGCGCGACCATGGCGGACGCTGGGCGCGCGACGCAGCCGATCCCGCAGCGGGCTTCGTCGGCGGGCGCTGCGTGGGGAGCGACGACCGTTCCGCTCGCGGTGGGCGTGGGCGCGGTGACGGCGATCCCGAGCAGCACGAGCATCACCGGCGTTGCGCCGCAGCCGATCGAGCAGCGACGGTCGTCGCGCGGGGCGCTGGTGTGGATCGCGCTCGGAGCGCTCTTGCTCACCGGCGGCGTAGCGTTCTTCGCTCGCGGATCGAGCGGAGAGAACCCGGCCGAGCCGACCTCTGCCCCCTCGACGCAGAGCGCGCCGACCGAGCCTTCACCGGCCGGAGCCAACGCGGCCTCGCCTGGGATCGCGGACAGCGTGCGCTCGCTCTTCGGCGGCTCGCAACCGCCGGCGACCAACGCGCCACAAGAGCCCGAAGAGCGCGAAGACGAAGAAGAAGAAGAGCGTCATGGCCGCGGTCACGGCCGTGGACATGGACACGGGCACAAGCGGCGCTGACCTTCGGCGAGCGTTCGCGATACAACTGAGCGCTCGATGACCGAAGACGTTCGTTCGAAGATCGGAATGGTGGTCGCGAACCGCTATCGCCTCGTGGACCTTCTGGGCGAGGGCGGGATCGGCGCGGTTTACCTCGGAGAATCGCTGACGGATCGCTCGCGCGTCGCGATCAAGCTCTTGCGCAGCGAGTACACGGCGGACCAAGAGGTGCTCGCGCGCTTCGACCGTGAAGCCCGCGTGATGACGGCGCTCGTGCACGAGCACATCGTGCGCGCGTGGGAGTTTGGCCGGCTTCCGTCGGGCGACGTCGCGCTGGTGATGGAGTTTGTCCCAGGCGAGACGCTGCGATCGGTGTACGGGCACACGCGGCCGCTGCCGCCGCTCGTGGCGATCGAGATCGCGAGGCAGCTCGGCGGCGCGCTCTCGCACGCGCACGCGCAGGGCATCGTGCACCGTGATTTGAAGCCCGAGAACATCGTGGTGCGAAGGCAGCCCGACGGCAGGCCCTCGATCAAAGTGTTGGATTTCGGCATGGCGCGATTGCTGTTCGGGCAGGGCGTTCCCCTCACGGCGAAGGGCGCGGTGTTCGGAACGCCCGAGTACATGCCCCCCGAGCAAGCGACGGGACGACCGGTGGACGCGCGCGCCGATCAGTACGCGTTCGGCGTGATCATCTTCGAGATGCTCTCGGGCAAGCGACCGTTCAGCGCGAAGAGCCCGCTCGAAATGCTGCAGATGCAGATTCGTCAGCAGCCCCCGTCGCTGAGCGAGCTCGACCCCACGGTGCCCGCGGCGGTGGCGAGCGCCGTGCTGCGCATGATGGCGAAGCGGCCCGAGGATCGATTCGAGGACATCGCGACGGCCACGCGGGCGCTGCTCGACGGGGCGTGGGGGGCGTTGAGGCAGAGCTTTCCGGGGCTTCCGCCGAGCCCAGAGCCGGTGCGGTGAGCGGGGAGGGCGGGGGAAGGGGTCACCCGCGCGGCGCGCTTGCGTCGCTGACGGGCTTCCACCGCGAGGGGCCCAAGAGCGCTGCGAGCAAGTACGTCCCTGCCGCGAGCGCAAACGACGCCGGAATCCCCTTCGCGACGCTCACCACGAGGGCGACGACGCTGCCGAGCACGCCGGTGACGCCGTTGATCGCGAGCGCCGCGGGCGCGCCGCGGCCGCGCTCGACGAAGCGAAGCCCCGCGGGAAAGCACATTCCCAACGGAATCCCCAGCACGACGCTCACCGCCGCCGCCATCGTCGCGCGCACCCAGATCGTCGCGAACATCGCGCTCTTGGCGACCGCGGGGATGATCCCGTACGCCGAGAGCACCAGCAGCGCCGCGACCACGACCGACAAGATCGAGACGGCGCGCGCGTCCTTCACGAGCTTGGGCGAGAGCGCGCTGCCCACGCCCATCGCCACGAGCAACCCCGCGAGCACCACCACGAGCGCCAGCGTCGGGTGCCCGAGCACCACGTGCATGCGCTGAACGAGCGCCACTTCGGCCACCATGAAGCCGAAGCCCAGCGCCGCGAAATAGCCCGCGCTCGCGCCGCCCGGAAGCGTGTCGCCTCGCACCGCGCGCAGCAGCGGACGGCCCAGCAAAAACGCTCCGATCAAGAGCACCGCCGCGAACGTGATCACCAGCTCGCGCGCCGCGACGATGTTGCCCGCGATCACGCCGCCCGAGCTCGCGTCGATCCCGAAGAGCTTCCACGGCGTCAGCCACAAGCGCGCCGAGGCCAGCTGAAAGAAGAACGGCCGATCGTCGGTGGGCGCCGACGTGTCGAGCCCGCGCGGCGCGCCGACCGCTTCGACCTCGTCCATCGTGCGCGAGGCGAGGATCGCTTCGAGCAGCGGCGAGTTCGCGCGATCGCCGGGAATCGCGACGAGCGTGTACTGATAGCGCGCCGCGACGCCGCGAAGCGCGTCGAGGTCCGCCGGTGAAAACCTCGTCGGAGAGACCAGGATCGTGGCCACGCGACCGCTGGCCACCAGCGCGATGTGCGCTCGCGGATCGCGCACGCCGCGGTCGAAGAGCGAGGCCATCGCGAGCGCCAGCAAGCGCGCGGTCTCGTCGATCGAGCGCGGGTTGTACCAGCGCGAAAACGTCAGGATCCCGTCGGGCTCGACGCGGCGAAGAAACACGCCCCACGCCTCGCGGGTGTACAGCGTGGCCTCGGCGTGCGCGAACGCGCCTGCTGCGGTCGCCGCCCACGTGTCGACGAGCGAGGCTTGCAGCACGCGGCACTGCACCGAGCTGCGCGCGTACACCACGCGGCCGTCGCCCTCGACGGCGATCACGCGTGGGTCTGAAATCAAGTTCGACTCGCCCCGCGCCGACTGGTGCATCGCCAGGATCGACGGGTTGATCTCGACGCCGTACACCGGGTCGTGGCCCGCGATGAGCGCCGCGGCGAGGTCGCGACCGCCGCCGACGCCGATCACGCACGCCGCTCCGTCGGGGCGAAGCTCGTGCGCGCTGAACACCGCGTCGAGCTTGAGCGCCCGCAGAAGCTCGGGCCGATCGCTGGCGTACATGGGCGTGCCCGCCTCGCCGTCGATCAGCGCCGTGGCCGCGCGAATGTGGATCGGCGGCGTGCGCGGCGAGGGAGACCACAGCGCGATCGGCCCCTCGGTGAACTCGGTGAGCATCACGTGAGAGAGCGGGTTCCATCGGTTGAAGCGCAGCTGCGCGGTCGCCGGGCGCGCGAGGCCCTTGAGAAACCGCGGCTCGAGGTCGAGCGATCCGCTCGCGCCCATCCACAGGACCAGCGCGCACAAGACCACGCCCGCGATCGAAGGGCGCCTTCGCTCGCGGTCCGCGAACGCCGCGCCCGCGCACAGCAAGAGCGAGACGAGCACGAGCGCCGCCGGCGCGCTGAGCGGCCCGAGCATCACCAGCGGAGCGAGCGCTCCGAGCGCCGCCGCCCCCAGGTCCACCGCGTAGAGCGTCGCGGTGTTGGTCTTCGCGTCGGCCATCAATCGCGCGACGACCGCGCCGCCCGAGGCGAGCGGCCAGGTGCAAACGGCCGAGAGCAAGAGCAAGCGCAGCAGCGAGAGCGAGACCGCTCCTTCGCGCACCGGAAGCCAGCACGCCACCGTCGTCGCCACGATGATCCCGACCGCCGCGCGAAGCAGCCGCGAGCCACAAAACACGCCCCAATCCACGCCGCTGTCTCGCGATCGATCCGCGTCGAGCGAGCCCGCCGCGAGCCCCACCATCGCCAACGAGAGCACGAAGAACGCTTGCCCGTACCACGTCACCGCGGACAGAAGCCGCGTCACCAAGACCTCGGTGATGATCAACGAGCTCGAGGCCAGCGCGAGCAGGGCGAGCGGTAACCACCGCGGACGCGCGGGCTCTTGGGCGGCGGGCTGCTCGGTCGGGCTGGGGTTTTCGGCGGCTTCGCTCACGGCGAAGCTCGTGTACAACATCCGGCCCGAGTTCGCGAAGCGACGCTGTGATGTCCCAAGCCCCTGCTCGCCCCGATCCCGTTGATCGCTCTTTGCTGGCTGCGAGGGCGACCTCGATCGTGTCGGCGCTCGTCTGGTTGGCCATGACGTGGCCGCTGTTTCGGCTGATCCAGAGCCGGATGCATCGGCCCGCGGTGTACGCGCTCGTGGCGGCGCTGGCGGTGGGAGCGGGCGTTCCGGTCGTGGCGCGGGGCGTCGAGCGCGCGCTGCTCGCGCCGCCTCGGTGGCTGTTCGTCTCCATCGTCGCCGCGCTGCAAGTGGCGCTCACCGAGGTCACCCATCGGCTCGTGGGCCGCGGACACACGCTGAGCCCAGACGGCGCGGTGTACTGGTTTCAAGCGCGCGCCATGTCGCACGGCTCGTTCGGGACGCCGATGGAGCTTCCGCGACAAGCGTTTTCGCTGCGATTTCTCTTCGAGGGCGCGGACGGACTGCTGCACGGAGTGTTTCCTCCAGGCTGGCCGCTGTTTCTCGTCCCGTTCGTCAAGCTCGGCGCTCCGCTGGCGGCGGGGCTGATCGTCGCCGCGCTGCTCGCGTGGGCCACGTACGAGCTCGCCCGCGCGCTCTCTGCGCGCGATCGCTTCAGCGACGACGACACACACAATCAACGCGCCCGCGAGCTGGTGGCGCGCACGGCAGCGCTCTTGCCGGTCGCGTCCTTCGCGCGCGCCGCGGAGACGACGGACCTGCTCTCGCACGCGTTCGTCGCGGTGCTCGCGGCGTTCTCGGTGACGCTCGCGCTCTCGCTGCGCGACGGCCCGATCGACGAAGAGCGCGCGACCGTGCGCCGCTGGGCGCTTCGATCCGCGGGCATCTCAGCGATGGTCGCGTGGGCGTTTGCTGCGCGACTGCTCGACGGCGTCGTGCTCGCGCTGCTCGTGCTCGTCCTCTCGATCAGCGCCCTTCTCCGCGCGTGGAAGGGCGGCGCGCGCCAGCTCGTCTCGCGCTCGCTCGTGGCGGCGGTGCTCGCGGCGATCCCGTTCGTCCTGCTCGTCGCCGCGCACCAAAAGCGCGCCACGGGCTCGTGGACGACGCCGACGCAGCGCGAGTACTTCGCGCGCTCGGACTGGCCTCCGACCTGCCATCGCTTGGGCTTCGGCCCCGACGTGGGCTGCGAGGTCGAGCACGGTGACGAGCGCGCGGTGATGGGCGAGCGCGGCTACACGCCGAGGCGGGCGTACTTCATCGCGAGCTCGCGCGCGCTCGTGTTGGGGGACGACCTCGTTTCACCAGGACATTTGCTGGCGATCGCGATGGTCCTCGCGGCGGTTCGAGGCACGCGTCGCTCGGCGCTCGCGGCGAGCTTCATCGCGCTCTTCACCGCGGCGTACGGGCTCTTCTACTACGGCAACGCGCCGCTGTTCGGGGCGCGTCATTTGTTTCCGCTCGCGCCGTTCGCGTACTTTCTGATCGCGCGGATGACGGCGCTTCCGTGGTCGCGATGGCCCAAGCTGGCGCCGCACGGAGCGTTTGTGCTCGCCATCGTCGCCTCTTCGTTCGCGGGGCAGCTCGTGCGTTGGTCGTTGATCCCGACGCTCGAAGGCGAGCTGCGCGACCGCCGCCCTTGGGTTCGTCCCGTGATCGAACGCGCCGCGAATCCCCAGGGAATCATCGTAGCGACAGACCTCTTTCACGCGATCACCGGGTACGACCCGTGGCTCGATCGCGGCCAGCGCGTGGTGGCCGTGAGCGACGAGGCGGGCCTGCGAGAGCTGCGTCGCGCGCATCGCGATTGGCCCGTGTGGGTTCCGACCGCGAACGACACGCTCGCGAGGATCAACATCGGTCCGGTGCGCGACGATCTCTCGGTCGAGCTCGAGAGCATGTGGCCCGCGCTGCAGTGGCCCTCGGGCCTCAAGGCCTCCCGCTTCGAGGTCTCCAAATGGAACGCCGGCGTCCTCGCCAGCGGCGGCCACGTCCTGCTCCTCGAGCACGCGCGCGTCGGCTCGAGCTTGCGATTGAGCTTCGACCTCGCCGGCGAAGCGCGGGCGCGACCGATCTCGATCCTCGCCGTGCACGGCCCAGAGTTTGGTGATTACCGCGTTCGCTTCGACGGCCGCGAAGTGATGACCGTGCGCGGCTACGAGCCCACGTTCGCCCCGACGATCACCGACTCGACCCCGCTCGACGTCGCGCGAGGGCGGCACGAGCTCGTCTTCGAGTGCGTCGGACGCGACCCGCGTTCGCGCGGATACGGCCTGGCGCTGGACACCTTCACCGTGAGGATGGCTCGATGACCCGCGCGCTCCCGATCGTCCACAAGGTCGAGCCCGAGCGCTGGCCGAGCGCGGACGAAGCCGCGCGTTCGCGCTGGTTTTCTCCAGTGAAGCTCGGGCCGCGCGAGGCGCGCACGCGCACGTGGGTGCCCGCGATGGTCCCGTGGAGAGCCAGCGACGAGGGCTTCGTCACCGATCGCGTGATCGACTGGTACGCGCGCTTCGCCAAGGGCCGCCCCGGCGTGATCGTCATCGAGGCGACCGGCGTGCGCGACGTGGCGTCGGGGCCGCTTCTTCGCATCGGGCACGATCGGTACATCGACGGGCTGACCAAGCTCACGCGCGCCGTTCGCGAGGCGTCCGACGGACAAACGCTGCTCTTCGTGCAGCTCATCGACTTTCTCTCGATCCGTCGCAGGCCCGAGCCGACGAAGTTCTTTCAGCGATTTCTCGCGGTCAACGACGCGCACCGACAGCGGCTCAGCGCGCTCTCGAGCGACCCGAGCTTTCTCTCGTGCGACCAAGACGCCCTGCGCGCCGCGCTCGCCGCGCTCGACGATCGCGCGCTCGAATCAGTGCTCACCGAGCGAGAGCTCGAAGCGCTGCGCTTCGGCGAACGAGAGCGCGTGACGGACACGCACCTGCCCCACGTTCGAGCGCTGCCCGAGGTGCTTCCGTCGCTGTTTTCACAGGCCGCGCAGCGCGCCGAGCGCGCGGGCTTCGACGGGGTCGAGCTGCACTACGCCCACGCCTACACGATGGCCTCGTTTCTCTCGGCGACCAACGATCGCGCGGACGGCTACGGAGGCTCGTTCGAAGGCCGCCTGCGCCTGCCGCTCGAAGTGCTCGCGGCGACGCGCGCGGCGCTCTCGTCGAGCGCCGTCGTGGGCCTTCGGATGCTGGGCGACGAGGTGATCGAGCGCGGCACCAGAATTCAAGAAGCCGCCCGATTTGCTGTCGAGTTCGCGAAGCGCGGCGCGGACTTCATCTCGGTCTCCGTCGGCGGAAAGTTCGACGACGCCCAGCAGCCCAAGGTCGGCCACGCGGCCTATCCGTACACCGGGCCGAGCGGGCACGAGTGCATGCCCACGGTGCGCTCGGACGAGCGGGGCCCGTTCGGTCGCAACCTGCGCTATTCGCGCGCGATTCGCGCGGCGATCCGCGAGGCGGGCCTCGAGACGCCCGTCGTCGGCGCCGGCGGAATCAACGGATTTCACCAGGCCGAACGCGCGCTCACCGAGGGCGACTGCGACGTCGTCGCGAGCGCGCGGCAGTCGCTCGCGGACCCCGACTGGTTCGCGAAGGTGCGCGCGGGCGCCGGCGAGACCGTGCGTCGCTGCAAGTTTACGAACTACTGCGAGGCGCTCGACCAGCTGCACAAAGAGGTGACGTGTCAGCTCTGGGACAAGATTCGGCCCGGTGATCCGCCGCTCGAAGCGCAGCGCGTGAGCGCAGACGGGCGGCGCAGGCTGGTCGCTCCGTAGAGCGCATTGGTGAGCGATCGAGCCGACCGAGCCCGCAGCCGCGCTGCCGCGCTGCCGGTGAGCAGCTCCCAGCCGCGCTGGTGCGCGCCCGGTTGGCAGCCCCCACCCGCGCTGCCGCGCGCCCCGCCCCCGCAGAGCGAGGGCGGCGGCTCTGCATTGGGAAAACAGCGGTAGAATTGCGTTCGTTGATCGCATGGAGACCTTGCTCTGCAAGGTCTCTTCAGTGTGCGAAGTCGCTCTCGACACGACGAAGCGCACCGCGAACGCTCGGAGCAAACCGCGGTCGGCGGAGCCGCTTCGCTCCGTGAGTGGTCGCGATCGCGCCCATCGAAGCCCTTGCAGAGCAAGGGTTCCCTGCGATCAACGCACTCCATTCCGTCGCTGTTTTCCCAATGCAGAGCCGCCGCCCTCGCTGTGCGGGGGCGGGGCGCGCGGCAGCGCGGGTGGGGGCTGCCAACCGGGCGCGCGGCAGCGCAACCGCCGGCTCCGTTGCCTCGATCGCTCCGTCGCGCTCACCACGGGCACGGAGCGAAGTTGCGCAGCACGACGCCCCACGCGGGCTCGTCGCCGTCGAGCGCGGCGAAGATCGGATCGAGGATTCGCAGGGCTGCGTCGCGCATCGAGACCGGCGGCTCCCACCGTTCGGCGCGGCCGATCGCCTCGCGCGCGACGCTCGTGTGCAGGTCGCTCACCCACCCTGGGTCCACGCTGCACATGAACACACTCTCGTTCGCGAGGTCCTCGGCGCACGTGCGCGTGAGCATGTCGAGCGCCGCTTTGGCCATGTTCGTGTGCGGGTGCCAGGGTCCTTTGAAGCGCCGATAGAAGCGTCCCTCCGGCGAGGTCACGTTCACGATGAACCTCGCGCGACCGTCGCCCGCGCACATGTTCGCGCGCAGTCGATCGACGAGGACGAACGGCGCGAGCGCGTTGACCGCCGTGACCGCCAACAGCTCTTGCAGGGGGATCGCGCCGATTTTTGCGCGCCACGCGGTGCGCTCTCGCGTGTCCGCGGGCTGCCCTTCGTCGTCGAGTTCGCCTGGCGGCAGTGCGTGGATCGTCGCGTGCGTCGCCGGTGTCTCTGCGAGTCGATCTCGTACGGACGGGGGCAGCTGCGCGCGCGCGCTCGCGTCGATGGCCTTCATCGCGTCGAGCCACTGAGGGGTGTGATCGACGGTGCGCGCGGCGTTGTTGATCAAGACGTCGATCGTGTTTTGGCTGGAAATACTCTGCGCGAATCGCTCGGTGGCGCGCAGGTCGCACAGGTCGAGCGCGTGCAGCGAGAGCCGCTCGGACCACTGAGCGAAGTCGGGCTCGCGCGAGAAGCGCTCGAGCGCCGAGGCGCAGAAGCGGGTCGTTCCGTGCACGCGCGCGCCGTGGCGCAAGAGCGAGAGGGCCGTGGCGTATCCGATGCGAACGCGCACGCCGGTGACGAGCGCGACGCGGCCGCGAAGATCCGCGGATCGCGCACGCTTGCTCGCGACCAGCGTGAGGCACTCGGGGCACTCGCGGCGCGGCTCATCGGGGTCGCCGCGGTACTCGCGGTCGCAGAGGTAGCAGCGAAGCGTGCGCTCGTCGCTCGCGCGCTCGCGCTCGTCGAGGGACGTGATCATCGAGGTCGCCTCGGGGTCGCGAAACGGCCTGCGTTTGGGCGGCGTTTCGCGATCGACGTCGGCGCGCGGCCCTGGCTCGATCGGCGGCTCGTCGTCGCGTCGAGGGCGCTTCCAGCGAGGGTCGCGCAGCGCGCTTCCTGCGCGGCGCGCGAGCGAGTAGCCCGCGGCGAGGATCGTGGGGACGTGCGGCAGCGAGGCGAGCGCCGATGGGTGCGTTTGGTGCAGGGCTTCGAGGGTGGCGAGGCACTGCGCGAGCTGCGCCTCGCTCAGCGCGGGATCGCTCGACGTGGGGGCAGAGGTCACAGCGCGCGAGCGTACGGGCAGGCGAGGGGAGTTGTCGCATCGGTCGCTTCGCGGTAGCCAACGCGGACGATGGCCCGCTCGATGATCCCTCCTGCGATCGCCTTGCTCGCGCTGGCGTTCGGCGCGTGCGACGGTGGAACGCACTACTCGCTGCGCGACACCGAAGAGGGCGCCTATCGCACGAGCTGTTGGAGCGGGCGTTGTCGCGAAGAGCTCAGCGCTCCGTCGACGGCCCGTCCCGAGCCTGCGTGCGGCGCCGGTGAGCGCGCGGGCTTCGCGCTCGGCGGGGCCTACGTCGTGAGCGCGTGCCACGCGTGCTTCGCGAGCGACGGGCGCGTGACTCGTCACGACCTCACGCGGTGTCGCGCGGTGACGTGTCAGAACGTGCGGGATTGCCCGCCGTGGCATCGAGGGCACGCCGTCGAGTGTCGCGAAGGGATGTGCGTCGAGAAGGACGGAGCGCGCGGTGATCGCCCGCTCGATCGCGTGTCCGCCGCGGCGCTGTGCATGGCGGGCGCGGGGCTCTCGAGCAACGAGCGCATCCCGCTCGCGCAGGATCGCTTGTCCTTCGCGACGCGCGCGTGTGACGCGCAGGGCCGCTGCGCGCAACCGTCTGGCTGTCGCCCGGCCCCTCGCTGATCACGCGCTCGCTGTTCAATTGCAGCGACCAACGTCGATGCAATGCGCTCGCCCCCCGGCGCTCGTCGAGCTCAGAACTTGTAGGTGGTTCCGAGGCGGACGTAGGTGAACGAGTCGTTGCCGAGCCAGAAGCCCTGGTAGATCGCGCGGCGCGCGGGCTGGTCGCTCGAGGTCAGGACGCGGTCGATGCCCGCGAAGATGTTCCAGTGGCGCGAGAGGCCGACTTCGATGTTGAGGCCGGCGAGCGCGCGCAGGATGCCCTGGCCGCCTTCCTTCACGCGTTCGTCCATCATCGCGGCGGTGCGCGTCGGAGCCATCATGTTGTTCTCGAAATCCGAGAGCACCGTCACGCCCGCAGGCGTGAGCGTCAGGCTGCACGGGTTGCTCACGGTCATGCCCATCGACGGAACGCGCGTGTTGCACGCGTCGAAGCGCGGGTTGGTCTCCATCGTCCCGCGGTAGAGCATGCCCTGCAGGTTGTCCCGCGAAGCGTCGAGGCCGAAGCGCAGCGAGAACGCGAACGTGCCCGCGCGGTTGCTGCGCTCGCGCTCGTCGCCCGAGTCGCTGGGGTCTTCGTCCGCCGACGGAGCGAGCGACTGCAGCGAGGCCACGGCGAACGCGCTCAATCCGTAGGTGTTCTGCCCGGCGATGCCGAGGCCGGCGCGCAGGTCGAGCTCGCCGCCGAGCGAGAACAGTCCGTTCAAGAACCGCACGCCGCCGCGGCCGCGCAGCTCGAACTCCCACATCCATCCCATCGAGCGGATCATCAAGCCCGCGTCGACGCCCCAGTCCGGGCTCTGAACGAGGCCCACGGTTCCGCGCGCGTACAGCGGGTACTCGCCGAACGCGGCGCCCATGTCGAACGCCACGTCGCCCGAGTACAAGGGCGATGCGCCCCACGTGCTGATCGCCGTGCGACGCTCGCGCAGGGTCACGCCGTTCGGCCCGTTGCGACGACGACGCAGCGTCGCGGTCACGCGCTCTTGCGCGTTCTCGCGCACGGTGACGGTGGTGACGAAGTCCTCGTAGCCCGGCGCTTGGATGCGCACTTCGCGCGTGCCCGCGGCGACCTCGGGGATGTCTCGGCCGGCGCCCACTTCGACGGGGTCTCCGCCGTTGACGCTGACCATCGCGCCCGTGACCGCGCGCGCGAGCTCGACGCGAATCGATCCGCGGCCCACGGTGCGCGTGAGCGTCGCGGTCACTTCGCACGCTTGCGAAGCGCTCACCGTGCAGCGCTGCGTAAACTCGTCGTGCCCCGGAGCGCGAATGGTGACCGTAAACGTGCCCGCGGGTTGATCCGGGCGAATGTACGGCGAGGTCCCCATGTCGCGTCCGTCGACGAAGACGTGCGCGTCCGGCGTTCCGCAGGTGATCGCCATGCGACCGGTGACTTGCTGCACCGGCATGTTCTGCTCGGTGATCTCGCGCGTGAGCTGTCGGCCGAGCTCGACGGTGATCGTCTCGCTGTAGGCCTGACGACCGGGCGCCGTCACGCGGAGGATGTGCGTCCCCGCGGGGATGTTCTCGCGCTGCGGAGGCGTGCCCGAGAGCAGCTCTCCGTCGAGCGTGACCGAGGCGCCTTCGACCGCGTTGACGAGCACGCGAACGGTCCCGCCGGTCGGGGCCACTTCTTGTCGCTCGAGGTCGATCGCGAGCGCGACGGTCTGTCCCGCGGTGATGTCCACCTGGCGACGGACCGTGCGAAACCCGTTCGCGCTCACTTGCACGATGTGCTGGCCGGGCTGCGCGTTCTCGATGCTCGGCGGAGTGCCGGTCATCGGCGTTCCGTCGAAGGCCACTTGAAGGTCCGCGGGGATGGGCCCCGCGGGGTTCGAGACGATCACGCGAACGATGCCCGTGGGCGCCTGCCTCGGCCGCATCGTGGCGTTGACGGTCGCGACCGCGCCCGCGCCGACGGTGATCGTCTCGCGAAACGGCTGCATCCCTTCAGCGACGATCTCCACCACGTGAGAGCCCGGCGGGACGTTGTTCAAGCGACCCGGCGTCGTGCCCACGCCCTGACCGTCGAGGCGGATCTGCGCGCCGTCCACGTCGCTCGCGACGTAGATCGCGCCCGCTTGCGTCAGCGACGAGGTGAACGTCTCTCGCGCGCGGCGCACGTTCACATCGAGTCGACCCGGAACATACCCATCACGGGTGAAGAGCAACGTGTGCGCGCCCTGCGGCAAACGAACCGCGCGGCACGGAGTCGACGGACACACGGGAGGGTTGCTCTCGGCGTCGAGCCGCACCGCTGCGCCAGCCGGCGTCGACTCGATGTTCACTGCGTACATGCGCTGCGCCAACGCAGCTTGCGGAGCGACGACGGCGCTGACCGCGAGGCACGCACCCCAAACGTGTTTCTTCGACTTCATTTGAACCGATCTTGCCTTCACGAGAGACCTCCCATCGGGACGAAGGTTGTTCGACGGTGTCCCATCTCTCCCCGCTTGCGAGAGATGTGCTGCCCGCGTTGGTACCGTGTTCTCGCGGGGTTTTCTATGGGACTTTGCGAGCCTCGGGCTCGCGCTTTTTCCGAGAGCGGTCGCACAGACGCAGGGCGGGCGAAGTTGCTTCGATTCGTCACGGACTCGCGCGTCCTTCGCGATGCGTGCAGCGATTGCGTGATAGCCTGCGCGGATTTCTCTCGAACGCGCTGACTGTTGTTGGCGAACCCTCGGCGCTCGATCGCGCGTGTTGTCGCTGGCTGCGCTCGGCCCCGCGATGAGCGAGTCCGCCGCGCGAGGTTCGGTTTGTTGACGAACGTTCGGGCTTCGGTACGTTGCCCTTGCTTAGCGAAGCTCTGAAGGAGTCACAGGCGCGATGAACGGTTGGTGGTCGAAGTGTTGGGTGGGAGTGGTCGGAGCGCTGGCGTTGAACGCGTGCGCGATGGAAGAGCCCATCCTCCGCAGGGACGGAGGCGTGACGGACACCGGCGTTCGTCCGACGGACTCGGGCGTGAACCCCACGCCCGACGGCGGCGGCGGCTGTGCGATCGCCGGTCAAACCCGGTGCGGAAGCAACTGCGTCGACACGCAGGTCAACGCCTCGCACTGCGGCATGTGCAACCGCGCGTGCCCGTCGGGGCAGGACTGTGTGAGCGGCAACTGTACGGGCGGCGGCACGTGCACGGCGCCTCGCATGATGTGCGGCGCGAGCTGCGTCGACGTGAGCTCGGACAACTCGAACTGCGGACGCTGCGGCAACGTGTGCTCTGCGGGGCAGACCTGCACCAGCGGCGCGTGCACGGGCACGATGGCCACCGCTCGCACCGGCCAGCCGTGCAGCACCGAGGCCGAATGCGGGATGAACTCGGTCGGTCGCGGCATCTGCATGATCGCGAACTCCGGTTGGCCCGGTGGTTATTGCCAGTACCTCTGCGAGAGCGACACCGACTGCGGAAGCGGCGGGCGCTGCGCGTTGATCGAGCCCGTGATGACCATGTCGGGCACGCGCAACATCGGCGTTTGCTACACGGGCTGCAACGTCCCTGGTCAGACGACGGGATGCCGCAGCGGGTACGTGTGCCTCTCGGCGCCCGAGGGCGGCGTGTGCTCGCCCGCGTGCAACGCGGACCCTGGAGCCTGCGGCGCCAACCAGTGCCAGGCCTCGACGGGCTTGTGCTTGAACTGCAACACCTCCACGGACTGCAACGGCAACGGAACGTGCACCATGGGCACCTGCCGCTGCACCGCATCGACGACCTCGTGTGGCCCCAACCGCCGCTGCTACACGGCGAGCGGCCAGTGCGGGTGCATGAACAACCAGGGGTGCCCCGCGGGCTGGACGTGCAACACGTCCACGGGTCAGTGCGCTCCGTGAGTGATTCGTCCGACAGCGAGCCGAGCAAGAGCGCCGCGAGCGAGGTCGAGCCGACCGCGCAACCCGCGGCCAAAGAGCCGGCCGTCGCGCAGAAGAGCGAGGATCCTCGGACGACGGGGCCGCTCGCTCCTGCGTGGGCGGCGCTCGAGCGCGGCGATCACGTCGAAGCGGCGAAGCTCGCGCGCGAGCTCGCCAAGAGCGACGACGAGACGACTCGAAATGACGCCGACGCGTTCTTGCAGCGGCTGCGGCCGGACCCGGTGATCTTGATGGTCTTCGCGGGCACGGGGCTGCTGATCCTGCTGCTCGCGTGGCAGTACCTGGGCCACCGGCACTGACGAATCGAGCGCGGGCGGACGAGAGCGAGTACACTCGATCGCGTTCGATGGCGTCGCTCGCGCGGTTTTCAGTGGTGGCCCTGTGCGTGGCGGCGAGCGCGTGCGGCCGAATTGGCTACGACGCGCGGGAGGCGGGGCGCTCGGACGGCGGTTTGGACGCGACCGCCAACCTCGATTCGAGCAGCGAATCCGAAGGCGGAACGTCGATCGACGACGTCTCGCTCGACCGGGGCGAGCGCGAAGACGCGCGGCCCATGCTCGACGGCGAGCCCATGACGTGCCCGATGGGCACCGTGCGGTGCGGCCGTGATTGCGCGGACTTTCAACGGGATGTTCGTCACTGCGGCGACTGCGGGACGGTGTGTGCAGGCGGGCAGGTGTGCCGCATGGGCTCGTGCGCGACCGTCGCGCGCGCGCCGGCGGGGACGAGCTGCACCGACTCCGATGAGTGCGGCGCGGGGCCGAACGGCCCTGGGTTTTGCCTCTCGGGAGCCGCGGGGTGGACCGGCGGTTATTGCTCTTCGTTCTGCCGGACGAGCGCCGAGTGCGCGATGAACGAGGCGTGCCTCAACGAAGCGACCGCGCACGTGGCGCTGCCGTTGGGGATCAGCGGAGTGTGTCTCAAGCGATGCACGATGCCGGGGCAGCAAGCGGAGTGCGAGAACGGACAGGTCTGTGCCACGCGCGGCGCGGACGCGGTGTGCGTCGCGAGCTGTCAAGCGACGCTCTCTCCGTGCAGCGGAAACGCATGCAACTTGATTACAGGGGCGTGTGTCGCGTGCGCCGACTCGACGCAGTGTTCCGGCAACGGAGCGTGCAACATGGGGCGCTGCTCGTGCACGGCGATGACGGACTGCGGGCTCTGGTCGGTGTGCTATCCGGCCACGGGGCGCTGCGGCTGCGATCGTGATTTGTTCTGCCCGCTGGGGATGCGCTGCAACACCGCGACGGGCGATTGCTTCAGACCGTGAACGATCGGGCCCGCTCGGGCTACTGTCCCTTCGTATCGATGAATCGACGATGGTTGACGGTGGTGATGCTCGCGGCGCTCTCGGGCTGCGCGGGGACGCAGGTCGTTCGAGAGGCGCCGCGGCCGAGGACGGCGAGGGACTACCTTCCGCTGCGGGCCAACGCGGCGTGGAGCTACGACGCTCGTGATCAAACGCGCGCGGGCGTCGCGACGCTGGTGACGCTGCGAGTCGAGCGACAGGACGGAGAGACGTTCGTCGTGAACCAAGGGGGAAGGACCACGTCGATCTATTCGTACGCGCAAGGCGGCGTGCTTCGAAACGCCGAGACCATCCTCGCTGACCCCATCGTCCGCGGCACGAGCTGGCAAGGAAACGACGGCGACACGTACACCATTCGCGAAGTCGGCCTTCGACGCGAGACGCCCGCGGGCACCTTCAACGAGGTGATCGAAGTGGTGCGCACCGGGCGGGCGGACTTCGTCGAGCGCGCTTTCTATGCGCCCGGCGTCGGGATGATCGAGTCCACCTCGCCCGTCGTGATCGACCACGAAATTCATCAGTATCGATTGTTGCTCCGCGGTTACACACTCGACGGTGAGCTCTGAAACGCGCGTGATACGCTCCCGGCCGCCATGACTGACGGAGCCGAGTTACCCGCGCAACGAAACTCGAGTCCTTCGATCGTCCGCGCGTCGGACCCGCCCACGGCCGCGACGAGCGCGCCCAACCCGCTGTTCATCAACCGCGAGCTCTCGTGGCTCGAGTTCAACCAGCGCGTGCTCGATGAGGCGGCGGACAACAACGTTCCGCTGCTCGAACGGCTGAAGTTTCTCGCCATCGTGAGCTCGAACCTCGACGAGTTCTTCATGATCCGCGTCGCGGGCCTGAAGCAGCAGCTCGCCGGAGAGCTCGATGATCCAGGCGCCGACGGCCTCACCGTCATCGAGCAGCTCGCGGCGATCTCGTACCGCGTGCACCAGATGGTGGCCGATCAATACCTGCTCTTTCGCGAGCAGGTGCGCCCGAGGCTCGAAGCCGCGGGGCTCACGATCGTCCCGCCCGAGTCGTGGACGACCGACGAAGACTCGGCCCTGCGCGAGCACTTTCAGCGCGAAGTGTTTCCCGTGCTCACGCCGCTCGCGATCGATCCGGGACACCCGTTTCCGCGCATCAAGAACAAGTCGCTCTACCTCGCCGTGACCTTCGGCGAAGCGCCCCACGACGCAGGCTCGCCCGTGTACGCCGTGGTGCAGGTGCCCACGACCTCGCCGCGCCTCGTCGAGCTTCGTCGTCAGGGCGCGCAGAAGTCCTACGCCCTGCTCGAAGACGTCATCGCTCGGTACGTCAGCGACCTGTTTCCAGGGCTGCGCGTCTCGTCGGTCTCGCCGTTTCGCGTCACGCGCAACTGGGACTTGGAGCTCGACGAAGAAGAGGCCGAAGACCTGCTCGAGGCCATTCAGCAAGAGCTTCGTCGCCGCGATCGCGGCAACGCCGTGCGCGTCGAGGTCTCGCTCTCGATGGACCCAGGATTTCTCGCGGTCCTTCGCGAGAAGCTCAAGCTCGATCGCGACGACGTGTACGCGGTCGACGGGCCCATCCACCTCGGTGATCTGCTCGCGATGGCCAGCGGCGAAGTGGCGACGGACCTCCGTGATCCGCCGGCGATTCCCCAGGTCGCTCCGCCGTTTCGCGACGCGGACGACCTGTTCTCGGTCATCTCCGAGCGCGACGTGATCCTGCAGCACCCGTACGACAGCTTCGATTCAGTGGTCGAGTTCGTCTCGCGCGCCGCCGACGATCCTCGCGTGCTCGCCATCAAACAAACGCTGTATCGCGCCGGGCAAAACTCGCCCTTCGTCCGCGCCCTCGCGCGCGCCGCCGAGATGGGAAAGCAGGTCACAGCCCTCGTCGAGCTCAAGGCCCGCTTCGACGAAGAGAACAATATTCAGTGGGCGCGCACCCTCGAAGAGAGCGGCGTGCACGTCGTGTACGGGCTCATCGGGCTCAAGACCCACGCGAAGGTGTGCCTCGTCGTGCGCCGCGAAGCGACGGGACTGCGTCGCTACGTGCACTTGTCCACGGGCAACTACAACCCGTCGACGGCGAGGCTGTACACCGACGTCTCGTTCTTCACGGCCAAGCCCGAGTTCGGCGAGGACGCCAACGCCCTGTTCAACCTGCTCACCGGCTACAGCGCGCCCGCGCGGTGGAAGCGCTTGATCGCCGCGCCGCTCGGGATGCACGAGTCGCTGCTCGGGCTCATTCGTCGCGAGACCGAGCACGCGCGCGCAGGACGCCCCGCGCGCATCGTCGCGAAGATGAACTCGCTGGTCGACCCTGACGTCATCGACGCGCTCTACGGAGCCTCGCAAGCCGGCGTGAACGTCGACCTGATCATCCGCGGCATCTGCTGCCTGCGCGCGGGGATGCCCGGGATCAGCGACCGCATTCGCGTCGTCTCGATCGTCGATCGCTTCCTCGAGCACGCGCGGATCACGACCTTCGAGAACGGCGGATCGCCAGAGGTCTACCTCGCGAGCGCCGACTGGATGCCGCGCAACTTTCAGAGCCGCGTCGAGGTGATGTGGCCCGTCGAAGATCGCGCGCTCGCCAACATCATCCGCGACGAGATCCTCGCGACGATGCTCGCGGACAACGTGAAGGCGCGGCTCATGCGCGCTGATGGACACTACGAGAAGCGCGCTGCGGTCGAGGGAGAGCCCTCGATCCGCTCGCAGCAGCGCTTTCTCGAGATGGCCAAAGAGAAGGCGCGACAGAGCAGGATGTCGCCCGCGGGCTCGCCGTTTCGACTGCGCGCCGCCGCGTCGCGAAGCCACGCGCGCGAAGAGAACAACGAGGACGTCCCGCCGGTGCGCGCGGTGGATCCGAGCGAGGTCGCGACCGGAGATCGCAGCGAGAGCCGCGCGGCGCTGAAGAAGAAGCGCAAGAGCGAGCGCTGAGCGCCGCCGCGGTCTTCACGGCCCCCCTTCGTCAGATCCATCCCCCCGCGCGGTCACTGCTCGTTGGACGGCTCTGAAGGCGACTCGCCTTCGCTTTGCGCGCGCAGCCGCTCGGCGCGACGCTCGGCGCGGCGCTTGGGAAAGGTCACGATGCTCTCGATCACGGCGATGCCGATGTACACGGCGAGCACGTAGGGCAGGGCGAAGGCGGGGCCGAACTTCGCGGCGATCACCGCGGTGCTGCCGAGCCCCAGCGAGAGCGAGACCGCCGTGCGCACGTTGAGTCGCAGGTCTTTGAACGAGCGAAACTTCACGGTGCTCACCATCAAGACGCTCAGCCCGATCGCGACGGCGGCCATCAGGCCCTTCTTGGCGAAGAGGTTTCCGTGCACCGAGTGGTTGGCGATGATGAGCGCGAGGATCACGCCGGCTGCGCCAGGGATGGGCAATCCGACGATGTACTTGCCCGGCTTGGTGGGGGCGCCCTTGGGGTTGGTGGCGAGCACGTTGAAGCGCGCGAGGCGGATCGCTCCGCACGCGAGAAACACGAAGCTGATGAACGAGCCCCACGTGCCGAGGTCCGCGAGCGCCCAGCGGTAGAGCAGGATCGACGGCGCCACGCCGAACGAGACGACGTCCGCGAGCGAGTCGATTTGCACGCCGAACGCGCTCTGCGTGCGCGTGAGCCTCGCGACGCGCCCGTCGATCGTGTCGAAGAACATCGCGAACACGAGCAGCAGCGCGGCCTGGTAATACGGCTGCGGTTGCACCGCGGGCGGGGCCGCTTCGGACAAGCGCCGAATGGCCTCGAAGCCGCAGAAGATGCTCGAGAGCGTGAACAGATTCGGCAGTACGAACAGCGCGCGTCGAAGGTTCATCGTGAGCCCCGCCGAAGGTACTTTGAACGACGCCCGACGTCACGGGACTGTCACGATCCGTCAGCGCGGGCTCGCTGCGTAGCGCGTTACGCGCCGCGCGGTGGACCGCTGGGATCGAGCGCGACGCTCGCTCAGGGGATCTCGGTGATCGAGAGCCCGATCCAGCCGCAGATCCGTCGGACCGCGTCGATCTCGCGAGAGTCCGCCTGGCCGTCGGCGAAGACGATCTGCTTGAGGATGCTGCCGAGCCGGATCTTCGTCGGCTTGTCGAGCGCTGCGAAGTTGCTCGAGAGCACTTGCAGCAGCCCCTGATCGAGCAGGTCTTTGAGCCCCTTGGTGGTGATCTTGTCCCAGAGGTCGGGCAGATCGAACGCGGCGATCGTGCGCTTCCAGACGAGGTACTCGGCGTCGCTGACCTTTCCGTCGGCCATCGCGATGTCGAGAAAGGCGAGGGTGATCCACAGCGAGAGCTCTTCTTTGGGCCCGAGCTTGATCGACGTCTCTTTGCGCTGCGGGTTGGGCGTCATGTCCACGGGGTGCGCAGCGCTCGCCATGGGGCGCGGCGGCGCGGTGGCTGCGGCTCCACCGAACGGGCCCGCGCTCGCCCCCGCGGTGGACCAGCCGCCCGCGCCTCGCGCGGCTTGCACCTTGGCGATGCAGTCCTTGGTGAGCGGGTGATTCGCGCCGAAATTCGCCTCGAGCATCGCGAGCGTGGACTGCGTGACGGGCTTGTCGAGCTCCATCGTCCCGCCGAGCAGCGAGAACGCCGCGGCGATCGTCAGCGCGCGGCTCGCGTAGTCGTGCTCGGCCGAGACGAAGCGACGGATGAGCTGAAAGAGCCCCTTCCAGTACTCCATGCCCTCGGCGAAGAACTTCCATCGGTAAAATTGCTCGCCAAACGACATCAGGTCGTTGACCTGATCGGCGCTCCCTTGCTGCCCTTGCGTGCTCATCACGGTGGCGGCCAGGTGCGCTAGCGAGTGCGCGCGCTGGCGGTTTCCTGCGGTGAGATCACGGTCGATCTCGATTCCAATCTGTCGCAGCGTGGCGACAAGACCTCCGACGTTGTGCATGTGTCCCTCGGCGGTTGCTGTGATGGCTCAGGGCTGCGCGGCCCGATCTGTCGCGAGCATGAACCGTTGAATCCTGCGGTCTGCGCCGCTCGTCGCGAGCGCGAGGTACCTGCCGTGCGCTCTCGCGAAGGAGTCGCGCGCGGCGGCCACGAGCGCGCCCGAGAGGCCAGGGTCACTCTGCGTACGCGAGAGCGCGAGCAGCGAGCGGCCCTCGAGCGCCTCGATGGAGGCGAGCGCCTCGGCGCGCGGGTAGCTCGGCTCGACGGCGCTCGTGAGCGAGACGAAATCGCGCCGCGCGGAGGAGCATCGCTGCAGCTGCGCGCGCGAGAGGTCGCCCTCGCGCTCGACGCCGAGCAGCGCCGAGCAGTCAGCGTCGAGCACCCACGCGAACAGCGCGCGACGATCGACGGGCGAGAGCCGCTGTACGACGGCGGTCAACGCGAGGGGCTCTTGGCGAATCGAGGCGCGAGCGCCCAGCGCTTCGAAGCGAAACGCGAACCACGCGCGCGCGACGGCGACCTCTCGCTCGCGCAGCGGGCGTCCTCGCTGCGCGATCTTGTGCCGCAGCGCGACCTGCGCGAATCCGTCGCTCGCGCCCGTCCGAAGCGCGGTGATGAATCGATCGGTCATCGACTCGCGGATCGCGTCGCGCGCCGCTTCGTCGTCGCCGGCGCTCTGCACGAGCGACTCGGCGAAGTCTCTCGCGGCGAGGGCGGTGGCCCCAGCGTCTCTGCGCGCGCTCGCGGCGCCGAGGCGGTTGAACGCTTCATCGACGTACGCAGGGGCCGCGCGTCTCGCTGCGCGCGCGTGCCATTGCTCGCTCGCTCGCGCATCGAGCGCGAGCGACGGAAGCGCCTCGGGCAGCACCGGACCAGTCACGATGTGCGGAACGAATCCCGCCACGAGCACGCCCACCGCGCCGAGCACGATCGGCATCGGAACGTCGCCCCACGCGGGAGAGGTTTGGTGCTTGCGCTCAACGGACACTTGTTGTGTGAATCGTACCGTGACTGCGAACAAGCGTCAGTTCGAACGCATCTCCGTGCAGCTGCTCGTCCGCTACCCGGTCGGTGGCGAAATGGTCGAGGCGTACACGCGTGACGTCTCGCTCGGCGGGATCTTTATCAACACGGACAAGGGCCTGCCGTACGGGACGGTCGCGGTGTTCGAAGTGCGCCTCCCTGCGCTGCCCGAGCCGGCGAAGATCGAAGGTACGGTGCGTTGGTCGAGCACCGACGGGATGGGCGTGCAGTTTCACTCGCTTCGCGCGAGGGAGACGTGGGCCATCAACCAGCTCGCGCGAGGTTGAGCGAAGTTCCCTCGTTGGGGCGCGTTGGGGCGGTGGTTTTGAGGCTATACTCTTCGTCGTCGCGCTCGAAGTTCCCGTGCGACGTCGGAGGTTTTGCCCCCATGCCCATGTGCAAACAGTGCGAAAGCGAGGTCGACCGGCTCGTCTCCGTGAAAATCGCGGGAAAGTCCCGGAAGATGTGCGAAGACTGCGCCGACCGCGCGCGAGAGAGCGCCGAGGTCGCCGAGGCCTCTGAAGAGGCCATCCGCTCAATGATGGGCTACAAGGGCAAGCGATAGCGCACGCGCGCTCCGGGCCTGCGCGCGAGCAGCGGCCCGAGCTGAGCGAACGAGACCACCGCCAGCACCGGGTAGCCGCCGACCGTGGGGTGGTCGACGCCGAGGACGATCGGCGTTCCGTCGGCGCTCACTTGAATCGCGCCCGCGAAGGTCGTCGTCGAGATCCCCGTGTCCTGATCGCTCCTTCGCGCGACAGAGCGCAGCCTCGCCCCCGTGCGGTCGCTCGCCGCGGCGATCTCGTGGACCGTCGCGACGAACCGCTCGATCTCGCGCGGCTCGAAGCGCGCCTCGTGTCGATACGGCGCCACGCTCACCACGTACGACTCGTCGAGCGCTCCCTCGTCGCCGCGCTCTTCGCACGTCCAGCGCGCGGCGCCGAGCAGCGAAGGGTCCGCACCACAAATCAAGTCGCCCCGTCGAATCGGCCGGTCGCGCGCGGCATCGAGCCCCCCGATCGCCGCGCGCAGAAGCTGCCCCCGCCCGCCGAGCTGCGGCGTGCAATCGACCCCGCCCTCGATCGCGAGATAGCGAACCCGCGCGCGCTCGGGCCTCGCCACGGTCACCGCCTCTCCGTCGCGCACGATGCGCGCTTCTCCGTCGATCGAGACCCGCACGTCCCGCCCCTCGGCGCGCAGCCGCATCGCTCCGTACAGCTCGATCGCCGCCGCGTCCCAACGCTGTCCCAACGCGCCATTCGCGAGCGCCAGACGGCCCTTCCAGAGCGCTCCGCCCGCGGCGATCCCTGAGCGAAGCGCGCCGCGACGACCGCCGTCTTGCACGAGCGCGGGCGCCTCGCTCCACTCGACCCTGAGCCCTCGGTCGCAACGCGACTTGATTGGTGGTGCGTCTTCGTCCAGCGCCCGAAGCTCCCTTCGCTCGCGCGGCGCGAAGCGCACTCGATCGCCGAGCGCGAGCCTCGCGCCCGCCTGCGCGTCGAACGCTCGCCACTCGTCGGCGATCGATCCTATGAGATTCCATCCGCCCGGGCCCGCGAAGGGATAGATCCCCGTTCGCAAATCCGCGATCGCGACAGAGCCCGCCGCGACGCGCTCTCTCGGGCTCGCCCTGCGCGCGACGCGCAGCCGCTCGTCGAGCTCCGCGAGGTACGCCCAGCCCGGAGCGAACCCCGTCGCCGCCACGCGGTACTCGCGCTCGTGGTGCCAGCGAATCACCGACTCGACGCTCGCGCCCACAGCCGAGGCGACCGCCTCGAGGTCGGGGCCGTCGTACACCACCGCGAGCTCGTGCGTCGTCGAGGTCGCGACGCGCGACGGACTGCGAATCTCCTGCTCGATTCGCGCGATCGCCCGCGGGCCGAGCGGCGCGTCGATCACGCACAAGACCTCGCGTTCGGCCGCGGCGACGTCGATCACTCCTTCGATCGTCGCGATCGCGTCGAGCGTCGCGCGCGTGCAGCCCGAGTCGCAGTCGAACACCACCGCGCGATCTCCCAGAGGCGTCGCGCTCACGATCCGCGCTCGCCTTCGTCGATCCACGCTCGCACCGCGCGCGCGATCGCGACGGCGCTCGGGTTGTCACCGTGCACGCACAGGACGTCCACGCGTCCCTCGCGCACGAGGGACTCGGCGCGCGCGAGCGCTTGCAGCGGCGAGCGAATCGACGCGCCGGGCTCGGTGCGGGCGATGAGCGTTCCGTCCGGGTGCGCGCCGCGGTCAGCGAAGCCCTCGCGGAGCACCGAGAACCCCATCGACCGCGCCACGCGAGCGGTGCCGCGATCGGGCCACGCGACGACCGTGAGCGCGTCCCCGAGCGCGTCCTTCGCGCCCTCGAGCGCCGCGATCGCCATGGGCTCGTCGCGATCCGCCCGGTGATACAGCGCCCCGTGCAGCTTGAGCACCGTCGCCTCGCACCCGAGCGACCGAGCGATCCGCGCCACCCTCGCGCACTGCGCAAACACCGTCGCTCGCAGCGCTTCAGCGGTGATCTCGCGATCGTCGACGCGGCCGAACTGCGCGCGGTCGTCGAACGAAGGGTGCGCTCCGACCCGCGCCCCGCGCGCGAGGCATCGCTCGATCGCCCTGCGAATCGAGCGCTCGTCGCCCGCGTGCCCGCCGGCCGCGATGTACGCGAGCTGCGCCGCCGCGTAGAGCTCGTCGGGCTCGTCTTCGAGCTCGCCCAGGTCGATTCCCAGTCGAACGGTCATGGATCGGCCCGAGCTATACCGCGCCTGATCCGTCCCGCTCAGGGGGGCCGATATTCAAATCGCTACGACGCGCGCTCGTCGCGTTTTGCGATCGGTTGGTTTGTGTATCCTGTCCGCTATTGGTCGAGATGGCTGACAGGGATCCGAAGATGAAGGGGGCGATGGTGGCCGAGTACTTTCGTTGGTACGCGAGCCACTATGACGCCAGCGCCGTGCGAGAGCTCGTGCGCACGCACCCCGAGTGCCTCGCAGCAGGGCTGGTCGCTGAGCGGCCGGCGTTCGGAGTTGTTCCGTCCGAGTGGTACTCGGCGACGGTGCTGCACAAGCTCATCGACGTCGCGCTCGCGCCGATGAGCGAGGCCGAGCGAGCGCAGTTCATCGAGCGCTCGACCGCCGCGGTCTCGGCCCAGCTCATCCGCGGGCTCTACTCGGTGCTCTTCGCCCTCGTCGCGACGCCCGAGCGCTACTCTCGCCACATTCAGCGCGCGTGGAACCAGCTGCACGACACCGGCGAACGCGAGGTCTCGCTCGGCGCCGATCACGCCGTCTCGATCATCCGCCGTTGGCCTGGGCATCACCCCGCGCTCTGCTCGATGGTGCACGCCACGACCCGAGCGCTCTTCGCGCGCATGCTCGACCGCGCCGTGACCCTCGAGCGCGCGCGCTGCGTGAGCGAAGGCCACCCCGACTGCGCGTCGATCCTTCGCTGGTGAGCCCGCGCTCAACGGAGCTGCGCGCTCGCCACGAGCTCTCGCAGCAACCGCGCCTGCGCGCTCATCACGCGATCGCCGCGCTGATCGCCGAACTCGAGCATCGCCCGCGCTTGCTCGCTCGCCGCGGGCGTCATCGCCTCGAGCCCCGTCGCGTCGCGGCTCTCGAGCGCGCGGTGGATCGCGGTGATCGTCCCGAGCATCGAGACGTAGTGCAAGACGTCGCCGGCCCGCGCGCCGTCACGCTCGCTCGGGCGCGCGGCGTACGGGAGCATGGTGGACGCGCGCACCTCGTGCGGCCCGAGCGCGTCGCGCCAGCGAACGCGCACCGTGGGCTCGAAGGCGCCGTCCGCCGTGTGCGAGGGGATTCCCACGCGAAGGACCAGCGTGCGGGTGTCGCCGGGACGCACGGTTCCGAGGGGGATCTCTCCGCCCGACGGGGTCCACGCAGAGGCTCCGCCGAACACGTCGATCAAGTGCGACGGCGCGGGGATCGCTTCGTAGAGCAGCGAGACGTCGCGCGCCGCGGGCTCTGCGGGAGGAAGCGTCGCCAGCTCGTCCACCAGCGCGCGCTCGGACTGCTCGTTCGCCGCGACCCTCGCCAGCGCGATCGCGCCCGCTCGCATCGCCGCTGGCTCGAACCGATGCGCCGCCGCCTCGGTCAGCGGAACGAGCACCACCTCCACGTTCGCCTCTTGCGCCCGCGCGATCGCCGCCACGGTCTCGCCCGAGATCAACCCGCCGTCTCCCGAGAGCACCGCCAGCTTCGCGATGCGGTCTCCGCGATTGGCGAGCATCGCGACGGCGCGCTCGATGGCCGTGGTCAAGTCGTCGCCGCCTCGCGCTTGCAGCGCTCTCGTCCGCTCGATCAGCAACGGAGCGGCGCCGTACGAGAGCAGCCCGACGCGAACGCGCCCGCCTTCGTCCGTGGTCACGAGCGCGCCGTGATCGCCTTCACGAAGGGTCTCGAACAGTTCTGCGGCGATGTTCTTCGAGCGTCGGAGGGACGTCTCGTCGCGCGTGTCGATGAGCACCACGATGTCGCGGGTGGGCCGCTGATCGCTGCCAGCCGCGCGAACATCCACGCGAACGTACGTGTCTCCGCCCCACGACGGCGCGCGCGTGTCCGAGAAGCGCAGCGTAAACTCCAGCGGTCCCGCGCTCACTCGCATCGGAACAGCGGGTCGATCCCTCAGCCCCGTCGGCGGCAAGATCCCGATGTCCGCCGGGCGCCATCGGTCGAACGTCGAGCGCGCCACGTGCGCTGAGGGGGCGGGCGCTCCTCGATCGCGAAGCGTCCCGCCCGGCCCTGTGGCGCCGGCCGCCGCGCGCGGCGGAGCGATGGTGACGTTGCCCTCGGGCGAAGAGAACACGGACAGCGTGCCGCACGCGTGCATCGCGAGCGCGAGGGTGAGCGTCGAAGTCAGTCGAAGAGCGGTCGGGCGCACGAGTGAGAAACCTGGGCTACCGACACTCTATTCGACCTTGGGCGAGAGGCAACGGCGCGCGTCGGGGCGCCCTTGCCCGATCAGCGCACTTCCCACTCGAATTGCACCGCGTAGTTGCGCTGGTCGCTCTGCACTTCGAGCGTGGCGACGCCCGAAGCCCCTGCCCACGGCGTCGAGAGCACCAGCGTCGCCGCGGACGCTGCGGTGACCACCGCGCCCTCTCGTCCGAGGCCCTCTGCGCGAACGAGCGCTCGAGCCCCGTGCCCTTCGAGCGAACCGCTCACCACTCGCACGGTGTTGGACCCCGCGGTGACCATCGCCATCACCCGCGCGCGGTCGAAGCCCACGTACGGATCGCTGTCGCGAAGCTGCCCCGCGCGGCCGACGGCCGTGCCTGCTGCGTAGCCCGCGACGTCCTGAGTCATCGCGTAGCGAACGGTGAATCCTCCGACCGTCAGCGGGCTCGCGGGCGTGATCACCACGGTGTCTCCGCGGATTTCGACGGAGCGAATCCCCACGGCAGCGCCGTTTTGCTCGAGCTCGAAGCCGCGCCCCGCGCTCCAGAGCGTCTGCGTTGCGGGCGTCGAGTGCGGCGCGGGGATCGAGGACTCCCACGCGAGCGGAGGGGAGGGGACGTAGAACTGCACTTCGATCGCCGCACCGTTGCGTCGAACATCGACGGGCTCGAGCGGCCTCCAGCGGCGGCCCTCGAAGACGGTCTGCGCGAACACCTGCGCGTACTTCACCCCGAGCGCGCGCGAGCCGGCGGCGGTGAGGTGAACGTGATCTGCGCTGTATTCCATCTGGTATTTCGGACCTGAACACAGAATCAAGCCCGCGTGATCGACGCTCGCCCGCCACTGCGCCTGCGTCGAGAGCGCTCGGCCTGGCGCGCCCGGAAACGACCCCTGCTGCGAGACGATCAGCGGCACCTCCGCGCGCTGTCCGGTGATCGGCGCGATGTCCATGCGATACGCGTCGATGAGCGCCCGCAGGTCGCTCTCGTACGTGGCGCTCGCCGCGTCGGACTCGCCGTGCGTGAGCACGATCGCGCCCACTTCGAAGCGTCGCCCTTCGCTGCGCGCGAGCCGCGTGAGCGCGGTGATCTCGTACATCGACGCCGCGTACGCGCGGCCGATCCCACCGCGACGGATGTACGTCATCGGTCGGCCCGACTCACCGACGACCGAGTGCGCCGTCGCAAACTCGACGCCCGCGCGCGAGCGCGCGAAGTAGCTGAGCTCGTTGGCCATGCCCGAGTGCGGGGTCTCTCCTGCGACGTTGTTGGGATAGAGCTGTCCTCCTCCCGCGACGTCGCCTCGCACGGGCTCGATCAACGGCGCGAGCGAGAGCACGTCGCCGACCCCGTCGTAGAGCGGCGGCGCTCCGGTGTCTCGCAGTCGCACGTTTTGATAGGGTTGCCGCGTCGAGACAGCGGGGGTGCTCGTGGCGCCGACAGAGAGCGATTGGCCGGTGCCGATCACTCCGACGAGCACGTTGGTCGAGAGCGGAATCGCGTAGCGCGGGCCGCTCTCCACGCCCGCGTCCTGCGCATCGGGAGCGCTGTCCGTCGCGACGATGTCCGCGCTCGCGACGTCGGGCGAGGGGCTCGCGTCGATGGCCGAGTCCGTCACCGAGCGCGCGTCGTCGCGGTCCGCGGCGGTGGCATCGCGTCGCGCGCCGTCGGTTTGCTCTGGAGAATCGCAGGCGATCAACGCGAGTAACGGAAGCGCGCGAAGCACGAGGGGGCGCATGCCGCCAACGGTAAGCCAGCGAGTCCGCTCTTCAGAAGTTCATTGTGTCGCCCGTCCTCTGCCCGCCCGCGGGTCGTCTTTGTAGAGTGAGGGGACGGTGTTCAAAAGTTCATTTGTTGTCCCCTCACCGTGCTCTCGAACCGACGTTCGCTGCGGCGCCGTGCAACAAATGAACTTTTGAACACCGTCCCCCCTGCGCCTCGCTCGGCTACTCTTCGTCCGCCTCGTCGATCTCGTCCGCCGCGCGTCGGCCCGCGAGGATCGCGCCGTGCACAGTGGCTCCGTACTCGCTCTCCGTCGCTTCACCGGCGAAGAACACGGTGTCATCGATCGATGCTGCGAGCGCCTCGATGTCCTCGGGCGTCGAGCCCACGGCCATGAACGAGTACGAGCCGAACGCGAACGGATCCTCGCCCCACCGCGTGATGAGCGACGCTGTCGGCGAGGGAATCTCCTGCCCGAACACCGATCGCAGCGTGTCCATCATCCCGGCGACGACCTGCTCGTCCGAGAGCTTCTCCACCTGCCGCGCGTACTTGCCCGAGTTGAAGCACAGCAAGATCGGCTCGCGCACAAAGGGGACGAAGTTGACGTACTCCGTCCACTCGTCGGGGCGGCGCGGGATCACGCCCCAGCCGTGCGCCTCGCGCTCCCAGAACACCCTGGAAAATCGCAGGTAAACTCGGTTGAGCACGCCCATCCCCAGCCGCTCGATCGCCTGCTTCTTTCGCTCGGGCAGCGGCGGGACGAACTCGATCGCGCCCTTCTTGAGCACCCCCAACGGAACGGCGATCACCACGTAGTCCGCCTCGAACACGCCCTTGTCCGTGGTGACGCGCACGCCGCGCTCGTCGCGCTCGACCTTGCTCACCACGTGCGAGAGCCGCACGTCGAGCCCCTTGGCGAGCGCCTTGGGGACCTGATCGTACCCGCCCGGAAACACACGATCGTCCCCGTCGAACTCGTCCCCGCAGTCCCAGTGATAGAGCGAGAGCTCGGTGCTGTCCGCGGCGTAGTCGTTCTCGACCTCGCGCGTGACGTGGTAGTTGAGCTCGGCGCGCTGCTCGTCCGTGAGCTTGGCGCCGTGCAACACGTGCTCGATCGCGCTCTGCATCGAGATGTCCGGCTGCCGCTCTCGGATGCGCTTCTTTCTCAGCGCGTTGAGGTCGCGCATGAGCTTCTCGAAGCGCTCGGACTGCGCGTCCCAATCGCGGTCGCTGACCTCCGTTCCGTCGCTGCGATAGAGGTACTCGCTGTCCTCGTCGAAGACGACCGAGGTGATTCGCTCTCGCTCGACGATTTCTGTGATCGGGTTGCCCTCGTCTCCTTCGAGCCAGCCAGCGCCCATGTCCAGCGCGAGGCCCGGCCACGTTCGGTTGCTCCACACGCGGCCGCCGACGCGGTCGCGCGCTTCGAGGACGGTCACGGACCAATCGTCGTCGGCGAGCTGTCGGGCGCAGGCGAGGCCCGAGACTCCAGCTCCCACGACGAGCACGTCCACACGCTTTGCCGTTGTCTTCATCGCGCCAGTCAGTATGCGCGCGGCCGGGATCGCTCGGACATGACGCTTCTCTATGAAGCGAACCGCCGAGAACCAGCCACAGCCGGCCATGTTCGGTCGACTGCGGTCTTCGGGAATATCCCCCGCGCCTCCCCGGTTCGCGCGCGGCAACCCAAAGTGTGAACTTCGTTTTGTCCGGCGAGGGAAGCGACAGAACGCATCGTTGACGCGCCAAACGCGCCGGGTACTATCCGCCGCCATTTTCTCAGGATCACCTAACGGAAGGCAAAGATGGCCACCGACGTGATGATCGAGGCCCGTGATCTCACCAAGCGATACGGGACCTACGCAGCGATCGACAAACTAAACTTCTCTATTCGACGCGGCGAAGTCGTCGGATTCCTCGGGCCCAACGGCGCGGGAAAATCCACGACGATGCGCGTCCTCACCTGCTTCATCGCGCCCTCTTCAGGCACCGCGAAGGTGGGAGGCAACGACGTCTTCGAAGACCCGCTCGCGGCTCGAAGCGTGGTTGGCTACCTGCCGCAGCGCGCGCCGCTCTACCAAGAGATGGGCGTGATCGAGTACCTGCAGTTCGTCGCGAAGCTCCGCGCGATCCCGCCGAGCGAGCACCGCTCTCGCATCAAGAAGGTGATCGAGATCTGCGGTCTCAACGACGCGCTCTTGAAGGACTCGATCGGAGAGCTCTCCAAGGGATTTCAGCAGCGCGTGGGCCTCGCTCAAGCGCTGCTGCACGACCCGCCCATCCTGATCCTCGACGAGCCCACGAGCGACCTCGACCCGATCGAGAAGGCCGAGTTCATCGAGTACATCCGCGCGATCGGCAAGGACCGCACCGTGATGCTCTCGACGCACAACCTGGCCGAGGTCGAAGCCTCGTGCCCGCGCGTGCTCATCGTCTCGAAGGGAAAGCTCGCCGCCGACGGCGCCCCCTCGGACCTCGCCAACCGCAGCGGCAAGGCTCGCTACGTGATCGAGGTCGACGCCAAGAGCGCCAAGGGCGCGGTCACCGAAGCCGCGGTCCTCGAAGCGGCCAAGGGACTCGACGGAAAGCTCGACGTCAGCACGGTCCCCACGGACGGCGCGACGGTGGGCGTTCAAGTGCTCGGATCGAGCGAGAAGGACATGCGCCGCGAGCTGTTCGCGCTCGCCGTGGCCAAGGGCTGGACGCTGCTCGAGCTGCGCAAGGACGTCGTGCAGCTCGAAGAGGTGTTCCGCGAGCTCACCGTGGGCGACGCGAAGGCGGGCGACCGCATCGCCGCCGCGGGGTTGAAGAAGAGTGCGTCGAAGGCTTCGTCCGCCAAGGACGAGGACGAAGACGAAGATTCTGACGAGGACAAGGAGTGAGTGGCTGTCATGGCTGAGCAAGCAAAGGGCGCTTCGTCCAGCGCGCTCAAGGGCGGCATTGGGACTCCGCTCTCGAACACGCTGACGATCGCGATGCGAGAGTTCCGCGCGTATTTCAACGGCCCGATGGGCTACATCGTCGTGACGATGTTCACCCTCTTCGTAGGGTTGCTCTTCTTCTTCTTGTTCGGGACGCTGGTGCTTCGTCGCGCCACGCTCCAGCCGCTCTTCACGTCGATGGGCGCGCTCCTGCCGCTGCTCTGCGCGGCGCTCTCGATGCGCTCGTTCTCCGAAGAGAACCAGCGCGGCACGATCGAGCTCTTGATCACCTTGCCCGTGCGCGACAGCGACGTCGTCGTGGGCAAGTTCTTGGGCTCCGTGGGCGTTCTGCTCGTGACGCTCCTCGCGACGATCACCTACCCGATCGCGATGTCGCGCATGGGCGACCTCGACTCGGGCCCCGTGATCGGCGGCTACCTCGGGATCTTGTTCGGCGGCGCCGCGTACGTCGCCATCGGCATGGTCGCGAGCTCGTACGTGAAGGATCAGCTCACGTCGTTCATCGTGACCGTGATCATCGGCTACACGCTCTACTTCGTGGACAAGACGCTGATCTTCTTGCCCCAGGGCGTCGCGTCGATCCTCGAGTATTTCTGCACGGATTTTCACTTCAAGTCCATCGCGCGCGGCGTCATCGACTCGCGCAACGTCATCTACTTCGGCAGCGTGGTCACGGCGTGCTTGTTCATCGCCACCCGCTCGCTCAACTCTCGTCGTTGGAGCTGATGGAGCCGCACCATGGAACGTAAAGTTCGAGCTCGCTCCGAGTCCGCCGCGTTCGTCGGCATCATCATCGCCTCGCTCGTCCTGCTGAACCTCTTGTCCCTCAAGATGTTCGGCCGCGTGGACATGACCAAGCGTCAGCTGTTCACGCTGAGCGACGGCACCAAGCGCATCGTCCGCGGGCTGCAAGACCAGCTCACGATCACGGTGTACTTCACGCCCAACCAGCCTCCGCCCGCCAACGACGACGAGCGCACGCTGAGGGACCAACTCGACGAGTACCGCTCGATCTCGGGCGGTCGCATCAAGGTCGTCTACGTCGCGCCCGACAACGACGAGCGTCGTCGTCAGGCCGACGGCGCGGGCTGCGAGAAGGCGCCCCTTCAGACCGTCGATCAGCGCCAAGAGCAGGCGACGATCCAAGAGGTCTACCGCTGCATCGCCTTCGAGTACCGCGGATCGCGCGAGAAGATCGCCTTCCTCCCGCCGGGCATCCAGGGCCTCGAGTACGAGCTCAGCTCGATCATCAAGAACCTCTCGATGCCGCAAGCTGACCGCGAGCGCACGATCGGCTTCTTGGGCGGTCACGGCGAGCTGACCCCCGACGAGGGGCTGCAGTACCTGCCGCAGCTGCTCGAGCAGTCGCGGCTCTCGTACCGCACGCGCACGGTCAACTTGAATAGTGGTGAGAGCGAAGTCCCCACGGACATCAAGGGCCTCATCATCATGAACCCCACGCAGCGCATCACCGAGCGCGAGCTTCGCAAGCTCGACGCGTACCTGATGCGCGGCGGCTCGGTCGCGGTGTTCGCCGCGGGCGCCAACTTCCCCACCACCGATCAGTTCACCGCGAACGGAACGGAGTCCGAGCACCACCTCAACGACTGGCTGAGCGGCTACGGCATCTCGATCCAGTCCAACGTGGTCCTCGACCTTCGCTCGACCGACGCGGTCGTTCAGATCGGTCGCTACCGCGGTCGCATCAAGATGGTCACCTGGCCGTCGATCGACTCGTTCTCCGGCGGGGCGCCCTCTGCGGACGAGCTCCGCGCGCAGGGCGGACTCGACCCGAGCTTCCCGGTGACCTTCCGTCTGCCGGGCTTCGTGATGACCTACCCGAGCGAAATCCGCGTGGACAACGCGCGTCGCTCGTCCGTGGGCGGAACGCTCAAGGTCTTCGCGATGACCTCGCCGCGCTCGATCTCGCGCACGAACCTCAACATCGACATGCGCGAGATTCTTCAGCAGGGACCGGGGCAGTTCATGAACGCCACGCAGCACGGGCCGTACCCCGTCGGCGTCGCGCTCGAGGGTGACTTCCGCTCGGCCTTCGCGGGCCGCGCCGAGGGATCGACGGAGGACGGCGGCGCGGGCGGTGATGCCTCTGCGCCAGCGCTTCCGGGCGCGAGCAACGTCCCCGAGCGAGCCAACAGCCGCGCGAGGATCATGGTGCTCTCGTCGGGCAACATGTTCGCGCTCGACCACCTCCGCACGCTCGTTCAAATGAGCGGCGGACAGTCGGCGAACCTTCAGCTCTTCCCGAACACGTTCGACTGGCTCAGCCAGGACATGGACCTGCTCGCGGTGCGCGCGAAGGACACGAGCGATCCGCAGATCCGCGCGGACGTGAGCGACAACGCGAAGAAGTTCTTCAAGTGGGGCTCGCTCATCGTGCTGCCGTTGGCGATCGCCATCATCGGCTTCGCGGTGCTCTCGGCCCGTCGCTCGCGCATCAAGGACCTCGCCAAGGAGTTCGCCAGCAAGGGCTGATCCGAGCCCTCTTTTCGCTGGAAGAACGCACGGGAAACGAAAGTCATCATGGAAGGCAACAACCGACTTTTCATCGCGGCTGGCGTCCTCGCGGTCCTCGCGGGCGGCGTCTGGTACGTCAATCGCGAGAAGCCCGAAGAGCGCGCTGAGCGCGTCACCGACCCGTGGAGCGCCATCCAGCGCGACCAGGTCACGCGCTTCGTCATCGACCCCGCGGGAGACACCCCCGCGATCGAGCTCGAGAAGCGCGACAACAAGTGGATGATGAACCAGCCGGGCCGCGGTCCGGCCGACGAATCGCAGGTCACGAGCATGCTCAGCTCGCTCGCGGACATGCACGCCGACTCGATCACCGCGCGCGAGTCCTCGTCGCACGCGGCGCTCGAAGTGGACTCGGCGCACGCGGTGCACCTGCAAGTGTTTCGCGGCAGCACCAAGCTCTTCGACGGCTGGGTCGGCAAGGACCTCGACGGCGGGACGGCGGTGCGGTTCGAGGGCGACGCGCGCGTGTTTCGAGTGCGCGGCCTCGAGCGATTTCGCCTGCAAAACGCCGCGCGCGAGTGGCGCAACCGCACGATCACCAGCGTCGAGCGCGCGCACATTCGCTTCGTGCAGTGGCAGGACCCGACCGGGACCTACCGCTTCGATCGCAACGGCGACACGTGGACCGCGGCGACGAGCAACCCCGCGATCCCGCGGCTCGACACGGCGCGAGTCAACCAGCTCGTGACCAACCTCATCGCGCTCAACGCTTCGGACTTCGCCGCGGACAACGCGACGACGGGCCTGAGCGACACGAGCCCGAGCTTCACGATCGACGTCGACAACGGCCCGGCCGTGGTCCTTCGCGTGGGGCAGAACTCGGGCGACTCGGACGTCTTCGTCAAGCGTGGCGACTCGGACGTGGTCTTCATCGCGTCTCGCGCCAACGCAGGGGCGATCGACTTCAACATCGAGTCCGTGCAGACGCCGCTTCCGCCCGAGGGCGGGACGGGCGACGCGAGCGCGGCGGCTCCCGAGCCCGCGGGGATGCCCGGCGGCCCTGGAGGAATGCCCGGAATGCCCATTCAACTGGGCGGCCCCGGTGGTCCTGGCGGTGGTCCTGGCGGTGGTCCTGGTGGTGGGCCGGACAGATTCCGCCCGAGCTCATGCGCCAGATCCAGCAGCAGATTCAGCAGCAAGCCGCGGCGCGCGCCGCGGGCGGCGGTCACTGAGTCGCTGATCGCGCCGGGGGGATCGCGGGGGACGCGAGCGGCGTGCGTCGTTCTCGATATCGAGAATGGCGCGCGGCGCTCGCGCGCGGCTATCACTCGCGGGCGATGGACACTGATGAGCAGCGAGCGGCGCAGCTCGACCCGTGGGTGATGTACCTCGTCGTGCGCTCGGACCTCGATCGAACGCCCGCTGAAGTGCTCTTGGCCGCAGCCGAAGCCACGGCGCGCGTCGTGGACGAGCTCTCGGACACCGATGCGCACCGAGCCGCGTTCTCCGAGTGGAGCGCGCGCTCGTTTCGCAAGGTGAGCGTCCGCGCGAAGGGCAAGCAGTGGGAGCGTCTGTTGCGCGAGCACTGCGCGTGTTCGCCGAGCGCCGCGGCGCTGGGGTTCGCCCGCGAAGAGCCGCTCGTGTGCGCGCTCGTCCCGCGCAAGCGCAGCGCGAACGACGCGTTCTTGCGAGGGCTTCAAGTGTACAACCCGACTGACCTGGGGCCGGTCGAGCCGACGCTGACACACGAAATCAAGATCGACGACGACGCGCGAGACGCCATGGTCTTCGCGCTCAACCCGGCGGTCGCGATGTCCCTCGGCAAGTCCGTCGCTCAGGTCGGCCACGCCGTGCTCATGTGCGCGACGAGCGCGTTCGCTCGCGAGCGTCCCGCGCTCGTCGAGCGCTGGGCCGAGCGCGGATATCCGTGCGAGATCCTCCCGCGCGAGCCGGCGGTGTGGCAGCGCGCGAAGTCCGCGCCCGGCTCGATCACCGTTCGCGACGCGGGGCTGACCGAGGTCACACCCGGAAGCGAGACCGTGCGCGCCGCGTTTCGCTCGCAGTGGCCGCGAGAGTGAGGCCGCAGGTCCATCGCTCGTTCGCCGTGAACGCTCCGTTGTTCGATCGCGCTGCGACTGCGCCATCGCCGGAGTCCGTTGCTCTCAGCTGCGCGAAATGGTGTACCCCACTCTCTGTGCACCGCTGGGTCATCACTGCTGCGACCGTGAGCGCCATCGCGTTCACTCGGCCGTCGCGCGCGCAGACGATGACGCCCGCCGAAGCGCAACCCACCGCGCGACTGTCGCTCGTGCGCGCAGAGGGCGCTGAGTCGTGCGCCGACGATCGCGCGATCATCGCTGAAGTGCGCGCGCGCTTGGGCCGGGATGCAGTGGTCGCGCAGTCCGATCGCGCGATCGAGGTGTATGTGAGCCGAGAGCGCGCGCGATGGAGCGCGACCCTGGTCCTGCGAGAGGGCGTCGATCGCGCGCCTGCGCGCCGCGAGCTCACGAGCAGCGACCCCACGTGCGCCGCGCTCGACGCGGCCATCGCGCTCGCCGTCGCGCTCGTCATCGACCCCAACGGCGTCGATGCAGCGACGCCGCTGTCCAACGGGCCGGTGACAACTCGGCCCGATGCATCGCGGCCCGATGCTTCCCGTGGTTCGAACAGGCCCATTTCCGCGCCGATCGCGCCGATCGCTCCGGTCGCGCCGACGCCCGTCGATGCATGGAACCGCAGCGAGCTCTTCTCGCTGAGCGCGGGCCTCTCGCTCGGGGCGACTCCGATGGCGGCGATCGTTCAACTCTCGTTCGAGGGGCGCGTCGCGGCGTCGTTCGTCCCTTTGTGCTGGTGGGGCGCACGATCGAGTCGCGCCTGGTCGACGCTGGGCGCTCGACGGTGACCTTCGGCTTCTCGCGCACGCACGCCGCGCTGGGCGCTTGCTTCGGCCTCGCCAACGATCGCTTGAGCGGTGACCTGTGCCCGACGCTCTCGCTCGGGATCACCACGAGCGTCCTGTTCGACACGCGCGTGCTCGAACCGGTGCGACCCGGGGACTATCCCTGGCTCGCCCTGGCGCTCAGCGCGCGCGGCTCGCTGCGCTTGTGGGGGCCGATCGCGCTCGAGCTCGGGCTCGCTCCCAACGTGGCCTTGCTTCGCCAGCGCTTCGCGATCGAGGGCGCGAGCTCGGCGGTGTTCGAGCAGTCCATCGTCGGTGTGGATCTGTGGGCGGGCGTGCGCGCGCGATTTTGGTGAGTGAACCGCGAAGGAGCTCGATGCGTCGGCCATCCACCGCGTTGGAGGTCTTGAATGACGCAGAGCCGAATCGTTCTTGGATTGCTTCTCGGTGGCGCGCTGGCAGCGTGCGGCGCTCCGCAAATGACGGATGACGGCGGCGGGGGCTCGGACGTCGTGGCTCGTCCCGACGGCAGCAGCGGGATGGATGGATCGATCACGCCGCAACCGGACGGCTCGATCACGCCGCAGCCGGACGGCTCGATGTCGCTTCCGGATGGCTCGGTCTCGCAGCCCGACGTCGTGGTCGCGGTGGATGGAGGCTGTCCCTCCGGCTTGATTTTGTGTGGCCCGATCTGCGCGGACCCCACGACGGACGCCAACAACTGCGGCGGCTGCGGTCGTCGCTGCGGCGCGGGCGAGCGATGTTCGATGGGAATCTGCGGGCCGACGGTGATGTGCACCGCTCCCGAGGTCGCGTGCAACGGCGCGTGCGTCAACCTTCAATCCGACAACGCGAACTGCGGTCGCTGCGGGCGTGCGTGCCCGATGGGAGCGACGTGCACGATGGGCATGTGCGCCTGTCCGATGGGCACCGCGGCGTGCGGGACGACCTGCGCGACGCTCGCCACCGACGTCAACAACTGTGGAATGTGCGGCCGTTCGTGCGGTCCGGGCGGCTCGTGCGCGATGGGCGCGTGCACGTGCGGCCCCAACACCGTTCGCTGCATGAACGGCGGCTGCGCGGACATCGTCAACGACGTGAACAACTGCGGAGCGTGCGGCCGTCGCTGCACCGGCGCCGTCGGCTGCTCGATGGGCCAGTGCCAGTGCCCCGCGGGCACGATGCTCTCGGGCACGACGTGCGTGAACATCCAGACGGACTTCAACAACTGCGGGATGATCGGCCGTCGCTGCGCGGACACGCAAGCGTGCGTGATGGGCGCGTGCACCTGCCGCACGGGCCTCACGATGACTGCGGGCGGCAACTGCGTGGACCTGCAGAGCGACCCTGCGAACTGCGGAATGCTCGGAAACCGCTGCGGCGGCGCGACGCCCGCGTGCGTGATGGGCACCTGCCGCGGCGCCGACGCGTGCATGCGCGCGATGGGCGTGCAGCTGTGCATGGGCGCGTGCGTCAACACGCAGACCAGCCCCATTCACTGCGGTGACTGCGGCAACACGTGCGGCCGCGACGAGGTGTGCGTCCAGGGAAACTGCCGTGGATACACGCCGTCGGTGAGCTGCACGACGTGCCCGTGCGCCTCGTGCGCGGGTGAGACGTGCTGCTCGGGCGCGGCGCCCGGAGCGGTTCCCATCTGCGTGAGCGGCGGACGCTGCGCGTAATTCGCTGAGAGGAGCGCCATCATGGTCATCGTCGAACGAGTTCGAAGCTGGATCGTCGCGAGCGCGCTGGTCGCCGCCGCGAGCGCGGCGGTCGGGTGCGGAGGAGCGCCCGCGCCCTCTCCGGGCGTTCGCTGCAACGCGCCGCAAATCGCGTGCAACGGCTCGTGCATCGACCCTCGCGCGGACACGAACAACTGCGGTCAATGCGGCCGTCGCTGCGCCTCGTGCTCGATGGGGCAGTGCACGTGCAACGCGGGCGAAGTCGCCTGTCGAACGGGTTGCGCCGCGCTCGCCACCGACGTGAACAACTGCGGAATGTGCGGTCGTTCGTGCGGTCCGGGCGGCAGCTGCACCTCTGGCGTCTGCGCGTGCGGCCCGGGAGCCGCGCAGTGCCCCGACGGCTCGTGCGCGCTGCTCTCTTCGGACGCGAACAACTGCGGCGCCTGCGGAATGCGCTGCCCCCGCGGCGGCGAGTGCGTCTCGGGCGCGTGCCGCTGTCCGGCGAACACCGTGCAGTGCCCCGACGCGTGCGCGGATCTGAGCTCCGACGCGAACAACTGCGGGATGTGCGGCCGCCGCTGCTCGGGCGGCGGCGCCTGCGTCTCGGGCCAGTGCCAGTGCCCCGAAGGCACCGTCAACAACAACGGCGCGTGCGTCTCGCTCGCGTCGGACCCCAATCACTGCGGAACGATCGGCAATCAGTGCCGCGACGATCAAGCGTGCGCCTCGGGCGTGTGCGTGTGCCGTCCGGGCCTGACCGACGTCGCGGGGCGCTGCGTCGATCTGCGCTCGGACCCGAGCCACTGCGGCGCGCCGAACAGCGCCTGCCCGATGGGACAGGCGTGCGTCGCGGGGCAGTGCAAGCCGCCCAGCGATTGCATGCGCTCGGGCAGCGTGCAGCTCTGCGGACAGAGCTGCGTGGATACCGCGTCGAGCCCGCTTCACTGCGGAGACTGCGGCAACCGCTGCGAGCGAAGCGAGGTGTGCGTGCAGGGCCGTTGCCGGGGCTATCGCCCTGCGACCGCGTGCACGACCTGCCCGTGCGCCACGTGCGCCGGAGACACGACGTGTTGCGCGGCGCAGACCGGCGGTAGCGTTCCGGTGTGCGTGAGCGCGACGCAGTGTCCGTGAAGGCGACGGTTCAGTCGCTGCACGCAGAGCATGGAGCGTTCGTCTGGCGGACGCTCTCTCGGCTCGGCGTTCGTTCGTCGGATCTCGAAGACATGATGCAGGAGGTCTTCGTCGTGGTGCATCGAAGGATCGACAGCTTCGACCAGAACACCAAGCCCACGACGTGGCTGTTCGGCATCTGCCTGCGCGTCGCGAGCGACTACCGTCGTCGCCGTCGTCGCAAGCCCGAAGAGTCGCTCGCCCCCGAGGTGCAAGACGCCCTGCGCGCGCAGTGCGCGACGCCCGAAGAGCTCGCCGCAGCCCAGCAAGCGCGGGCGACGATCGAAGCGGCGATCGATCGCATGGACGACGACAAGCGCGCGGTGTTCGTCCTCTACGAGTTCGAGCACTTGAGCTGCGACGCGATCGCCGAGCTCGTCGGCGTCAAAGTCGGGACGGTGTACTCTCGGCTGCACTCGGCGCGCGCCGAGTTTCGCGCGGCGATCGCTGGAGAAAACGAGGCCCTGCGATGAGCCACGAAGACCCGCCACGACTGCTCGATGACCCCGCGACGCCCGACGCGGTGCGGGCGGCGATGAAGAGCTTCGAGGCTGCCTCTCCGGCGTACGACGCCGCGACCGTCGCGCGCACCAGCGCTCGCATCGCGACGCTCTCCGCCAAGAGCGCCCTGTGGACCAAGCTCGCCGCCGTGACCCTGCTGCTCGCCGCCGCCATCCCCGCGGCGCGCTGGCTCGGCCGCGGCGCGCAACCGACGCCAACGCCATCGCACGCGCCGGTCCCGCTTGAGCGCGCGCCGGCGATCGCGGCACCGTCGCGCGCCGAGCCTCCCGCGCCGCAGCTCGCACACGCCATCGCCGCGAGCCCGCCCGCTGAGCCGTCAGCGCAGCCCAGCGGGACCGTGGCGCCGCCTCGCGCGCGCGCGACTGCCGTCGCCGCGAGCCCCGCGCCGCTCGAGCGCGACTTGCTCGCGGACGCCCAGCGCGCGCTCGAACGCGACCGCGACCCGCAGCGCGCGCTCGACTTGATTCGTGAACACCGACGACGCTACGCGCGCAGCCAGCTCGACGAAGAGCGCTCGTACCTCGCGCTGCGCGCGTACGCTCGCCTCTCGGATCACGCCGCGCTCTCGCGCGCAGGAACGTCGTTTTTGCAGCGATTTCCCCGCTCGATCTACGCCCCGGCCGCGCGCCGATTGCTCGGAGCCTCGCCGTGACGCGCGCCGAGCCGCCCGCGCGCTGGGGACCGCCGCTGATCCTCTCGTGCTTGATGTACTCGGCGTGCTTGCACGACGCGATCATCGCGCGCGGTCGTGACGCGTCCTCGTCGGACGCCGCCGAGGACGCGCCCATCTCGACGGCGCTTCGCATCGAGGGCGAGGTCATCGCCAACCTCGAGGCCGAGAGCGAGGTGACCGAGTCCGAAGTGCGCTGCTCGTTTCGTCTGTCGCGCGGCGGTCAGCCCGTCACCGACGCGCAGATTTCGCTCGAGTCCACGTCGCTCGCGCCGCTCGCGTTGTCCCTGCGCGACGGGCAGTTCAGCGGATCGCAGACCGGCTACGCGATGGCCTACACCGTCGTGGTGCGCGCCGACGGAATCGAGCTTCGCGCGCCCCTCAACGGTCCGTTCGCGCATCGCATCGACGCTCCGCGCCCCAACGACGTCGTGCGCAGCGGAACGGCGCTCACCGTTCGATGGAGCCCCTTCGGCGCGGCCGAGGCGGCCGTCGAGGCCGCGCGCTTCGCAGAGACTCCCGTCGCGGACACGGGCGAGTTCACCATCCCCGCGACCGCCATCCCCGCGACGCCCGGCCGCGTGACGGAAGAGCGCGTCCGTGTGCGTCGGTCGGACACCTTCGCGCCCGCTGGATTTGCTGAGGGATCGCGCATCCGCGTGATCGTCAGCCGCGACGGACGCTTCTCGATCGACGGCGGCTGAGTCACTCGTTTGGGTACAGCGCGACCGTCGTGCGCTCGGGGCGCTCGATGCGCTCGAGCTTCGACGTGATCAGGTCGCGATCGCCGTCGTTGAAGTAGATCGCGTCGCCCACGCCCGGCTCGCCGAAGTGCGGCGAGTAGCCGCCCTGGCGATGAAACTTCAGGCTGCCCTCCATGCGCTTGGTGACCGCCGCGTGGCCCTGCACCCAGCGCCCGCTGTTGCGGTCACGCACCGCGACGCAGACGCCCTTGCGGACGTGATACTCGGTGTTGCGCGTCACGTAGACCTTGTGCACGCGCCGCTCGGCTCCGCTGTACTGGTTCATGGCTGCTCTCCGTGAAGTGCGAACAGGAATCGCTCTTCCCGTTGCCACGTTCGGCAGACCGCTCGCGAGTTTTCGACAGCGCCCCGAGCGCCGTCATCGCGCCGCGCGCTGCGCGCTGTTCGCCAGACCCTCCGCCGCCGTGGTGACCTGCCTGCGAACGACCCTCGCGCGCGCGGCGACGCCTACGAGAAACTCGATCGCGTCTCGGAGCTCTCGCTCGTACCGCGCCGGCGCGCTCGCGCGCTCGAGCGACGCGCGCAGCGGATCGGCTCGCTCGGCCACCGCGCCCAGGCGAATGCGCAGCGCCGCGAGCTCGGCGATCGCCGTCGCCGTCGCCGTCGCGAAGCGCTCGTTCGTCACAGGAAGCACCAGCGGATCGACGTCCGCGGGATCTTCGTCGTCGTCCGTCGCGCGCACCGGGCGCTCGTGAAACACCACGCGGACGAGCTGGCTGAGGTCGGTCTGGCACCGGTGCGCGTTCGCCGGCTGCGCGAATTGATCGCAGCCCGTGCGCGAATCGCCGTTGCGCATCACGGTCTCGGCGGCGCTCACGTCGAGCTCGAGGGCGAGGGCCTTTCCGTTCGCGTGCAGCTCGTCCGCCGCGCGACGAACGGCCGAGGCGAGCGAGGTCAGCTCGGGGTCCTGCGTCGCAGAGAGCCGAAGCGCCAGCGTCGACAGAATCTCGAGGTACTCGCGCTCGGACTCGTTGACGGTGATCTGCATCGAGCGAACGCGGGCGAGGTCTGCGTCCAACGAGGCGACCCCCGTGCTCACGTCGAGCCCGCGCGCCACGCGGCTCGCCGTCGCGCGACGGGGTGGGCACCCGGTCGAGCTCGCCGCGAGCAGCACGAGGAGCGCGCGAACGCCCTTCGATCCCAGCGAGAAACACCTGCGTGAGCGGTCGGCGCGCGCGTCCATCACCAGCGACGCGAAGCTATCTCGCGGGTGTCCAGTTTTCGACGGACTCTCGCGGGGCTGTGTCGATTCGCCGACAACGAAATACAACTCGTCGACAACTCCCGGTCCCCTCGAACGTTTACTCCGCAGCGAAGGAGATCCGAAGGGACATCCATGACGACGTACCTCATCGCGGTTCCGTACGTGCTCATCCTGGTGAGCCTCGCTGTGTACGGGTTGCACCGCAGCCATCTCGTTCTCTTGCTGCGCAAGTACCGCTCGAAGATCGCGGCTCCGCCCGCGCCGATCGCGAAGAACGCCAGCGCCGATGGCCTCCCTCACGTCACTGTGCAGCTCCCGCTCTTCAACGAGCCCGACGTCGTCGAGCAGCTGCTCGAAGCGGTCGCGCAGCTCGAGTACCCGCGGGAGAAGCTCGAGATCCAAGTGCTCGATGACAGCACCGACGACACCCGCGAGCTCGCGCGCGCCAAGGTCGAAGACCTCGCTCGCCGCGGAATCGACGCTGTGTACATCCACCGTCACGACCGCACGGGCTTCAAGGCCGGCGCGCTCGACTACGGACAGCGCATGGCCAAGGGCGAGCTCATCGCCGTGTTCGACGCGGATTTTCTCCCGCAGCCGGACTTTTTGCGCGCGGTGGTCCCGCACTTCAACGACGCCAAGGTGGGCTGCGTCCAGGCGCGCTGGGGCCACATGAACCGCGACCACTCGCTGTTGACCAAGATCGAGTCGCTCATGCTCGACGGTCACCACATGGTCGAAAACTGCGCTCGGTATGGCTCCGATCGCTTCTTCAACTTCTCGGGCACCGGCGGAATCTGGCGTCGCGAGGCCATCGCCGCCGCGGGTGGCTGGCAGCACGACACGCTCACCGAGGACCTGGACCTCTCGTACCGAGCGCAGCTCGCGGGCTACAAGTTCGTCTACCGGGTCGATCACGTCACGCCGGCCGAGCTGCCCGAAGAGATGGAGGCGTTTCGCGCGCAGCAGTTCCGCTGGGCGAAGGGCACCGTGCAGACCGCGCGCAAGCTCCTCGGCCGCGTGTGGGCCCGCAAGGACCTCGCGTTCAACGTGCGCAGCGAAGCGGTGTTTCACATGACGCCGCACTTCGCGTACCCGTTCATGCTGCTGCTCTCGGTGTTCTTGCTGCCGATGTTGATCGTCATGCCGGCGAGCGACCCGCGCACGCTGCTGCTCGTGGACGTTCCGCTCATGCTCGGGTCGTCCGGCTCGGTCGTGGCGTTCTACGTCACCGCGGACATCGCTCAGGGACGCAGCGCGCTCGGCGCGCTCATCAAGCTGCCCGCGCTCATGGCGCTCGGCTGCGGAATGTCCCCGTACCTCTCCAAGGCCGTCTGGCAGGGCATGGGCGGACCGACGGGCGAGTTCGTTCGCACCCCGAAGAAGGGCGACAAGAGCGCGGTGAAGCAGCGCTACCACGCGCGCACGCAGATCCCCTGGATCGAGCTCGCCCTCGCGCTGCAGAACTTCATCGCCATCGCGGTCGCGATCCAGACCAAGCACTACCTCGCCGCGCCGTTCGCGCTCATGTTCGCCATGGGCTACACGTGGGTCGGCGGCTCGGTCCTGCGCGAGCGCCTCTCGTTCGCCGCCAAGCCCGCGCGTCCCTCGGTCGCGAAGGTCCCCGCGGTTTCCGCTGCGCAAGAGGCCCCCGCGCTCGAAGAGGGCGCCCGCCCGAGCCTCGAGCCCGAGCTCGTCCCGGTCGCCGCGATGAGCGCGCCCGCGCGCAGCGCTGGCGACTCGATGACGGCGTGATCGTCTGAGGGTTTCTGGGGGATCGTTGTGAGGGGGCTGTGAATGCGACGGTGGTCGCGCCGCGCGCTACACTCGCGCGCGATGTCGAAGACCCTCGTTCGCACTGCGCTGCTCGCGACGCTCATGGCGCTCGGAGCGTGCAACAACCACGAAGACGACCCGTGGAGCCCCGTTCCGCGTAGCGCGTATGGCGTTCGCACGCTCGAGTCCGTCGATCAGCCGGGATACTTCGATCGAACGCAGGCGACGTCGGACAACAGCGCGACGTTCTTCTTGATCTCCGTCGTGTTCGGGGTCGGAGGGATGCTCGCGCTCTCGGCGTTCTTCTGGTGGAGCAGCCGACGTCGCGCGAAGCTCGAAGAGAACTTCAACCCCAACGCGCCGCTGCGAGACGGCGTGTCCGTCGTGTTCGGGCGCGTCGAGACCGAGGACGGCGGGCCCGCCGTTGTGCTGCGCGTCGATCAGCGCGCGCGCGAATGGCAGTACAAAGGCCAGTGGAACCACGTGTGGGAGGAGGTTCAGCGCCAGCAGCACGCGCGCCCCTTCGTCGTGCGCACCGCGAACGGAACGACCGTGCGCGTCGAGCCCCCGCAGGGCGTGATGTTGCAGGGCGAGTTCACGAGCACCGTTCGTCACAATCACTTCGAGCGCACGCAGGTCTTCGAGATCAAGAACGGCGCCGAGCTGCACGTGTACGGAATGCTCTCGGGCGCGGCGCAGCAATCCACGGCGGCCGCCTACCGCGCGGGGCAAGCGATGCCCGTGCTCGTCGCGACCAACGCTGCGCCGATGGTGATCTCGACGGAGAAGCCCGGCGCGACCGCGCGCAGCCGCGCGAAGGTGCACCGCAACGTGGGCATCGCGCTGGTCGCGTGGCTGGTGATCGCGCTGGGCGTGGTGTTCTCGCAGTACGTGACGCTCGCGCTGACGGGCGAGGTGGTGCAAGCGAACGTCACGGCGACGCGACAGTGGCGCGAGTGGGTGAAGCCCAAGAACCAAGCGGGCTACTGGCGCTATCACTACGAGCTGCGCGCCGACGCGGACGGCACGGTCGTGACCGACGAAGTGAGCCGAGAGGTGTACGACTACGCGTCGATGGGGCAGCTTCCGCGGGCGCCGTTCGTGCTCTCGTCGATCTCGTCGGGGACGCACCAGTTCGGCAACGAGGTGCACACGAGCGAGGGGCGGCTCGTGATCTCGATGCTCGCGATGATCGTGTTCGCGATCGTGTATCCCTCGGTCGCGGTGAGCACCCGCCCGTGGTACCTGCGCAAGAAGGTCCGCAATCAAGCAGGCGGAACGATCGCCGACGGCGACGCCCGCGCCGCGGCCGGCGCGCGCTGAGCGCTCTTCGCGCGTCGGGGGATATGGGGCGATCGCGCGATGGGTTTTGTAGGGTTAGGGGACGGTGTTCAAAAGTTCATTTGTTCGGTGACCCCCGCGCTGCGTCGCGCTCGATTGCGCTCGATCGCGCGCAATCGCGCGCAGCCGCGCTCAGTCGCGCTCGATCGCGCTCGCGCTCGATCGCGCTCAGTCGCGCTCAGCCGCGCTCAGTCGCGCTCAGTTGCGCTCGATCGCGCTCGATCGCGCTCGCGAGCCGTTTCGCTCGAGCGATCCCCCATCGCGCTGGCGCACCGAACAAATGAACTTTTGAACACCGTCCCCTAACCCTACAAACTCACTCCTCGCCCTCGCTACCCCCGCGCCCACGCGAGCCCGATCTCGATCACCTCGACGTCGCCCTTCTTCGGCGCGACGACCTTGGACTCGATGTCCTCCGCCGCGCGCTCGGCCTGTCGCGCGAGCTCGGCGATCGCTTGATCGCGCACGTTCACCGCCTCGCGCCACGCGATGTCCGCTTCTTCGACGGCGCCCCGCGCTTTGACGAGCTTCTCTTGCGCTTTGTCGCGCTTTCCTCGGGCGCGGTTGGCCGCAGCTTTTCCACCCAATCCCCACATCGCGATGAACTCGAGCCCGCCCGGAGCGCTCTTGAGCTCGGCCTCGGCCGCGACGTAATCAGCCCTCGCTGACTGCGCTTTCTCCGCGCAGCGCTGGATCTTCGGGGCGTGCTTCGACTCGACGCTCGCTCGGTCGAGCGCCGCTTGTCGCAGCGCCGCTTCGCGGCATCGCTGCGCGAACGCCTCGCGTGACTCGCCGTCGCTCTGCACGAGAGAGAGCTCTGCGTGAAAGAGCTTCTCGACAGCGAACATCCTCGCCGCGTGGTCCTTCATCGCGCGCTCGGCGCTCTTTCGGGTCGCTGCCTTCGAGAGCGCCTCGGGCACCGGCGCATACCGCGCCCCCGGCGGCGGCGCGTTCTCGAAGAACTTGGGCTCGACGGTGACCGCGCGCGTGATGTCCACCCGTCCGTCCTCGAGCAGCGGCGCCGCGACGATCTCGGTCTTCGCGAGGTCGAGCCCGATCTTCGCGTCGCGCAGGTGCCCCACGGCCTTCACCGCCACGTACGCGACGTACTTCCAACGCGAGACGGGCGCGCTGTCGGCGTACCCGTGCCACGTTCGCCAGCCCTCGGGAGCGAGCGGCATGCTCGTCTCGACCGCGGTGATCGATCCCGCGGTGGCCGTCCTCTGCTCGCCCGCAGCACTCGCCTCGGTCGAGGCGACCGCAGCAGCCGGTGCCGCCATCGTGGGGGATCCGCTCGCCACAACGGGTCCACCCGATGCGTTCGACGGGGTCGCGCTCGCCACAGGACCACCCGCCGCAGTCACAGGAATCTCTCGCGTCGGTGGAATCGACTCGCGCGGGGGTGTCCCCGCGATACCCCCTGGGGATGCCGACGCAACTGCTGGAGAACTGGGTGTTTTTACAGCGGCCGCCTTCAATGGAGCGGCGATTTTTCGCAGCTCCTGGCGCGTCATCGGGCCGCGGAGCCACGAGAGGCACCAGCGCGACTCGACGAGCCCGCACTGCGGTGAGCGATGGACGTCGCGCAAGAAGAACGTTCGCTTCGGAAGCGCCTTGAGCGCGTTGGCGAGCTCGGGCGCTGTGAGCCCTCCCGTTCCCGCGTCGGTGCCCGCGAGCCCTTCGACGACGCGCTCGCGATCGGCGTCGGTCTGCAGTCGACCGACGAACCACGTCCCCGCGTTCGAGAGCGCTTTGTAATCGAGGTCCATCGGGTTTTGCGTCGCGAGCAGAACGCCCACGCCGAAGGCGCGCGCTTGCTTCATCAGCGAGAGCAGCGGCTTCTTCGTCGGCGGGTTCGCTGGGTGCGGCGGGATGAACCCGAAGACCTCGTCGAACACCACCAGCGCGCGCAGCTCGGACGTCCCCGAGAGCGTGCGCACCCACGCGAGGATCGAGTCGAAGAGCAGACCGAGGACCAACGCGCGCTCGTCGTCGTCGAGGTGCGCGACCGAGACGATGACCGCGGGCGTCTTTCCGTCGGTTGGGCGCTTGAGCCACTGCCCAACGTCGAGCGCCGTGCCTTGCCGCCACGTCGCGAACGACGGCGAGGCGAGCAGGGTGTTCACGTCTTGCGAGAGCGCCTGGCGATCCTTCGGCGGAAGAAACTCGTCGATCTTCATCGCGCCGACCTTCGCGACCGGCGGGCGCGCGAGGTCTTCGAGCAGCGCTTCGAGCGTCGCGGCTTGCCCCGCGCGCAAGCGGCGCTCGGCGAACTGGCAGAGCACCACGTGCTCGCGCGAGCGCGTCGGGTCCGAGTCGCGCTCGAGCAAGCGCAACAGCAGCGAGACCGCGGCCGAGAGCGACTCTCTCGCAGACTCTTCGTCGCTCTCCCACTGATCGCTCGTGGACTCGAGCGCAGAGAGCACGTGCACGGGCTCGCCGAAGGTCGCGCCGGGCGTGAAGACCCGCGGCGCGATCGAGGTCGAGAGCGAGCGGATGTCGTCGCCCGTGAGGTTCCATTTCGCGAGGCCGTCGCGCCATTGCGTCGCGAGCTGCGCGGCGCTCTCGTCGACGCTCACGTTGTCGCGCGCCGCGGCCTCGGGGTCCACCCACGGCGCAAACGACGCTCCATCGAGCGCAGGAAAGCTCAAGAGCAGATTCGGAAGATCTCCCTTGATGTCCACCATCAGCACCGGAACCTTCGAGCGAAGGGCCTCTTCGACGAGGACCATCGCGAGACCGGTCTTTCCGCTGCCGGTCATTCCGACGACGACGCCGTGCGTGACGAGGTGATGAGGAGGAAGTTCGAGGGGCTGTGCGCTCGAGGCTTCGGCGTCGAGCGCCCGCGCGCGACCGATCGAGAGTGGACGTGCTGGCATGAAAAGGCCGCGCACCGTACCGCGCCTCTCGCCCTGTCCCCAAGGACGTTGCTGCGCGGCGCGGGCCCTGGTGACCTACCGCAGCACCACGACACGCGCGATCGGCGCGAGCGCCCTGAGCGCCGAGTCACGCGCGGCTCGATCGAGCCCGTCGAGCACGAGCGCCTCTCCGTCGAACGCGATCGAGATCCCCGCGTCGAGCCACGCGGGCGGCTCTTGTCCGAGCGCGATGAAATACCCGCGAAGCTCCCGCGCGAGCTCGTCGCGATCGTCCATCGCGAGGTCTCTCGCCGACAGCTCTCGGTAGCCGTGCGCGCTTCGGGCCACGCGTCCCCATCGCAGCCGCACCGCGGCGAGCGAGCAGCCCGCGTCGTGGCTCACCGCCGCGCTGAGCACGGCCACCACGGCGTCCATCACCGAGTGCCGGCTCGTCGCGATCGCGATGCTCTCGGCCGTCACGTTGACGGTCACTTCGTACGCGACGACCTCTCCGTGGCTCGATTGCCAGCGGCGCGCTTCGACGAGCGCGGGCTCGATCGTCGCGCTCTCGAAGAGCGCGTGAACCCGAGGATCGGCGCGCGTCGTTCGATGCGCGAGGGCTCGCTCGATCCAACGCCCCGGCGCCGCGCTCACTCGTTGTTGCCCGAGCTCTTCAGCGCGCTCGGATCGACCGCGGGAATGCCCACCGCCGTCACGTTGTCCGAGCGCGTCACCGGCGCCGGCCCAAACGGCTGCGCGGGCTTCTGCGCGCTCGCGTCCACGCGCACGCCCGTGGGCTGGTTGTCCTGCATCGCCACCGCCGCCGCGAGCGCGGCTTTGTGCGGGTCGACCGCCTCGTGCTTGGCCAGGTCGAAGACGACCTTGGTGTTGCCCGTGCCCGAGATTCCTTGCAGCGCTTCGAGGCGGCGGAGCTCGAGGGCGCCGGGCGCCTCGGCGAGGATGCGCGCGGCCTCTGCGAAATTGCGGGCGGATTCGACGTCGGCCTGCGACTTGATGATCACGTACTGCTTGTCGCGCTCGGCGATGGCCTTGCGCGCGATGGCCTGCTGCATGTCCGGCGGGAGCTGGATGTCTTGCAGGGCGATCGCTTCGATGTGCAGCCCCCACGCGGCGACGAACTGCTCGACCTGCGTGCGCACTTGCGCGGCGACCTCGTCGCGTCGCGAGAGCAGCTCGTCGAGGGTGATCTCGCCGACGATGTCGCGCAGGACGACGCGGGCGCGGTCCTTCACCGCAGTCTCGAAGTTCTCGACGTTGAGCGCGGCCTTTTCGGCGTCGATGACCTTGTAATAGACCACCGCGTCGATCATGGCCGTGACGTTGTCGCGGGTGATCACCATCTGCTGCGGCAGGTCACGGTTTCGGATGCGCGTGTCGATCCGATAGATCTTTTGCAGGATGGGGACGACGATGTTGAGCCCGGGCTCGAGGCGGCCCGAGTACTTTCCGAAGGTGAACTTGAGCGCGACCTCCCACTGATTGATCTGCCGCAGCGAGCGCAGCGCGAGCAGGGCGAACAGCGCCAAGAACACCAGGATCGGACCGAGCAGCTCGACGTCTTCGAACATGACGGCGGCGAGTGTAGCGCCGAACGCGCGCTCGTCCTGCGAGAAGCCCGCTGTTCAGCCGTTGTTCGCGGGGCGAATCGGCGCGGTGCGCATGGGCAAGACGTTGCGCGGGTCGCACGGGACGCTGTTGCTCTGCTCGACGAGCGCGTTGCCTCGATCGATCCGCGAGGGGTCGATCCCCGGTCGAACGAGGCGGATCTCGTAGTGCAAATGCACCATCCCCTCGGCGCCGCTGTCGCCGACGAAGCCGAGCAGCGTCTGCGGCGTGACGCTCTGCCCTTTGCGAAGCCCCGGCGCAAACCCGTCCAAATGCCCGTGCAGCGCGAGGTACACGCGCGTCGTGGGCCCTTCGCGAACGACGTGCGAGAGCACCACGGTGTTGCCGAACAGCGGCCCGATGTAGAGCACTTCGGCGTCTCCCTGTTGGCCTCGCAGCGCGATCGCGCGCACGGGAGCGCCGCGCTCTTGCGCGAGATCGACCCCTCCGTGACCGATGGCGGTGAGGTCCACGCCGCGCCGCTGAAGGGCGTCGGGCCGGCCGAGGTCGTAGCCCGATCCGACGGTCTGCCCGCCCCACGGCTCGGTGGGGTAGAGGTAGCGGTCGTAGTCTGCCGGCAAATCTGGCCGTCGCGGGATGTGCTCGTACACGACGAGCCGGCCCGAGCGATCGGTGTGCGCGTTGGACTCGAGGCCAGCGGACGGGTCGTCCATGGCCTCGGTGCGCGCGGGGACGCAGAGCCCGTCGATCGGCAAGAGCGATGATTCGCAGGGAGGATCCGGGAGGCAACGGCCCGACGGCGCGCGGTGTTGGCAGGGCTCGGCGCGCTGCGCGTGCGCTGCGCGAGCGTCGGTCGTCGGCGCCCGTCGCGTGAGCGACCGAACGCGATCGCGCGCGGGGATCAGGGCGGCGCCGAGCGCCACCAAGGGGATCCACAGCATCGGCCTGGACGCGAACACCGCTGCGATGACTGTGAAACGAGCGGCGGTGCGCCGTCCATTCCCGCGGTGCGGATTCGTGGTAAGAGCGCCGCCGCGATGGCAAACGAGAGCAAGCTTTTGAGTGACCTGATCGAGGCGAACAAGCGCATGCTGCGCGCGCGGGACGCCTTCTTCGAACAGGGGGACAACAAGGGTCGCGCGAAGGCGATCGCCGCCGAAGTGGACCGTGCGATGAGCGCGGACCCGGCGTCGGACGCGGGCGTGCGGCTGATGTTGTTGGCGGACCTGCTCGTGGAGGTTCCGGGGCAAGAGAGCGTGAAGAGCCTGCTGCGCGTGCTGGGGCACGAGGATCCGGGCGTGCGCGTGAGCGCGGGAGAAGCGCTGGTCGAAGTGCTCTCGGACCGATGGGGCGAGGCGTCTCGCTCGGTCGAGCTGGCCATCCCGTCGATGAGCGAAGAGGCGCTGCGCGAGCTTCCGTTTGTGATCGCCGAAGTGGGCGAGCCCGCGGGCGGAGCGATCATCGCGAAGCTCCTCGCGCACGCGGACGCAGACGTGGCGGCCTCGGCGATCGAGGCGCTCGTCGAGATGGGCGACGCGACGCAGCTCGACGCGATCAAGAAGCTCGTCGGCGACAAGCGCGCGCTCACCGCCGAAGAGCAAGAAGGCGAAGAAGACGTCGACGGCGGAACGTTGGGCGAGCTCGCCTCGGACGCCGTGGACATGCTGACGAACTGAGTCAACGACGGACGAGGGCGACCCTCGTTCGCGGCGATTCGCGGTATGGTCGCGCTCGACGTGATCGAACAAGAGGACGATCCCGAGCTCAGGACCGCTCGCTATGACGGCATCGTGTGGCCGCGGTACGCGGGGTGTTCGGCGAGCTCGTGTTGCGCGCGGTGGCGCTGCCGCCGGGGGCCGCGGTGCTCGATGTCTCGTGCAGGACCGGCGTGGTCGCGGCCGAGATCCTCCGCGCGATGCCCGACTCGACGGTGATGGCGCTCGACTCGGACGAGGGCTTTCTCGACGCCACGCGCGCGCGCAACGCCGACGAAGACGGTCGACGGTTGTTCGTCGCGAGGCAGGACGACCTGGTGCACCTGGCGTTCAGCGAGGGGGCGTTTACGAACATCGTCGGATCGCTGGTCGATCGCGCCACCAACGATCGTCAGGCGCTGTTCACCGAAGCGCGTCGCGTCCTGCGGCCGGGCGGGCAGCTCGTGCTCTCGCAGCCGCTGCGAGGGAGCTTCTTCGAGATCTTGGACATGCTCCGCGAGGTCGCGACGAAGTACGACATCACGGCGCTCACCGAGCGGGTCGAGCAGTACGCGCACTCGCTTCCGAGCGCCGAGCAGTGGGCGCGCGAAGCCGAGGAGAGCGGGTTCATGGACGCGGCGGTCGACGAGGACTCGCTCGTGCTCGGGTACACATCGGGCGCAGAAGTGCTGGGCGATCCCGCGCTGCACATGGCGACGCTGCCCGAGTGTCAGTGGTGCGCCGAGGCGGCGCCGGACCCGATGGCCGTGCTCTATCAAGTGCAGCACGCGATCGACACGTATTTTCGTGGGCGTGTATTCGAGTTGACCGTGCACGCCGGGTGTCTCAGCGCGCGGCGCAGCTGGTAGCGCTTCGAGCGACGGGGGAGACAGAACGGGGGATTTGGTGCGTAGCGCTGGTGGCACCCACCCCGCGAACGCTCGCACCCGGTGACGAGCAAAAGTCCGCGCAAACACGGCGCGAACGCGGTCGATGGAGGCGCGGCTCTTGGGGCGTCGGCGACGAGCGGGCGCGTCGAACGCGGGGCAGTTTGCAAATGCAGCGGTTGCGGTACAAACGCACCCCGCGCGCACAACTCCCTCTTCGAATGGTCCAACCGTCGGATCATCCATTGGAACACCTCGTGCGTTGGCGCGCGCCGTTCACCATGGAAGCGAACAATCCCCTCGGGCTCCGCGGCATCTCCTTCGTCGAGTTCGCGTCGAACGAACCAGCGAAGCTGCACGCGCTCTTCACGGCCTTCGGCTTCTCGCGCGTCGCGAAGCACAACAGCAAGGCGATCGACCTGTATCGCCAGCACGACATCGTGTTCTTGCTCAACCGCGAGCCCAACTCTGTGAGCGGGCGCTTCGCGAGCATGCACGGCCCGTCGATCGCGTCGATGGGATGGCTCTTCGATGAGCCGTCGACGGCGGTCGAGGGCGCGGTCGCTCGCGGCGCGCGTCGACCCACCGAGGTGGACTTGATCGCAGGGTCCGCGGCGATCCCCGCGATCTACGGCATCGGCGACAGCCTGCTCTACTTCGTCTCGGCGAAGGACAAAGACCCCTTCACGGCGATGGGCTTCGTCCCGCACGACGAGCCGGTGATGGTGAAGGACAAGGGCTTCTTGCTCGTCGATCACCTCACGAACAACGTCTACAAGGGCACGATGTCCCAGTGGGCGGACTTCTACAAAAAGACGTTCGGCTTCGAAGAGGTGCGCTACTTCGACATCCGCGGGGCCAAGACGGGGCTGACCTCGTACGCGCTGCGATCGCCGGACGGCTCGTTTTGCATCCCGATCAACGAAGCGGACGAGAAGAAGTCGCAGATCAACGAGTACCTCGACGAGTACAAGGGGCCGGGCGTCCAGCACCTCGCGTTTCTCACGAAGGACATCCTCGAGTCGATCCGCGGCCTGAAGGGCTCGCCGATCTCGTTCTTGGACATCGAAGAGAACTATTACGCGACGGTCTTCGACCGCGTGAAGAACGTGCGCGAGGACCACAAAGAGATCGAGCGCCTCAACGTCCTGGTCGACGGCGACGACGAGGGCTACCTGCTGCAGATCTTCACGAAGAACATCATCGGCCCGATCTTCATCGAGCTGATCCAGCGCGAGAACCACTACTCGTTCGGCGAGGGAAACTTCGGCGCGCTCTTCCGCTCGATCGAGCGCGACCAGGCCAAGCGCGGCGTGTTCGCGGCGGACGGTGAGAACAAGGGCGAGGTGCGTCCGTGACCACCGAAGCGGCTGTGGGCAACTACGACAGCCCGTATCTGCCAGAGATCCCCGACGCCGATTCGCCGGCGCTCGCGGGCAACTCCGACAGCACCAGCGGGCCTCGTGAAGGCAACGCGCTCATCGTCGCCTCGCGCCCGTTCGCGCAAGAGAAGCTCTCGCGCTCGGCGTGGGAGACGTTTACGACCTTCACCGTGCTCGCCGTGACCCTCGCCGGCGCGGCCACCACGCTCTTGCCGCTCGGCGCGCGCGTGCTGTTCTCGCTCGTCGCGGGGCTCACGGTCGTGCGCGGGTTCATCCTGTATCACGACGCCCTGCACGGAGCGATGTACCGAGGCAACTCGCTCTTCGCCCGCTTCATGCGCGGCGTGATGTGGCTCTACGGCCTGTACGTGCTCGCGCCGCCCTCGGTCTGGCGCGCCACGCACAACTACCATCACGCCAACACGGCCAAGCTCGTCGGCTCGCACATCGGCTCGTACCCGACGCTCACCGTCGAGATGTATCGCCGCGCGAAGCCCTGGCAGAAGTTCATGTATCGGATGGTCCGCAACCCCATCACGATGATCCTCGGCTACCTCACGGTGTTCTTGTGGGGCATGTGCTTCGGGCCGTTTCTTCGCGACACCAAGCGCCACTGGGACGCAGCCCCTGCGGTGCTCGCGCACGTCGCGCTCTCCGCCGCGGTCATCATGAACTTCGGCGCGCTCGCGTGGCTGCTCACCGTGGTGCTTCCGCTCGCCACCGCGTGCGCCGCGGGCTCGTACCTCTTCTACGCGCAGCACAACTTTCCGGGCATCATGATCCAGCCCCGCGACAAGTGGAGCTACACGCGCGCCGCGCTCGAGTCCTCGAGCATGATGGTCACCGGGCCGATCATGGGCTGGTTCACCGGACAAATCGGCTACCACCACGTGCATCACCTCAACCCGGGCATCCCGTTCTATCGCCTCGCGGAGGCGATGGCCGCGATCCCCGAGCTGCAGAACCCCCACAAGACCTCGCTCAACCCCAAGGACATCTGGGCGTGCTTGCGCCTCGGTGTTTGGGACATGCGCCAGAAGAAGATGGTCACCTACGCCGAGGCCGACGCCCGCTGAGCGCGAGGCTCAGTGGTGGTGATGGCCTCCGGGGGGAGGGCGATTCGACGGGGAATGGGGTGAGGGATTCGCGGGCGGATTCGCGGGGGATTCGCTGGCGTCGCCGCGGTGCTCGCGCTCGCCGCGCTCGCGTCCGTCGCGGTGAACGAGAGCACGTACTGGTTGGGCAGCGTGTCGAGCGTCGGGCCCGCGCGAAAGCCCGCCTCGGTCATCTCGCGGGTCACGACGGCGGGCGCGAGCCGGTGCTCGCGAGGCGGCCCCATCGGCGAGTCCTCGCGAAAATCGACGATCACCACGCGCCCGCCAGGGCGGAGCCGATCGCGAACACGCTGAAAAAACGCAGCTCGATTCGAGATGTGGTGATACGTGTCGACCACGAGGACCAGGTCTACGGGCTCGGCGAGCAGCGGCGAATCCTCGGTTCCGAGCGAGGCGAACGCGTTGGCGACGCCCTCGCGCGCGAAGCGCTGCTGCATGTGCGCGACGAGCGAGGGCTCGATGTCCTCGGCCCACACGCGACCGTTGGGCACCGCGCGCGCCAGTCGAACGGCGAAGTAGCCGGTGCCTGCGCCGAGGTCCGCGACGCGCGCCGTCGGCGCGAGCGCGAGCCATCGCACGACCTCGTCGGGGCGCTGCCACGCGTCGCGCGCCGGGTCGTCGAAGACCTGCGACCAACGCTGCGGATCGTCGAAGCGGTGGTGAAATCCCTGCCCTGCATGGGGGCCTGCCGCAGGCCCCATCGGCGCGCCGTGGCCGTCGCCCATCATCGCGCAGCCCGGTCCGCGGTGCTGCTGCATCCCCTGGTGCTCGCCCATCATCGGGCAGCCCGGCCCGTGTGGCCCGTGCGGTGGTTGATCGTTCATCGCGTTGTTCGCTGCCATCATGGGGCAGCCTCCGTGTGCGGCCGTGGGGCCGCCTGGCCCGTGGTGCCCGTGGTGACCGTGGTGCATTCCCTGCGCTGGCTGCATCGCGCACGGCGGCATGGGAGCGCACGCGGGCCGCGTCGTCGCGCAGTGTGTGAGCGCGAGAAACGCCGCTGCGGCGAGCGGTGAAACACGGTGAAACATCGTTGTTTGCTGCGTTTTCATTGCGACAAAGTGAATGCAATCGCTGAACCGCGGGCGCTCGAAGGACGGTGCTCGCTCGGTGACGGTGTGGCACGCTCGGGCTCGTCGCGGCGAGAGAGTGATGGCGCTGGCATCGAGAGTTCAACCACCGTTGCCGACGCGACGCGACGCCTTCGTCGGTCGTGAAGCGCTGCTCTCGCGCGTGCGCGCCGCGCTCGACGCGGGCGAGCGCCTGCTGACCCTCGTCGGCGCGGGCGGAATCGGAAAGACTCGGCTCGCCCTCCACCTCGCTCAAACGCTCGACGAGCACGAGCGCGGCGACGGAGCGGTGTTCTGCGACTGCTCCGAGGCTCGAACGCTGGACGAGCTCTCGAGCGCGCTTCTCGCGGCGCTCTCGTCGCCGCGCACGGCGCGCGACCCCGTCACCGACGCGGCGAGCGCGCTCGACAGTCACGGGCGTGTCTTGGTCGTCCTCGACAACGTCGAGCAGGTGATCGAACCGGCGGCCAACGCTGTTACGCGTTGGCTCGAACGCGCGCCCGACGCGCGCTTCATCGTCACCTCTCGCGCTCGATTGCGCGTCGCGGACGAGCTCGTGATCGAGGTCGAGCCGCTCGCCGTCGCGACGAGCAGCGCGTCGGACGAAGCCGCGCTGCGAGCATGCGAGTCGATCGCGCTGTTTCTCGCGCGCTCGGCGCGATCATCGAGGCGCTCGCGCGTCGCGCCGCCCTCGCTCGACGAGCTGCGCGTGATCGCCGAGCTCACGCGGCGGCTCGAGGGTCTGCCGCTGGCGATCGAGCTGTTCGCGGGGCGAACGAGCACGTTTTCTCCTGCGCAATTGCTGGCGATGCTCGATGACGCCTGGCCCGATCTCGCCGACCGGGGCCGCCCTTTGCGTCAGTCCACCGTGCGCTCTGCCGTCGCCTGGTCGTGGAACCTCCTCGACGCCCACGAGCGCCGCGCGCTCGCGATGCTCTCGGTCTGCCGCGGCGGGTTCGACCTCGACGCTGCGCGCGCGGTGCTCAGCGACGACGCGCGGGCGATCGAGACGATCAGCGCGCTGCACGAGCAGTCGCTCTTGCGCGTGGATGACGAACGTTCGGGCGATCACGGACGCGGGCCTCGGTACTCGATGTTCGACGCCGTGCGCACGTTTGCGTTCGAGCAGCTCGAGGCGATGGGGCCCGAGCTTCGCGCGCTCGCCGAGGGGCGGCACGCGGCGCACTTCGCGCTCGTGGGTGAGGCGCTGTCTCGCTCGAGCCGCGAGGCGCACGAGGGCGAGGCGGCTCGTCGTGCCTCGCGAGAGCAGGGCAATCTTCTCGCGGCGTTCGAGCGCTCGTTCGAGGGGGCTCCGTCGCTCGCGGTGCGCGCGTTGAGCGGGCTCGCGCCGATCCTCGCGACGGCGATGCCGCACGAGCTCGCCACGCGACTCGCCGATCGCGCGGTGGTCGCCGCGAGTCGCGCCGATGATCGGCCGGTTCGATCGTTGGCGTTCGCGATGCGAGGCGAAGTGCGGCGGCGGCAGAGCTTGAGCCTGGCTGAAGAGGACTTTCGCGCCTCGCTGTCCGAGGCGGTCACGGACCGTTCTCTCGAGTCGCGCGCGCGCGCGTCGCTCGGCGTCGTCCTGCGAGATCAGGGGCGCTTCGTCGAGGCGAGCGCGCAGCTCGAGCGCGCGTTGTCGCTCTGTGATGAATCGACGCGAGACGCCGCGATGATTCTCGTCGCGCTGGCGACGGTCCGTCGGCGCGGGGAGCAGCGACGAGGCGACGGGCTATGGCGAGCGCGCGTTGGCGATCGCGAAGCGAACGGCGGATGTGTACGTCGAGGCGCGCGCGCTGCTCATCCTCGGGTTGCTCGACGACGACTGCACCAGACTCGACTCAGCGCTCTCGCGCATCGAGCGCTCCGTCGACCTGCTTCGCGCCTGCGGCGACCGATGGAACGAGGAGGTCGCGCTCAACGCCACGGGCCTCCTTCACAAAGAGCTCGGCCGACCGGTCGAAGCGCGGGCGTACTTCGACGAGGCGCTGTCGATTTGTGACGAGCTGGGATTTCGCAGCGGAGCGGCGTGCGTCCTGGGAAACCTCGCCTGGCTCGAGCTCGCGACGGGCGACCTCGATCGAGCGATCGAGCGCTGTCATCAGTCCGTCGCGCTCGCGCGAGCCGTGGGGCATCGGTTCTTCGAGGCCTCGGGCCTCGCGACGCTCGCGGCGATCGAGGCGCGCCGCGATCGGCTCGCGGCGGCGCGGGCGGCGTTCGAGCAGGCGGAGGCGTGCGCGCAGGAGTTTCCCAGCCCGTCGCTGCGCGCGTCCATCGATGTGTCCCGCGGCTCGCTCGAGCTCGCAGAGGGCCGCGCCGCGCGGGCACGCGGCGACGAAGCTGCGGCGCTCGGCTTCGAGCGCGCGGCTCGAGCCAGGCTCGAGCGGGCCAACACGCTCTCGAGAGAGCTGTGCGACGGCGACGTGCGCACCGCGATGCGCGCGCTGCGCGCGGAGCTCGGGCCGATCGACGAGCAAAAACGCGCTCCTTCGTGGCTGCGCGTGTGGGGCGAGTGCGCGGCGTTTCAAGTCGAAGGCGGCGAGCCTGTGGACCTCGCGCGCTTCGGGGTGCATCGACGCGTCCTCGTCGAGCTGGTCCGGGCGCACGAAGAGGGCTCGGGCGCGCGGCGCTCGGTCACCGAGCTGTTCGCGCGCGTGTGGCCCGACGAGCGCGTGGGGCTGCGCTCGATGCGCAACCGCGTGCACGTCGCGCTGTGCGCGCTGCGAAAGGCGGGGCTCGCCTCGGCGCTCGAGAGCCACGCCGACGGCTATCGACTCGCGCGGGGAGTGCGGCTCGAACGCGAGGCCACTCCGTCGCCGACCGGCGATTAAGCGGTCGATTAAGTTGCGACGAAGCCCGCTCGTTGCACGCTCCGATCGTCTCTCGGAGGTGCTTGTGATGGCTTCGATGGTTCGGTTTCGATCTGTTTCTACTCGCGTCGCGTGCGTCTCGCTCGCGCTGGTCGCCGCGTGCTCGCAAGGGCCGAGCGGCGGGGACGCAGCGAGCGACGCTTCGCCCGACGCGAGCCGCGACGTGATTTCGTCAGCGGATTCAGCGGCAGATGCGATGGTGGACGCCGCGGTGAGCGACGGCGCGGACGCCAGCGCGCGCGACAGCGCGGCGGACGGCGCGATGGATAGCGCCATCGACGCGAGCGCGGACGCAGCGGTGGACAGCGGGCGCGACGCGAGCGCGGACGCGCCCACCGACGCCGGGGCGCTTCGCCCGTTGTGGCTCGCGACCGTCGAGCAAGAGGGCCCGCGCCCCGCGCTCTATGTGCAGCGCCCGGACGGAACCGAGCGACGCAGGCTGCGCTTCGATCGCGTCACCAACTCGATCCCCGACAACGTGGACCCGGTGCTCGAGGTGCGCGACGACCGGATCATCGCGATGCCATACCTGACGTTCAGCCCCGACGGAGGGCAACTCGCAGTGGTGCTCAGCGTCGCGCACGACGAGTCGCAGATCATCGTGCTCGATCTGGCCGCGGGCACCGGCCGCGTCGCGAGCTTGAACATGCAGTACATCATGGGCCCCGCCGCGTGGTCGGCCGACGGAAACACGCTGGCCTACGCGATGAACGTCGCGCTGCCGATCACCCAGCGGCTCGATCTGTTCACGACGACGCTCTCGACGATGGCCGTTCGTCGCGTGACCAACACCAACGGAGTCCCTGGAATCGGCAACGGCATCGGCCTGCGCACGCGCGTGGCGGGCGACGGGACGCTCTTGTTCGGCGTGAGCACAGGCGACACGGGAGCGCCCTTGTTCGATCGCATCACGGGCGTGCGCCGCTCGCTGCTCGACGGGACGATCTCGGACGTCGCGCTCTCGATCACGGGCATGGCGCACGAGGCGAGCCGCGATCGCGCGAGCGTCCTGGTCGCGAGGCACACCTCGGTGGGCGGAGACGGGACGTTCGACGCGCAGCTCGTCTTGCGCAGCGCGAGCGCGGGCGCCGAGCGCACGCTGCTCGCGAGCGGGCAGATCATCGCCGCCGAGTTCGACGCGACCGATCGCTATGCGCTCGGGCTCATCGACCACTGGACGGCGGCCTCCGACGTTCACTCGTACGAGTGGCGCGTGGTCGAGATCGCGACGGGCGCGGTGGAGTCTGTGGAGATTCCGCGCGTGGCGTCGGCGGCGATCACGTCGGCGCTCTACGTCGGCCGGCCCTGATCGAGCTCAGCCCGCCTCGAAGACAAACGGGATCGTCGCGCGAGACGGCGCTTTTTGCTTGGGAAAGCTCCACTCGCGCATCGCCTTCACGATCGAGCGCACGAGTGCGATGCGGTGCTTCTCTTCGTGCTTGGGCACGCGCGTGGTGTCCGAGAGGACCTCGACGGCGGTGACCGCGCCCGCGGCGCTCACCGCGAGGCGAACGCTGAGCAGCCCCGAGATCGCCAGCCCTTCGCGAAGGATGTTGGTGATCACGGGCTCGATGCTGGCGGTGCGCGTCGCGAGCTGCTTCGTGGGCAGCGGGCCCTCGATGTACGGCCGCGGCTGCACGAACCACCCGTGGATCACCAGCCGTCCTTCGCGCGGGTCGTGCGTCCCGCGCACCTCCCGAACGCCGTGCGGAATCCTCGGGTCGAACGCCACCAGCCGATTGAATTTCGCCTCGATCGACTGAAACAGATCCGGCTCTTCGACGCTTCGAATCGAGACGAAGTCCGACCAGAAATCCAGGACCTCGTCGCGCAGGAGCAGCGTTTCACCGCCGCGAAACACGCGGTTGTCCCAGGGCGAGAGCGACAGGACAAAGGCCCACGGGCCGTGCGGGAGGTCTCCGTGCAAGTGCTGCACGCACCCCTCGACGTAGCAGGACATCCACGGCGGAGAGATGTCGTGACAGCCGAGCGTGCGCCGCCCCCACTCGACGATTTTCCTGTGAATCGGCTCGTAGATCTCTTTGGGAAAGTACGTCCACGCCGGCGTTCGCAGCGCCGTGTACTGCCCCGGGACGTGCCAGTAGTCCCACACGAATCGCCCCGCCGTCGCCGATCGTGGATCGCTGAATCGCTCGTCGAAGTGCGCTCGCAACGCGCGCGCTTCACGAGCGAACCCGTCGACGATGTGCACGGATCGCGAGGGCGGTTGCCTCGGTGACTTGCTCTTTTGCTCTGCTCGTTTCGCGGTCGCCATCGTTGCTTCGGATCGGCGTTTTACCGCAATTGCGCGGCGTCGCGCGGAACACGTCAGCGAAGCAAGAGGGACAGGTCGACCTGGCCGACCGAGAGCTGGTCGACGAAGGCCCCGGTGCTCATCCACAGCCCGCCGTACGGCCCTGGGGGAGCGACGAAGGTCGTGCGCTCGGCGTCCGAGCCCATCACGCGCAGCTCGGTCATGGGCGTAAGCGTGAGCGTCCAGCGCGTCCCGTCGAGTTGGATGGAGGCGCGAGCGCACTGCCCGATGAGGTCGCCGACGACCTCGTAGCAAATGCCCGGAGAGGTGCAGCCGTTGCGGTGCACAACCCGCAGCGTCGCGAGGATCGTGTCGCGGGGGCAGACCTCGCGAAAGCCCGTTCCGCCGGAGCCGCCGTAGGCGGGCAGCTCGTTGACCGCGCCGGTGCGCACTTCGTACGCGAACGGCGTGCGCGTGGTGTCCGCCACCATCGAGAGCGGCGAGACGAGGGCGCCGAGGTTGTCGATCACCCCGCCTTTTCGCCCGTAGAATCCGACGAGCACCTCGTCGCGCCCGGCGACGCCTTGCGCGCGGTTTCCTGTGGCGGCGCCGCGCGAGAGCGGCCCGAACCTCGGCGGCATCGAGACCGAGACGCCCCGCGGACATCCCTCGTCGATCACGCCGTCGCACGTGTCGTCGACGTCGTTGCACACCTCGCGCGTCGCGCAGCGATCGCCGCTCGCCCCGTCGTCGCGCTCTGCGCTCGCGTCGCGAAGGACGTCCGTCACTGCGTCGTTGGCGACGATGTCCGCGCGCGCGTCCATCATCGCGACGCTCTGCGCGTCGAGAACGTCTGCGCTCGCGTCGATCACCGTCGCCTCGCTCTGCGCGTCGCGCCGACCGGGCCCCTCTTCTTGCGAGACGCACGCGTGCGCAGCACCCAACGCCAGGCTGAGACAGAGACGACGCGCCCTCATTGCTGCTCGACGGTACCAACGCTGGCATTGGGCGTACACTGCGCGCGATCGATGACGCACAAGGACAGGCCAACGGACGCAGACGAGCACAACCCGCTCTCGACGCACTTGGACGCGCGGGGACAAGCGCGGATGGTGGACGTCGGCGAGAAGCAGATCACCGCGCGACGGGCGGTCGCCACGGCGCGCGTTCGGATGAGCGCGAGCACCGCGAAGGCGCTGGCGGACAACGCGACGCCCAAGGGAGACGTGCTCGCGACCGCGCGAATCGCTGGAATCCAAGCGGCCAAACGCACCCCCGAGCTCATCCCGCTCTGCCACGCGATCGCGCTCACCAAGGTGCGCGTGGACTTCGAGCTCGCCCCGGACGGGGTGCTCGTGAGCGCTGTGGCGGAGGCGCGCGATCGAACCGGGGTCGAGATGGAGGCGATGACCGCGGCGACGGTGGCCTCGCTCACGGTGTACGACATGCTCAAGGGCGTCGATCGCGCGATGAGCATCGAGGCCGTTCGACTCGAAGAGAAAGAGGGCGGACGCAGCGGGCACTGGGTGCGCGACGCGCAGCCCGTCGAAGGCGCGCTCGAGATCGACCCGACGGCGTTCGTGCTCACGCGCGAGCGGATCGACGTCGCGGCGGTGCGCGCGAAGCTCGAGCACCCGAGCGTCGGGGCGATCTGTCTGTTTCTCGGGATCGTCCGCGATCACAACGACGGAAAGGCCGTCTCGCTCTTGGAGTACGAGGCCTACGACGCGATGGTCGTGGGCGAGATGCGGCGGATCGGCGCTGAGCTGCAGCGCGAGTTTCCGGGCGTGCGGCTCGCGGCGACGCACCGAGTGGGCTCGCTCGCGATCGGCGACGACGCGATCGTGTGCGCGGCGAGCGCGGCGCACCGGGGGCCCGCGTTCGAAGCAGGAAAGCGCCTGATCGACGAGATCAAAGCGCGCGTTCCGATCTGGAAGCGCGAGCACGGCGCGGACGGCCCTTACTGGGTGGGCTGGGAAGACGCGCGGATCACCGCTCGATGACCGCGGGTCACGCTGACAAAACACTGGAGGGTTGAATTCGTGCTCAAAGCCTACCTGACTGACCGCAACGTCCGGCGCGTGCTCACGTTGTGTCTATTTCTGGGCGCGCTCTGGTTCTTTCGGCACTTGATGATGCTGCTCGTGTTCTTCGTGATCTTCGAGCGGACGATCGGGCTGTTCGCGGGGCTGCTCTCGAAGGCGACGTCGATCAAGTTCAAGTGGTGCGTGCTCATCGTGCTCGTGCTCGCGCTCGCGATGGTCTCGGGCGGAGTGTGGGCGGGCATCGCGACGATCCGCGCGAAGATCCCCGAGATCGAGAGCGGCGTAGAGACCATCGTCAGCACCATCCGCCGCAGCGAGCTCTACGAGAAGTACGGCCACACGCTGGCGCACATCCGCGGCCAAGAGGTGCTCGAGCACGCGCGCAACCACGCCGGAGACGCGATTCGCGTCGGCGCGGGCTTCGCCAAAGAGACGCTCTACGTCTTCATCGGCCTGGTCTTCTCGATCGTGTTTTTGCTCGAGCGCGACGAGCTCGAGGCGTTTCGCGAGAAGCAGCCGATCGAGGGCGTGGCGCGCTCGCTCATGCGGTACTTCGGGCACGTCGCCGACGCGATCGCCATCACGCTCAAGCTTCAGGTGATCGTCGCGCTGGTCAACGCGCTGATCACGCTGCCGGTGCTGCTCGCCCTGGGGCTGCCGGGGATCCCTGCGCTCGTGGCGATGCTGATCGTGACGGGGCTCGTGCCGGTCGTGGGAGGCCCCGTCGCGGGCGGCGTGCTCATGACGCTCGCCTACGTGACGAAGGGCCCCGTCGGGCTCGGGATCTTCATCGGCAGCACGTTCATCCTGCACAAGATCGAGAGCTATTACTTGAACCCCAGGCTCACGGCGAAGCACGTGAAGCTCCCGTCGTTCGTGATCATTACGAGCCTGGTGCTGTTCGAGCACGCGTTCGGGTTGGTGGGGTTGTTCTTGTCCTTTCCGTCGCTGTACGTCGCGGCCAAGATCCGCGAAGAGTGGCTCGACCCGGACGAAGAGCTGCGCGACGAGAAGGCGCTGTCCGACGCGATGAAGGGCGTTCTGCCCAAGTTCACGCTGGCGTTCAGGCGCCACAAAGAAAAGCAGTCGAGCCCGACCGAGCCGCCCCCGTCGCAAGACCAGGCTGCCAACGACGGGCAGTGAGGTGAGTGAGATGTTGAGCTTCGAACAAGCGCGGCTGCGGATCATCGACAGCGCTCCGCGGCTGGCCACCGAGCGAGCGCTCGTGCAGAGCGCGGCGCACCGAGTGCTGCGAGAGATCGTGCTGTCTCCCGTGGACCTTCCGGGCTTCGATTACAGCGCCATGGACGGCTACGCGGTGCGCGTCGAGGACCTGCACGCAGCCAGCGACGCGAGCGCTGTCACCCTCGAGGTGCGCGACGGCGAGAGCGCCGCGGGCGGCGCAGAGCCTCCCGAAGTGCTCCCCGGGACGTGCGTCAGGATCTTCACCGGGGCGCGCATCCCCGACGGCGCGAGCGCGGTCGAGATGCAAGAGAACGTCGCGCGCGAAGGGTCGAAAGCCACGTTCAAACGCAGCATGACCGCGGGTCAGAACATCCGTCGTCGCGGCGAAGACCTGCGCGAGGGCCTCGTCGCGATCCCGGACGGAACCCGGCTGACCGCCGGTCACCTATCGCTGCTCACCGCGCTCGGACGGGTGCGCGTGGCGGTCTCGCGCAAGCCCATCGTGACGATCGTCGCGACGGGCGACGAGCTGCGCTCACCGGAAGAGCCCGCGCGTCCGGGCTCGGTGATCGAGAGCATCTCGCCCGGGCTCGTGGCGTTGATCGAGCAGTGCGGCGGAGACGCGAAGCTCGCGCCGATCGCGCGCGATCGAGAAGAAGAGGTCTCGCACGCGATCGCCTCGGCGCTCGCGAGCAGCGACGTGGTGGTGACCGTCGGCGGCGTGAGCGTGGGCGAGCACGACCACGTTCGCGCGGCGCTCGAGCGCGCGGGCGTCACGCTGGATTTCTGGAAGGTCGCGATCAAGCCCGGAAAGCCCATCTCCTTCGGCCACGCCGGCAACAAGCGTTGGATCGGTCTGCCGGGCAACCCTGCGTCGGCGCTGTTGACCTTCACGCTCTTTGGCGCCCCGCTGTTGCGCGCGATGCAGGGGGACGCTCGCGCCGCGGCGCCGATCGTGAGCGCGAGGCTCGCGCGCTCGATCGAGCACGGGACGGGGCGGCTCGAGTTTCTGCGGGCGAAGCTGGACGAGTACGAGGTTCCGGCGAAGGTCGATCCGCTCAAGGGGCAGGCCTCGGGCTCGGTGGTCTCGATGGCCAACGCGGACGCGTACGTGCTGCTCGACGCCGAGCAGGCGCGGTTCGAAGAGGGGGCGCTCGTTCGAGTGATGAGGCTGCGCGATGTCTGAACACACGAATTCAAACGCGCCCTCGGGGCACGTGACGGTGCTCTTCTTCGCGGCGGCGAGGGACGCGGCGAAGACCGGCGAGTGGCGCTGCCCGGTGGGCGAGGGCGAGACCGTGGCGACGCTCAAAGAGCGGGTGTTTTCTCAGTTCGAATCGCTGGCGGCGTGGCGGCGAGCCCTGCGCTTCGCGGTCGACGGAGAGTACGCGCGCGACGACGAGCCGGTGCGCGCGGGCTGCGAGGTCGCGGTGATCCCGCCGGTGGCTGGGGGGTAGCGCCGCGGGTGTCGCCGTTGGATGATCGTTTGATCTCTGCGCGGTCACGGACGTGGCACAGAGCGATCGAAGGCGCGCGGCGCGTCGCGCGAAGGGCTGACGAGGGCCGAGCAGGGAGTAGCATCCGCGCATCGAGCGAATGACTCCACCACCGAGCCTCGATGAGGGCGCGCCGAGCGCGGGCGAGGGCAAAGCGCCGTCGACTCCGCCGCGCATTCGCCTGGGAATCGACCTTCGATCACGCCGCCTCCGAACGACCAATCGCCTGGTGATCTACGTCGCCGGCGTCCCGTCGTTGGCGCTCATCACCGTGGGCATCCTGGTGATGGCCACGGGGACGGGCGGCCGCGACGTGATCATGGGCATCTTGATCTTGGGCATGGCGCTGACCGTCGCGACGGCGGTGGTGGTGAGCTCGATCCTGCTCGCCCGCGAAGCGGAGCTGGCGCGATTGCAGAGCGAGTTTGTCTCTCGCGTCTCGCACGACCTGCGCACGCCGCTCACGTCGATTCAGATGTTCGTCGAGACGCTGCAGCTCGGCCGCGCGAAGGACCCCGAGACGACGCAGGCGTGCCTCGACGCGCTCGGACAAGAGACCTCGCGGCTCTTGGCGCTGGTCGATCGACTGCTCGATTGGGCGCGGATCGAGAGCGCTCGACGCATCTACGAGCCGCGACGGTGCCGCGTGACGGCGGTGATCGACGAGGCGCTCGAGGCGTTCGAGCTCGTGCGCATCCAGAGCGAGGTGGAGGTCGAGCGGGACATCCCCGAGGGGCTTCCGGACATCGACGTGGACGCGAAGGCGATCGTGGACGCGCTGAGCAACGTCCTGCAAAACGCCGCGCGATATTCGGCTCCGCCGCGCAAGGTCACCGTGCGCGCGAGGCTGGTCGACGGGATGGTCGAGGTGTCCGTCGCGGACAACGGGCCGGGCGTGACGCCGGGCGAGCGCAACAAGATCTTCGAGAAGTTCTATCGAGGATCGGCGGCCAAGACCCAGGGGATCGCGGGGACGGGCTTGGGGCTGGCGATGGTGCGCGCGATCGTGCTCGCGCACCGAGGCACCGTGCGCGTCGAGCCGAACGCGCCGAACGGGAGCGTGTTCATCCTCGCGCTTCCGCTCGCGGATTCGCCGCACTGAAACCGCGGTCGTTCGCGATGCGCGTCGAGCGCTCGGCGCGTTCACACGGCAAATGCTCGACGTTTTCGGCGATCGGTGTCATGCAGTGCCGAGAGCATGGCCGCCACGGTGTTGTTGGTCGAAGACGACCCGTCGATTCAAAAGGGGCTCGAGATGAACCTCAAGATCGACGGCCTTCGCGTGTTGTGCGCGAGCGACGGGATCGCTGCGGTGCGCGCGGTGCGCGCGGCGATGCCGGACTTGATCATCTTGGACTTGGGGTTGCCGGGGATGGACGGGTTCGATGTCTTGCGTGAGGTGCGCAAGGACGACGCGGACGTTCCGATCTTGGTGCTCTCGGCGCGCGCGTCGGAGGCAGAGAAGGTGCTCGGCCTCTCGCTCGGCGCAGACGACTACGTGACCAAGCCCTTCGGTCTCGCCGAGCTGCTCGCGCGCGTGCGGGCGCTCTTGCGAAGGAGCCGTCGTCGCACGGCGGCCTCGGTGGTGAAGTTCGGGCCGGTCGAGCTCGACTCCGAGGCGCGCGTGATGAAGGTCAACGGCGCTGAGATCGAAGTGACGGCGCTCGAGTTCGACCTGCTGAAGTACCTGACGGATCAGCCGATGCGCGCGGTGACGCGCGAGCAGATCATGCAGGCGGTGTGGGGCGCCGGCCACGCGGGGACGCCGCGCACGGTGGACAACTTCATCGCGCGGCTGCGCAGCAAGATCGGCGACGATCCGGCGAACCCGAAGTTCATCGAGACGGTGCGAGGCGTGGGGTATCGCTTCAATCCTTCGGGCTGAAGCGCCTGGCGATCTCTGTGTGACACAGGGCGAAGTCGAACTTCACGGGGTCTTCGGGGTCGAGCTTCGCGAGCTCGCGGGTCACCTCGACGGCGGCGAGCCACGAGGCCGTTGTCCGATCGGTCAACGCGAGCGCCCTCGCGATCCGGTGCACGTGCACGTCGAGCGGAACGATCAGAATCCTCGGTGAAATACGGGCGATTCCGAGGTCCACTCCGTCGTCGGGGCGCGCGATCCAGCGGCACATGAGCGCGAGGCGCTTGCACGCGCTCGTGCCCTCGGGGTCGGGGACGAGGTGGCTCTGGCTACGGGTGAGCGAGGGGCCGAAGGCGCGCTCGCGCAGGGCGCCGGTCCACTCGATGAGCGCTGGCTTGAGCGACCCTTCGCGAGCGGCTGCTCGTTCGAGCGTGGTGAAGAGCCCGTTGTGTTCGCGCTGGATGGCGCCGGCGGCGAAGAGCAATCGGGCGAGGTCTCTTCCGACGAACGTGCGGTGCACGAACGAGCCGAGGGCGTGTTCGAGCGCGGCGAGGGGCCACTCGCGCGCGCAGAGGGCGGGGCGATCGCCGAGTCGATCGACGAGCAGCTCGTGCAGCTTCTGCGAGATGACGGTGACGTTTCCGAACGCGAGCAGCGCGCACACGAGCGCGGCGATCTCTTGGTCCTCGCGCGAGCCGGCGTAGCGACGCGCGAAGCGAACGGGGTCGCGGGCGAGGGCGGCTTTGCGATCGAGCGTCGCGTGGGTGTCGAGCACGCGCTTGAGCGATGGGTTCACGCGGGGGCGTAGAGGGGTAGCACGAGGTTCAGCGCGTGAAGCGTCCGCGCAGGATGGCGTCACCCGAGCGAAACACGACGTGAACGTGCTCTTGGCCTTCGGGGATTTCGGGCGTGGGCACTGCCGTCCAGTCGACTCGAAACGCGAACAAGTCGACCGAGCGCTGGCTGTCGGTCATCGTCGAGTTCGCGCCGAGCACTGGCTTGCCGCGGTAGCGCGCGCGCAGGACCCATCTCGGTTCGCCGCTCGCTGACCACGGAGAGGGCTGAGGGCGACCGTCGTCGATCTCGCGCGAGAGCTCGAGTTCGTCGGGCGAGTCGATCACGTCGATGTTCGCGGGATGCTGGGTGGTGCCCGAGACGATCGCGATCGCGCTTGCCGCTGGAGCGATCGCGTCGATGTCGAACGCAGGGATCGTTTGCGCGTTCACGGGTTCGACGCGTGCGGCGAGCGCGTTGGTGGACTCGACGCGGAGGTCTGCGTCGAGCACGGGAGCGGAGGTTCCGTCCGAGCGTAGAGCGGTGAGCTGCGGGTACACGCGGAGCCGGAGGCCGCGCACGATCGCGGTGTTCGTCACGGAGCGCGGGAAATCTGCGCCCCACACGTCCATCCGCGCGGTGAGTCCGACGCTCGTCGGCGTGAGCACGGGGACGCGAATCGTATCGAGCAGCGCGCCGGTCGCCGCCTCGCGCACCGAGAGCGTGATGTCATCGCCGCCCGTGGACTGAAGGTCGAAGCGATTGTTTCGGATCGGCGATGCTGTCGCGGAGCCGCGCTCGATGACGACGCGCTGGTTGTCGAGATTGGCCCCGTTGTCCGTAACGATTTCGATCGTCTGTCGTCCGCTGGACGCGAGCGCGCAGACCCCGCGAACGCACGGCGCGGTGAGCGAGAAGAAGCGCAGACCGCGAGGCGCCAGGGCCGAGCATCGCTCTCGCGAGGGGCACGGACAGGCGTCGCTTGTCTGAACGACGTTGTAGCCGCAGGAGGTTCGACGGGATCCTTCGGTCGCGTCCAGCTCTCTCTGCAGCAGGCACGCGCTCATCGCGAGCGCGCTCAACGCGAGCAACGTCGATCGCGCGGACGGCATACCGCAGCGTAGCACCGTCGCGGCGCTCGCGTCGATGCCTGGCCGCGCCCGTCGCCTCGCTGATCTTGAATTCGTGCTCGGTATTCATGCCGCGCGCGGATGCTCGCCGCCCGTGGTGCTATAACGCCCGTCCTTTCGTGAGGACTCGCTCGCTCTCGCTCTCGACGTGCGCCGCGCTCGTGGCGCTCTCGGCGACGCCCGCTGCCGGCGCGCAGGCGGGGCTGCGAAAAGGGCCGTGGTTGATGGACCCGCGCGCGACCGAGATCACCGTGATGGTCGAGCGCGAGACGAGCGGCCCGGTGACGGTGAGCGCTGTGCCCGAGAGCGGCGCGGACGCGACCGTCGCGGGCGCTGTGTCCGTCGAGAGCGCGGCGCTCATCGCGTTGCACGAAGTGACGCTGCGCGGGCTGCGACCGGGGACGCGCTATCGGTACACGGTGACGGGGCCGTCGATCGAAGAGGCCGAGGGGCGGTTCGCGACGGCGCCGGAGGGGGAGGGGTTCGTTCCGTTTCGCTTCGTGGTGTACGGCGACACGCGGTCGAGGGCGTCGGCGCATCGCGCGGTGATCAACGCGCTCGTGAGCGAAGGCGCCGAGTGGGCCATGCACACGGGCGATCTGCTCGATGACGGGCGCGACGAAGAGCAGTGGCAGGGCTTCTTCGAGATCGAGCGAGCGCTGCTGCGATCGACGCCGATGATCCCCGTGATCGGCAACCACGAGATCGCGCGGCCTGGGTCGAGCGGAGTGGATCTCTATCGTCGCTATGTTCGCTGCGCGCCGAGCGCTGCATCACCGCAGCCCGAGCTGCACTACACGTTTGCGTGGGGCAACGTGCACGCGGTGCTCGTCAACGGCTACGACGACTTCACCGACGAGCGCACGGCGGGGTGGCTCGAAGCGCAGCTCGCTGCGGCGCGCGCCGCGGCTGATCGCGGTCGCGGCTGGGTGCTGTTCGTGTCCCATTGGGGGCCGCGCTCGAGCGGTCCACACGGAGAAAACCGCCCATTTCTCAGGGGAAACATCGCTGACCTCCTCCGTCGACACCGCGTCGATCTGTCCATCGCCGGCCACGATCACCTGTACGAGCGCGGCGACGACCAGGGCCTGCGCTATCTCGTGAGCGGAGGAGGCGGTTCGCCGCTGTATCGACGGAGGTTCGAGCGCGAGTACGCGAGGACCCTCGTGAGCGCGCATCACTATGTGCGCGTCGACGTCGAGTCCGATCGGTTGCTGGTGAGCGCGCTCGCGCCCGACGGCGCGCTGATCGAGCGGTGCGGGCTGCGACACACGGGGTGGGACTGCGACGGGCCCACGAGGACGCCGCAGGCGCCGTCGGCGCAGGGCAGCATTTCGCCCGGTCCTTCTGCGGTGAACGACGCAGTGCAACGAAATTGTTCTTGTCGGGTGCCGGTGGGATCGATGCCGCACCGCGCAGAAATCGCGCGCTGGGGGGCGCTCGCGTGCGCGTTGTGGGTGGGACGAAGGCGCAGAGAAACAGCGCGTTCGTGAACTCTGTGTGTACGGTTTGACGCAGACGGGGGTACAACTTGGCCCGCTGCAACTGGCCTCCCTCGACGCTGTGCGCAACGAGCGAGGCACGAACCGCGACGAGACTTTCACAGTCTCTGACGCGACGTAGCGAAGAAGGACTTTTCAACAGCGGGCCAAGGCCCAACGACCACCGCGACCAACGGAGGCATTCGTGAGCGATACGGCAGAGATCAAGTACGGCCAGCAGACCCTGACGGTGCCCGTGGTCACCGGAATCGAGAACGAGAAGGGTCTGGACATCGGACAGCTCCGCGCGAAGACGGGGCTGGTCACGTTGGACCCTGCGTTCATGAACACCGCGTCGACCAAGAGCGCGATCACGTTCATCGATGGTGATCAGGGGATTCTGCGGTACCGAGGCATTCCGATCGAAGAGCTCGCGGAGAAGAGCACCTTCGTCGAGACCGCGTACCTGCTCATCAACGGGCACCTTCCGAACAAGACCGAGCTGGCGCGTTGGAGCAACTTGCTCACGCGTCACTCGCTCATTCACGAGGACATGAAGCGCTTCTTCGACGGCTTTCCGTCGACCGCGCACCCGATGGCGCAGCTCTCGGCGATGGTGTGCTCGCTCTCGAGCTTCTACCCCGAGACGCTCGACCCCGATAAGAAGGAGCACTTCGAGATCACCGCCGCGCGCTTGATCTCGAAGGTGCGCACGCTGGCGGCCTTCGCGTACAAGAAGTCCATCGGACAGCCGCTCATCTACCCGGACAACAAGCTCAACTACGCGGCGAACTTCATGCGAATGATGTTCGCTGTCCCGAGCGAAGAGTACGTGGTGGACCCCGAGATCGAGAAGGTGATGAACCTGCTCTTGATCCTCCACGCCGATCACGAGCAGAACTGCTCGACCTCGACGGTGCGCGTGGTGGGCTCGTCGCGCGCGAACCTGTTCGCCTCGATCGCCGCGGGCATCTGCGCGCTCTGGGGCCCGCTGCACGGCGGCGCCAACCAAGAAGTGCTCGAGATGCTCGAGATCATCCGCAAGGACGGCGGAGACGTGAGCAAGTTCATCGCGCTGGCGAAGGACAAGAACAGCACGTTCCGCCTGATGGGCTTCGGTCACCGCGTGTACAAGAACTTCGACCCGCGCGCGAAGATCATCAAGCAAGCGGCGGACAAGGTCCTGAGCAAGCTCGGCATCAACGACCCGCTGCTCGACATCGCCAAGCAGCTCGAAGAAGCGGCGCTCAAGGACGAGTACTTCATCCAGCGCAAGCTCTACCCGAACGTGGACTTCTACTCGGGCATCATCTACCGCGCGCTCGGCTTCCCGACGGACATGTTCACCGTGCTCTTCGCGATCGGCCGCATGCCCGGCTGGATCGCGCACTGGCGCGAGATGATCGAGGACACCAGCACCAAGATCGCGCGTCCGCGCCAGATCTACACGGGCCCGGCGCTCAACCACTACGTCCCCATGGACGAGCGCGCCTGAGCGCGTAGCGGTAAACGGGGGGAGCGATGAGCGCGTGAGGGGGGCCGCGTCATCGTCGTGATGGGGTCCGCCTCATCGTCGTGATGGGGTCCGCCTCATCCCCGGCCCTTCTCCACGCCCAATGGCGTGGAGAAGGGTGCCTTCGCTGCGTATCGGCGCCGATCGAGAGCACGCGACGCCCAATGGCGTGGAGAAGGGTGCCTTCGCTGCGTATCGGCGCCGATCGAGAGCACGCGACGCCCAATGGCGTGGAGAAGGTGGGTCCGCCTCATCCCCGGCCCTTCTCCACGCCCAATGGCGTGGAGAAGGGTGCCTTCGCTGCGTATCGGCGCCGATCGAGATCACGCGACGCCCAATGGCGTGGAGAACGGTGCCTTTGCTGCGATGGCGGCGCCGATGACAACGCTCTGCTCGCTCTGATCAGCGCGAACGAGCGCTCTCGCTTGATTGGGCGTCGCGTGATCTCGATCAGCGCCGCCATCGCAGCAAAGGCACCCTTCTCCACGCCATTGGGCGTGGAGAAGGGCCGGGGATGAGGCGGACTTCTGCCCGCGACGACGCCGACCCTCCCTACAGCTTCACGCTGAGCGCGGGGCGCAGCGCCAGTGACTCGCCCGCGTCGGCGCTCGATCGTCGCGCGGCGCTCAAGAGCCACTTCCACCCGTCGGGCTGCGACCAGGCGCGGGACGCTCCGCCTCGCACCGCGCGCAGTCCGTTGGCGCCGCGCGCGCGAGCCCTTGCGTCCTTCGCGCAGCCCTCGTGCGTGCTGGCCCAGCCGTCTGCGCACAGCTCGGGCTCTTCGCCCATGCGCGCGAGCCCGAACCCGTTGGGCGCGCTCTTGGCGCTCGCTGGGCGCTCGTCGCCCGAGACCGTGAGCGAGTCGGCTCCGCCGCGCGCAGCCCACTCCCACTCGGCCTCGGACGCGAGGCGCAGGCCCGCCGCGTCGAGCGCCGCTTCGAGCACGGGCAAGCGCGAGAGGTTGGCCTTTGCGCTCGACGACGACATGAGCTGCTCGACGTACTGCTTCGCGTTCGCGCGGCGAATGCTCTGAACGACGCTCTTGTCCGCGGCGTCGCCGGTGAGCAGCGAGAGCATCGCCTCCGTCGAGAGCGGCCGCGCCGCGAGCAGAAACGGCGCCACCGTCACGGGGATCGACGCCTTCAGCCCGTCGCTGTCCACGAAGGACTGGATCGCCGCGCCGCCCTCGATCTTCGCGAGCTTCTCTCGATCGCTCGCCGAGACGCCCATCGCCAGCGACCCGCCCGGAATCAAGTGCATCGGCGTCCCCGTCGCCCGGTGCACGAACAGCTCGACCGTGCGCGGGCCGAACCCGTGGCCGCGGACAAAGCTGATCGCTCCGTTGCTCTGTCGCTCGATCGCGCGGATGAACCGCGCGCGCTCGCTCGGGTTGAGCTGCGACCAGAACGTGAGCGAGAGCGCCTCGGCGTGCGTGCGCGGCGCGCGCCAGCGCCAAGGATCGATCGGAGCGCTGGATTTTGCGGGTCCACTTGATTGTGTGGGCGCGCCATTCTCGGCGCTCTCCTTGCCGCCCTTGTCGCCCTTGCCATCCTTGTCCGTGGCGCTGCCGCTCGCCGCTCGCAAGAGCGCGACGTCAGCGTCGGTGAGCACGCGCGGGGTCTGCAGGGACATTCCCAGGGCGCCGGGCTTCGCTTGGATTCCGTTGCCCGAGTCGAACTTGAGCTTGTCCTTGAGCTTGCCGATGTCTGTCATCGCGACGGCGTTGGCGGGCGAGACCCACGCGGTGCCGTTGTGCTTCGGGTTCTCGAGGATCGCGACGAGCCAGAGCGCTTCGTCCGGCGGCCGAACGGTGACCAGAAACAGCGCTCCTCCGCCTTTGACGGACTCGAGCCTGGGGTTGTTGCTCACGTATTGGTTGGTGCTGAGAACGTCGCCGAGCTTGGGCTTGGCCTTGCCGACCATCTTGTCGAAGACCGCCTTGCTCACGATCGCCATCACGTTCGCCATCGCTGACCCTCTTCTGCTTTCGACGTCGCCGTTTCAAGGCGACCGCGACTCGCCTACTGTACCCGGATAACTGATCCGTTGGCGCGTCGCGCGTCGTTGCTCGGTGCAACGTCACGCGACGTGACGGACGCCACGCGATCAGCGAACCGCGATAGAGAAATCCAGCGATGAATCGCACCCCTCGACGCGCAGAAGCGCCCTCGGACTTGTCGCTCTTTTCTCTCGCGATCGAAGACGCCGCGGGCCCGGCGCTCTTGCTCGACGCTGAGCTGCGCGTCGTGCACATCACGCCCGGCGCCGAGCGGCTGCTCGGAGAGCCCGTCGCGCTCGGCGTCCTCGCGCCCAAAGCGCTGTGCGGCGCTGCCGTCGATCGCCCCATCGCCGAGGCGCTCGCCGCCGGTCGCGCGGTGACGGGGCTCGTCCATCGCCCCATGAGCGGCGGAGGCGAGCGAGTGCTGCGCGTGCGAGCGACGCCCTTGGTCGAGCGACACAGCGCGCGCGAAGAGCGAACGGGCTGGCTGCTGCTCGTGGACGAAGAGCGCACCGAGGAGGGGGACGCGCGCGAGCCCGTGCTGTTTCACGGGATGTGGACGATGGACCCGGCGATGAAACGCGTGTTTCACGTGATCGAGCGCGCGGCGCGGAGGGACGCGAGCGTGCTGGTCCGCGGCGAGACGGGCGCAGGCAAAGAGCTCGTCGCGCGCGCGATTCACGCGCTCTCGCCGCGGGCGAGGGGGCCGTTCGTCGCGATCAACTGCAGCGCGCTGCCGGCGACGCTGCTCGAGAGCGAGCTGTTCGGGCACGTGAAGGGCTCGTTCACCGGCGCGGTGAGAGACAACGAGGGCTTCTTTCGCGCGGCGAACAAGGGGACGATCTTCCTCGACGAGATCGCAGAGATCCCGATCGAGCTGCAGGCGAAGCTCTTGCGAGTGCTCGAGACGCGCACGGTCCTGCCGGTGGGCGGGCGCGAGTCGATCGCGGTGGACGTGAGGGTCGTCGCGGCGACGCACCAGTCGCTGCGCGCGGCGGTCGAGCGCGGGACGTTTCGCGCGGACTTGATGTATCGGCTCAGGGTCGTCCCGATCTTTCTCCCGCCGTTGCGGCAGCGAGCGGGAGACATCGGCTTGATCGCGCAGCGGATGATCGAAGAGCTCAACGAAGCCGGCGGCCGTCGCGTCGCGCGCATCGCTCCCGGAGCGCTCGCTGCGATGCAGCGCTATCCCTGGCCCGGAAACATCCGCGAGCTGCGCAACGCGCTCGAGTACGCGTACGTCGTGGGCGAGGGGCCGGTGCTCTCGGAGGCAGAGCTTCCCGCAGAGATCGTCGATCCGATCGCGAACGGCGAGGGCTCTGCGCTGGTGGTGAGCGCGCCGCCTGCGCCGTCGCCGAGCGACCCGAACAAGAGCCCCGAGGTGCAGCGCATCGAGCGCGCGCTCGAGCGCGTCGGCGGCAACCGCGAGCGCGCCGCGCAAGTGCTGGGGATGTCTCGCGTGACGCTCTGGCGAAGGATGAAGGCCCTCGGGATGGCCGTGGACTAAGACCCGACGGCGGCGAGCGCCGAGCGCGAACGCGGCGATGTTTCAGTGCGCGCGGGACGTTTCAGCGCTGGCCGGCGCCGGTGAAACGGGCGTTTCAGCGAGGCCGACCTGCCGCGCGACCGCGCGCCATTGCAGCGAGACGACGAAGTACATCCCCGCGAGCATGGCCGCGGTGAACGTGAGCGTCTCGACCGCGAATCCGCTGCTCGAGACGATCGCTGGCCCCGGGCAATATCCGCCGAGTCCCCAGCCCGCGCCGAAGAGCGCCGCCCCTGCGAGCAGCTTCGGATCGATGTCCGCCCTCGTGGGAACGAACCATTTCGTCGAGAGCTTCGGCCTCGCCTCCGCGCGCACCCTCCGCCACACGAGCGCGTAGACCGAGACGGCTCCGATCATCACGAACGCGAGAGAAGGATCCCAGCGGCCGCTGCCGGTCACGAAGCTGTGAAAGCTCAGAAAGCCGATGACCTTCGACGGCAGGGTCATCCCCCCGAGGCCGAGGCCGAGCGCGAAGAGCAGCCCTGCGACGAACGAGGCCGTCGCCTGTGCGCGTGCGTTGCTCATGCGACCCCCTGTCGAAGCGCGCGTGTGAGCGCGACGGTGATCGCCCCGGTGGTGATGAACGTCAGCGTCGCGACGATCGAGCGCGGAGACATGCGCGCGACGCCGCAGACGCCGTGGCCGGAGGTGCAGCCGTTGCCCAAGGTCGTTCCGACGCCGACGAGCGCGCCGGCGAGGGCGATCCACGGAAGCGAGATCGTCGCGACGCCCACGGCGCTCGGCGCGAAGAGCGACAAGAGCGCGCCGCCGATGAGCAGACCCGCGACGAACGTCCCGCGCCAGAGCGTGTCGCCCTTGTTCGCCGAGAGCAGCCCGCTGGTGATCCCCGAGATCCCTGCGATTCGACCGTTGAACACGAGCAGCACCGCGGCGCTCGCTCCGATGAGCACGCCGCCTCCGAGCGCGCGGCTCCATTCGATCCAATTCGACATGCGACGAGAAGGCTGTCCTTTCTTGCGCAACCAACGCGTGGCTTGCGCTCGACGTCGCCATCAGCAGTTCGCGTGCCGAGCCTCGTGCAAGCGATGCGCTGCGCGGGGAGATATCGGGCGTTCACGCGTGAAGCGAGGGCGTTTCAGTACGCATGAAACGATGTTTCGTTGATGTTGCGAAACGCGCGTACTGCAGTGAAATATCAGCGAAACTCGCGATGGCACGACGCTCGCTCTGGGGCGCTGCATGCTGGTCGTCGGACTCGCCATCGCCATCTTGATCGGCGTCTCGCTGGGAATGCTCGGCGGAGGCGGATCGATCCTCACCGTCCCGCTCTTGCTCTACGTGTTCGGCGTCGAAGCGAAGGCCGCCATCGCCATGTCTCTCTTGGTCGTCGGGACGACCAGCGTCGCGGCGCTCGTCCCCCACGCCCGCGCGGGGCGCGTTCAGTGGAAGACCGGAGCGATCTTCGGCGCTGCCTCGATGATCGGCGCCTACGGCGCAGGCCGCGTCGCGAAGTTCATCCCGAGCTCGGCGCTCTTGTTGGCCTTCGGCGCGATGATGCTCGTGACGGCCGTCGCGATGATGCGCCCCAAGCGCGCTTCGAGCGCCGAGTCGAGCGCGCCCAAGACTCTTCCGCTGCACTGGATCTTGCTCGAGGGGCTCGCGGTCGGCGCGGTGACGGGCCTGGTGGGCGCTGGAGGTGGCTTTCTCGTGGTCCCCGCGCTCGCGCTGCTCGCCGGTCTCGCGATGCCCGAAGCCGTGGCGACGTCGCTCATGGTGATCGCGCTCAAGTCCTTCGCGGGCTTCGCCGGCTACGTCTCGACCGTCTCGATCAACTACAGTCTCGCCGCGCAGGTGATCGCCGCCGCCATCGTCGGCTCGTTCATCGGAACGTCGCTCGTCTCGCGCGTGCACCCCGACTCGCTTCGCAAGGGCTTCGGCTGGTTCATCGTCGTGATGTCCATCTTCGTCCTCGGCCAAGAGATCCCCAAGGCGCTCGGCTATCGCGTGACCGTCGTCACGCACGCGCCGCAGCTGTTCGCCGCGATGCTCACGCCGCTCATCATCGCGGCCATCGTCAAGAAGCTGCGCGCCCCTCGCGCGAGCGAGACCCCCGCGACGCACCCCTGAACGTCGCGCACACACATTCAAATGGGAGCCAACTCAATGCTGTTTCGTCCGCTGTTCGACCCCGAGAGCTCGACCTACACCTACCTGCTCGCCGACGAGGCCACGCGCAAGGCTGTCATTATCGACCCCGTGCTCGAGCAGCTCGACCGCGACCTCGCGGTGATCAACGAGCTCGGCTTGACGCTCGAGTGGGCGCTCGACACGCACGTGCACGCCGATCACGTCACCGCCCTCGGCCTGCTTCGCGAGCGCACGGGATGCAAAGCGGCGCTCTCCGAGCGCTCGGGGACCGGGTGGCCCGACGTGCTCTTGCGCCACGGGCTGCGCGTGGAGTTTGGCTCGCGTTGGCTCGAGGTGCGCGAGACGCCGGGGCACACCAACGGGTGCCTCTCGTACGTCCTCGATGACCAGAGCAAGGTCTTCACGGGCGACGCGCTCTTGATCCGAGGGTGCGGTCGAACGGACTTTCAACAGGGCGACGCGAGCGCGCTGTACCGCTCGATTCACGAGCAAATCTTCACGCTTCCTGACGCGTGCGAGGTCTACCCGGGCCACGACTACAAAGGTCGCCTGGTCTCGACGGTGGGCGAAGAGAAGCGGCTCAACCCGCGGCTCGGCGGCGGCAAGAGCGTCGAGCAGTTCGTCGAGATCATGAAGAACCTCCAGCTCGCGTACCCGAAGAAGATCAACATCGCGGTGCCTGCGAATTTGCACGGCGGAGTGACGGGCGGGCACGCCGACCCCGAGCTCCCAGTGACCGAGCCGTGGGCGCCGATCGAGGTGAGCGCGGCGGGCGTTCCCGAGGTCTCGCACGAGTGGGTGCAGTCGCATCCTGCGGGCGTACGACTGGTGGACGTGCGCGAGCCGAGCGAGTTCGACGGGCCGCTCGGGCACATCGACGGCAGCGAGCTCGTCCCGCTCGCGACCGTCGCGAGCGCCGTGGCGAGCTGGGATCGCGAGGCCCCCGTCGCGCTCATCTGCCGCTCGGGCGGGCGCTCGGGCAAGGCCGCGTTTCAAATGCTCGCGATGGGCTTTCGCCGCGTCGCCTCGATGCGCGGCGGAATGACCGCCGTCCAAGACTCCAAGCGCTGAGCTCTCACTGCGGCGACCGCCTCGCGGCGGCGCTCACCGTCGCGAGCGCTTCTTCGTCTTGCTCGGAGCCTTCGCCTTGCTCGCGCGCGCTGCCTTCTTCGCGGGCGCCTTGTTCGCAGGCGTGACCTTCGCTTCGAGCGCCGCCATCGCGTCTTCGAGCGCGCGCGCCTTCTGCTCGACCTGCTCGAGCTGATCGCGCAGCTTGCGCACCTCGTCGCCTCCGTCCGAGCGAAGCGCGCGCGAGGCCTCGCGTCCGTGCCTCTGCACGCGGCCGTCGATCGACTGGTGCACCGCGCGCTCGATCGCGCCCAGCGCCGCGTCGTCGCCGAGCTTCACGAGCGCGCGAAACAGCTCGGGCGTGAAGTACGGATCATTGAGGTCCACGAGCAGCTCGAGCTTCTCGCGCACCGAACGATCTTTGTGACCGAGCTCGGCCATGGCCATGACCGCGGTGCGGCGCGTCCCGAGCGCGGCGGACTTCGACGAGTGCGGCTCGATCAGCGCGAGCGCTTCTTTGGCGCGCAGCTTCGCGAGCCCGTCGATGGCCCCGGCGCGGATCACGTCGCGCCACGAGTCGCGCGAGAGGGCGCTCACGAGCGCGTCGTACACGATCTCTTTCTTCCGCGTGCGACCGGCGCTGCGCGCGAGCTCGGCTTCGACCAGGACGCTCTCGTCGCCCTTCATCAGCCGCTCGGCGAGCAGCTTCGCCGCCGCGTCGGTCTTGAACTCTCCGAGCGCGCTCACGACCGAGCGACGCACCTTGGGGTGCGCGACGCTCGCGCAGCGAACGAGCGCATCGAACGCGCGCTGCGAGCCCATCGAGCCGAGCACGGCCGCGGCCTCGAAGGACACGCCCCAAAACGGGTCTTTCTTCACGCACTCGACGAGGGCCTCGACCACCGCGGGCTCGTCGCGCTTGGCCAGGGCGTGCGCGGCGCGCCAGCGAACGACCGCGCGGGGATCGTTGGCGAGCGCGTCGAGCAGCCAGTCGCGCGCGAGCTCGAGCGTCCAGTTCGCCAGCAGCGCGCCGCGCGGATCGACGGCGACGCGCGTGGGAGCCTCGGCGCACTTGAGCACGAACGACTGCTCGGCGGACGAGACCTCGAGCGTGTGGAGCTCTTCGGCCTTGCCGTGAACGACGGCCACCTCGAGCGCGAACCGAAAGAGCGGCGTGACGGCGTCGACGCTCTGCTTCTGCTTCACGCGGACCGTGAGCAAGCCGCTGTCTGCGTCGTGCGTGGCCTTCACCTCGAGGTCGGGGTGCCCCGCGCGAAACACCCACTGATCGAAGAAGCCCTCGAGCGATCGGCCCGACTCGTCCTCGAACGCGCGCAACAGATCGCGGGTCTCGACGATGCCTCCGCGGTGCTTGTCGAGGTAGCGCTTGACGCCGCCGAAGAAGAGCTCGTCGCCGAGCTCGCAGCGCAGCATGTGCAGCACCCACCCGCCCTTCTCGTAGAGGTGGCGGTCGAACAGGTCGATCGGGTTGTTGTACGTGCTGCACACGATCGGCCTGCGATAGCGGCCGCCGTCTTCGCCGAAGTACCCGTGCGCGTGCTCTTCGAGCGAGTAGCGATACTCGTCGGGGCCGCCCTTTTTCTCCGCGTCGAGGTGCTCGCAGAACGTCGCGAACCCTTCGTTGAGCCACGCGTGCGACCAGTCGCGGCACGTCACGAGGTCGCCGAACCACTGGTGCGCGAGCTCGTGCGCGACGATGTCGTCCGCGCTGTTGTCGATCGCCGCGCGGGCGTCCAACAAGATGCGGTCCGTCATCGTCGTGGCCGAGGTGTTCTCCATCCCGCCGAAGGTGAAATCGTGCACGGCGATCTGGTGGTACTTGGCCCACGCGAAGGGGACGCCGAAGAGCTTCTCGAAGTTCGCGATCATCTCGGGCGTGCGGCCGAAGGCGCGCTTGCCGTCCTCTTCGCGGCCCGGGTCGACGTAGTAGCGAACGCTGAGCGCGGGCGTGTCGGCGACGATCTCGCTGAAGCGCCCGGCGACGAGGGTCATCAGGTACGCGACGTGCGGCTCTCGCTGCTGCCAGTGCCAGCGCACCAGACCCTTGCCCGTGGCGCCGATCTTGGCTGGATCTTGATTGTGTGTGCCTTCAGCGTGGCTCTTGCTCACGAGCACGCCGTTCGACAGGACGTGCCACCCTTCGGGCGCGAGCACGATGAACTCGGTGCTCATGCGCATGTTGGGGTAGTCGTGGCAGGGGATCCAGTAGCGCGCGTCTTCGTCCTGGCACTGGCTCCACACCTGTACGGGGCGGTTGGGCCGGTGCTCGTCGGGCAGCATGAAGTACAGGCCGCGCGGGGGCGTCGCGCGGTATCGAACGCGGACGGTGGTCTCTGCGCCGACGCTCGACGGCGCCATCGCGAGCGAGAGCTGGTCGCCGTCGTAGCGGTGCGGAAGCGTGCGTCCGTCCTTGTCCGTGACGCTGTGGAGGTCGAAGCCGACCGCGTCGAGCACCAGGGTTTTTGCAGCGCGATCGCGGCGCGAGACCACGAGCGTGGCCGTGGCGTCGATGGCCTTGTGATCGAAGTCGAAGGCGAGCTCGACGCACAAGCTCTTCACGTCGAAGGCGCGCGCGCGGCCGAAGCGCTCGGGGTCGCCGGGCAGGCGAAAGGGCCTGGGGCCCTGCGCGGGATCCACAGGAAACGATCCCGAACCGTGGCAGTGACAGCGCTCTCGATCGCGGAGGGAGTGTTGGATCATCGTCGAACTCACAGTGGCGCGAGACGCTGCCACCGTTGCTTCGACCGAGGCAACGGCTATTCGTTGCCGCGATCTGGCGAGCGATTGCGCAGCGCGGCGTAAACGCGTTCGAGCGCCTCGGCGGGGATCTCGACCTCGTGTTCGCGCGCGAATCGCAGGGCGCGCTCGGGGTCGCGCAGCGCCTTGGAGAACCAGAGATCGACCTCGGGACACACCGGGATTTTGTCGACCCAACGCGCGTTGGGGAGCAGTTGCTCGAGCTCGAGCGTGCTCGACTCGTACGTCAGGTCGAGCTGCAGGCCCGACGCGAGCGTCGCTCGGATGTAGAAGCGCCCGCGCAAATTCTGCTCGGCTCGCGCTCGCTCGAAGGGCTCACCCCACGAGGTGACGGCGGCGCCCATGTTTTCAAGTGCGCGCGCCCAGCGATCGAGCTCCTCGGGGCGCACGAGCAGGTCGACGTCAGTGATGCGCGCGAGCGCGAAGCGCTCTTTGTGCAAGAGCGCGACGCCGGCGCTTCCGATGACGAGAAAGGCGAGCCCCAGTTGAGCGAGCGTGCGAAGCGTCTCGGCGGAATCAGCCCTCGTCATAGCTTCCGATGCGCTGCGCGTTGGGAACCCAGTCTCCGCACAGCTCGCGGGTCGAGTGAAAGACCAGCTTCTGCAAGACGCCGGACTCGACGGCCTCGTGGTGCGCGACGTAGCTCGATCCCTCGAGCGTCACGCGCACCTCGCCGCGCGCGTAGCGGTAGACCTCGTTGTAGTAGTAGTAGCCCGAGGTCACTCCTTCGAGCTGCCAGCCGGGGCGCGCGCTCGCTTCGTCGGTGAAGAGCGCGTCCATGAGCGAGCGCACGGCGACGCGGTGCTTGTCGATCCAGCGGGTCTCTTTGTTCTCGCGGTAGATCTCTCCGAGCGACGAGAGCTCGCGAAAGACCACCGAGCGAACGCCGAGCTCGCGCGCCTCGTCGACGTAGCGCTCGACGTCTTCGATCGTTCGCACTCCGAGGTCGTTGAGGATGCAGACGAGCTTGACGGGCACGCCCTCGCGCTGCGTGCGCGCGACGGTGTCTTTGAATACGTGTGCGTTGCGGATCGGCTGCGCGAGGTCGAAGCGCATGATCCGGTGGTTGAGCTTCGCGTCGAAGTGGGCGCGCGAGAGCTCTGCGCGGTCGAAGCGCGCGCGGGCGAGGGCGGGCGCGAGGCGGGGGTCTGTCGCGAGCCCCGAGCCGTTGCTGTAGAGCACGCGCTCGACGAAGAGCGAGGGGTGCTCGTCGATGAGCGCGAGCAAGCGCAAGAGCCACTCGGGCTCGCTCGTGGCCTCGAGGCCGCTGAGCGACAGGCCCATCTCGAAGCCCGAGAGCTCGGCGAACGCGCGGCCGAGCGCAGCGAAATATCGGTCGTACTCGTCGATGGTCGTGTGCGCCGAGAGGCGATCGGCGTCGATTCGCAAGAGCTCTTCGGAGCAGAACGCGCAGTGCGCGTTGCAGCGCGTGGGGTTGGCGTACGGCGTGAACGTGAGGCCTGGTCGAAGCAGCCATCGTCGGCCGCGCAGGGCGCGCTCGACCGGCGCGCGCGGCTCGAAGGTGCGCCAGCGTCCGTCGCGAAATTCGCTGGGCGAACGGATGGCTGTCGCGTGGCGAAACTGGTTGGGCGCGAAGCGCTCGGCGCTCACGGCGCGCCTCGACGCAGAAGGTGTTCGGTCGAGACCTGGCCGGCCATCGCGACGCCGAGCGTGCGCGGCGGGTCGAAGGCCTCGCGCGAGTGGCCGTAGCGAATGTTGTCGCAGAGCAAGATGTCTCCGGACTCGTAGTGGACGCCCTCGCGCGTGGCGAGAAAGGCGCGCAAGAGCAGGTCGACCTCGCGGTCTGTGAGCTCGCGGCCGTCGCCGAGCGGATAGCGCCGGTGGCCGTTGATGATCGACGGGGGATCGAGGGCGATTCGGGGGAAGAGCATGCTCTCGCGACCGGTCTCGGGGTCGACGTAGAACGCCGGGACCCACACGCGAGTCATCAGCGTAAACACAGGATCACTTGATTGTGTGGGCTCTTCTCGCCACCAGCACTCGTCGAACTGGTGGGCGCTCGCGCGGCAGCGGGCGATCGCCTCGTCCATCGAGCGGGTCTCGAAGCGGTCCTGCCACGAGCGAAAGTAGTTCTTGTGCTTGTCGGGGTGGCGCTCGTCGACGAAGCCCATTTCGATGAGCATTCCGTGGGCGCGAAGGGCGGCGAGCAGCGCGCGTCCGGGCTCGCCGCGGTCGAGCAGCCAGCGGTGCAGCTCGTCGGCTTCGTGCACGAACGTGCGTCCGCCTCGGTGCGTCGGACACGCGTGGGCCGAGAAGAAGAGCAGCCGCGCGGGCAGGTTGCGTTGATAGAGCACTTCGTTGTGCGGCAAGAGCCACAGGTGCGCGGGGTACTCGTCGGTCGCGCGCAGCTCGCGCGAGAGCGCCTTGCGCGCGGTGCGGCCGCTGTTCATCCCGCCCCACGCGAAGCTGTGCTCGGGGCCGAAGCCGAGCCTCTGCAGCACCTCGGGGTCGAGCGCTCCGGGCTCGCTCACACGAACGCCCGTGTTGCGGATGTGCACCGCGCCGTGCGCTTCGAACTCGCCGAGGATCGCGGCCACCGTGCGATCGTCGAGCGATCCGCGCGCGTCGAACGTCCGCGTCGAGCGCCGATCGTCGCGGCGGACCACGCTCGGCGCGATCGCGTATCGCTGCGAGGGCTCGTCGCTCGTGCCGGCGAAGCAGAGCGCGTCGAGCGGCGATGGGGACGGACCGGCGGGCTCGAGCAGGGGAAGCTCGTGCAGCTCGCCGGCCATGGCGACGTACAGCTCGCGCTCGCCCGAGAAGCTCTCGCGCGAGTGCCCGAAGCGCAGGTTGTCAAAGAGGATCAGGTCGCCGGCCGAGAGCGTGGTGCCCTCGCGAGTGGCGAAGTAGACCGCGCGAAGCAGCTCGTTTTGCTCGGCGCTCAACGGCTCGCCGTCGCCGAACGCGAAGCGGCGATATCCGTTGCGCGCGCTCGGCCCGTCCAACGCCACCCGCGGAAACCGCAGAAACCTCTCGCCCGTCTGCGGATCCCCCCAAAACGCCCGGATCGTGATCGAGGTCATCAGCGTGCGGTGCGCCGCTGGCTCGTCGTCGCGAAAGAAGCAGCGGTCGTACTCGACGGCGTTCGCCCGCGCGCGCGCGAGCGCCTCGTCCGCGCTCTCGGTGCCGAAGCGCTCTTGCCAGGACTGAAAGTAGTTCGACTGCTTCTCGGGGTGATCGCGGTGGAGAAAGCCTGTCTCGATGAGCATTCCGCAGCGATCGAGGCGCTCGAGCAGCGCGCGTCCGACGGCGCCCGACGCGCGCAGCGCACGCTCGACGCGCTCGGCGCTGTGCACAAACGCGCGGCCGCCGTCGGTCGCAGGCCGCTTGCAGTAAAAGAGCACGCGCCGCGGCGAGCAGCGCCGGTACTGCACTTCGTTGTTGGCCAACAGGTAGAGGTCTGGAGGATAGAAGTCCATCCGTCGCAGGCCGGGCTCGACCCACTTGCGCTGCCACGATTCGCTCGTGCGACCGCCGCTCGAAAACTGCTCGTGCGGGGCAAATCCCAGGGCGCTCATCGCTGCGTGGACAGCGTCGAGCGAGCCGAGCCCGGTGCGCTGAAGGTGCACCGCGCCGAAGACCGCGAGCGCCTCGCGCGCGGCCTCGAGGGCCCTGCCGTCGAGCGCGTGACCGACGTCGAGCGTGCGCGCGCTGAAGTGCTCGTCGCGCATCTGTGCAGAGCGCGCTCTCCACTGCTCCCTGAGATCGTCCACGAGGCTAGTTTGTAACACTTTGCAACTAACTCGCAAGGCGCGGCGCACGACGGCAGGCCCGCGGCGCATCGAGCGTAGCCGTTGCGCGAAAACCCGTGTCGGTATAGTGCCGCTCGGTGATGGCGCTGACCGTTCGATCGATGGTGCTGCTCGCGGCTGTGTGCTCTGCGGGCTCTTCCTGCAAAAAGCCTCCGCAGCCTGAGCAAACAGGGACGGCGGGTCGGGACGCAGGATCGTCGGCGGCGGTCGAGGACGCGACGGTGGCGCCGACGACCGTGTCCTCGGAGGACAGCTCGGTCGCGCCGGCGCAAGACGCGGGCGTGGCGGACTCGGGTGTCGACGCGGTGCTCACGATCCGGGTGATCAACGCGGCGTCGCGGGCGGTCCCGTTCTTCACCAACCCGGACATCAACGAGATGATCCACACGCGCAAGCTGCGTTCGCGTCGCGGGCGCGAGGACGGCGGGCGCGACAGCGACCCGGTGAAGTTCTTTCCGGTGGGCCAGATGCCGATGTGCGCGGGCGACGGAGGCGCGGGCTACGGCGGGCTCGGCCAGCCCGAGCGCCGCGAGCTGCAGCCAAACGAGGTGCTCGAGTTCACGTGGGACGGCCTCGAGCGCCGCGAGATCCTCGACCGCGCTCGCGGGGTGTGCCTCGAAGTGGGCCCGCCGCAGCCGGGGCGCTATCGCTTCGAGATCGATCAACCGCGGCGCACGCTGCGGTGCGACGACGTCGAGTTCAGCTATCCGCTGCGCGAGGGCGCGCCGCGCGTGATCGAGATTCGCTGCAGGATTCGCACGTCGGCCGACGACCACGGCTCGGACGACGAGGGCTGATCGTTGCGCGTCCACCACATCGCGCTTCGCTGCGCGGACATCGAGCGCACCGCGCGCTACTACACGTCGGTCCTCGAGCTGCGCGAGCGCGAGCGAAAGTACCGCTCCGACGGCGGGCTTCGCTCGATCTGGCTCGACGCCGAAGGCGTGGTGGTGATGTGCGAAGCGCGTGAAGATTCAGAGCCCGAAGTGCATCCGTCGAGCCTCGAGCTGGTCGCGTTCAGCGTGAGCGAGGGCGAGCTCGATCGGCTGCGCGCGAAGATGGCGCCCGTCGAAGCGGAGACGAAATTCACGCTGTACGCGCGGGACCCGGATGGTCGTCGCGTCGCGGTGTCGTGCTATCGATTCGAGTGAGGCGATCGACGCTGGGCGCTCAGTGACGGAGTCGCCAGGGGATGGTCGGCAGCGGGGCGAGGTGTTTCGTGGTGCGAAAGAGCGCGAACGGGCCGTGCCGCGCGACGAGGCGGGGGGCGCCGTCGACGCCCTCGAACGTGGGGGGCGAAGGCTCGATCGTCGCGAGGACGTAGTCGAATCGAACCCACACTCCGTCATTGGTGGCCCAATCGTCGATGGGCGCGATGACCGCGCCGATAAAGGGCTGCGCGACTCTCTGATATCGCAGCGGAACCACGGTGTCCGGGCCAAACGTCTCTGCGTCGAGCGCGCAGATCGCGGCGACGGTCAAGTGCGCCTGGTTGAGCGTCGTGCTGTGAAAGTACGGAGTCGCCTGGGTGATGAGCATGTGCCCGATTCGAGGCAGCGCGGCGCCGGTGGCGGCTCGCGTGCTGCGGCACTGCTGCGCGACTCGCAGCAGCGGCGCGGTGTATCCAACGCGCATGCTTTCGAGCGCCGAGTGAAACTGCGACGTGCGCTTGATGCTCGCGACGACGACGAACGCGATCAAGGCCCAGACCTTCAAGTTCGCCGCGGTGATTCGCGGTGCGTTCTCGTCGGCCGCTCGAGGTTCAGTCGACGGCGCGGCGATGGCCGAGTCGAACGGAATGAGCACCATGGGCAGCATCCACAGCGCGAAATCGATGTGCCGCGTGGCGACCGCTTGTCCGTTGAGCAAATCCGGCAGGATGAGAAACGTGCCGAGCGCGAACGCGAGGGTGGTCTCGAACGGCGCGCGCGGCGCGGTGGGGCGCGGGGCGAGCACGAGCACGACGACGATGGCCGTGAAGATCACTCCCACCGTGAGCACTTCGTACTTCGTGGGGAGGTGCGTGAGCGTGATCCAGAGCGTCTGGAGCTTTTCTTGATAATTGACGGCCTCGAGCGTGTGCCACGAGAACAGCGGATAGGTCGTGCCCACCGCCCTTCGACCGGGCCAATAATAGCCGAGCAGCGCGGACGGCAGGATCATCGGGATCGCGGCGGTCGCCTGCGCGAGCGCGAGGGCGAATCGCGTTCTCAACGAATGGCGCGTTTCGAATAGGGCGCCGATCGAGTGCGTCACCGTGAGAATCCCGAGCGAGCAGCCGAGGAAGACAAACGCGTGGCTGTGCGCGAAGAAGCCCAGGACGGCGAGGACCGCGGTGATCGCCGTGTCCGTCGCGCGCTGGCGAAGCGTGCGCTCGGGATTCCACGATCGGCTGTAGAGCGCGATCGACAGGACCATGAGCGGAGCGATGGACAGAAACGGCAGAAATCCGCCCTGCGACCACGATTTGTTGAAGAGCACAGGAAACGCGACGATCGCGCCCCACGGCGAGCGCCCGAGCGTGCGCAGCGCGAAGGCGCAGGCCAGCGGATAGCCAGCGAAATACATGATCGTGAGCGTCACGGTCATTCCGTAGAGCGGACCGAAGAGCTTCACGAACGGAATCGCCACGTAGTACAGAAGAACGTTGGACGACAGTTCGGTCGCGCCTGGATAGTACATGGACAGGGCGCCTTCAGCGCGCGAGCGCGCGAAGATGGACGCCGCGTACATATGGTACGGGTGATCCTGGCCGGGCCCGATCGGCGAGCGAAACTGGACGATCACCGTCCAGAGCAGCATCGCGCCGAAGACCCACCACGCGGGGTGCACCCGCCTGAGTGGAATCGAACGCAGTAGTGAAAGCATGAATGAGGCGCGATGCTAGCGTGAGTGAGCACGCTCGGCAACGCGCGATTTCGCGCTGCGTTCACTGTGCCGATCCAAGGTTCGCGTGAATGTGACACCGCGCTCACGACGGTCATCGCCGATGCCCGAGCGGATCAGCGCCGTTGAAATCTCGTCCAAACCAAGACCGCGGGTATTGAAAACGGCGACGACCGCCGCGGTGTTGGTTTAGATTGCTTCACGCGAAGCGAGGATCACGGAGTGTAGCGGCCCGAGCCGAGGATACGAGTGTTTTGCCAGCCGCTGCCGACGGTCGCGTCGTACGGCGTGCTCGTTGTGCCCGACGGACTGCCCCACGTGAGCGCGCCCGTTTGCCAGCCTTCATGGCGAAACTCGCGAAGAGTTCCGGATGAGTCGGAGTAATAGATGTACCCGCCGGGTTTCGCGACGATGTCCACGACCGAGGGCAGAGTGCGGAGGAAGACGGCGGGTGCGAATCCGCCGTAGGCCCCCGTGGCGTGGTTGGCGTACTTGGTCCAGTACAGCGCCCCCGAGCTTGTTCGGAGGTAGAAGACGCCGTTGCCAGGCGAAGTAATGTGAGTGTATCCCGTCATGCCAGTGCCAATTCCGCTGGGAGCGCCATAGGTCCATGGCGCCTGGCCGACATTCACGAGGTCGAACTGGCCGATGTTCTTCGCGTTGTGGCGGTACCAGTACATCGTTCCAGCTCCATCCACGGCGTAGAGCACTCCGTCGCCTCCGGCGACCAAGTGGCGGAAGCTGTTCCATCCTCCGCCGACCACGGTTCCTGCGCGCGGTCCCCAGTGTCCGGCGTACACGTCATAGTGGCCGTCGTGCCGATACCAGTGGAGGTTGCCGCTCGTATCAACGGCGTACATCACGGACCCATCGTTCGTGACATCGCGGAAGCTCCATCCCGAGCCGACCTGACCGTACTGCCAGACTCCAGAGTACGAAGCCTGTTGCGTGTGCCAGTACTCGCTCAGGTTGCCATTCGTAATTCCGTACAGCGCCTTCGCCGAGTTGTGGGCGCCCACAGTGTTCATCACGCCGTCTCGAAAAATCTCGGGTCCGCCCATCAGCGTCGAACCAATGCTGCAATTCCCGATGGCAGATACTCCAGCGAGCGTCTCGAATCCAGTCGGTCCGACGAGCGCTCCCGAGCCGGAATCACCGGGCCCGAGCGCTTGCTGCGGATTCCCGCTGTTCGGTCCCATGTAGAAGCTGTAGCCGCCGCACGATCCAACGGGCGGGTTGAACACGCTCGTGATTGGCAAGAACGCCTGTCGCAGCGATCCTGCGGTGGACGCGGTCGAGCAGTTGGGAGGATTCGAATTGTCGAAGACGCCCGGCTGTGTGATCCCGTAGCCGAAGATATTGGCGGTTTGCCCGACGAGCGACTGAATTGTATCGCTGTACATGTTGCGGACGAATGGCGCGTCGGGGTTGCGCGTATTCTGAATGTTGAAAGGCTGCGACAAATGCACGAGTGTCACGTCGCCGCACGACCCCCCCCCCGACCAAGGGATCGTCAGCACGTTGAAACTGTCGCTCTGTCGAACCTGACCGGTTGGAGAGCCGTCCTCGTACAGGATCGTCGAGACGCTCAACCCATTTTGGTACGGGATCGATCCTGCCCAACAATGTGCCGCGGTGAGAATGTAGCTCGCATTCACGATCGTCCCAGAGCAGATTCCGCCGTTAAACAAATTGAGTCGAACAACGCCGAATGGCGCGGCGTACGAAAGAGACGGCGTCGTCCCGTTGATAATCTCACTCGCCTGCTGCCCCACTGCTCCAGGCTCGCCGGGCAGCGGAGCACACGAGAGCGCCACCAGCGCCACGGCCCCGGTGAGTCCCCCAAAACGCTTGCCCCATTGTCCGCCCTGCTCCGCACGCGCCTGTGCCGAGAATCCCGCCATGCTGGGTTTCATTTGTCCGCTGTCTCTTTGCCGACTCACAAGCTCGCGAGCGCAATCCACCCCATGTGCACTGCTCGCGCGAACGCACAGAATTCCTTCAGGAAGTCGGCCTTGCTTTGCCGACTCACATGTTTTTGTGCTGTCGCCCACCGCGACAGCCCACCCGAATGAACCCCGACTCTGATGAGTCAGTTCGATACGTACTCGCCATGCCGTGCGTTGTCTAGCCTCTGAAAACAATTTTCTCACGTGGGTATCGACACGCACTCGGTTCGCGCACTGCGCTTGTGTTGCGTCGCTGCCTCGACGTCACGACTGCAGTCACCAGCGGCTGCCGATCGCATCCACGATCGACGGACGGCCAGTGCGTCGATGCGCTGCGCATTCGCAGTGCCTTCGTCGGGCGCGTCCGTCGGGGATGCGCACGAAGCTGTGGACGCACGCGCGGTTGATCTCGAGAAGAGACGCTTCGATCGCGATCGTTTCTGTCCGCGCTATCGGTGATCGCGACGCGAGCGGCGGTCGCTGTGCAGCGTCGTTGTCGAGTCTCGAGCCCTGCGTGAAGCGCGCGCGGGGCGAGCGGTTCATGTGCGATGAGCGCGCGCATGGGCCGCGATTGTCCGCGCCGTGTCAGAGCGATGACGGCGCATGACATCCGCTGTTTCCGTTGACGGTGCGGCCTTGAATTCGGGCACACTCCCGCGCAGCTCCGAGCGCGAGAGGGACGCGAGTGGTCAATGACGACCCCCGCTCGACGCGCCGCCGGAGACCCGAAAGGAACGTACAGAGAACATGAAGCGATCGGCACTCGTCCTGGTTTTTGCGGCGTTGATGGGATGTGGCGGCGGCGCGGCCACCACCACCACCACGACCACCACCAGCGGCGGCAGCTCGGGCGGAACGGCGACGTCGACCGACTCGGCGATCACCTTCCGCAACAGCTCGAACTGGGTGATCACGCGCTTGTACATGTCGGCCGTCGAGCAGAACACCTGGGGCCCGGATCAGCTCGGCGCCGAAGTGATCCGCACGGGCGGATCGTTCACGCTGCACAGCATCCCCTGCGGCAACTACGACCTGAAGATCGTCGACGAAGACAGCGACGAGTGCATCCTGCGCAACGTCAACATCTGCGCCGAGAACTCGGGCGTGGACATCGACTCGAACGACCTGCTCGCGTGCCAGCGCGCCACGGCGGCGACGGGCTCGGCCAACAAGGCCGCGCGTCGCTGAGCTTCGCGTGATCGCGAGCGGCCCACCGACGGGCTGCTCGACGATCCATTGCACGGGGGACTGGGTCGATGCTCGCTGTGATCGAGCGCTCTGCGCTTGAACGGCGGGCGTGCACGCGCGACGCTCCGCGCACCAGACGATGTGGAGCCCCGACTCGCGCAAGCGACGCGCCCAGGACCTGAAGAGCGTTCACGACAAGCTGCTGCGGTATCGCCAGCTCACCGATCGATTCGCCGGGTATTTTCCCGCTGATTCGGACGCATCTCGCACGCTGAGCGGGCTGCGCTCGAAGATGGAGGACCTGCAGACCCGCGTCGCCGATCGCCACCGTCGCCTCGCCAAGGGCGTGGTGAAGATCGGCGTCGTCGGCCTCGAGAAGCAGGGCAAATCCGCGTTTCTCTCGGCGTGGCTGCAGAGCGAGCGGCTGCTTCCGAGCGAGGCCGAGCGCTGCACCTGGTCGACCACCGTCGTCGAGCCGGGCGAGCCGGACCGCTACTCCGCGGTGGTGAAGTACTACACGAAGGCCGCGTTCGAGCAGCGAATTTCCAGCTACTTCGACGCGCTCGAGCCGGGCAGCGTCTCGCGTTGGGAGTCTTTGGACGAGTCCGAGCTCATGCGTCTTCGCGCGAGCTACGCGCAGCGCAAGGGCTACGAAGTGGACGACCCCGATCGCGCGAGCAAGCGTGACCTGGCGGCGATCTCCGAGCTCAAAGAGATCTCGGCCTCGCTCAAGGACATCAAGGCTCGGCTCAACAAGGCGGACGAGGTGCTCACGGCGGCGACGCTCGACGAGCTCGCCGAGAAGATTCGTCCCTTCATTGCGCTGAAGGACACGCGCAACAACCGCCCGTACCTCGGCGTGCGCGCGGTCGAGACTGTCACGGTGCAAGTGCCCGTCACGGGGGCGATGCCGGGCGTGGTGCTCATGGACCTTCCGGGCATCGACGCGCCGAGCGACAAGGCGCGACGGGACACGCAAGAGGCGCTCGAAGACGAAGTGGACGTGACGATCTTCGTGAAGGACATCACGCGTCCGTCGCTCGTTCAGCAAGAGATCGAGCTGCTTCGCACGATGCAGAGCGCGGATCGAAGCGTGGCCCTGCGCGAGCGCGTGTTCGTCGTGCTCACGAAGGTGGACATCTTCGACAAGCCCGACGAGACGGGCAACTGGCACTGGGCGCTGGCGGCGCGCAACTTTCGATCCGAGGGGATCGAGCGAGTGTTTCCGTACTCGAAGGTGTGGGCGCACCAGGGGGTGGATCACAAGCACCCGGTGGCCAAGCAGATCCAGGATTTCTTCGGAGAAACGCGGCCCGTTAACGGCTTGGACAAGCTGCAGGACGCCGTCGCGAAGTACCTCTCGAGCGACCTCGAGGCGATCGATCAGCGAGTGATGTCGCAGTTTCGCCAGGAGTTCACGGAGATCGAGACGCAGCTCAAGGGCACGCTCATCACGGTGAAGGACTCGCTCAACCCGTCGGAGTTCGAGCGCCGCAAAGAGCAGCAGTTCGACCAGTTGTGGAACTACGTCGTCGCCGGCGAATCTCCTCGCGGATTGCTTCCGGCGATCAAGGCGCGGCTGAGCGCGTTCTTGGACTACGAGCTCAGCGAGCAGCAGCGCAACGCGCGCGCGGCGCGGGCGAGCACGCGCATCGAAGAGATCCGCAAGGACCTCTACTCGAAGCTCACGCCCGAAGAGGCCGAGGCCATTCGTCGCCAGATGCCGTCGCCGGGATTGATGAACGAGACGGGCGTCGAGATCCAGCTTCGCAACCGGATGCGCGAGCGAACGGCCGCCAAAATCACTGGGCTCGGTGAAGACTTCCGCAGCAGCGCGCGAGAGAGCATCGAGCGCATGCTGCAAGAGATGTTTCTGCACGGCAGCTACGACGGCGGAAAGCTCGAGATGCTCCTTCCCCCGGGCGCCTCGATGCTCGAGCGCATCGAGCGCATGGGCCGCTCGGGGCATGTGAGCGAGAGCGTCCTGCGCTATCAGAACCGTGAGCTCGCCCGCGCGGACGTCGCGTTCGAAGTGCTCGCGCGGTACTTCGCTCGGCAGATCATCGACATCTTGGACGCCACCGACGAGGGCGATCGCGAGATCCGCGAGCGAGAGCTGCAAGGGCTCGAGCAGTTCTTCGGCCTCTCGATCGCGGACAAGGTCACCGGCGTGACCGCGGGCGCGGGCAGCTTCGCGAGCCCACCGATCGGCGGAGGGTCGGTCCCTGGCGTGGGCTCGGGCTCGTTCGGATCGAGCGCGCCTGCGGGATTTCCCACGGGGCCGGCGATGTTTACGAACAAGGCTCAAGCCCCCGCGGTCCCGGTGCAAGCCAAGCCGCAGGCGCCCAACAACGATCCGCCGCCCATCCCCTCGGTGGGTCAGCGCGACTGGTCCAAGATGCTCAACCGCGTCCGCGCCGACGTCGATCGCATCTGCAACTTCTTGGACGCGCTCGCCAAGCACCCGCGCGGCCTGCAGAAGTACCACGAAGAAGCGGTGCGGACGGTCAACGACTCGTGGCTCGACTCCGAGGGCGAGCAGTCGCTTCGTCGTTGGGCCCGCAGCGAGTGCACGCGCATCTGGCCCGCGCGGTTCAGCGCGCTCGACCAAGAAGAGCGTCGCTCGCGCGAGGACATTCGCGCGCTCGAAGAGCTCTTCAACCCTCCCGCAGAGACGGAAGACCTTCGTCAGAGCTGAGGCGTTCGCATGACCAGCGTCAACGATCCCCTGCATCCCTACGTGCGCTTCTACCTCACGGTGCTCTCGCAGCTCGAAGAGGTGCACGCCGCCCTCGCGCGCACGCGCAAGGACGTGCTCGACACGATTCATCCGTACGCGGACGTGCTCACGGCGGCCAACGACGAGGGCGCGTGGTACGGCGCGCGTGCGGACGAGACGGCCTCGAAGCTCAACACCGACGCCCTGTGGAAGCCGAGCGATCCCGCGACGCTCTCGGGGCTCACGGACGTGTACGAGGTGATCGGGCGCTTCACGTTTCAAGGCGAAGACGAGAGCAACCCGAACATCGCCGCCGTCGCGCGCGCGGTGAAGGTCGCGCAGCAGGACGTCGAGGCGCAGCGGGCGTGGCTCGCGGCGCTCTCGAAGGTTCCCTCGGGCGCGACGCGGCTCGCAGAGGGGCTCTCGCAGCAAGAGATCGCCGAGCAAGAGCGCGAGAAGAAGAAGCGCCTCGAGCCGTTCGAGCCGGTGGCCGCGGCGCTTCGCGAGCAGTGCTCGAAGGTGCTCGAAGCGGTGCACGGCGTGGCCAAGCCCGACGTCGCCTCGCTCGAGAGCGCCAACAGCAACTACCAAGAGTACGTTCGACGGCTGCAGTCGCTGTACACCAAGGCGCTGCCGTACCTGCGACGTTCGCTGCAGGATTTGTGCGCCGTCGCGCAGGTGGACACGCCGTCATCGTGGCCCGACGTGCTGCCGTTCGCGGAGATGTTGCCGGCGGATTTGCTCACGGCGCCGCCCGACGAGACCCCGGCGGTGACCGCGCTGCGCGGGCAGCTCGAGCAGGCCGAGCAGCAGATTCAAGCGATCGTTCGCGCGGTCGAAGAGGGAAACCTCGCGCAGCGAAAGCGCGAGCAGGACAAGCTCGCGGCGATCGGCCGCGAGGACGAGCTGAAGGCCGAGGTCGAGACGGCGAAGAACATCGTGCGCTGGGCGACCAAGAGCGAAGAGCTCGATCAGCTCGCGCAGACGCTGGACGGGCACGCGCAGCAGCGCAACGGGCGCGCGACGCTCGTGGCGCAGCTCACGTTGCAGCAGCAGCAGCTCGACTCGACGGTGGCGCAGCTCCGCGCGGACGTCTCGACGAAGGATCAAGAGGCGAGCGCGGCGCAGCTCAAGCTGCAAGAGACGAAGGACAACCCTCCGGCGCTGTTCGGCAAGGACGAGTGGCGTCGCAAGGTCGAGGAGCTCGAAGAGGACGTTCGCGAGCGGCGCGAGGCCCTCGCGCAGCGGAGGCGCGTGTTGGCCGAGGCCGAGGCGCAGTTCTCTGCGGTGGCGGCGCGGCTCGCGGGAGAGAAGACGCAGGTCGCGATGCTCGATCGCGCCGTGAGCGAAGCGCAGGCGAAGACCGACGCGGCGCGCGCTGAGATCGTGGAGATCGAGAAGGCGTTGGGGACGCATCGGCCCGCGCGCAGGCTCTCTGTGCAGCAAGCAGACGAGTACCTCGCGGGCGTGTGGAACGCGCGCAACGAGCTTCGCGCGCGCATCGAGACGCTGACCAATCAGCATCGGAGCGGGCAGATCGAGCTCGAGCGCGTCGCGGCGCAAGGGCGGCAGTGGACCGCCGAGCGCGAGCGGCTGCGCGGGGCGCTCGAGCAAGCGCGCAAGGCGAGCAACGTGGCGCAGCAAGAGGCGCTGCGGCAGCTGAGTGCGCGACGGCAGCAGGGCGTGGCGCAGTACATCGAGCGCACGTTGGCGCCGCTCGAAGAGTCGCTCTCGCAAGTGGACAGGATCTTCGTGGACCCGGCGCGGCAGGTGATGCTGCAGCGCGCAGGGGGAGCGGCTCCGAAGGCGGGGACGATGCGCGCGAACGCCGAGGGGTTGGCGCTCGCGTTGGCGCAGCTCGCTCCGCGGGTCGAGCCGGTGCTCGGCGAACAAGCGGGCGTGCTCGATCGGATCCAGAAGGACTTCGTCGAGAAGGCCGCGGACGCGGTGAAGAACGCCTGGGCGTGACCCGAGGGTGAGCTGCGATGGGGGCGGTCAGCGAGCGCGTCGCGCGAGCGTGTCGGCGCGGACGAGCTGGCAGGCGCGGCTGTCCTCGGCGAAGGCGCGGCAGGCGTCGGGGCGACGGTCGTAGATCGAGCAGAGAAAACGCTGTTGATTCTGCGCATCGGTCTCGACGCGCAGCGAGCGACAGTGGCCGTCGGCCATCTTGAGATACCAGCGGTCGTTGATTCGATGGGCCGCCTGGTCGAGCGCGGATCCGAGGCGTTCGCGGTCGACGCTCCACAGCTCGATGTACTGCGGATCGCTTGTGAAGCAGCAGGCTCCGCACGAGGTACACTGAGAGGCGAGTCGCGTGTTCGCGGCCATACCTCGAAGGAGCGTAGCGCAACGATGAACGGCCCCCCTCGACGGATTTCGAACGCATCGAACGCAGGGATCGGCGCGCAGCGGCTGGTCGGGCGGCACCGCGTGCTCTTCTCTCCGCCGGACCTGATGCGGCTGTATCTCGCGGGGCCGCTCAGCTTGGACGAGGCGAAGGCGATCGACACGTTTTGCGCGGTGTTCGCGCCGAACGCGATGTTGATCGAGCTCGGCGACGGCGCGGTGGTCGAGACGGCGGTGCGCAAGCACTGGGTCGAGACGGACACGGGGCTCGCCGTGGATCGGCCGACGGTGGTGTACGGCGGGACGAGCTCGGTGCGCGCGTCGATGGGGCTTGTGCTCACGGCGATCGAAGGGGCGCAGGAGGGGGTGCGGCGCTTTCCCGTGATCGTGACCGAGAGCGAGAAAGAGGCGCTGATCGAGCTGACGATCCTGCGCACCAAGCACGCGCGAGACAGCATCGTGCCGCCGTAGTGTGAGCGTCAGCGGCTTGGCGCTTCGCTCGCTTCGTCGACGCCGCTATCGGCCTCGCGCGGGGCCGGAGCTCCTTCGCGCGCCTCGCGATCGCTGAGGACCTCGCGGACGAACGTGCTGAACGTGGCGCGCACTCGCACGGCGCGGCCGACGCACGTGCCAGTGGCGTCGATTTCGCCCGAGAGCTCGTGGCCGACCTCGCGGGAGGCGTGGCCGTATTGGACCGTTCCGGCGGGGCGTCCGTCGGGGCCGTCGATGGTGCGTCCGTCGGGCAAGACGAGGCGCATGCGCGAGGCTTCTCCGCGGCGCTGCTCGCTGAGCGAGAGCTCGAAGCCGACGACGGCGCTCTGTCCGTCGAGCGCGTACGCGGTCGAGCTCGGCCAGCGTCGTCGCGGATCCACCAGGTAAATCGCTCGCGAATCGGACACGAGCGCGCCGCGCTCGACCCCGTACGCGGCGATCGTGCGCGTCGGTTCGCGCTGGTCGAGCCACTCGATCACGAGCTGCATGCGACCGGGCGCGGGCTGCGGGCGCTGCGCGCGCTCGACGAAGGGCGAGAGCGCGAGGACGTCGTCTTCGCACCGTCGTCGCAGGGGTCTCGGCAGCAGTCGACAGCGGGCGGCGTCGTGCTCGGCGATGGCGCGACAGCGCTCGGCGTCCATCGCGCCTGCGCCGGGGCACGCGCTGAACGAGCGGGTCGCGAGCGCGGTGCAGAGCGGGTCGAGGCCGGGCTCATCGGAGGCGCGAGGGCACAGGGCGCGCTCGGCGCGGACGATGGCGACGCGGGCGCGACACGAGCGCTGCATCTGCGGTAGCTCGATGGGATCGCACAGGCTCGGGTCGCGCGAGGATGGAGCGAGCGCGAGGCGGCAGGCGTCTTCGGCGAAGGCGTCGTACGCGAGCGAGCCGAGCGCGGCGCGGAGCTCTGGCGTGAGCGACTCGGCGCCGCGGCGAACGCACTGACCGAGGGGGCCGGGGAGCATTCCGCTCGGGATTTCGCCGCCGTCCGCGAGGGCCTCGAGGTTCGCAGCGAGGCCGGGCGGCAGCACGCCGAAGCCGTTGCGCGCAGGGTCGGGCCTCGCGTCGGGCCTCGGAGGCAGCGGCGGTCGCTTGTCGCAACCGGGCGTGGTCACCGCGGCGGTCACGAGCAACAAGCCTGTGAAAAACCGCTGCAACGCGCCCCGCGTGAGCTGCGCGCTAGCCCTGAGGGGGGGCGAGGCGATAGGCTCGACGTCGACCATGACGAGCTCCAACGATGCGTTGTTCTCTCGATTCGGGCGCGTGTTTTCTGCGGGCACAGTGATCTTTCGCGAGGGCGAGTCGGGGCAGCACATGTTCGTGCTGCAGTCCGGGAGGGTGCGGATCACGAAGGATCATCCGCAAGGGGCGCGGACGTTGGCGATCCTCGGTCCGGGCGAGTTCTTCGGAGAGATGGCGATCCTCAACGACAAGCCGCGCAACGCGACGGCGGACGCGCTCGAAGAGGTTCGCGCGTTGGTGCTCGACGCGAAGATGTTCGAGGCGATGGTCGTGGGCAACACCGAGATCGCGGTGCGGCTGATCAAGAAGCTCTCTCGTCGGCTCGACAGCGCCAACGCGTTGATCGAGATCTTGCTGCAGCAGGACCCGCGCGTTCGGGTGATCTTGGGGCTCTCGCGCGTGGCCGAAGAGTTTGGTTCGCAGACGGAGGGGGGCGTGTTCGTTCCGACGACGACCGAGGAGCTGGCGGCGCAGATCGGGCTGGACGAAGCGCGGGTGGTCGAGGTGATGACTCGGCTCACGCGGCTGCGGATCCTGCATCCGGTGGACACGGGCGGATGGGTGATCCGCGACCCGGCGAGGCTCCAAGAGTTCTTGGAGTTTCTCGAGATGCGCGATCGCGTGGACGGGTAGAGGGCTGCGGTACGCAACGAACATCCGAGGGGGCTGCAAGGTTTTCGTAGCGGTTGGGGAGCGGTGAGGGGGACGCGCGGCGCGTGCGCGGATCGCTAGATGTTTGCCGAGCGACGGTGCGGGCTGAAACACTGCGATTCGTTGCGGCGATGGCTCGCTGTCATTCGCCGTGTTCGGTCTACTCGCGGCACGCCTCGCGTGCCTCGATCTTGCAGGGACTCAAAGAGACCCTACGTGGGGTGCTCCCGATGCCGATCCAAGCGCTGCTCAAGTTCGTAGAACCCTATCTCGACCAGGATTTTCGGCCGCCGGTGTTCGACGCGACCATCGCTGCGACGGTGCTCGCGGCCGCGGGGCGGAGCCACGACGCGCACACGGCGATGCTCCAGTGGCGCAACGGGTTCTACGCGTTCAACGGGCTGCTTCACGTGCTCGGCGCGTGCGGCACGCCCCCCAACCACTCGCTGCTCGCGTGGAACGACATGAACACGGGCTGGAGAAAATCCTGGGGCCCCGTGACCGAGGGCTGCACGTTCTTCGCGCAGACGGCGTTTGGCGATCAGTTCGGCTATCGGGGCGGAAAGGTCGTTCGGCTGCGCGCGCTCGAAGGGCGCGTCGACGCCGCGGAGGCGAGCTTCGAAGAGTGGTTGCAGACGGCGTTTCTCGACCCGGACTTCGCGCTGGACAAGCGCTTGTTCGACGCGTGCGTGCGCGCGCACGGGCCGCTTCCGCACGGGGGGCACTTCGCGCCGGCGATGCCGTACAACCCGAACTTGCCGCTCGATCCGGCGACGATGCAGATCGTTCCGACGCGCGATTCGATGGAGACGAAGGCTGAGCTGGTGCGCTCGGGGCTCGGTCGACGACGGTCGTCGATGTCGTTTCGCGCCGGGGGATGACGCGCTGCGCGCAGCACGATGGTCGCTGCGTAAACTTCAACGCAGGTTGACGCCCGTGCCTGCGCGTGAGAGCGGAAGTGCGTCGGCATGGGCTGGTTTGCGAAGGTCAAGCCTTCCGTAGAAGGTTCAGAGAAGGTCAGCGTCGGCGCTGGCGTGTTTCGTCGCTGTGATGGCTGCGAAGAGACGCTGCTCGCCGAAGAGTTCGAGCGCAACTACGAGGTGTGCCCGCGCTGCGGGTATCACTATCGCCTCGACGCTGAGCGATGGGCGCAGCTCTTGTTGGACCCGGGCTCGTTCGACGAGTTCGCGCGCGGGCTCGAGCCCGGCGATCCGCTGAGCTTCACCGACGGAAAGCGCTATCCCGAGCGCGTCGCCGCCACGCAGAAGAAGACGGGGCTCGAAGAGGCGATGCTGGTCGGGCGCGCCAAGGTCGAGGGCCGCGACGTGTGCGCGGGGTTCTTCGTGTTCTCGTTTATGGGCGGCTCGATGGGCTCGGTCGTGGGCGAGAAGCTCGCGCGCTTGTTCGAAGTGGCGGCCGAAGAGAAGCGCGCGGCCATCGTGCTCAGCGCCTCGGGCGGCGCGCGCATGCAAGAGGGGATTCTCTCGCTCATGCAGATGGCCAAGAGCGTCGCGGCGAGGGGGCGGTTGAAGGAGGCGCGCGTTCCGTTCGTGAGCGTGTTGACCAACCCGACGACCGGCGGCGTGGCGGCTTCGTACGCGCTGCTCGGGGACGTGAACATCGCTGAGCCCAAGGCGCTCATCGGCTTCGCGGGCCCGCGCGTGATCGAGAACACGATTCGACAGAAGCTCCCCGAGGGCTTTCAGCGCAGCGAGTTCTTGCTCGAGCACGGGATGGTGGACGTGATCGCCGAGCGTCACGCGATGCGCACGACCATCGCGCGCGTGCTCGGGCATCTGCTCGATCCATGAGCGAGCGATACCTCTCGGCGCTGCGCGCGCTGTACGCGCTGGCTCCGTCGGGCATGATCCTAGGGCTCGAGACCGTGCGCGCAGCGCTCGCGCACTTCGGCGATCCACAAGAGCGCTTTCGCGTCGCCCACATCGCCGGAACCAACGGCAAGGGCAGCACCTCCGCGATGATCGCCCGCGCCCTTCGCGCCTCGGGTCGTCGCGTGGGGCTCTACACCTCGCCGCATTTGCACCGCTTCGCCGAGCGCATCCAGTGTGACGGGGCGCCGGTGGACGAAGCGACGCTCGGCGAGGCGCTCACGGAGGTCCTTTCTGCGCGCGATCGCGGGGTGATCCCGTCGCTCACGCTGTTCGAAGCGACGACGGTGGCGGCGTGGCTGTGCTTCGCGCGGGCGGGCGTCGAGGACGTGGTGCTCGAAGTGGGCTTGGGCGGCAGGCTGGACGCGACCAACGTGTGCGCTCCGACGGTGTGCGCCATCACGAGCATCGGGCTCGATCACATGGCGCTCTTGGGCGACACAGTCGAGCAAATCGCCAGAGAAAAAGCTGGCATCTTGAAAACTGGTGTCCCGTACGTCGTCGGCCCATCGCTGCCGGGGACCGCGGCGGGCGTGGCCATCGACGAGGTCGGCGCGCGCGTTGGGGCTCGGCGTTTGGATGCAGCGAGCCTGCGCGTGGTGGCCGTGGACAGCGCGGGGCGCGCGCGCGTCGCGACCGAGCGTGGCGACGAGTGCGCGTTGGGCCTCGCGGGGGCGCATCAAGTGGACAACGCGCGGACGGCGCTCGCGGTGCTGCGCGCGTTGGGCGTGCGAGACGAGCACGCGCTCGCGGGGCTGAGCGACGTCGCGTGGCCAGCGCGCTGCGAGCGAATCGCGAACGTGCTCATCGACAGCGCGCACAACCCCGAAGGGACGGCGACGTTGCTCGCGGTGCTCGCGCACGATCGCACCGAGCCGCGGGCGAGGGCGCTGGTGTTCGGGGCGTCGTCGGACAAGGACTGGCGCGCGTCGCTCGACGCGCTGAAGGCGTTTTGCCCGCCGGAACAGTGGCATTTGTGCGCGGCGAACCTCGGTCGAGCGACGGACCCCGCGGTGCTCGCGTCGTACGCGGGAGGTCTGGCGCACGAGTCCGTGGCGAGCGCGGTCGATCGGGCGAAGGCGAGCGTGGGCGAGGGCGGTCTGGTGGTGGTGTGCGGGTCGATCTTCGTGGCGGCCGCGGCGCGCGCGTATTTGCTGGGCGAACGCGAGGACCCGCCGCTCGGGCTGTGAGTTCGATCCGAGGGCGGGGCTGCTAGGGCGCGACAGAAGTCTGGCGAGGTTTCGTGCGATCGCGAGCGAACGGAGCCGCCACCCGCGCAGCCACGCGCCCGGTTCGCAGGCCCCCACCCGCGCTGCCGCGCGCCCGGTTCGCAGGCCCCCACCCGCGCTGCCGCGCGCCCCGCCCCCGCAGAGCGAGGGCGGCGGCTCTGCATTGGGAAAACAGCGGTGGAATTGATTTCGTTGATCGCAGGGTGCCCTTGCTCTGCAAGGGCTTCGATCGCGTCGATCGCGACCACTCGCTGAGCGAAGCGGCTCTGCCGATCACGGTTTGCGCAGAGCGTTCGCGGTGCGTGGTGTTGTCTTGCGAGCAACTTCGCGCAGCGAAGAGACCTTGCAGCGCAAGGTCTCCGTGCGATCAACGAAATCAATTCCACCGCTGTTTTCGCAATGCAGAGCCGCCGCGCTCTGCGGGGGCGGGGCGCGCGGCAGCGCGGGTGGGGGCCTGCGAACCGGGCGCGCGGCAGCGCGGGTGGGGGCCTGCGAACCGGGCGCGCGGCAGCGCGGGTGGGGGCTGCGAACTGGCAGCGCCGGTGCGGCCGTCACTCCATCGCGGCTGCGCGGGTGGCGGCTCCGTTCGCTCGCGATCGCACGAAACCTTGCCAAACTTCGGACGCGCGGCACTAGGCTCGGGGGCGCGATGGCAGAGCAGAGTGGTTCGGTGTTGTGGATCGCGGGCGCGAGCGGATTGGTGGGGGGATTTGCGCTCGATCTAGCCTCGAGCGATCCGGCGTTCGCGAAGGTGGTCTCGTTTGGGCGACGGCCCAGCGGAAAGAGCGGCGACAAGCTCATCGAGAAGAGCGTGGATTTCGCTGCGTTCGACGCGGGGGACGTGCCTGCGCCGACCGTGGCGGTGTGCGCGCTCGGAACGACGATCAAGAAGGCGGGCTCGAAGGAGGCGTTTCGCGCGGTGGATCACGACGCGGTGCTGGCCTTCGCGAAGGCGGCGAAAGAGCGCGGCGCGAAGGGCTTCGTGCTCGTGAGCGCGCTCGGCGCGGACCCGAAGTCGATGGTGTTCTACAACCGCGTGAAGGGCGAGGTTGAGAGCGCGTTGCGGGCGATGGAGTGGGGCTCGCTGGTGATCGCGCAGCCGTCGTTGCTGTTGGGCGACCGCGCCGAGAGCCGGCCCGGAGAGCGCTTTGCGATCGTGATGTCGCGCGCGATGGGGCCGCTGCTCAAGCCGTTTAGCGGCAGGCCCATCGAGGCGAGCGACGTCGCGAAGGCTGTGATTGCAGCGGCGAAAGAGCTCCCGAGCGGAGTGAAGGTGCTGCCCTCGGGGGCGATGCACTGAGCTCACGGAGCGATCGGGCACAGGCCGCGAAGCGAGACGCGGGGCTCGGTCGCGACGGCTTCTTCGAGGTTGTCCCGCATCGTCTCGTTGCGATCGGTGCTGAGCCACTCGGCGCGCGCTCGCGCCAAGACGTCTGCCGCGCTCGCGCCCCACGAGCGCGCGCAGGCGATGTTGGTGATGAGCTTCGTCGCGTCGATCTGCGTGCGGTCTTCGCTCGATGGCTCGACGATGCGCGACGGAGGGCGCGGGCACTGCGCGAGGCGAAACGCGAGCGTCGTGTCGTCGCTGGACGCAAACGCCGCTGCGGCGAGGCCGTGCACGAGCAGTGATGGACCCGAGGCGCCTTCGGAGCTCATTCCCACAAACGTCGTGAGGTAGAACTCGCTCTGGATTTGCAGGTCGATGCGCCCGTCTGCGTCTGCGTCGACGAGCGCGAATCGCTCTGCGGTGGAGCCCGTCGAGAGCGCGCTCACCGTTTGCCCTCGCGCGGTGTACATCGACTGCCTCGGCGCGCTCGACCCCTCTTCGTCCCAGTTCGTCTGTTCGACGACGAGCTCTCCGACGCGGTCTCCGTCGATGTCGTGCACGGCGAGGATCTTCGCAGCGCTCGCTCCTTGCAGACCTCGCTCGATCGGGCCGCGAGCGGTCGCGCTGTCGAATCGCTCTCCGCGCTCGTCGATGTACACGGCGCTCCACTCGCCGACCAGGTCGCTCGTGCCTTCGCTAACCGACTCGCGCGGGGGACCCATTCGAACGGACAGAATCCACGCGCCGCGGCCCGCGCTCGCGCAGCGACCGAGGCCCGAGAAGTCCAAGACCGTCGGCCTCTCGCGCACCTCGCGGAGCTGCGCGTGGGTCTCGACGGCGATCGCGTCGCACGCCAATCGAACGGCGGGCGTCGTGATGGAGTCGCCGTGCGTCGATCGTGTCCACTCTGCGGGGCGCGCCGAAACGCGCGAGCTCTCGACGAGCGTTCTGCAGTCGCGTGGCGCCTGGCGCGGGCCGACTCGCGCGTGGCCGCAGCCGACGAGCGCGAGCAGCGAGAGAGCGCCGAACAGAGCGTGGTTCTTCATGAGCGGGCGTTCGAGCGTCGGGTGCGCGAGCGTGGACGCGAGACGCGCGAGGTGATCGCGGCTCTGACGGTCTATCGCTGCACGGCGATCGCGCGGGCGTTTTCGCGGTCGTACGTGATGACGCCGTGCTCGCCACCGCAGTTCCAACAGGCGGACCACTGCACTTCTTCGCGCGTGGTGCGCATGTGCGCGAGGGTCATCGCGACGCGATCGCCGGCGAGGATGAAGCTCGCTGCGTGCTTGTAGCGCTCGCCTCGACCGTCCTCCGTGGGCAGCACCCACAGCGCGGCGACGAAGCTGCCCACGGTGCTCGTCGCGGTGAACACCAAGAGCTCTTCGCCGAACGTGGGGCTCCATCGCAGGGGCTGCACGGTGAAGCTCGCCTCGGGGTGCATCGCGACGCTCGTGGCGCCGTGGTTCATCACTTCGTTGATCGCGGCGACCGAGAGCATGGTGAGCCCGTCGCGCACGCGGTTGAGCTCGGGGATCGTCGCGACGATCTCCGAGAGCTGCGCGGTGGTCATGGGCTGTTCGCGAAACGGAGGGCGAGAGACTTCGCGGGGATATTCGACGGTGGATCGCGTTCCGCCGCAGCAGCGAAAGGCGACCTCGAGGCCCGACTGCGTGGCGAGCGCGGTGCGTCGCGAGCCGCAGCGGTGTTGGTTGAACGTGGCGTTGTTGGCCGCTCCACGGATCACGGCGCGGTCGGCGATGTCGTCCGCCGTCCACTCTGCGAAGCGCGTCCCCATCAGCATCGCGCCGTAGCCCGACGCGCATTGCCCTGGATTTTCACCGCTGCACCGCGCCGCGTCCCACTCGTCGCCGTTCGGAAAGATCGTCTCGTTCGGCCCCTTGCACGCGCGCTCCCATTCGATCTCTCGACACAGCCGTCGCCCTCGCGCGGCGCACAGTTGCTGCGCTTCGTCGCGGGTCACTCCCGTGCGAGGAGCCTGCGCAGGGTCGTTGGGATACGGCAGCGCGTCGATGTCGAACGCGGTCATCTCGACGGCGTTTCCGTCGGCCTCGGTCGCAGGATCGCGGCCGATTTCACCGGGCGTGCTGCCGACGTGATAGCGGCCTGCGGCGATGGAGATGCGCTCGTCTGCGCGCGCTGTGCGCTCGGCGTTGCGTCCGCGCGCGGCGCGCTCGACGACGGTGGGCGTGAACGCGACGTGTCGCTCGCCGCCGTCCTCACCGTTGCCGTTGCTCGCGCCGACCGAGTCGGTCCCTCCGCGGACGGTGACGCCCTGGAGGTTGGCGGCGGCGGGGCCCGCGTCGTTGCCGTCGTTCTTCTTCTTGCACGCGCACAGCGAGAGCGCGGCGCACAGCGAGATCGTAAGCGTGGTCCGGTGCATGTTCGATCCCGAGCCTTTGTGAGCGCCGTATCACAGCTCCGTTCGAAGCGCTCGTTTGCGACAGGGGGCGATTCTTGTGCGGTATGTTGCCGGCGCTCATGGCTCAGACACACAGCACGTTCTGCCGCATTTGCGAGGCGCTCTGCGGGCTCGAAGCGGACGTCGAGGGCAACAAGGTCGTCGCGATTCGACCCAACCCGAAGCACGTCGCGACCAAGGGATTTGCCTGCAAAAAAGGGCTCGAACAGCACCACATCTACGACCATCCCGACCGCGTGCGCTACCCGCTCGCGCGGCGCGGCGCCCGGTTCGAGCGCGTCTCGTGGGAGCAAGCGCTGAGCGAAATCGGCGCGAAGGTGCAGAAGCTCAACCGCGAGCGCGGCGCGGACTCGATCGCGATGTACGTCGGGACCGCCGCGGGCTTCTCTGCGCTTCACCCAGTGTTTGCGCAGGGATTCATGCTCGGGCTCGGATCGAAGAGCTCGTACGCCACCTCGACGCAGGACTGCGCGAACAAGTTCGCCGTCGCGCGGCACGTGTATGGGTTTCCGTTTACGCAGCCGTTTCCCGACGTGCGACGGATGCAGTGCTTGATCATCGTCGGCGCGAACCCGGTCGTGTCGAAGTGGAGCTTTCTGCAGGTTCCCAACCCGACCGCGCACTTGAAAGAGATCGAGCGTCGAGGCGGAAGGGTGTTCGTGGTGGACCCGCGCAAGACCGAGACGGCGAAGGCCGCGGGCGAGCACGTGTTCATTCGACCGAACACGGACGTGTTCTTCTTCCTGGGATTTCTCCACGAGTTGATCGCGCAGGGCGGCGTCGATCGCGCGAAGGTCGCGCAGCACATGATCGGCTTCGAGGAGGTCTCGGCGCTCGTTCGAGAGTGGACGCCCGAGCGGTGCGCGGAGGTCACGCGCGTCGATCCGTCGGTCCTGCGCGCGATGGTGTCTGCGTATCGAACGGCCGACGGCGCGGCGCTCTACGGCTCGACCGGGATCAACATGGGCTCGAACGGCTCGCTCGCGTTCTGGCTGCAAGAGGTGATCAACGCGATCTCGGGCAACCTCGATCGCGCAGGCGGAACGCTGGTGGGCCAAGGCGTCATCGACTTCGCGAAGTTCGGCGTCCGCACGGGGACGCTCATGCGCAACGACCGCTCGCGCGTGGGGGACTTCGGCTCGACCAACGACGCTTTTCCGGGAGGAATCCTCGCGGACGAGATCCTCACGCCGGGCGACAAGCAAGTGCGCGCGCTCTTCGTCACCGGCGGAAATCCTCTGATCACCATGCCCAACGCCGCGCGGTTGAAGCGCGCGTTCGAAGAGCTCGAGCTGCTCGTCACCGTCGATCTGTTTCGCAACGAGACCGGCCAGCTCGCGCACTACATCTTGCCTGCGACTTCGCCGCTCGAACGGCCGGATTTGCCCTTCATCTTTCCGTTGATGCTCGGGCTGCAAGCGAAGCCGTACCTGCAAGCCACCGAGCGGTTGATCGAGCCCGAAGGCGAAGTGCGCGACGAGGCGACGATCTACATGGACCTCTGCAAGCACTCGGGCGTGAACCTCTTCGGCAGCGCCGTCGCGCAGAAGGCCTTCGAGGCGATGATGTTCGCCAACGCGAAGGTGGGCGAGAAGAAGCGCGCGATTCCGCAAGAGCGCGTGTTGGACTTGCTGCTGCGATTGTGCGGACAGAAGAGCTTTCGCGCGCTGCTCGGCGATCGCGACGGAGCGCTGCGCGACGATCACGAGCCGGGCTCATTTCTCGGCAAGCGCGTGTACACGACGGACGGCAAGGTGCAGCTCGCGCCGCTGGCGATTCTTCGAGAGGCGCGCGCGGCGATCGGCCCGCTGTTCGAGCGGGAGAAATCCAGCGCGAATGAGCTCAAGCTCATCACGAAGCGCCATGTCACGACGCACAACTCGTGGACGCACAACCACGAGTCGTTTGTGAAGGGGACCGATCGCGACACCAATCACTTGTACGTGCACCCCGAGGACGCGCAGCGGCTGGGGCTCGACGAGGGCGCGCTCGCGGACGTCTCGACGGACGTGGCGACCGTGCGATTGCCAGTGAAATTCCTCGATGAATTGATGCCAGGGACCGTCGCGCTCCCGCACGGATGGGGGCATCAACACGCCAAGGGGCTCAGCGTCGCGAGCAAGACGCGCGGCGTGAACGTGAACTTGCTCGCGGCGGACGGTCCCGATCGCATCGAGCGGCTCTCGGGCATGGCGCAGCTCACGGGCTTCGTCGTAGACGTGCGCCCCGCAGCGGGGCCGAAGAACGACGATTCGTGGGCGGGGATCTAGCGAACTACTGCTTGCGCGCGCGGCGGAGGGCGGCGACGAGGGCGAGACCCGAGGCGATCGCGCCGAGCGAGCTCCACGGCGGGGTGTGCGCGGGCGTGGTGACGGCGCAGCGCATGGGCGCGCTCGAGGGGCGCGCGATGATCGAGCCGTTTTGCGCGACGATGGGGCCGTTGTTGGCGGTGTTGCTGGGGCCGCCGCATTGCGCAGGGATCACGGTGCGTTCGACCGGTTGGTGATCGGGCAGGGATCCGGGGCGATATACGGCGGGGATGATGGTGTTGGGGGCGAGGCGCTCGGAGTAGGGGCCGTAGATGGTTCCGTCGGTCTCGAAGCGGCCGTCGGTGGCACCACAATTCAAGGGCGCGCACGCGGCGGGCGTGGGGGCGTTGCGGATCGTGTTGAACTGAACGGTGTTGGAGACTTCGCCGCCCGCCGACGCGGCGAGGGCGAGGTCGCGGTCGAGCTGCGGCCCCGATAGTTCTGCGCGCATTCGAGTGAGCACGAGCGTGGGCGCGGTCATGCCGAGCAGCGCGACGTCGACGTCTCTCACGCCGACGCCAGCGTCGTCGATCATGCCCTCGGAGAACGGAGCCCTGAACGCCCACTGCGCGCTCGTGCGCTCGATGCTCGTGGTGGACTCGGTCTGCCACGCCGCGCCGAGCGCGCGTTCTTTGGCGCGCACCGTCTCGCGGTAGATCGAGATCGCGTCGCGCTGCGCAGCAAAATCCCAGACGAGGTCGTCGCTCGCGACGGTGAAGTTGGCGAAGTTCTGCGCCTCCATCCTCGACTCGGCGATGACCGTGAGCAGCAGACCGACCTTGTCCGAGATGCCCGCGGCGACCATGCGCAACGGGAGCACCGGCTGCGATCCGGGCATCACCACACGAATCGGAGCCATGCGACGAATGCCCTCGCCGCCGCGCAATCGCAACGCGACGAAGTCCATGTTGCGGCTGATGTAGTGCATCAACGTTGGCTCGATCGACGCGGGGATGGCGTAGCCGTTGGTCGTGAGCCACGCGCGCAGCGAGCCTGCGTCGGTGCCGCGCAAGGTCGCGACGGCGTAAGGGCCGACGACCTGCTCGCGAAGGACGGTGACGCCAGTGTCGCTCGGCGATCCAGCGTCGTACGGCGCCGAAGCCGCGTCGATGGACTGCGTCGAGGCGTCTCGCGGTCCTCCCCCGAATCCGCCGGTTCTGCTCGCGCATTGCGGAAACGCGCTCGCGGGAACGCACTGTCCGCATCGTCGCGTGGGCGTCGTCGGCGCTTCGACGCGCACGACGCCCACCTGCGCGACGCGCTCCATGAAGGCGTCCGAGGCGATCTCGACGCGCACGTCGGGGCCGCTGCGAATGGGGAGAATCCAGGCAAATTCGCTGGGATTACCTGAGTAGCTGAACTGGTCCCACAGCGTGGTCTGCGTCGACGAGACCGAGAGCACCATGCGGTGATCGGTGACCGTTTGAATATTGGTGCTTCCTCCGCCGCCCGAGACCATCGGCGGCGGAGAGAAGCATCCCCCGCACGCGAGCGACTCGGCGCTCGAAGACAACACGACCCCAGCGACCGTCAACGCGGCCCCAACCCGTACTAGCGTTTTCATGATTCGGTGCTCCGCTCCTGGCGCACTGCACGCGCGAGGCCATCGCGAGCGCGCGCAGAACGGAGAGAGAAAACACAGGGAGAACCGATGTCATCGCGCGAGCGCGCCCCTGCGCGTGTCGCGCTCGCTGCGAAGCGAGGGGGCCGCGTTGGCTCAACGAGACACACGGATGAGGTGAGCGATCGAGCGAGGCAACGGAGCCGCCACCGGCGCTGTCGCGCGCCCGGTTGGCGGCCCCCACCCGCGCTGCCGCGCGCCCCGCGTAGCGAGCGAACGGAGCCCCCACCCGCGCTGCCGCGCGCCCCGCCCCCGCAGAGCGAGGGCGGCGGCTCTTCATTGCGAAAACAGCGGTGGAATTGATTTCGTTGATCGCGTGGAGACCTTGCTCTGCAAGGTCTCTTCAGTAAACGAAGTGGCTCGCAAGACAACACGACGCAACGCGAACGCCCGGAGCAAACCGTGGTCGGCGGAGCCGCTTCGCTCCGTGAGTGGTCGCAATCGCGTCCATCGAAGCCCTTGCAGAGCAAGGGTTCCCAGCGATCAACGAAATCAATTCCGTCGCTGTTTTCGCAATGAAGAGCCGCCGCCCTCGCTCTGCGGGGGCGGGGCGCGCGGCAGCGCGGGTGGGGGCTCCGTTCGCTCGCAGCGCGGGTGGGGGCTCCGTTCGCTCGCAGCGCGGCTCGGGGCCCGCGAACTCGCTATCGCGCGCGGTCCTCGGGCGTGTCCCAGTCTTCGAGCGTGGCGCGCTCGCGGTCGGTGAGCACGAATTCAACGCACTCCATCGTTGAAAACGCAGCTTGAAACGAGCGTGTGCCCGACGCGACGGCGCGTTCGAGCGCGGGGCCGACGCGCGCGGGGTGGTACCAGGCGAGCGTGGGCTCCCAACGAAGCGAGCGCGCGTCGCGCGGCGCGAGGACCGCGGCGGTGCCGTGTCCTTCGCGCAGTCGTGCGAGCACCGCGGGGTCGAGTTCGGGCATGTCGCAGGCGACCATCACGAACGGCTCGCGCTCGCTCGAGCACAGCGCCGAGAGTCCAGCGAGGGGGCCTTCGACGTCGGGGCGATCGATGACCGTTTCGAGCGTGTAGCGCTCGTACGCGCGGAGCTTCTCGCGGCGACCGACGAGCGCGACGCGCGAGAAGCCAGCCTCGCGCGCGACGCGGACGGTTCGATCGAGCAGTGTTTCTCCAGGGCTTCTCGACGGCAGATCGCCCTTCGCGACGCCGCCCATGCGGCGTCCTTCGCCGCCGACGAGCACGGCGAGGGTCGAAGCAGGGGACGTGTGTGTTGCCTTCGAGTGCATCGGCGAGCGCGCTCTGTTGTAGCTTCGCCGATCGATCATGAGTGAGACAGCTCCGCGCTTTTCGCGCACGACATCGTTTGTGTTGGTGACTGTTGCGTACGCCCTCGCGCTCGTCGCGGCGGTGGGCGTCTCGCGTTGGATGGGGTGGGCCGTTCCGTGGAAGGTGGTGCTCTTCGCGGACCTGGCTGCGACGGTGGTGGTCTTCGCGTTCTCGCGCGCGCTGAACAACTCGAGCGTGTACGACCCGTATTGGAGCGTGATTCCTCCGGCGGTCGCGCTGTCGATCCCGTTGTGCACGCCGAGCGTGGCTCCGTCGGCGCGCGTGTGGCTCGCGACGGCGCTGGTGTTCGTGTGGGGCGCGCGGCTCACGTACAACTGGGCGCGGGGATGGACTGGGCTCGATCACGAGGACTGGCGCTACGTGGATCTGCGCACGAAGACGGGGCCGTTGTACTGGGTGGTGAGCCTGCTCGGGCTGCACTCGATGCCGACGGTGACCGTGTATCTCGGGATGCTTCCGTTGTTCTACGCGCTGGGGACGGGGGCGCGTCCGCTGGGCGTTCTTGATTTCGTGGCCGCGGCGGTGACGCTGGGCTTCACGTTGGTCGAAGCGATCGCGGACGAGCAGCTGCGTTCGTTTCGCCGTCGCAACGCTGAGCAGGGCGTGACGGGCGCGATCATGACCGAGGGGCTGTGGAAGTACTGCCGTCACCCGAACTATCTCGGCGAGATCGGCTTCTGGTGGGGCGTGTATCTCTTCGGGCTCGCGTCCGATCCGAGCTCGTGGTGGACCGGCGTGGGGGCGCTTTGGATCACGGTGATGTTCGCGACGATCTCGATCCCGATGATCGACAAGCGGTCGATCGCGCGTCGTCCGCAGTACGCCGAGCACATGAAGCGCGTGAGCGCGTTGATCCCGAACCCGTTTGCGAAGTGAGCGTTCGAAGGGGGGAAGGCGGGCAGTGTCAGCGAGTCGATGGAGCGCGCGATCGCGCTGCCATTTCGCAGCCCCCACCCGCGCTGGCGCGAATGGGTGACGGCCCGCAGTCGCGCGCCCGGTTGGCAGCCCCCACCCGCGCTGCCGCGCGCCCCGCCCCCGCAGAGCGAGGGCGGCGGCTCTGCATTGGGAAAACAGCGGTGGAATTGATTTCGTTGATCGCTGGGAACCCTTGCTCTGCAAGGGCTTCGATGGACGCGATTGCGACCACTCACGGAGCGAAGCGGCTCCGCCGACCACGGTTTGCTCCGGGCGTTCGCGTTGCGTCGTGTTGTCTTGCGAGCCACTTCGTTTACTGAAGAGACCTTGCAGAGCAAGGTCTCCACGCGATCAACGAAATCAATTCCACCGCTGTTTTCCCAATGCAGAGCCGCCGCCCTCGCTCTGCGGGGGCGGGGCGCGCGGAAGCGCGGGTGGGGGCTCCGTTCACTCGCTACGCGGGGCGCGCGGCAGCGCGGGTGGGGGCTGCCAACCGCGCGCGCGGCAGCGCGGGTGGGGGCTCCGTAGACTCTCTCGCTCGCGCGATCGCTCACGCCTTCGCGAGAAACTCGATCAGCAGCTTGTTCACGCGCGCGGGTTGCTCTGCTTGCACGAAATGCCCGCAGCGGTCGATCGGTTCGAGCCGAAGGTCCTCGACCAACCGCTCGGTCCCTGGCACGAGCGAGTCGTAGCCGAGCGCGGTGTCGTCCTTGGCCCAGATGAGCATCGTGGGCGCGCGGATCACGGCGTACTCGGGGCCCTTCGAGCCGGCCTTCAACGCGGTCGTGAAGGCCGCGCGATACCAGCCGATCATCGCGCTCACCGCGCCTGGGCGAAGAACGTTCTCGACGAACGGAGCGAGCTCTTCGTCGCTGAAGTGGCTCGGGTCGACGGCGCTCGCTCGGTACATCTTGCAGATCCCGCGGCCTTGATCGCGGGTGAGCATGCGCTCGGGCAAGAGCGGGAGCTGAAAGAAGAACATGTACCAGCTGCGGCGGAGCTGCCCGAGGTCGCCTCGCTTGAGCGCGCGCACCATCTGAGCGGGGTGCGGGCAGTTGAGCACGACGAGCTTCTCGACGATGGACGGCAGCTTCGAGGCGACGTGCCACGCGAGCCCTCCGCCCCAATCGTGGCCGACGAGGCGGACCTTCTCGATGCCCAAGAACGCGACGAGCGCGCGCACGTCGGTGGCGAGCGTGTCGAGGTCGTACGGACCCTGCTTGTCGCTCTCGTTGTAGCCGCGAAGATCCGGGGCGATCACGCGGTATCCCGCGCTCGCGAGGGCGTCGATCTGATACCGCCAGCTCCACCACATTTCGGGAAACCCATGGAGCAGCAGCACCACAGGCCCTTCGCCCTTCTCGACGTAGTGGAGCTTGAGCCCTCCCACGTCCGCGAACGCGTGGGTCACCGAGAGATCGCCGAGCTTCATCATCGCTGGTGAGCTCTGTGCGTAGACGATCGCTCAGCGCTCGTCGAGGGCCATCGAGAGGCCGTTGATCACCGCGGCGATGCGCACGGCGTCGTGCACTTGATCGTCGGACAGGCCCGCTTCGAGCACCACTTGCTCGTGGGACTTCACGCAGGTCTCGCAGTCGTTGATGGCGCTGACGGCCATGCACATGAGCTCGAACTCGGCCTTGGTGGTCGCGGGCTTGGCGATGCGCTGCATGCGCAAGCGCGCGGGCTTCTGGCTGTACGTCTCTTTGCCGATCTTGTGGCGAAATCGGTAGTAGACGTTGTTCATGCCCATGAGGGCGGCGGCGGCGCGGGCGTCGTCGACGTACGTGGCGCCCGCGCGGGTGAGCGCTTCTTGCTCGAGGGCTTCACGAAGCGCGGGGTGCCGCGTGGTGATCGCGCAGGCGAGGGCGATCGCGTAGCGAAGGGGCTCAGCGAGCGAGCCGTCACCGAGGACGGCGCCGAGGTTGAGCTTGAGGTCCCGCGCGTAGTCGGGAACGCGTTCGGTCAGCGAAACAAGAGCGCTCATGATGGTTAGCTCCTTGGGTAAGTTTACTTTCCGAGGGTCTCGTCGCCCTTCTTCCAGTTGCACGGGCAGAGCTCGTCCGTCTGCAGCGCGTCGAGCACGCGGAGCACTTCGTCGACCGAGCGTCCCACGCTCAAGTCGTTGACCTGCACCCAGCGGATCACGCCTTGGGGATCGACGACGAACGTCGCGCGCAGCGGGACGCCGGCGTTCTTGTCCAAGATCCCGAGCGCCGTCGAGAGCTCGCGCTTGGTGTCGGCCACCATCGGGTACGGCAGGTTGCGCAGGCGCTCGTCGTGGTTTCTCCACGCGAGGTGGACGAACTCAGTGTCCGTGCTGAATCCCAGGACCTGCGCGTCGCGGTCGGTGAAGTCTCGCGTGCGCTTTCCGAACTCAGCGATCTCCGTGGGGCACACGAAGGTGAAGTCCATGGGCCAGAAGAAGGCGACGAGCCACTTTCCTTCGTGGGACTTGTCCGTGATGTTCGTGAACTCTTTGCCCTTCTCGATCGAGACGACGGCCTTGAGGTCGAACGAGGGGAAGCGATCTCCGATGGTCAGCATGTGCAAACGACTCCTTCGAGGGGGGTGATCTCCGCTGCGTCTTGTGCAGCGTGATGACCCTCATCGCAGCGATCGTGCCGAGCCATGGTGACGTTGAAATCACAGGTATTTATTGCGTGTGTCCACCGCTATTTCAGTGCATCACTGATATTTCGGTGTGCTCGTCACTGGCATTTCGGTGCTCATCGAGTCATGGTCGAGGTCCTATGGCGACGGCTGCAAGCGAGCTCGACCTGACGCGGGACTTTCGCAACATCGCTCGGCTCTGGTCCGACGGAGAGACGATCGACGAGATCATTCGTCGAGGGTTGGACTGGATCGCGAGGGTCGCGCCGTACGACCTCGCGACGCTGTTCGAGCTCGAAGGGGATCGCTTGATCGTGCGCGCGGCGCGCGGGCGACTGGCGAGCGAGGTGGTGAGAAAGCACGCGATTTCGCTGACCGAATACCCCACGGTGCGAGAGGCGCTCGAGGCTCGGCGCGCGCGGGCGTTCACCGAAGAGGACCACGCGCACGGCGATGGAGACCCGTTCGACGGGGTGCTCGATCTGCCGGCGGGGCACGCGTGCATGGTGGTTCCGTTGGCGGCGGGCGATCGTCCGCTGGGGATTTTGGCGCTCGATCGCGAGCGCTGCGAGCAGTATGCGCAGACCGTCGTGGACCTCGTCGAGGTGTACGGGCAGCTGCTCTCGCTCGCCATCGTGAACGCTGAGCTCTCGTCGGCGCTCGCTCGGCTGCGCGCGCAAGAGCAAGAGCACGTCTCGCTGCTCGAGCGCGATCGGTACGGCACCGCGACAGAGCGCGCCAAAGAGAGCGACTCGCTGGAGGTGAGCAAATCACCGAAGATGCGCGCGGTCCTTCAGCGCGCCGCGCAAGTGGCGCTCGCGGACACGCCCGTGCTCATCCGCGGCGAGACGGGGACGGGCAAAGAGTACCTCGCGCGCGCCCTGCACGCGCGGTCGCGCCGAAGCGAGCGCCCGTTCGTCACGATGAACTGCGCGGCGATCCCCGAGAACCTCCTCGAAGCCGAGCTGTTTGGCGTCGTGAAGGGCGCGTTCACCGGCGCGCTCTCGAATCGTTCGGGGCGCTTTCAAACGGCGAACGGCGGGACGCTCTTGCTCGACGAGATCGGCGAGCTCTCGATGCCCTTGCAAGCGAAGCTCTTGAGAGTGTTGCAAGAGGGGACGTTCGAGCCCGTGGGCAGCGATCGAACGGTGCGCGTGGACGTGCGCATCCTCGCGGCGACGCACGTGGTCCTCGAGAAGGCCATCGCGAAGGGGCGCTTTCGCGAGGATCTCTACTATCGATTGAACGTGTTTCCCCTGGAGATTCCCCCGCTGCGAGAGCGCATGGAGGACCTGCCCACGATCGCCTCGACGCTGATCGAGCGGCTGGCTTCGCGCGCCAATCGGCGGGCGAAGTTCAAGCTCGGCGACGACGCCCTCGCGCTTCTGCGCGGCTACGGCTGGCCCGGAAACATCCGCGAGCTCGCCAACGTCCTCGAGCGCGCGATGATCTTGTCTCCCTCGAGCACGCTGAGCGCTTCTTCGATCGACCTCGGCGCGCGCGCGCACGGCGCGCCGGTGATCGAGAGCCGCGCCGCGTTGAGCGCCGTGGTTCGCACGCTCGAAGACGTCGAGCGCGATCACATCCGCGACACCCTCGCGCGCACGCACGGAAAGCTCTACGGCAAGGACGGCGCCGCGGCGCTCTTGGGGCTCAAGCCATCGACGCTTCAGTCCCGCATGAAGAAACTCGGGATCGCGCGGATCGAGTCCGCTGAAGAGTGAACAGCCCATGCCCATCGAGACCCACGCCGCGCTGGTCGACCGCATCACCGCCTCGCTCGCGAAGATCGGTCGTCGCTCGAAGCTGCTCAACGACATCGCGTGGCCGCGCGCCACGGAGGACCAGTTCTTTCGCGACAAGTGCCAGAAGCTCCCCGAGGTTCGGTACGAGTACGACTGGGATCAGCTCCGCGCGCGCGCCGAGGCGTTCGAAGCCCTGGCCAAGAGCGTCGAGGGCGACGAGCACGTGCATGTGTTTCTCAGGGACACGGTGCGGTCGTTTGCAGAGGCAAATCGACTGTTGTTGGCCGTCGGCACGGTGGAGTTCTTCAAGATCTCGCGCGAGCTGTACGGCGGCGCGCGCACGCGCTTCGTCGGGACCAACATTCGCAACATCGACCTGGCCGAGCACCTGCTCGATCGACTGAAGATCCACGGGCACGACGGCTCGCATCCGCGGGACGACGAAGAAGAGCCCGAGGACTGGAGCGCAGAAGAGTTCGCCGAGTGGCTTCGCGATCGCGCGAAGGCGCGGCGGCCGCGCATGCCGATCGAGGTCACCGTCGATCGAGATCTGTCCGCGAAGGTGATCGCAGGACGAGACCGCGTGCGAGTGCGCGGCGACACGACCTTCTCGCAGTGGGAGGCGGAGGGATTATGGGCCCACGAAATCGAGACGCACGCGCTCACCGCGCAGAACGGCGCAGCACAAACGCGGGCGCCGTTTCTCTCGGGGGGCGGGCCGCGCTCGACGCGCACGCAAGAGGGGCTCGCGGTGTTCGCCGAGCTCGAGGCGCGACGGCTCAGCCCCGCGCGGATGCAGCGGCTGGCCATGCGCGTGAAGCTCGTGGCCGCCGCGGAGGACGGCGCGGACTTTATCGAGCTGTATCGAATGTTGCTCGCGCAGGGATCGAACGAGCGCGACGCGTACCTCGACGCGCAGAGAGTGTGTCGAGGCGGCCGAGTCGAGGGCGGCGCGCCCTTCACCAAGGACTCTTGCTATCTCGCTGGGATGGTCGAGGTGTACTCGTTTCTCAGCGCGTTTGCGCGCGGAGGACACCGAGACGAGCTCGCGATGCTCTTGGCCGGGCGGTGCGCGATCGACGACCTCGACGCGCTGGTCGTGCTTCGGCGCGAGGGATTGTTGGACCCGCCCAAGTTCGTCCCTCCGTGGTTCGCCAACTGGCGCGGGCTCTTGCCGTACTTCGCGTTCGCGAGCTTCTTCAACGGGCTGAGCTTGTCGTCGGTCGAAGAGCGGTTCGCTGCGCTGATCGACCTCGCTGGAGCGCAGCGCAAGAGCGATCCGCCTCCGTCGCCGCGCGAGCCTGCGTGAGGGCGCGTCGCTGGATCACTGCGCGAGCAGCACCGTCGTGCGCGTGATTCGATAGCGAATCGCCTCGCGAAGCGCCACGGTCAGCGTCGTCTGCGGCGGCGGCCCGTCCGAGGGCATCGGCGCGCGATCGCAGATGGCCGAGAGCCGTGTGCGGCCGGGCTGCACTGCGACCCACGCTCCGTCGCGCTCGAGGGGGACGTCGTGCGAGTTCTCCCCGACGCCGAACCGGTCTTCGCGCGCGGTCCATTGGCACAGCTCGTCGGTGTTCTTGATCCACGCGACCCTGTGAAATTGCTCGCGGATTATCGCGGCGCACTCGCGTCGAAGCGCGCTCGCTCGATCGAGCGACGGAGCGAGCGCCGCGTCTCGGTGGCATCGCATCGCCCAGCGCACGGACGCCGCTGCGGCTCGGTCGTCTCGGTACGCAGCGGCGGTGAGCGCCGCAAACGAAGCGCGCTGCGAAGCGAGCGACGGCGCGAGCGCCGTGGTGCAGTCCGCCATCTGCTCTGCGCGATCGTGGCCCGAGAGGCTCGAAGCCTGCGTGATGCACGCGCGGGCTCGGGCGAAGTCCTCGCGTCGCAGCGCGTCGCTCGGCGCAGGGCTCTGCGCGTGGATCGTCCACGGCGCAATCGCCAGCGCCAGCGCCGAGAGCGTCGCGCGAGCAAGCGCGCTCACGACGAGCTCCCTGTGCGACGGCAGCCGCAGCCCGGCGCGGGCTCGTCGTGGATGATCTGGCTGAGGCAGACATGAGGCCGAGGCGAGACGAGCACAGAGGCGTCGATGGTCTCTTCGGGAAGCGACTCGACCTCGGGCAGAGCTTCGCTCGCGGTGTCTGCTTCGAGGGCGGCGTCGCGCGGCTCGGAGCTGTCTGCGGCACCTGCGTCTGGACGCGCTCTCAGGCGCATTCGAACGGGCGCGCCGCCCGGGACGTTGTGCTGCGCGCACACTGGATTTTCGCTGGGAGCGATCGCGGCGAACGCGACGCCCGCGAGCGCGAGGGACAACAGCTTCGCGCGTCGCGAGAGGATCGCGCGTCGATCGACGTCGTCGGCGTGATCGCTCTCGTCTGCGACGGGCTCGATCGACTTCGACTCGTGCGGTGCTCGGCTCATCGAGCGATCGTACCGCGGCGATCGATCGCGCCGTCGCTCGCGGGCTATTGGAAGTTCTGCACCATCCAGCCGCCCGCGGAGAAGCCGCACGCGACCCTGGTAAAATGCTGGCGAAATCCCATGTACGTGTAGTCGCCCACCATGTTGAGGTAGTGCCCGTGGGCGACGTCCCACTCGCCGTTCATCGACGGACCTTCGGCCCACATTTGCGCGAGGCAGCCGTTGAGCGCGCTCGGGCCGCCGTAGCGGGGGCATTCATTTTGCCCCATTCCGCCGGGAGAGCACACGCGCATGTTGAAGCCGTTGTGGGCCGTGTTGGTCATCGCGTCGAAGGCGGCCATTTGATCGGCGCACGCCTCGCCTTCGCGCCAACGCTCGTAGGGAGCGAGGCTGAGCATCGCGCGATAGCGGTTGATCTCTGCGACGCAGTCGTTGCGAGCCGTGTCGTAGGGGTCGCCGGCGCTCGCGTCGCGAGGCGGGACGCCGGTGTCCACGGGAGCGACGCCCGTGTCGCGATCGAGTCCGCTGTCGACGACGGCGCCCGAGTCCATCGGGGCGGTCCCGCTGTCGTTGCGCGCGGTGACGTCCGAGCGCGTCGCTCCGTCGGCGACAGGGGTGGTCTCTTCTGGAGCGCACGCGATGGACGCGAAGGCCACAGCGAGCGCGCAGAGCGCGAGCGACGAGCGAGGGCGAATCATCATGCGATAGTCTCTTCGCAGCGGGGCCGAATGAAAAGCGCCCACCGATGAAACCGCCCGCGATGAGACGGCCAGCGACCGCTACGGAAGGACGCACCAGGCGTCGAGGTTGTCGCCCGAATTGGACGTGGGGCCGAAGCCGCCCGTGCCCAAGCCGAGCATCTGGCACTGCGCGTTGATGGCCTGGTTGCAGTGGACGCCGGCGCGCTCGCGCGTTCCGTCGCAGTCGGGGTCGAACGTGCGGAGCATGCTGTAGCGCATCGCCGCGCCGTTGACCCTCGCTGTGTCGAAGCACACCGCGGTGACGTCGGCCCCAGTGGCGCTCACGCCTGCGCCGGTGACGAACCCGCGCCCTTGGCAATACAAGTGAATCGCCCGCGTGCACGCGGCGACGTTGGGCATTCCCGAAACGCAGTTTCCGTCCGCCGCCGTGAGGTCCGCGAACGGAATCACCAGTCGCATCGAGCCCTGCACGCACAGGACGTTGACGACGCCAGGCGAGGCGAGGGCGGGGCCGATTCCGTTGGTGGCGCAGGTGCTCGCGTGCGTCGCGCAGTAGTCATTGGCCGCGTTGCGACACGCGATCGAGCCTTCGCTTCCGGGCATGCACATCGCGTTGAGCGCCTGCAGCTCGGGCGTGGGGATCATCGACATCCACTGTGCTCGAAACCCTTCGTCGACGATCCCGTTGCAGTTGTTGTCGCGCCCGTCGCAGCTCTCGCTCGGGCTCGCGCCGCACGCGCCGCAGTTTCCCATCACGTTGAGCGGCTGCTCGCAGCCGTCCATCGCGGCGCCGTTGCAGTCGCCGAAGCCCATGTTGCACGCGAATCGGCAGGCGCTCATCGAGCACACCCGCGCCGCGTTGGCGCGGGTCGGGCACACCGTTCCGCACGCGCTGCAGTTGTTCGGGTCATTGGTCGTGTTGACCTCGCAGCCGTCGGCGCTCGAGCCGTTGCAGTTTCCGTAGCCAGAATTGCAGGTGATTCCGCACATGCCCGTGGTGCACGTCGGGTTCGCGTCGGGCGCCGTAGCGCAGCCTCGCATGCACCCGCCGCAGTGGCTCGGGTTGGTGTTCGTGTTGACGCACACGCCGCTGCACAGGGTCTCGCCCGCCGCGCAGCCCGAGACGCAGACGCCCATCTGACAGACCGGCGTCGAGCCCGAGCACGTGTTGGCGCACGTCCCGCAGTGCGCCGCGGTCGAGAGCGAGGCTTCGCAGCCGTTGGTCGGGTTGCCGTCGCAGTCGCCGAAGCCCGGAAGGCACGTGTACGAGCACGCCGCGCTCGCGCACGAGACGGTGGTGTTGGCGCGCGCCGCGCATGGCATGTTGCAGCCGCCGCAGTGGGCTACGGTCGATCGCGTGTCGGTCTCGCAGCCGTTGGCCATCGCGCCGTCGCAGTTGCCGAAGCCTGGGTCGCAGGTCATGCGGCACGCGCTCGCCGTGCACTGCGTGCTCGAGTTGGCGTAGGTGGCGCAAGCGTTGTTGCACGCGCCGCAGTGCGCGAGCGAGCTCGTCGTGTCGACGCAGGACGATCCGCAGCGGGTCTGCCCCATCGCGCAGCCGCTCGTGCACGTGCCCGACGAGCACACCGGCGTCGCGCCGGAGCAGGTGCGCCCGCAGGCGCCGCAGTTCGAGGCGGTTCCGAGCGAGGACTCGCAGCCGTTGGCGGGGTTTGCGTCGCAGTCAGCGAAGCCGGTGAGGCACGTGTACGAGCAGGTCCCGGCGGTGCACGCGACGTTGGTGTTGGGGCGCGCGGCGCACGGGCGATTGCACGCTCCGCAGTGCAGCTCGTTGGCGTTGATGTTGATCTCGCACCCGTTGCCGTTGCTGCCGTCGCAGTTGGCGAAGCCGGCGTTGCAGCGGATCGAGCAGGCGCCCATCGTGCACGCAGCGCCGGCGTTGGGCGCGGTCGGGCACGGGTTGTCGCAGCGGCCGCAGTGGTTGGTGTTGCTGGTGCTGTCGACGCAGGACGTTCCGCAGCGCAGCTCGCTGGCGGCGCAGCCCGAGGCGCAGCGCCCCGCCGAGCAGAGCGGAGTCGTGCCCGAGCACATCGTCGTGCACGAGCCGCACGCGCTCGGCGTGTCGATTCGCAGCTCGCACCCGTTGGCCGCGACGCGGTCGCAGTCGCCGAAGTTCGCCGCGCACACGAGCGCGCACGCGCCCATCACGCACGCCGCGGTCGAGTTGGGGCCGGACGGACAGGCGCGGCCACAGGCCCCACAATTCAACGGGTCCGAAGAGAGGTCGGCGCCGCACGAGCCCGAGTCAGCGTCGGTCGACGCGTCCATCGCAGCGACGTCGGGCGCGCTCGCGTCTCGCGGCGGGACGCCCGTGTCGAGCAAGACGATGTCCGGGAGCTGCTGCACGTCCGCCGCGTCGTTCGCAGGCGGCCTGAGCACGCTCGCGTCTCCGCTCTCGACCGCGACGAGGTCCGGCGCTGTGCACGTCGCGTCGTCGCTGCAGGTGAGGCCGAAGTCTTCGCAGCGATCGCTGAGCGTGCAGCTCTCGGCGTTGGTGCGCGCGCAGCCGACGGCGCGCGCAGCGCACGCGAGCGGGATGAACATCCGCAGCACCTGCGGGCGCGATGGGATAAATGACGCGCGAAACCAGCGGCGGATCGTGACGGGCTGCGCTCCTGCGACGGACAGGACCGAGACCTCGACCGCGCCGGTCACCGCGCCGTTGCGCGGGTCGCCGCGGGTGGGGACGATCGAGAAGCTCCCTCGCAGCGCGCTCTGGCCCGCGCTCGTTTGCAGCTCGACGCGCCTTCCCGAGAGCGCCTCGATGGGCTGACTGCCGCGCACCATGATGGCGCGCACGGCGGTCACGCGCTCTGCGGGGACGTCGGTCTCGAACTCGACGGTGATCTGCGTCGGCGGCGAGACGCACGCGCACAGCGCGGTGAGCGCGAGCGCCGCGAGCCAGGGCGAGGTTTTCTGCATCACCCCTGATTTTGCCAGCGGACGCCGAGGACTCGCTAGAAATACCAACGCGCGTCCATCGCTCGAACACCGCGCGATCCTGGGCGCGCCATCGTCGCGCTCCGCCGTTCGATGCTATGGTTTAACTGCTTAGAACGTATCGTGTCTTTGCCGGCGCGACGCGCGGTTTACATGGACGAACGCTGTCGAATTCACCACCTCGAGCCGCGCTGTTGTTTCGCGCAGCGCGATGACGTCTCGCTTTCGTTTTGGCAAGCGCGGCCGACGCTCGAGCTCGCGGAGATGCAGCGCGTGGTGCTCGAGCGGGTGATCGAAGAGCACGGGCGGCTGATGGCGATGACGTCGTTTCGCTTCGTGCACAGTCAGCCGAGCGCGGTTCGAGACGCGGTGCTGCGGTGGAAGTTCGAGGACATCGCGCGGCTCGTGGACGGACCGCTGTGCGCGCACGCGCTGGTGATCCAGGTGCCGGGGTTCGCCTCGATGTTCGTTCATGCGACGGCGACGGCGCTCGGGGCGTTGATGCGATCGAAGGTTCGAACGAAGGTCTTCTCCGAGCCGCTGTCGGCAGTGCGCTGGCTGGCCGAACAACGTTCGGGCGGCGCGCGTCCGGGCGAGGCCGAGGCGCTCTCGTCGCTCGTCGCGCACATCGGCGAGCGACTGCGCGAGTCCTGGCCGTGAGCGGGTCGGGTCACGGAAGCGCGGGCAATCCCAGGTCGTAGAGCACTTTGTCCGCGGCTTGAAACGGGTCGAAGATCGAGGGCTCTTGCAGCGGAAACACAGCGCACTTGCTCGCGCTCGATCCCGCTCTGTCGAGGATGGCGTTGGTGGCGCGGCGGCCTGCTTCGTTGGCGGCCTCCATCGTGGCGAGGTCCGTGTGGGTTCGAACGAAGTCCGCGGCGATGAAGAGGTTGGCGATCGCCGTCCACGCTTCGGGGCGGTGCCTCCACGTGTCCACGGTGTTGACGAGCAGAGGCTCGAGGTTGGCGACGCCCGAGGGGTTGGGCATCACGATCGCTTCGTCGAGCGACCAGCCCGCGAGGTTGTCGTCGCTGAGCTCTTGGTTGTCGTCGTCGTTGAGCGCGCGCTTGAGCTGCTCCCACACTTCGACCATGACCTTCTGTCGGTCTTGCAGTTGATTGGCGGGAAGGCCGTAGACGATGCCTGGCGAGTCCCAGTCGGAGATGTCGACCGAGAGGATTCCGCGCACCTGACCGTCGCCGTATTCAGCGAGCGGGGTCTTCCAGAATTGCGCTTGAGAGACCGCGGTGAGCGCCCACGGAGAGTCGACGAAGAGGGCGTGGCCAGAGGTCAGAGGGACGTCGCGCTTGAGGTAGAACTGGATCCCGCTCATCCACGATGTCTTGAGAAATCGCAGGCCGTCGAGCTTGGGGTCGAGCTTCTTGATTTCGTGGGTCACGAGCGGACGAAACACCTCGAGCGGCACGGACGAGACGTAGTAGTCCGCGGTGTACTCGTGCGTGGTGCCGTCTGCGCGCGTGACGGTCACCTTGGTGATCTGCTTGTCGTCCGCGTGCAATGCGGTGACGCGCTCGCCAGTGATGAACTTCGCGCCGAGGCCCTTGATGTGTTCGCGCCAGGGCTCGAGCCAGACTTCGGAGGTGGGGCCGTCGAGCAGGCGATCGAGGTTTCCTCGGCCGAAGTCCATGAGGAGCTGGATGAGCACGGTGCCGACGGTGCGCGTCGAGCCCTCTTCGGCGCGGAGCGCGACGAGGGTGCGGGTCATCCCTCGGGCGAGCAGGTCTTGAAACGCCTGCGATTTGTTGCCGGCCTTGAGGTACGTCCACCACGAGATCTTCTCGAGCTCGTCGAGTCGTCGGGCGTCACACATTTTCAAGATGTGAAAGATCTTGCCGGCGAAGTCCGCGAGCTCGTGCAGCGGAATCCCGAGCGGGACGAACAGCGCGCGCAGCTCGCTCAGAAAGTCCGCCGGCGTTTGCGGCAGCTTCAGGAAGTACACGGGGTCTTCGCCGCCGCTCCGGGCCATCAAGAACTTCGTGGCCGTCACGAGGTGTTCGCTCACGAGCTTTCCGTCCGTCGAGCGAACGCGCGACATCGAGTCGGGCACGTGCTTGTAAAACCCCGGAAAGAACCGAAAACCATGCTCTCCCGGCAGGTCCTTGAGGCCGTTGAGCCCCGTGCCTGCAACGGGATACGACCGCGCCTTTCCTCCGATGACGCCGCGCGCTTCGAGCACGGTGACGTCGAACCCTCGCTCGGCGAGCTCGTGGGCTGCAGTGAGCCCGCCGATGCCGCCGCCCATGATGAGCACCCTCTTTGCCATCGCGGCGGCGATCATACGCGACGAGCTCTCTCTCGATAGAGCCCTCTGCGTGCAGACGAGAGAGATCAGCTACGACCGCGCTTGGGGCCGTGCCGCGCTGGTCCTGCGTCACGCGAACCGTATGCGCGTGGAGCGCTCGGACGCGGACCGTTCGTGGGCTTGCCGCCCTTGGCTCCCTCGCGCGCGCGCGCTTCGGCGGCGCGCTTGACGTGGATGCTCAGCGATCCCTTGCCCGAGGCGGGGGGGACGAGGCAGTGCGGAGCGGTTCCGATCAGGTCGGTGCGGCCGGTGAGGGCGAGGGCGTCGCGCACGAGGTCGTGCTGCGTGGGGTCCCAGTACAGGAGCAGCGCCTTTTGCATGCGCTTTTCGTGCAGGTCCTTGGCCGTGTAGACCTCCTCGCGCGTGAAGGGATCGCGGCCCGTGTAGTACATGCACGTCGCCATCGACATGGGCGTGGGGATGAAGTCCTGCACTTGCCGGGGCTTCATGTGATGGCGCTTGAGATACACGGCGAGGTCCACCATCGACTCGAGCGTCGAGCCCGGGTGTCCTGCGATGAAATACGGGACCAGGTGCTGCTCTTTGCCGGTCTCGCGCGAGGCGCACTGAAACTGGTCCACGAATCGGTCGTAGTGCTCGATCCCGGGCTTCTTCATCTTGTCGAGCACGCGCTTGTCGCTGTGCTCGGGGGCGACGCTGAGCTGTCCGCCCGTGTGGTGCTTGGCCATCACGTTGATGAACTCTTTGCTGCGATTGGCGAGGTCGTAGCGAATGCCCGAGGCGACGAACACACGTTTGACTCCGGGCTCGCTTCGGACCTTCTGCAAAACGTCGAGCAGCGGACCGTGATCGGTCACGAGGTTCTCGCAAATCCCTGGATGAACGCAGGAGAGCTTTCGGCACTTGCTCTCGATCTCCTCGGACTTGCAGGCCATCTTGTACATGTTGGCCGTCGGTCCGCCGACGTCGGTGATGACCCCGCGAAAGTCATCCATGCGACGAAGCTCTCGCACTTCGCGAAGGATGCTCTCGGCGCTGCGCGAAGAGATGTGCCGGCCCTCGTGCTCGGTGATCGAGCAGAAGGTGCAGCCGCCGAAGCAGCCGCGCATCGAGACGATCGAGTGCTTGACGGTGTCGTACGCGGGGATGCGCTCGCGGTACGTCCAGTGCGGCTTGCGCATGAACGGCAGGTCGTAGAGCGAGTCCATCTGCTCGGTGTCGAGCGGCTCGGCGGGCGGGTTGAAGTAGACCGCTTGCGTTCCGTGCGGCTGAACGAGGGGCCGGCCGTTGGCGGGGTTGGTCTCGTACTGAAACGCGCGGGACATCTCCAAGAACGCGTCTTTGTTCGTCGAGACCTCTTCGTACGACGGAAGAAACAGCGTCTTGCGATCGCCGACGTACTCGCTTCTCGGCAGCTCTTCCCACTCGCCCTTGTTGCGCACGTGCGCGGTCCCGTGGATGTCTCTGCACTCGGCGATGGGCTTGCCTTGCGCGAGTCTGTCAGCGATTTGCCAGATCGCGCGCTCTCCCATGCCGAACACGAGCAGGTCCGCCTTCGCGTCGAGCAGGATCGAGCGACGCACGCTGTCGCTCCAGTAGTCGTAGTGCGCGATGCGACGAAGGGACGCTTCGATGCCGCCGAGGATGATGGGCTTGCTCTTGCCAAACGCCTGCCTCGCGAGGTTGGCGTACACGATGGTGGCGCGGTTGGGCCTGCGCTCGAGCTCGCCGTTGGGCGAGTACTGATCTTCACAGCGCACCTTCTTTTGCGCGGTGAGCTTGTTGAGCATCGAGTCCAGGTTTCCCGCGGAGATTCCGACGAACAAGCGCGGCGCGCCCATGCGCGCGATGTCGTCGATCGAGTCCCATTGGGGCTGCGCGATCACGCCGACCTTGTATCCGCGGCCCTCGAGAAAGCGCGCGATGAGCACGGGGCCAAACGCGGGGTGATCGACGTACGCGTCACCCGTGATGATGAGGATGTCGAGCTCGCTCCATCCGCGAGCGGCCATCTCTTCGCGCGTGGTGGGCAGAAACGCGCGCGTGTCTTTGGCGCTCGCGTGGGGGCTTCTTCGAAGGGCGACGAGGTCGTTCACGGGGAAGTGAAGGTATAGCCCGAGGTTGCTCGCTCGCTCGCGAGAGAAACCCGTGGTAGTTGATTGGGTATGCGTCAGTTTCTCGTGTTTGTCGGCTGCGTGGCCCTGGTGGCCGCTGGCCGTGCGATCTCGCCTCCGGCCGAGCCAGAGCACCCGCGGGTCGAACCCGAGCCCGTGCAAATGGCAGCGGCGATCCAGCCTGCGCAGCCTGCGATGCCCGAAGGGCAGCAGCCGCAGCCCGCAGCTCCGCAAGGAGGTTGAGGCCACTGACGCGCTCCCGGTGGGAGTGCACGACCGCCGATCGCGACGGCGCTTTGCTTGGATTTTCGCGAAGAACAGCGCTCGAGACGATCGAGGGCATCGATCGACGAGGGCGGCGCCGCAGAGGCGGCGGGGGTTCGAGCTACCAGCTCGGGATGCAGTGCGCGTCGTGCCTGGGCGAGTAGTGCACTTGCACGTATTCGCGCGATCCTTCGGCGCGATCTTGCACGACGTCGATCACGCGCCCGTGCGTGTCGCGCGTGACCGAGACGTTTTGATCGATTCGAACGACCTGCAGCGGACGGCGTCGAGAGCGGGATCGACGGCGAATGGACGCGCGGGTGACGCGGCCTTCTTCGACGACGGTCTGTCCGGGTTGGACCGAGCGTTCGGCGGCGTCGATGAGATCTGCGATGGACTCGACGGCGTCGAGGCAGAGCTCTTCGTCGAAGCGCGGTGAGCCCGGGCCGGCGCCGGCTTCGAGGACGGAGCAGCGGGGGGTGCGGTTGGTGAGCGTGACCATTCCGAGCCCGTAGAGCTGCACGGGGTCGACGCCTCGACCGAGGTCGAGGTGCATGCGAAGCGAGACGATCCAGCCGTCTTCGAGGCGTTCGATGCGCGTGTCGACGCGGTCTGCTTCGCCGCGCAGCGCGTGCACCGCCTCGCACTGCGGGATCTCGGTCGCGCGCGGCATCGGGACCCGTGGAACGGGCGCAAAGCGCGTGGCGCAGCTCGTCGCAAAGAGCGCGGTGACCGCGGCGATGCGCGCGAGAAGGCGAAAGGACACAGCGCGGACGGTATAGCACCGGCGCGCGGGGGGACGTGAGCGAGTCCCTCATCCTCGGCGGATGCGGCTGCGCCCCCCCTCACACGGATGCGGCGCGTGCCCGCGATCGGCCCCATACTCCGCGCGAACCGATGACTCGATTTCGCCGCGCGCACACGAGCGCGCTCTTCGAATCCGCGTGGCTCACGCTCTCGAAGCACTCGGTGCTCTCGGAGCACGGCGAGCCGCTGCCGTTTCCGGTCTACACGCTCGACATGGGGGACTGGGTGAACATCGTCGCGCTCACCGCGGGCGAGGATCCGTCGGTGATCTTCGTGCGACAGCATCGGTTCGGCACCGAGCAGCGGTCGCTGGAGATTCCGGGCGGGCTCATCGATCCGGGCGAAGCGCCGCTGCGCGCCGCGCAGCGCGAGCTCGAAGAAGAGACCGGCTATACGTCCAGAGACTGGAGCGCGCTGAGCTGGACGCACCCCAACCCCGCGCTGCAAGCGAACAAGCTCTTTATGTTCGTCGCGCGCGGCTGCGAACAGACCAGCGAAGTCCGCCTCGATCCTCTCGAAGACTGCGAGGTCGAGCTCGTGAAGTACCGCGAGCTTCCTGCGCTGCTCGCGCGCGGCGAAATCCGCCACGCGCTCGTGCTGCTCGCGCTATACGAACTCATGCTGGCCGACCGTGGTGTGAAGGTGAGCGCGCTATGAGTGAATCGCCCGAGAAGCCTGCGGCCGTGAAGGTCGACGCCAAGCCTGCAGAGGTGTCTGCGGGAGCGAAGGCCGTCCATCGCAGAGCCACGTTGCTGTCCGTGCTCACGAGCCCGCGCGCGTGGGCGCGGTTCTTTCGTGACAAGAGCGCGCCGACCTTTCCGAAGGTGGTCGCGGTGCTCGCGCTCGTGTACGTCGTCTCGCCGATCGACGCGCTGCCGGACTTCACGATTCCGATCGTGAGCTGGCTCGATGATCTCGGCGTCGCGACCATCGCCGCGACGTGGCTCGCGTCCGTGGCGGCGAAGTATCAAAACGCCGAGCAGCTCCCGGCCGAAGCGCCGCCTGCGGACAAAGCGTAGCGGGACGACCGCGCTCAGTCCTCCCAGCCAAACTCCTCGCGGCGCGCGATCAAGCACGGCTCGGTCCCGGCGGGAAACCACCGGCAGTTGTCCGGCCTGCGCTCGTAGATCCCGCACAGCTGCCCCTTCAAGTGCACGCAAGCGCCCGTGCCCTTGTCGAGCGCGAGCAGCTTCACGCCCTTCACCGTGCGGACGTACGGCTTCTTCGCGAGCTCTGGCCGGTCCGACCCCACGAGTCGAGAGAGGTCTTCGTCGTCGAGCACGACCTTGTTGTTGATGCAGCACGCCGCGCACGTCATGCAGTCGAGCTCGATTTCGCGCGTGGGACCTGGGTACTTGCTGTCGCGCTCGCACCAGTGTTCGACCTCGTGCTCGTACGAGCGCGCCACGCGCACCGTCGCGAGTCCCTTGGCCGCGCCGCGCGCGATTCGCTTGTATTTCTCCAGGTAGACCGCGAGCATCGCCCAGTAGGCCTGCTCGGGCATCGCGTCCGCTCCGCCCTCGTCGTCGAGCGGCAAGAGCAGCCACGCAGCGGGGCTGCCCTTCGCGGGACGCCACACGACCGCGCACCCGCCCGAGCGAACCCACTCGGCGGCGTTGCTGATGAACCGCTCGGTAAACGAGCGCCAAACAGGGCGAGTGATCTTCTCGGCCATCGGTGACGGGCTCAGTTCGCGTTGCTCGGAGCGCGGCGCGCGGCGCCCTCTCCGCGGTGAACGTCGAAGTTGGGGGGCGTGTTCGGGTCGCAGTTCGGGCCGAATCCCGTGGCGTCGAACTGGTACTCGAGCGAGCCGCGCGCGCCGTCGGGGGTCGAGGCTTCGACGCGCACGCGGTGCTGTCCCGCGCGGGCCGGAGAGCAGTACGAGAAGAGGTAGTAGCGCTGCGTGTACGACTCGATTTGCGTGGCGATTTGCTCGAACGCCGTGCGCACCGCGGCCGGGTCTGTCTGCAGCACTGCGCCGTTGCGGCCGAGCTCGCGCAGCTCTCCCTGGTCGACTTCGGCGCCCACGCCGATGGAGAAGACCGCGTGTTGCGAGGCGCGAACGCCCTCCATCATTTGCTCGCGGGTGACGCGGGCGGCGCGGTCCGTTCCGTCGGTGAAGACGACGAGCGTGCCGAATTTGAGCGGCTGCGTCGCGCTCGCGAGCGAGCGATCGAGCTGTTGGAGGCCCGCGACGACGGCGCCGTGCAGGTTCGTCGACGGGTCGCGCGGACGAAAGTTCGAGAGCGCGTTGATGCCCGCGGCCGCTCCGCCCGCGTTCTCGGTGAACGGAACGATGGGCGTGAGGTTCGGCGATCCATCGAACGCATACACCGCCACGCGCTGCTGTCGCTCGACGCGCTCGACGAACACCCGCGCCGCCTCTTGCAGCTGCGGAACCTGTCCGCTCTCCGTCACCGACCCCGACATATCCATCAGCAGCAGCGTGTAGTGCACCGCGGCCACCTGAGGATTGAGGATCGTCTGTCGCGACTCGAGCACGGACACCGGGCGATCATCCTCGAAGATCGTGTAGCGATCCGCAGTCAGCCCGCCCACGGGCTGGCCGTTGGTGCGATCGACGCTGAAGTACATCGCGATGTTGCTCGGACGACGAACGCTCGAGTTGATCAAGTTGAGCTTCAGTCCGGCGCATCCCGTGAGCGCGACGGCCAACGCCGCCGTGAGCAGTGTCCTCTTCATCGCGCGGCAGTGTACACCGTGCGCCGCGATTCACTGCGAAAACGTCGCTAGCGCGCCTGCGCTTGCGCCGCCAGAACGCTCGCGAGGTAGTCGGCCGGCGTCGAGAACAGCAGCTCGGTTCGGCACTGCGCCGTGCCCGTCGCAGAGCGCGCTCCGCGCGTGATCGCGATGGTCCCGTGCGCGCCGAGCTCGACGCGATCGACGCCGAATCGCTGCGGTTCGAGCAGCGTCATCGTCGAGCCCGAAGGGCCGCGCGCGCTCGTGTACTGCCAGTGCTCGAGGCGCACGGTGTCCGTGGTCGCGATCCCCAACGAGCGCGCCGCGGCGAGCTCGAGCGTGACCTCGACGTCCATCGGCGCCTCGCTGTAGCCCACGTCTGGCGGCATCGTTCGATCCGTAAAAACCTGCAGCCGCTCGATGGTGATCGAGCCGGGCCCCACGTTGGCTTCGCAGCGCTGACGCTCGACGCGGCGCGCGCGCGCGATCACTTCGCGAGGGACCGGCCAGCGATCGACGCCGTCGACGCGCACGCGCGAGGCGGGCTCGAGCGTGCGCACTTGCTTGAGCACGAGGCGAGGGGGCAGCCGCGCTCCGTCCCGCCGCGCAGGCCATCCTTCGCTCACTTCGTGAAATTCGAAGTCGAGGGTGATGCTTCGCCGTTGTTGTCCGCGGTTGAGCCCGACGTTCTCGCGCGCGAGCCAGCCGTCGCTCACCACCCGCGTCTGCGCGAAGAGCGCGCGCGCGGTCTCGTCGCTCATCAAGTCCCTCGCGGGCGCGAGGGTCGAGTGCCTCCCGCGCTCGACCCGCAGCTGTCCGTCGCTGCGTCGCGCGATCACCGTGAGCACCTCGGGGAGCTTGTTGGGATCGGGGTTCGCCACGCTCTCGGCGCCGAGCTGAACGTTGATCGAGAGCGACGCTGCGTCGCTGCTCGTGGGCGGCAAGATCGTAAACGTGCACACGCCCGTCGTGCGCTCGACGCTGTCGTCGAAGCGCGGGTGCACGGCGATCGCCATGGCCGCGGACAGGTGATCGATGCGCTCGGTGCGTCGCTCTTCGAAGGCCTCGAAGCCCCAAAACGACCCCCACACTTTGCGAATCGCGCGCTCGATGGACTTGTTGCGATCGCCCTGCGCGGGCTGCGCCGTGGGGTCGAGAAAGCCCGTAAACGACTCGTACAGTCCCGCGCCGTTGAAGCCCTCGATGTCCTCGGCGTTGGAGGACGAGCGAAAGCGGATCCCCTGCGTGGGCGCGAGGTGCCCGTACGCGTCGGTGAGCGCGCGGCGAATCTCAGCGAGCGTGTTCGGCGCGATGGCAGTGCGCTCGATGAGCCCTCGCAGCCCGTCGGCGCGCGCCAGGTCGCCGAGCGCCGTCGTCGATCCGAGCGGGTCGCAATACGCGTCGGCGAACTGTCGATCGGCTTGCTGCGGGTGGCGCTCGCGAAACTTCGCGCGGCCCTCGAGGACGAGCTCGCGCACGCGCACGTCGCCGTCGAACTCGGGGTTGTCGATGATCGATCGAATGCGCTCGAGCAGCGGCGCGACGTGCTCGCTGTACGCCCGCGTGGTGATCGCGAGCGGCCGATCGGGGATCGCGAGGCCGGGGGTGTGGGTGAGGGCGATGAAGCCCGTGGCTTTTCCGCCGATGGACGCGGCGAGCTGGGGGATCTGCGCGGGCTGCTGCTGCGACAGGTCGAGGACGTACGGGATGCGCGACGGGTCCGGGGTGTTCACGCGCCGCGGAGCGCGCTCGACCATCGAGCGATAGCGCTGCATCTGCTCTTCGGTGAGCGACGCGACGGAGACGTTGCTCGTTCCGTTGGAGACGTTGGCGGCGAAGACCACCGCGGCGTATCCGCGCGCGAGCTGCATGAGCATCGGGTCCTCGAGGGCGCCCGCGAGCATCGCGTTGGGGATCCCTCGATTGCGCGCGAGGAGATTGATGTGCGCGAGCGGCGTCTGCGGGACGGCGGTGATCACTCCTGCTGCGGGCGGCAGAAGGTCCGGCGATCGCTCGAACACGAGGATCTGCTCGGGGGTGCTCATGGGCAGCCCTTCGTTCGCGCGCACGAAGCGGAGGTATCCCGCGGTGATTCCCTCGCTGTAGACCTCGCGCGTGCCCGCGGGGACGATCTGATCGTAGCGGAGGACGCGCTGGTGCTCGGTGAGCTGCCCGCGGATCATCTGCTGGGCGAGCGCCTCTTGCGGCTGCGAGCGCACGAGGTAGTGCAGGTCGTTGGCGATTTCTGCGGGCAATTTCGCGCGCAGCTGCGCGAAGAACACCATGAGCTCTTCGTGCGTCGCGCCGTCGTTGAACTCGAGCTCGAAGGCCCAGCGACGAGCGGTCGAGCCTTGCGCGGGCGGGAGCGAGAGCAGCGTTCCGAGGCCGAATCTGCGGCCACGGCCGAAGGCGCGGTCGTAGAAGCGCGGCGAGTAGAGCCGGCCGTCGCTGTACATCACGAGGTCGAGCGGATACTCCGCTTGCTCAGCGGCCCACTGGTAGATGTCGGGGATGTTGGCGAACGGGCGGAGCTGGACGGGCTCGGTCTCGTCGCCGTCGACGAGCGCGCCGTTGAGCAGTCGAAACCAGTACCACTCGTCGTGCAGCTTGAAGAAATTGCTGTCGTAGAAGCGCAGTCGTCGTCGCTCGGGGACGTTGAAATCCGTGATGATGAACTTCACCGCGCGCAAAAGCCCCTCGTTGCGCGCGAGCCGTTGAAACGCAGGGACGTCTTCGATCCTCGGGACCGTGTGATCGTTGAACGACTCCGAGCGCGCGCGCAGCGTCGGGTCCGTCAAGTGACGGCCGGGCTTGCACTGGGTCGCCAGCGCAGAGAGCGCGCACAGGACGGCGGCACGGAGAGAGGTCGATCGCATCGCTCGGTGAGACGCATTGTGCGCCCGACGGGCTTGGGTGTGACCGACGGGCGGACGGGAATCGTGCGGGGATGTCAGTGATCGCCGCGGCTCGCGGCTCGCGGCGGTCTTCGGTGCCCGAACGATTGCCGCTGGTCGAGCGCGGAGGACTTCGCCAATCTCGGTTCATGGAGCGACCCCGACGATCGAATGAGGACATCGACCGCCAGAGCGCCTGTGCACGAGGCTCACCGTGGGATCGGCTCTCGGACGCCGCAACGTCGAGCGCGCGTTGCTCGAGCGGCGCGCGGCGGCGCGCGATGATCGCGCTGCTCTGTGCGCTAGCTGCTCCGACGCTCGCCTCTGCGGACGGCGGGCTCGACGCGGACACGCCGTCCTTCGTCGACGCGGCGTCGGTCGACGCGACGCAGGAGGACACCGATGCGACCGCGAGTGAGCGCGTCGATCAGGACGCTTCGATCCTCGCGACGGCGCGCGAGGACGCCTCGACCATGGATGGTTCGGACGCTCGGGGCAACGGCGCAGCGCCGCTCGCGTCAGGCGCGTTGGACGCTGGCCATGACGCGGACGCCTCGGCGGGCGTTGCGCACGGCGCTCGGACGAGCGTCGCGCGCGCGGGGCGGTTGTCGCTCGGCGAGGTCGCCCGGATCGCGATCGGGCTGTGCGTGCTGCTGGCGCTTGTGTTGATGGCTGGCCATCGACAGGTGTCCCAGTTCGAGCAGCGCTTCGGGCTGAGCATGCTGGCGAGCACGGGGGTTCCGTTTCTGGCGATCGGGGCGCTGTGCGCGCATCCCGCGGTGGGCGTGCTCACTCCCTCGGTGTTGATGGATCTGCGGCCTGCGCTCGAGTTCGGACTCGGATGGATTGGGCTTCGAATTGGGTCGGAGTTCGACGTTCGCGAGTTCGATCGACTCCCCGCGGGGACGACTCGACTGCTCGGCGCCGAGACCGGGCTCGCCTTTGTTCTCGCAGGCGGAACGACGGCGGTCGCGCTCGCTGCCTTTGGAGGCTCACCTGCCTCTGTGCTGATCCGTGATGCGACTCTGCTCGGGGCGTGCGCGGCGGTGAGCGCTCCGACCGGCGCTCGTCTGCTCGAGGCGCGTGGGCTCATGCACTCGAGCGAGGCCAAGATGCTGCGACGGGTCACCCGCTTGGACGATGCGCTCGCGCTGCTCGCTCTCGCCGTGGTGAACGCGGTCTTTCATCCAAACAATGGCGCGGCGGCGCGCGCGCACCTGCCCGCGCTCGGCTGGGTGTTCGTGCAGATCGGCATGGGCGCGACCCTCGGCTTTGCGCTTTACGCGTTTCGCGCGACCGCGACCAAGCCCATCGAGAAGAACGCGCTGACGTTCGGCGTCGTCGCATTCGCCTCGGGAATGGCCGGCTACCTTGGCTTCTCTCCGATCGTCGTTGCCTTCGTCGCCGGCGTCGTCGTCACAAACGTGACGCGCGGGGTTGGCTTGGGGGCATTCGGCGAACAGCTTGTCGGGCTCGAACGGCCGATCTTCGTCATGTTTTTCTCCATCGTCGGCGCGACCTGGTCGCTCGGATCCGAGCGCGCATGGATCGTCATTCCGCTCTTTGTCCTGATGCGCCTGCTCGGAAAGAACCTCGGGGTTCGCCTCTCGTTCGCCGCCGACTCGATCCTCCATCGCCGTGAAGGCAGGCTGCCGATTCCCAGCGCGGACGCAGCGCCGTCCGCTGGGGCATTGAGCTCTAACGACGGCCGCGACGGCGAGCCTCTCCTCGAAGTGTCCGACCCGCGCCTCGCGGTCGTCGCGCTGACTCCGTCGAGCGTCGTCGCCGTCGCGATCACCATCAGCGCGCGCGCGCAGTACTCAGACCTCGCGCCGTTCGTCCTCACGGTGGTGATTGTCTCGGGCGTATTCGCAGAGCTGATCACTCAGCTCGAAGCCGCGCGCGCCGCCCAGCGCCGCAGCGCCGCTGAGAAGAAGGAGCAACGTTGATGATTCGCGCGCTTCTTCTTCTGTTCGTCGTCGTCACGCTCATGGCGAACGCTCGCGCCTTCGTCGGCAACGCGGAGCCTCCGTTTGGCTCTGGCGTCTCGCTGGCGTTTGGATTCCTCGTGCTCGCTGCGTACATGGCGGGCGAGGCGATCGCGTCGCTCCGATTGCCGAAGCTGACGGGGTATCTGTTTCTCGGTCTCGCGTGCGGACCGTCGGCGACCAACCTCGTGACGTCGTCGATGATCGAGCGCCTCTCGTTGGTCAACGGCGTCGCCGTCGGACTGATCGCGTTGACTGCAGGCGGAGAGATCAACCTCGTCGAGCTCAGACCACGGCTGCGGCTGCTCAGCCGGCTCACGGCGTTTTCGGTCATCGCCGGCATCGTCGTGTGCACCGTTTCGGTCATGGCTCTGTCGAGCTGGCTGACGTTCTTGAGCGAGTACACGCTCGCGCAACGCGTGTCGATCGCGCTGCTCCTGGGCGTGGTGCTCGCCTCGCTCTCTCCCGCGGTGGTGCTCGCGCTGCTCTCGGAGCAACGGGCGGCCGGCGCGCTGTCCTCGTCGATGCTCGGCGCCGTCGTCCTCGGCGAGGTCGCGATCGTGCTCTGCTTTGCGCTCGCGCACTCGCTGGCTGCGGCCATGTTCGGTGGTCACACCAGCGAGATCAGCCCAGGCCTCGCCCTCGCGATCGAGTTGGGGGGCTCTGCTGTGGTCGGCGTGATCGCTGGCGCGATCCTGGCGCTCTACGTGCGTCGGGTGAACAAGCAAATCGCGCTCTTCGTCGTCGCGCTTTGCCTCGTGGTCGCCGAGGTTGGCGCGAGGCTCCATCTCGACGTCGTGATTGTTTGTCTCACCGCGGGGCTGTGCTTGGAGAACTTCTTCGGCGTCCGAGGGCATGTGCTCGCGCGAGAGCTCGAGCCGGCGACAGTTCCCATCTTCGCTGTGTTTTTCTCGGTCGCGGGTGCTCGGCTCGACCTGTCGCTGCTCGCGGCGCTCATGCCGATCGCGTTGACGATCGCCGCGGTTCGAGCGCTCTCGTTTGTCGCCGCGAGCTACGCTGCCACTCGCGTGGCTGGCGTCGAGCCGACGGTGCGGCGGTGGGTGGTTGCGGGCCTGCTTCCTCAGGGCGGCGTGAGCGTGGGCCTCGCTGGAATGATCGCCAGCCACTTCAGCGGCTGGGGCCGCGGCGCAGCGAGCCTCGCGCTCGCTGTGATCGCGATCAACCAGGTCATCGGTCCGATCATCACTCGGCTCGCAGTGGTCTCCACCGGAGAAGCTGGCCAGAGAGCAGACGACGCGCACGCCGACGCGCCCAGCGAACATGCTGCGCTCGAGGATGAACCGCGGTGACCATCAGCGATCGAAGCCTCGCGCTCGTTTGTGCGTGCGCGGACACCGGCCTGCCGCGAGCTCACCATGGATGCATCCAGCATCAAGTGCGGCACCAACGACGCTCCTGACGTTTGGGGATGCGGGCCAAATACAAGAGCCAGTATTCAAGTCTGCGCGTCGCTATCGACAGCCGCCCGCGGCGACGAGGCGCACCTGCACGGTGTTCGCTCCGTTCGCGTGCGCGAGGACGAACTGCTCGCCGAGCGGAGGCACTGTCTCTGCGCGACGCAGCGCGACCGGCTCTGCGCCGACGTTGCTCGTCGCGATCGTGCTCTGCGGCCCGGGGCGTCCGTCATTGAGCATGCGAAAGAGCGTGACGCGATTGCGCTCGTTGGCGGCGACGAGCAGCTCTCCGGTGCTCGCGGTCGCGACCGCGAGGGGCGAGCCCGAGGCCGCGGCGCCGAGCGACGTCAACGTGGGAGTGGCCGCTCCGCTCGCGACGACCGCCGCGCGCACGGCGCCGCTCGTGTCCACGAGCGCGACCGCGAGGCTCTGCGCAGCGATCGACGGAGCGGTGAATCCTGCGGCCGCCGCGGTGAACATCGGCAGCCCCGTGAGCAGCGTGCACGTGGGCATCGCGCCCATGCTCACCACGGTGCAGCGACCGAGGCTGTTCGCTGTGCGAATCGCGCCCACGAGCGGCGCGGTCATGACGCCGGACTCTTCGATGGTCGTGAACGTCGCGTCGCCCACGGTCATCGGGACCGGAGGCGGGTCCATCGCGAGGGCGGTGAGCGTTCCCGCGGATTCGCTGTAGGACTTGCAGGTGAGGTTGCCGTTGGCGAAGCCGCAGATCTGCACTTCGTTGCCGATCATGCCGGCGAAGGTTCCGGCGATCGGGCCGGAGGCGGTGGCGTTGTTCCACGGAGAGAGCAGCGTGGCGTTGGCGCCGTTGGCGCTGAAGTACAAGCGCGCGTCGGTCGCCGCGACGACGGTCGAACGCGTGAAGCTCAGCGCGCGTCCGCTGCCCTCGAGCGGCGAAGAGTTCACGCTGCCTTCGATGACGGGCGCTGTTCCCATTCGTACGTTGGCGAAGAAGAGCTTGCTGCCCGTGGCGGTCTGTCCGATCGCCGCGACGCGAAACAACCCGCTGTTGGGCATCCCGTTGTTCGCGACGGCGACGTTGGTCACGCGCGTCACCTCGGTCCCGAGCGCGACGTTCAGCGCGATGCCTCCCGCGGGGCACTGCCCTCCGTCTCCGTTCGCCGTCGCGTCCGCGCCCGTCGACGCATCACCGGTGCTCGCCCCACACGTCGCGTTCGACGCGTACGCCGTGGTCGCCGCTTCGATCGCCATGCACGCGCCGTTGACGCAGCTCTGATCCGCGGGGCACATGAGCATCCCCGTGCACGCGCGCTGCACGAGGATCGGCACCGTGCGCACTTCTCCTGCGACGAATCGCGCGATCGCCCTCGCCGAGTAGTCCGCGCGCATCGAAGGGCCGCCGGTGTTGGTGAGCGCATCGACCGTGACCGAGACTGTCTCGTTCAGGTTGCCCGCGGCGTACACCGAGAAGCGCAACGGAAACGGCGTCTCGCTCGTAATCGTGACCTCTTGTCCGGTCGAGCTGGTGATCGAGACGCCCTCGCCGTTGTTGATCCTCACGCGCACGAGCCGGATCGTCGCGCTCGCGTCGAAGTCGAAGCACACGACGAAGTGCAGCGCCGTGGCGCCGCGGCAGCTCAACGGCGCGGCGGTCGAGAGCGCAGTCATCGCCGCGAGCGCGAGCAGGGATCGAGCGCGAGTCATCACATGGCTCCTGTTGCGCAGCGGGTTCCGTCGGTTCGATAGCAGAACAATCCGGGCAACGTCGGCTCTCTCGTGGTGAGCACGATTGCCGTCGGAACCGCGATCGCCGCCGCCACCCCCACGCCGATCGCGACCCACAGCCACGGGCTGCTCGTGATCGGCGGCTGCGTGCTCTGCGCGCGCGACCCTTGTGCGTTCGAGCGCTGCCCGTTGTTGTCGGGCGCGATCGTCACCCGCGGATCGGGCCGCTGCGGCTCGAGTCGCAAGCGCACCTCCGCGCGCCCTCCAGACTCGAGCGTCACGCGCTGCGGCTCGGCCGCAGCAAACCCCTGCAGCTGCGCCTCGACGCGGTGCTCGCCGGGATCCACGGCGACCTCGTCGCGCTCGTCGAGGGTCACCCTTCGCCCGTCGACCAAGATCCTCGCTTGCTCGGGCTCGACCGACGCGATGTGAATGCGGGCGATTCGTCGGCTCACGTCCTGGATGTAGTTGCCCACCTCGCGGTCGTGCCGCTCGTGCTGCGCCGCCGAGGCCATCTCCAAGAACTCGTTGAATCGCTGCCTCGCCTCGGTCACTCGTCCCAGCGCTCGCAGGGCGATCCCGAGGTTGAGCGCGACGCTCGCGACGCGACGAATCTCGTACGAGCGCGAGAACGCCGTCAGCGCGTCGGAGTACCGCTCGTCCGCGAGCGCGCTCACGCCCTGCTCGAACAGCGCGCGCGCCTCGGCCTCACGGGGATCGGTCGCGGTTGATACAGCGCCGCTCGTCGTGTTTTGCGGCGCGGTCTGCGCGTGAGCCTCGGCGCTCGCGATGGAGGCCGAGAGCGCGAGGCACGCGGCGATCGATCCTCGGCGAAGGGAGCCGCGGCGATCGACGGCGCGCGACGCTCGTGCGAGTCGATGCATAGTCGCAAGCTACCACTGAGTCGCCGCGGGTCAGAAGTGTGGCGATGCCGCGAGAGGCCGCGAGTGAGTGGCGGCCCGCAGTAGCGCTGCCGCAATTGGGGGACGGGCATCGCAGAGCGAGCGCCCGGTTCGCAGGCCGCACCCGCGCTGCCGCGCGCCCCGCGTAGCGAGCGAACGGAGCCCCCACCCGCGCTGCCGGTTCGCAGGCCCCCACCCGCGCTGCCGCGCGCCCAGTTCGCAGGCCCCCACCCGCGCTGCCGCGCGCCCCGCCCCCGCAAAGCGAGGGCGGCGGCTCTGCATTGGGAAAACAGTGGTGGAATTGCGTTTGTTGATCGCGGGGTGCCCTTGCTCTGCAAGGTCTCTTCGGTGCGCGGTGTTGCTCGCAACGCAACGTCACACGACACGACGCGAACGCTCGGAGCAAACCGTGATCGGCGGAGCCGCTTCGTTCCGTGAGTGGTCGCGATCGACGCGATCGAAGCCCTTGCAGAGCAAGGGCACCCCGCGATCAACAAACGCAATTCCACCACTGTTTTCGCAATGCAGAGCCGCCGCCCTCGCTCTGCGGGGGCGGGGCGCGCGGCAGCGCGGGTGGGGGCCTGCAAACCGGCAGCGCCGGTGGGAGCCTGCGAACTGGCTGCGCGAGTGGAGCCGTCGTCGCCTCAGCGCTCACTCGTACGTGGTCGCTCCGCGGATTCGCGGGACACCTGAATCGATGGGCTCGTGCGCGCGTTGCGGAAGCGGCTCGGCGCTGTTGTTCTCGCCGTGGTCGACGCGACGGTGAGTGCGCCCCGCGTTGTTGTGCGCCGTGCTCACGGTGTTGCTGTCGTTCGCGTCGGGGTGGTTCTGCGCGGTGACGGCCGCGTCTGCGGTGGACTCGATCGTAGCCGAGCTCTGCGCAGCGCTCGTCGCGGGAGCAGCGTCGGCGGTCACGAGCGCACTCGCGTCGGCGTCGTGGGCATTGTTGCTGTTGATCGGGGCGGTGTTGCCCGGGAGTTGCGCGCGATCACTGTTCGCAGTGTGCTGCGGGTCGGGGATGGTCGCCGTCGATCGCGCGCGGCCCACGACGAAGACCGCGCCTGTGGCGACGAAGGCGAAGCTGATCGCGAGGATGGCCCAGCGCCGCTTGGGCTTGTGTTTGCCTGGCGACGGGAGTCTTCCGCTCACGGGGCCGAGGTCGTTGGTCTGCGAGACGCGCTCGTGCGGCGCTTGCGTCTCGACCGCGGCTGCGCGCGTGGCGGCGACGATGGGCTTGGGCGCGGCCTCGTCCATCGTCGGCTCGAGCGTGGCGCCCTCGTCGAGCGAGACGAGCGAGACGCGAGGGCGCAGCGACTGCAAACTGTCGCGTAGCTTGATTGGTTGTGTCTCGGCGAAGGACCGCAGCGCCGAGGCGAGGGCGCGGGCGTCCTCGTACCGATCGCTCTTCTGCGCTCGCAGGCATCGGGCGACGATGGCCACGAGCGGCTCGGGGCACTCGGGGCACGCGTCGCTGAGCGATCGCGCGGGGGTGGTCGCGATCTTCACGAAGAGCGCGCCGGGGGTCTCTGCGAGAAACGGCCGCGTCCCGGCGGCGAGCTCGAAGAGCATCACGCCGAGCGACCACACGTCGCTGCGCGCGTCGACGTGGGCGAGCCCTTCGATTTGCTCGGGGGACATGTACGCGGGCGTTCCGAGCGCGGTGCCCGTGGTGGTGACGCGCGTGGCGTCGCCGGTGGTGATCTTCGAGATGCCGAAGTCGAGGACCTTGGGGACGATCTCGCCGTCGGCTGAGTGCAGAAAGACGTTGGCGGGCTTGAGATCGCGGTGAACAACACCCTTCGAGTGCGCGGCGCCGACCGCCTCGATCACGGGGATCATGACCGAGAGGAGGGCGTCGAGGGGGAGCTTTCCGCCGCGCGATTCGACGTAGTCCGCGAGGTCTTCGCCGCTCAGGAGCTCTTGCACCATGAACGGGATGCCGTCGTGATCGAGCACGTCGAGCACGTCGACGACGTTCGCGTGACGGACGAGCGTGGCGGCCTTGGCCTCGCGCAGAAAGCGCTGAACGACGTCTTCGTTGCGCAGCAGCTCGGGGCGCAGGATCTTGATCGCGACCGGTCGTCCGATGCTCTCGTTGACCGCGCGGTACACCTCTCCCATGCCGCCGGCGCCGAGCCGCTTCTGGAGCCGGTACTTGTTGGCGAGCAACATTCCGGTCAGCGCTCTGGACTCGGTTGCAAGCATGGGGGTCGAAGAACGAGAACCATAGCGCAGCGCGGGGGCGGTAGAAACGTCGCCGGGACTCTTCGATGTTTCGTTGGCTGTTCGGGCTCGTTCGTTCGCTGCTCTCTCTTCTCGGGCTCGGCAAAAAGCCGGCGAAAAAGCGGCTGCCCAAGGGTTCGGACGCGCCGCGCGCAGAGCCTCGCAGAGCGCCCCGCGCGAAGCCCGCACGCGATCCCGAGCCGGGCAAGGTGCAGGTTCGCTACGCTCCGTCGCTCGACGGGGACGCGGATCCGGGCGAGGTCGTGTGGACCTGGGTCGCGTTCGAAGACGACCCTTCGCAAGGCAAAGACCGCCCCGTTCTCATCATCGGAACGCGCGGTGGCTCGCTCATCGCCGTTCCGCTCACGAGCAAACAGAAGGACCGCGCGCCGCAGGTCTCGGTGGGCGAGGGCCCGTGGGATCGCGAGCGTCGCACGAGCTACGCGCGCGTCGATCGCTTGATCGAAGTGGACCCATCGCGCGTCCGTCGCGAGGGCGCGATCATGCCGAGAGAGCGCTTCGACGCGGTGATTCGCGCCGTGCGCGAGTGGCACGGGCCCTCGGTGATCGCGCGGTGACCGTCGTTCACCACCACTCCCAGTGCCACGCCTCCGAGGGGACCGTGCGGCGAAAGCCGAAGCGAGCGGCGTTGCGATTGAGCCACGGGAGCACGCCTGGCGAAGAGGTGTTGAGGTCGAGCGCGTGGCCGCTCTGGTGATTGGACTCGCCCGGGCGCGCGGCGAGGTTGCCTCGGCCGCGGCGGTACGCAGCGTAGAGCGCTTGCTGGTGCTCCATCGTGCGAAAGCCGCTCACGATGCGGATGGTGACGTGATCGCGCGCGGCGGCGGAGCGCATGCGCTCGAAGGCGAGGGCGGTGCGCACTTCGACTGGTTTTCCATCGAGCCGAGTGACGGTGATGCGAACCGCGCGTCCCTCGACGAAGCCCTGCGCGGGCCCCGCCGGAACGTGATCGGACGTGATCCCCGTGCTCGTCGCCGTGCTCTGCGACGAGGCGCGACGGCGACCGTTGGCGTTCGTTCGCTCGGCGCGCGCGCGCTCGGTGTCGAGCAGCGCGAGGGCGTCCGCCATCCACTCGCTGACGGTGGGCGTTTGGGCGTGGTTGGGGATCGTGTTCCACACGCCGACCGCGTCGAGCGTGAGCGCCTGTCGCGCTGCAAATGTGCTGGTCGAATGCGAATCGAGCCGCACCGCCGCGAGGGCGCTCGCGCCGAGCATCGAGCCGAGCGCGAGGTTGACCGCCGAGATCGCCACGAGCGTCGCGAGCGGGCGCATCGACGCGACCGGCGGCGGGCGAGGGGCGTCATCGTTGGCTTCAACGGTCGTCGTCACGTGCGGCGCGCGGAGAGTATCGCACTCGTCCCTGGCTCCAACGAAAGGGCGACGAAAGCCCGCGGCGCAGCGGTACACTCGTCCGCCCGATGATCGAGCTGGATCTCTCGTTCATGGACGAGCAAGCCCTGCGTGGATTCTTGCGGGACCAGGTGCTGCGACGACGCGCGTTCGTCGAAGGCGTGCGCGGCGTCGAGCCGCCGACGCCGTGCGTGCTGCGCTGCGTGCTGGCTGGTTCGATTGTGAAAATCCAGGGTGAAATCGTCTTCGTCCGCGACGCTGACCCCGGCGCTGGCGTCGGCGTGCAGCTCGCTCCGCTGCCCGTCGCCACCATCGCCCTGATCGAGTCGTTCTTGTTGTCGGCCGAGCCCGAGCCCGAGATGGCCACGCGCGAATTGCTCGCGCTCAACCTTCCGCTGCCTCCGATGCCCGAGCCTCCGCCGCGGCAAGAGCGCGAAGACGAGCCGCTCGCGCCGCCCGAAGCGCCGTCGAGCGAGGACGCTGAGCGCGAGCCGCCCATGCCGAGCGAGCCCGAGGCGCAGGCGCTCCACGTGCGGATGCGCTCGCTCACGTCCGTCGAGCAGCGCCGCGTCGCGCAGAGCGGAAACCTCGCCGAGCGCGTGATGCTCGAGCGCATGTACGGCCCCAACGTGTGGGAGGCGCTGCTCTCGAGCGGGCGATTGAGCCCGCCCGAAGTCGCCACCATCGCGCGCAAAGGGACGCTCCCGCGGCCGCTGCTCGAAGCGATCGCGTCCAACGCCGGCTGGCTCGCCTCGGGTGAAGTCCAGCGCGCGCTCCTGGCCAACCCGCGCTCGTCGCCGATGGTCATCGCGAAGGTGCTGCGCATGCTGCCCAAGCACGAGCTCGCGCGAGTCCCGATGCAGACGGCGTATCCTGCGAGCGTGCGACAAGCGGCCAAAGAGATGATCAAGCGCTGACCTGTCGCGAGCGTTTCGGATGCGAGTGATGGTTCTTCGAGGGAGTGTGTGATGAGCGGTGCCTTCGGCTTGCTGAAGCCAGGAGACGTAGTCGGTGAGTTCGAGGTGATCGAGCCGCTGGCCGAGGGAGGGATGGGCGCCGTCTTCGTCGCGCGGCAGACGAGCACCGGGCGACGGCGCGCGTTGAAGGTCTTGCACCCGCGCGTGGTGCTCGACGCGAAGCTGCGCGAGCGGTTTCTCGCGGAGGCGAGGGTGTCTGCGGAGATCGGCGGCGAGCACCCCGTCGACGTCGTCGCGTGCGGGATCGACGCGCAGCGAAACATCCCGTGGATCGCGATGGAGCTGCTCGAGGGAGAGACGCTCGAGAGCCGCGTTCGTCGCGCGCCGCTGACGGCGAGCGAGTGCGCTGCGCTCTTTCGCGAGCTCGGCGACGTGCTCGAGCGCGCGCACGGCAAGGGGATCGTTCATCGAGACCTCAAGCCCGAAAACGTGTTTCTCGTTCGCTTGCCGACCAGCGATCGGGGCTTCGTCAGCAAGGTCCTCGACTTCGGCATCGCGGCGTTCTTGTCCGAAGGACGTACGGCCGCGACCGCCACACGCGCCATGGGAACGCCCCTGTGGATGGCGCCCGAACAATACGAAGCGCGTGGAAAAATCCGCGCCTCGACCGACGTCTGGTCGCTCGGCTTGATCGCGTTCTTCGCGCTCACCGGTCGCGAGTTCTGGCTCTCGGCTCACGGCGACGGAGCGAGCGTCGCCGCGCTCATCGCCGAGATCGTCGCGCAGCCGATTCCGCTCGCGTCCGAGCGTCTGCGCGAGCTTCAGGCCGAGCAGCGCGCGGACGGCGCCGCGGTGATCCCAGCGACGCGCGCGCACCCGTCGCCGCTGCCCGAGGGGTTCGACGCGTGGTTCGCGCGGTGCACGGCGCGCGACGCTCGTTTGCGCTTCGAGACTGGCGGCGAAGCGTGCGCGGCGCTCGTCGCGCTGCTCGGGGTCGATCGCACTGCGATGAGCTCGCGTGCGGCGATCGAGAAGACGGTCCCCGCGGTCCCCGTGGTGAGCGAGTCTCGCGAGTCTCGCGAGGAGCCGGTGAGCAAGACGATCGCCGCCGCGGCGCACCCGGATGCGATCGCGCGCAGCGCGAAAGAGCCTGCGAAACCGCAAGCAGAAGCGGCTTCTGCGCCCGAGAGCAACGCGCCGTTGTACGGAGCGGTCGGCTTCATTGTCCTCGGCGCCCTCAGCGTCCTCGCGTGGAAGGCCGTGCATCCTCCCTCTCCCTCGCCCGCTGTGCCTGTCATCTCGACCGCCTCTGCTGGCGGCGCGACGATCGCAGGCAGCGGCTCGACGCGGGGCAATCGCATCCACGTCGCGCAGGTGCTCATCGCGCACACCGAGTCGATCCTGCGCCGACCGACGATCACTCGAACGAGGGATCAAGCGCGGGCATTCGCTGCGACGTTGCTGCAGCGCGCGCGCAGCGGCGAGGACTTCAACGCGCTCGCGCGCAATCACAGCGACGATCCGAGTCGCGAGGCAAACAGCGGAGACCTCGGCTTCATCGTCCCCGGCCAGACCGTCGAGCCGTTCGAGCGCGCGGCCTTTGCGCTGCCTGTGGGCGGGATCTCAGACGTCGTCGAGTCGCAGTACGGCTTTCACGTGATCAAGCGCTTCGAGTAGCGCTCTACATCGCATCCCCGAACCACTGGCGCGGCATGAGTTGATGCTTTCTGCATCAACCATGACGTCGCGGGAGTCAGTGGTTCGGGGATGCGCTCTATTGCGGAAACCGCGTGACGAACACCGTCCCCACGGCCGTCGGTCGCGCGACGTCGCAGGGCGCGGCAGCGTTCGCAAATCCCAGCGAAAACGCTGCTGGATCAATCGTGCACGCGCCGCCCACGTTGAACGAGAGCCGCACGCGCCCGGGGCCCCCGTTGCCTCCCGATCCGCTGTTCGCTTGCATCGCTGCGCCGCCGCGACCGCCGCTCGCGCGGATGTTCGCCATCGGCGAGACGACCAGTCGAGGCGCGCGAAGATCGATCGCGCCGCCGCTTCCGCCGCCGCCTCCGCCGCTCGCGACGGTGCTCGATCCGTTGCCGCCGTTGCCGCCCTGCACGCTGACGATCGCGCGATCCGCGACGGTGATGCTCACCGCAGACACGATGCGCAACGCGCCGCCGCCTCCACCGCCGCCGCCACCCACGCCATACGAATAGCCGTAGGCCACGCAGGGATCGCCGCCTCCGCCGCCCGCGCCGCCCGAAGAGCCAGGGGCGAGGTTGAACACCGCGAGGTCGCGCGCTGCGTCGGCGCCCATGGTCGCGCCGCCGCCTCCGCTCGCCGCTGCGGAGCCTGCGCCGGTGACCATGACCATCCCCGCCGATCCGCGGGTCGCGCCCAACATCGCTTCGCCGACGCCGCCGCCCGTGACCGAGCACATCGCGCCCATGCACGAAGCGACGCCGCCGAGGCTGATCGCGGACATGCCCAGCGTGCCGCCAGCGCCGCCGGTGGCGAGCTGCTGATCGGTTCCCGTCAGCGTGAAGAACGCGCCGCCACCGCCGCCACCACCGGCTCCGCCTCCGCCACCGCCGCCCGAGCCGCGCCGCCCGCCTGCGTTGCCGCCGCCGTTGCGTCCGCCCTGTCCTGTGCACGATCCCATGTGCGCCGTGCGCGTGCCGGCGGCGCCGTTGGCAGAGGGCTCCGAGCTGTTGCCGATCGAGGCGTTCATCGCGATGCAGCCGTCGACGATGCCCGCGGTGTCTCGTCCGAGTCCGGCGTTGCCGCCGCGCGGACCGCCCGCGTGCGCGGAGTTGTTGCACGTGAGCGCGGTCGATCCGACGCCCTCGGAGTTGCCGCCGTTTCCGCCGGCGAGATCGATTTCGCCCTCGATGTTGACCGCGTCCGTGGCGCGCAGCTCGAGCCGTCCGTCGCCGTTCGAGATGCGAACCACCGCGCCTGCGGGGATGTTGATGGTCGTAAACTGATACACGCGCGGCGTCAGCGTCGTGGTCATGCCCGCGGGGGGATTGAACGGTCCGTCTGCGCCCGTCGTCGAAAACTGCGTGCACACGCCGCGGCTGCACTGCAGCGCACCGCAGTCGTTGCCGCATCGTCCGCAGTGCTGGGTGTTGGTCGCGAGGTCGGCGGGGTCGACGTCGTCGATCGTTCCGTCGCAGTCGTTGTCGCGGCCATCACACACTTCGACGCCCGTCGAGACGCACGCGTCCGCGCTCGCTTCGGGCGTTGCGACGTCGGGGCCCGTCGGGCTGTCCGCGGGCGCGTCCATCGCTTGCGCGTCGCTCGGGGCGCCGTCGCTCGATCCGTCGGCGCTCACGTCGATGATCTTCGGAAACGCGCAGCCGGACAGAACGCAAACGGATAGTGAAATTCCAAGCCATGATCGCATCGTTCAGAACCTCCCGACCACGTTGAGCGACGCTCCGTCCGTCCCCGCTGTCGGGACGACCATCGCTCGCGGCGCGCGCTCGGTCGGTCGCGCCAGCAGCGACGCGACCAGCCATGCGCCTCCTCCCGCGAGCACCACCGCGCCGCCGATCAACGTCACGTTGACGCCCGTCGTGTAGCCCACGCCCGCTTGCGCGCGGCGCACCGCGTCCGCTCCGTTGCATCGCAGCGTGTCCGTCGCCGCGTCGTACGGACACGCGCCGAACGCGCCACCACGAAGCGCCGCGAACATCCCCGAGAGCCCGAGGCTCACCACACCCACGCCCATCACCACGATGGGCCCGACCGGGACGCTCGCGCCCTGCGCGCCGCGCGCGAGGGGGGCGTCGCTCGTCGCGCCGCTCGTCGTTTCGCCGCTGGGTTGCCCGCGGTTTTCAGTGTTCTCGTTGCGCGCTGCCGCGAGCGTGAACACCTCGCGCACGCGCCCGCCCGCGGTCACCTCGACGCTCCTGCGCTGGCTCGTGTAGCCAGGGGCGCGCACTTCGAGCGATGCCGTCCCGACGGGCAGTCGAACGGGTTCGCTGAGCGGCAGCGCGGCGACGCGCTCTTCGTTGATGTACAGCTCGGCGCCCGGCGCGCTCGAGCGCACCTCGAGCCACCCCAGTCGACCGGCGATCTGCACGAGCGCAGCGTTGAGCGCCTCGCGGTTGCGCTGAATCCACGGGTCCTCTGCGCTCGCGAGCGCCGCGCGCAGGTCTCGCTCTGCGGCCACCCACTGCCCGAGCGCTTGTTCAGCGAGCGCGATCTGGGCCTTCGTTCTGGGCGACGGCGCGAGCTGATCGGCGCGGCGAAACTCAGCGAGCGCCTCGTCGTCGTTGCCCGCTTGTCGCAGCGCGACGCCGTGCGCGATCGCCGCTTCTGCTTCGGTCTGCGCCGAGGCCGCCACCGTCGACGCCTCTTGCGCGAACGTCACGGTCGGAGCGATCCACAGCGCGAGCCCCGCCGCCGCCGGCGCGAGCTGCTTCCATCGAAAACGAGTCCTCATTGCGGCTGCGCAGGATACACGCCCTCGCGCGCGCGCCACCTTTCGCGACACGACTCCGCTCATCGATTGCGCCGCGAAGTGCTCTTTTGTGCAGCTACCCGTCGACCACAGCGCTCACGTCGCGACGGGGGCGTTGGCGTCCGCAGACGATCGCGCGGTTTGGCTCAGCGCTTTTCGCCCAAGACGAACCACGTTCGCATCGCGCCTTTGCCCTTCACGTCGATGGTCCCGCGGTCCTCGAGGGCGAAGTGCTCTTCGACGAGCTCGCGTGTGCGATCGCTGATCTGCACGTGGCCGGGGCGCGCGTGGGACTCCATTCGGCTCGCGGTGTTGACGGTGTCGCCCCACACGTCGAAGGCGAACTTGCGCGTCCCGATCACGCCTGCGACGACGGGGCCCGAGTGCACGCCGATGCGGACGTCCAGCGAATCGCCGTGTCGTTCGCGCTGCTCCGCGAGCACCTCGCGCATCGCGAGCGCCATCTTCACCACGGCCACCGCGTGATCGCTGCGCCGCTCGGGGACGCCGCCGACGACCATGTACGCGTCGCCGATGGTCTTGATCTTCTCGAGCCCGAGCTCGGCGCACTTCGCGTCGAAGCCCGTGAACACTTCGTTGAGCCGCGCGACCAGCGCGTGCGGCGTGAGCTTCGCGGAGAGCGGCGTGAAGCCGACGATGTCCGCGAAGAGCACCGTCGCCTCGTCGTATCCGTCGGCGATCACCGACTCGCCGTCCTTCAAGCGTCGCGCGACCTTGTCGGGGAGCACGTTGCGCAAGAGCGCCTCGGACCGCGCGCGCTCGCGCTCGATCTCTTCGGCCTGCGCACGGATGGTCTTTCGCGCGATGAACGCCACGCGGGCCTGCTTCTCGTTGAGCCAGGCGAGCAGCGTTCCGAGCGAGCCCATCGCGACCAGGGTCCAGAGCTGCGCGAGGTTGATGGTCCGCGCCGAGCGCGCGAAGCGCCACTCGAACGCCAAGAGAAAGAGCGCAGAGAGCACGGTGTAGAGCGCCTGTCGAGCGACGTCGAGCCGCGCGATGAGCGGCCCGATCGTGACGAAGAGCGCGGCGAAACCGGCGTACAGGATCGACGGCTGCTCGGCGCTGATCGCGGCGATCCAGAGCACGCCGAGCGTCGCGGCGACGCCGTACGCGAGCAAGATCCACTGGTGCCAACGGCGGTTGAACGCCCTGGTAAACGTCAGCGCCCAACACGCGCACAGCGCAGGAACGATCGCTCCAAAACGAACTCCCCACGCGCTCGCAGGCTGAGAGAGCACCACCCAGTCGTGCAGCCCGTACGTCGTAAACGTCAGCGCTCCGAGCCCGAGCGCGAGCCGCACGAACGGCCCGAGGATCGACCGCAGATACTCTCGAAGAAACTCCTCTTCGAGCTCGGGGTCTTTGAAGCGCGCGCTCCACCGAACGAGCAGCGGCGCGACCTCGGCCTCGGTGTCAGCGACCGGCGTGTGCACGGCGCCATGGTACTCGGCATTCTGCACGAACAATCCTGCCGCTCTGCGATACAACGCGGACTGACTCGCCGTGTCGACGGACCCCGCCTCTGCGCCATCACCTCCGCCCTCCGCCTCGCGCCTCGAGGCAGCCGGGGTGCGCTTTCTTCGCTCGCTCGCTGCGCAAAAGCGCGCCGTCGCGCAAGACGAGCTGCACGTGCTCAACGCCGATGAGCGCCAGCAGCTGCGCGCGATCGAGCGCTCGGCCATCGCGAGCGCCGCCGCCGCCGGAGCGATCTCGGGCCTCGTCTGCGCGATCCCCGCGATCGTGATGACCCCGCTCGGCCCCGCGAGCACGCACAGCGAGGCCGCGCGCTACTGGGGGATCATCGCCGGCGTCACGATCGTCGCGTCCGTGCTCGAGATCGCCTACCTGTACTGGGACGGCCTGCGCGCGGTGCAGAAGCTCGCGTTCGCCGCAGGGATGGACCTCGCGGACCCCGCGCTCGAACACGATCAGACCAGCGCGCTGTGGGCCCTGGCGCGCGCGGCGCTCGAGGCGCCCAACCCTCCCAACGCCGTCCCCGGCGTCGACCCGCTGCGCGAGGCGTCGAAGGCGCGCGTGCTCGTGGCGAGCTTGCTCTACAAGCTCAAGGTGACGATCTCGGGGTTCGTCGCGAAGGCGCTCGTCCGTCGCGCGCTCGGCCGCGCCGCGACGCGCAGCGTGCTCGAGCTCGTGGCGGTCCCGGTCACCGCCGTGTGGGACGCGCTGGTGTGCTGGCTCATCGTGCGCGAGGCGAAGCTGCGCGTGCTCGGCCCGTCGGCCGCTGTTGAATTCGTGGCCATCGTCGCCGGCGATCCGTCGCTCAGCGATGACTGCAAGCAATGTTGCGTGCGCGCGATCGGCGCCGCCGCGGTGCGCAGCGAAGACCTGCACCCCAACCTCGTCGCGCTGCTCAAGACCACGCAGCGCGCGCTCTCGGTGGGCGCGGTCGACGGGATCGATGATTCTCAGCGATTTCTCGGCTCGATCGAGAAGCTCTCGAAGGGCGAGCAGACCGCCGCGCTGCGCATGCTCGCCACCGCGTCGATCATCGACGGCAGGCTCGCTCGCGAAGAGCGTCGGCTGCTCGAAGAGGCGTTTGCGCGCTGCGGGCGCAGCTTCGATCCGCGCGCGATCGAGCGGCTTCGACGGGCGTTTGTGTCGGGCGACGCGATTCCCCCCGAGCGATTGCACGCGATCGAGTAGCGCTTACTCTCGAAGGCCGTACTTTCGCAGCTTGTCGAGGAAGGTGGTGCGCGCGAGGCCGAGCGCCCTCGCGGCCTCGCTCTTGTTGCCGCCAGCGCGCTCGAGGGCCGCCTCGAGGATGCGTCGCTCGAGGGCGTCGAACGTCTCGGCGTCGGCCGCGGCCGTCGGCTTGGGCGCGTTGCTGCTCGATGCGCGCGAGCGACCGATGGGCGAGGGCAAGTCCTCGACGGTGATGCGCCCGACGGCCGTGATCGACGCGCGCTCGATCGCCTCGTCGAGCTCACGATCGTCTCCAGGAAAGGGCCACGCGCGCAGCGCCTCCATCGCGTCGCGGCCGATCCCGATCGGCTCGCGCCCGAGCGCCCTGCACGCGCGATCGATCGCGAGCAGGACGCGCGCTTCGATGTCTTCGCTGCGCGCCGCGAGGGACGGGACCGTGATCCAGTCGTGCCCGAGCGCCTCGCACAGCTCTGCGGGCAGCCCGCTCGCCACGGGGTTCTCTCGAAGAAACAGCACCACGCGCGCGTGGATCGCGTAGCTCTCGCTCGCGCCGAGGCGCGAGGCCCTGCCGTCGCGCAGCGCGATGGCGAGCGCCGAGAGCGCCTCTGGGCCGAGCGCCTGCGCGTCGAAGATCCCGAGCGTCCCCTGGCCGGCGAGCTCGATCACGCCCGCTTGCGCTTCGACGCGCGAGTCGCCTTCGCCTTGCGCGGACGTTCCGAAGAGCGCGGCGATGGCGTCTCGGGGGTGGACGCGCGAGGCGTCGATGGCCGCGCACGGCGCGAGCGAGGCCGCTGAATACCCGTGCAATCGCCACAGGACCGACTCGCGTGGGCCTCCCTGGCCGCACACGATCGCGAGCACCTCTCGCGTCTTCGCGCAGCCGCGCAGCCGCTGATCGAGCGCGCGCATCGGAGCGCTGTAGCCCACCCACACGGTCTCGAGCGTCCCCGCGAGCCGCACGATGTTCGGCGCGCGCGCTACGCGCCCCTCCGCCAGATCGCAGCGCTCGACCGCGTTCTTGCGCGCTTCTTCTGCGTCTCGCGCGACCTTTTCAGCCTCGGCTGCGCGTCGCCGCGCCGACTCGAGCGCCCGCGCAGACTCCACAGCGGACGCGATCCTGCGACCGAGCGCGCGCAGCGCCTCGCGCTCCTCCCACGCCGGCGGCTCTCGCCTGCCCGCGCGCGGAACGAACAACACCGTGCTCAACACCCCGCCCACGTACCCGCCCACCGCGCAAAACGCCTCTCGCCCGTGCAGCGCCGAGAGCACCGCGGGCGCGTCCGCGCGCTCTTCTGCCAGCTCGCGCATCGCGTCGGCGAACGCGACCTCTTCTGCTCTCGCGCGCAGCCACGAGAGCAGCGCGCGCTCGGACTCGATCGCGAGGTCCGACCAACGCACGGTCCCCGCGACGTCGAGCGTCGCGCGCTTGCACTCATCGATGAGCCAGAGCTCCCCCGTCACGCGCACGTCCTTGGGATCGCGCAGCGGGTCGAGCGCCGCGCGCGCCACGTCTTCGACCGACTCTTGCCCCGCGAGCGCCTCGATCGCCGCGCGGCTCGCGGCGGCCAATCGAGCCGATGGCATCGCGCTCGTGAGCGAGAGCCCCAATCGATCGACCGCCATCGTCACCAGGGCGGCGACGCTCACGGGCCACACGAGCGCGTCGCTCGGGTCTGTGACGAGCGAGGCCGCGACGATCCCCGCCGCGAGCGCCGCGGTCATCCGCGCGACGCGCACGGCTTCGAGCGGCGCGAGCGCGGTGTGGGCGAACGCCATCGCGATCGCGAGCGCCAGCGATCCGAGCGCGCCCACCGAGTGCGAAAACGAGTGCGCCGAGTACACCCCCGCCATCGCGAGCAGAAACGTCGCCGCGAAGAGCCCCGAGAGCTCGTACGTGCGCCGCGTGCGCTCGTCCGCCGAGGCCGCGATCAACAGTCGCGCGCCGCCGACGAGCAGCGCGGCGGCGAGCAGCCCGACGGGCAACGCCGAGAGCGCGCTGCGCGGGTCGAGCGCGCCGACAAACGCCGCGAGACCGGTGAATACCGCGGCGATCCACGCTCCAGGGAGCATCACGGACCGCGCTTGCAGCGCGAAGATCGAGCCCACTGAGAGCCCGACGCCGAGCGCGCGGACGCGACAAAACCCCGAGGGCGCGAAGATGCCGAGCGCGAGCGTGCTCGAGGCGATGGCGCTGCCGGCGATCGCGAGCGACGGGACGCCTTTGATCCCGTCGGGGCGCGTGGACTGCCGCGCGATCCATCGGGCGATCATCGGTGTGGCGATGGCGATGGCCGCCGCCGTCGCGCCGGACGCGGTCGCCTCGCGCGCGTGCGCGAACGCCGCGAGCGCCGAGAGCAGCGCTGCGATCGAGGCGCCTTCGAGAAGAGGAACTCGCGCGAGCATGACGAACGGACCGTGTTACTGCCCCGTTCGACGGGCTTCGCGCAACTTCCACGGAGCGCCACGACGCTCGGAGGGCATCACGCTCGCTGGCTCGGCGCGGCCATCTCGTCCCGCCCCGCATCGAGAGAAACCCGCATAAAACCCGCGCTCGCCGCGCATGAGAGAGCGACGGCGCGCGCGCGTGCTGTCACTCGACGGGGACCTCTTGCTGGCGCGGGGGCCGACGCACGCCCAGGTTGGTGCGTCGCTCGTTGCGTCGGTCGATGCGCTGCTGTCGGCGTTGCGCGGGCGTGAGCTGCGCGTTGTCCGTGGCTCCGGCGGGCTCGGCGGTGTTGCTCTGCGCCGTGGTGGTGTGGCCCGTGTTCGGCGTGGTGCCGGTCGCGTGCTGCGCTCCCGTCTGCGCTCCGGTCTGCGTGGGCGTGCCCGTGTTTTGCGCGCCCGCCGCGCCATGGCCCGTGCCGTTGCCCGCAGTCGACGGAGCGGTGTTCTGCTGTGCCGCGCCGTTGCCGGCGGGGCGCTGCGTCTCGGGCTGCGTCGCGCGAGGATCGGTCACCGTGGCGCCTCCGTTGTTCTCGACGCCCGTGGTCGCCGAGTGCGGCTCGGTGTTCGCCGTTGCGCCGCGGAGCTTGAGCGCGGCGAATCCGCCGCCTGCGAGGGCGAGCACGCCGATGATGGCGACCGCCGGCAGCCAGCTCTTCTTCTTCTCCGTGGGCGCTTGCGTGACGAGCGGAATGGCCACCGCGCTCTGTCGCAGCGTTGTGGGCGAGGCGGTCACAGCGGGGCGCTGGCCGGTCATTTCGGGCGCCGATCCGCCGACGGTCGCGGGGACCGTCTCGTCGAGCGCCATGAGAAAATCCATCGCGTTCTTGAAGCGATCGTCGGGCTTCATCGCGAGCGCGCGCTGAAGGACCGGCTCCCACGGGCCGACGTCGACGCTGTACTTCGCGGGCGTCGGGCGGCGTTCGGCGAGGATTTGCACGAACAGCTGCGTCATGTCGTCCGCTTGAATCGCGGGCTGGCCTGTGAGCATTTCGCTGAGGATCAACCCGAGCGCGTGCACGTCGGTCCACGGACCGGTGCGCGTGCCGCTGAGCTGCTCGGGCGAGGCGTACTGCGGCGAGAACGCGTTTTGCGACGACCGCGTGCGCGTCGCGCCGCTGCCTGCTTGCTCGTTGGGGTCCATGAGCTTCGCGATGCCGAAGTCCATGAGCTTCGGGAGCTTCACGCGGCCCGACTCGACGATCATGATGTTCGCCGGCTTGAGGTCGCGGTGCGCGATGCCCGCCTCGTGCACAAACGCGAGCGCTTCGAACACGGGCCGCATGAGGGTGAGCGCCTCGCGCGGGGTGTACGGGGTCTTTCGCTCGAGCATCACTTGCTCGAGCGTGCGGCCCGGGAGCCACTCGAGGACCATCCACGGAGCGACCTCGCGCGAGGGCATCGGCGAGACGCCGAAGTCGATCACCTGCACGATGTTCGGGTGACCGTGGCGCGCGATGACGGTCGCTTCTTCTTTGAATTTGCGCTGAAATTCTGCGGCCGCGGGCGCGTTGAGCTCGGGCGGCGTCTTGAGCACTTTGATCGCGACGGATCGCCCGAGGTTCGACTGCACGCCCTTGTACACGAGGCCGAACCCGCCCTCAGCGATCACCTTCTCGACGTTGTACTTGCCCTCGAGAACGCTTCCCACGAGCGCGAATCGATCCTCGACCGCCTCGTGCTCGTGTTGCGCCTCACTCGGCTCCGCCGCTGCACTCATCGTTGCCCTCTTTGCTCCGCCAAATTCACTTCTAGCATGGAACTTCTTCGCCCGCCGAATCGTCCGCGCAAACCCACGCCCGCCGACATTTCGAGGCCCGACACAGCGCTTGGACGCGCGGCGCCGCGCTTCGATCTCTGCCCGACCGTCGAGCGTCCTTCGAAGCAACCGCGCGAATCGGCGTATAACCAACGGGCGTCGGCGCTCAGCCGACAAGATCGACCGTTCGAGAGGATCCACGCACCGTGACGCGCCACCGCCGCACTCGTCCTGTGTTCGCCGCGCTCTTTCTGTCGCTGGCGATCTCTTCTGCTGCGCTCAGCGCCAACGCGCAAGAGTCTGACCTCGCCGCGCTGCGAGCGGCTCCCGCCACGGACGCGAGCGCGCAGCTCCGCCTCGGCCGCGCCCTGCGCCGCGCGGGTCACTTCGACGACGCGCTGCGCGCGCTGCGCACGGCGTCGCGCGGCCCCACCCGCGCTGAAGCCCTCTACGAAATCGCGCGAGTTCGCTTCGATCAGGGCAATTTTCGCGAGGCTCGAACGGCCTGCAACGCGATGCCCGCCGGCGTGATGCGGCACGTGTGCATGGCGCGCGCGCACCTCGTGTGGCAGCGCCCGAGCCAGGCCGAGCGCGAGATCGCCGCGGCGCAACGGATCGAGAGCGGCAACGCTGAGCTCAAGCTCGTGATCGCCGACGCGATGCGCGTCTCGGGCCGCATGACCGACGCCGAGGCTGCGTATCGAGAGGCCGCCGCGGCGCTGCCGAACCGAGCCGAGCCGCACCTCGGGTTGGGCGCGATCCTCGAGACGGCCAACCGGATGGACGACGCGCGACAGGCGTTTCAACGCGCGGTGGACGCCGATCCCAAGGACCCCGTCGCCGCGCTCGCGCTCGGTCGACTGCTGCGAAGGATGCGGCAGAACGACGCCGCGCTCCCGTTGCTTCAGCGCGCGAACAACGATCGTCCCGACTGGCCCGACGCGCTCGTCGCGCTCGGCGAGCTGCACCTCGCGCGCAACTCGCTCGACGACGCGCAGCGCGCGCTCGCTCGCGCCGCGCAGCTCAACCCCAATCAGCCCGGCGCTCAGTCGGGGCTCGGACGCGTGCATCTGCGCGCGGGCCGTCTGCAAGAGGCCGAGGCTCCGTTGCGCGCGGCGATTCAGCAGGTGGCGAACGACGGCGAGTCTCGCGCCGCGCTCGCCGAGCTGCTCGGCCGCACCGATCGCGGCGAAGAGTCGCTCGACGAGTGGAACCGCGCGATCGACCTTCTGCCCAACGACCCCGCCCCGCGCATGCGCGCCGCTGAACAAGCGCGGCGCATGCGGCTCGACACGCTCGCTCGCGCCTACCTCGATCGCATCCTGTCCGAAGACGCGCAGCACGCCGCGGCGCTGCTCATGCGCGCGGACATCGCCTTCGACGAGGGCGATCGTCGCTCTGCGCGCCAGCTGTACCAGCAGGCGCTCGCAGGTCGCGGGGAGATCGACCGAGCGAGGGCGCAGCAGCGAATTCAAGAGATCGACGCTCCTCAGCGGCAGAGGCGCCGATGAAGCGCGAGTCTGACAGTCGCTCGACGCTCGTCGCCGCCGCGGTGCTCGCGATCGCCGCGTGCGATCCCGCGCGCACCGACGAGCAGAACCAGCGCTCGGTGAGCCAGCCGGCGCCGCAATCGCCCATCGTGGGGCCGTTTGTGAATGATCCGGTCGCGCCTGCTCCGACCGTTCCTGCGCTTCCGAGCACTGCGTCGAACGCGCCGCTGTTGCGCGGCTCTGACAACAGCAACACCGCCGCGAACAGCAACAGCGCGAACAACAATCCGAGCGATCCGACGAGCCCGTCGCAGCCGGTGGTGCCTCCGACCGAGCCGACGCCTCCGGTGGCCAACCCCGTGCTCGACAACAGCGCGAGCAACGACGCGCTGCTCGACGGGTTGCGCGGAGTGTGGGCGGACGGGCCGACGCGCACGCAGCGAGACGGCAACGGGTGGGTGTTGAGCGAGTGCGTCCTGACGATTCGCGGACCGACCGACGCGCGAGAAGAGTGCACGACGACGACGCGCTACGGAGACAGCGAGCAGGATCGCTGCAATCAAACCGGGCAGATTCGTCGGTGGGTCACCGCCTCGCCGTACACGCTCAGCGTGACCGACGGATACGTGACGTTTACGCCCGGCGAGGTCGAGCTGGTGCGCGACGACGAAGGGCGTTGTCAGTATCGCGCGGCGGGGCAGCACACGACGATGACGACCCAGGGATGGACCGGTCGCGGCGACGTCCTCAGCGTTCGCAACACGCGCTCGGACGGAACAGACCAAGGCACCTCGAGCTATCGCCGTCGCTCGTCGATCGCGCCGCGTCGTTGATCGTTCGGTCGGCGGGTCACTTCGGGGTCGATCCGTCGCCGAGGGTGCTGCGCTGCTCGTCGACGAGCTCCATGCGCGCGCCGCGAAGCTCGTAGCGACGGACGGTGCGTTGATTGGGGGCAGATCCCGCGGTGCCGCGCGCGCCGGGGCGAATCTCGACGAACAGCGGTCGGGGCGCGGGCAGCTCGTCGATCACCGCGACCGAGCCGACCGTGGTGGCGCCGGTGTGATCATCGGTTCCGCCGAAGGGGGCGCGCTCGAGCAGGACCGAGAATCCGCGCTGCGCGTCGAGGCCGACCACCCACAGGTGCGGCCCGTGCACTTCGTCGCCCATCGCGTCCTCCCAGCGAACGCCGATCGCCGCTTCGCGCGCGGGGTCTGCTCGCAGCGCGACCGGCTGCGCGAGCACCGTCGAGCGCACGCAGCTGCCCACGATCGCGTGCGGAACCAGCGGCTGCGACTGCCTCGCGCTCCACTGCTCGCCCTCGCGAACGAGGCCGACGATCTGCACGTTTCCGCAGGACGTCTTGAGCACCAGCAGCGCGGCGCTCGCGTCGGACACGGCGATCTCTGCGGTCACCACGCGCTCGTCTTCTGCGCGATCGCCGTTGATCTCTGTCGCCCCGCCGCGACCGAGCTCGATCGACCACGCGCGCAACACCGCGGCCTCGCCCCTGCGCGCGCCGTCACGAAGCGCGATGAGCGCGCGGTCCGTCGCGCTGCCCTCCGCGCGCGTGGGTTGCTCGGCGCCGCTCGAAGCCGCGCTCGTGACGCTGTTTGCGCCGCTCGAAGAGGCGCTCGTTCGGGGGGCGCACGCTTGAGAGAGAAGGGCGATGGTGACCGAGACCCACGGCGATCGCGTCACGAGCGTCCCCCGAGGACGGGGCGAAACGTCGTGAGAAATCGCAGGACTTCTTCGCGCAGATCCGCGCGCAGGATCACGCGTCCCACCTCTTCGCCCTGCGCGTCGAACACGTACGCGCCGAGCGTCGTCATCGACCGCGGCAGCCCGAGCACGTTGACCTCTTTGGCTCCGTCGAAGCGGTAGGCGCCGCCGTCGTCCGCGATGAAGCTGAACGCGTACGGAACGCGTCGCTCTCGCACGATCGCCCCGATGCCGAGCGTCCCTTTGAACTCGCGATCCGTCGCGAGCCCCTCGAGCGTCACTCGACCAGAGATCTCGGCGACCGTGTTGCCGAGCAGCTCGGTCACGCGCGGGATCACCACGGTCACGCTGACCGAGCAGCGCTTCTCGTCGGCGGGCGCGCTCGGCTTGTGCCAGCTTCCGTCGAGCGTCTCGCGAAAGGTCACGCCCAACATTTCAACTGCCCTTCTTCGCGCCCAGCTGCACGAGCGCGGGGTCGTCGAACTGGTGCGCTTGCAGCACCTTCGCCGAGAGCGCGGGGTGCGTCGCGACGGACATCCCCGGCGTGCTGATGGCCTCGACGATCGCGGGGATGTCGTCCTTGCTCACGCGTCCGAGAAACACGTTGTCGGGCATGACCGCGACGACGGGCCCCTCCCAGCACACGTCCAAGCACGCCGACCCGCAGGGGCGCGCGACGACGTGCAGCTTCTTTGCGACGAAGGCGGACTTCATCGCGACGAGCAGCTCTTCGCTGCCCGATTGAGCGCAAGAGCCCTTGGGGTTTCCGTCGGGGCGTCGGTTGGTGCAGACGAATAGATATCGGTCTCGCTTCGGCATCGCAGAACCCGCGTTGTATCACTTTCGCGTGGTCGATCTACGACGCTGGGTCGCGCTCCCCGAGGCTCCCGTGCACGCCGCGCGCGCGATCGCCGCGCTCGCGCAGTGCGCGACGGTCCTCGTGACGTGGAAGCTCTGGAGCGTCCGGCTCGAGCCTCCGATGTTGCCGATCGGCCCTGCGATGGCGGTTCCGTTTGGTCACGCGTTGATCGCGACGGCGCTGGTCTCGATCCCGTTCGCCCGCGTCGGCTCGATCGCGCACGCGCTGGTGTTCGCGCTGGCGATCGCCGCGGATTTGAACCGCGTGCAGCCGTCGCCCTTTTGCTTCGCGATCATCTTGCTCGGGACGAGCTTCGGCGCTCGCGGCTGGGTGATCGCGCGCGTGGCGCTCGCGGCGCTGTGGTTTTACGCGGGGCTGAACAAGCTGCTCTCGCCCGGGTGGTTTACGGGCACCGCGCCGTGGCTGTTGAGCGCGCTCACTCGGACGCCGACGGCGATGGTCACGAAGTGGTTTCCGTGGGTGATCGCGGGCGGTGAAATGACGCTCGGCCTGCTCGTGTTGCTCCCGTGGACGCGGCGGCTCGCGGCGCTCGGCGCCGTCCTCTTGCACGTCGGAATCCTCTTCGACCTCGGCCCCTGGGGACACAAATGGAACGAGGCCGTCTGGCCCTGGAACGCGGGCCTCGCCCTGCTCGCTCCCTTTCTCCTCTGGCCGTTTCGCAAAGAGTCCCTCCGCGAGACCGCGCGGCAGAGCCATCCGCTCGCGCTCGCGGTGTGCGCCTGGCTCGCGCTCGCGCCGCTGCTCTGGCACGTGGGGCTGTATCCCGCGTATTTCTCCCATCATTTGTACAGCGAAGACCTGCCCACCTCGCGCTGGTGCGGCGAGGATGGCTGCGCCAACGAGCGGGCCAACGACGAGGTGTACGCCGCGCTCAAGGTCCCGCTCTCTCCGTCGATCCCCATCATCCGCGCGTACTTTCTGGCGCGATGCCACCGCGGGGAGTATCTCGTCGTCGAAGAGACGCGACGGTGGTTGCGAAACCGTGGGCAGGGGCAGATCACGGTACCGTGCGCGCGATGACGAATGAGCGGATCGAAGAAGAAGAAAGCACGCGCCCCGAGCAAAGAAGAGACGAGCGAGTCGAGCGGCGATCGCGCCGTCACCAAGGGCGGTGACGCGGCGGCTCCTGCGGCGATTCCGACCGGGATTCGCCGGTGGTTTCTGCTCTGCTCGTTCGGGTTCTTGTTCGCCACTGGGATGCCTTGGGACCGTCGCAGCTCGCCGATCCAGTGGATCGCGGGCTGGGTCGCTCACTCGGACTGGTCCGATCGCGCGCTCGCGCTGCACATGGCCATCCCGCTGCTCATGTTGGTGGCCGTCGCGTCGCGCGAGACCGCGCCGCGCGTGTGGCCTCGCATGAGCGTCGCGTCCCTGAGCTTCTTCGCGATGGCCTCGTTCGCGATCGTGACCTTCGGCGACGCGCTCCCGCCGCGGCCGCAGGACGGAGCAGGGCCATTCTATCAGGACATTCCCAGGGTGATTCGCTCGTACGCGGGGTGGGCCACCTACGCCGTGCGCGCGCTCACCTTCGCCCCTGCGGCGCTCGTCGCGGGCTGGGCCCTCTCTGCCAAAGGGAGCGACCGCGCCCCGATCGCCAATCGCATCATGCTCGCGCTCACCACGGCCTCGACCGTGCTCATCTGGGCCCCGCGCCGGATGGCCTTCGGCTACTGGGTCGCCGCGGCGATGAGCCTCGCCTTGCTCGTGCTCGCGCCGCTCGTGAAGGACGAGCCCGAGGCGCTCGACGAGCGCGCGCGCAAGAAGATCACCGCGGCGTCGGTGCTGTGGTTCGTCGCGTTCGCCGCGATCGCCCTCACGCGTTCGCGACGGTTCTGAGCGGCGTCCGCGCTCACTTCGCTGGCGGCGGGCGCGACGGGAGCACTTCGCTCGACCGCTCGCCCTGCGCGCGGGTCTCGTTGGCCTCGCGGAGGCGTCGGCTGAGCATGCGGATCACTCCCTCGGCGATCTCGCTCTGCTCGCGCAAGACCTCGTAGAACTCGTCGCTGCCGATGCGCAGCAGCGTGGTTGCTTCGAGCGCCGTCGCCGCAGCGCTGCGCGGGGCCTCGTCGAGCACGGCCATCTCGCCGAACGCGTCGCCGGGCTGCAGGGTGGCCAGGCGCTTTCCGTCGTGCGAGATGCCGACGTGTCCGTGCGCGACGACGTAGAGCGCGTCGCCGGGATCACCTTCGGCGAAGACGACCTCGTCCGGCGCGAACTCTTCGACTTCGGCCACGCGCGCGAGCGGGGCGAGGTCTTCTGCGCGCAGGCGTTCGAAGATCGACGCGGTCCTGAGAACGAGCAGCTTCTCGATCGTCGAGTAGGTCATGGTCTTGCGGTCTTTCGCTTCGGCGAGCACGCGCTCGGCGGCCTCGCGCACCATCGGGTCCGCGCAGTTTCGCGCGCGTTCAGCCTCGGATTTCGCGAGCGGGTGCTTGGCGCGGTCGAGCGCGTCGAGCCACAGCGTCGTGACGTACGGGTTGGCGTGCTCGCACTGCGCGCGGGAGAACTCTTCGAGCGTCGGGACGTCCTTCACCCCGAGCCGCTCGCACTTCTCTTTGATCGCGACGTCGTCGAAGAACGGGATCACCAGCGGTCTGAGCGGCGGATCGATGGAGCTGTCGAGCAGCTCGATCGCCGTCGCGCGCCGCGACGGGTCCTCGATGCGGTCGCGCACGAGCTTCATCGTGTCCGGCGGAAACCTGAGCTCCAAGATCCGCAGCATGCGCCGCACGCTCCGCACCTCGCGAAACTTCATCTCTTCTTCGAGCAGCGGCGTCGTGACCGTCGCGCGCACCGACTCCCACGCGGCCTGAAGGCGCAGCGACTCTCGCACCTCGCGCAAGACCAACGCTTGAATGTCATCGAGCGAGACCGGCGGGAGCCTGAGCGTGATCCGCAGCTTCGAGAGCGCAGAGAACACCCGCAGCCGCAGGTGCGAGTCGCGGTCGTTGCGCGCGCGGTCGAGCGCTTGATAGCTCTCGATCGTCCGAACGTCGCGCAGGATCCTCGGGATCAACAGCCGCGTCGCTCGGTCGGTCTTCTCGTCGAGCAGCATCTGCGAGAGCTTCGCAACCACGGCGACGCCGATCGCCGAGAGCGCCGTCGCGGCCTCGCGTCGCGTCGCCGCCTTGGTCAGCAGCGCGCAGAGCGGGTCGATGAGCCGCGGGTCCGCCGCGGTCTGCGCGGCGACGAGCGCGGCGTGAACCACGTGGTGATCGCTGTCCTCGAGCAGCTTCACGAGTCGACGCGAGCCCGACGGGCCGACCTCGCCCAGGACGCTCGCGGCGTCCGCGCGATCGTCGGACGAGCCCGAGCCGATGAGCTTTTGCACGCGCGCTCCGGCGCTGAGCGCGCCTTCGAGCCCGCCGTGGCTGAGCAGCGCGGCGGTGGTGCGCGTGCGAACGTTGCGATCGGGGTCGTCGAGCAGCGGGGCGAGGGCGTCGACGGCGTCGTCGCCGCGCGCCAGGGCGTGCGCGTGCGCGGCGGCTGCGCGAACGTGCGGCTCGTTGTCGGACAGGGCGCGCTCGATGGCGACGTCGTCGCTCTTGCTCTTGGTGGCCCTGGCGAAGGGGCCGAGCCGCTCGAGGGCCGCGACGCGGACGGCGGCGTCTGGGTGCGCGCAGAGCGTCTCGTACGCGGCGAGCACCGCGGGGTCCGCGCTGTCGCCGAGGGCGTCGAGCGCCGCGAGCACCACGCGCGGGTCGCTGTTGGACAAGGCGTTGACGAGCACCTTGCGCGCGAGCGGGTCGTCGACGCCGCGTTCGTTGTCTTCGCTGAGGCGGCCCACGTGCAGGGTCTTCTCGAGCTGCGCGAGGTAGCGCCGGCGAACGGTGGGGATGACCGCGAGCCATCCGGCGACGAGCGCGACGCTGACGATCGAGAGGTAGATCTTTCCGAGCGGCTGGGCGAAGAGCAAGAGCGCGACGCCGCCGAGCGCGTAGGCCATGGGCTTGATCACGGCGTCGAGAAACGCGCGCGTACGGACCTTGAGCTCGGGCGCGAACGGCCCGTACAGCGCCTGCACGGTGCTCTCGTGGATCGTGTACTGAAAGCCGTTGTCCGCGAACTTCATCACCGTCGCGACGGCGAGCGCGGGCACGCCGAGCAGCGTCGCGCTCGCGGCGCCGAACACCGCGGGCATCACGGTCATCCCGAGCCCGACGCCGAACCGCGCGAGCAGCCGCGGCGTCACGATGATCTGAAACAGAAACGAGATGGTCCCGGCGCCCGCGTAGAACAAGCTGAAAAACTGCGCGAGCGCGTCCTCTCGATACGTCTCTCTCGCGATCGCTTTGAACTGGTAGTCGCCGATCGTGAGCGCCGAGAACGTCAGGAAGAACATCGCCGCGATCGCCCTCACGTACTGGTCCTTCAGGACCGACGGCGCGGCCTTGGGCCGCCGCGGCGCCTTTCGCGGGCGCGTCGGGGCGCTGGCGGGACGCGGCTCGTTTCCCAGGCGCACGGCGAGCGCCGCGATGAGCGCGAGCATCGCGATCAGCACGAACAAGAGCTGCTGCGTCCCGATGGCGCGCACGATGACGCCCGCCGCCAGCCCGACCAAGATCACCCCGAGCACCCGCGCGGCGCCGATCGTCGCGAACAGACGCTTGGCCGATCGCGGGTCGTGCAGGTCGTTGGCGAGCGTCCAGAACTGCGAGATGAGCAGGTTCGCGAAGACCTCGCTCCAGACGTAAAAGACTGGATAAATCCAGATCAAGTGCGTCTTTGCCGCGATCCAGACGCCCAGGTACGTCGACGCTCCGAGCGCGCACCACGAGACGATCATCTTCGAGCGCGGCAGCTTGTCTGCGACGCGCGAGTACGCGACCACCGTGAGCGCCGAGGCGACCCCGTACAAGACGAACATCCACGGCAGCGCCTTGATCGAAAAGCGGCTCAAAAACAGCGTGTCGCGCACGGTCCTGCCGAGCGTGAACACCGCTGACGAGAGCAGCAGCTGCGCGAACAGCAGCGCTGTCCTCCTCCCTTCGCCGGGCCGCACGAGCAGCCCCTCGCTGACGAAGCGGTCGATCGCCGCGCGAAAACGCTGCGAGACCGCCGATGCCGCGCTCCCGTCACTCACGTTGAGCTCGTCCTCTCGTTGAATACTGGTGCAAAGCAGACCGCAGTGCAGCGCGCGCGCCAAGCGCATTCGCCCCGGGATTGTTCAGGGTGCCGAGCGGCGGGGCGCTGCAAGTTCTGCGATGTTCGGGTCGCGGATTGCGCGCGATCTCAGCGCTGCTCGACGCTCGCGCATGCAGTAGCATTCGCAGCGACGCCATGCTGAGCCCGTTCGTGTCTCGACTCGTGCTTCGGTTGCTCGGACTCGCGCTGCTCGCGTGGTCGGGGCTGCGCATCTACCTCGCGATCTTGCTGTGGCAAGAGACCGGTCGATGGGAGGAGGTGGCGCACGTCGCGGCGCTGGTCCTGGGCGGCTGGGGCGTGTACGACGGGCTGACGTCGGTGGCGCTCTTGCTCGCGAAAAAGTGGGCTCGCTACCTCGCGTTCGTCTCGGTGGCGCTGCATTTCGCGCTGACGGCGCTGCTCTCGGCCAACGTCTCGGACCCGATGCTCAAGTGGGTGATGGGCGGCTGCGTCGCGATCGCGGTCTTGCTCGTGGTCACGGGCAACACCGAGCCTCCCGCCTCGGCGAGCGGCGAGTGAGCGCTGTGCCGAGCGGCCGATCGAGCGCTGTCGCGCGGGGAGTGTTTCGCGCGCTCGCGGCGGTCTTCGCGCTGAGCGCGCTCGCTCGCGTGGCCATCGCAGCGCTGCTGTTCGCGCGGGCGGGCGAGCCGATCGAGCTCTATTTCGCCGCGGCGATCGCGCTCATCGTGTGGTCTGTGTGGGACGCCTTCGTCGCGTGGGCGCTCGTGCGCGCCGAGCTCACCGGGCGAATGCTCGGCTTCGTGAGCGCCTCGCTGAGCGCCGTGGCGGGCTGGGGTGTGCTCGAGCTGTGCGGAGATCGGCGATCGATCGCGGTGATCGCGCTCTCGGTGGCGATCGCGACGGCGCTCTCGGTCACGCCGTCGAGGGACTCGCGCAGTGAGTGAGCGCGGTCCGTCGTCGCGACAGCGACGCGCCGCTGCGCGCTCGCAACGCGCCCTGCGCGCATGCCTCTTCTCGCTCCCGCTCGATCACCCTCTTCGTCCGTGCCTCCGACGCTTCACCGCGCGCGAGGCGAGCAGCAGCTTGCGCAGCGCCGCCGCTGCGGGCGAGAGCTGCTCGAGCCCTCGGTGCACGATCTTCAGCGGCCGCACGATGGGCGTGCGCGGGTCCTTCACTTCGATGAGCGAGCCGTCCGCGAGCGCGTCCTCGACCGACACCCGCGAGACCAGCGCCACGCCCAAGCCCTGCACCGCGTGCTCGATCACCGAGGCGATCCCCGAGAGCTCCATCACGATCTCGTTGCTCGGAAAGTGCCGGTCCACCGCGTCCCGGATCGTCGCCCCCTTCGGAAACGTCACCATCGGCGCGCGCCTGACGTCTGCGTCCGGCGCCGCCACCAAGATCATCTCGTCGTCGCGCCAGAACTCGCCGTGCTCCGCGGTGATGATCCCGAGGTCGAGCTCTCCGGCGAGCACCGCCTCGCGCGTGCCGTCGCTGGTCCCTTCGCGCACCAGCAATTTCACTGACGGATGCTGCGCTCGATACGCGGCGAGCACCGGCGGAAGATAGTACGCGCACACCGTCGCGCCCCCGCCGACGCGCACCCGCCCCGTCCGAAGATCGCGCACCTCTTCGACCGCGCGCCGCGCGTCCTCGACGGAGGCGAGCACCGCTTTGGCTCGAGGGATCAACGCCTCGCCCGCCGCTGTGGGAGCGACTCCGCCGCGGTCTCGATGCAACAGCGCGACGCCCAAGTCCTCCTCGAGCCTCGCCATCGCCGAAGACATCGCGGGCTGCGTCACGTGCGCGCGCCGCGCGGCCTTCGTGATCGACCGCTCTTCGCACACGAGCAGAAAGTACCGAAACAGATCGAGCATCACTGAAAGTTATGACATTCGATCGAAACATTCATTCGACCTATGACCGCTCGGACCCCACCGTCTCGCCATGACGGATCTGGCGCTGACCGAGTTGGTCGTCGTGTGCGGCGTAGGCGCGGGAGTTCTCTCGACGCTCGCGGGGCAGGGCGGAGGGCTCGTGGCGCTGCTCGCGCTCTCGGCGGCGGTCGGGCCCAAAGAGGCGCTCGTGCTCACGGCGCCCGGGCTCGCCGTGGCCAACGTTCACCGCGCGTGGGTGTTTCGGCGCGAGATCGACCGCGCGATCGTGCGACGGATGTTCGCGCCCATGGTCGTCGCGAGCGCCCTCGTGGGGATGCTCGCGGTCCGCGCGCCGACCGGTGTGTTGCGCGCGCTGCTCGTGCTCGCCACGGCCATCGCCCTCGCGAAGGCCGCCGGGTGGCTGACCTTTCGCGTGCGCCCAGCGTGGTTCGCCCCTGCAGGCGCGGCGATCGGAGCGTTCGGAGCGTGCTCGGGCGGCGCCGGGCTCTTGCTCTCTCCGCTGCTCGTGTCCGCGGGGCTCGAGGGCGAGGCGTTCATCGGGACGACGCAGCTGCTCGCGCTCGCGCTCAACGGCGGTCGAATGGTCGGGTATTTTGCAGGCGGATCGCTGACGCGCTCGGCGCTTCCGCTCGCGACCGCGATGCTCCTCGCGCTGCTCGTGGGCAACTCGCTCGGTCACGCCCTGCGGCGCTGGCTCGACAAGAAGCAGCTGCGCGCGATCGAGCTCGGGACCATGGCGCTCGCCACCACGCTGGTCGCCCTCGGCGCCCGCGGCTGAGCGCTCAACCCTCGCGCACGAGGACGAACCAGTTGTCCATGTCCTTGCCCGCGCGAGAGGCGCGGCCGATCGTGACGTGAGCGCTGACGCCGCGCATGCGATCCTGCGTTCCGTTGTAGATGAAGCGCGAGAGGCGCGCGCTGTTGGGGAGCACCGCGGGCCAGCCGTCCGCGCCCTTCGGCGGGACGCGCGTGTAGTCGATGTTCACCTCGCCCTCGTCGATGTTGTACGCGACGAAGTAGCCCGGGCCCGTGAAGCTCTTGAACGTCTGCTCGTTGTAGCCCCACAGCTCGTTCGGCGCCGTGTCCTTGGGCGCGCGGCAGAAGCGCTTCTGAAACGTCGTGAACACCGGGAGCGAGTTGCGCCCGTAGTGAATCACTTGCGAAAGCTCTCCCTTCGCGGGCGCCACGAAGTCGTCGATCGAGATCTTCTTGAAGCCCCTGGCCGCGTCGAACAACCGCGCTTGCTGCTTCGCGCTGAGCGCCAGCGCCGCGTCGAGGCGCTCGGCTTCGCTCATCGCGTCGAGCGCCTTCGCCATTGCCTCGATGTCCACCTTTGATGCACTGAAGAACGAATCGAGCTTGCTCATCGAGCGCGACGCTACCATCGCGCAGTCCCGGTGCCATCGAATGCTCTCACGACCCCACGCCATCCTCTTCGACCTCGACGGAACGCTCCTCGACTCGCTCGCCTCCATCGCCACCGCGATGAACGAAGCGCTCGCCGCGCTCTCGCTCCCTGAGCATCCCATCGAGGCCTACAAACACTTCGTCGGCGACGGCGTGCGCGTGCTCGCCGAGCGCGTATTGCCCGCGAGCGAGCAGCACCGAATCGAAGCGCTGCTCGCCGAGTACAAGCCCCGCTATCGCGCGCGGCAGCTCGAAGCGCCGCCGTACGAGGGCGCGCACGCGATGCTCGAAGCGCTCGCTTCTCGTGGGATTTCTCTGTCCGTTCTCACCAACAAGCCCGACGACCTCGCGGGCGAGATCGTCCGCTCGCTCTTCGCTTCGATCCCCTTCGCGGTCATCCGCGGAGAGCTCGCGGGCGGCACCAAGAAGCCCGACCCCACGCAAGCCCTCGAGATCGCGCGCGCGGTCGACGTCGCTCCGTCGCAGTGCTGGTTCGTCGGAGACACGCCCACGGACGTGCGCACCGCGCGCAACGCGGGGATGCCGTGCGTCGCGGTCCTCTGGGGATTTCGTGGGCGCGAAGAGCTCTCGAGCTCGGGCGCGACCGTGTTCATCGAGCACCCCCGCGAGCTGGTCGCCCTCTACGACACGAGCGGGCGCTGAGCGCTCATCGCCCCACAGGACCGCCGCGCGAGCAGCCGCGCGTTCGGCTCGGCGGCATGAGCGGCGGAGCGACGACCACCGCGGGCATCGCGCGCTGTCCGGGCTGTCCCGGGTCGAAGCAGCGCACGCGGCGAAACACCATCGGGTCGTTCACCGCGCGGCCGCCGTCGTTGTTCACGCTCTGAAACTCTTGAATACTGGGGTCGATCACGCCGCTGAAGTTGTCCGGGTTGTAGTGCTCGACCGAGCCGCAGTGCACGGCAGAGATGCGATAGGTGCTCGCGCCAAAGCGGATGGCGTTGCCTTCGATCGATCCGGTCGCGGGCATTTCAACAGAGTAGTCCCTGCGAACGCGCGGAGAGCACGGGGGCGGCTCGACGTCTTGCGCCGTCGCGTACCAAAGGCGCACGAGGATGCGGCCAGTGAGGACGTTGGAGCCCGGCGCGGCGCGGTGCACGTCGAGCACGACGGCGAACCAGTTGCCCCAGCGGTCTTCCCATTTCTTTCCGCGCCACTCGCCCTCGACGGGGTCGTCGCAGCGCGCCGGTGGAGGGAGCCTCGCGCGCTGCTCTTCGATCGAGGCAGGGGCATTGGCGGCGAACAAAACGACCGACGCGACCGCGCCGACGGCGATCGCGCGCAGCGCTCGATCGACCGCGCGACGCACACGAGCGTGACGATCGCGACACAACGAGGTGACGTCTGTGTAGACTCTGCGCATGCGAAACACCGGACTCTTCTGGACGCTCGCTGCGTCCCTCGCTCTTGCTTCGAACTGTGGCACGGATCCGCCCCGACCGGATGGCGGGATGGACGCGAGCGCCGAGGCCGGTGGCGACAACGATAGCGCTGTGGCCGAGACGGGGACGGACGACGTGCCCGCGACGAGCTGTCCCGAGCTTCCTACGATCGCGATGGGAACTGCGCCGGCGTACGACCCGATGCAGATCATGCCCAACCGCGCCACCGCAGGGACGCTCACCGCTGCGCAATTGCCGCAGAACGTGACGGGCCTGGCCGAGTGGCGCGCCGGTGATTTCGTGCTCGCCAACGACAAGATCGCCGTCGTGATCGAGGGCGCGCGCCCCGCCGCTGGCTACGACCCGTTCGGCGGAAAGATCGTCGGCCTCTCGCTCGTCGAGAACCGCAACTTCGTCCGCGGCGCGGACTTCAACGAGGCGATCACCACGCTCGGCCGCTTCACGCTCAACCCCGACAGCGTGAGCGTCATCAACGACGGCCGCGACGGAATGCCCGCGGTCGTGCGCGCCGTGGGAACCACCACCGCGATCCCCTTCATCGACGAGTTCGCGCGGGTGCTCGCGCCGCAGAACTTCGCGAACTATCGCGCGGCGTTCGAGTACGTCCTGGCGCCCGGCGCTGAGTACGTCGACGTGTTTCTGCTCATCAACAACACGCGCGTGGGGCCGGTCAACGTCCCGCTCTCGCTGCACGGGTTCTTTCAGCGCTATCGCATGCCGCTGTTCTTTCAGGACGTGGGCTTCTCGACCACGCCGGACGCGACGCCGCGGCAACCGTGGATCGGCTTCATCAACGACTCGGGCGCGTCCTACGCGTGGATCGACCCCAACGGTCCCGTGCAGCACTTCATCAGCGTCTCGGGCTTCGACGGGTTCTCTGCGCCCACGTTCGCGATCGACGCGTGCTCGCAGTTTCGTCGGCACCTCGCGCGCGTCGTCGTCGGAGGGCCCGGCGTCGATGGCCTGCAGTCTTCCATGGCGCGACTGCAGATGCGCGCGCAGCGGACGATCACCGGTCAGGTGCTCGACGGCTCGGGCAGCCCCGCGACCGGGGCGCGCGTGCACGCGACGAGCGCCGATGGAATGCGCTATTTCTCGCGCGTCCCCGTCAACGCCTCGGGCAACTTCGAGATCCACGTCCCGGGCGATCAGGCCGTGCACCTCGTCGCGTGGCGCGAGGGCGATGGAAGCTCGCCGACCGTCGACGTTCCCGTCGCGACGAACAGCGCGATGCTGCGCCTGCCGTCCTTCGGCAACTTGGACATCACGGTGACGGACGAGCGCATGATGGCCGTGCCGTCGCGCATCATCGTGCAGCCCGTGATGGGAGCAGCGCCGAGCCTGCCGAGCTCGCACGGCGAATCGACGCCGGGCAACGGGCGCAACTTCGTGCTGTTTCCCACGGACGGCCGCGCGAACGTGCGCGTCCCGGTCGGTCGCTATCGCGTGATCGCCGGTCGCGGCTTCGAGTACGAGCTCTCGACCTCGGACGTCGACGTCACCGCAGGGATGACTCGCACCGTCGCCGCGAGCATTCGCCGCTCGGTGGACACCACCAACACGATGAGCGGTGACTTTCACATTCACACCAACCGCTCGCCGGACGCGCCCGATCCCGCGCGATACAAGCTCGCCTCGATGGCCGCGGACGGCTTGGAGATCGCTGTTCGCACGGACCACGAGTACGTCGCGGACTTCGAGCCGGTCATCGCGGACATGGGCATCGGTCAGTGGGTGTTCGGCGTGCCCGCGCTCGAGCTCACGACGTTCACGTGGGGACACTTCAACGTGCTCCCGTTGCAGCCGAACGCCGCGGCGCCCAACGGAGGAAACTTCCAGTGGGCCAACCGCCTTCCGCCCGCGGTCTTCGCCGAAGTGCGCATGCGCCCCGAGCGCCCGACGATCATCATCAACCACCCGTCCAACTTCGCCGCGGGCGGCGCGTACTTCGCTGCTAGCCAGCTCAACGCCACCACGGGAATGCCCGGCAAGCCCGACTACTGGGACTCGCAGTTCACCGCGGTCGAAGTGTTCAACGACAGCTCGTTCGAGCAGAACCGCGGGCAGTCTGTGCGCGATTGGTTCGCGCTCTTGCGCACGGGCCGCCGCGTGTGGGCCGTGGGCTCGAGCGACTCGCACTCGGTCTTGCCGACCTCGCTCACGGGCTATCCGCGCACGTATCTGCAGGTCAACACGGACAACCCGCGGATGCTCAGCAACAACCTCGTGAGGGACACCGTCGCCGCGGGCCGCTCGGTGATCTCTGGCGGCGCGTACATCACCGCTGAAGTGCAGGGCATGAACGTGGGCCCCGGCCAAGAAGCGATGGGCGTGGGACCGATGGCCAATATTCAAGTTCGCGTGCAGGCCCCCGCGTGGGTTCGCCTCACCGAGCTCGAAGTGATCGTCGACGGAACGTCCATGCCCACGCGCATTCCGATCCCGGCCGCCTCGGGCATGAACGCCGATCGTCTTCGTCAGATGGTGCAGGTCCCCGTGGCCGCCACGGGCTCGTGGGTGATCTTCGTCGCGCACGGACAAGAGCTCACGCCGCTCTATCCCTCGCGCGACGCCTTCGGCGTGACCAACCCGATCTACTTGCGCAGGTGAGCGTGAGCGCTGCTCGCACGAGACGGGGGGTGTCGCGAGGCGTAGCGGCCGTTGCAACCGCGGTGGCGACGGTGTCGCTCGCCGCGTGCGAGCGCGCGCTGCCGCCGGGGCCCGAGAGCTCGCTCGAGCTCGTCCGTCGCTCGCTCGCCAATCGGGACTCGTCGCTCGACGCGCTCACCGACGGGCGTTTCGTCGACGAGGTCGAGTACATGCGAAAGGGAATCGAGGCCGTTCGCTACGCCGCCCACGGCCACGAAGAGCACAACGAGACGCTCGCTCCTTCGCTCTTCATTCGCACGTGGGATGCCTTTCAACAGGCCGAACACAGCGCGCGCGAGCAGCTTCGTCCGGCGATGCCGTGGCTCGGCGGAGGGCGGTGCAGCGAGCTCGGGCGAGCGGAGTTGCCCGACGCGTTTCGCGAGCTTCCGCCGGTGGTCGAGACGTGGCCCGAGTCGTTGAAAGAGCGCTATCGCGAGGACAGCGCGCGGCTGCAGACGCTGTTCGCGCGGCGCTTTCGCTGCGCGCCGGGCGTGCCGATTCGCGTGGTGTTCGAGCGCGCGAGAGAGCCCGGCGGAGCGCCGAAGGTGCTCGCGATCTCGCGCGAGTGAGCGCGCGGGCGTCAACGGGACTGTCGCGATTGGGTGACCGACCGCGCAGAGCGGTGTGGGCAACGGAGCCCCCAGCCGGGCTCCCGCGCGCCCCGCGTAGCGAGCGGGCCCCCACCCGCGCTGCCGCGCGCCCGGTTCGCAGCCCCCACCCGCGCTGCCGCGCGCCCCGCCCCCGCACAGCGAGGGCGGCGGCTCTGCATTGGGAAAACAGCGCTAGAATTGATTGCGTTGATCGCGCGGAGACCTTGCTCTGCAAGGTCTCTTCAGTTCTCGAAGTTGCTCTCGACACGACCGAACGCACCGCGAACGCTCGGAGCAAACCGCGCTCGGCGGAGCCGCATCGCACAGCGAGTGGTCGCGATCGAATCCATCGGAGCCCTTGCAGAGCAAGGGCACCTTGCGATCAACGCAATCAATTCTACCGCTGTTTTCCCAATGCAGAGCCGCCGCCCTCGCTGTGCGGGGGCGGGGCGCGCGGCAGCGCGGGTGGGGGCTCCGTTCGCTCGCTGGGCGGGGCGCGCGGCAGCGCGGGTGGGGGCTGCGTTCGCTCGCTGGGCGGGGCGCGCGGCAGCCCGGGTGGGGGCTCCGTTGCCACGCTCGATCGAATTGCATTCTCTCGTCGTTGCGGCACCCTTCGCTGAGCGGGTGGCCATGCAGCTTCGAGCGACGATCGTGACGACGGTGCTCTCGTGTCTCGCTGCGTGCGAGGCGCCCGCTCCGTCGGGCTCGCGTCGAGCAGCGAGTTCGTCGCGGTTTTCTCTGTCGATTCCGTCGTCGGGCGCTGCGACGACCGCCCCTTCGGACGCGCCGGTCGCAGCGGTCGAGCGCCGTCGAACATCGGCCGAGATCATGGCGAACGTCGAGGCGCGCTTTCGTTGGACCGAGGCGTTTTCATGGACGTTCGATCTCTACGTGACGCCCCCGAACAGCGCGGTGCCCGACCGCAACGCGGGACTCATCACCTTCACTTCGCCTGACCATTGGCGGGCGCGTTTCGCGCTTCCGTACGGCCTCGAAGTGTCGAGCGACGGCGCCACGGTGACCGTCGCGCAGCCTCCTCGTTTCGGGACGCGCACCACGATGCCCGCGAGCGAGTCCGAACTCCACGCGGCGTTTCGACTCTTTTCGGGAGCGCCCGACGCGCTCGCGTCCTTCGCGATCGCTCCCGTCGTCGAAGCTCACCCGCGCAACGCGCGCTGGTCGTGGGTGCGCATGACGCCGCGCGCTCGACATCCGTCGCTTCAATCGCTCTCGCTGCTCGTCGACGAAGCAACGTCGTCGGTGCGCGAGCTCGTCGTGGACAGCAGGTCTGGCATCGCTCGACACTTCGTGCTCTCCGGTCGGTGACCGACGAGCGTGCGTGAATCGTTGAGCGTGTCGCGGTCCGAGTTCGGCAACGTTGCCGTCTTTTCGGCAACGTTGCCGTTCGGTCGCGACGTTGCTGCGCGTTACAGCGACCCGCTCGCGCATTGCTGCCCTTCACCCCGTGGTAGATGCTGTGCGCAACCCATGAAGACTCCCGCTTCGACTCGATCGATCGCTCTTCGCAGCGCGCGCTCGCACCTGTGCCTCGCCGCTGCCGTGACGTTGATCGCTGCTTGCTCTCCCCCTGTCGAGCCCATGGACGGCGGCTCCGACGCTGTCGCCGACGGCGCGACGAACAACGACCGCGACGCGAATCGAAGCGACATCGCGACGGACTCCGCTGCGGATTCGGCCACGGGCAACGACGGCAACACCAACCCCAGCGACGCGAACAGCGATGACGTTGCGAGCGACGGAGCGACGGTCGTCGATTCGAGCGCGCTCGATGCCAGCGTCGCGGACGTTCTCTCGATGGACGCGATCGCGGACAGCGCTCGCGACGCCATCGCGGACAGCGCGCCGGACGCGCTCCCCGACAGCAGACCCGACGCGATCGCAGACAGCGCGCCGGACGTGAGCTGCTCGGGTTCGCAGCGGCTGTGCTCGGGGCGATGCGTCGACACGCAGAGCGACATCTTGAATTGTGGTGCGTGCGGGATGGTGTGCCCGATGCCGCCGACCGGCACCGTCGCGTGCAACGCGGGCGTGTGCGGCGCGCTCGCGGGATCGCGGACGACGCAGCCGGCGGGCATGGCGACGCCCGTGCAGCTCGGACAGCCGACGCTCGCGTTGACGATGGTGGTCGCGACGACGGGAGTGTTTCCGTCGCGCGACGCGTTCGCCTCGGGGACGGCGGTCGGCATGGTGCACTTGTTCGCGGGCAGCTTCGGCCCCAACGGAGCGCCGCTCGCGCAGGGGCAGGTGCTCTCGATCGCGTCCAACACTGCGCTCTTCTCGCTGCTCGGGACGACGTACGGCGGTGATGGACGAGCGAACTTCGCGCTTCCCGACCTGCGCGATCGGCTGCTGGTCGGGCAGGGGATGGGCATGGGGCTTCCCAACGCGCCGCTCGGCGTGGTGTTCGGAAGCTCGAGCGCGACGCTCACGATCGCGACGATGCCAGGCCACACGCACATGCTCTCGGACGGGATCACGCGCACGTCATCGACGGGGCGCGGCGACGCGTTCGATCATCGCGCGCCCAGCCTTCCGATCACGGCGTGGGTGGCGACCGAGGGGCTCTATCCGAGCGCGAGCGCAGGCAGCAACGAGTCGCCGTTCATGGGCGAGATTCGGTGGTTCGCGGGCAATTTCACGCCCACGGGAGGCTGGGCTCCGGCGGACGGGAGGCTGCTCTCGATCGCTGAATTCTCGGCGCTCTTCTCGATTGTCGGCACGACGTACGGAGGCAATGGGACGACGACGTTCGCCGTTCCTGACTTGCGCGGCCGCGCTCCGGTGGGGACCGGCGCTGCTTCGGGCGGACCGACGATCGCGCTCGGGCAGCTCGTCGGAGCGAGCTCGACCACGCTCAACACCACGCAGCTCCCGGCGCACCAACACGACCTCGTCGGCGGAGGCACGACGCAGACGACAGGCATGGGGCAGCCGTTCTCCGCGTATCAGCCTTCGCTCGGAGTCACGTGGCTCATCGCGACGCAGGGAATCTTTCCGGCTCGCGACGGCTCGGGCTCGTTCAACGACGTCCCGTACCTGGGTGAGGTCATCGCGTTCGCCGGCAATTTCGCGCCGCGCGGATACTTGAAGGCCGAGGGGCAGCTGCTCCCAATCGCCACGAACACGGCGCTCTTCTCGATTTTGGGAACGAGCTACGGCGGCGACGGCCGAGTGAACTTCGCGCTCCCCGATTTGCGTGGCCGCGCTCCGGTCGGCACCAGCGGCGCGCTTCCCTTGGGCGCGCAGTCCGGCGCTCCGACGCGCACGCTCGTGACGGCGAACCTCCCGTCGCACACGCACACGTACTGAGCACCCTGAGCAGCGCTCAAAAGACTCAGTGATTCATCGGTGACTTCGATTTTGCCGATGGATCGCTCCGCTCTTTCGAGCGCGTCGATTGCGCGGCGCGCAGGCTTCGCGCGCGAGTGCTACGTCCACTGCTCTTCCGAGAGTCGCATGGAGGACAAGGAGGCGTTGGACTCGCTGGCCAAGACCCTCGCGCTGCTGCCGTCGAGCGCGCAAGTCGATCGCACCTTGCGACCCAGCGAGCTCGAGCCGTCGCGCGCCACGGTGGTGGCGCATCCGTCGCTGCCGTTGGTCGCGGCTGAGCAAGAGGCCGCGAGCGGAGCGGAGTTCGAGATCGAAGAGAAGCTCGGCGAAGGCGGGATGGGCGAGGTGCTGCTCGCGCAACAGCGGTCGTTGCGACGGAGAGTGGCCATCAAGAGAGTGAAGTCTTCCGACGCGCTGGCCTCACAGGCGCTCGTGGACGAGGCGCGCATCGCCGGGGGACTGGAGCATCCCAACGTGGTTCCGGTGCACATGCTCGGGCTCGACGCGTTGGGACGAGCGGTGCTGGTGATGAAGCGCGTCGAGGGCGTCTCGCTCGAAGCCCTCGCGAAGAGCCCGTCGCACCCCGCTTGGAGCGAGCTCGAGCAGCGCTACGGCGATCGCGTGACGGCGACGGTCGAAGTGCTCTGCCGCGTCGCGGACGCGCTCGAGTTCGCCCACGAGCGCGCGGTCTATCACCGCGACGTCAAGCCCGAGAACGTGATGGTCGGCCGTCACGGCGAAGTGTACTTGCTCGACTGGGGCGTGGCGCTCGACAAGCGCTCGCTCGATGAGCACTCACCCTGGCTCATCGTCGGAACACCCGCGTACATCGCGCCCGAAATGCTCTCGGGCGATCCCTCGCTCGTCGACGCGCGCACCGATGTGTTTCTCCTCTCGGCCACGCTGCACGCCGTGCTCACCGGCGGACCGAGGCACCACGGCTCGACGCTGCGATCGGCGCTCGAGCAAGCAGCGACGTGCGCCCCGTTCGAGTACGGACCGGAGATCGAGCCCGAGCTCGCCGCGCTCTGCAACCGAGGGACGTCCCGCGATCCGCGCGATCGGCCGAAGGACATCAGCGCGCTGCGCGACGAGATGCGGCGGTTTCTTCGGCAGCGCGGAGCGTTGGCGCGCGCGCGGCGCATCGAGGCGAGGCTCGCGGCGGTCGGGGCCACGCCCGATCGAGGGCCTCCTGCGTCGGTGGTCAAGCGTCGCGAGGTCGCGGCGTTGCTCGGTGAGGCGCGGGTCGTGCTCGATGAAGCGCGCGAAGAGATCGGCGAACACCCGACGCTCACGCGCGCGAAGCGAATGCTCGCGTTGGCCTCGTTCGAGCTCGAACTCGCGAGGCACGATGCAGACAGCGCCGAGGCGATCGCGAGAGAGCTCTCGCCGCCCGAGCCCGCGTTGATGGCGAGGGTCCAAGCCCTTCGCGCGGCGCACGAAGAGTCCGCGGCGCTCGAGCGGGCGGCGCGCGCGGAGCGCCACGAGCGCGACCCGCGCCACGCGAGCGCAGCACTCGGAGCGCTGACGTTGGGAGCGTTTCTCGTGCCGATGGTGGTCTCGTCGATGGGGTCGCTCGGAGCGCGGTTCGAAGGGCTGCGGTGGCTCGTCGCCGAGATCGACCTCGTGGTGCTCGGCGCGATGGCGGTCGCGATTTTTCTCGGGCGAAAGAAGCTCCTCGCCAATCGCTACGGGCGCTCTGCGACGCTGGTGATCTTCGCGATCGTCTCGTCGGGCACCTTCGCCGCGGTGCTCGCCGCAGCGCAGCGTCGCCCTGCAGAGCTCGCCGCGCCCTTCACGCTCGCGGCGCTCGCGGGCCCGCTCGTCGCAGGAGCGAACTTCTTCGGTTGGCCCATGGCCGTCTGCGGAATCGTCACGGGTCTGTGCGCCGCGCTGTGCATCGCCGTGCCTTCGAGCGCGACGAAGATCGTCGCCGCGGCCGAGCTCTTCGTGGTGAGCACGACCATCGTTCAGCTGCTGCGCGCGCTGCGACAGCCGGTCGAGAGCGCCGCGGAGGTTCCGAGCGCGCACAGCGAACCGGCGACCCTCGAGCCGACGAGCGCAGAGTGAGCCTCTCGCGATTGTGCAGCTTCGCGTTGGGGCTCGCGCGGCGTGTGCGTTTGCGCTGCTCTCTCGGGATGGCATTGAGGGTAGTCTCCCACCGTGGCCGACACGCCCGACGCTCCCCAAGATGCGACGCCGCCCTCGAAGCCTGCGATCAACGCGGGCTCATCGTCGGAGTCGCAGCCCTCGACGCCCACCGCTTCGCAAGCGCAGCAAGCGCAGTCTGCCGCAGGAATCCCGTCGTTTCGTCGCTTGCCGAGCGCGGCGCTCCCGGCGACGGGCTCGATGGTCCCGACGATCATTCAGCTGCCGCCGAAGCGCACGATGGGGCCGTGGCTGCTCGGCGTGGGGATCGCGCTCGCGGTCTTGCTGGTCGTGTACTTTCTTCGCGCCGCCATCGCGCTCGCGATCGGCGCGTACGCCGTCGCGTACGTGTGCGCGCCCGCGGTCGCTCGGCTGAAGAAGCTCCGCATCCCCAAGAGCGTCGCGATCGGAACGGTGCTGCTCGGCGGTACCACCACGCTCTTCGGCTCGTTCGCGCTGCTCATCCCCGAGCTCATTCGCCAGCTCCAGACGGTGATCCAGTCGCTGCCTCGCTATCAGCAGCACGTGCAGCAAGTGTGGCTCCCGTACCTGCGCCACACGCTGCACTTGAACCTGCCCGCGCGCACGGACCAGGCGCTCGGACAGCTCGGTTTGCGGCTCAATAACCTGGGCGGAGCGCTTCCGGACGTCGCCAACACCGGCCTCAACGCGGGCGTGTTCCTCATCGAGGCGCTCTTCACGACGCTGATCGTGCTCGCGCTCGCGTTCTACATCTCCGTGGACTTCGACTCGATTCGCGAGCGCGCGTTCGACCTCGTGCCGCACCGCGCGCGGCCGCGCGTGGGCTCGTTGCTCAAAGAGATCGACGAGACGCTTCGGCACTTCGTCTCGGGGCAATTGCTCGTGATGGGCGTGCTCTCGGTGCTGTACTCGGTCGGGCTCGGAGCGCTCGGAGTGCCCGCGGGATGGGCGATCGGGCTGTTCTCGGGGTTGATTTCGTTCGTCCCGTACCTGGGATTTTTCATCGCGTTGGGGCTGGCGCTGGTGATGACCGCGCTCAGCGGTCAGGGCGGAGGACACCTGCTCGCGGTCACCGGCGTGATGGGCGCGGTGCACGTGCTCGACTTGATGCTCATCACCCCGCGCATCGTCGGAAACCGCACTCGCCTCGCGCCCGCCGTGGTCATCCTCGCGATGGTCGCGGGCGGAGCGCTCGCCGGAATCGTCGGTGTCTTCTTCGCGATCCCCGCGGCGAGCGTGGTGGGCGTGCTCGTGCGACACGTGATCGACCTGTACAAACGCAGCAATTTCTTCTTGGACGGGGGCGACGTCGCGATCGCGAGCGTTCCGATCACCGGCGTTCCGTCGGACATGTTCTCGGACCTCGCGGCAGAGTTCGAGCCCTCGCCGCTCGCGTACAAACCGCCGCCCGAGCCGCCGTCGAGCCCACCTTCGGAGTGATCGCGGTACGATCCCGGCCCTCATGAAAGAGGGCTTTCACGTCGAAGATCACGGGACGATCCGCCGCATCACGCTCGATCGTCCAGATTGCAAAAACGGCCTCACGCCCGCGCTCGCCGAGTCGCTCACCGACGCGATTCACCTCGCGAGAGACAAGCGCGTGATCGTGCTCGGCGGCCGCAACGGCGCGTTCTGCTCGGGCCTCGACCTGCGCGTCGCCATCGAAATGGGCCCGCAGTTGCTCGCCAACGCAGAGGAGCACCTCGCGGGCTTTCAGCGCCTCGCCGACTCGATCGCCAGGTCACCGGCCATCGTCGTGGCCGCGGTGGACGGCCCGGCCGCGGGCTTCGGCTGCGATCTCGCGCTCGTGTCCGACCTTCGCATCGCCAGCGAACGCGCGTTTTTTCAGCACTCGTTCTCGCGCATCGGGCTCATCCCCGACGGCGGCGGGACGTGGCTGCTCCCGCGGTTGATCGGGCTCTCGAAGGCGCTCGAGATGTGCCTGCTCGCAGAGCGCATCGACGCGAAGACCGCGCTCGAGCTCGGGCTCGTGACGAAGGTCGTCGCGGCCGAGGCGCTCGAGAGCGAGGTCACGGCGCTCGCGGATCGACTGGCGAGCGGCCCACCGTTGGCGTTTCAGCGCATCAAGCGGCTGATGCGCGAGGCGATGAACAAGCCCTGGGCGCAGGGGCAGTCGGACGAAGGGCAGGGGCAGCTCGAGTGCTTGCGCTCGCAGGACTGCATGGAGGGGATCATGGCGTTCTTCGAGAAGCGCCCCGCGGCGTTCAAGGGAGAGTGATCGCGCTCACGCTCTGGCGAGCAGGCGCGCGAGCTGCGCGTACAGCGGAATCCCGATCGCGAGGTTGAAGGGAAACGAGATCAACAGCGCCGCCGCGAGGCCGGGCGCGGGGTTGGCTTCGGGCAGCGACATGCGCACCGCGGCGGGGGCGGCGATGTAGCTCGCGCTTCCGGCCATCGCGCCGAACACCGCGGCTCCGCCGACCGAGAGCCCCGCGAGCGTCCCGAGCAGGACGCCGAGCGAGCCGAACACCAGCGGCATCCCGATGCCGAACAGCGTGAGAAACGCGCCGCTCTCTTTGATGGACGGGATCTTCGATCCGGCGCTGAGCCCCATGTCGAGCAAGAAGACCGTGAGCGCGCCCTTGAAGCCCGCGTCGAAGAACGGCCGAACGGCGGTGTAACCGTGCTCACCCGCGATCGCTCCGATGAGCACTCCGCCGCCGAGCAAGACGATCGTGGGCGAGACGAGCACCTCGCGCACGGCGCTCGCGATCGAGTGCGAGCTCGAGCGGTCAGGGCTGCTCTTCGAGCGGTCGTCGAGCGCGCCTTCGTTCAACGAGCGCGCGGCTCCCAAGGCGAGGGCGATGTGGATGCCTGGGCTCTCCATGAGCGCGACGAGCGCGGGCAAGAAGCCTTCTGCGGGGCGCCCGATGCCTTGCACGAACTGCTGCGCGGCGACGAAGGTCACGGCGGACACCGAGCCGTAGTGCGCGGCGATCGCAGCGGCGTCGGCGCGCGTGAAGCGACGGCGCGCGATCGCGAAGGCCACGAGCGGCGTGAGCACCGAGAGCGCGATGGTGGCGAGCGCCGGGAGGATCACCGCGCGCAGCGGCGCGTGCGCGAGCTCGACTCCGCCGCGCAGGCCGATGGCGAGCAGGAGGTAGGCCGAGAGCGAGGCGTGCAGCGACGAAGGCAGCTCGAGCTTGCTGCCCGCGGCGCGCGCGCCGAAGCCGAGGCCGAAGGCGAGGACCATGGGCGAGCAGAGGTTGTTGCGCAGCGTTTCGGTAAACACGATGCGCGATGCATGACATATAAGACGTGTATTGTAAATCGCGTCTTGAGCAGCGGGATCGCGTGCTACGCTCGACGCGATGGCGACGCGGCAGGGAGAGGAAGAGGCGGTTCCCGCGTGGACGTTTCTGACCAATCACGCGCACGTGTTGTTGAGCATCGCGGCGGACCCGCAGATTCGCATTCGCGACCTGGCCGAGCGCGTGGGGATCACCGAGCGCGCGGTGCAGCGGATCATCGCGGACCTCGAAGAGGGCGGCTATCTCGAGCACGAGCGCGACGGTCGTCGCAACGTCTACCGCGTTCGCGAGGGGATGCCGCTGCGCCACCCGATCGAGCGACATCGCAAGGTGGCGGTGCTGCTCGAGATCATCAAGCCGAAGAAGTGAGCGCGCTTGGCTCCGCCGAGAGCCACCATGCTCCGCTGCCTCGCTGCCGCGCTGAGCTCACTGAGGACGCTTGCGGACCGGTGATTTCGCAGACGGATCGCACCGCATCAGCGCCACGCCAAGCGCGATCGGCCTCGCTGCTGCGTACGTCCTCGCCAGCGCTCGACGCGGCTCAGCGCGTGTACGTGATCACGTTGTGATAGCGGGCCTCGACGCGCCCGGTGTTCTCGTACGAGTGCTGCACGTCGGCCTGAAAGAACACGGAGTCCCCCGCGCCGAGGTCGAACACTTCGTCCGCGACCCGCAGGCGCAGCGCGCCGGTGAGCACCACGAGCGTCTCCGTCGTGCCCTTGGAGTGCGGCTCGCTCACTGAGATCGAGCGCGGCTGCAGGCGCAGCTCGTACGCCTCGACCATGGGCGAGGCGCCCGCGGGCATCAGCGGTCGAGACTCCATGCGACCGTCGGTCGAGCGCAGCACTTGCTGGTCCGCGCGTCGCAGAATGCGGACGCGCTCGGTCTGCGCTTCGCCCAAGAGCTGCGCGAACGGAACCCCGAGCGCCGCCGCGATCTTCCACAGGATCGAGATCGTGGGGTTGGTCTTCGCCGTCTCGATCTGCGAGAGGCTGGCGCGCGAGACGCCCGAGCGCTGCGCCAGGTCGTCCAGCGAATAGCCGCGGTTCTTGCGCAGGACACGGACGGTCTCGGCCACGCGACGCGTGAGCTCGGCGGCGCCGATCTCGTCTCCTTCACCAACGAGCAGATCCGCAGGCGGATCGCTCGGTACAGCCACAGAAGGGACGGTCGTCGTCGGTTTATTGCGAGCAGCAGACTTCGTCATAGCGAACGCGCGTTCATCATAACAGAATCGTCCGCGCTCGAACGATGACAGAACAATCGAAGAAGCCCGTCGTCGCGGTGGACGGAGACGGCGCGGTCGTGTGGCTCACAGGGCTCTCTGGCGCGGGAAAATCCACGTTGGCGCGCGGTCTCGAGGCGTGGTTGCGGCGGCACGACCGTCGCGTCGAGGTGCTCGACGGCGACGAGGTGCGCGCGCACTTGAGCAAGGGGCTCGGGTTTTCGCGGGAGGATCGCGACACCAACGTCCTGCGCATCGCGTACGTGGCCAACCTGCTCGCGCGCAACGGGGTCGTGGCGATCACCGCGGCGATCTCTCCCTATCGCGAGACGCGCGCGAAGGCGCGAGAGCTGTGCGGACCGCGGTTCATCGAAGTGTACGCGAGCGCTCCCCTCGAGACGTGCGAGGCGCGCGACGTGAAGGGGCTCTACAAGAAGGCCCGCGCGGGGCAGATCGCGCAGTTCACGGGGGTGAGCGACCCGTACGAAGTGCCCGACCGACCTGAGCTGGTGGTGGCGACGCACGAGGTGAGCGTCGAGCAGGGAATCGAGTCGATCCTGCAACAACTGCGCGCCCGTTCGCTGGCATAGAGCGCTTCCCCGATCCTCTGCCTCCCGCGACGTCACGCTCGATGCATCGGGCATCGAGTGGCGCCGGAGGATCAGGGAAGCGAAGCAACGCGACCCCATCGCTGATGCCACGAGCGAGCCGGAGCTCTGATAGAACTCTGGCCCACGCACGCACGCGTGCACGCACGGGCGCGCGGGTCGTGCATCAACGGTTCACTCAACAGGAACGGACGAACATGACAGCCGATGATGAACGCAGGACCGCCGATCGCCACGCGGTGTACATGGGCGCTGAGATCACGACGCCCGAGGGAAAGATTCGCAGCGCGATCACCCAAGACGCGAGCGAGACGGGGCTGCTGTTGCTCACGCGCGCGAGGATCGAGCTCGGGGCGAAGCTGAGCATTCGAGTGTTCGTTCCAGGCGACGATGACAAGAGCGAGGTGGTCGAAGGTCACGTGGTTCGCAAGGAGCCGCTGGACATCAACGAGAGCTCGCTGTGGCGCGAGAAGGTCGCCGTGCACTTCGACAAGGCGCTGCCCGAGTGGCTCACCAGCGCCTTCGTCAACGTGAGCGAGAAGCAAGAGCAGCTCTTCGGAAAGCGGAAGTAGTCGATTCATGGCACGCTCACACGCTTGGGTTTTCTCTGTTGGCTTGATTGTGTGTGCGTGCTCTCCGCCGCCGGCTCCAGCGATGGACGGCGGCGATTCGGCCGCCCCGTCGAGCGACGCCGCGCCGGAAGCGTCGATGGACGCGAGCGCTGACGACAGCGCCGTTGACTCGAGCGTGGACGTGGTGGTCGCGACCCCCGTATCCGTCACGACGACGCGCGGCGCCGTGGTGGGGCGCGAGAGCGGCGGGGTGTCGGCGTTCTTGGGCGTTCCGTACGCGGCGGCGCCGACGGGGGCGCTGCGATGGAGGCCTCCTGCCGCGCGCGCTGCTTGGAGCGAGCCGCTCGACGCATCGCGCACGGGCCCTGCGTGCCCGCAGAGCCCCGCGCGCGACGCGCTCTCGGGTCAGAGCTACGCCACCAGCGAAGACTGCCTCTCGCTCAACGTCTGGACACCCCGCGCCTCGATGGACGGCAACAAGCCCGTCATGGTCTTCATCCACGGCGGCGGCTTCGTCAACGGAACGGGCTCTCTCTCCGTCTACGACGGTCGCGCCCTGGCCGCGCGCGAAGACGCCGTCGTCGTCACGATCAACTACCGCCTGGGCCAGCTCGGATTTCTCGCGCACCCCGCGCTGCGCTCGGAGCAAGGCGACGGCGTCGCGGGCCCTGCGAACTACGGTTTTCTCGATCAGCAAGCGGCGCTGCGCTGGGTGCGCGACGAGATCCGCGCGTTCGGCGGCGACCCGTCCAACGTGACCATCTTCGGCGAGAGCGCGGGCTCTCTCTCGGTGTGCTTGCACCTCGTCGCGCCCGGCTCGCGCGGGCTCTTTCACAAGGCCATCGGCGAGAGCGCCTCGTGCACGTTCTTCGTCAATCGCCTGCGCGAGACGCCCGATCCTCGCTTCGAGAGCGCCGAGAGCCTCGGGCAGCGCTTCGCCCGCGCGCTGAGCTGCGACAGCCAGCCGACGCCCGCAGATGTGCTCGCGTGCCTTCGCGCGAAGACCGCCGAGCAAGTGATCGCCGCTGAGCCGCGCGCCGCCGAGCTCAACATTCGCGACGCGCGCTATCAGCCCACGATCGACGGCGTGGTGATCCCCGATCGCCCGTGGACCCTGTTTCGTCAGGCAATGGTCGCCCCGGTCCCCACGCTCACCGGAACGAACCGCGACGAAGCGACGGTCTTCTCGCTCACCACCACGATCGCCAACGACACGCAGTATCGCGCCGCGATCCGCGCGCTGCTTCCGCTGAAGCCCGCGGTGCTCGACCCTGCGATCGAGGACATCGTCACGAGGCTCTATCCCGCCAGCGCGTACGCGTCTGCGAAGGCCGCGTACGACGACTTCGTGGGCGATCTTGTTTTTGTGTGTCCGGCCCGCGCGCAGGCGCGCTTCGTCACCGCACCGATGGGCGCTCCGCGCTCGTGGCTCTATCACTTCACGCGCGAAAATCAGGCGGGACGCGGCCTCGCGATCGGCGTGTTTCACTCGGCCGAGCTCCCGTACGTCTTCGGAAACTTCTCGCGCCCCTTCATCCGCACCGCGATGGACGCCGCCGTCTCCGAGCGCGTGATGGACGCGTGGGGGCGCTTCGCGCGCACCGGAGACCCCAACGGTGCGGGGCTCGCTCCTGCGTGGCCTGCGTACACCGCGAGCGACGACTCGCTCTATGTGCTCGACGTCACGCCGCGCGTCGAGCGAGCGTTTCGTCAGCAAAAATGCGACGCGATCGACCGCTGGCTGAGCGACCTCGACGCGCCCTGACCGCGCCCTGAGCGCGCCCTGAGCGCGCGCTCGCCGCGCGATGTGCGGCGGGGCGGGCGGTTGTCGCGCTCGTCGAGCGCGGGCTACGCTGCGGCGAGATGCGCTCGATTCGGTTCGTGCAAACGCTGGCGTTGCTCGCGGCTTGTCGCGCAGAGCCTCGCGAAGAGGCCACGAGCGCGCTCTCGAGCGGCGCTGGCGTCGTGTCGAGGGACGCGCAATCGATGGAGCTCGACGGCGATTCGAGCGAGCGTGACGCGAGCTCGCTCAGCGTGGCAGCGGCCACCGCGGTCGATGCGAGCGGGGATTCGATGACCGACGCGATGGACGCGCGGTCGAGCGACGTCGGTGCGCCGCGCTCGGTGGTGGGCGTCGAGCAGTGTCGAGCGGTGTTTCCGCAGTATCAGCGGTGCACGACCGTGGGTTCGACCTGCAACGGGTCGTCGGTGCAATGCCTGCACTCGGTGGGCAACGTCTCTCCTCCGCGGTGCAGCGGCGCGCAGTGGTTCTGTTGGTGCGCGGGTTCCGCGACCGCCCCCGAGTGGAACTGCCGACGCGACGTTCACATGGCCGGCCCGCTCGCGCCGCCCGAGCTCGCCATCGTGTGACGCTGAATCCACCATGGCCCATCGTGGGGGGGGCAGCGATTCTCAGCTGCGCGATCCAGTGTGCGACCCCGGCGCTCGAGACAGTCTCGCTCGTCGCCGGTCGATTTCGTGCGCCGGTCCGTCGAGCGCCGCGTTCTCTCGCTGTGATGACAATGATTTCGGCGGCGGTTCGCGGTGGGCTCTCGTGCGCGGCGTGCGCCTTGGTGACCAGCGCGTGTGCGACGAGGCCGAGCGCCGGCGCAGCCGAGCGCAACGCGCGAGCCGTCGCCAGCGCGCGCGCCGAGGACGCGCGGGTCGAGCTCCATTCGCTCGCAGCTCCGTTCGCGACGCCGAGCGCCGAGCGCCCCATGGTGCTCGTCTCTCGTCCGCCGGGCGCGGCGTTGATCGTCGCGGATCGCTGGACGATCGCGCCGTGGGCTTCGCTGCCAGGGCGCGTTCGTCAGGCGGTTGTCGCGCCGAACGGCGATGTCCTCGCGACGGACAGCGACGGCGCGACGGTGCTGCGCTTGCGCGACGAAGACGGTGATGGAGTCGCTGAAGCGCCGACGGTCTTCGCTCGCGGCCTCGACTTGCCGTTCGGGATCGCGCTGAATCGATCGAACGCGGACGCATCGTCGATCGGGTGGCTCTACGTCGCGAACACGAGCGGCGTCGTGCGCTGGCCGTACAGCGCCGGAGACGCCGTCGCGAGGGGGCGACCGCAGCGCGTTCTCGCGCTGCCAGGGCACGGGTATCACCAGCACTGGACGCGCTCGATCGCGATCGACGAGCGCGCGCACACGTTGTTCGTCTCGGTGGGCTCAGAGACCAACGTCGAGCCCGAGAGCGACGCTCGACGCGCGGCGATCACCGCGTGCGCGCTCGACGGGACGAGCTGTCGCGTCTTCGCCAGCGGTCTGCGCAACGCGACGGGCCTGGCGATCGAGCCGAGCACAGGCGCGCTGATCGCGGCGGTCAACGAGCGCGACGAGCTCGGCGACGAGCTTCCGCCGGACTACCTCACGCGCGTGCGCGAGGGCGGCTTCTACGGCTGGCCGTACGCGTACTGGGGGGCGAACGAGGACCCGCGCCGCGCGGGCGAGCGCCCCGATCTCGTCGCGCGCTCGATTCGGCCGGACTTTTCGCTGGGCGCGCACGCTGCTCCGATCGCGGTGCTCTTCGCGAGGGCGCTCGGCGGCGACGCGCTCGTCACGCTGCACGGCTCGTGGAACCGCTCGAGGCCGCACGGCTACGAGGTCTGGCGCGTGCATTTCGAGCGAGGAGTCCCGGTCTCGTCCACGGTCTTCGTGCGCGGCTGGCGCATCGACGAGCGCCGCGCGTGGGGCCGGCCCGCGGGGCTCGCCGAGGCGCCGGACGGGAGCGTCGTCCTCATCGACGACGGCTCGCGCACGATGTTTCGACTGCGTCCGCCGCGGTGAGCGCGCGCTTCACTCTTCGCTCACGGCCACGCCGTCGACGACCTTGTCGCTCGGGTGCAACACCACGCGCGCGCCCTCGTCGATCCCGCGCAGCAGCTGCACGTCGGCCCCCGCGCGCTCGCCCACTTCGACGTCGACCACGCGCGCTCGACCGTCGCGCACGGCGAAGACCGACCACCGCTCGCCCCGGCGAAACAGCGCGCTCGACGCCACGCGCAGCACGTTCGTCCCCTGCCACAGCGAGATGCGCGCGGCCACGCGGTAGCCGTCGTTGAGCGCGCTCCATCGCTCGCGCGGATCGTCGATGTCGATCAGGACGTTCACGCGCTGCTCTTCGACGCCGAGCGCTGAGACCCGCGTAAACGCGGACGGCTCGACCCTTCGCACGTGCCCGTGCAGCGACCCTTCGCCGCCCCAGCCGTCGAGCAGCACCGATGCGCGCTCTCGCACGCGCACCGCGTCCGCGGTCAACACGGGGACCACGACCTCGTACGCGGCGGGATCGCCGATCTCGACCAGCAGCGCGCCGGGCGTCACCACGCCTTCGCTCTGCTGCTGCACCCTGAGCACCACGCCCGTCACCGGCGCGGTCACGTCGGTCGCAGCGTCGCTGCGCGCGTTCGCGCCGACGCCGAGCGAAGCGCGCGCGAGCTCGTACTCGTGTCCCGCCACGCGCACGGCCGCTTGCGCCGCGGCGAGCTCGGCGTCGAGCGATCGCTGCTCGGACTCGCTCTGCTCGAGCTCGACCTGCGAGATCGTCCCCCGTGTGTGAAGCTCTCGCGCGCGATCGGCGCGCCTGCGCGCGTACTCGAGCGCGGTGCGAATGCGGTCGACGTTGGCCCTCGCTTGCCGCGCTCCGTCCGCTGCGCCCGCCATGCGGGCCTCGGTCGCCGCGCGGTCGCGCGCGCCCATCAGCGGCTCGGGCAACGCCTCGAGCCTCGCGATGATCGCGCCGCGCGCGATGCGATCACCCGGCCGCGCGGTGATGCGCGAGAGCATCCCTGCGCGCGGCGCGGTCACTTGATAGCGATCGGCCACGCGCGTCTTGCCCTCTTCATCGACGGTCACCTGCAGCGATCCGCGCGTGACCGAGCCCACTTGCACAGGCAAGGGCTTCGGCTTCGCGGTCCGCGCGATCACCGCCACGGTGCCGAGCGCGGCGAGCGCCCATCCCGCGCGGCGCACCCACGTGGTGATCGCGCGCCTGCGTTGCTTCTTCGCGCGCGCCTCTTTGAGGGCTGCGCTGTCGTGCTCGATCGAGCGCGGTTTCGATGCGGTCTCTTCGCTCATGACTCTCTCTCACTCGCGGGTCTTGAGCACCGCGACGAGGTCCAGTTGATCCACGCGACGACGGACGACGAGCGCGCTGAGAAGAGCGGCGATCATCGTGACGACCGAGGCGTACACGTACGTGAAGGGTTCGACCGAGAGCGGCAGGCGATACATGTCCGGATCGGTCATGGTCATCGCCGCGTCGGCCAGCAGTTTTCCGAGCCAAAGTCCTGGCGGAATCCCCAGCGCGACCTGCACCGCCATCTCGCCGAGCAGGATGCGCGAGACGTCCGCGCGGGACATCCCCAAGACGCGCAGCGTCGCCAGGTCTCGCTCTCTCATGGCGAGCGCGACGCGCGCGTTGTTGTACACGACCCCCGCGGCGATGCTGCCCGCGAACAGGACGAGGATGAACCCCGTCGCGCCCATGGATTTTCCGCTCTGTTCGCGAAATCGCTCGATGGCCGAGCGCGAGCTCGAGATCCCCGCGACGCCCGGCATCCGCACGATGCGCCGCACGACGTTGCTCTCTTCTCGCGGGTCCACCACGAGCAGCGCGGTGTCCACCGACGGCCCCTGGCCGAGCGACTGCCACAGGTCCTCGAGCAGCATGTGCCCCTGCAGACCAAACGGCTCGTCGGTGAATCCGCCCACGGTCAGCTCGCGACGAGAGCGCTCGCCTTCGAGCAGCTCGACGGAGATGCGATCGCCGATGCGCACGTTCAAAAGCCCCGCGAGCGGGCGAGTGAGCAGGACCGCGCCGCGCACGGGCTCGACCGCGCGACCGCGCGCGTCCAAGATGCGCCGAAGGTCCGCTCCCGCAGGATGGCCCACGAGCGATGAGTCCTTCGTGCGCGAGCCGGCGCGCATTCGAACGGGGATCGTCCGCTGCCACTCGCTGTGAAATACCCCGGGAATCGTGCGCAGAACGCTCAGGTCCGACGGCGCCACGGGGCGCGTGAGACGCACCGCGACGCTCTCGCGCATCATGTCGTGAAAGATCAACCGCTCGAGCGCAGGGAGCGCGTCGAACATCGCGCGGCCGGCGAGGAGGATCGCCGTGGCCATGGCGATTCCGAGCGACGAGAGCGCGACGCGCAGCGGTCGTCGGAGGATCTCTCGCGCGATCATGCGCGCGGACGGGCCGAGCAGCCCGAGCGTGCTCGCGCGATCGAGCGCGCGATCGCCGTACTTCGCCGGAGGCTCGGGCTGCATCGCCTGCGCAGGAGCGAGCTTGGCGACCCCGCGCACCGCCGCGAACGTCCCCGCGATCCCCGAGCCGAAGCTCAGGACGCTCGCCTGCACGAGCAGCTTCGCGTCGATGCGCACAGCCAGGTGCGGAATGCGAAAGTACTCGCGGTACAGATTCACGTACCACTCGGCCATCACGCGACCGAGCAGCGCGCCTCCCACTACGCCGAGCGCCACGATGAGCACCACCATCTCGAGGTAGTGCAGCGCGATCCGACGGTCCGTGTATCCAACGGCCTTGAGCATCGCGACCTGCCCGCGCTGCAGTCGCACGAGACGTCCGAGCACGACGTTCACCAAGAACGCGGCGACGCCGAGAAACATCGCGGGCAAGACCGTGGCCGACCCGTCGAGCTGCTGCATCTCTTGCGTCAGCATTTTGTGCGACGGATGGTCGCTGCGTCGTCGAGCGCCGCGCGCACCATAGCGGCCGAGCTCGCGGTCGAGCGCCGCTTGCGTGACGTACGGATCGGCGCCGCGCTGCAGTCGAACGCCGACGTCGTTGAAGCCTCCCTGCATGCGCGCGAGCGGGGCGAGCGCGCTTCGCCGCATCCACATCGCGACGAAGCGCTCGTTGCCCATCGAGCTGAGCTCGGTGGACATCGCGACGAGGTAGTTGGGCGCCGTGGCGAGGCCCGAGATTCGGAGGGTGCGCTGCGTTCCGCCGATGATGGCCGTGAGGCGGTCGCCTGCGTGAAGCCTGTGCGACTCGGCGAAGGCGTCGTTGATGAGCACTTCGTCGTCGCGGCCCGGCTCGGGCAGGCGCCCTTCGAGCACGAACGGCGCGTCGAGCGCGGCCTCGCCGAAGTCCGGAATCGAGTGCGCGCGCCCCACCGCGGGCTCGACCATGTTGGGCATCGGAACGAGCGCCGCCGCCGTCGTTCGCGTCTCGACGTTGGCCACGCCGGGCAGTCGTTCGAGCCGCTCGCGCATCGAGTCCGGGGCGCGTTCGATCTCTGCGAACACGTCGGAGAAGCGCTGCTGTCGATAAAACTCGTCCGTGCCCGAGAGCAGCGAGAGCTTCGCGCTGCCAAAGGAGATGTACACGGCCACGCCGAACGCGACGACGAGCGCGATCGTGAGCACTTGCCCCTTGAGCGCCGCGATGTCGCGCAAGAGCTTGCGGTCGAGCGCGCTCACCATTTGAGCGACTCGGGGCTCGCGCGCTCGGCGTTGGAGCGGTCTGCGGTGATCGTTCCGTCGGCCATCGAGACCACGCGGTGGGCCATGCTCGCGATGGGCGCGTTGTGCGTGATGATCGCCGTCGTCGTGCCGAGCTCGCGGTTCACTCGGTCGAGCACGGTGAGCACCAGGCGACCGGTCGAGCAGTCGAGCGCGCCCGTGGGCTCGTCGCACAAGAGCAGGTCGGGGCGCTTGGCGACGGCGCGCGCGATGGCCACGCGCTGCTGCTCTCCACCCGATAATTCACTGGGAAAATGCTCAGCCCTCGCCCCGAGCCCCACGAGCTCGAGCGCCTCGTCTGGGTCGAGCGGATCGTCGCTGAGCTCGGTCACGAGCGCGACGTTCTCTCGCGCCGTCAGGCTCGGGATCAGGTTGTAGAACTGAAACACGAACCCCACGTGCTCGCGGCGATACCGCGTGAGCTGGTCATCGGTCGCGTCCGTGAGGTTGTGATCGCGGTACGTCACGGTGCCCGCGGTCGGCGTGTCGAGCCCGCCGAGGATGTTCAAGAGCGTGGATTTTCCCGAGCCAGACGCGCCCAAGAGGACCACGAACTCGCCCGCGTACAAGCGCAGGTCGACGCCTCGAAGCGCGCGGACCTCGGCGTCGCCTTCGCCGTACACCTTCCACACGCCCTCGGCTCGCAGCACGGGCGCTCTCGACGAAGTCTCACCGCTCGAATGCATCGCGCCGCGCAGTCTGCAGCGCATGTGCCACGCGAAGCGAGTCGGTCAGTTCACCCACTTCTTCGGCTCTTTTTCTCCGCTCTTGCCGCCCTTGATCACCGTGAACGAGCCGCTCCCTGTGCGCTTGCGCTTGGTGGGGCCGGCGCCCGTTCCGCTGCGGGACTGCGCGAACAAGAACACGCCCGTCGCGACGAGCGCCGCGAGAGAGATCACCGCGTTGGGGTCGCGCTCGCGCAGGCGAGAGAGCGCGTTGAGCGCGGGGATCGCGCAGAGGATCCCAGCGAGAACCCTGCCGTCCATCTCCGCGAGCCCGAGCAGCGAGACCCGCTGCCGCGCGAAGAGAAAGCCCCACTTCACCACGAGCGCCGTCGAGAGCACGGGGAAGAGCCCCATCGCCGCGCTCACGTGATAGTCGAGCGAGATGCGCGAGACGGCGATGAGCGCCGCCGCGCCGCCGAGCGCGCCGACGAGCCACGGAAGCACGATCCCTCGCGGGCCCTCCTTCTGCTCGATCGGCGTCCCGAACCACCAGAGAAAGAGCACAGACCACAGCCCGTCGAAGCTGTTGGGCACGTCGAGCATCGCGTACGAGAGCACCCGCCAGAGCTGCCCCGATCCCAGCGCTTTTGCCGGGATCAACGCGAGGTATTTCACCGTGGGAAGCGCCTCGACGTGGCTCGGTCGCGCGACGAAATACAGCACCAGGTGCGCGACCCACAGCGCGCCCGCCGCGGTCGCGAGCCGCTTGGACCACGGCCCGATCGGCGGAAGGGTCCATACGATCGATCGCTGCTCGTTTGCCATCGACGCTTTGCTACCGCGCGGGTCACTTCCGAGCAATGCGCGGTGCAAACGGCGCTCGTGGGCGCGCAACGGGTGCACCTCCGTCGTTGACACGCCGAGGCCTGTGGGGTTCGCTCGCAGACCGAATCACCCAATGCCGCCAGTGATCTACGCACACTTGTTTTCGTTCTTCCAATCGCAGCCGCACGCGGGGGCGCAGCGGCACGTGCCGACGATCCCCGAGCTGATCATGCACGCGACGGTGCCGAACAAGCTCGTGATGCTCATGCTCGTGCTCTTCTCGATCGCGAGCTGGTACATCATCGGCTACAAGGCGCTGTATCTCCGCAGGGCGAGCCTCGAGAGCGAGAAGTTTCTCAAGATCTTCTACGACACGCGTCAGCTCAACGTCGCTGCAGAAGAAGCCGCGAAGCTCCCTCGCTCGCCCATCTCGGCGCTGTTTCGCGCGGGCTACGACGAGCTTCGAAAGCTGCGCGCCGCGGCTGAAGCCGGCGAAGACGGCGGCGGAATCGAGAACGTCGAGCGCTCGCTCCGTCGCGCGATGGCCTCCGAGGTCACCACGCTCGAGTCGATGACGCCCTTTCTCGCCACCGTGGGTTCGACCGCGCCGTTCATCGGTCTGTTCGGAACGGTCTACGGCATCATGCACTCGTTCTTGCAGCTCGCAGGCTCGCAGGACTCGAGCACGATCGACCGCGTCGGCCCTGGCATCGCCGAGGCGCTCTTCGCCACCGCGATCGGCCTGATCGCCGCGATCCCTGCGGTGATGGCGTACAACTTCTTCTTGCGAAAGGTCCGCGTGCTCACGAGCGAGATGGACTCGTTCAGCAACGACTTTCTCAACATCGTGCGCCGTCACATCCTGAAGTGATCCGAGGAGTCGAGCGATGGCTTTCAGCTCCGGTGGCGGCAACAACGCGGTGAGCGACATCAACATCACGCCCTTGGTGGACGTGATGCTCGTGCTGCTGATCATCTTCATGGTGACGGCGCCCCTCGTTCAGTCCGGGATCAAAGTGGACCTGCCCAACGCGCAGGCCCCGGCGATGCCCACGGGCTCGGACGACAAAGTGCGCGTGACCGTCGCGCGCGTGGACGCCAACAACCCCAACAGCGCCGTGGGCGTGTGGGTCGGTCGCGATCAAGTCACGACCGACACGCTCGCCGCGAGGCTCTTGCGCGACCCGATCGTGCAGCGCGATCACGAGGCGTTTATTCAAGCAGACGAGAGCGTCACGTACGGCCACGTCGTGCGCGTGATGGGCATCATGCGCGCGGCGGGAGTGAACAAGCTCGGCATCGTGACGGACCCGCTGGTGAGTCAGTGAGCGATCCAATCTCGAGCTACGTTGTGGGACTAAGGACTTGTTAGCAGCCGAGCGATGAAGCGATGAGCGCGCACATCTACACCGAGCAAGAGCGCAAGACGCTGGTGATGAAGGACCGTGCATCCGCGGCGGTCGGCGTGAGCGCCGCGGTCGTGATGCACGCCATCGTGCTCGTCCTCTCGTTGCGAGCGGGCAGCGCCGAAGGCAACGCCGCGCGGCCGACGAACACGCAAGAGAACCCTGAAGAAGCTCCGGAAGAGACCATCATCGAGGGAGCGCTTCTTCGCCAGGGCGGCGGCGGCCTGTACGACCCACGAATTCATCGACAGGCTCCCGTTCGCGCAGAAGAGAACAACACGCGGCAGCGCGGGCCCAACCACGACCCCAACGCCAACGGGCCAGCGCAGCGCGATCCCAACGCGCTGATCACCAACCGCGACATCCTCGGTCGCGGCAATCAAGACCTCGCCGAGCGTCGGTTGCAACAGCTCGCAGAGAACGAAGGCGCCGACCCCAACGCGCCGCCGGGCCCGGGCTCGCCCGACGGCAGCGTGTACGGAACGGAGACCAACCCCAACCGCGCCGGCTCGGGCGCGCAAGCGAAGATCCGCAGCTACTTGCAGCGCGAGCTTCACCTGCTCGCGACGGCGCCGCCCGAAGCGCGGACGCGGCCATTTCGCCTGCGCATCGTGATCTCGGACGACGGGACGACCATCGCGCGGGGCCGCGTGACGCAGGGCTCGGGGGACGAGACGGTCGACTCGGACATGAACATGCAGCTCGCGGAGCTGGCCGCGAATCGACGGCCGATTCCCGAGCTGACCGATGAAGAGAAGCTCGCGATTCGCGGTCATACCTACGGCGTCGTGTATCGACCCGACTGAGCGCGCGAGCGATGAAGCGAGCGAACTGCGCTCGGCTTGCTGTACACTGCGGAGGGTTCGATGAAGTTGCGTCTAGTCCGTTCGCTTCCTGTGCTCGTCCCTGTCGCGCTCGTCGCGATCGCCCCTGTTCTCTCGGCGCAGACGCGCCCTGCGGCTGACGCAGGAGCCTCTGCCAACGCCGGCAGCGAGCAGGAGCAAGAGATCACGATTCAGAACCTCGATCAGAGGCTCTTGCCCATCGCGCTTCCGACGTTCTCGGGCAGCGAAGGGGCGACGATCAACACAGTGCTCGCCAACGACCTGCGCATTTCAGCGCTGTTTCGCCTGGTGGATTCGTCGCGCTACCCGGCTTCGGCCTCGGGCGAGGGCATGACCATCAACGCGCAAGCGTGGGCCCCCGTCGGCGCGACCGCGGTCGTGAAGCTCAACGCGACGGGCAGCGGAGACAGCACGCGCGCCGAGCTCAAGGTGTGGGAGCCCGGCCGTCCTGCGAGCCCCGTGATCGACCGCACGTTCGGCCCAGGCTCGGCGCGCTCGGTCGCGCACCAGATCGCCAACGCGTTGATCCGTCAGTACACGGGCCGCGACGGAGTGTTCGGCTCGCGGATCCTGTTCGCGAGGCGCACGGGCCGCGCGCGCAAAGACGTGTTCACGGTGGACATGGACGGAGCGAACCTCGCGATGATCTCGCCGGGACGCCGTCTCAACATGCTGCCGTCGTGGGGACCGGGCGGGATCTACTACGCCGCGCAGACGCGCGAGGGGTTCATTCACCTCGTGCGCTCGGCGCGCCCTGCGCCGGTGCCCGTCGTGCAAGTCGAAGGCATGGTCGCTGGCTCGTCTTTCTGTGGAAATCGCCTGGCGATCTCGGTCAACCGCGAGGGCAACCCCGAGATCTACGTGGGCAGCTCGGACGGCAGCAACCTGCGACGCCTCACGAACAACAGCGCTGCGGACGTGTCACCCGTATTCAACTCGGGATGCTCGCAGATCGCGTTCGTCTCCGATCGCGACGGCTCTCCGCAGGTGTACGTGATGAGCGCGGACGGCGGCGGGCAGCGACGAGTGACCTCGAACGGCGATTACAACCAGACGCCAGCGTGGTCGCCGGACGGAAGCACGATCGCGTATTCGTCGCGGCAGGGTGGCTCGTTCGACATCTTCACGGTGTCGGCTTCTGGTGGTCGTCCTCGACGATTGACCGAGGGGCAGGGGAGCAACACGGACCCGACGTTCTCTCCCGATGGGCGCTTGATCGCGTTCAACTCGTCGCGCGGCGGAATTTGGATCATGAATAAAGACGGCCTCGCGCAGACGCAGATCCTCGCGGGCGGGGGCGAGTCGCTGCGCTGGGAGCCGCGCTGAGCGCACGCCGCATCGAGCGGGCCGAGACAGGCCTGTCATAGTTGCCCTCGAAGCGATCGCGCTACGCTCTCGACGTACTTTCTTCAACGTCGGGAGGTGGACTGCGATGGAGCTTCATCGAATTGAACTCGCTGTGCGAAGGCGTCGTGCGGCGGTGGTCGTCGCGTTGCTCGTACAGCTTGGATTCGTGCTCGCGTGCTCGGCTCCGGGGCAGCGCGCGTCGATGAGCGTGGACGGATCTGCGCCGTGTTTGCCCGGTGAAACGTGCTCGTCTCTGGCGCCTGCGGGGCTGCGATTCTCGACGCTCTCGCACGCGCCGCTCGGCGCTCCACCGGCGGTGACCGCGGTCGGCGGAGCGCAGACCGTGTTCTTCACCGGCGCGAGCGGCGGCGATCTGTCCGCCACGGTGGATCGCGGTCTGGGCACAGCGACGGTGAATCCCGCGCAACCCGACACGACGCCGTCGTTTGTCTTCAAGCCGCAGAGCGAAGGAGACGCGCTCGTCTCGATTCGCGAGCGAGCGAGCCGCGCGCTGCTCGATCGCATCACGCTCAGCGCAGCGGTCGCGCGGCAGGTCGACCTTCGCGTTCGGTGGGGCATCTTCGGGACTCGCCCCTTGGGAGCGATTTGGGCAGGAGCGTCCGTGCGCACCGAGGCGTTTGCGTCGTCGTTCGCGGCGGGCGCGCAGGTGGACCTCGTGGACGATGCCTGGTCGATGTCGTCGTCGGATTCGACGGTGCTCGCCGTGGATCATCGAACGCTCCGCGCGCGGCGAGAGGGATTCTCCTCGGTGCAGATTCGAATCGGAGACTCGACGCTCCCGCGCGGCGTGTCCGTGGTCTCGACGATCGACGCGCTCGAAGTCGTCGACGCGGCCACGGGCGAAGCGCTCTCGTCACCGTGGCCGGTGAGCGATCGATTGCTCATGGTGCGCGGTCGCGCGGGGCGCACGCCGGTCGAGGGCGCTCCCATCACCATGACGCCCTCGCATCCCGAGGTGAGCCCCGAGTCTGCAGCGTTGCTCGACCCTGAAGATCCAGCGTTTTACCTGCTGCCCACGGTCGAGGTCGCGGCGCCGCGGCGATTGCCCGTGGTCTTTCGCTCGGGCGCCGTCGAGCTTCGGGGAGAGCTCTTGCTCGCGCCCCGCTCGTGAGCGAGCGGCGTTCGATGTTGCGCAGGGGGGGTAGGCGCGCGAGACCCGTTGACGGGTCGATCGCGCGGGTTATGTGTCGCCGTGCCCGACCGAGTTCCCCGCTTGGCGGCAACAAACACCATCGCCGCATGAATTGCAGGCGACCGTGAGCGCGCGCCAAACGCACGGCGCGGCTCGCGGCACGGGTGCGTCGAAGCGTCGACGACACCACTATTCAAGTGCGCGAAGAACACAGGAGCACAGAGCCATGTTGAATCGTTGGGACCCCTTCGCCGAGATCTCTCGTTTGCAGGACCAGTTTCGTCGCAACCTGGATGCTGAATCCGGCCCTTCGTTCACGCCCGCGATCAACATTTACGAAGACAAAGAGGGCATTCACCTCACCGCCGAAGTCGCGGGGTTGAAGCCCGAAGAAGTGCACGTCAACGTCGAGAACCGCGTGCTCACGATCGCCGGCGAACGAAAGCTCGAGAAGTCCGAGAACAAAGACGGCTATCACCGCATCGAGCGCTCGTACGGAAAGTTCACGCGCTCCTTCACGCTCCCCGACACGGTCGACGGCGAGAAGATCGCGGCGAACATGAAGGACGGGATCCTCACGATCCTCCTGCCCAAGCGCGCCGCGAGTCAGCCGAAGAAGATCACCGTCGGCGCGGGTTGAGCGCGACGCAGTGATTCGTGTCCCCGCCCGTTTCGTCGCATCGATGATCGATTACCAACGCGCGCCTCGCGCGCAGCGCTCGCGCTGAGCGCCGCGCCTCGCGATCAGCGCACGTAGATCTCGATGTTCTCTTCGGGGCCGCCCGAGGTCCACGCGGTGTGCGTGGGGCCGACGTGCATTCCGCCGGAGTTGTTGCAGGCCCAGTAATACCCCGGGTACGTCGAGGTGCCGAACGGCGCCGGTCCGCAGCCGTGCCACAGGTACGTCGCGTCCGTCGCCATCGGTCCGCTCCACATTCCCATCACGCTGTCCGTGCTGGCGCGCAACGGAGAGTTGCTGTTGAGCGTGAGGCCCGTGCGCAGGTTCGTCATGACGAACATGTTCATCGGGTCGCTGGTGATCGAGCGCGTCGCGATTTGACCCGCGGTGCGAATGTGCACTTGCGTCGCGCTCGCAGAGAGCTGGCGAACGATGCGGTCGGGCAAACGCGTCGCCGTCATCGGCGTCGAACTGAGCGCGGGCGCGATCATCGTCGGCGTCGCGTTGCTCGAGTAGATCATCGCCCAGCCGCCGTTGCGCATGTCGCAGTAGATCGGCATCGCGAGGAGCGGGCCTGCGCCGTCGGGGTCGATTTCGTACGTTCCATCGGCGGCCATCGGGTTGGCCATGAGGATCTCGGCGCAGCTCTGCTCCATGCGCGCAGGGCGATTGGCTCGGCACGTTATCGTCACCGAGAACGCGCTGATCGAGCCCGTGTCGCCGTTCGCGCGGTCCGCGACGCGAAGGGTCCAGTTGCCCGCAGCGCCGCTGCCCACGAGCTCGCCGAGCGCCGCGGCCGCATACGTGCCCGACGCGTACGGAGCGCCAGTCGGCGCCCACGCGGTGCCCGTCGGCGCAAACGTGTACGGGCCGAGCAGATCCGCGCCGCTGCCCGTGCGGTTGTGCAGGGTCGCAACCTCCATGCTCGGAGTGATCAGATCGATGACGAGGTCGCCCGCGAACGTGTGCTGCGGCATCCAAGCGTGCGTCGTCGTCACGCTCGTCACGCGGCACTGCACCGCGGCGGGGACCGTCGCCACGACGTTCACCGTCGTGTTGTCCACCACGCCCACAGGCGCGCCGCTGTAGCTCACGGTCGTGCTGCACACCGATGGCGTGCCCGTGCACGTGAATCCCGCTTCGCGCGTGCACGTGGCCGAGCATCCGTCACCGCCGAGGGCGAAGCCGTCGTCGCACTCTTCCATGCCGTTGATGACTCCGTCGCCGCAGGTGCCGCCGGTGAGCATGAGCGACATCGTGCAGTCCGCGTTGCAGCGGGTGCACGTGGCGGTTCCGTACGGGCACTCGGTCTCGGTCATCAGGTTGCCGTCGTCGCAGGCCTCGGTGCCCACGCGCATTCCGTCTCCGCACGTCGCGGCGCACATCGAGGGAGCGCCCATGCACGTGAAGCCCGACTCGATCGTGCACGTCGACGAACAGCCGTCGCCGTTCGTCATGTTGTTGTCGTCGCAGCCGTTCATCGCCGCTTCGGGGCCGACGCGCATTCCGTCGCCGCACACCGCGGTGCAAACCGACGGAGCGCCGCCGTGCAGTCGAAGCCCGACTCGACGACGCACATGTCCGAGCAACCATCGCCGCTCATGGTGTTGCTGTCGTCGCACGCCTCGCGACCCACCGCGCGAACGCCGTCGCCGCACGTGCTCGTGCACATCGACGGAGAGCCCGAGCACATGTACCCCGGCTCGGGCACGCAGCTCATCGAGCAGCCGTCGCCGTTCATCATGTTGTTGTCGTCGCAGCCCTCCATGCCAGCGCGGATTCCGTCGCCGCATCCCGTGGCGCACATCGAGGGAGCGCCCATGCACGAGAAGCCCATCTCGACGGTGCACGTCGACGAGCAGCCGTCGCCGTTGGCCATGTTGTTGTCGTCGCAGCCGTTCATCGCTGCTTCGGGGCCGACGCGCATTCCGTCGCCGCACACCGCGGTGCAGACCGACGGGCTCGCGTTGGTGCACATCCAGCCGCTCTCGGGCTGACACGAGGCCGAGCAGCCATCGCCGCTCATCGTGTTGTTGTCGTCGCACATGTCCGAGCCGTTGATGACGCCATCGCCGCAGCGCGCGGTGACCACGTCGACGGCGACGTCGTTCGAGGCATCGCCCGCAGCGTCGTTGCCAGCCGCGTCGTTGCCAGCCGCGTCGTTGCCAGCCGCGTCGTTGCCAGCTGCGTCGTTGCCAGCCGCGTCGGGCCGCGCGCTGTCTGCGGGCGTGGTGTCGCGCGCGACGACGTCGGTTGGTGATGCGTCGGCGCCGCTGTCGTCACCGACCACGGGGGTCGAGCAGTTCGCGACGGTCAGGCCGAGCAGGACTGGCCACAGAGCATTGCGTTTCATGGTCACTGGATTCTCCGGTCAAAAGAGAAGCGCGCGCGGCGCTGCGTTGCGACGGCGGTACGCCCGTTTGTGCCTGAGAATTCAGTGAGAGTTCATAACAACTCGTTACGTCGAGCCGTCACTTCTCTGGGGTACTCGTCCTCAGCGCGGCGTGCGCTTCGCGTCGACGCTCGCGGTGTGCGCTTCGACGGTCGTTCGAACAATCGCAGGGGGCGCACGCGTGATCGCGCTCCGCGCTGTTCTTGTGAGCGGTCGCGGATTGTTGCGTGCGACACTGATCAAAGACCAAGGAGGTTCGCCGAATGCGTCGAAGCTGGTTTCACTCTCTGATCTTCACGGCGAGCGTCGCTCTTTCGCTGACGTCAGTCGGCTGCGGTGCGCCCGTGTCTGCATGCCCTGGCCCTTCGTGTCCGTGCGCCGCAGGTGGCGGAGGAGCAAACGATTGCTCGTGCTCGACAGGGTCATCGTGCGCGTGGAGCGTCGCCACGAGCGGCAACTTCGTGTGCGGCTCGGGAGCGGTCTGCTCGACCTCCTGCGCTGCGTCGTGCAACGTGACGTGCGGGCCGGGCGGGCGGTGCACGCACGAGGGCGCTGCGAGCAACAACGTCACGTGCAGCAACACGAGCTGCAACGTGCGCGTGGGCGCGAGCTCGAACGTCAACTGCAACGGCGGAGCACAGTGCGTGATCGCGTGTACGGGGCCGTGCAACGTCGACTGTCGAGGGGCGGGGTCGTGCTCGCTCACGTGTGCGGGCGCCGCGGCGCGCACCGTGACCGGAACGGATCAGTGCCAGTGAATCCGCGGTGAGCGCGACGGCGGTTTCGTGCGAAAGGTCGAGCGGTGCGCAGCGTATGTGCGTCGGGCGGCACGAAGCGCCCTCCCTCGCTCACTTCTTCGCCGAATCGTCCTCGATGATCGTCTCGACTTCGGGCGCGTCGCCGCGAGAGATCGCCGGAGGAGCCGGCGGCGCTTTGGGCGCTTCGACCTGCGCGACCGTGACCACCGCGGCCTCTGCCGGCTGCCCTGCGGCGCTCGCTTCGCGCACGCGCTCGTTGAGAAAGCGCTGACACAACTCGAACGCTTCTGCCGCTTCGGAGCCGCATCCCGCGGCGATGGCGTCGTCCGTGATCCGCACGCGCAGCGTGAACATCGAAGACAGCGTCGGGTCGTGGGTGATCACGCTCGCGAACGCGGCGCACACCGCCTGCTTCTTTCGCGCGTTGTCGAGCTTGGGCATCGCGCCGAGCTGCACGGGTTCGTCGAGAACGCGTGCGCTTCGAGCTCGGCCCTGCGCGGCGGCGGAGTGACCGCCGAGAGCAAGTGCAAGAGCGCGGCGCGGGCCTGCTCGGGCGTGAGCAATCGGCAGGCAGAGCGCGTGAGCTCGATCGCGACCTGCGCGAGCTCGGTCTGTCGCTGCTGCGCTGCGAGGACCTCGGAGCGAGAGAGGTCTGCTTCGTGCTGCAATTCGAGCCGCGAAGCGACGCCCCGAACGGCGAGCTCTCGCGCGGGGTCGAGCGTGCTTGCCGCGGCGAGCTGCCACGCTCCGCGAAGCAGCGCGCGGCGGGTCTTGATGTCGAGGTCGCCGAAGATCTCGAGGTCTTCGAACGTGAGCGCGCGCCCTGGACGAACCTGGCTGAGCTCTTCGGGGCTGAGGCCGAAGGAGTTCATCGCCATCGCGACGAGCCTCGCTTCATCGGGAGAGAGCGAGCGATCGGCGTTGGCGACCATCTCGAGGATTCGCCCCGCGAGCGTCGCGGTCTTCTGCACGCGCTTGCGCTCTTTTTCGCTGGGCGCTTTGGTGAACAGGCCGCGCAGGCCTTTCGCTCCGCCTTCGAGCGTGATTCCGAGCTCGACGACGGTGCTCATGGGCATCCACTGCGCAGGCCCCACTGCGGCGAGGGACTGCGCGAGGCCGGCCCAGTACAAATCGCCCCACAGCGGCGATTGCGGCTGCGCGTAGAGCGGGGCTCGACGGCGCGCGAGCGGCTCGAGGAGCCCTTCGAAGTCTTCGCGGCAACACGCGATCGCGACGAGGTCGCGCGCTGCGAGGTGGTAGGTCGATCGTGCAGCGTTGGACATCACAACGCTCGCGACCGTACCAGAAAGCGCACCGGACGAACGCCGCTTCGAGCGGTGCTACGATCGCCGCGCAATGGCACTCAAGAGAGCTCCCCGCGCTGTCGTCACTGGCGCTGCTAGCGGATTGGGAAAAGCGTTCGTCGAGCTGTTGATCGACGAGGGCGCGACGGTGCTCGCGTCGGACGTCAACGAGAGCGGGCTCGAGGCGCTCGCCAGCGAGCTCGGCGCGAGCGGTCGGCTGCACACGCAGCGCTCGAACGTCTCGAAGGCCGACGAGGTCGAGTCGCTCGCGGCGCGGGCGGACGAGCTCTTTCAGGGCGAGACCGAGCTCGTGATCAACAACGCGGGCGTGGGCTCGGGCGGACCGGTGGGAGACACGCCGCTCGACGAGTGGGAGCGCGTGATGCGCATCAACTTCTTCGGCGTGTTGTACGGGTGTCACTCGTTTGTTCCGAGGATGAAGCGACGGGGCGCGGGGCACGTGATCAACGTGGCCTCGATGGCGGGGCTCGTTCACGTCCCCGAGATGGGCGCGTACAACGCGAGCAAAGCGGCGGTCGTCGCGATGTCCGAGAGCCTGCGCGGCGAGCTCGAGTCCACGGGCGTGTCTGTGAGCGTGCTGTGCCCGTCGTTCTTCACGACCAACATCATGCGCGACGGAAACGTCTACGGCAGCAACGCCGACAAGCAGCGCGCGCTCGCGTCGAAGCTGATGAAACGCAGCGCGCTCGACGCGAAGGGCGTCGCTCGCTACGCGCTCGACGGCTCGCGCAAGGGTGAGTTCTTCTTGCTTCCGCACGCGGACGGACGGCTGATGTGGCGCGTGAAGCGCACGGCCCCCGAGCACTTCGGCGTGGTGATGAAGCGGCTTCGCTCGCTCGTGGCGTGAAAGCGCGAGAACGGAGCGGCCGCCGCGCGCCCCGTGCGCAGGCCCCCACCCGCGCTGCCGCGCGATGCTGTCGCCCTCGCGTCGCCTGGACCCCCCACCCGGCGATCTGAGTTCCCCACCCTGGCGCGGATGCCGCGCTGCCTCGCAGGCCCCCACCCGCGCCCCCGCAGAGCGAGGGCGGCGGCTCTGCACGATTGGGAAAACAGCGACAGAATGGATTGCGTTGATCGCTGGGAACCCTTGCTCTGCAAGGGCTTCGATGGACGCGATCGCGACCACTCGCGCGCTGAGCTCGAAGCGGCTCCGCCGAGCACGATTTGCTCTGAGCATTCGCGTTGCGCCGCGCAGTGTTGGGTTGCGAGCAACTTCGAGCGTTCGCGTCGTGTCGCGCGGTGTTGTGTGGAGAGCAACTCCGAGCACCGAAGAGACCTTGCAGCGCAAGGTCTCCGTGCGATCAACCAAATCAATTCCGTCGCTGTTTTCCCAATGCAGAGCCGCCGCCCTCGCTCTGCGGGGGCGGGGCGCGCGGTAGCGCGGGTGGGGGCTGCCAACCGGGCGCGCGGCAGCGCGGGTGGGGGCCTGCGAACTCGCTGCGCGGGTGGGGGCTCCGTCCTCTCGCGACGCGGGGCGCGCCGCAGCGCGCTACTGGCGACAGTGGTCGGGGGCGACGCAGCTTCCGCCTGCGCCCTCACAGGCGGACTGACCGCGCCACGCGTGCTGCCAGCCCTGCGCGAAGAAGCGGCAGCAACAGACGGGGCCCGGGTCTTGTTGCGCGGGGCTCGGCTGCGGCTGCGACGGGCTCGAGGCGTCCTGTGATTGCGCGGTGGCCGCGAGGCGCGCGCGCTCGGCGGGTTGCGGACGCGAGGCGCGCGCGTGTCCACGGCCGCCCTTGATCATGGCCGACGGCGCGGGAGCGTTGACGATCCCCTCGGACGCGTTGGCGAGCGCCTGACACGCGAACAGAGTCGACGTGATCGCGATCGTGACGGTCATCAGGCGCATTCGAACGCTCCTTTGCTGGACAAGAACTGCATCAGGTTCGCTCGTCCATCGCGAGCGCGCAAGAGACAGACATCGAACAGACGTTGTCGGTTCGGATTTTATTTCGTGTGAACGGCAAAGCCGTGCGCGCCTTCGTCGGTCGGTGTATGTGCGAACGAGAGGTCAGTGGCGGTGCATTCGATCGAGCGGCGTCTCGCGGCGGTGTGCGTTGGTCTCGGCGCGATGTTGGTCGTGTGGCGCGAGGTTCGGGCGCAGCGAACGCCGACGATTCCCGGAGTGAACAGCGGCACCAGGATCGTTCCTGCGGTGTTGCGGCAGTCGACGCTCGCGATGGACGCAGGGGTTCGCGATGCGACGGCGGCGATCGTCGGGCGTGTGGACGCGGCGCTCACCGACGGGCCGCGCTCGGCGCTGCGCTGCCCCGAATCGATGCAGCTCGTCGACGGCGACTACTGTCTCAACGTCGAGCAGCGCTGCCTCGAGTGGCTCGACCCCGAAGAGCAGCTCCGTTGCGCGCGCTTCGCTCGAACCGTTTGCTACGGCCGTCGCCGTCGGCACCTGTCGTTTTGCATGGATCGCTACGAGTGGCCCAATCGCCGCGGCGAGTACCCGACCGTGCGCGTGACCTGGCACACCGCCCGTCGCATGTGCGAACAAGTCGGAAAGCGCCTTTGCACCGAGCGCGAGTGGACCTTCGCGTGCGAGGGCGAACAAGCGCTGCCGTATCTCTACGGCTACCAGCGGGACAACAACGTCTGTCACTTCGATCACCAGACGCGCCGCCCGGATCGAGCGCGATTGGCGAACCCGGCGACGGCCAACGATGAGTACACGCGGTTGTACGAGGCCGTTCCGAGCGGACAGTACGAGCGGTGCGTGAGTCCGTTTGGGCTCAACGACCTCACGGGAAACGTCGACGAGTGGGTCGTCAACGAGACGGGCCGACCGTTTCAGAGCGCGCTCAAGGGAGGCTGGTGGGGCCCCATTCGCGCGCGTTGCCGTCCTGCGACGTACTCGCACGACGAGAACTTCATCTACTACCAGATCGGGTTTCGCTGCTGCTCGAGCCCCTCGGGCGGCGACGCGGGCTGAGCGCGACGCTCAGTACCCGGACGACCCAGCGCCGCCCGTAACGATCGCCACCGAAGAGCTCGCGCCGACGCGAGTTGCTCCTGCGGCCACCATGCGATCCGCGTCGGCTGCGGTGCGCACGCCGCCCGAAGCCTTCACGCCGAGCTCGGGGCCCACGATCGAGCGCATGAGCGCGATGTCTTCGGCCGTCGCGCCGCCGGGGCCGAAGCCGGTGGAGGTCTTCACGAAGTGCGCTCCTGCAGCCTTCGAGAGCGCGCAGCCGATCACTTTTTCGTCCCGCGTGAGACCGCCGGTCTCGAGGATGACCTTGACGGTCTTGCCCTGCGCGGCGCCGACGACGCGAGCGATGTCGTCGAGCACGAGCGCGTAGTCGCGGCTCTTGAGCGCTCCGACGTTGATCACCATGTCGATCTCGTCCGCGCCGTTGCGGATCGCTTCGGTGGTCTCGAACGCCTTGGCCGCGGGGCTCATCGCGCCGAGCGGAAACCCGACGACGGCGCACACCGCCACCACCGAGCCGCGCAGCTGCTCGCGCACGAACGGGACGTTGACCGAGTTGACGCACACCGAGAAGAACCCGTGCGTCGCCGCTTCGTTGCAGAGCTTGCGAAGGTCGTCGCGGGTCGTGTCGGGCTTGAGAAGCGTGTGGTCGATGATGCGCGCGAGGTCGGGGCGAGGCTTTGCGCTGGCTTGTCCAGCGAGGACAGGCGCCCCAGCGCCGGCGGTGGGGGTCACCGACGCACTGGATTTGCCCATCTCTTGAGCGACGCGGGCGACGACGGCGTCGACGAGGCGATCGAGGTCATTGGCCATGAGAAGCGGGCGCGATGGTAGCTCGATTCGGCTCGGGACTCACAGCGGTTTGCGCGAGGGTGCGAGCGCGGCGCGAGCTCGGTGCGATGCGGCGGGCGCTTGGTGCGCGCTCGAGGCGTTCGCGTGTCACTGCACGAGCGCGGACGTCTCGAACATGGCAACAAGAAAACTCTGGTGTGACGGCACTGGTCGCGCGAGGCTTAGAGGGCTTTTGCCTAACCGAGAGATGACAGGACCCACGATGACCCAACAAACGAAGCGCTCGACGGGCTGGCTGCGCGCCGGCCGAGCATTGGCTGCGACCGTGGCGGCGGTCGCGATGACCGTGGTGGCAGGCCGTGAGGCCGAGGCTATTCCGTTGATTCGCGGGTTGGGTGGCCCTGCGGACTTCGGGACGAACGAGCTGTATTACAACGACGACGGCTCGTCGTCGGTGATCAACGTGGCGGGGGCGTTTCCGTTTGGGCTGACGTTCTTCGGGCGAACGTTTCGTGAGCTGTACGTGAACAACAACGGCAACATCACGTTCGGCGGGCCGCTGTCGACGTACACGCCGGCGCCGTTTCCCGTGGCGAATCAGCGCATGATCGCGCCGTGGTGGGGCGACGTGGACACGCGCGGCATGGGGCGTCCTGCGCGCAACGGCGTGTACTGGGACATCCGTCCGGGGCAGTTCACGGTGACCTGGTATCTCGTCGGGTACTTCAGCTCGCACGATGATCTGCAGAACTCGTTTCAGATGATCCTGCGCCCTGCGCCCTCGTGCGGCAGCGGCGACTTCGACGTCGAGTTTCGCTACGAGCGTTGTCAGTGGACGACGGGCGACGCCTCGGGCGGCTCGGGCGGCTTCGGCGGAACGCCCGCTCAGGCCGGCTTCGACGCGGGCGATCGCGTGAACTTCTTCGCGCTTCCGGGCTCGCGAATGATGTCCGTGCTCAACCTCTGCACGACGTCGAACGTGGGCGAGCCGGGCCGTTGGCTCTTTCAGATCCGCGGCGGCGAGCTGCCGTGCTTGGGCTCGGGTGATCCGTGCTCGACGGGCTTGTACGGCGCGTGCGCGCGCGGAACGGTGCAGTGCCGCAGCGGCAGGCCGTATTGCGCGCCCGATAACATTCCGCGCGTCGAGCGCTGCGACGGCGTCGACAACGACTGCGACGGGACGACGGACGAAGCGGATCGAGAGCCGCCGCCCGTGGTTCCGCCGCGCGATCCGGACGCGGGCGTGTGGATGCCTGACGCCGCGGCGCCGGGGGATGCTTCGACCGACGCTTCGATGTCGCTTCCCGACGCGATGGGCGGAAGCTCGGACGCGGCGATGGCGGCGGACGCTGCGGCGGACGGCGGCGCGGTGGTTCCGCGCATCTGCCCGCGCAACGGCGATGTCTGCGTCGCGGGCAACTGCGTCACGGGCTGCGTCGAAGGCGCGTGCTTCGGCGACCAAACGTGCACTGCGCAGAACGCGTGCGTCGAGACGACCTGCTTGAACGTCAACTGCCCCACGGGCCAGACGTGCCGCGGCGGAATGTGCGTCGATCCGTGCGCGGGCGTGATGTGCCCCGCGCCGACGACGTGCCGCTTCGGGACGTGCCAGAACCTCTGCGAAGGCGTGACGTGCGAAGCGCTGCAAGTGTGCCGCGAAGGCCGCTGCGTCGCGGGATGCCAGTGCGTCGGCTGCGCGGCCGGCGAGGTTTGCCAGATGGACGGGACGTGCACTCCGCAGCTCTGCGTCGGAGCGATGTGCGATCCGGGGGACCTCTGCGACTCGCGCGGCCGCTGCGTGAACCCGTGCGAAGGCGCGACGTGCCCCGCGGGACAGACCTGCGATCGCACGCAGCGTCGCTGCGTCGATGTGGCGCCTCCGGGCCCCGAGCCCATCGTGGATTCGGGCGTGGCTCCTCCCGATGACGCTGCTGGAGCGACGGAAGACGGCGGCATGACGGTGATGGACGCGAGCGCTGGCGATGCCGGTGGCGGCGGCGGGCTGCGTCGTCCGGGCTGCGCGTGCCGTGCTCCAGCCAGCGCTCCCAACGGCAACGGCGGGCTCGCGCTCGTCGCGATGATGGCCGGCGCCGCGGCGGTGATGGCGCGTCGTCGCAGCGCTCGTCGCTGAGCGCGCTTCGCGGTCGCGATCGCGGCACGCGCCGTGCGACACACTCGGGGGGAATGACACTTCGTATCGAAACGGGCCGCTCTCGCGTGGTGATCGAAACGCGCGCGAAGGGCATGCTTGCGTCGCTCGCGCACGACTTGCGCGTCGTCGCTCCGATCACCAGCGGTGAAGCCGCGACGGACGATCGCTGCACGGCGAGCTTCGACGTGAGCGCGATGAAGATCGACAAGTCGTGTCGGCACGGGACGGGCGCGTGGGGCGATCCGTCGCCGGGAGACCGCGCGCAGATCGAAGAGAAGATCGGCAACGAGGTCTTCAAGGGCGTGCGCACGATCACGGTGGACGCTCAGTTGAGCGGCTCGCGCGCGAAGATCACGGTGGTCGCTGGAGCGGGACGACAGGTGCTGGATGTCCCGGTGACCGTGACGCGCGCCGAGGGCGTGGTGCACGCGAAGGGCGAGGCGACGCTCTCGCTCGAGGCGTTGAAGGCGGCGCAGCCGAAGGTTCCGCTCGGCGCGATCAAGCTCGAGGACAGCGTGGTGGTGCGCTTCGAGATCGAGCTGAAATAGTGTTCTTTCAGGGCTCGCTCTCAGCCGTGCTCAAGGGTTGCCCCGAGCAGTCGCGGTCGGGAAGCGGGTCGGCGCCGTCGGTCGCGAGCCTCCACGCGTCGGAGCTCGGGTCGTAGAGCAGGGTCTCGCTTCGCTCGCTGCAATCGCGGAGCGCAAACGCGTTGTCCGCGCAGCGCAGCTCGGGCGTCTCGCAGTCGGTGAGCGAGACGTCTTCGAGGGGGGCGTCACCGTTGCCGTTGACGTAGCGCATCCAGCGGTCGACGTTCGTGAGGCAATCGCGTCCGCGCGCGATCGCGTCGGGGTGGCCATCGTTGTTGACGTCACGAAACACGAGCGTCCGCGAGCGCGTGTCGTGCTCGTGCGCTTGTCCTCGGATGCGCCGCTCGAGCATGAGCGCGAGCCGCGGACCGGGCGCGAGGTCGTAGACCAACGTGTACTCGAACGCGCGATAGCCGCTCACGCACGAGGCCATCGAGCAATAGCGAAGGACCAGCAAGAGTTCGGGCTCTTGGTCCTGATCGATGTCGCGAAGCTCACGGGCGAGGATCGCTGGTGCGCAGCCGGTGCTTCCGCTCTGTCCCGCGAAGAGCAGGGCCGTGGGCGCTTGGGCGCTGCCTTCGAGCTGCGCGCGTCCGTCGCTCTCGCTGAACACGTGCAGCTCGAACGAGGGCGTGAAGCGAAGGCCTCGATCGACCCGGCGTGTGACCAGCGCGAAGCGACCGTCGCCGATCGCGCTGAAGGCTCCCTCGGGGACGAAGCGCGCTTCGCTCGCGCGTTCGGCGCGCAGCGCGGCGACCGCAGCGCCGAGCGTCGGAGCGCGGCCCGATCGGCTCGCGGGGATCACCGGCGTCACGGGAGCTCGAAGGGGGCGGTCGTACAGCGCGGAGACGACGAAGGCGCTCTCGCGAAGGGCGAACGGCGTGACCGAAACCGGGCCATCACCGTCGAACGGGCTGGCGTCGAGCGGGCTGTGCGCATCGTGGCTCGATCGCGCGTCGATCGCGCTCGATGCGTCCTGGGCGATCGCGGCGTCGAGCGAGCGGCGCTCGGGGACGATCGTGGGCGCGGTGTCCGAGCGACGACAGCTCGACGCGAAGAGGACGACAGCGAGCCCCGGGATCGATCGAAGCCAGTTCTGCGAGGGGGAGCTGCGCGGCATGGGGCGAACATTTCGAACGATCGCGAAGCGCCCGGCAATTCCCAACTCGTCGCGCCTCAGAAAGTCCTTCGAACTGCGCTGCGATGATGCGCGATATAGTCCGACGCCGGTGACGGAAGCGCCTCGGATCGACGGCTACGACATCCTTCGCGAGCTCGGGCGCGGGGCGATGGGCGTGGTGTATCTGGCGCGCGATCGATTTCTCGAGCGCGACGTGGCGATCAAGCTCGTGGCCGAGAGCGAGCTCACGATCGACGGGGTCGATCGCTTTTTGCGCGAGGCGCGCGCGATGGCTCGGCTCTCGCACCCGAACGTGGTGACGGTGTACCGCGCGGGGGTCACCGACGGAGCGCCGTTTCTGGTGATGGAGCTGCTTCGCGGCCGCTCGCTCGATCAAGTGCTCGAGCAAGACGGGCCGCTCTCGGCGCCGAAGCTCTTGTCCGTGGCGATCGAAGCGGCGCGAGGGATCGCCGCGGCGCACGCGCGGGGCGTGGTGCACCGAGACATCAAGCCGTCGAACTTGTTCGAGACCGAAGAGGGCACGGTGAAGGTGCTCGATTTCGGGATCGCGAAGGTGGCGAGCGCGCCGGCGGACGTGTCGCCCACGAATTCAAGTGGCGCTGCGAATTCAGCGGCGAACTCGACGCGGTCGAGCGAGGTGACGGCGGGGCGGATCACGGCGGCGTCGTTGATTCCGGCGGGGCGAACGTCGGGCGCGCCGGCGGCGATCGCGCCGACCGCGGACGGCGCTGACGAGTCGGCGCGCAAGGCGATGGCCTTCGACGCGACGGTGCGGTCGGACCCGCAAGCGGCGGTGGACATCGCGCTCGAGCAGACCTCGAGCCCCGAGCAGCTCGCGGTCGCCAACACGCGCTCGTCGGGCTCGCGCGACTCGTCGACGGGCACGCAAGTGAGCGGAACGGCGCTGTTCATGGCCCCCGAGGTCTGGCGCTCGGAGGGCGCCGATCACGCGACGGACGTGTGGTCCCTCGGCGCGACGCTGTATCTCCTCGCGACGGGGCGGCCGCCGTTCAACGGTCGCAACGTCGCAGAGATCGCGTTCAACGTCTTGGTGGCGACCCCGGTCGAGCCGCTCGGTCCCAAGCGCGCGGACCTGCAGGGCGAGCTGGTCGAGGTGATCGAGCGGTGCCTCTCGAAGAACCGCGCCAAGCGCTTCGCCTCTGCGCAAGAGGTGCTGCTCACGCTCGAGCGCATCTCTCGCGCCGAGCGCGTGGCGCGCGCGCCGAGGACCGACGCTCCGTACCCGGGGCTGCGGGCGATGGACGCGCAAGACCGTGATCGCTTCTTCGGGCGCGACGACGACATCACTCGGATCATCGAGCGTCTGCGAGGCGAATCGCTGGTGGTTCTCGTCGGTGCCTCGGGCACGGGCAAGTCGTCGCTCGCGGCGGCGGGGATCGCTCCGGCGGTGGCCGAGGGCGCGCTCGGCGAGCTTCGCCCGTGGCGCGTCGCGCGCGTTCGGCCTGGGCGCGCGCCGATTCAATCGCTCTCGGACGGGATCGCGACGCTCGCGGGGCTCGACGCAGAGACGCTGGCGAAAGAGCTCGTGGCGCACCCCGACGCGCTCGCGCGGACGCTTCGCGAGGCGGCCTCGCGGGACTCGCAGGGGGTGCTGTTGCTGCTCGATCAGCTCGAAGAGCTGGTGACGACGAGCGCCGGAGAAGAGCGCGACGCGGTGGCCGCGGCGCTGGCGCGGCTCGTCGAAGTGGCGCCGCGCGGCGTGCGCGTGCTGGCGACGGCGCGCAGCGATCTGTTCGATCGGCTCGGCGCGCTCGGCGATCTCGGCGCGCGGCTGGGGCGCGCGACGGAGCTGGTTCGGCCGCTCGAGGGCTCGCATTTGCGCGCGGCGATCGTCGAGCCCGCGCGCGCGGCGGGGGCGAGCTTCGAGGACGAGACCCTGGTCGATCGCATCCTCGAGGACGTGGGTACGACGGAGGGCGCGCTTCCGTTGATCGCGTTTGCGATGCGCGCGTGGTGGGATCGTCGCGACCGAGAGCGAGGCGTGCTCACGCGCGACGCGTGGCAGTCGCTCGGCGGAGTGCTCGGCGCGCTCGGCGGGCACGCGGACGACGTGTACGAGTCGCTCGCGGGCGAAGAGCGCGACGTGGCGAGGGCGGTCTTCTCGCGGCTGGTGGCCAACGACGGGACGCGTCGCTATGCCACGCGCGACGAGCTCGAGTCGACGGCGTCGGGGCGCGGGCCCGAAGTGGGGCGGGTGCTCGACTCGTTTGCGCACGCGCGGCTGCTGCAGTGCGAGGGGCACGAGTCGAGCGGCAACTGGACGATCGCGCACGAGTCGCTCTTTCGCGCGTGGCCGAGGCTGCGGCAGTGGATCGAGTCGGGCCGCGAAGATCGCGCGCTGCACGAGCAGCTCTCGGAGGCGGTGCGCGCGTGGGAGGCGAGCGGAAAGCGCAACGAGCTGCTCTGGCACGGCGCGCTTCTGCAAGAGATTCGTCGCTGGCGCGTGGTGTACGACGACACGCTGACGAGCGCTGAGCGGGCGTTTGTCGAGCGGTCGATCGCGCGCGCGCGGCGCTCGCAGCGGGTCTCGGGCGTGGTGATCGGCGTGCTCGCGTTGGGGCTGGGCGGCGCGGCCGTCTGGCAGCGCGGGCTCGCGCAGAAGCAGCAATTGCTCGCGCAAAACGCGCTGTACAGCCTGCAGCGCGCCGAGGGGATCGCGCGCAGCGAGGGCGAGGCGAGGGCGCTGGCGGCGGCGCTCGAGGGGATGAACCGTGATTCATCGGCGGCGCTCGCGTGGCTGGTGAGCGCGGCGCGCGCGCGCGGCGCGGTCAGCCCGCTCGTGCGGGTGGCGGCGTTGGCCGCGGTCGAGCGAGGCGTGGCGATCCGCGTGCGTTGCACGACGAACGTGGCGATGCGCGAGAACGGCTCGCTGATCGCGTGCGGGATGGACGACGGCGTGCTGCTGATGAACCTCAGCGACGGCTCGGTGCGTCGGCTCGAGGCGTATCGATCTCCGCGGTCGATCGCGGTGTGCGCGGGCGTAGACGCTGCGTTTTGGATCGACAGCGCGCAGCAGCTGGTGCGCTGGGACGAGGTGAGCGGGCGGCGACGATTGGCGACGGACGTGGCGCGGACGTCGTTGGTGTTGGCCGAGCCTTCGGGCTCGAGGGCGATCGTGATCGACCCGGTGATGGATCGCTTGCTCGTGTGGGACGAAGAGCGCGCGCGGCCGAGCGCGACGACGACGGTTGGCGCGGACGCAGGGGCATCGGAGCTGGGGTCGATCGGAGAGAGCTCGCTGCGCGTGGCGGTCGAGCACTTGATGCCGAGCAAGATCGCGGGCGAGTGGCGCGCGTACTTTCCCGTGAAAGAAGCGGTGATCCTCGCGGTGGCGGGAGACGATGGCTATCGCGTTCGGCGCATTCCGGTGGGGCGCGGGATGGAGGTGGCGAGCGCGCCGATGGACTGTGGTCGCTATCGGGTCGAGGGCGACGCGCTGTTGTGTCACGACGGGCAGGCGCTGCGGGCGTTCAGCGTCACGACGGGCAGCGAGCGCGCGCCGAGCGCGGCCGAGTCCGCGGCGATGGACGCGATGCTCGAGCCCGAGGCGCCGGCGGTGCTCGCGCGCAGCGGAGATTTCGCGGTCGAGCGCGATCGTCGCGGGCGGGGGAGGCTGCGAGGAAGGTTTCCGTTCGCGGGGCCGCTCGGCGTGGACGGAGTGCGCGTCGAGGACGCGGCGATCGAGCCCTCGTCGCACCGCGTGGCGATCGTGGACGCCGCGGGGGTCTTGCACTTGTACGGGCTCGGCGCTGCGGAGGTGACGCGCGCGAGCTGGCTCACGGACCCTGCGATTCGCGAGGTCGATCGCGTGCGCGCGACGCAGTCGGGGCGGGTCGTCGTGCAGTCGTTGCCCGACGAGCGAGCGGCGGTGTCGGCGGTGGCGCTCGGCGTGTTCGCGGTCGACACGCGCGCAGGGCGCGTGGACTTTTCGCATCGAGAGGACACCACTGTGGCGGTCAACGCCGAGGCGAACCTCGCGATTTTGGGGACGAGCGACGGCGCGGGCGTGCTCGTCGATCCCGTGGCCAAGAGCGCCACGCGCGGAGCGTTGCTCGAGGGCGCCGCGCCGGTCGCGGTCGCGGTGTCTGCCGACGGAGCGCACGTCGCGGCGGTCGGAGGCCACGGAGACACCGTGTGGCGCGCGACGGGCGAGGGTGAGTGGCGACGCGTGCAGTACCGTGCGTTCAGCGAGCTCTCGTCGGGCTCGGCGCTCGCGGTGTTCAACGATCGATTGGCGGTCGCGGGGCGTTGGTTGGGCGTCGTGCAAGAGGGCGGACTGACGACGCTCACCAACGGGAGCGCCGCGTTTTACGGAGGGCGCATCGCGCGGCTGCGCTTCGCCTCGGACGAGCACTTCTTCGCCGCGAGCGAGAACGGCTCGGTGTGGGGCGGCTTTTGTCGCGATCAACGGTGCCAGGTCGAGTGGCTGGGGACCGGCGACGACGTGGCGCCGCTCAGCACGGACGCGGTGCTGACGTTCGGCGCGAAGGGCGCCGTGCGGATGCTCATGCGCGCGAGGAGCGGCGCGCTCGAGGTGTTTCCTGCGGGCAGGATGGACGCGTTTGTGCGGCTGGGCTCGGGGCTCGGCGCGATCGACGTGGACGATGTGGCGATCGTGATGGCGGGGCCGCCGAGCGATCCGGTGCTGGTGCGCGTCGCGTTGCCTCCGAGCACGGTGGACGGTTTTGTGCGGTGGGCGGCGATGCGGACGAACGTCTCGGTGCAGTCGGGGGGCGCGGTCGTGACGGGCGCGGTTCCGACGGCGCTGCCTTGAGCGCGGGGTGTGAGAGGATCGGGCGTTCGCTGCGGGCAGTGACGAAGAGGAGCGATGGCGTCGACAGGAGTGGCTGGATACACGGTGTTCAATCGCAGCGTCCTCGTGCGGGTGGACTACGATCCGCTCGCGCGCGGGCTGTTGTGGTGCGCGCTCGCGGTGCTCCCCGCGGGAGCGGTGCTCAAGTGGATCGCGAGCGAAGACGTCGCGATGGCCAACTCGTCGTGGGTGATCGCGGTCTCGTACGGGATCTCTGCGGCGCTCGCGGCGCTCACGGTGGCCTCGCTCGTGCGAGGGACGACGCGCGCGCAGCTCTTCGTCGAAAACGAGCCCGTCGACACGCTGCGCTGGAGCACCGCGCCCAAGCGCAAGCTGAGCACGAAGCTCGACGATCACCCGGTCGAAGCCGAGATCGACACGAGCGGAGACCGCGAAGTGAAGCTCTTCGTCGACGGCAATCTCCTTCGCGCGGTCAAGGTGGTGTGAGCCCATGCGCGAAGGAAGACCGAGCCTCACCGCGTCCATCGTCGCCCTCGGCCGCGCGCTCTACGAAGAGGCGCCCGAGGGCTTTGCGCCCACGCGCGACGGTCACGCCGACGAGCTGCTACCGCTGGGGATGCGCGCCTTGGCGAAGCTCGCGCGGCCGCTGTGGAGCGTGAGCCCCGCGCTCGCGCGACAAGCGTTTCGCGCGGTGACCTTCGGCTTGAGCGAGCACGTCGCGCTGCGCACGCGGGCGATCGACGAGTGCATCGAGCGCGCGATCCGCGAGGGGGCGCGGCAGATGGTGACCTTGGGCGCTGGGCTCGACACGCGGGCGTGGAGGATGGAGCCGCTCGCGTCGGTGCGCGTGTTCGAGGTGGATCACCCGGCGACACAACAATTCAAGACGCGTCGGGTCGATCGCGCGCGATCGCTGGCGAAAGAGCTGCGGTTCGTCACGGTGGACTTCACCAAGGACTCGCTGGATGAGCGCTTGTCCGAGGCGGGGCACGACCGAGAGGCGCCGACGATCTGGGTGCTCGAGGGGGTGAGCGTGTACTTGAAGCGCGCGGCGCTCGAGGCGACGCTCGAGGCGTTGAGCGCGCGGAGCGCGGGGGGGAGCGCGCTGGCGTTTACCTATGTTCCCAAGGCGGTGCTGACGCGGTGGAGCAAGGGGCAGCAGTCGATCGAGGCCGTCGCGTCGGCGATCGGCGAGCGCTTCGAGGGCTTGATCGAGAAGGACGACGCGCGCGCGTTGATCGAGCCTCGGGGATGGGCGATCGAGCGCGACGAAGGCACGCGCGAGCTCGCCGAGCGCTGGATGAGCGGCGTCGACGCCGAGAGCGTGTGGGAGCGAGAGCGCGTGCTCACCGCGCGCTTCAGCCCGCGGCGGGACCGAGGGCGATGAAGAGCTTGGTGAGAAAGAAGTCCGAGAGGAGCACGGCGACGGCGACGGCGACGACGGCGCGCGTGGTGGACTTGCCGACGCCTTCGGTTCCGCCGCGGGTGATGAGCCCGAGGTAGCAGCCGATGAGGGCGATCTGCGCGCCGAACACGGGGGTCTTCAGGACGCCCGAGAGAAAGTCGCTCATTTCGACGCTCGCGAGGCCCGAGCGGTAGAAGAACTCTGGCGGCGTTCCGAACTGGACGAGGGCGACGAGCATCGCCGCGGCGAATCCCAGGACGTCGGCGAAGACGCAGAGGATCGGCATGAGCAGCGTGCACGCGAGCACGCGCGGAACCACCAGCTTCTTGATCGGGTCCGCGCCGAGCGCCCGGATCGCGTCGATCTGCTCGGTCACCACCATCGAGCCGAGCTCGGCGGCGATTCCTGCGCCGATGCGGCAGCCGACGACGAGCGCGGTGAGCGCCGGGGCGAGCTCGCGCGAGATCGAGAGGCCCACCACGCGACCGACGTAGTCCCTCGCGCCGAAGCGCTCGAGGCTGAACGCGAACTGCACCGTCATCACCATGCCCACGAAGATCGCGGTGATGGCGGCGATGGCGAACGATCGAACGCCCATCTGCTCGAGCTGATAGACCAGCTGATAGAACTCGAACGGGCGCTTGGGCGTGGCCTTGATCGTGTCCCAGAAGAGCACGCTCATCGCGCCCACGTGTTCGAGCCACTCGCGCGCGGATTTGCGCAGCCCTTCGAAGGGCTTGGCCGGCGGCTTGGGCACGAGCGACGATGACGTCGGCGGGAGCGACAGTCGCTGCGCGGGGTCTTTGCTCGGCTCAGTCATCGGCCATCCGCGGTGCGCGCGAGGGGCGTGCGTTCGGTACGAAAACCGTCAACGAACGTTCGAAATGTCGCGCGGGTGGCCATCACGCGGTCGGGGGCTCCGACGCACGAGAGGTCGAACACGCAGCCGTCCTTCTTCAAGACGAACAGCTCGATGAGCACCGGAGCGCCGTCGAGCTTGGCGCGCACGAGCACGTGTCGCGCCTCGCGGCCGTCGAAGGGGATGGTCTCTTCTTCGACGAACTCGCGGTCGGTGAATCCAATGAGCAGCTGCTGAACGAGCGCGGGCAGCGGCGAGTCCATGTTGCGTCCGCACGCGTGGTAGACGTGCACGAGGACGCCGGAGTTTCCGACCTCCCACGCGACGTCGGGGCCGTCGGCGACGTCGACCCTGCGCCAGTCGGCCCCGGTGGGACCGATGCGGTAGTTCACTTCGTCCGCGCCTTGATCGTTGCGCGCGACGACCTGGCGCGAGCTCTCATCGACGCGCGCGCGCGTGGTCGAGCAGCCAGCGAAGACCGAAGAAATCGCGCAGACCGCGAGCAGCGCGGCGGCGCTCGAACGCCTGGCGAACGAGCGAATGAAAGACCTGGGCGTCGATGAAGGCATCAGGGACACGGGGCGCGAACATACCGCGCCGGCGCTGGGGTGCGAGTGCCCAACTGCGCCGGTGTGCGCTCGCGACGGCGTCGACGCGCAAGAATTGGCCGACGGACAACAGACTCGGTACTAATAGTGACTGACCGCGAATGGCCAACACCCGCTACCCGTTGATCGAGCGACTCCGTCAGGAGTCCAAGCTCACCGCGGACCAATACGAGGGGGTGCTTCATCACATCCAACGCTCGGGCGCGGCCGCGGAAGAAGCGCTGATCGAGACCGCGATCATGCCCGAGGCCGAGCTGCTGAAATACCTCGCGAAGGTGTACAACACGCGCTTCGTGAGCACCGAGCGGCTCGCGAAGGCGGACATCGATCCGGCGACGTTGGGGACCGTTCCGAGGAAGCTGGCTGAGCAGTTTCAGGTGTTTCCGGTGCTGTACGACTCGGCGAATCGAGTGCTGAGCGTGGTGACGCCGGACGCGGGCAACCTGGAGATCTCTCGGCAAGTGACGGTGGCGAGCAACGCGCGCGAGGTGCGGATGTTCGTCGCGCGACCGGCGGCGGTGAAAGCCGCCATCATGAAGTTCTACGGCGGAGACATCCACGCGTTTTCGCACATCGATCGGCAGCAGATCGAGCAGTACAAGAACATGCTCAACGTCTTCGAGCGCAACCTCGTGAGCGAGGAGGCACTCGCGTCGACGTTTGCGATTCGTGAGCGCAAGCAAGAGCGCGTCGTCACGCAGAACGACATGGATCGCAGCGCGCAGCGCGCGGCGGCGCCGACGGTGGCGGGGGGCATTTCGCTCGAAGATTTTCAGGAGACGCTGACCGTTCTCATGTCGCTGCTCGAGAACAATCGCGGCGAGCTTCGGGGGCACAGCTCGCTCGTCTCGCGGCTCTCGAAGAAGATCGCTGAGCGCATCGGCCTGTCCGCGCACGATCAACACGCGATCGCCGTCGCGGCGCTCTTGCACGACGTCGGAAAGATCGGCGCCTACCACCTCACCGCGCTCAACGTGAGCGAGTACGAGGGCCACCGCGCCGCGGCGCAGAAGGCCCACGCCGCGCCCGTGCGCCTCTTCGAGGGCGTGAAGCTGCCGCAGATGACCGAGGCCGCGCTCAAGTGCATGTACGAGCGCTTCGACGGCAAGGGCATGCCCGACGGCGTCTCGGGCAAAGAGATCCCGCTCGGCGCGCGCATCCTGTCGATCGCCGACACGTACGCCGATCTCACGCAGAACTCTCGCAATCCGTTTCGCAAGAACCTCACGCCGCAGGAGGCGTGCGAGGCGCTCTCTCACTACAAGGGCAAGATCTTCGACGCGAACATCGTGGACTTGTTCAAGCACGTGATGCTCGGCGAAGACCTACGCGCGCGGCTGCTCGCGGATCGTCCCACGGTGCTCGTGGTGGACGAGGACGCCGAAGAGAGCACGGTGCTCGAGCTGCGCTTGCTCGAGACGGGGCACGAGGTGCGCTCGGCGCGGTCGGCCGAACAAGTCCTGCAGTTTCTCAACAAGGGCGACGTGGACATCGTCGTCAGCGAGACCGAGCTGCGCGGCGCGACGGGCTTCGACATCCTCGCGCATGTTCGGCAGCAGCAGAACCTCGCGAGGATTCCCTGGATGTTTCTAACGCGCGACGCCTCGCGCGAGAGCGTGCAGAAGGCCTTCGAGCTCGGCGCGAGCGACTACGTCGTCAAGCCCACGCCCAACGACGTCGTCGTCGCGAAGGTGCGTCGCGTGCTCGAGTCCGGGCAGCGGCAGACCGCGCGCGGCGTCTCTGGCTCGCTGCGAGAGATGGGCTTTCCCGAGCTCGTGCAAGTGCTCTCTCAGTCGCGCAAGACGGGCGCGCTCAAGGTTCGGCTGTCCAACGGCGAGGGCGGCGAGGTGCACTTCGAAGAGGGGCTCGTCGTCAACGCGATGTGGGGCAGGGCGCGCGGCGAAGACGCGTTCTATTCGATGTGCGCGCTGAGCGACGGGGACTTCGCGTTCGATCCGACGTTCAAGCCGCAGTCGCGGGTGATTCAAGCGAGCGCCGAGTCGCTCTTGCTCGAAGGCCTGCGTCGTCACGACGAGTCCAATCAGTGAGCCACACGATCGGTCGCCACGTCTTGGCGGACTTGTACGAGTGCGATCCGCGCGCGCTCGACGACGTTGCGCGCGTCGAAGCGGCGCTGCGCGAGGCGGCGCTCGCGGCGAAGGCGACCGTGGTGGGGGCGGCGTTTCATCGGTTCGTTCCGCAAGGAGCGTCGGGGGTGCTGCTGGTGGCCGAGAGTCACTTGAGCGTGCACACCTGGCCCGAGCACGGCTTTGCTGCGGCGGATCTGTTTACGTGCTCGGCGACGCTCGACGCAGACGCCGCGCTCGCGGTGCTTCAACGGGCGCTCGGGTGCAAGCGCGCGGTGGTTCGCGACGTCCTTCGGGGCGAGGGCGACTGGCACGCTGCGCCGTAAATCGCAGGCGCGCGGGGCGCGTGATCCCGAGGCGCGGTAGCATCGCTTCCACCATGAGCGATGCTTCGAACGGCAGCGACGAGCCGCGGCGCGACGACGACGAGTCCTCGCGTGACGCACAAGACACGGACGCGATCCTCGCGCGCAGGCGGCGGTTCGTCGCTGCGGCGCTGGGTTCACTCGCGCTGGCGACGAGCGCGGCGTGCTCTCCGCCTCAGCCTTGCCTGGAGGTGGTCGAGCCAGATCGACCGAGCTCGGACGCGTCCGAAGCGAGCGCGCCGAGGGACGGGAGCGCGGGCGACGCGCAGGATGAAGGCGGTCCGATGCCGTGCCTCACGCCCGTGCTCGACTCGGGCGTCGCAGCGGACGTCGTAGAGGACGTCGCGCCGATGCCGTGCCTCTCACCGCCGCTCGACGCGGGTTTCGGTGGGCAAGACGCGAGCGACGACGCCGCGCCGTCCGCGTGCCTGCGCATCGCGCCGATCGACAGCGGAAACAACGGGTAGCGCGAGGCGGTGAGAGATTCGGGCGCGGGTTCGAGCGAGCGAGAGAGAGAGAGGAGGGGGCACCTGCGCTGCCGAGAGAGTGACTGTCCGGCGAAGCGAGCGAACGATGCCCCCACCCGCGCAGCGAGCGCCCCGCGTAGCGAGCGAACGCAGCCCCCACCCGCGCTGCCGCGCGCCCGGTTTGCAGGCCCCCACCCGCGCTGCCGCGCGCCCCGCCCCCGCAGAGCGAGGGCGGCGGCTCTGCATTGGGAAAACAGCGGTAGAATTGATTGCGTTGATCGCTGGGAACCCTTGCTCTGCAAGGGCTTCGATCGAGTCGATCGCGACCACTCCCTGAGCAAAGCGGCTCCGCCGAGCATGGTTTGCTCCGAGCGTTCGCGTTGCGTCGTGTTGCAGTGCGAGCAACCTCGCATACTGAAGAGACCTTGCAGCGCAAGGTCTCCATGCGATCAACGCAATCAATTCTACCGCTGTTTTCCCAATGCAGAGCCGCCGCCCTCGCTATGCGGGGGCGGGGCGCGCGGCAGCGCGGGTGGGGGCCTGCGAACCGGGCGCGCGCCAGCGCGGGTGGGGGCTGCGTTCGCTCGCTTCGCTCGCTGCGCGCCAGCGCGGGTGGGGCCGCCTCGCTCGTTTGCCTTCGCTCAGGGAGCGCTGACGAGCGAGACGATCTTCGATCCGTACAGCTCGATGCGCGCGGGGCCGAGGCCGAAGATGCCCGGCAGCGCGTCGACGCTCTTGGGCTTCTTGCGCACGATCTCGTGCAGCGTCTTGTCGAGCGCGATGACGTACGGCGGATCGCCGCGGTCCTTCGCCACTTGTGCGCGCCACTCGCGCAGCCGCTCGAACAGCGCCTTGTCCGAGAGCGACCACTGCGGAACCTCGATCGACGACGACGCTCCTCCCGAGCGCGCGCGGCCCTTGCTCTTCACGCGCACGCGCGGAAGCCGAAAGCGCACGGCCTCTTTCGACGTCATCACCTCCCACCCCGCCCGCGTCACGAGCGGCATCGGATAGTCGCCGGTGGTCAAATCGATCCACCCCGCCGCGAGCAGCCCGCGCAAGAGCGCCATCACCCAGTCTTGCGAGCGATCCTTGAGCAGCCCGAACGTCGTGAGCCGCGTGAAGCCGAAGCGCTCGGTCTTCGCGTTGTCCACGCCGCGGAGCATCTCGGCGACGGCGATCATCCCCGCGCGACCCTTCGCGCGCGCGACGGCCGAGAGCGCCATGCGGACGATCTCGGTGATCTCTGCGCGCTCGCTGGTGTCCGTCGGCTCATCGAGCGAGGCGCACACGTCGCAGTGTCCGCAGCCGCCCAAGATCTCGCGCTCGTCGCCGAAATAGCGAAGCACGAAGTCGTGACGGCACGTCCCTGCGTCGAGGTAGCGAAGCAAATCGCGAAACAGCCGCCAGTTGCGCTGAATCGTGGCCTCGTCCGCGCGCGAGCCGTCCGAGGCGCTCTCGACCAGCCGTCGCCTGAGCGCGATGTCCACGCCCGAGCAGAGCAGCAGCCCGTGCGCCTCGGCGCCGTCGCGGCCCGCGCGACCGACCTCTTGGTAGTAGGCCTCGATGCTCGCCGGCGGCTGCGCGTGAACCACCGCGCGAATGTCCGGTCGATCGATGCCCATCCCGAAGGCGTTGGTGGCCACCACCACGTCGACGTCGCGCGAGGCGAAGCGCTGCGAGACCTTCGTGCGCGTCGCGGCCTCGAGGCCCGCGTGATAGGCGGCGCAGTTGTAGCCGACCGCCGCGAGCTTGGCGGCGACCTTCTCGCTTTGATTTCGTGTGGCGGCGTAGACGATGGCGGCGCCCTTGGGTCGAGCCACGCTGCCGAGCCTGGCGCGCAGCTCTTCTTCGAGGATCTTCTGCGCCTCGGTCGGGCCGTCCACCGAGCGCGCCGAGAGGTGCAGGTTGGGCCGCGCGAAGCCGCGCAGGATCTCGACGGCGCGGTCGGGCGCGAAGCGCAGGCACTCGCGGATGTCCCTGCGGACCTGCGGCGTCGCGGTGGCGGTGCACGCGAGCACGCGCGGGGGGCGCAGGCGCTCGAGCACCTCGCCGAGCCGCGCGTAGTCGGGCCGAAAATCATGGCCCCACTGAGAGATGCAGTGCGCTTCGTCGATGGCGACGAGCGAGGGGCGCAGGCGCGCGAGCTGCTCGAGCGCGCTGTCGAAGGCCAGGCGCTCGGGCGAGACGTACACGAGCTTGAAGTGCCCTTGTCGCAGGCCGGACTCGCGCTCTTGTCGAACGCTGGCAGTAAGCGTGCTCGCGAGGTAGGTCGCCGCGATCCCGCGCGCTTGAAGGCCGCGGACCTGGTCCTCCATCAGCGCGACGAGCGGAGAGATCACCACGCACACGCCGGGCAAGATCGTCGCGGGAAACTGGTACGTCAGCGACTTGCCTCCGCCCGTCGGCGCGACGACGAGCACGCGCGAGCCCGCAGGAAGAATCGCCTCGATCGCCTCGCGCTGCCACGGGCGAAAGCCGCGCAGTCCGAAGCGCTCGCTGAGCACCAGTTCGAGGTCCGGGAGCATCGCGGTCATGACTTGAGCAGAGTCGTTCATAGCACCAGCGCGCATGGTCACGAGCTCGTGACCGATGTTGCGTGACATATCTTGTCAACGCAGCAGGCGCTCGAACGTGACGACGCGCAGCGCGAAGTACAACGCGCCGAGCGCGGCTGCGAGAAAGATCGCAGCGAGGATCAAGACCGAGGGCGCGCCGGGCGGGCCGAAGGCGAGCACGAACACGGCGATGACCGTGGTCGGGCCGAGCAGCGCTCCGCCGAGCTGATTGGCGGTGCGAAAGTCTCTGGCGAGCAGCGAGATGAGCAGCGCGCTCGCCGTCGAGTACAGCAGCGCCGCGAGCAGCAGCGGAAACAGCGAGAGCGCAAACCCCCACGACGCCATCTCGATGCGCAAGAGCACGGCGACGTCGAGCGCGAGCATCAAGCTCGTCACCGTGCTCGAGAAGCCGAAGATCACCGCGAGCTTCGCCTCGAGCACGTCGCGCACGCGCACGGGCAGCGCCGCGAGCAGCTCGAGCGTCCGCGATTCGCGCTCGGACACCATCGTGTACGAAGCGGCCACCGCGGGGACGACCAGCCCGCCCATGGACACGAGCGAGGCCATCATGAAGCGCACGATCACGCTCGCGTCGCGCTCGAGCCCCACGAGCCCGCGCGGCGCGTGAAAGCCTGCGGGCAGCACGCTGACCCAGCCCTTTTGATTGACGTCCGAGAGCGTCGCCATCTGCGCGAGCGGCGCGAACAAGAGCAAGAGCGCGGGGAGCAGCGTGGCGGTGGCCAGCGCGCTACGCGAGCGCACGAGCTGCAAGGTCTCTTTCTTGAGCAGGGTTCGAAACGCGCTCACGGCTTGTCTTGGTCCTTCACGGCGCGGATGAAGAGCTCTTCGAGCGTCGGCGGCGTCGCGACGCACTCGAACACGTCGAGCTCTCGGTGGATGAGCGTTCGAAGCACGGCGGGCAGCGTCGACTCGGGGTCCGAGACGAGCATCGTGGCGCGCGCTCCGTCGATCGTGGCCTCGAGCTGCATCGTGGCGAGCGCCTCGACGATCGCCGCGGGGCCCTGCCTTGCGCCGAGCGAGACGTGCGCGGGCGCCCGCTTTTTCATCGCTTCGATCGTGTCGTCGAGCACGACGCGGCCGTCGCGAAGGACGACGACGGCGTCGCACAGCTCTTCGGCCTCGGCGAGGTTGTGCGTGCACAAGAGCGCGGTGCGGGACTGCATCGCTTCTTTGAGCATCGCGATCACCTCGCGCGCCGCGACGGGGTCGAGCCCCACCGTGGGCTCGTCGAGGACGATGAGCTCGGGTTCGCACAAGAGCGCGGCGGCGAGGGTGAGCCTGCGTTGCCAGCCTCCCGAGAGCTCGGCCATGTTGCGGCGCAAGTGTTTGCGCGTGAGCCCGAGCGCCTTGGCCGCAGCGTCGACGTCACCCTTCTCGTAGACGCCCTGCACGAGCTCGAGATACTCGCGCCCCGTCAGGTCTCGATACATCCCCGGAAGCTGCGGAACGACCCCCACCCTCCTTCGCGCTCGATCCCACTCGCGCGACTCGGGCGTCGCGCCGAAGAGCGCGGCGGCGCCCGAGGTGGGGGCGAGGGCTCCTGTGAGAATGCGAATGAGCGTGGTTTTTCCCGCGCCGTTGGGGCCGAGCAGGCAGGCGCGACGACCGTGTTCGACGCGAAACGTCGCTCCGTCGAGGGCCGGTCTCGTCTTCGCGCTCGCGTCGAAGCGCTTGACCACGGAGGTGACCGCGATCGGAGGCGCTGCGCTCATCCTCGCGGCGCGTCCGTCGCGCTGTCCGTGCGCACGCCGGTGTCCGTGACGACCCCGCTGTCCATCACCCCAGAGTCTGTGCGCACGCCCGTGTCCATCACCCCAGAGTCCGTCACGCCAGAGTCCGCTCGCACGCCAGTGTCCGTGACGCCCGTGTCCACGCGAACGCCCGTATCGATGATCGCGCCGCTGTCCGCGCGCGCGTCGAGCGCGGCGTCCGGCGCAGAGTCGGGCCGCGAGACGCCCGCGTCGAGCACGGGATCGAGCCCGCAGATCGGCGCGTCGCGCGAGAACGCCGTGCGCACGTCCACGCAGAGCGCGGCGCGAAGGCAGTCGACCGCCGCCGCCGCCATCGAGCTCCGCGCGCAGCGCGCTTCACACTGCTCGCGCGCGAGCGGGAGCGGGTCGCCGCACTCGCTCAATCGTTGTGTGCACCAATCTGCACACGTCGTCGGCGCGGGGCCGTCCATGGGCGCGCTGGCTTCTCGCGCGGTGGCGTCGAAGTAGGGCTCGATCGCGTCGGGGCGAGGGCGGCTCGCGTCGCCTCCGTCCGTCTCGGGGTTCTGCATCGGAGCGCAGCCCCCGATGAGCGAAGAGCACAAGAGCAAGAGCGAAGCAGCGGCGCGCGTCGGCGTCATTCTGCGCTGGAGAATACCGCGATCAGTGTACGTTCTGCGACGCGATGAACATGCAAGCGACACAACTGCAGATCGAGGACATCCGGGTCGGGACCGGCGCCGAGGCCGTCGCGGGCCGTCCTGTGTGGGTGCACTACGTGGGCACGCTCACCAACGGGTCGAAGTTCGACTCGTCGCGCGACCGCAACGAGCCCTTTGATTTCACGCTGGGCGCGGGCGAAGTGATCCAGGGCTGGGATCAAGGCGTGGCTGGGATGAAGGTCGGCGGCGTGCGCAAGCTGACCGTGCCGGCGAGCTTGGGGTATGGGGCGCGGGGGTTTCCGCCGGTGATTCCGCCGAACTCGACGCTGGTGTTCGAGGTCGAGTTGCTGCGCGTGGGGTGATCCGTCGGGCTGCAGAAGGACTGCGCAGTCCCTTGCAGCCGCGCGCTCGCGCTGCGGATCGCGATCACGTCCGCGTGAAGAGCACGCTGAGGTTGTTGGCCGGCATCTCGATCACGCGATCGAGCGAGAGCCCGCGGGCCTCGGCCTCGCGCACGACCGCCTCGAGGTCGCGCACGCCAAACGCTGGATCCTGCGCTTTGAGCCACGCGTCGAAGCTCTCGTTGCTCGGCGCGGTGTGCGCTCCGTCGCGCTTGTACGCGCCGTAGAGATAGAGCGCTCCGCCCGCGCGAAGGTGCCGCGCGGCGCCGTCGAGCATCGCGAGCGTCGCGCTCCACGGCGAGATGTGAACCATGTTGATGCAGAGGATCACGTCGACGACGCCCACTCCCCAATCTCGATCGTGAACGTCGATCGCGATCGGGCGTTGAAGGTTCGGCCTCGCGCCTTCGCGCCACGCCTCGATGCTCGCCCTCGCGCCCTCGTCTCGATCGGACGGAATCCATTGCGCCCAGTGAAATTCCTCAGAGAACCACCGCGCGTGCTCGCCCGATCCGGCCGCGAGCTCGAGCACCGTCCCGCGCCCCGCGAGGATCGTCCGCAACACCTCTGCGATCGGCTCGCGGTTGCGCGCGGCAGAGGGCGCCGTTCGTCGCTGCGACTCAGCCATGGCTCGAGTTGCGCTCGTGCGCGCGGTGCTCGACCGATGCGCCGACCGCTTCGATCGGCTCGCCGTGATCCGCGATCGGACCGTCCGTGGCCACGCGAACGCGCGTCGATTCGCTGCGCTCGTGGGCGTCTGCGTCGACGCCAGCGACCTTCTTCGCCATCCCTGTGAAGAACGGGCGCAGCAACGCGAGCAGGACCAGCGCAGGCACCGCGGCGCTGAGCACAGGCGCGTCGGCCACCGTGGCAAACGCGCCGTCGATCGCCGTCCCCCCTTCGACGATGTGCGCGTTCGAGAGGGCGACAGCGCCTGCGCCCGCAGCGCCGACGGCGCCGATCGACGTGAGCAATCCCCAGCTCTTTTGCTTGAAGAGGCCGACCATCGAGAGCACGGACAACAGCATCGTCGCGATCGCCGCGCCGAACGCGCCGGTGGGTCCTCGCACTTGATACGAGTGATCGACGAGGGACATCGCTGCCATCCCGAGCCAGCCCATGCCCACGGCCGCGCCCATCACGCGGCCCTTCATCGACTCGTCGAGGGCGCCCCACTGCGAGAGGGCGCTCTTCTTCCCGACGCTCATCAGCAGCGCGGGGACCGCGGCGATCGCGGCCATCACCGCAGCGACGGTCCCGAGGCCTTCGCCCCCGCGCCAGTCGTTGACGAACTCGAAGAGCCAGATCGACTGCGGCAACACGAGCCCGAACAGCGTGAGCAGCGAGAGCGCCTTCGCGTTGGGCTCGCCCTTTCGCAGCTTGTTCGCCGACGAAAACAAGAGCTTCGCCGTCACCGCCGCGAGCGCCACGCGCCAGGGCGACAGCAGCGTCACCATCCAATCGTTGACCGGAACAGCGACGCCCCAGCGCCCCACCCACACGTGCGCCGCCTCCGTCGCGTACTTGATCCAGTCGTGCCAGAAGTACCAGAGCGCCGCGAAGGGATACGCGAGCGAGAGCGCAGTCATCGCCCCGGCGCCTAGCAGTCGACCTGCGTCGCGCTCGCTCTGCTGCTTCGGAGACGGATCGGTAGGCTCGTCCACAGTTCAACGAGCGTAGCGCACTCTCTCGGCGCGCGCCGGTCACGAAACGCGTCGCGCTCGCTGCTCGAACGCCGCCATTGTAGTCCGCTACGCTCTGGCCTCCGATGCCACCGCTCACCCAGACGCTGCGCGAAGGGCTCTCGCTCTGGAGCGCGCGGGCCGATGACTTCGACGACACGGGGCTCGACGAGGCCTTCGAAGAGCGACGGAGACGCAAGCTCGTCGATCACGCCGCGAGCGTGGCCGCCGTCACGCTGGGCGCTGCGCTGCTCTTCTGGCCGCTCGACTGGGCGGTGCTCGAGCCGGTCGCGCGCGCGGCCTTCGCTCGATGGCGCGCGGTCGTCGCCGTCGCCTCGCTGATCGTGCTCGTGCTGGTGCGGTGCAACCTCGCGCTCGCGCTCTTGCCGACGCTGTGGGTGACCTTGCTGCTCGCGTGCACGGCCACCGTGGGCGACGCGATGGCGCGCGCGGGCGATCCGGCGAGCCCGTACCTGCACTTGCTCTATCTTCCGCTGCTCGCGACGGTCACCGTTCCCCTGCGATTGTCCTCGCGGATCGCGCTGGTGGTCGCGGTGGCCCTGAGCGCGGCGCTCGGGTATTGGGGCTTGCACCCTGCGTATCGCGGGCACCCTGCGGGCGCCCTGTTCTGGTCGGTGATGCTCGGCGTCGGCGCGATCACCGTGTGGCTCGGTCACGTCCTGCTCTTGCTCGCGCGCGAGAACTTCGCGCACCAACGGCGGCTCTCGCGCTGGGCCAACGAGCTCGAGACGCGCGTGAGCGAGCGAACGTCCGAGCTGCGATCGCTGCTCGCGCACATCGAGGGCGTGCGCGAGGACGAGCGCACTCGCATCGCCCGAGAGCTGCACGACGAGCTCGGACAAGAGCTCACCGGGCTGGCGTTTGTCCTGCGCTTCACGGCCGAGCGATACGAGCGGGACACGGGCTCGATCCGCGCGAACCTCCACGAGCTCGACGCGGGGCTGCGCCGAACGAGCGAGATCGTCCGAGAGCTGGTCAGCGAGCTGCGGCCCAAATTGCTGGATGACCTGGGGTTGGTCGCCGCCGTCGAGTGGCTCGCGCGCAGGACCGAAGAGCGCTCGGGGGTCCAGTGCACGGTGATCGCCCAAGACCTCGGGGACGTCCCGCGAGAGCAACGGACGGTGGCGTTTCGCGTCGTGCAAGAGTCGCTGACCAACGTGCTCAAGCACGCGCAGGCCAAGCGCGTCGAGGTCGAGCTCGTGCGCAAGGGCCGGCCGGCGCAGCTCGTGGTCGTCGTGCGCGATGACGGCGTTGGCATCGCGAGCGAGCAACGACGCCCCGATGGCAAACCCAGCGGCGCCGGAGTGCTCGGGATGCGCGAGCGAGCGCAGTCCCTCGGCGGAGCGTTCTCCGTCATCGCGCGCTCGCCGTCGGGAACCGAGGTTCGCTGCGTACTTCCGCTGTGAAATCACAGCGCAGACCTGCGACACTCGATCGCGCTTTCGGATGCGCGCATCGATCTTCATCGCCGACGATCACCCCATTGTTCGCCACGGGCTCGCGCAGCTCATCAACGATCAGCTCGACATGCAGGTGATCGGCGAGGCGGCCACCGGCGACGAGGCGCTCGCCTCGAAAGAGTGCGCGCGCGCGGACCTGCTCGTGCTCGACCTCTCGCTCCCCGGAACGCGCGGCGTCGACGTCCTCAAGATCCTTCGCCGCACGACCCCGAAGCTCAAGATCGTCGTGCTCTCGATGTATCCCGAAGAGCAATACGCTCCGCAGCTGCTCGCCGAGGGCGCCGCGGCGTACGTGTCCAAGAGCCTGCCGCCGGCGCAGTTTCTCGAGGTCCTGCGCGTGGTGCTTCGGACGGGGCGCTATGTCTCTCCGGCGATCGAGCGCCCCATCGCCGCGGATCGACCGCTGCACGCGAGCCTGAGCGCGCGCGAATACCAGGTGTTTACGCTGCTGTACCAGGGCAAGACCGTCAGCGAAATCGCTGCAGAGCTGGACATCTCGGTCTCGACGACGAGCAACCACCTCTCGAAGGTGAAAGAGAAGCTGCACGCGAGGAGCATCGGCGAGATCGTCGCGTACGCGCACCGCGCGGGCCTGGTGGACTAGCGCCGCCGGTCTGTGCTTCGGCGGTGCGCTGTCACGCTCACTCGATGATGCGCCCTGGCGAGGCTGGCCCGGTGGCGCTCGTCGCGCTCCCCGGAGCGGAGCGCGTTGCGCTGCTCGTGGGCCGTCGCTGAACGGGAGATCGCTGCACTCGAGGCTCGTCGAGCACGGATGCGTCGAGCGTGACTGCGTCGACCGCGGGGCGGGTGTCCGTGGGCGCGGGGGCGCTGTTTGTCGCGGTGATCGCTGGGTGGGTGATCGCCGCGTCGGGGCGCGTCGCGAGGGCGGGCGGTGTTGAATTCGTGGGCGTGCTCGAGCGCGCGCCGCCGCGGATGGTGAAGGCGCCGAACGCGGCGATGGCGACGCCGAGGCCCACGCCCATGGCGAGCTGCGCGCGGTTGGTGCTGCGCGCTGGGCGCCTCGCGCTCGCTCCGTCGCTGGCGTTGCTGCGCGAGGCGCGAACCGTGGGGCTCTGCGGGGTCGGGGTCTTCACCGCAGGAGGGGTCATGGCGACGGCGGGCTTGAACGCGGCGCGCGCGTCGGTGGCCGAGCGCGGGACGATCGGCGCGGCGAAGGACTCGAGCATCGCCGCGAGCGCCGGGCTCTCGTCGCGCGGAGCGATGGAAGAGAGCGCGGCGAGCATCGCGTGCACCGAGGCGAAGCGCTGCGAGCGGTCTCGTTCGAGCGCGGTGTGAACGACGACGGCGAGCTCGTCCGAGAGCGCAGGAGCGAGGGATTTCAACGGTCGCGGCGCGCTCGTGCAGATCTGCGTGAACAGCTCGCGGATGGTGGGCGCGGAGAAGGGCCGCTCGCCCCCGAGGCACTCGTAGAGGATGACGCCGAGGGACCAGAGGTCTGCTTGGGGGCCCACGTCGAGGGCGCCTTCGACTTGCTCGGGAGCCATGTAGTTGGGCGTTCCGAGGACGACGCCAGCGGCGGTGAGGCGTACGGGGTGATTGTCGGATTTGGCGACGCCGAAATCGATGAGCTTCGGGACGACTTTGGCGGCGCGCGAGGTCTTTCGCTCGGAGTGAAGGATGATGTTCTCGGGCTTCACGTCGCGGTGGACGATCCCCGCGGCGTGCGCGGCGGTGAGGGCGTCCATGACGGGGAGCATGAGCTCGAGGGTCTCGGTGAGCGAGAGCTTGTGCAGACGGTCGAGGCGCTGCCGCAACGTCTCGCCCTCGAGCAGCTCTTGAGCGAGAAAATACGTTCCGTCTGAGTGCTGGCCCATGTCGAGGACCTCGACGATGTTGCGGTGGCCGATGCGCGTCGCCGCGCGCGCCTCGCGAAAGAACCGCTCGATCGCCTCCGCGGGATTGCTGTCGTCGAACAGCAGCTTCACCGCGACCTTGCGCTGCGTCCACTCGTGCACGCCGCGATACACCGCGCCCATCGCGCCGACGCCGATGAGCTTCTCGAGCCGAAACCGGTCCGCGATCACCTCGCCGACCCGCGCGTTCGCGTTGCGATCAGAGAACATCCGCTCACTCGATGAAGTTCGACGTCCCAGTGCCGGGCTCTTCGCCGTGCCCCGTGCTCGTTCGGCGCCCGCCGTCCCGCGCGCTCGTCCGCCGCGCGCCCGTCGCGCCCGTCGCGCTGTTCGCGCTGTTCGCGCTGTTCGCGCTCGCGCGCGCCGCGTCGTCGACAACCGCGGTGACGGTCCCCGCGTCGCGCTCTTCTGCGGCAGCACTTCCGCTGTCCTCGGCGAGCGTCGCGGGCTGCTGTGCGCTCGCGTCTACGATCGCTGCGCGCGTCGCGCTCACGGTCCCCGAGTCGATCGCGTGAGGGCCCGCCGCGCCGTCGATCGTCGCGGTGCTCGCGAGCCGCGATCGCATCGCGACCGCACCCAAGACCACGCAAAACGCGATCGCCGCCGCCGTGACAACCGTCGTGGTCGGCCGGGTCGCGGGCCTCGTCCGCACGGGCGTGTCGAGCGCCGTCTCGGCCAGCGTGTCCGGCGTGCGTCGCGGCGTGCTCACCGGCGTGCGCTGCGGAGCGACGTTGGGCGGCGGCCGCTGCGACTGCACCGAATCCCCGCCGAGAAACTGCTCGCTCAGCGACGAGCGCACGCGCTCGCTCGCGAACGGCAAGAGCGCGCGGCCGAGGGCCCACATCGAGCTGAACCGCGCGGACTTCTCTTTGCTCATCGCGCGGACGATCACCGCTTCGAAGTCGGGGTCGAGCCCTTCGACGAGCGCGCCGGGGCGCTCGCAGCGGCCGAGCAGGATCTGCCCGACGAGGTCCGCGAGGTTGCTCGCGTTGAAGGGCCTGCGTCCCGTGACGCACTCGTACAGGATCACGCCGAACGTGTACTGGTCGCTCTTGGCGTCGAGCTGCTGCGCGCCGCCCGCGACCTCGGGCGCGAGGTACAGCGGCGTCCCGAGGATGGCGCCCTCCGCGGTGAGCTTGATGTTCGACGGAGTGCGCGTGGCGCCGTCGACGAGCTTCGAGATGCCGAAATCAACGACCTTGGGGATCACCGGCCCGCGCGCGGGCGTGAGCAAGAAGATGTTCTCGGGCTTCAAATCCCGGTGAACGACGCCCATCTCGTGCGCCGTCGCGATCGCCGCGCACACCGGCAGCAAGAGGTCGGCGCACTCGTTGACGGACAGTCGACCGAGCCGGCCGAGCCGCTGCGAGAGGTCTTCGCCTTCGAGGAACTCGAGCACGAGAAAGGGCGTCGCCTCGTGCTCTCCGACGTCGATCACCTCGATCACGTTGGGGTGTCGGATGCGCGCCGCGAGCTCTCCCTCGCGAACGAACCGCGCGTGCAGGTCTTTGCTTCGCGCGAGCTCGGGGTTGAGGGTCTTGATCGCGACCCGTCGGCGCAGGGCGATTTGCTGCCCTTCGTACACGGTGCCCATTCCGCCGCGGCCGATCGCGCGCGTGATCGAGAACTTGCCGACGAGCACCGTCCCGGGCGCAAACGTGGGGTTCGATTTCGAGTCTCGATCGTCGCTCATGCGATCCCAGGGATTTTGTCATGGTCGCACGGCGAGGACGTTCGCAAAACTACACCGTCTTTCACCGAGCGCTTCACCGAGGAAATCTCCTCGCGAACGCCGTTGATTTCGTGGTCTTCGCCCGCCGCGCCGCCTCGCTGGCAGACGGCGGTGAGCGAGCCGCTGCCCGCGTGGTTGCGCGGCGCGAGCGCGCAGTCGAAGCTCGCCCACGCAATGGCCAAGCTCCCCGTCGTCACGCTCTATCAACCGCCCACGCGCCCCTGGGGCACGCCCAACCTCTCGCCGTTTTGCAGCAAGCTCGAGACGTATCTGCGCCTCGCCAAGATCGATCACACCGTCGCGCTCTCGGACATGCGCCGCGCGCCGAAGGGAAAGATCCCCTACGTTCGCATCGGCGACGAGCTCATGGGGGACTCGCAGCTGATCATCGAGCGGCTCGAATCACTGCGCGACGAGCCTTTGGATCACTGGCTCGACCCCGCGCAGCGCGCGCTCGCGCACGCGGTGCGTCGCATGCTCGAAGAGGGGCTGTACTTCGTCTTGATGGCCTCGCGCTGGGACTCGCAGTGGACCGCGTCTCATCAGCGAGAGGCGTTTACGAAGGTGCTGCCCGCGGGCATTCGGTGGGCGTTTCCGCTGATCGTGCGAGACGTGAAGAAGAAGCTGCGCTCGCAAGGGACGGGGCGGCACACCGAGGCTGAGCGCAACGAAATGGGCGTGAAGGACTTGGAGTCCGTCGCGACGCTGCTCGGCGAGAAGCGGTATTTTCTCGGCGATCGTCCGAGCACGGTGGACGCGACGGTGTTCGCGTTCGTCTCGGGCGTGCTGGTGTTTCCGGGGGACTCGAAGCTGCGCGCGTTTGCGAGGGCGCAGAAGAACCTGGTCGAGTACGAGTCGCGGATGCGAGCCGAGCTGTTTCCCGAGCTGATCGAGAGATAGCTCTCTCAGAGGTCGACGAGGTTGACGCCGCCGATGTAGTGGCGCTTTCCGAGGTCGACGCCGTTGTGTCGCAGGATCGCGTAGACCATGCACGCGTGGAAGTAGAAGTTGGGGAGGCCCATTTCACACACGTAGTTCGCGGCGTTCATGCCTTTTCCGGGCGCGAACGGCAGGGGCACCACGCGCGCGTCGGCGCCTTCGAAGTCCTTCGCCGTGAGCCCCGCGAGAAAGCTCTTCACCGAGGCGATGCGGGCCTTGAGCTCGTCGAACGTGCTCTCGGTGTCCGGGTGCTTCGGCGGCTCTTTCGCTGCGGTGCGCGAGGCGATGAACTTCGCTTGATCGCACACGGACTGCACTTGCTTCACGAGCGCGAACTGGTCCGGCGCGAGCCGCGATTGCAGCAGGACGTTGACGTCGAAGTTCTTGGCCTTGGCATGCTCTTGGGCGAGGTCGAGCCAGCCCTCGATGTTCGTGAGCATGCGCGCAAACTGCGGAACGGTCTGTTCGTAGAGTGACATCGGTGGCTCGAAGTCCTCGGACGAGCGCCGCGGTTCGTCAAGCGCGCACGCGTGCGCTCAGCGCGCGGCGGGCGTCGTCTGCGGCTGCAGCGTGTACGACCACGATGCCTCCGTGGTTCCGCGCGGGGGGCGCTGCCACGTGAGCTGCCGAAGCGCGTTCTGCGCGCAGGTGTTGAACGCGCTCGCGTCGAAGACGGCGTCCGAGTTGCGCGTGGTGTTCAGCGTCGCGCTCACCGGCTGCGCGGCGTCGCTCGCGATGCTCAGCCGAACGTCGACGCGCACCGCTGTCGGGTTTTGCGTGCGCGGCAGCTGCGTGGCGCACTGTTGCAACGGCGCGTACGAGCGAAGGATCGTCGCGCGGATGTACGACGGGTTGCCGTTGGTCACCTGCGCAGGGGCCGCGCTCGCGGCGTACTGCGTGGGCGGCGGCGGCGGCGGCTCCTGCGTGGATTCGCGCTGGATCGTGTAGGTCCAGCGGGCCTCTGTTGTACCGCGCGGCGGACGCTGCCACGGGAGCTGCATCAGCGATCGCTGCGCGCACGCGTCGAACGAGGCGATCGCGGCGACGAAGGGAGGAGCGTTCGCGCCAGCGGCGCTCGTCGTGCTCTGCACCGCCGCCGTCACCGGCTGCGATCCGAGCGGGATCGTGAGCCGAACCGCGCTGCGAAGCACGAGCGGAGAGTTGCCGCGGGGAAGGAGCGATCCGCACTGCTGCAACGGCGCGTACGAGCGGAGGATCGTCGCGCGGATGTACGACGGGTTGCCGTTGCTCACCTCGGCGGCCTCAGCGCTGACGCGCACCGTGGGAAGAGAAGCGCGAGGGCGATCGGCCATCGACTGCGACGGGGCGAGCACCGCTGCGGCGAGCGCGAGTGTTGCGATCGAGCGCGCGGTCGATGGTGTGCTCGATCGTGTGCTCGGGGCACAAAAGTCGGAGCGTCGCGAAGCGCTGTCGGTGCGGAGGCTGTCGATCATGTTCGAACCTACTTTCGTACGGTCGTCCTGCGGTGTACCGCGCGAAGGTCGTACAGCAAGTTCGACGGGCGCGCGCTGGCGTTGTTCAAAAGAGCGCGCAGGGCGTTCGGGACGGCGGGGAAATTTCCAACGCCGACCGCGACGATCGTCCCCGACGCTGCGCTCAGCGAACGGCGCGGATCGAGCGCAAGAACACGATCACCTTCGCCAGATCACCGTCGCTCAAGCGCGAGGCGGGGATGGGGCGCATCGTTCCGTCGCCGTTGCGGACGACCTCGCGCAGGTGCGCTTCGGAGTCGTTGCGGCCCGCGAGCCGCGGTCCCACGCGTCGCTCGCCGCCGGGATGGCAGCGGCCGCACGTTCGGTCGAAGATCGCGCGCGCCTCGGTCGCCGCCGCGCTCGCGGTCGCCGCGCTGCTCGTAGTGCTCGTTGTGCTCGTGGTCTGCGTCGTGCGCGCGGGGCGCGTCGCTCCGTCACGGCTGCTCGCGTCGTGCGCGGAGGCGTCGGCGATCACCGCCGCGTCGAGGGCGCCAGGCTCTGCGCTCGGCGTCGTCACGACCTCGGCGTCGCCTGTGTCGACGATGACCGCGCTCTGCGCGTCCGGCTCCTCGCGCGCGCCCGCCTCGGGCGATGGTTGTGTTGGCGTCGGCGTCTCGAGCGTGGCGTTGCTCGCGGTGCTCTGGTTGGCGCTGCATCCCGCGAGCAGGGCGGCGACGAGGACGAGCGTGGTGCGTCGATGGTTCATCGCCCATGAATACGTGTGCGGGCGCCGAAGCTTCAACGGATCCCTTCGCGAGAGCGCTCGTTTGTGCGCGCTCGCGCGAGCACGGAGCATCGGAGCGCGAGACATCGCACGCGATCGAGGGCACTCTCTGCGCGTGCAACCGATCGCTCGTGGGTTTGTGATCATCGCCGCGACAGCGCTGCTCTTGGTGGGCTGCGGGCTCCCGCACTCGATGCCCGAGCCGACCGATGGCTCGACGAGCGACGCGCTCTCGGACATCGCCACGGACGCTGCGCTCGACGCGAATCGCGACGCCGCGGCGGATTCACTCGCAGACAGCACGAACGTCGATGCGCTCGACGCGCGCGCAGACAGCGCGCAGACCGACGATGCCTCGATGGACGCGGGCGAGGCGTCGACGCCCGACGCTGCGCTCGATGCACGCGACGGCGCTCGGGATGCGTCCGCGGATGCGTCGCCCGATGCGTTGCCCGATGCGTTGCCCGATGCGTTGCCCGATGCGTTGCCCGATGCGTTGCCGGATGCGTTGCCGGATGCGTTGCCGGATGCGTCGCCCGATGCGTTGCCCGATGCGTTGCCGGATGCGTTGCCCGATGCGCTGCCCGACGTTGCGGACTCGGGGCTGCGTCCTGTGACGTACGCAGGCGACGTGCAGCCGATGATCGTGGGTCGCTGCGCGCCGTGCCACACGATGTTCTCCTCGGGCGGAGCGAACCTCGCGATCTCGTACGCAGAGACGCAGCTGCCTTCCTATTCGTCGCCAGGGATGACCAAGGGCGCCGCGATGCTCGAGCGCATCCGCGACGGATCGATGCCGCAAGGCGCAGGCTGCACCGGAAATCCCGCGCTCGACATGGGCAATCCCAGCTGCTTCAGCGCCGCCGAGACTGCGCTGCTCTCTCGATGGATCGCGGGCGGACAGCTTCCGTAGAGGCTCGGTGCGCGGCCGCGCGGGTGGAGGCTCCGTTCGCCGTCGCGCTCACTGGTCGCGCGGGGGCGTGCAACAGCCGAAGAGCTGCGGCTCGAAGCCGCTGCCGGACGGGCATGCGCTGAAGAGCAGGTCCGAGCCGGGGCCGACCCAGGTCGGTGTTCCGTTCGGCGAGACGAGGCCGTTTGGGCAGGTGAACGTAAAGCCCGGCGGGGACGAGCTGCGCATCGCGGAGATGCATGTTCCGCCGGACATTTCGCAGGCGTTTTGCCGGCGAACGTCGGGCGCAGCGTCCGCTGCGGCGTCACGAGAAGCCGTCGCGTCCGCTCCACCGTCGATCATCGCCGAGACGCGATCGCCGCACCCCGCAGCGAGCGCCATCGAGAGCACGATCCCCATCGGCGACCATCGAAGTTGCATGCGACTCACGCTGCCCTCTCGAGCGAGCGCCGGTCAAGGCCCGCCCGCGATCCGCGAATCAACGGGGATCTCCTGGCTCGAGCGCGTCGTCGCCGGTCGTCGCGCGAAGCCACGCGGCGCCCGCCTTCCACGCGCGAGCGCGCTCTCGTACGCGCAGCTCGTCCGCGCTGTCTTGCGCGCGCAACGCCTCGCGCACGAGGTCGTGCTCGGGCGGAAGCGTGATCCCTCGCGACCCTTCGGCGATCGCTCGGGCCTTCGCTCGATCCCTGTGCAGCGCGCTGTACATCGTCGCGAGCACGGTCGCCGCGCGCGATTCGTCTTCGTCTTCGAGCCACCGCGCCGCGCGCAGCGCGTCCTGTTCGCGGCCGAGCAGCGCGAGGGCGACGACCCACGCGTGCACCGCGGCGATCGTGGGGCGATCGTTGAGCGATCGTCGAACCTCCGCGCGCGCCATGGCGTCTTCGGCCCACGCGAGCGCCTCGCGCGCCGCTTCGTCGCCGCCGCGCAGGATCGAGAGCTGGCTCATTCGAACGCACGCCAACATCGCCACCGCGCGCGTCGTCGAGCGCGTGAGCGGAAGCAGATATTCGCGCAGCGTCTCGCGCGCTCCGCGGCTCCACTCGCGCTCGCAGCCGGCGATCGCGGCGTGCTGCGCGGAGGGCGAGTGCAGCGCCGCGCGAAACACAGCCTCGATGATCAACACCAGCCCGGTGAGCACCAGCACCACGGTGAGCGAGCGAGGGAGCGCTCGCTCGGCCTCGAGCCACGGAGCGCCGACGAGCAGCGCGATCCCGACCCCGAGCGTCCGCAGCGAGCCCTGCGCGCGCACGTGCGTGCGGGGCCGCGGCAGTCGCTGCGCGGACGGTGGCTCGTTCGCGCTCGCGTCACGCTCGACGCTCGGAGCGCTCGCGGCGCTCGGCATCGATGCGAGCTCTTCGCGCAGCATGGGAGCGACTTCGCTGAGCCACGCGCGCACCTCGTCCGAGGGCATCGCCGAGTTGGCCGAGCGATAGCTGCCCGCGTGCTGTGTGTCGCTCTTTCCTGCGAGGACTCGGGCCAACGCGCGCTCTCGCTCGGGGAGCAACGCGATGGCGAGCGAGGACTCTTCGATGCGCTCGCGCGCGCTCTCACGGAGGTTGCTGCGCCACAGCCCGATCGCCATCGCGATGTCGATGCGCGCGCGAAACGGGCTGAACACGTCGAGCTCTTGCAGCTCGTCCCGCGCCCGCTCTGCGCTGGTGTTCTCGCCGACGAGCGCGTAGCAGAGGGCCTGGATCGACAGCGCGTTGGCGAGCGCCTCTCGGTCGGCCCACGGTCGTTTCTCCGATCGCATCGCCGGCGGGCGGAGCCGGACGACCTCGATGCACTCGCGCAGCGCGCCGCGCTTCCACAGCTGCGTGACGAGCAGATCGAGGGCGAGGGCGCTCTCGCTGGATCGTGGCGCGGCGAAGGCGGCGTCGAACAAGAGCGCTTCTCGCTCTCTCGCTCTCGCGTCGCGCGCTCGATCGAGCAGCCAGAGCGCGCGCGGCCGCGACGCGATCAACGCGAGCGCGGCGACGGAGACGAGCGACCCGGCCATCAACGACCAGGGCAAGCTCGCGTCGGCTGCGATCTTTGCGACGAGCGTGACGAGCACGAGCGCGAGCCAAAACGCGATCTGGGTGCGTCTGCGACGAGCTTCGAGTCGAGCGGTCCAGCTCTGCACGCGAGGTCGACGGCGGTGGTACACCAACCGAGCGTGCGGAGGTGATGCTGTGTGTGCGCTCGCCAAGGCGTAACCGTGACTGCGATGCCATACCGCTCGCGCTCGTGGGCATCGAGCGGCGCGAGAATTCGCGGGAACTTGTGCGCAGCGCACGACGATGACCACGTGGCACAGAACGAGCAGCGCGCCTCGGAAGAGGTACGCACATGAAATCGTCTTGGGGTTGGTGGCTTTCTTCGATGTTCTCGGCGCTGGTCTTCACCGCGTGCGCGGCGCCCATGCCGTCGGACCCGTGCGGCGGATGCACCGGCGGAACGCGCTGCGCGTTGCAGCCGGGCTGCTCGGGCGAGGCGCGCTACGTGTGCATGAACGACACCTGCGCGGACGCAGCGATCATCGAGTGGTGCGGCTGTGACGGCCGTCGGTTCGTCAGCAACGCCGGCGCTTGCGCTCCGTCCGACCGCCGCTACACGTCCGATCAAAACGTGTGCAGCAACCCGGGCGATGGTGGCGCGAGCGAAGCGGGCGACGCGAGCGAAGCGGGCACTGCGAGTGAAGCGGGCACTGCGAGCGAAGCGGGCACTGCGAGCGAAGCGGGAAGCGCGAGCGAAGCGGGAAGCGGCGCGGACGCAGCGACGAGCGACGGGGGCTGAGCGCGAGCGCGTGGGCTCGGGCAGCGCTCAACCGGTGTACCGCGCGAGCGCGCCAGCGGCGATCAACGCGCGCCACTGCGCGGCGAGTTCGCCGGCAAACCCTCGGTCGTCGATGAGCGCGCCGACCTCGATGTTGCGGGACTGACCACGATCCGTGAAGTTCGCGGACGTGACCAGCGCGCGCTGCTCGTCCACGACGATGCACTTGGCGTGCATGCTGTGCCACGGCGGTCCTGGGCGAGCGGTGCGCGGGTCCCAGTACACGCTCGGGCGAGGCGGGCCGAAGGGCCACAGCTCGAAGAAGAAGCGATCGATGCGCTTGATCGCGTGCTCGTCGGCGAGCAACGGTGAGGGCGCGGTGTCTTTGATGTCCATGATGATCGTCGCGCGCACGTCGCGATCGACCATCGCGCGGTGAAGCGGCGCGAGGATCTCGGGCTTGTCGAAGGAGTAGCCAGCGATGAGCACCTCGCGCTCGGCGCCCTCGAAGAGCGCGCGAACGACGAGCGAGGTGTCTCGCGAGCGAACTCCGCGCGCGTCGGGGCCGGACCACACGAGGTCGATGCGCGGCGGCGGCCGGTGCGTGCGCTCGGCGAGCACCGCGCGCAGAAGCGTGAGCACCGACCGCTTGTCCAAGCCCGACAGCGCTGAGAGCAGGCTCTTGGCGACCGCCCCGAGCCCTTCGTCCACCAGGTCGATCTCGGCCAGCGGACACTCGATGCGGTCGCGCTCGACCGCGGTCGCGAGCTGCTCGATCAACGCGCGCGGAACGTCGCTGAGCCACCGCCCCGTTGAATTCATGGCCGCTCGGACCAGAACGCCAAGGTCGCCGGGTGGCCCAGCGTCGGGACCACCAGCGCGCGGTCGAGGTAGCGGTTGAAGCGCTCGCACGAGCACTCGGCGATGAAGAGACACCCGTGGCACGCCGCGCCTTCGAGGTAGCGCTCGGCGTGATCGCCTTCGGGGTTGTGCGAGCCGCACACGGGGTCGTTGGAGCAGAGTTGCCCGAGGTCCCACGCGCGCTGAAGGTGCGTGCGCAGCGAGCGGCCTTGCTCGACGAGGCCGCCGAGGGTGCCTTCGGTCCCGGTTGTTCCGGTGGACAAGAGGATGGCGGCCATGGGGGTGTGCGGGTCGCGCTCGGACGGGCCGCTGTAGATTCGCTCGCGAAGCGCGCTCGCCGCGTAGCCGCACTCCAAGCTGATCGCCGAAATCAGCAAGTGCGACAGCGAGTGCAAGAGATAGAACCGCACGCCCGGAAACGCCGGCGCGCTCTCGACTCCTTCGCTCCACTGCTCGTACGCGTTGGCCAGCTGAAGCCCGCGCGCGATCACCTCGGGGCGCGACTCCCACTCGCGCACCCGCGCCTCGTCGAGTTCGATGAACACCCCTTCGCCGTGGATCTCGCTCGCGGGAAGCCAGTTCGTGGTCAGCCCCAGCGCCGCGGTGCTCACGTCGAGGTCGTACTCGCCCTGCACGTCGGGCGTGACCGGCTCGAGCCGCGTGAAGCCGATCTGCGCGATGACCTCGCGCAGCTTCGAGGCCAGCACGACGTTGCGCACGCCCGCGGGCCACGGCTCATTGGCCACCACGCTGCGCGCGAAAAAGACGTCCTCGTCGCTCGGAAGCTCTCCGATCGCCTCGGGCTTGGCGCTCACGAACTGCTTGAACTCCGCGGTGCGAATCGGATCGCTCTCGGCGCTCTTGTCTTGGTGAATCGCGCGGATCGCGTCGAGCACGGCGCCGTCGCTGAAGCCCTCGATCGCGTTGCGCACGACCTCGACCACCGTGCGCAGCATCGGCAGGCTCGTGGCGTCGGCGCCCTTGAGCACGCTCCACTGCGAGCGGACCTTGTCGATGAGCACCTTGGTCGGGTCGGGGATCGAGAGCGCGCTCATCGACTGCGAGAAGTACGAGTTGGACGCGGTGCGAACGAGCAGGCGAACGTTCTCGTCGCAGCTCTCGCGGCCCTCGCGGCCGAGCCACGGGCGGCTTCCGTGGCAGGTCATGCGCATACCCGAGAGGGCGGTGCGCAGCTTCGCGCTCAGCCCGCAGGCGCAGCGAATCACGATGTCGTCGAAGTCGCCGCTCGCGCCCTCTTCGAAGGTGAGCTTGGGGCTCGCGCAGCGCTCTTTGTTCTGCAGATCGTGCACGAAAGGGATCCATCGAAAATCATCGAGGTGCCCGCGCCGGCACGCCTCGACGAAGCGCACGGGAACGCACTCGCTCGGCTTCTTGTTCGTGCACTGATGCCAGTACCGATGGCTCTTGAACTCGAGCCCGTCCCGCGCTTGCAGAAGCTGTCGGCAGCTCGGGTTTTGACAGACGAACCACCGGGGAAACTCGGCCACGGCGACGCCCGCGAACTTCGTCGGCTCGCGGTCGTTGCCCACGGGCGGCGCGCGAAACGGAGCCTCCGTCGACAGCTCGATCCTCGGCGCTCCGCTCTCAGCTCGACCGCTGAACTGCCGCACGATCGCGTCCCTCAACCGCGGCTCGTCGATCGTGGGAACCGCGTAGTCCTTCGGATAGCTCCAGAAGTCCAAGCCCCCGACGAGCACCGCGTCGTGAAGCAGGTCGACCATCGATCCCGGCCCGTAGGTCGTCACCATCTGACTCGCGCGCACGCTGCCGTCCGGCTGCTGTTGCGCGCGGGGTCCGTGTCCCGTTGTGCCCTTCTTCATCGCTTCGCTCCCAGGCCATAGCGCTCGATCCACAGGTGCACCGAGGGCTCGACGTCGCGCATGGACGTGGGCGCCGCGAAGCGCGCGTCGAGCGTGTGCGGGGCGGGCTGCTGCTCGTCGATGACCGTGAAGAGCAGGGGTTTTCCCGCGGATTTCTCTTTGTCGAACGGCGAGTACGATCGCTTCGCCGCGCCCTCGATCGCTTGCTCGACGAGCTTCTCCCACGCGTCGACGAGCTTCAGCCCGCGGTCTCGCAGCGCCTCGGTGAGCCTGCGCACCTCGCTCTCGCTGAGCGCGCTCGAGTGTCGCGCGCCTCGCTCGTACAGGGCCTCGACGCAGGCCTCGGCGGTCGCGCGGTGGCGCTTGATGTCCATCGCGGCTCCAGCGGGTGTCATGGAGGCCTCGCTCAATCGCGTCATGGCGACGAGCATGCCCGCGAGCCCTCGCTCGATGGCGGGGCCCGAGAAGGGCGTCGAGCTGGTGGCCTCGACGTAGCGGTAGAAGCTCTGGTGAAACGCGGTGAAGCGCTCGAAGTGCGAGCGATCCCGGGGCTTTCGAACGTTGAAGCACGTGACGACGAGGCCGGGGTGTTGCCGTCCGACGCGCGAGCTCGCTTGGATGTACTCGCTCGTGGTCTTGGGCTGTCCGGCGATCACCATGAGCCCGAGGCGATCGATGTCGACGCCGACCGAGATCATGTTGGAGGCGAGCAAGACGTCGACGCGCTCGGGGTTCGAGTGGTGCTTGGCGAGGCGGTCCTTCGCTTCTTTGATGGCGGGGCCCTTCTCGCGAGAGGTGAGCTCGACGGGGATTCCGATGGCGCGATCGCGGGCCCACGGGTGCGCGCCCACGTGCCCGTCGGGAACCCTCTTTTCGATCGCGCTCGCCCGCGTGCGCACGTCGTCTTCGACGAGGCGACGCATTCCGCCGAGCTCGCGCAGCGAGTTGAAGTATCCCGCGAGGCACATGTACGGGTCCGCGGGCTGATCCTCCGCTCCTTGCGGTTGCCAGCGGTGATTGGCTCCGGCGAGAAGGGTTACGTACGAGCGCAACAGAATGGCTTTGAGCGCGCGCCCTGGCGCGGCCACGCCCACGTACAAGCGCCCTGGCGCATCGCGGTCGACCCGCGCGAAGAAGGTCTCGCCCGCGTCGATGCCGGGCGGAGGAAACAGCGACGCCCGCGCGCGTCCGAACAGCGCGCGGATCTGCTCGCGCGCCCTTCGCACGGTGGCCGTGGACGCGATGATCTTCGGGCGAACCGCGGCTCCGTCGACCGTGCGGGTGCAGAGATACTCCACGGCGGTCTCGTAGAGTCCGACCATGGTTCCGAGCGGGCCCGAGATGAGGTGCAGCTCGTCTTGCACGATGAGCTCGGGCGGGCGCAGACCGCCGGGGATCGGCTTGGCGCCCTTGGGCTCGCGCTCGATGGGGCCGTAGAAGCGCCGACCGTCCCTCGCGTGAACGCGTCCGAACAGCGCGCCCGTCTCGCCGCGCCACGGGAGCATGGCGAACTTGTCGACGGTGGCGACGATGAAGCTCGGAAGCTCTCGGTAGATCTGCTCGTCGACGAAGAGAACGGGGATTCCGTCAGGGTTTTTGCGGGGCGAAAACGCGCACTGCGAGGGCTGCTGCCCGACGGGGGCGACGCAGTGGACGATGACTTCGTCGGGAGCGCTCGACGGGCGAAGCACGAGCGAGTCGCGGCCGAGCGCGCCGCCGCACCAGGGGCAGTTCGAGAGGGGAAACGGAGAGATCGGGTTCTTCGCGTTGGAGTTCTTGTAATCGACGATGGCCTTCTTCGCTTGCTCCATGGTGTTGGCCGTCGCAGAGCGACCGACCCAGAGGCCCACGGAGAAGCGCACGGTCCCGAGGTCGCTCGGGTGCGCGACGCGCAGTTGTTCGAGCGCGCACACGAGCGTGGCGGCGCGCGAGAGCTGATCGAGCGTGAGCAGTCGCAGGGTGTACCGGAGCAGCACCGCGACGCCGAGCCCTTCGTCGGAGCGAGTCTTGCCGTTCAGTCGTCGAAGCAAGAGCGTGAAGGCGATGACCCCGAGGTAGGCCTCGGTCTTTCCGCCGCCGGTGGGGAAGAAGATGAGCTCGACCTCGTCGCGATCGGGGTGTTGGTCGTCGATGATTCCTTCGAGCGAGAGCAGGACGAACGCGAGCTGAAAGAGCCTCCACGACGGGGGCTGTCCCTCTGCGTAGCGGCCGGGGCTCCTCTGTCGCGCGGCGTCGGCCATCGCGCGATTGGTCCAGCGAAACGCTTGCAGCGCGACGGGGTCGGTCGCGAGCCGCTCGATGCCCGCGTGGATTCGGTCGCGCGCGCGTCGGGCGTTCTTGAGCAAGCGTCGTCGGGTCTCGTCGCGGTGCGCTCCGCCGACGTCCACCGTCGACTGCGCTTCGATCCACGCGGAGTACGCGGGGATCATGCCCGTGAGCGCGGCGCGCACAGCGTCGCCGTCGGCGAGCTCGGCGAGCGAGTCCATGCTCGTGGTGACCGAGGGCTGCTCGCACGTCACGACCCTGCGCACTTCGCTGGTGGGCAGCCAGGTCGTCGCGAGCGTGCTCACAACGGAGCTGCGCTGCGGGCTCGCGTCGGCGATGACCGAGACGTTGTGCCCGACGCCCCACTCGAACGAGCTGCGAAATTGCAGGTCATTGGCGCGGTCGTCGAAGTCGAGGCTCGACTCACCCTGGCGGTTGGGCCTGGGGAGAAAGCCACGCTCGAAGCTCACTTCGAGGGCGACTTGAAAGAGAAAGCTCTCGTCGGCGCGGCCCTTCTCGCTGGCGGGTCGCTCGTTGACGACGAAGAGCGAGAGGGCGCGGGCGCCTTCGGGCAATCCAGGGGCGTTGGTGATCTCGAGCTTTCCGCAGAGGCGGACGGCGAGGGTGTCCGGGAGAAAGACTCCGTCGGAGATGGCCTCGCGATCGAGGGGGATCTGCACGGTGCGGGGCCCGTAGGGGCGGCGCTTCCAGAGGGATTTCTTTCGCTTGGAGTGGCCGTCGCTCTCGGCCTCTTCGCGGAGGTAATCCGCGAAGCGGACGGTGACGGTGAGCTGTTCGGTGACGCCGTCGATCGCTGGGGGAAGCAGCGCCGAGAGCCCCATCGACGCGGGAAACATGTTCTTCTGCTTGGGCTCGGGCTCGAGCGAAGGCGCGCTCTCTTCTTCGCCTTCTTCGTCTTCGGTCCCGCGAAACTCTTCGTCCGCGGTGGGGTCATCGAGCTCGCGCCCCGCGCGCGGCGCGAGAAACCCCGTGAGGTACCAGCGCGACGGCGGAATGGTGAGCGCCTCGGTGTTGGCATCGTGGGCGATCGAGCGATCGAACGGGCCGACGAGGTCCGCGTGCAGCGCGGCCACGAGTGACGAGCGAACTTCCCCAGAGTCGGTCATTGAGGGCGGCGAGCGTAGACGACCGGGGGGATTCGGGCAGGGGGAAATTCGGGGGCCTCATCCCCGACCCTTCTCCAAGCCAGATGGCTTGGAGAAGGGTGCCTTCGCTGCGATGGCGGCGCCGATTGGAACGCGCAAGGGTGCGTTCTCTCTTGGGCTACGTGGGCAGTGGGTAGTGGGCGGCGGGCAATGGGCGGCGGGCAACGGGCAACGGGCGGCGGGCAACGGGTAATGGGCAATGGGCGACGGGCAATGGGCAATGGGCAATGGGCGACGGGCAATGGGCGGCGGGCCGTGAACGCCCAGTGCGGTTCTGCTCGCGCGCTCAGTGCGGTGCGTTGGCTCGTTGGTTGTTCTTCCTCTTCGCTGCCATCGCAGCAAAGGCACCCTTCTCCACGCCATTGGGCGTGGAGAAGGGCCGGGGATGAGGCGGACGCTCGACGCTGCCGATCACGCTCCGTCTGCGACGGGCTGCTGGTCCTCGCGCTTCGCCGCGCTGTCGTCTTGCCCGTTGTCGGTGCTCTCTTTGCGAGGGCTCTTTCCGGTCGAGCGATTGGCGTAGCTGGGGGCGATGGTGTTGCCGTCGTCGTGCTGACGGCGCACGTACGCGAGGGCCGCGCGGCACTCGTCGTAGCCGTCGGCCACGAGGGTAAACGCGCGCTGGGCGAGGTCCCAGTTGGCCGTGGCTTCGGGGCGATTCGACGTTCCCGCGAGGGTCGAGATGCGCGCGGCGATCGAGCGCGCCGAGTCGATCTCGCTCCAGGGGAGCTTCACGTTGGGCTCGATGTTCGCGCGCTGCTCGGTGAAGAACGCGTGCAGCGCGTTGAGCGCGTGCGGCGTGTCTCGGTAGCCGTAGGGGATGCGCTCGATCGCGCGCAGGTCGAGCCCCGTCGCGAAGCCGAGCTTGGTGCACGACTCGGCCCAGTCTTGCATCTGCTTGCGAAGCGCGTTGCCCTTCGAGAGCTCATCGTGCGCGCTCTTGTCATCGGCGATCCCGAGGCAGGCGCTGTACGCGTAGTGCGCGAACTCGGCGCGCGCCGAGAGCTCTTCGCACGCGGCGCGATCGAAGCCGGGGATCACCGCGGTGATCTCGTCGAGGTGCGCTTTGATGGCGTCGCTCGCGCCGAGCATGACCGAGCACGCGGCGGGGACATCGACGTTGATCGGGCGGAGCTTGTCCGCGGGGATCGCGAGGCACGCGGCGCGAATGCGCGCGTGGGGATCGCTGGGGGCGTGGGGCTTTTCGTGAGTGGGCTTCTTGGCGGCGGGGGTCTTCTTCGTGGGCTTCATGGGGCACGTCCTCCTTGGGTGAATCGCGTTGCGTGAGCGAGCGGTTCGCGTCGCGGAATGCGACAAGCGGTGCGCGCTGCGGGCCGGTTCATCAGCGGGGACGGCGCGAGGTTGCGAGCGGGCGAAGATTTTGGGTGAGGCGACGGGTTGAGTGGGTCGAAGGGCAATCGGATTGCCCGCAAGAGGGGGGGGACCCCCCGTCGAGGGCAATGGGAATGCCCGTCAGAGGGGGGAGGGGTGCCGAAAGGGCAATGGGATTGCCCAGGAGACGGGGGCGGCGCTCGGCGGTTGGGCTTGCGCACGAGCGAGCCGGCGCAGCTCAGCGGAAGTGTCGATCGAACAGCGGGTTGCGCAGGATGTTGTTCGGATCCCACGTGCCCTTGGTGGCCATGAATCGCTGCAGATCGTCAGGGTCGATGCCGCGTTGAACGACTCCTGCGTCGGCGTAGTTGTTCTTGAGCAGGCTCACTTTGCCGCCGAGGCGCGCGCACTCGTTGGCCAACCCGCGGGCGAAGGTCTTTTCTTCAGCCATCTGCGCAGCGCTCTCGTGGATGGACTGCCACGCGATGGTCACCGCGAATCCGCCGTGTTTGCCAGCGGTCGAGAGAAACGGGCCGCGCTCGTCGCCGGGGAGATACAAGAGATCGAAGAGCGTCGGGCAATCTTCGGTTCGAGTCACGTGCACCCGCTCGTGCATGTACATCAGCAGCTGCGCGGCGCTCTCTTCGTCGGGCATCAAGTGCGTTTGCTGGATGGCGAACATCGTCCCAGGAATGCCGTCGTTGGGCGTGAGCGCGCCGAATCGCGCGGACAGCCCCTGCTCGGCCTGCGCGGTGGCGTCGAGGTCGAGCGCGTTCGTGGGCGCGCCGAGCGATCCCCACGGCTGCTTGCCGTTCACGAGCTCGCGGACCTTCATGTTTCCCTCGAAGAAGAACAAGAACGGGTCGACGCGATTGTGATGCCGGCTCTGCGCGAGCAGCTGCTGATAGAGCTTCATCGCGAACGCCTGCGCGCCAGGCACGCTCAGCGCGAGCTCGGACACGATGCGCAGCCGCGTCGGCCCGCTGTAGATCGGCAGGGGCTTGAGCCGCTTCGCTGGGGACTGAACGAATCGCGAGGCGTATCGCACGGAGAACATCTCGCTGTCCGTCACGAAACCGACCGTCGACTGGGCGTCGAACACCCCTGGCAAGCGCTCGTGAATGGGCTGATTGAAGCCTCGATCGGGCAGCTCGTGGATGAGTTCGCGCGCGACCTGTCCGGCGAGCGAGAGATCGCGGAGGCAGTCTTTCCACCACGAGCGCGTGCCGCGGCGTCCTTGCGAGAGGCTCGCGATGTGGGTCTCGGCGACGAGCGACTGCGTGAGGTCGCCCGCGCCTGTCGCGACGCGGCGGAGCCGAAACTCGACGGCGAGGATCACGCCGATCCAACCGTGCCCAGCGATGATCGCGCGAAACAAATCGCCGTGCTCTGGGCTGTCGCGGCGGATGCCAGTGACGAGCCCTCCGCTGGGCAGGAGCGCATCCAGCGAGAGGACCGACGCATGCTCGAGTCCCCAAACGTGAGAGAAGCGCGAAATGGCGCCGGAGCTCACTGATCCTGCGATGGTGATGTCGGGGCCCGTGACGACGGAAGGCGCGACGAGCCCGCGCTTCAGCGTCTCGGTGACGAACGCCCGCCACGTGACGAGCGCTCCGACGCGCGCCGTCGTGCTGCCGTCGGGCTGTTCTCGAATCGAGATCTCGCCCAGATCGATCGGGTGCGGCCAGCTCTCGTGGTGCAGCGATTTCGGCAACTGGGTGAGGTCGAGCACGACTCCATCGGTCAGCGCGTGGTCGCCCAGCGAGCCCGAGCCCGAGCGCAGCGAACGATGGACTCCGTCTTTGGCGGTGAGCTGACCGACGAGCGCCGCGCCCGAACCAATTGGCTCGACGCGGTCTGCGTCGACGCAGCTCAATTGGTCGTAGCCACACAGTGTGATCTTGGTCATTCGATGAAACCTCCTGGGGTGGTGCTCTTCGAGCGCGTTCGATGCGACCGGATCGCCGGTGGTCCTGCTCGACGCGGTTACGCTGACTCGTGGGATCGGAGAGGGACGACCGCGGCGACCTTCGCGGTGAGCTCGGTTCGTCCGGCGACGGACGCCTTTTTGAAGAGCGCTTTCACGTGCACTTCGATCGTTCCCTCGGCGCATTCGAGCTCGAGGGCGATCTGGCGGTTGCTGCGTCCCTGGACGACGAGCGCGAGCACTTCGTGTTGTCGCTCGGTGAGGGCCCAGCGCTGCGCCGCGCTGCGGACGCGATCGGTCATCGCGATGGCCTCGTCGGCGCTCACTCGCTCGACGCTCGCGAGCGCCATCGCGAACCACGGAACGAGCTCGTTGATCGCCCGCAATCGCACGTCGCCGCGCTCGGGGCGGTCGAGCTGGACCTCGATTCGCCCGACGATTCGCCCGCGCCCTTCGAGCACCCAACGGTGGTCGTATTGCGGTCTCGGCCGGCCAATGGTCGCTGCGACCGAGAGCACCTGGTCGTCATCTCCCACTGGCAAAGAGAGCACGGCGTCGACGCCGATGGCCTGCGATCGAAGCAGCGAGATGATGGCCTCGGTGATGGCTTTGCGGGAGTCGAGCTGAACGAGCTCTCGCCCGATCACCGGGATATCGAGGGTCTCGACGTCGGCGAACGACAAGATCCCGAGCGCGTCGACCGGAACCCCGAGTCGAAACTCACACGCCGCGGCCCCTTTGAATGCGCACCGTGCGTGACGAAGCTCGACGGGGTTGCGGGCGAGCTCTTTCACGAGCTGCGCGAGATACCCGTGCAGCACCGAGCACGCGGCGAGCGAGCCTCCGGACCACTCGTGGAGGGAGGCGAGCACGAAGTCTCCGTCGGTGTCGCTGGTCCAATAGCCGGACGAGTGAAAGCGGCGCCAGACGACGTCCATGTGCTGGGTGAGGCGCGCGGGCGCGAAGAGACGAAAGAGCCAGCCGAGCGGCGAAGCGAGGTCGCGCGAGCACTGATAGGCGCCGATGGAGGGGATGGAGGCGAGCGTTGCGTCGGCGAAGAGCCTGTCGTACGCGACGAGGACGTCGGATTGAGTGTGAGCGGGGTACCACTCGCCCCAGCGCGCGAGCGTGAGCGTCATCGCGGTCTTCGGCTCGAGCGCGGCGCAGAGCCGATCGAGCCCGAGCGCCCCGTGCCGCTCTTGGACAAACGAGCGGATGTTCACGAGCGCATTGCCGCGAACGAGAGGGGCAGAGCGAACGGTCATCGAACCGGGAACCTCCGTGACCGGGAGGATACCGGAAAGTGGGTACGCGGGGGGAAGGTGTTTGCGGCGCGGCCCTAGGTACGTTGATCAATCATCATTGAGTGTGGTGTCGCGCTGCGCTCTCGTGCTGAATCAGCAATTCGGATCCAGCGCACGCTGGGCTCGTCGGGCGATCCCGATCAGCCCGCGACGGACTGCCAGACATTGGGGATGGAGGGGGTGAGTTCCCTTCGACTATCCCTCTCCTTGGTGTTGTGCCCGCTGCTTGTGCTGACTGGGTGTGGCGCAGCGTAAATCAAACAGACTCTTCACGTACTCGGCAACAGATCGAATGGATCAAGGAGACTCATGATGTCACTTGTGCGACTTCTCATAGGAATCATCATTGGTGCGGGGACGGTATTCGCCTCTGGATGCACTGAAGAAGGATTCTCTTGCGGGCAAACGGTGCCAGGAAACCCGAGCACCGTTCGACGCTGCGATCGTCAAAACGAGATCTGCATCTGCCGAACCGGCAAATGTGCGGTGCTGGATACTCGCGCTGTCGCTGCCAACAGATGCCCATCCGGCTATCGATATACAGCACCGCCGTTCGGTCCTTCGACGAACGTCGAGTCCTGCGTGCCTGCGGAGGACATCTCGTCGGCAGTGTCGCAGATAAGTAGCGCGACATCCTGCCAGATTCCAGACGCTTCGTCGGATAGCGGATCGCCCTAACTACGCGGAGAGTTGAAATGAAGACCACTGTGATTGTGTATTCAACGTTGGCGACGCTGCTCGGACAAGTTGTGCTGGTAGCGGACGCTTTGGGACAGGCGTCCACGACACCGTCGGCGGTGTTGGTAAACTTGAGCTACCAGTATGAACCAACCGGCGTTGGTTCGCAGCGCCCCGTCAATCGCGGCACTTCGGGGCTGCTAGCGATTGACCCGATCGCAACGACAGCACCCAATCAAGGAGATGGCTTCGACGCTACGGTTGCCGACCTGCAGGTGGTCAATCAGGCAACGGTCAACATTCAACCGTCGGCACAAGCAACCGCAGGATCGACTTGTTGGCGCGCGAGTATCCGAGGACAGCATCGCAATCCGAACAACGGTGTGAACGAGGCAGCGTATCTGCTGCGCCGGGACGGGCGCCTGCGGACCACAGAATTCGTCGAAATCGCCAACGCTGGTCCAAGAACCATCGAACTGCTGGCGCTGCGAACCATTCAGGCGCCGGTCGAACTCACGGTCAAAGAGTACAACCTACCGTGTGCTCAGTTGACCGCCACAAGCGCGCCGACAGGCGAGTCGCATGTGGTGGTTGCCTCTCTTGCGTCGAGCGGAGGATCAGTCGGTTACAGCAGCGAATTGAAGGGGTTTCCGCTAGAGGTAAACAACTTTCTTCGAGTCGTCTGTGACATGGATGGTGGACGCTACTACTTCCAGGCGTTCGACAGAGGGATTATCTCGCCGCGCACGAACGCTTCCTGTGAACTCATTTTCGACCCATGGCTCGACACCGAGCTGCTCTCCCGGAGGCCAGTGACGGGAGAACACAGGCGGCAGTTGTTCTGGGATACTCGTGAAACCTCGTCGAACCAGGCGTTGGCAGGCAACGTTCAATCGCAGATGTTGCGATTGGCCGGACCGCAGGACATCACCGTTCAGATGCAGGCCGGCACGGCGGCAAGCACGAGCCGCGTGTGGCGAGTATCGACGGATGCGGTGGCGCGCGCAACTCGACCGCTTCCGTGGAATGTGCTTCCGCGCTACACGATCCCTCGGCAGAGCACGGGAGACAGCACCGAACTGATTATCACCGCAACAACTGAGTCCGTATCAGACACTGGGCCTGCGCCGTCGCTGCCTGCGTTTCGAACGGTGATTCGACCGACCGGCACGGTTTTTCTTGGTGGTCAGAACCGCTGGGGAAATGGCGTTCGGATCATGGCGACGATCGGCGTAGCTCCATTTTCTGTGCGGCTCCCCGCCGCGAGGTCCGACCTGATTACGTCGTCGTCTATTCCGTCAGTTCAGGTAGTGCCTCCTCGACTGGCGACCCATGTGATCATCGAGCCGTGGAACTTTCGCCAGCGACAGAACTTCTTGGCTCCGTACTTTCCAGTTCGATTTATCGCTGGATTCAACTTCGTCGAGACGTCTGGTCAAGTATTTGCGCCGAGCACGCTGGTGGGCGGAGGACTGGCGTTTCCGATCCTGACGTCCGAGAGCATCAGCGCCCTGAGTGCGAGTGTGTCGGTGAACGTGTTTTGGGAGCACGACCTTCGCGAGCCGCAAGGAAACTACGTCCTGGTGACGACTTCGTTGGACTTGCTCTCGCTGCTCTCTCCTCAATCAGCACCAGCGCGAACCAACGCAGCGACCAACACCCCGTAGATCACGCACAGCGACGTGAACGCGGTCTCGTCAATCGAGTGTTGCTCACGAACTCGGTGACCCGAACGACGCTGCCACGAGCGCGCTGCGCCACGGTTTCGCTTCGGAGAATTGGATAGGCCCGGCGGACGCCGCGGCCGCTCCGCGACGCTTCGTCGCGCAAAGGCCGGGGGCTTGTCTCCCGGCCGATCTTCGCCCGCCAAACGCCGGCCGATCTTCGCCCGCCAAACGCTCTCCCGCCAAACGCCCGCCAAACGCTCTCCCGCCAAACGCTCGGTACGCGCTGAATCGCCCCATCACTCCTCCCGCTCCCCATCGCCCAACGCGAGCTCGCCCTCGCTCTCGGCGCCCTTGCTCTTGGCCCGCTTCGCTTTCGCGCCTTTGCTCGCGGCGCCGTCGCCCTTCGCGCTCTTCGCGCTCTTCGCGCCTTTCCCGCTCTTCCCCACCCCCTTCACGCGCTCTTCCTCCGCCCGCCGCGCATTCAGCCCGAACAGCCGCTCGATCACCTCGCTCTCGAACGCCTCCACCGCCCGCTTGTCCGCCTCGCCGCTCACGCAATACGGCGGAACCCGCGCCACAAGATCCTCCCACCCATACGCTCGCAGCACCGCCCGATCCATCTCCTCGTGCAGCGCCCGCAGCTCCACCACCCGCGGCTCCGTGTTCGCCGCGTCCTTCAGCCGGTTGTACGTGATCGTGAGCCCGACGTTCTCGTCCACCATGTACTTCGCCCGCGCCGTGTAGAGCTTCTCGCCGATCTCTTCGAGCTCCGGGATCACCGCCCGCGGGTCCGGCTGAGGGAAGGGGAACGTTTCGAAGCAGTCGGAGGCTGTGTAGCGAAGGTCGGTCTTCATCGAGGAGGAGAGCAATCGAGCCCAGCATTCGTGGGTTCGCGATTGAAGCGTTGTGAATCCCGACCAGTCTGAAAGTGCGAATACGTAGAGCTGCTTTGAAAACACAATGTCGGTCGGTTGCCGTGAGAACATCAGATGCTTCGCTACGTTCGCGCAGACGAGGCAATGTGGTAGCTGACGCAGTCGCGCCGTGAACTCGGGGCGGTCAGCCCAGAATCGCCACCAGAATTCTTTGAGCCGGCGGTTGATTGGGGTGTCACGCATTTGATCGCGTTCAACTTTGACCGATCGTTCCACGATATCGAGTGCTCGGCGGTAGCGCTGGGCCTGATCGATCGTCATCTGCCCGAACGAGATGACCCATCGTTCTGGGTCTTGTCGTGGTCGACGGTTCGTTTCTTCGCCACCCAAGTACGGCCGCACGATTGCGGCTTCACTTGGCGAAGCGGACCGAAGCGCTGCGGCCGTCGCGTCGTCCACGACAAATCCTTGGCCGTAGATGTCCGCGCCCTTCGAATAGAGTTCGCTGTTGGCTGAGAGCTTCTCGGGATTGGCTCGGTCAAGTCCTGCAGTCAGCGCACTGTTGATCACAGAGACCTCTTCGCCGTCGAGCAGAGCTGGCGCGCCAATCTGACTCGGTGAACCGATTGCGATCTGAATGATCGAAACCACGACGGCTGCGGCCCCTGGCCACTCAACCGATCGAATGGCGTTGTTTACCACTGCGTTGTGACTCAGCAGCCAGCGAAGCGCAGTATCGCGAGTGTCTCCTTGGGCGATGGTGTTCGTCGCAATGAACGTGAACGTGCCGTTTGTGCCGCAGAGTCGAAACGCGAGTCGAAAGAAGTGCGCGCTCAAGTCCGCATTCCCGTGCGACCCCTCGTGCAACTCCAGCAGCCAGTCGCGGTACTCGTTCCCAAACTCCCCGCTGATTTGCCCGCCCCCCATAAACGGCGGATTCCCCACGAACGCGTCCATACACGCCGCCCCGTTGACCCGCATCCCATCCAACGGGTCCGGCCGCTCGGCATAGAACACCTCCGGAAACTCCACCGCCCAGTGCAGCGCCGGAACCCTCTTTCTCAACGCCCGCTGCAGCTCCAGCAGCTCTTCGCCCGGAGCGCCGCCCGCTTGCAGCCACGCGCGCACCAGCTCCAGCCGCCGCACCCGCTCTTTCTCGCGGTCCTTGTCCTTCTCCGCCGCGAAGAACGCCCCCACCACCAGATCGCCGATCAACCGCACCCGGTTCAGCGCGTCCTGCGCGTCCCAGAGCAATTGCTCTTTCTCGCGCACGTCCTCGGGCCGCTTGCTCGCCGCCAGCTCCAGAATCCGCTGACGAATCACGATCGCTTCGTCCAGCGCCTCCTTCACTTCGCGGGTGAAGAGCTCGAGCTGCTTTCCGGGCTTCCAGTGAAAGCTGCGGATCTGATCGAAGTCCAACCCCACCAGCGAATCCCCGTGCCGAAGCGCGTGGTCCACGAACGTAAACGGAAGGTCCTTCGCCAGCGTCACCAGCCACAGCGAGAGCTTCGCCAGCTCGACCGCCGCCCCGTTCTTGTCCACGCCGTACAGACACCGCTGAGCGACCAACCGCCGCGCGTGCAAGAGGGCATCGCCGTGCTCGCGCGCGATCGCCTCGATCTCTCCCTCGCGCGTCCACGCCGCCAACACCTGGTCCGCCAGATACCGGCACGCCTCCACCAAGAACGCCCCCGACCCCATCGCCGGATCGCACACCTTCAACGCCAGGATCTGCGCGCTCGACGGAGCCTCGCCCATCACGCGCAACAAGGGCTCGAGCGTTCGCTCGACGATCGGAGCGCTCAACGACCGCGGCGTGTAGTGCGAGCTCGTTCGCCGTCGCTCGCTGCCCGGCTGCAACACGAGCTGCCCCGCGCGAGCGCGCGAGAGGCTCGGGTCGTCGCGGCGCTTGTGCGAGTGTTTTTCCAGCGCTTCCATCGCCGTCGCGCGCGCGCGGGCGAGGGTGCCGTCATCGCCGTCGCGACCATCACCAGCATCACCACCACCATCCCGCTCGGCCTTCGCGAGCGCGTCGAGCTCTTTGCTCAGCTTGTCCGCGGCAGCCGTCGCGAGCCCGAGGTTCTCTTTGATCCACTTCGCGCGCTGCGCCGAGGGCTGCGACGAGAGCTCTTCGAGCGAGGTCCACACGCCCAGGGGCTTGATGCACACCGAGTCGTTCGCGACCCGCTGCACGTGATAGCCCATCAGCCCTTCGTAGATGCTCCCGATCTGCTCGACGTCCAGCGCGCGATAGGACAGCCGCTGCCCCTCGAACACCAACAGCTTCTCGAGCACCCGATACACCACCTCGTCGTCGATCGTCGGAACGCGCACCGCCGCCCGCTCCCCCGCCTCCGTGATCGGAGCGCTCCCCGCGGTCCACCCCTCGATGAACGCGAACCGATGCGGGTCGAACAGCTCTCCGCGCCGCGCGGGCATCCGAAGCGTCCCGTGCTCGACGCCCAGAAAAATCGCGCGAAACAGCGCGATCAACTGCCCCCACGCCGAGAACCTCCGCGACATCGAGTCCGGCCACTCGCCCCGCTCGCGCTGCAGTCGCTCGAACAACGCCAGCGCGCTCATGTGCTGCGCGTACAGCGGCTCGTCCACGGGCAGAAGCCCCCTGTCCTCGGCGTACAGCACAAAGACCAGGCGCAACAGCACCGTGAGCAAGCCCTTGTAGACATGGTCGTCTTGCGCCGCGAGGGACTCGTCGAGCAGAGCGCTTCCATCGCGCTGCGCCGCGGATTCGAAGCCACGCAAGAGGATCTGCAGCGCGTCGAAGACCTGCTCGGCCAGGGCGTTGGTCACGTTCGCTTGCCGCCGACGGCTCTCGCTCAAGATCGCGAACAGCGAGCGCTCGCGCTCGACCACGCGCGTTCGCGTGGCAGAGAGCAACATCACGAAGGCGTCGAGGATGGGCCGGCCCCCCACGGAGGCCATTGCGTCCAGGTCGAACTCGATGTGCCCCGAGGACTCGCCGTGCGGGGCGTAGACGAGGCGAAACGCGGTTCCGTTGCAGAGCAGACCGACGGGGACGCGCGTGTGGCGAAGGAGTCGATCGAACTTCGCCGACGGCGGATAGTCCCACGAGCCGGTCACGGTCTCGGGGCGATCGAAGTCCAATCCGTCCGGCAATTTCCAGAGCAACAGCTCGGGCAGCGCGGCGTCGCCCGCTCCGTCCGCGCTCTTCAGCGCATACGTCGGTCGAATCCACTGCCGCCCCTCGGGCACATACAGCCCCAGCGCCTCGGGCATCGTCGCTTCATCGAGCCAGTCGCCCTGGTGATAGCCGAGCAGCTCCGTGAGCAGCGCCATCACCGAGCGAACCGTGTGCTCGCGCGCCCCCGCCTCGTCGCGCGCGCGCGGAGGACACAGCTCGATCAAGCGCGCTTGAATACTGGGGTCCAGACGCTGCATGCACTGCGCGTCCACCAACACCGGAACGGACACCACCAGCCCCTCCACGGGCTGCACCATTCCGAGCCAATTCTCGTGAAACCTTCGCTCGACGTCGCTCATCGCAGCGATCCTTCCGACTTGTGAATGAGCGCAGAGACAACGAAGCCCCCGTCTGCGCTGCCAGTGGGCAGGCCCCCACCCGCGCTGCCGCGCGCCCCGCCCCCGCATAGCGAGGGCGGCGGCTCTGCATTGCGAAAACAGCGACGAAATTGCGATCGTTGATCGCATGGAGCCGCTGCTCTGCATCGGCTGATCAGTGTCCGTCTTGCGCCCGCGCGCCGTCGCGCCGTGATCAACCTCGCCGACCGAAGAGACCTTGCAGAGCAAGGTCTCCATGCGATCAACGATGGCAGTTCGAGCGCTGTTTTCCCAGTGCAGAGCCGCCGCCCTCGCTGTGCGGGGGCGGGGCGCGCGGTAGCGCGGGTGGGGGCCTGCCCACTGGCAGCGCGAACGACGGCCTGCAAACTGGCAGCCCGAACGACGGCCTGCCCACTGGCAGCGCGAACGACGGCCTGCGAACTGGCAGCGCGAACGACGGCCTGCCCACTGGCAGCGCGGACGACGGCCTGCGAACTGGCAGCGCGGGTGGGGGCCGCTTGCCACGCTCGCTCTCGCTGTGTTCCGTGCGCTTCGCTCTTCATCGATCACCCTCGCGTCTCGGGCCAGAGCACCACGAGCCCCACCGGCTCGAGCCTGCGCAGCGCCACTCGGTACAGCGCGCGGATCTCGTCGGGCTCTCGCTGCACCTCTTGCTGAATGCTCACGAGCCGATCGTCGAGCCACTGCTTCTCTCGCTCGAATTGCTCGCCCTCGCGCTCGTCCGCGAAGAAGCCCAACGAGAGCTGCGAGCGCGCTTCGATCGCGTCGATGATCGCCCGTCGCTGCGTCTTCAAGATCTCGCTCAGCGCCTGCGCTTCTTCGGTCCCGCGTCGCGCCAGCTGCTGCTCTGCCTCGACCGCGCGCGCGTCCGCCTCCGCTTGCACGTGCGTCCACAGCGCCGAAAACAACCGCGGCGCCGCCTCGCGCACCCGCGCTTGCAGCGACTCGCTCGCCGCTTCGAGCGTCGGAGCCTCGGCCAACACTTGCTCCAACATCTCGATCGCCTTGCGGTCTGCTTCGTCCGCGAACGGCTTGAGCTCTTGCTGCTCGCGCCCCTCGATCCACCGCGCCGCCACGCGCACCAATTGATCGTGAAGGCGCGTCGCCCCCGCGCCGAACAAGCTCAGCCGTCCGAAGGCGATCACCCGCACCAGCGAGTCGTGCCGCGTGCGCACCACGGTCACCCGCGACAGGTCGTGCGCCGAGTAGCCCTGCGAGAGAAAGCGCCCGAGCACGCGCTGCACCAGCGGGTGCTCCAAGTGCACGTGGGCTTGCGCTGAGTTCATCTTGGGCGGGGGACGAAACACGATCGGCCAGGGTTTTTTCTTGCGAAACTCCCACAGCGGCTCGTCGCGACCCCGCGGCGGTCGCAGCGTGTCCACCGTGTCTTGCCACGAGGCCGCGAGCGTCGGCAGCTCGTATCGCTCGTCTCCCAACGGCTTCAACGCGCTCGCGCCGGACAGCTCGAGCCCCACGTCGATCGCGTCTCGCAACAGCGCTGGGTCGAAGTTGATCACGCCCTTCGAGCGCTCGAGCAGCGCGCTCGCCTCTTCGATCTCGGCGCGCAGCCGATCGAGCTCGGGCCGGTTCGCTTCGAGCTCTTCGCTCGCGGTCTTTCTGCGCTCTCCCGCTTGCTCGGCGCGCTCGAGCAGCGAGAGCGTCTCGTCGTCGATGCCCGACTCCATCACCGCGCCCATGCGCTCGAGCAAGACCGCGCTCATCGACCCGAGGTCCCGCTGGATCACGTCGACCTTCTCGATGAGCTTCTCGAGGACCAGGTCTTCTCTGCGCGCGGGGTAGTGAAAATAGTGGCAGAAGACCTCTTTGGCCGGCTGCAGCGTGCGGTCGATGCGGCCGTTGCGCTGCTCCATGCGAGCGGGGTTCCACGGGACGTCGAAGTGAAAGAGGTCCGCGCAGTGGCCCTGGAGGTTGACGCCCTCGCGCGCAGCGTCCGTCGCGATCAGCACGCGCACCGGGTGCTCGTCGGGCGGAGCGTTGAACGCCCGCTGCACCTCCTCTCGCTGCTCGTCGGACATGCCCCCGTGAAACACCATGATCCGCTCGTCCGCGCGCTCGGTCCCCTCGATCGCCGCCCGCAAGATCCCCTGCAAGTACCGCTTCGTGTCCCCGTACTCCGTAAACAAGATCACGCGCCGATCGCTCCACGCCCGATCGCGCTTGCTCGCCTTCGCGTCCGCGCCCCCAATTTGCGCCGCCTTGCACTGGTGCTCGCGCATCCACGCGATCAGCGTCTGCACCTTCGCGTCCGGCGCGCCGCGGTGTCGCCTCGCCGTCGCGAGCATCGACTCCAACAGCGATTTCGCTCGCTCTCCGGGCGGAGCGATCCTCCGCGACGCCTCGCTCACCGCCGACTGCTCGCGCGCATCGACCCCGTCGTCGTCCGCGCCGTACACCTCGTCCTCGTCGCCCGCGCTCTGCGCGAGCAGCGGCTCGCTCGAGACATCGTCGCTCTTCGCCCCGCCCGCGCCGCGCTCGACGCTCTCGGCGTGCGCGCTCAGCGTGCGATAAAACGCCTCGACCGACGAGAGCAGCCGCTTCTGTAGATTGATGAACACCAGGCGCCCCCGCGCGCGCCCCGGGTTCATGATCCGCGTGTACTCCGCGAGCTGCTGCGAGAGATCTTCTTCGATCGCCCCCGCGACGGTGTGCTTCACCAGCGTGCGCTTGGGAAACTGCTCGACCCCGAGCTGCCTCAGGTCTTCTTTGAGCCTGCGCACCATCACCGCCTCGAGCTGCGCGCGCCCCTTCACCGGGACGCCTCGCGTGAAGCGCTGCGGGTCCAGCAATTCGAGCAGCGCCGAGAAGCTGTTCGAGTGGCCGTTGTGCGGCGTCGCCGAGAGAAACAAGCGGTTCTCGAAGCGCGGCGCGATGTCCCGCACCACGTCGGTGATCTTCGAGTCGACCGCGTATTTCTGCGCGCTCGCCGGCGCGGCCACGTGCGCTTCGTCCAAGATCAGCAGGCTCTTTCGCGCGCGCTCGCCCAGGTGCGCGAGCAGCGCGTCGCGGTACTCGGGCCTGCGCAAAATCGGGTACGAGACGATGAAGCGCGTGTGCGTGGACCAGGGATTCACCGAGAAGCCCCGCTCTTGCCTGCGCTGCGCGATGAACGCTCGGGTCATCACCTCGAAGCGCAGCCCGAACTTCTTCTGCATCTCGTCGCGCCACTGCAGGCACACGCTCGCAGGGCACACGATGAGGACAAACTCGACGCGCTGCCGCAGCAAGAGCTCTTGCGCGATGAGGCCCGCTTCGATGGTCTTTCCGAGCCCGACGTCGTCGGCGATGAAGACGTTGGCGCGCGGAAGAGAGAGCGCCTTTCGCAGCGGCGCGAGCTGGTGCGCCATGAGCTTGATCCCCGCGCGAAACGGGCTCTGAAAGAGCTTCGCGTCCGTCGCGGTGACCGAGCTCCACCCGATCGCGTGCAGGTACGCGGCGAAGTGCCGCGGAGGGTCGATGCGCGAGGGCGTCCCGAGCCCGTGCGCGGCCGGTTGATGAACGCGCGCCCCGAGCTCGAGCTCCCACAGCACTTCGAGCGGCTGCCCTTGATTGTCGTCATCGAGGCACACGAGCGAGACCCGCGTCGCGTGCCCTTCTTGCGGCGGCGCGTGCACCGCTTCGACCAGCCACTGACGATGCCGCACCTGCACGATGTCCCCCGCGCGCGGAACGTCCCTCGCCAGCGCGCTCGCCTCGAACATCGCCTTCGGCCGCAGCGAGTCCATCGCCCCGTGCGCCTGCAGCAATCGCTCTGCGAGCTGCGCGCGCGATCGCCCAGCGCCATCGATCCCGTGCTGCGCGCACGCCGCGCGAAGCTCGTCGCGCGTGAGCATCGAGAGCAGCTTGCGAAAGGGCATCTTCGGTGACTCTGCGAGCCAATCCGCCTGCAGTTCTCTCGCGAGCTTCAGCGGCACCAGCACGTCGAGCTCCCTCGCGAGCTCCATCACTCGCTGCGACGAGAGCGTCCGAAGCACGGACCGAGTCGAGGGAACATTCGTGTTCGATTGCGTCGTCGTCATGCGCGCGGGCCACCCGTGCGCGCGATGGTACGAGCCTCGCGGTCACTTGGTGAGAGAAACCGCTGCGCTGCCGGTCGTCCCGAGCACCCGGCGCCCCCGGCGCTCGATTCGCGCTCTCACGAGCTCGGAGGGCGGGTGCGCTCACGAACTCAGTGGACGAGTGCGCTCACGAGCGCGATGGGCGAGGGTCCACGAGCGCGATGGGCGAGGGTTCACGAGCGCGATGGGCGAGTGCGCTCACGAGCCCGGTGGGCGAGTGCGCTCACGAGCCCGGTGGGCGAGTGCTCTCACGAACTCGGTGGACGAGTGCGCTCACGAGCCCGGTGGGCGAGTGCGCTCACGAGCCCGGTGGGCGAGGACGGTGGCAACAAGTGCCACCGCAGGGCCTCGCTCGAAGACTCGCGACGAGTGAAGTGCATCGACGATCGCTTTCATCGTGGGAAGGCCAACGAACGTTTCGAAATCGTGGTTCGCGACACATCGGCCAGGGGGTGCTGCGACGTACGCTCCTCCATTCCATTCGTCGCGAGTCTTCGAGCGAGGCCCTGCGGTGGCACTTGTTGCCACCGTCCCCGACCACTGAGCGCTCGCGCACTCGCCCTTCGCGCACTCGTTCACTCGCGCTTCGCGCACTCGTTCACTCGCGCTTCGCGCACTCGTTCACTCGCCCTTCGCTCGCGCTTCGCGCGCTCGCCCTTCGCGCACTCGCGCTTCGCGCACTCGTTCACTCGCCCTTCGCTCGCGCACTCGCGCTTCGCGCACTCGTTCACTCGCCCTTCGCTCGCGCTTCGCGCGCTCGCCCTTCGCGCACTCGCGCTTCGCGCACTCGTTCACTCGCCCTTCGCTCGCGCTTCGCGCGCTCGCCCTTCGCGCACTCGCGCTTCGCGCACTCGTTCACTCGCCCTTCGCTCGCGCTTCGCGCGCTCGCCCTTCGCGCACTCGCGCTTCGCGCACTCGTTCACTCGCCCTTCGCTCGCGCACTCGCGCTTCGCGCGCTCGCGCACTCGCGCTTCGCTCGCGCTTCGCTCGCGCTTCGCGCGCTCGCCCTTCGCGCACTCGCGCTTCGCGCCCTCGTTCACTCGCGCACTCGCCCTTCGCGCTCGCGCTCACCCTTCGCGCACTCGTTTGCTCGTGCTTCGCGCTCGCGCGCTCGTGCTTCGCACTCTTGCACTTCGCGCTCGCGCACTCGTTCACTCGTGCATCGCGCTCTTGCACGTCACTCGTCGCCAGTCTTCGAGCGAGGCCCTGCGGTGGCACTGGTTGCCACCGTCCTCGCTCTCCGAACTCGTGAGAATCTCCCGCTCAATACGGCGTCCTGCTCGCCCAGCCGATCGCGCCGGTCGCCCACTGACTCAACCACGCGCTCAACGCCGTCCCGTCGCTCGAACGAATGCTCGAATACCCGCCGGCCATCACGTGATTCGTCCCAGTGACGATGAACGTCCGCGCGTTGCTCTCCATCGCGAGCCGCGTGTTCAACGCGCTCACCATCGTCCCGAACTCCGCCCCGCTGATGCCGTAGTACGTCGAGAGCACCATGTCGTTCGTGTACGCGAGCTGCGCGAAGCGGTCGGCGCGAAACCTCGCGAGCTGCGTCGTGAGCACGCTCGTCAGGTTCGTCGCGCAATCCAAGCAGTCCGGAGGCATCTGACTCAACCACGCTGCCATCCAATCGGAGTATCGACTGCCCGGCGGCGTGGCGAAGACGCCGCAGTCGCTCGCGACGTGTACGTTGAGAAACTCCCGCTTGAATCGCCACCAGTTGAACACCGCGCCGTATCCTCCCGCGCTCAGTCCGTAGAGCCAGACGGGCTCGAGCGAGGTGAACGTCGCGCGCAGCCGCGGGAGCAGCGCTTCGACGTTCGCTGCGCCCCAGTGCCGCATCTCGCGCCGCGCTCCTTGGACGTCGTAGAGCTGTGCTACGTGGCCCGAGTGCAGATCGCCCGTGCAATACGGGATGTACACGAAGCTCGCGTCGCGAAACGGGTTGTTCGCGTCGGCGCGGTCCAACATCGGTGAGCTCGCGAGCCCGTTGCGCTCGGCGGCGAAGCTCGCCGCGGTGTACCCGTCGATGTTGGCCGCGGTGCGAAGCGTGAAGCACGTGACGCCGTCCCAGCACGCGCCGCCGCCGGCGAAGATCACCAGCACCTTGCTGCTGCGCCGCGTGAGGTTGACCCCGACGCCGGTGTCACTGCCGTTTCCGCAGCGCATTCCCTCGATCGGAACGAACGTCCACTCCTCGTTCGGCGCCGTGATCGGCGCGTCCATCGGGCTCGCGTCCGCGTCGCCCGCCGATGCGTCCCGCGCGCTCGCGTCCCCCGAGCTCACCGCGTCTGCGATGATCGCGTCGGTCGCAATCTCGCTCGCCGCGTCCTGCGACGAGCCGTCGGGATTCGAAGGGCCCTGCGAGCAGCGCGCGAGGGACAAGGACAAGAGCAGCGCAAACGAACGCGATCGCATCGCCCGCGAGTATCGCTCGCTCAGCGCAGATTGGCACCGAGCGAGAGAGCGCCCGTGTGAAACCAGTTGTCCACGTAGCCGTCGCTCGGGGCCACGGGATCGCGACCCACGCCGCGCGATCCGCCGCCCAAATACCGCAGATTCACGAAGACCTCCGTCGGTCCCCACAAGCGCAGCCCCGCGCGCAACGACCCGTCCACGATCAAGCCCTCGACGGGGATGTCGCTGCCGTTGAGCCCCGGCATGTTCGCGTAAATCCCGTCGACCTCGAATCCCATGAACACCCCCGAGCGAAACGTGTACCGCCCCCGCGCCTTCACCGCCGGAACGAGCCCCACATTGCTGTTGATCACCCGGTTCACCCCGTCCGTGCTCGTGAACGTGATCGCCGCGTTGCGGATCTGCAGCGAGACCCCGACGGTCAGCTCTTGGTTCGGGTCCGCGAAGAAATCGTACCCGTAGCTGAAGCGGTAGAAGTCGAAGCCATATCGAAGGTCGAGACCCGTCCCGCGCGCGAACGCGACGTTGTTGATGAGCAGATCGCGCTTCACGCGTACCTGCGTTCGCAGATCGATCGGCTGGTAGAGAAACACCAGGTTGTGATGGTGGTTGAGCTCGAGCTCGGCGCTCACCCGCGCGAAGAGCGAGAGGTTGTCCTGGCCGCCTTCGCGCACGTAGTCGATCGTGCTCCCGGTGCGGCTGAGCTGAATCGTGTGGTGCAGGATCGCGACGGTCCCGAGCTCGGCCGACGCGCGAACAGCCCAGAGTCTCGATGCCGGGTTGAGCTCGAACGCCGCCGTCGGCGCGCTCGCAGCGCCGGCGGTGCTCGCGCCCGTCGCGCTCGTCCCGTCGCGCTGACTCGCCGGAGCCACGTCGAGCGACGCGCTCTGCGCGCGCGCCATGGATGAGAGCGAAAGACCGATCATCGCGACGATGGTCGCGCGTGCGCCGAGCGTGGACATCAGGCCGACTACGATGCGCGGATCGCGCGGAGGTAGCGGCGCGCTTCGATACCGCGCCCGCGACGGGCATCGAAGATGGCCGAAGCGGATCGGTGCTTGTGCAGCCGTTGAAATCCAGTCCAAACCAAGACCGCGGACCGAGAAAAGTACGGTCACGAACAGCGGTCGCGGTATTGGTTTAGACCGCGGCTCGCTCGGCAGTGACAATTTCAGACACTCGCGCTCGCGTGCGTTTCGGGCTGAGTCGATTTGCGCGCCGGAATCGCAGGCGAGGGCGCGTGTGTTTTGTTGCTAACAAGCCAATTCGCAGCGCGATCGCGCGCCGGTTGCTGCTATGCCCAACGGCCATGCGCGCTTCGCTTCGCCTGTCCATCGCGTGCTCGCTCTTCGTGCTCGCGGGCTGTCGCTCGCGACCCACGCAGGTCACCCTGCTGCTCGACTCCAACGTCAGCGCGACGCGCGCGCAGACGCTCACGATCACCGCGCTGCGCGGAGAGCACGGGTTGGCCGAGCTCTCGACGGCGTCGATCGTGACGCGGCTCACCAACGCGAGCAGCAGTCTTTTTCCCGGCAGCGTGGCGGTGGTCCCGCGCGCGGGGCAGCCGCGCAGCGACCTCGCGACGGTGCTCGCGGTGCTCGACGTCCCCGCGCAGCAATCGCAGCCCGCGCTTCGCATCGAGCGCCTGCAGCGAGTGCGCTTGATCGAGCACGTCCCGCAGCAGGGACGGATCTTCTTCAACGCTGAGTGCGGTGCGCCGAGCACGGGGTGCACCTCCGTCGCCGCGAGCGAGTGCACCGTCGGGCGACGGTGCATCGATCAGGGGCTGACGTGCGGAGACGAGGGGCTGTGCGTTCCGCTCGAGCTTCCGGTGATCGTGGTGCCTCCCGAGACGCCCCTCGACGCGACGATCATCGACGCGAGATCGCCGAGCAGCGACGCAGCAAACGCCCGCGACGCGAGCGCCTCCGACGCGAGCGCCCCCGATGGCGCAGCGGACTCGGGCGTGCGTCTCGCCGCGCATCTGTACGAACCCATGCCGACCAGCACGGTGAGCTCTCGACGCCCGTTGCTCCGGTGGGACCCTCCCATGCGCGGCGTCACCAGCACCGTTCGGTTGTGTCGCAACCGCGGCATGTTCGACGCTTGCTTGCCTGCGATGAACACCACGCTCGATCAGCTGCCGATCCCGGCGGACCTCGATCCTGGGGTGTGGTTCTGGCGAGTCTCGTCGTCGCTCGGCGGCGTCGCGCTGGAAGACAGCCCTGTGTGGCAGTTTCGTGTTCCCGCGCGCAGCGCGCTCGCCGCCCCCGCGAGCTTCGGGGTCGAGCCTGATTTCAACGGTGATGGATACGCAGACGTGGTCGTGGGCGTCCCCGGCGGCCCGTCTTCGGTGTGGGTGGTCTCGGGCAGCGCCTCGGGGTTCGCCAATCAAACGCCCCTCGAGATCACCAGTCGTCTCTCTCGCTTCGGATCCTCCGTCGCGAGCGCAGGAGACCTCAACGGCGACGGGTTCGTCGAGCTCGTCGTCGGCGCCCCTGACGCAGGAATCATCCGCGTGTACTGGGGCGCTCCCACTGGGCTCGATCCCTTGCGCTTCACCGAGCTTCGCTCGAGCCCGCAGAGCATGTTCGGCTGCTCGGTCTCTGCTGGAGGCGACCTCGACGGGGATGGCTACGGAGAGCTGCTCGTCGGCGCGTACCTCGCGAGCCCCGGAGGTCGCGCCGCAGCAGGAACGGTGTCGATCTACTTCGGCGCTCCCGACGGCCTCTCGGAGACGCGCGCGCAAGTGCTCGAAGGCGCGCTCGCCGGTGATTGGTTCGGCTTCAGCGTCGCAGGCGCGATGAACGTGACGGGATCGACGACGAAAAACATCGTCGTCGGCGCGTACGGAGCCGACGTGGGCGCGTGGACCAACGTCGGTTCGGTCACCGTGTTCGCCGCAGGAGCGCGCGGCGTCAACACGGTCCCCGTCAACGTGTACGTCGGCTCGTCGCCCGACGCCGAGTACGGCTGGAGCGTCGCCAACGCCGGCGACGTCAACGGCGATGGCCGTTCGGACCTGATCGTGGGCTCTCCGTGGGTCGACGTCGGAGCCCGGCAAGACTCGGGGCAAGTGCATGTGTTTCTCTCGAACGCGAACGGCCTGCCCGCGGCTCCGACCCACGAATTCAACGGCGGTGACAACAACGAGTACTTGGGCTGGTCTGTCGCGAGCGCGGGCGACACGAACAACGACGGGTTCGACGACGTTCTGCTCGGCGCAAAGGGCTTCGCGACGATCGCCGCCCTGGGCGCCGAGGGCCGCGTGAGCGTGTATCTCGGCTCGAGCGCGGGGCTCGGCGGCGCGCCGGTGAGCGTCTATCAGGGACGCTCTCGTGGAGCGCTGCTCGGCTCGTCGGTCTCGTCGGCGTGCGACGTGAACGGCGACGGGTTCTCGGAGATCATCTTGGGCGCGCGGGGCGAGGCGATCGGCGGGCAAATGGACGCAGGCAGCGCCAGCGTCTACGCAGGCGGCGTCAACGGCCCCGTCTCGAACCCGCTGCGTGTGTTTGTGGGGACCGCCGCGAGCGATTGGGTCGGCGGCAGCGTCGCCTCGCGGCTGATCGCGCCGGGACGATCGAGCGCGTGCTCAGCGGGTCTCACCCGTGAGCGCCACGTGTCAGCGACGCAGTGTGCGCAGCTGCCTTGCTGCCGCGTACGCGCTCACTGATCTGCCGCGCTGCACTCCACGAACGCCCCGGCGCCCCGTCGCCCCGTTGCCCGTTGCCCCGGCGGAGAAACAACAAAGGCGCCGAAGCGCCTGTGTTGATACTCAGTTGAGTGCGAGCGAGAGGACTTGAACCTCCACGAGTGTTACCCCGCTGGAACCTGAATCCAGTGCGTCTGCCAATTCCGCCACGCTCGCGTTGTGAGGCGGCGCTTGTATGACCCTTCCTTCGGGACGTCAAGCAGAAGTTCACTCCCTTCGTGCACGTGACGCGTTCGGACGCGAACCCCCCTGCGCAGTGCAGACCGCTCTGAGCGGCTCTCTGTGTGAATCTCGCTACGCACCAAGCGTCGATGGTTCTCGCTCGCCTGGGATTTCTGGGCCCAATCGTGATCGGCGTCGAGTGGCACGCAAGCTGCTGGACGTCACCTCGTGTTCGTCTTCGTGACGCACCACCGCGATGCAGTCGCTCGCGAAAGGTGCTCGCAAAGACGAGCGTCGGAGGAATCACACGATGTCTCAAAGCGACGGTTCGATCGAGCAAGCCAACGACGCGCGACGCGCGCTCCAGGTGCTCGCGAAGTCGGTCTTCAAAGAGCTCAAGCGCAACGGGTACGACCGAGGAGCGATGGTGGCCTTCGCGAGCGAGCTGCTCGAGCTCGTCACCCGCGACACCAAGACGCCGCACGGCGACGCGGAGTGAGCGTCCGTCGCGCGCGGTAGCCAACGGAAGGCGGAGCCGCTCTCGCGAGCCACAACGCGCTCGCGCATCGAAGACCAGCCACAGCCCCCCTTCGTTCGAGCGCTACTCGCGCCAGAAGAACTTCCAGGGGTTGTGCTTCAAGTCTCGAACGAGCTCTTGCAGATCGTCGTAGACCTCTTCGTCCATGAGCAGCGCGCCCACGGTGCCGCGGCCCTGCCGGATGTGCGCGCTCACGCGCTGCGCGTCGGTGGCGATCGTGTCCGCGCGGTGCGCGATCGAGCGCACGTCTCGCAGCGTCGCTTGCAGGTCGTTGATCTGCGCGTCGCCCACGCCGTTCGCGATGCGGTTCGCGTTGGCCATCAGCGCGCGCGCGTCCCGTGACAACGGCGGAACCTCGCGATCGATCGTCGCGAGCACGTTCTCCATGCGCGCGAGGATGCGACGCACCTCCGCGCCGTCCACGTACCGAGCGCGCGCCGCGTTGACGAGCCCGTCGCCGTCGCGAATGAGCTGGTCGGTGTCGTCGAGCAGTCGATCCACGCGCGTCCCGTTGCGCGCGAGCAGCTCGTTGGTGTGCTGCAGCGTCCCGGCGAGGTTGTGCACGATCCCTCGGATCTGATCGCGGTTGCTCGCCACGCCAGCCACCGCTTCGTCGAGCAGCGTGTACGCGCGCGCGACGAACAAATCGATGCGCGGCGGGCCCATGCCCACGGCGATCGTCCCCGGAGCGATCTGATCGCTCCCCGTCCCCGGATCGATCGCGAGAAACTGCTCGCCGAGCACGCCCTGCGTCGTCACGTAGAACTCGGCGTTGCGGTGGATCTCTCGGTGATACCGCTCTTCGACGAGGATCTTCGCGCGCACGAGCGTCCTGCGCCCGGTGAGCGGGTCCGGCGGCGACGCGCGAAACTCCAGCGCCTCGATGGTCCCCACCCGAACGCCCGCCATCTTCACCGGCGCGCCCGGCTGAATCCCTCCAGGATTATCGAAGTCCACGTAGAGCGGAAACCGCTTCTGAAACGTGATCCCGCCCATCACCAGGATGAGCGCCGCAAGGAGCGCCACTCCCACGAGGATGAGCACCCCGACCTTCACTTCGATCGATTTCGCCGCCGCTGCCATGGCGCGACGACTCTACCACCTGCGCCACCGCCGCGACCGCGATCGCTTCACACGTCCATCGGCCCTTCGGCTTCGCCGCGAATGAACTGGTGCACGATCGGGTCGTCCTCGTCGTCCAAGAACTCCTGCGGCGTCCCCACCTTTCGAAGCTGACCTTTGTACAGAAACGCCACGCGATCGGCGATCGAGAAGATCGACGTCAAATCGTGAGAGACCACGATCGAGGTCACGCCCAGCTTGTCGCTGAGCTCGCGGATCAGCTTGTCCACGCGCCGCGCGCTCACCGGGTCGAGTGAGGTCGTGGGCTCGTCGAAGAGCACGTAGCGCGGGTCCACCGTCAGCGCGCGGGCGATCGCGACGCGCTTGCGCATCCCGTCGCCGAGCTCTGCGGGATACCGCTCGGCGAACTCGGCCATGTGCACCTGCTCGAGCCGACGCTTCGCCTCGTGCAGCGCCTCTTGCTGCTTGAGCCCTCGGTGCTTGCGCAGCGGCAGCGCGACGTTCTCTGCGCACGTCATCGAGTCGAAGAGCGTGGCGTGCTGAAACACCATCGCGCACACCTTTCGAATTCGATAGAGCTGCGCCTCGTCGAGCTTCGAGACGTCGTCGCCGTCGAGCCAGATCTCGCCCGAGTCGGGCTTGAGCAGGCCGATCAGGTGCTTGATGAGCACGGATTTTCCCGCGCCGGACGAGCCGATGATGAAGAACACCTCGCCGTCGCGGATCGTGAGATCCACGCCGTTGAGCACGCTCTTCGGCCCGAACGCCTTGCGGATCTGCTTGAACTCGATCATGCCCGAAGCTCTCGCGCGCCGATCATCGTGCGGGCTGCACCAACACCTTCAGCGCGCCCTTCGCCTGCGCATGCTCGAACGCTCGCTCTCCGTCGTCCAGCGAATACCTCGCCGCGATCAACGGCCGCGGGTCGAGCTGCTTGCGCGTGAGCGCTCCGACCGCGCGAGTCATGTCCCCGCACCGCGAGCCGACCACGGTGATCTCGTCCACCACGAGCTTCGTCGTGTCGATCGTCACGCGATCGGCGACGGTGCTCTTCAACACGAGCGTCCCTTTCGCCGCGCACAGCGCGAGCGCGCGAGAGAGCCCGCCGGCTGAGCCCGTCGCGTCCACCACCAGCGGCGCGCGCTCGGTCGGGTCGAGCTGCGACTCGATCACCGTGCGGCACCCCGCGTCCGCCGCGATCGCGAGCTTGTTCGCGTGGTGCCCCACCAACAGCGTCTCGAGCCCCGCGCCGCGAAGGGCGAGGGCGATGAGCAGGCCGAGCTTTCCGTCGCCCACGACGATGGCCGTCGAGACCTCGCGCAGCGAGACGGCGTCGAGCACGTGAAGCGCCGCGGCGACGGGCTCTGCGAACACCGCGCGTTCGTCCTCGAGCGCGTCGCTCACCGGCACGAGGCAGCGCTCTGGCATCGCGACGAACTCGCTCAGCGCTCCGTCGCGCTGAACGATCCCGAGCACCGTGCGCCGCTCGCAGTGGTGCCCGTCGCGCTCGCGGCAGTCGCTGCACTGTCCGCAGCCCGCGTTGATGTCCGCGACCACGCGACGACCGCGCAGCGAAGGCGTGTCCGACTCGAGCACCGTGCCGACGAACTCGTGCCCGAGAACGCCAGAAAACCCCATGTAACCCCGCGCGAGTTGAATATCGGTGTCACAAATTCCCGCGAGGTCGACGCGCACGATCGCCTCGCCGCTCGACCGCACAGGACCGGGGTGATTCGTGGCGAGACGAACGCGAGACCCTTCGAGCACCAACGCGCGCATGGCGGCGCCCCCTGTACCACGGTTGCGCTCGACATCGCGTCGGTCGCGAACTATGTCGCCGCTTCCTTCAACGTCATGTCCATCGATCTGCTGCAAAAAGACGTGCGCCACGAGGGCAGCGTCCATCTCACGCACCACAATATTCCCCACGTGGACGGCTATCGCGCGGTGCGAACGTACGTGCCCAAGCGCTGCAAGCCGGGCGATCGACCGCGACCGCTGGTGGTCATGTTCGACGGGCAGAACATGTTCGACGACGAGCCCTCGTTCGCCGGCGGATGGCACATGGACGCCGCCGTCGAGCGGCTCGCGCGCGTGAGAAGACCCGCGCCCATCGTCGTCGCCGTCGATCACGGAAACGCGCGACGCATCACCGAGCTCTCGTGGGTGCACACCGCGCACGGCGAGCCCAAGCTCGACGCGCTCACCGACTGGATCGCCAACGAGCTCGTCCCGTCGGTGCGAGGACAGTTCGCGATCGAAGACGGGCCCGGCGGCGTCGTGATCGGCGGATCTTCGATGGGCGGACTCGCGGCGATGTACGCGCACATGCGGAGGCCCGACGCGTTCGGTCGCGTGCTCTCGATGTCACCGTCGTTCTGGCTCGCGTCCGGAGCGATCTTCGACGTCGTCGAGAAGACCCCCGTCCCTTGGACCTCGCGGGTCTATCTCGACGCGGGAAAGCGCGAAGCCCGCGGCGTGCTCGCGCGCGACGCCACGCGCATGAGCGACCTGCTCGCGAAGCGAGGGTGGCGGCTCGGGCACGAGCTGCACTTTCGAATCGATCCGCGCGGGACGCACAGCGAGCGCTCGTGGCGCCGTCGAGTGACGGGCGCGCTGCGCTACGTGCTGGCTCGTTGACAGAACACGGATCGCTGAGGAGCGCCAGGGGAGGCCGCTCAGCGACGGATCACTCGCCGATGGCGTTGGCCGCGGTGAGGATCAGAACGAGCGCGAAGCCGAGGGTCACGAAGCCCAACCCAATGAGCTTCATCGCGCCCCACTGCATCTGCGAGTCGTTGCCGGACGGATCGACAATTTCGGTCTTGGACGACATGAATCTCGTGGTCTCCTGCCGGAATTCCGGCTGAGCGTTGTTCGCACACGCCCGCTTGGCGGTCAACGGAAAGGACAGCGTCGCGGGGCGCGCGGTTGTGGGGTGGTGGAGTAGACGGATCGTGACCGTCGAAAGCGACAGAATTCCGCGGAATTTTACGGTGGTTGCGTTGGTTGCCGTGGCCGCCGGGGCCCGCTTCGGCTACCCTCGTTCTCGGTCCATAGGTTCATGCGAGAGTCCGTAAAGAGCTCCCTCGTGGTGGTGATCGGCGACATTCATGGTCGCTTCCACCGCGTGCGCGAGTGGATCGCCGCGCTCGAGAGCGCGCGTGGTCGCACGGCCTCGCTCGTGCTCGCGGTGGGGGACGTCGAGGCGTTTCTCGCGGCGGACGACCATCGTCGCAAGGCCGCCAAGCGCGCGATGCCCGCGGAGTTCGCGGACTACGTCTCGGGCCGCTGCGCCTTCGAGCGACCGCTGCACTTTATCGGCGGCAACAACGAGGACTTCGAGGCGCTGCACGCGATCCCGACGGGCGGCGTGGTCGCGCCCAACCTGCACTACCTCGGTCGCGTGGGCGCGAAGAACATCGACGGCTTCGACGTCGCGTGGCTCTCGGGCATCTACGCTCCGCGGTACGTCGACAAGCCGCTGCAGCCGCCGACTTCGCCGGACGCCTGTCGCCAGGCCGGGTACTTTCGGCACGACGAAGTGCGCGCGCTCGATCCCGTCGTCGGCGCGGACATCATCCTGACCCACGAGTGGCCACGAGGCCTGGCCTCGCGCAGCCCCGCGGCCTCGCGCGGAGTGCACAAGGACCTCAAGGCGTTTCACACGCCGTGGATCGGCAATCAGGTCTCTCGCGCGCTCGTCGAGCGCATTCGCCCTCGCTGGTTGTTCTGCGGTCACTCGCACGTGGCGTTCGCGAGCGTCCTTCGTCACGACGACGGAACCGAGACGCGCATCGCGTGCCTCGATCAAGCCTCGCGCTCGGACGGCGCGGTCTTCTGGACCGAGTGGCAGGACGGACGGGCGGTCGCCGCAGGATGGGGCGTCTCGGGCGAGGTCTGCTGGCGCGACGGGCAAGTGTGGGACGAGCGAAGAACCCCGGCGTGCGGAATCGCTCCGAAGAACGCGCCTGCTCCGCGCGCTCCTCGTGCGGGTGCGGGCTCAGCGAGCGAGTCTGGTGAGCGAGCGACGCACTCGGCGACGGGAGCGCACAGCAAGCGCGAGCGAGAGCCGCACCGAGTGCACACGCCGGCGACGATCACGCAGCACCACCGTCGGCGCGACGCGGACGCGAGCGGCGTGCACGGCGTCCCCAGCGGACACGGCGCACACGGCGGGCGTCGCGCGCACGAAGACGGCGCCGAGAGCGAGCTCGAGGTCGAGCGCAAGGCCGCAGGGGGCGAGCGCTGAGCTCGCGCGTCGCGCTGTCGATCGCAGGGGTGGTCGCAGCGATGGCGGCGGCGATCGGGTGGGTCGCGGAGTCAGGGCCCGTTCCTCCATCGGGGCAGCGGTCGAACATGACCCGTCTGCGCGCGGCGCCGGACGCGCTCGAGGTGGCAGGATCGGGCTCGAACCTCCCGCTGACGCGACGGCTGCTCGAAGCGTGGCGCATGCGCGTCGGGCAGCGCTTCATCCTGCACTCGAGCATCGGAACGACCGGCGGCGTCCAAGCCACCCGCGACGGCGCCGTGCACGTCGGGCTGCTCTCCCGACCGCTCAACGCGCAAGAGATCGCCGCGACCGAGCGCGACTTCGAGCGCATCGCCTACGCGTGGAGCGTCGTGGTGCTCGCGGCCAACCCGTCCGTGCGCGATCGAGACATCCGCACGGCGGAGCTGCTCGATCTTTTGCGCGGACGACCGAGCTGGTGGAGTGACGGCAGCCCGCGGGTGATCATCCTCCGCGAGCGCGGAGACTCGAGCCATCGCGCGGCGATCATGCGCATCCCGGGCTTTCGCGAGGTCGAGCGCGAGGCCCAGAGCTCCGGGCGATTTCGCGTCCTCTACTCCGACGTCGAGCTTCGCTACTCCGTCCTCGGAACACAGGGCGCCGTCGGCTTCACCGACCTCGGCGCGGGCGCGATCGACGGGCTCCCGCTGCACCCGCTCTCGATCGACGGCGTCGAGCCCACCCTCGAAAACGCGAGCGCCGGCCGCTATCGCCTCGTCAAGCCGCTGCTCGTGCTCGTGCCCCGCGTGCGCGACGAGCGCACCGAGAGCTTCGTGCGCTATCTGCGCTCGCCCGACGCGCGCTCGCTCATCGAGTCCTCGGGCTTTCTCGCGACCGAGCCCGTCGGAGGCGCGCCGTGAGCGAGCCGACCGTGACTCCGCGCGCGACGATGCAGGACGAGGTCGCCGCGCCGCTTCAGCGCAGGCTCTCGCCGCTCGTGATGGCGCTCTCGTCGCTGCTCGCCGTGGGCGCGCCGGTCGCCCACCACGTTGTCGGCGCGAGAGAGCTGCGCGCGGATTGCGTCTCGATCGCCGCGCGCGCGGTCGAAGAGCTCGCGCACGACGCGCAAGAGCGCCCGAAGCTCTGGCGCTACGACGCGATCAAAGTGGTCGATCACCTGCGGTCGTATCGAGCGCAGTCCGCGATGGCCGCGCTTCAAGTCTTCGACGCCAACGGGATCGCGGTGGGCGCGGCGCCCGCGCGCGGCGCGCACTTGTGGTGCTCGCAGACGATGCGCGTGCGCGGCGAAGACGTGGGGACGGTCTGGGTCGCGATGCACCTGCGCGCCCTTCGAGCGACGACGCTCGGGCTGCTCGCGGTGTTCACGACGCTGGCCTTCGCGCTCGGCTGGCTCGTGTACGCGCTCTCGATGCGCACCGCGCGCTCGGCGGCGAGCAAGATCGACTCGCTCGTGAGCGACCTCGAGCGATCGCGCGCGCGCCTCGCGGAGCTCAACGCGGGGCTCGAGCAAGACGTGGCCGCGCGCACACGAGAGCTCGACGAAGCGTACGCCGAGCTGCGCACGACCGCGGCGCGCGCGGTGACCCTGCAAGAGAACGAGCGCCGCGCGATCGGCCGCGACCTGCACGACTCGGTGGGACAAGCGCTGACGGCGATCCGCATTCACGCGCAGCTCGCCTCGGAGCTCGCGCCGCACACCGACGACACTTCCGTGCAGCGAGAGGTCCTCGCGAAGGTGTGCGCGACGACGGACGCTGCGCTCGAAGAGCTGCGCCGCGCGCTGGCTCGGCTCGGCCCGGCGGTGCTCGACGAAGTGGGGCTCGAAGCGGCGCTCAACCGCGCGATCGACGCGTTCATCGAGCAGACGGGGTGTCGCGTCGAGCGGTCGTTGTCCGTGGCAAAAGGGCTCGAGCCCGCGGTCGAAGTGGCGATCTATCGCATCACGCAAGAGTCGCTCACGAACATCGCTCGGCACGCCGAGGCGAGCTGCGTGAAGGTGAAGCTCGCGTTCACCGAGGCCTCGCTGCGCCTGGTGATCGAAGACGATGGAAAGGGCATGGACAAGAGCGCCAAGACCCCCGGCCGCGGAGTGCACGGGATGCGAGAGCGCGCCGCGCTGCTTCGAGGCTCGTTCGCGGTGAGCGCCGGCGAGGGCGGCCGCGGGACGAAGATCGACGTGCAGCTCCCCCGGGCGCAGCTCGTGACGGCGACGGCGAGCGCAGAGCCGTCGTGAGCGGCGATGCTCAGTGCATCACGGTGTCGTCCGCGTTGGCGAACACCGTCGGGACGTAGCTCGTGAGGCCCCACGCGCGCTGGGCGCGCGCGCGCACGGTCGCGGCGAAGACCGCGATGAAGACCAGCGCGAACGTGGCGTGCGCGAGGGTCATCGCGACGAACGACGGGAGCTGCGGCGTGAGCAGCGCGACCGCGCAGTGCGCGATGGCCGCGAGCATCGCGGTGAGCGAGATCGTGCGCCCTGCGCGGTGAACGAGGGCGCTTCCGCGCGCGGACGAGGCGGTCCAGCGGAGCCACGCGGTGGTGAGCGTGAGCGCCCATGTTTTCAAGAGAAAGAGCACGGCGCCGGCCATCTGAAGGGCGGCGGAGGCGTCTTGTTGACCGAGGTCTGTTCCGGGCACTTGCCAGCCGCCGAAGAGGGCGGTGACGCCGGCGGCCGAGACGAAGAACGTCCCGATCCAGGCCGCGATTTCGCGGGCGAACTGCGCGCGTGTGGTGGGGCGCTCGGCCGTGGGCTTGTGGCGGTCCGGGGCGCCTGCGTAGAGGGCCACCATGAAGAGCACGGCGAGCGCGGTGGCCGCTGGCGAACGAAAGGCGTGCCACGACCACGGCGCGGCGCCCTGCGCGGCGACGATGCCTTCGGCGCGAAACGTTCCGCTCGCGATGACGGCGGTGCCGAGCGAGAGGATGGCGGCCATGGACACCGGGATCACCCTCGTGACAGTGCGCAGCGAGAGCGAGGGGCCCGAGAGCAAGCGAAGCCCCGCGCCGATCGCGTAGAGAAGCCCGACGTCCCACCCGAGGCGCAGCAGCGTGGGCGCGAGCGGCGCGAGCCCGATCGCGCTGATGGGCGCGGCGATCGCGAGAAACGGGATCGCGTCCTTGTGCTTCTGCGCGCTGCCCGCGATCGCCTCGCGCACGCGCGCGATCCACCACGGAGCGAAGGCGCCTCGCTCCCCTCCGCCGAGCGCGCGCTGCGCCACCCGAGCGATGGAAGGGAGGATTCCCGTCGCGGGACGAAGCGAAATCGCGATAGCGAGCGCTGCGACGATCATGGCCACGCACGCTGCGAGAAGATCGCGCGGCGACGCGGTGGCGAAGCCGTCGAGCGCCACGACGCGCTCGTCCATGATGTCGTCGCGCGCGACGCCCAAGCGCACCGCGCGGGTGTTTTCGGGCACCGCGAGGTCTTCGAGCGCGAGGACCGTGAGCCCGTCGACCGACGAGATCACGTCGTTGGCGCCGATGCCCGCGCGTTGCGCGGCGCCGCCGTTGCGCACGGACGCGATGCGAAGACCGCCCGTCGTGGGGTGCGCGTCGGCCAAGGTCACGCCGAGCGCTTCGAGCACGCGCTGCGAGCGACGGCGCAGCGGCTCGACGTGGAGCACGCGACGAGAGGGAGGAGCCAGGACGTCGAGCGAGGCGCCGCGGAGCGTTCCTTCGATGCCTTGTGTGCCCGTGGTGCCTTCGAAGTGAACGGTGACGCCGAGGCGCGCGTAACGGGCGTGGGCGCTGCCAAAGGAGAGCGTGGCGTGATCGACGGGCTCGGCGCTGCGCTCTCCTGGGCAGCGCGTGAGGTCGCGATACAAGTCATCGGTGAGGACGAACGCGAGTCGATCGGGGCCGTCGAGCCGGAGCGTGCGCTGCGCGCTGCGGGCGAAGGTGGCGTCGCGCATCTGGTGCGTGATCGGGTCGAACTCGCTTGTGCCCTCGGGCGGGTCGGTGATGGTGACCTCGACGGGCGAGCTGCACGCGGGCATTCCCGAGCGGGCGAGGGTGGCGCGCAGCGTGAGCCGGACGCGCTTGAGCTCGCTGCCTTGGGGAAAATGCTGCCCTGTCACTTCGAGGCGATCGCCGATCTCGACCTGTCGCGGACCGATGTCCGTGACGCGGAGGATGTCGATCGAGTTCTGCCCGGCGCACCCCGAAGCAAAGGCGACGAGGGCGGCCGTAGCGAGCGCTGCGCGTGAGAGTGTCACCCTCGCGCGGTTAGCGGAACTCGCGCCCCCAGCGCGAGTTTGCAGCAAATTCGCCCTCGCTCACGCGGCGAGCGAGCGGTTGGCGGCTCAGCCGTTGTTGGCCACGTCGGCGGTGGCGTCGGCGGCGGCGTCGGTCATCGTGCCTCCGTCGGTGTTGCAGTTGAGGCCTTCGACGTCGTTTTCGTTGCGGAGGCGGATCTTCCACACGCCGAAGTCGGGGACGAGGATGCCCGTGATCGAGGTGTTCATCCCGTTGATGCTGTTGAAGTAGTTGCGCGTGCAGGTGGTGCGCGTGAAGTTCGAGATCTGAACCTCGAGCGTGCGCGTCGCGTCCATCGGATCGGCGACAGAGACCGTGGTGAACGCGGCGCCGCCGTCATTGCTGCTCATGGTCGCGGTCACGCGGACGTTGCGCACGCGGACGAGCGTCCCTTCGAGGGCGAGCGTGCGGGTGCCGAGCATTCCGCCCGACGTCTGGCCGATCACAGGAACGGTCACGTCCGACGGCGTCGGCACCGTGCCCATGCCCATCGTGTTGATCGCGGCCGTCGCGGCGCCGAGGAAGAGCTGCGACTGCTCGTAGTTGCGGCACATGCCGGGGTTTCCGCCGGACGGGCCCGCGCAGAACTCGCCGAAGTTGGCGTTGACGACGGACGTGATGCGCGTGCCGACCGCGATGTCCGCGGGGATCTTGCGCACGAGGCTCATGTCGAAGCAGTTCATCGCCGCGCCGCGGTCCACGACTTCTTGCACTTGGATCCCGGCGAAGTCTCCGCCGGTCGCCTTTCCGACCCAGACCGCGAAGCGGCACGAGCTGGCCGAGGACGAGCCGATGAGCAAGCGCGGGGTGAGCGCGACGAGGTCGGTGTCCTCGAGGTTCACGCGCGCGTTGCCCGCGGGGTGAGCCATGTCCGTGATGTCCTGCAGCTGACGAAGCGTGACCGACGTTGCTCCGCCAGCGTCCATGCCGGTGCCGCCGTCCGCGGGGGGATTGTTCACGTCCTGGCCGCCTTGCGCGTCGGGCACGGGGGTCTGGCGATCCTGCGTCGTCGCGTCCTGACCGGATCCCGTGTCCTCGGGGGGAGCGGGCTCGCGGCACGCCATCACCGTCACGCTCAACAAGGCACACGTCACGCAAAGCAGCTGGGTCTTCATGGTTCCTCGGTTGGTGTCTCGCCGTGATGCGAGTTGCAGTGGTTCGTCGCGGCGATCTCGCGCCGCGCGAGCGACGGCGGCGATGTACAACGAATGTCCGTCGCGCGCATCCATTCGGCGACGGATGCGGGGCGATCGAGACGCCGTTGTCGTGCTGACGTCACGCAGCCGCCGCGCGACGCCGATTTCTGAAGCTGTGAAAGGGAGTGATATCGAAACGCAACAGAAATCGAAGAAGCGAACCTGGACAACATGCCATCGATACCCCACACTCGCAACTACGGTGTCCTACATGCGACGCCAATACGAGTGGGAACCATGACTTTGCTTCGTATCTTCCATGGGTTGGCTGTGCTCTCGCTGGTCGCTACGGGCGGCGCGTGCGCCGAGAGCGGGATGGCTTCGGGCGCGGCGAGCGTCGAGTCGGCCGCGTCGAGCGGCGGTGCGGCGAGCGTGCGGACGGTGGGGAGCGCTGCGAGCCTGACGAGCAACGCCGAGGCGATCGCGACCGACGCGATCTCGTGTGTCCTGCGCGCCTCGACCGTGTCCGTCGAGCGCTGTCGCGAGGTCGCCTCGATGGCGGGGACGAGCGTCGAAGGTCTGCACCGCGCTGAGCACTCGGTGGTCGATCAGCTCGGCGAGGTGATTGTTCGTCGCGCGCGAAGCGAGCGGATGACCTCTGCGCAGCGCGCGGGGCTCGCGCGGTGGTTCGACCTCGGGATGGCGGCGGCGCGCGAGGCGAGCGTGGCCAACGTGGCCTCGCGTTCGGCGAGCCTGCAGCGAGCGCGCGCCGATCAGATGACCGCGGGCGACCTCGACGCGATCGAGGCTGCCGCGCAGCGGGACACCAACGAAGTGCGGGCGCGGGCGCAGCTCGACGCGCTCATGGCGTTCGCGCGCGAGGGGCTCGACGGCGCGACGGAGGCCGAGTCCATCGCGATCGTCGTCGCGATGGCGCGCGTCGACGGGGCGCGGGGCGCTCACGAGATGACTCGGTCCGACGCGGTCCAGAGCTCCGTGGACCTCGCGGTGGACGTCGCGGGCGCGGCCAGCGTTCGCGCGCTCAACGAGCGATCGAACAGCGGAGAGCGCGCGGCGCTTCGCGCGTCGACCGAGGCTCCATCGCTCGAGGACGCGAGCGCTCGACTGCGCGTGCGCGCGTCCGATGTGTGCGCGCGTTCCAGCGCATCGGTGCGTCAATGGTGCGAGCGCTCGGCGTCGCGCTGACCTTCGTCGAGGGCGCTCGGCGTCGCAGATCGCCGCGCTCATTCAGCGGGATTTTCGATCGATGCGCGGCGCGTGCCGCCTCTCCCGCGTCCCTTTTCCGCGCGCGGCAGTGTTGTCCGCAACAATGTGTTCATCGCGGATCGAGCGGCGCTGCTGCAGCGGTTGAGAGATGGCGCCTCGGTGTGAGGACTACCTCCCAGGTGCGCGCGCGCGGCGTTGCAACATCGACGCTGGACGTCCTGCGATTTCTGGTACCGTGCGAGGGTCATGACGGACGACGGCAAGACCGTCACCGCCCTCGCGCTCAAGCTGAAGGGCCCGCCCACGAGGACCGTGGAGGTTCAGTCACCCGGCACTCCGCCGCTGCTGAAGGTGCGCGAGGGAGTGGTGCGCATCGGGCGTGACGCGAACAACGAGATCGTGATCGACGACCCGTTCGTGTCGCGCAACCACCTCGAGATCAGGGTGTTTCCGCACGGCGTCGAGGTGGCGGACCTCGACACGAAAAACGGCACACACTTTCAAGGCGCGCGCATCCGAGAGCTTCCGATTCAGACCGAGGCCACCCTGGTGCTTGGCAAGAACATCTCGGTTCGCGTTCGGGTCAACGACGAGAGCAAAGAGAAGGCGGAGGTCGACGAGTTCGTCGGCGGATCGCAGGCGATTCAGAAGCTGCGATCGGCGGTGCAACGCGTGGCGCCGACGTCGCTCACGGTGCTGATCGAGGGCGAGACGGGCACGGGCAAAGAGGTCGTCGCGCGGGCGATTCATCAGCGCTCGCCGAGGGCGGCCAAGCCTTTGGTCGTGTTCGACTGCGCTTCGGTCTCACCCACGCTGATCGCGAGCGAGCTGTTCGGCCACACCAAGGGCGCGTACACGGGCGCGACGGGTTCGAGCGAAGGAGCCTTTCGTCGCGCCCACGGCGGGACGCTGTTCTTGGACGAAATCGGCGAACTGCCGCTGGATCTGCAGCCGGCGTTGTTGCGCGCGCTCGAGGCGAGGCAGGTTCGTCCCGTGGGTGGCGAGAGCTACGTTCCGGTGGACGTCAGGATCATCGCGGCCACGAATCGCGCGCTCGAAGCCGAGGTCGAGGCGGGGCGCTTTCGCAAGGACCTGCTGTTTCGCCTCGCGGTGACGCGGGTGAAGACGCCTCCGCTGCGATCGCGTCCCGAGGACATTTCGATCTTGGCGAAGCACTTCGCCGCGGCGCTCGGCGCGACGCTGGCGCCGTCGGTGATCGCGCAGCTCGAGGGCCGCGAGTGGCCGGGCAACGTGCGCGAGCTGCGCAACACCGTCGAGCGGGCGGTGATGCTCGCGGGCGGGCCGGGCGTGTTGGTCTCGCAGCTCGACTACGACGAGGACGAGTTCGACGACGTCGAGGACGAGCCGGCTGAGCCGACGAGCACGGGGATGCAGGCGGTTCCTGCGACGATTCCGCCGGGCGGGTTGTCGGTGGCGGCGCTCGCGTCGACGGAGCTTCCGTTTCAGGACGCCAAGCAGCTCGCGGTCGACGCGTTCGAGAAGGAGTACCTGCTCAAGCTCTTCGCCGAGAGCGGCTACAACTTGTCCGAAGCCGCGCGTCGCTCGGGCGTGCACCGCCGCTATCTGCGCGAGCTCTACAAGAAGCACAGCATCGACCTCGCCTCGCTCCGCGCCTCGCGCGGAAAGTGAGCGGCAGAAGAGAGCTCGTTTTGTAGGGATAGGGGACGGTGTTCAAAAGTTCATTTGTTGCCCGCGGTGCCGTGGCGACGCGCGGAGCGACCCACGGCGAACAAATGAACTTTTGAACACCGTCCCCTATCCCTACAAAACGCTATCGGCTGCCGAGCAGCGCGCCGATCGCGAGCGCGACGAGCGCCACGAGCACGAGAGCGCCGACGCGGAGCGTGATGTTCGCCGTGCTCTTCGCTGGGCCACTTGAATTCGTGGGCGCGATGCCCGAGGGCGGCCGCAGCGCGACGGGGCCGGCCTGCGGTGGCGCTGTTGGCTGTGCGATCGGCGCTGGCTGCGCAAACGGAGCAGCGGGCGCCGGTTGCTGCGTGATCGCGACGGGCGCGTTGGGCGCGTGCGCGATCGGGATCGTCGCCGGAGTCTGCGCTGGAGCGCGCTGGCTCGCGCTGGCCGCGGCGGGGGCGCTCGCTGCGCTGACCGCGTTTGCGGCGCTCGCGCTCGCCGCAGCCGCGGGCGCGACGGGCAGGCGCTCGCCGGTCGGTCGTCGAGGACGGCCCGGCTCACCGGCGCTGTGAATGCGCGGGTGAATCTTCACCGGGCGCTGCGTGACGGACTCGATCCAGCGAAAGCGCTCGGGCATCGACTCGCGGGTGACGGAGGCGATGCGCTCGGCGCGCTGCGAAAACTCAGGGCGAAGCGGCTCGAGGTCCCGCGCGAGCTCGCGGCCATCGGCGTAGCGCTCGGCGGTGTTCTTCGCGAGGCACCGCAGCACGATGCGGTCGAGCTCCGCAGGAACATCGTGACGCAGCTCGCTCGGGCTCACCGGCTCTTCGTTGATCACCATGCGCGCGACCTCGAACTCGTCTCGCGCTTGATAGAGTCGGCAGAGGGTGAGGGCCTCCCAGAGCACGACGCCGAGCGAGAAGAGATCCGAGCGGTGATCGAGCGGCATTCCGCGGATTTGCTCGGGGGACATGTACCCGAATTTTCCGCGGATGGTCTGCGAGTTGGAGTCTTCGTCGCGAGACAGGATGCGCGCGACGCCGAAGTCGATGACCTTGACCGCGCCGTCGTAGCCGACCAGGACGTTCGCGGGCGAGACGTCTTGGTGAACGATTCCGACGCGGCGGCCTTCGACCTCGACGGTGTGCGCGGCGTGCAGCCCGAGCGCGGCGCACGCGACGACCTCGGCGATAAAATCGATCGGCAGCGGTGATTGCGCGGCTTCTCGCGCGTGCACGAGCGCGCGCAGCGAGTCGCCCGGCACGAACTGCATCACCAAGAAACGCCCGTTCGAGTCCTCGCCCCAGTCGAGGGACTCGACGATGTGCGGGTGGTGCAGCGCCGAGATGACATAGACCTCGTCGAGGAAGGCCTTGAGCACCTCGGGCTCTTGCGCGAGGTGCGGCAGCAGCCGCTTCATCGCGACGTGTTCGCCCGCGCTCGGGCCGCTGAACGCGCGCGCGAGCACGACGGCGCCCATGCCTCCGACGCCGATTTCGGCGACGGGGTCATATCGGTGGGTGACCATCACGGTGCCGTCCGTTCCGGCTCCGGAGGGCCTCCACGAGGCGCGCAGGTTGGTCATCGAAAAGAGGGCGTCACGCTATCACGGACTGCGCCGCCGTTGCTCCGTTGCGTTGCGGTAAGCGCCGTGGCACGGCGTGGGACTTCGGCGCGAAAGGCCCGGTGACGGTTCGGCGCCGACGCTGTGCACAACGTGCGAGGGCGAAGCTGCGACCCGCGCTCGAGGGCGCTCACGAAGCAGAGCGAGCGGGGTGCGCCTTGCGCCAGGCGGACAGGATCGATCGCGCGCTCGGCTTGGGCTCGGCGCTCGCGTCGCTGCGTCCCTCGGTGGAAGCGCCCGCGTCGCGGCGCACGGTGCTCGGCTTGCGCGCGCGCGCCGTGTCCGTCCAGCGCTCGATTCGCACGCAAAACGCGGGGTCGCGCGAGGCCATACCCAGGTGCAGCCACGCGGGAGGCGCGTGCAGCGCGGCGCGGAGGCACTCTTGCGCGGCGAGCGCGCTCGATGCCCAGGCGAGGGCGGGGCCGTCGCCCCAGGCGATGAGGTTCCACGTGTCGTTGTCGGCCTCGGTCGAGGACAAGACCCGTGATTGAACGAAGAGCGCCCACAGCGGCGAAGCGCCTTCGCCCTCGCGGTGCCAGCGCATCCAGCGCACGTCCGCCGCGGCCACGCCCGACGGCGTCGCCGCCGCCACAGGCTCTGCCGCGATCCCGCGCTTCTCCGCAGCGGGAACGAGCTTTCGCAAGAACAACGCCCGCAGCTCGTCGCGCACCTGCTCGCTGCTCGAGCGGTAGCGCGCGTCGACGACCGAGGCTCCCTCGCGCCAGAGCCACACGCGCCCCTGGCTCTCGAAGCGCTCTTCGACCACGGTGTTGCTGCGAACCTGGCGGGCGGGCTGGGCGGTCTTCGTTGCGGCCATCACGAGTCCGACCATAACCCCTCGCTCGCCAGGAAATCACCACGTCGACGAACGTATAGGACATACTGTGTCCTTCGATTCGAGCGGCGAAAACCCCCGCAGAATCACGGTCAGACTATGTCCCTCCTGTCGAAAGCATGACAGCCCCTCGCGCTCGTGGAACATCCGCGGCCGATCGTGTCGTTTTCGAGCGGCGGGATGAAGCGTTCGTCTGCAGTGGCGTTGGTCTCGAGCCTCGTCGTGCTCGTGCTCGGTCGCGGCTCGCGCTCGCAATCACAATCGACGCACGCGCCCACGATCGTGCGCCCGTCGGCGATCGACGCGTCGTTGTTCATCGACGCGACCGTGGCGCTTCGAAGTGACGGCGCGCGCGAGCGCGCAGCGGGCGAGGGCCCTGTCTCGAGCCACCGCGCGGCGCGCAGCACGACCGACTGTCCCGAGGACATGGTCCTCGTGCGCGGGACGCACTGCAACGAGGTCGACGAGCCCTGCGTGCGCTGGGCGGACAACGACCGCGGTCAGTGCCTGCAGTTCGCCGAGCGCTCGCGTTGCACGGGGCAGCGCATGGCCGTGAGCGTCTGCATGGACCGCTACGAGTGGCCCAATCAACGCGGGGCGCTGCCGTCGGTGATGGTCACCTTCGACACCGCCGAGGCGTTGTGCGCCGCGCGCGGACGAAGGCTCTGCACCGAGGACGAGTGGGCCTTCGCGTGCTCGGGCGAAGAGCTGCTCCCGTACCCCTACGGACGCGAGCGCTCGGCGGACGCCTGCACGATCGACCTGTACGCGCGCGCGCCGAACAAGCCGCTCTTGCACTCGTCGAACAACACGATCCGCGCGGCCGAGGTCGAGCGCATCTACATGGCCAGCCCTTCAGGGACGCGCCCGAGCTGCCGCTCTCCCTTTGGCCTCTACGACCTGACCGGAAACGTCGACGAATGGGTCCGCTCGACGCGCTCGTTTGGGCAGTACTCAGCGCTCATGGGCGGCTTCTGGGGGCACGTGCGCAATCGTTGTCGGGCCGTCACCCGCGCGCACGGACCGCGGTTCAGCTACTACCAGATTGGCTTTCGATGCTGCTCGGACGCGACGGGTGCGCCGCGCTCGTCCGCGCGCTGACTGCTCGGGCGCCGCGCGCTTCTCTGGTGCGCACTCGCGCGCCGCGCGCGGGCGCGGTATAGCTTCGAACAATGGACCGCGGACCGGACGACGATCGCTACGATGACGAGCACGGGGAGCCGCCGCTCGCGCCGATCGAAGCGGTGTTGCGCGGAGGAGCCGCGGCGCTCGCGCTCGACCTGCTCTTCTCGGTCGGAGCGCAGCTCGCGCGGCCTGCGATTCGTCACGTCGGAGCGCGCGACGCCATCGTGTACGCCGTGCTCGCGAGCAAGATGTTCAGCGGCTACGTCGGCGGCCGCGTCGCCAATCGCGCGGGCGTCGCGCACGACGACGAGTCCGCGATGCGCACGATGGCCTTGGGCGTGACCGCGCTCACGCTCTCGGCGCTCACCGTCGTCGAGCGGTTCGCTCCGTGGATTCGTCTCTCGCTCGAGCGCGGTCCGCAGTGGCCCGGGCCTCCGCCGGGCGTTCGGCTCGTGCAGTTCGTGGCCGAAGTGCTGCTGCTCACCGCGATGCTCTCGTTTGGCTTCAAGATGGGCTCGTGGGCGCAGGCTCGGCGCGACGACAAAGTGCAGGACGAAGAGCCCAGCGCCGACGATTGAGCGCTGCGACGCATCGCCGGCAAATTCAGTTTTTCGTCGGGCTTCGAAGATGGGCCGTTGACCTGCTCGAACGACGTTGCTATCAGTCGCGTCCCCTTCGTTGAGTTGGGTGAGCCTGGCGCGGTAGCCAAGTGGTCAGGCAGAGGTTTGCAAAACCTCCATACGTGGGTTCGAATCCCATCCGCGCCTCCCGAATCCGTCCGTCGCGTTTCGCAAGCGTTGCTCTACCAGCGCACGTCCGACGGACTCGAAACCACGCCGATGCCTCGCGCGCTGTCGCCGAGCTGAGCGTTGTCGTTGGGACCCCAGCACTTCACGGCGCTCGTCGAGCCCGTGCCCAACAGCGCGCAGAAGCTCTCGCGCCCCGCGGCGCGCGCGCTCGGCGGCAGGACGTTGGCGGCTCCCGTGATGGACAGCTCGCGCGCTCCGCGCAGCGCGGCGATGCGCGTGGCCGTCATCACGCCGGGCGCGGCCACGTCGGTGAACCGTGACTCGCCGCCTTGGCCCCAGCAGAACACCTCCGCGCCGTTGGTGATCGCGCACGCGTGCGTCGAGCCCACGTACACGCGCGCGACATCGTCGAGCGTCCCTCCGTCCATCCGTCGAACGGCAGTGGGCGTGGGCGCGCAGCGATCGGCGCCCGCGAGCGCTCCCCAACACAGGACCGTCGCGCGCAGCGTCCCGGTCGCGGCGGCGCACGAAGCGTCGCTCGGGGCGCTCGCTTCGATGCTCGCGTCCGTTCCGGCTTCGGCGCCCGCGTCGCTCGAGACCGGCGCTTCGCTCACGACCGCGCACGTGCTGTCGCCGCCGGCCGCGACGTCGATCACGCGCACGCTCGATGGCATTTGCACGGGCGCCGCCGCCACCGCAGGAGAGCCCGGCAGCGGCCGTCGGCCGAGCTGTCCCTGCTCGTTGGCTCCCCAACACCACACGCTCTGCGCGTCGAACGCGCACGAGTGCGAGGCGCCCGCGGCGAGCCCCGCGATCGTTCGCAGGGTGAACAGCGCTCCGTCCGCGGTCTGCACGGACGCGATGTTCATCGCGTTGAGCGGGCCGCCGAGCTGCGCGCGGTCGTTGTCGCCGAAGCAGCGAATCACGTTGTCGTCCGTCGCCGCGCGCGCGGCCGCGACGCACGCGTGCCGCGCCCCGACCGCCAGCGCCCGCAACGAGAGCAGCCGCTCGGTGGCGCCCAGCATCGGGAGCGTCACCGCGCTGCCCCAGCAGCGAAGCTCGCGCACCTCGCCGCGGATCGCGCAGCCGAAGCCGTCGCCCACGCCGAGCGCGTGTACCTCGCCCGTGTCGTCGGGGTCGGGGTCCGTCGGCGTCGCGATCGGACCTGCGTTTGCGCTGGTGACTTGATTTCGTGTGTTGCTGCCCCAGCAGCGGAGCGAGTGCGTCCCGTCGCCGCGGAGCGAGACGCACTGCGTGGCGCCGGCGCCGGCGATGGAGCGAAGCTCGAGAGACTTTCCGCCGGTGCACGCGACGGCCGCTTGCGTCGAGCAGTCGCCGCAGTGAAGTCGGTCGGTCGCGGTCTCGACCTCGCAGCCGTTGGCGGGGTTTTGGTCGCAGTCGCGGCGCGTTCCGGTGCATTGGCGCGAGCGGTCGCGGAGCGTGTCCCACGCGGAGGTGCACGAGGCCATCGCGAGCGCGACGAGGATCATCGAGCGGCGCATCACAGCGCACCTCCCACGGCGATCCCGTGGAGCGAGGGCGAGGCCCACAACTGTGGCCCCGTTCGCATGGTCCTCGCCGCGCGGCTCGTCCCCGGCGCAGGGACCCACTCCGTTCGCGGCAGCGTCGCGAGCGTCACGATCGCCCCCACCACCGTCAGCCCGATGCCCGTGTACATCGTGATTTGCCCGGCGAACTCCAGGCGCTGCCCTCGGTCCACCGCCGCGAGAAACGCCGGGTCCTGCGGGCACACCGTGCTCGTGCACGCGCGGTCGAGCGCCGCGTAGCGCTCGCGCCCCAGCACAAAGAGCACCGCGCCGGTCACGCCGGTGGCGATCCCCACGCCCGTCGTGGCCAGCCCGACGCCGAACAGCGGCGAGACGCGACGAACGCGAATCAGCGCGGGTTCGACGCGGCGCTCGATCACGCGCGGCCCCTCGACGATGCGCTCGAGCGCCACTTCGATCGCCGTCACTCGACCGCGGCTGAGCGTCACGGTCCCGCGCCAATCGCGGTAGCCCGGCGCGGTGACCGTCACCGCAGACTCTCCTTCGGCCGCAGCAAACGTGCGGTCGTTGATGAGCGCAAGCGGCGCGCGCGCGCCGATGGTGATCATCGCTCCCGCGGGCGCTCCGCTCTCGAAGTGCACCGAGAGCAGCGCGACGCGGGGGGCGATCTGCGCGCGCTCGGTCGCTCCCTGCTCGATCGAGCGGGTGTACCGCGCGCGTCCTCGCTCGGTCGTGTCGCGGATCGAGCAGCGCGTCGCGAGCTGCACGGTGGTCTCGAACTCGTCGTATGCGTCTTCGAAGCGCTGCTGCGCGGCGAGCGCGCGTCCGAGCAACAAGTGGGTGTTGGGGCTGTCGAACAGGGCGATCGCCGCGCGCAGCGCGCGCTCAGCGGCGGGCGCGTCGTTGGCGAGCAGCGCGGTCTGCCCCGCGTCGAAGTGCTCGCGCGCCTCGGCGAACAGCTCGGCCGAAGCGTCCTCGCCGCACTGGACCGCGCGGCGCGCAGGAGCGCTCGTCTGCGCTTGCGCGAGGGCGCTCGAGGCGACGGTCGCGGTGAGCGTCGAGGCCAACAGCGCGCTGACCTTCGCGTTGCGCGCGCGGCGCCGCGATCGTCGCGCGAACAGGGCGCCCGCGGCGGCCAGGGACAGGAGCGAGGCGAGGGCGTCGCGCGTCGCGCTCGAGCGCGTGGGGCTCTGCACGCGGCAGGCGCACGCGCTGTCGGTCCACGGCGCGGGGCCTCCGTCGATCGAGGCTCCTGCGTCGCCGCTCGCCACGCAGCGCTGGGCGCTTGGATCGCAGCGACCTCCACGGCAATCGCTGTCCGAGTCGCAGCCGCACGAGGCGTTGGCGAGGCAGCGAGCGCCGCTCGAATTGGTGGCACACGAATTCATCGAGCTCGACGGATCGCACTCGGCGCAGCGCTGCGCGACGCACGCGGGCAGCGACGGGTTGCGCGCGGCGCACTGCGACGAGGCGTTGCACTCGACGCACGAGCGAACGCCGGCGTCCATCGACGAGGAGCACACCGGGCGGCTCGGCGAGCTGCGGGCGCACTCGTCGTCGGAGGAGCACGCGCCGACGCAGCGGCCGAGGGCGCCGGCGCTGGCCGGGCGCTCGCAGAATTGACCGATCGGACAACGCGGGGCGTCGGGGTCGCATCCCACCGTGCAAACTCCGCGAGATCCAGCGTCGTCCGAGAGCACGCACGCGAAGCCGAGGTTGCACTCCATCGGGCCGGCGCAGGTGCAGGCGACGCCGGGGTTTCCGGCGCGGGTGATCGCGGTGCACACGCCGCCAGAGCCCGCGCAGGTGGCCCCGGCCATCGCGCACGGAACGCACGTGCGTCGCTCGAGGTCGCACCGACTGCGCCCGGCCGCCGTGCACTGCGAGTCGTCCATGCACTCGACGCAGGTCTTCGTCGCGACGTCGCAGGTGGGGCGCTGTGCAGGGCAGCGCGGATCGCCCTCGACGTTGCACTCGGCTTCGTCGATCCCGTGGTAGGTCCCGTCGCTCGAGAGCGCGGCGAGCTCGGCTTGTCCGTCGCCGTCGGCGTCGAAGGCGCTCACCGACGAGAGCGCGCGGGGCTCGGTGTACGTCCATCGCAAGCGCGGCGCGTCCGAGCAGAGGTTCTCGAGCGCGAACACTTGCCCTGCGGAGTTGGCGGCGAGCACGACCGACGCTCCGCCGCTCTGCGAGGCGACGAGGTTGGTCCAGCTCACGCGGCCGTAGCGCTCGGCGGGCGCGGGCATCGCGCAGTCGATCGAGCCTCCTGCGCGGTCGAGGCACACGCTCCACGAGCGGGTCATGCCCTGGTCCATGGCGTAGTCCGGGGTCATCGGCGCGGTGATCGTCGGGCTGAACTCCCAGGCTTCGAAGCGCGCGTCCTCGGAGCTGAGGGTGCTGACGCGGACGTGGTAGATGAGGCGATAGTTCGCTCCGCAGCGGATGAGCGCGGCGCCTTGCGCGTCCATGGGCGAGCTCGTCGAGCCCCAGCCCGCGAGCTGAAGCTCGATGTTGTCGGCGACGGCCGTGGCGCGGACGATCGACGGCCGAGTGTACGCGCTCGAGAAGTGCGCTGGGTTGTTGTTGACGATCAGCGCTGCGCCGTTGGCGCCGTCCACGATGATGGGCGCTTGCGGCGCGAAGCGCACCGCCGTGGTGTCGGGCATGTTGGCGCGCACCACGCGCATGGGCGACTCGCCGAGGAAGAAGTTGCCGACGTGCGGCGGGGTCGAGCTGCTTCCGACCGCGGTGATCACCAGGCCGAACGATCGTCCGAGCACAGAGCCGAGCGCCGGGACGCTGGAGGTGACGTTGGAGGCGATGCGGTAGCTGGCGAAGTCGAACTGCGGAGGGTTGACGGACCAGATGCCGCCGTACAGCTCGCGGTTCGCTCCGTTGTCGCGGGTCGCGAAGGTGAGCACGCCGGACGAAGGCGAGGCGGCCAGGGGCATTCGAAGATAGTCGTTGGTGAGCGAGAGGCCCGTGATCGCGGTGCCGAAGATGTCCGAGACGGCGAAGCGGTTGAGCTGGCAGCGGTTCATCGCGCGGTCGAACGTGTGGCGATTGCCGCCGGTGATCGGCGCGGTCGTGGTGGTGAAGAAGAACTCACCCGACGAGGTGAGCGCGTTGTTCGAGCTCGAGAGCGCTTCGTTGCAGCCGAGCGCGTTCGCGACGAACGAGGGGACCGTCTCGTACGGGGTGGCCTCGCTGAGATCGAGCCAGCCGGGGCGGCCTGGAGAGAGCACGGTCGCTCCGCGGGTGAGCGGCGTGGGCATCGCGCGCAGCTCGGCGCGCAGCGCGGTGACGCTGGTAAACGACGGCGGCGAGCGAAGAAAGAGCGGAGGGCCCGCGCCCTCGTCGCGCACGTCGGCGCCCTCGTAGCGAATGGATGCGTCGACGCGGCGCAGGCCCCACTGCGCGATCGAGCCCGTGGTGACCGTGAGCAGCGCGCCGCTGTTGTCCGTGCGCGGCGCGACGAAGCCGCCGGGCAGCGGCGCGGACATGGTGATCGTGTCGTCGCGCGTGACCGTAAACAAGCGTGCGTTTTGGCTGCTCGAACGGCCGAGGATGGCGCTGCCCGAGGGCGTCTCGACGACGATCGGGTCCGCGCGGCCTCCGGTGGAGATGCCGTAGCGCTCGGGGCCGACGAGCAGGCGCGGGACGCGGTCGATCGTGAGGTTGGCGAGGGGGGCTGAGCGTTGAAAGGTCGTTCCGTCGTGGAGGTGAACGAAGCGGGCGCTGGCGGTGTTGGTGGTGAGCACGCTGAGCGGGCCGTTGACCCCGTTGAGCCGCGCGAGGCCGAGGTACAAATAGCCCGTCGAAAACGCGGCGTTCGTGCCGAACGACGTCACCGTCGCGCCCGTGAACGCGTCGATCACGCGCACGGTGTTCTGCACTTCGGTGCTCATCCCGACGGAGACCGTCTGCGCCCACGCCGCGATCATCTCGTTGTTTCCGCCGGCGACGATGTCTCCGACGAAGGGGACCGTGGTCGTGTCGGGGCTCGGGATCGACGCGCTCCACAGCAGGTACGGCCCCGTCACGTCCGCGGCGAGCGCGCCGATGCACGCGGGCGTGTCCGTCGCGCCCGAGCTCTGTTTGAACGCCACCACGTCGCGATCGCGCGCGGCGAACACCTGCACGCGCAGCGACGCGCCGGACGGGGGAATGCACCCGCCCATCGGCGCGGTGATCCCTCGCTCGACCACGGTCCAGCTTCGGCCGCTCGCGGTTCCGTTGCCCTCGATGATCGACGCGGTGAACGTCCCGGACGCGCCGGGTGAACGCAGAAAGAGCACGTCGGGCAGCGCGTCGCCGTTGAAGTCGCCGATCGCCGCGCGGTTCGAGCTTCCCTGCGAATCTGCAGGGATCGTGGCCGTGCGCAGCTCGGTTCCGTTGAACGCCGCGTCGAAGCTGTACAAGCTCGCGCGCAGGTTGTCGCTCGCGTCCGTGCGCACGACGAGCAGCTGCGGCGCCGCTCCTGTGCCAGAGAAGTCCACGACGCGCACCGTTCCCGTGAAGCCGCCGGTGACGCGGTTGCTCGGAAGAGACCAGCGCCGCGCGCCGCTCGCGTCGTAGATGGCCACGGTGTTGTCGCGGCCGATCACGGCGATGTCGTTGCGCCGATCGCCGTCGAAGTCCGCGACGCCCGCGATCGAGATCAACGGAAAGTACTCGCCGATCCCCGACGGCCACAGCCGTCGACCCGTGCTCCCGTCCCACGCGGCGATCGATCGATCGGTGATCGCGACGATCTCGGGCGCGCCTGCGCCGTTCAGGTCGATCTCTGCGATCGTCGGCCCCGTCGCGTCGGTCGCGACCGAGGGAACCGACCGCTGAACGCGCCACGCCATCCGCGGCTCACGCGCGGCGAACGGCAGCGTCGTAGTCCCGGTTCGAGCGCTGTTTCCTCGCGCTTCGTGCCAGTGCGCGAGGCTCTGCGCGGGGGTGTTGCGCGAGAGCGCGAGCAGCGTCGAGAGGATCGAGAGCGAGGCGAGGTGAACTGCGTTGCGCGTGGATTTCATCGCGTAGGCGGTGCTCTCGGCGGTGCCCGATAGGCCTGCGGCCCCAGTGGTGGACTACATCTCGATCCGCTCGGGCGGCGTGGCGTTCGAGTTGTTGCTGCCCGAGCCGCCCGACGTCCCGTTGTTCGTCGGGCCCGTGCGCTCAGGCGTGGAGTTGCGGCTTCGTCCGCGGCGCGCGCTGCCTGCGTCGGCGCTGGCGCTCACGCTCTGCGCTGCGGCGTCTTCGTCCGTGCTCGCGGCGCCGCCCGCGTCCTGCTCGATCGCGGTGGCCGCGGCGTCCTGCTCGATCGCCGCGGCGACGGGGGCCGAGGCTGCGTCGGCGGTGACGGTCGGGCCGATCGGCGCGCGATTGGCTGCGTTTTCAGTGGCAGCTTGAATTGTGGTGCGCGCGTCATGCGCGGGCGTCCGCTGCCCCATGCGCACGGCGATCGCCGCGGCCGCAGCGACGCCGAGGGCGCCGACCAGCGCCATGATCGCGACGGGCTTCTTCGTGCTCTGCGGCGGCGGCGGGACGGTGCGCGCGGTCCCCGCGACGTTGGATTCGAGCGAGGCGCGCGAGGGCGAGCTCACGCTGGTGTGCACTTCGACGGGGACGTTGAAGCGACGCGCGGCGGAGGTGGGCGAGTCGAGCTCGGCGACCGCCGCGGCGATGGCGCGCTGTCGATCCGCGAGGATCTCGCCGATGGTGGCCTTGGCGAAGGCCGATCGAGACTTGTCCGTGTCGGGCAGCAGCTGCGTCGTGAGCGCTTGTCGCAGCTCGGCCGCGCTCTGGTAGCGGCGGTTGCGGTCGCGCTCGAGCGCGCGCGCGACGATCCGCGCGAGCGTGTCCGTGCAGTGCGGAGCGAGCTCGCGAACGTCGGGGATGGGCTCGTCCATGAGCGCGCGGATCGCGGCGACCTCGCTGTCTTTGCGGCCGAAGAGCCTTCGGCCCGCGAGGCACTCCCACAGCACGATGCCGAGCGTGAAGACGTCCGAGCGTCGATCGATCATCTCGCCGGTGACTTGCTCGGGCGAGAGGTAGCCGATCTTGCCGCGCAGATCGCCGCTGACGGTCATGTTTTCGAAGTTGGCGCCGGTCGCTTTGGCGACGCCAAAATCCGTGACCTTCACGCTGCCGTCGGCGCCGATGAGGAGGTTGGACGGAGTGGCGTCGCGGTGGACGAGGTGCAGGAGGTTTCCGTCGTCGTCGGTGAGCTCGTGCGCTGCGTGCAGGCCGCCTGCGGCGTCGGCGACGATGGCCGCGGCGACGTCGGGCGGCATGGGCTTTTGGCGCTTGAGCGACTCGCGAAGGACGGCGTTGAGCGGGACGGAGGGAAAGTACTCCATCACCAAAAAGTGCTCGTCTTCGGTGCGGCCGAGCTCGAGCACGGGGATGACGTTCGGGTGATGCAGCCGCGAGGCGATCTCTGCTTCGCGCACGAACATCTTGAGAAACAGCTCGTTGTCCGTCAGGTGCGCGAGGATGGTCTTGAGCGCCACCAATCGACGCACGCCGCGCTCGGACTGCACGCGCGCGACGAGGACTTGTCCCATTCCGCCGGCGGCCAATCGAAGCAGGGCCTCGTAGCGACCGAAGCTCTGACCGAGCACGTCCTTGCCCGAGGCGCGAGCGTGCAGCGGCGCGCGAACGGAGGCCGACGGAGCGCTCTGCGTCGTCGCGTCACCAGGAGAACTGCTGGCTCGGTCGCTCGCGCTCATCGAGTGCTTCGAAGTCTACCCCGGCTGCGCCCCGCGTTGCGACGTTTTCGTGGGGCCGAATTCAAGCTCTGCATCAACCACCGTCGAACGGGTGTTGATGATCCAACGGGCGCTCGCGCAGGAGCGCGAAGTAGGACGGTGTCGACAGACCGCCCTTTCCGACGGAGATCCACGACCAACCGAGCAGGACGTCGGCCGAGCCGGCCTCGATCGCGACGATGGGGTCCCGGGTGCGCGCCATCGAGCCGCGCGCGTGTCCTTCCATCGAGTAGTCGATCATGAGCCCTTCGCGGTAGGGGCGCGGTCGCGCGTCGCTCTCGCGGATCTCTCGGACGGTGTACGGGCCGAACGTCTCGACGGAGCCGTCCTTCTTCGTGCGGTATTTCACTGGGGCTTCGAGGGGCGTTTGCTCGCAGCGCACGTTCCACCCGCGCAGCGTGTACGTCGCGGGGACGTATTGAAACGTCTTGGCGAACACGACCCACGAGAGCGCTTCGACGAACGAAGGCAACCCGAGCGAGATGCCCTTGTACACCGTGTCTGCGAGCGCGGTTCGATCGATGCTGTGCCCCTCTGCGAGCATCGTCGCGAGGGTCTTGCGAGAGAGGGTTCGCCACCAGTGGGGATCGCGAGGATTGGTCATGGAGTGTCTGCTTCGCGGCGGACTCTACACTGCATCACCGAAGCGCTCGTGCGGACCGTCGATGATGTACTCTCCGCGCTCGTTCGATGATGCGACAACGTGAAGACGGTGCGATCGAGCTCGAGATCGCCCCGCGAAAGCTCGGCCTCGTGCTCGGCGCGACGCTCGCGCTGTTCGGAGCGCTCGGCGCGCTCGCCGCGGCGCGGGCGCAGATGACCGCGGGCGGCGCGGTGGGGCCCATGCTGTTCAGTGTGATGCTCTTCGCGCTCGGGGCGGTGACCTTCGTGACCGCGCGCGGCGTGAAGGTCGTGCTCGACCGCGAGCGCAAGGTGCTCACGTCGCAGCCGCTCTCGGTGCTCGGCAGCGCGAAGGTGCGCGAGGTCGCGCTCGGCGAAGTCAAAGAGCTCGCGCTGATGGGCTCGAGCACCGCGGTGGGGCTGTACGCGCAGTTCGGCGTGGCGGACGACGTGTTCATCGGGCGCTTCGGGCGCACGCTGCCCGAGCGCGAAGAGCTCGGGCGGTGGGTGAAGGCGCTGCGAGCGGCGATTCCCGAGGCGAAGTTTACGGCGAGAGAAGAGCTCGAGCGCGAGTGGCTGTCGAAGTGAGCGCGCGAGGCGGTGCGTCGATGTTGTGGCGAACGAGGCGGTTTTGGGGGGCGATGTTGCTGGCCGCGCTCGGCGTGGCGAGCGCTTCGCGGGGTTCGCGCGCGCAGAGCGCGCAAGCGGGGATCGCGGCGCCTCGGGTCGTCGCGCGCGCGGTGACGATCTCGGCCACGGGCGACGTGCTCGTGCATCGAAGGGTGGTCGCCGCGGCGCAGACGCACGCGAACGAAGGGGGATTTCGCTGGGTGATGGCCGCGCTCGCGCCGCAGTTGCCCGCGTCGGACATCGCGTTCGTCAACCTCGAGTCGCCGTTGACCGAGGCGTTTCGCTCGCCGGCCAACGCGACGCCGCCGGTGCTCGGCGCGCCGACGAGCTACGGCGCGGACCTCGCCGCGACGGGCTTCGACGTGCTGTCCGTGGCCAACAACCACGCGTTCGATCAAGCGGGCGACGGGCTCGCGATCACGCTCGACGCGATTCGTTCGGCGGGGATGCTCTCGGTGGGCGCGGGCCGATCGGACGCGGACGCGCGGGCGCCGGTGGTGGTGGTTCGCGACGGGGTGCGCGTGGCGTTCGTCGCGACGACCGAGCGAATGAACAACGGTTCATCGCCGAACCGCGCGGGCGTGAAGGTGTTCATGTACGACGAGGCGACGGTGCGTCAGTCGCTCGCCGCGGCGCGGGCGCGGGCGGACGTCGTAGTGCTCTCGATCCATTGGAGCCATGATTTCGTGCGCTCTCCCACGAACGAGCAGCGCAGGCTCGCGCGCAGCCTCGTGCAGTGGGGCGCGGACGTGATCGTCGGGACGGGGCCGCACATCTTGCAAGAGGTCGAGCGGTTGCCCTCGCCGCGCGGCGAGGCTGTGTGCGCGTATTCGCTGGGCAACGTGATCTCGAACCAGGGCTATCGGCACCGGGTGGGGCGCCCGCTCGATGACGCGGCGATGCGCTCGGCGCTCGACAATCCGATGACCCGCGACGTCGTCCTTCTTCGCGTGCGCGCGGAGGTCGCGAACAACGCCGTGCGCCTCCCCACCATCGAAGCCCGCGCCTTCTGGAACGAGAACCGCCCCACCAACGACGAGCTGCGCCTCGTCCCGATGAGCTCGGTCTCGCAAGCGTTGCGGGACGAGCGGCTCGCGTCCATCCGCAGGACGCTCGGCGCCGCGGTCACCGTGGTGCCGTAGAGCGCATCGCTCAACGCGTTGCGCGCGCGCCAGCGTCCCCCTGTTCAGCCGCCGGCGATCGAACGCGTCACGCGCTCTTGATCGTGGCGAGCTCGCCCGCGGGCAGCGACTCGTGACCGAAACGCGCGCTGGTGACGCCCATCGCGTTGATAAACGTGTTGAGCAGGACGTTGTGCGCGACGGTTCGACCCGAGGCGCGCGCGTCGATGAACTGCCCTTGCTTCAAGTACCCGTTGCCCGAGCCCGCGATGATCCACGGGACGTCCGCGTAGCCGTGCGGCGGACCGGTGGCCAGGTCGTTGACCCAGACCGCCATGCCCGTGTCGAGCAGCGGCCGCCCCTCGGGGGTCATGCGCGCGGCGAGCTTGTCGCAGAGGTACTTGAAAAGTTGTGCGTGCATTCGATCGATCGCCGCGTGCCGCTGCTGCGCGTCGTTGATCGCCGTGCCCATGTCTCCGTCGCCTTGGATTCGGTGCGAGATCCAGTGGTACGAAAACGCCCCTGAAAACCCTGGCAGAGTGTACGGCGTCCCGTCGTTTCCGTTGCCCACTTGGAGCGTGGCCGAGGTCGTGTAGCCGCACGCGAGGGCGATGTCGAGCACGTCGATGTGCAGCCGCGCGAGCGTGTGCAGCGCGGCCGAGCCGTCGACGACGATGACGGTCTGGCGCATTCCGTCGATGGTCATCTCGCGCTCGAAGGGCATGACGCCCGCGCGAAGATCACCGGCTTGCGCGGTCGGAAGCTGGCAGGACATGCGTCGCTCGAGGTCGCGGATCGAGTCGAAGTGCAGCTGCAGTCGATCGCGGTCGTCGCGAGACAGATCGGTGCGGCCCATGAGCGAGCGCATTTGATCGCGGACGAGGTCGTTGACGCTCTGGCGCGCGGTGCGGATGCGCTCGAACTCGGCTTCGGTCGAGCCGGTCATGCCGACGACGGCTTGGTACGCGTTCCACGGAGAGCGCTGGGCGCCGCGCAGGTCGCGGGCGCCCGCGTAGCTGAGCACCTCGGCGATGTAGCCCGTGCGCGGGCCGGCCATGAGCGTGAGGGGATCGCGTCGTCGCGCGCCCTCCATCGGGTTGACCTCGCGCGCGATGCGGTAGTCCACGGACTCGCCGACGGCGCGGGACTGATTGCGGTCCAAGTTGGGATCGGTGCGGTCGATCTCGTTGGCCGTGAGCACTTGATTGCCGCCGCCGCTGTGACCGCAGCCGCGCCCGTCGAAGGCGAAGCGCGTCCCCTTCACCATGAGCAGTCGAGCGCGGTGCGCGACGAGCTCTTCGACCGTGCGTCCGCGCATCGAAGCGTCGGTGAGCGCGCCGGTCATCGAGGGCCAGAAGGTCTCGGGCTCGCGGACCGTTCCGTCTCCGTTGCGGATCTCTTGCGCGCAGCCGTTGGCCTGGCGCATCGCGACGAAGAACTTCGCCGCGTTGGCGGGGCGCATCTGCGCGAAGGCCGTCGAGCGTCCCAGCGACTCGAGCAGCGGCAGCCCCATCGTGACGCCGGCGCCCTTGAGAAACAGCCTGCGGTTCATCGCATCACCTCCGCCGCGGTTGACCGAGCGGTAAACGTCGGGCTCGTCAGGATCGACTCGATCAGCTCGAGCACGGGGCGGTCTTCGCGGGACTGCGCTCCGACGAGCTGGATGAGGGTTCGGTCTTCCGTTTGCGGGCCGCGTCCCGCGAGAAACTCGAGCCAGTAGCGCGCGTAGCACTCGTGCGCTTGACGGCTCTCGGTGACGAGCTCTGCGAGCTGCACGCCGTCGCGAAACATCACGAGCTGGCCGTCGAGCGTGTACGAGCCCGTGGCGTCCACGGCTTGACCGCGGTCGGTCGTGCGCCAGGCGCCGACGGAGTCGTAGTTTTCCAAGGCGAATCCCAGGGGATTGATGATGGTGCTGTGGCAGCCCGCGCCGCACGTCCCGGGGCCGGTGTGCGCGTTGACCGTCTGTCGATTGGTGCTGTTCGGTGGCACCGGCGGAACCGCGGGGACGTTGGGCGGCGGCGTCGGCAGCGCCGCGCAGAGCACCTTGAGGTTGATCGCCACGCCGCGGTGAATGGGATCGGGGTCGACCGAGTACGCGCGCGAGGCGAGAAAGCCCACTTGCGTGAGCATCCCGCGGCGCTGCGTGGGGTCGAGGTCCACGCGGCGAAACGTCGCGTCGAACGCTCCGCCGAGGCCGTACACGCGCGCGATGTCGTCGTTGGCGAAGGTGTACTGCGCCGAGAGCAGCTGCTTGAGCCCCGCGCGTCGCGCGAACACCACGTCGTCGACGAACATCCGCGCTTCGGTCAGCATCGACGCGGGCAGCGACGCGCGCCACTGCGGAAACCGCATCGCGTCCCGCCGCACATCGCCGAAGTGATCCCAGTCGTACAGCTGCCCGTGAAAGCCCAAGACCACGTTCTTGGCGCGCATGTCGCCGAGCAGCCTGCGCACCTGGGTGAGCAGCGTCTCGCGACGGGTGAGCTCTCGGCGCGAGGCGGCGGCGAAGAGCTCGTCGTCGGGCATGGTGTTCCACAGCGCGTAGGACAAGCGCGTGGCGATCTCGAAATCATCGAGCGGAATGCGTCCGCCCTGCACCGCGCTGCTGCGCTCGACGCGATACAAAAAGTGCGGCGACTGCAGCATCGCGCGCAAGACGAGCTCGACGCCCGAGACGAACGCGTCTCCGCCGAGGATCATCGCGCCTCGGTCGTAGAGCGCCGTCAGGTGCTGGTCGATCTCCATCTCGCTGAGCGGCCGGCGATACGCTCGCTGACCGAAGCTCGCGATGAACGCGCGCGCCTTCATGCGCGGGTCCGCCGGCGCGTCCGACGGGACGAGCCTCGCGAGCGCGGCGCTGTCGTGCGCGACCCGCGTCGCGAGCGCCTCCGCTGCCGATTGATAGTCGCTCCACAGTTGTTGCCCGACGCGCAGGGTCGTCCCGTTGTTCGCGAACGTCCCTGTCACCGCGTCGGGAGAGAACATCGACGAGCTGCCCGGCGCGGCGTCGAGCTTCAGCAGGTCGCGCACCGTCGCCTCCCACTGCCCGTGCGTGAGCCGCGGAAACCGCGTCGTCGCAGGGATATCGATGCTCGGTTCGACCGCGCCGTCGCTGTTCGTCGCGGCGTCAGCGTTGTTCTGCTGCGTCGTCGGCGTGTCTTGAATTCGGCCGACGCAGCCCACGGCCATCGTCAGCGCGAGGCTGAGATGCGCGGCGTGTGCGCGGCTCGATCGAGAGAGTGTCTGCATCGCTGCTCGGTCCTGGGTGAGGGAGCGGTTGAGCGCAAAACCTTCGCGAGCGTACAGGCGTTCTCCGCCAGTCCAAAGCCCCCTACCGCGAGTTGACACGCAACGAGTGCGCTCGGTGAGCACACTAGCCCAGCGGTGCGAGCGAGCGTTGTCCACACTCGTCCTTGCTCTTCGCGTCGAAGCAGACTCTGCTCTCGCGCTCGCAGCACAGCCGATGACCGAGTCCTCCGACGCGCGCAGAAGCCCTGATCCATCGCCGCTCGAACACGCGATCGACGCCGCGCGGATCGGCGCGCTCGCGGGGCTGTTGGCGGCGATGCTCGACGTCGCGAGCACGGTGCTCTGGCTCTCTTCGTCGGAGGATCAACGACGGCTCGTCCTGGTGCTGGCGCTGCTCGGCGCGGGCGCGGGGGCCGTCGTCGCAGCGCTCGTTTCGCTCGTGTTCTCTTCGCGTGTGTTGCGCGCGGCGGGCGCTCGCGCGCTGTTCGCTCGCGCGCTCGTCGTGGCCGCCGCGCCCTCGGTCGCCGTGGGACACCTGCTCTTCACTGGGGGATTCATGCGGCGGATCGCGCTTCGTCCGCTGCTCGAGCCGCTCGCGATGCTGCTGGTCGCCGCGCTGGTCGCCGCAGGGATCACCGCCACGGTGCTCGCGGTGCGGCTCGTTCGCGCGGGGCCGAGGGCGCGTCGCGCGCTCGCGGCGGGGGCGTTCGTGGCGATCGCGCTCGCGCTGCACGCGGCGGATCACCGGGTTCTTCCGCGGCTCTACGAGTATCTGCACGGGGCGCTCGGCGTGGCGACGGGCGTCGCGCTGGCGGCGGCGATCGCGGTCGTTGACCGATCGGTTCACCGTCGCTCGATCGCGCGTCGCGCGTTTGCGCTCGCGCCGATCGGCGTGGGGATCGGGCTTTGGCTCATGGGGCGATGGGACAACGTTCGCGCGGAGATCTTCGGGACGCACGCGCCGTTTGTTCGTCACGTCGCGCTGGCGCTCGAGTCCCTCGCGCGCCCTCGGCGAGCGATCGACCAGCGGGCGCTCGACGGGATCGCGCGAGAGCGCGCCGCGCGAGATCGAGCGGCGCTCGCGGCAGAGCGAGACCCGACGCTGCCCCGCGCCGCGGGGGCGCACGTGCTGCTCGTCACCGTGGACGCGATGCGCGCCGATCGGCTCTCGCCCGAGCGAACGCCGGCGCTGTGGGCGCTCGCGACGGAGGGCGTTCGATTCGCGCGGGCGTACGCGCAGGCTCCGCACTCGAGCTACTCGATCACGTCGCTGCACACGGGAGAGTTTCTGCACGAGACCGTGCAGCTCGGGCAGCGGCAGCCGCTCGCGACGATGGCGAGCGCCTTCGCCGCGGCGGGCTATCGCACGGTCGCGCTCTACACGCAGGGAATCTTCTTCACCGAAGGCGAGCGCCTCACGGACTACCGCGATCGGCGCCTCGATTTTCAGCGCAGCGAGCATCGAGACATGGACGCGCGCGCGACGACCGACGCCGCCTCGCGCGAGCTCGACGAGAGCCTCACGCGCGGAGAGCCGCCTACGTTCTTGTGGGCGCACTACTTCGACGCTCACGAGCCGTATCGGGGCGAGGGCGCGAGCGCAGAGGCGCGGTACGACGCGGCGATTCGCACGGTCGATCGCGAGGTCGCGCGGCTATTGTCGCACGCGCGCGCGCGCTTGCATCGTCCGATCATCGTGGCGCTCGCGGCGGACCACGGAGAGGAGTTCGGCGAGCACGGGGGCGTCTATCACGGGAGCGCGTTGTACGAGGAGCAAGTGCGCGTTCCGCTGGTGATTCACGGGCCCAACGTGCGCGCGGCGCGGGTCGATGCGCCGGTCGGGCTCGTCGATCTCGCCCCGACGCTGCTCGCGCTCGCGGGCGTCGCGCGGCCTTCGTCCATGCGCGGGAGGGACCTTCGTCCGCGGATGCTCGGTCGCGGCCAAGATCGACCGGACCCTGTGTTTTCAGCGGTCAACACGCGCACCATGGTCGTTCGATGGCCGCACAAGCTGGTGGCCGACCTGCGCTGGGGCGTGCGCGAGCTGTACGACCTCGAGGCGGACCCTCACGAGACCCGCAACCGCGCGAGCGACGATCGCGCGACGCTGCTCTCGCTCGAGTCCGAGCTGCGCGGGTGGCTCGACGCGCTCTCGGGACGCTCGGGCGCGGCGCTCGTTCGCATGGGGGATCGCGGCGCGGTCGACGCGCTCATCGCGCGCGCCTTGGATGAGCGCGAGCCCATCGCGACGCGCGTCGAGGCGATCGAGGCGCTCGGCACGCTCCGCGATCGCTCGGTGATCGAGCGGCTCTCGGCGATCGAGCGTTCGACGAGCGCCGCGCTGCGGCTCTCGTGGGCGATGGGCGCGGGGATGACCGGAGACGAGCGCGCGCGCGCGGCGCTGCGCGAGGCGCTCGGATCGAGCGACGAGGTGCAAGAGCGCTCGCGGGTGGCGCTCGCGTTGGCGGCGCTCGGCGATCGATCGAGCACGGCTGCGCTGGTGAGCGCGTTGCGCGCGGGCGTCGAGGCCGAGCGATCTGCGGCGCTCGACGGGATCACGCGCGTGGCGCTCGGCGATCGAGGCTCGCTGATCGAGTGCGAGGCGGCGCTGTTCGAGGCGATCGAGGACGATCACCTGCGGTATCGCGCGGCGCTCGCGATCGGCGCTGCGCTGGGATCGCGTGGGTTTTCTGCGCTCGTTCGCGTCGCGCGCGAGGATCGCGCGGACGACGCGCGGGCGTGGGCCGTCGCGGGGCTCGCGTTGAGCGGCGATCCGCGGGCCGAGGCGGTGATCGCCGAGCGCCTTCAGTCCGACGCGAGCGCGCAGCGGTACGCGGCGAGCGCGTGGATGCTCGTGCAGGGCGAGCGAGCGGTCGGCTGGGACGCGCGCCGCGCCCAGGGCGAGTGCGGGCGCGCGAGCGACGACGAGCCGTGGGTCGCGCTCGGGGCGCGCGCGTGTCGAGTGCGTGAACGGTGGACGGTTGCGACCATCGCGACGGCCGTCGAGCGCGGGGTGCGGGTGATGGCGCGCGGGGACGGGGCGCTCGTGTTGCGCGCAAACGGCGCAGAAATCATGCGCTTTTCGCTCGAGTCACAGCTGCGCGAGTGGCGCGTCGAGCGGCAGCGGTTCGCGAGCGGCGAGGTGACGGCCGAGTGCACGGCCGAGTGCTGGCTCGCGCACGTGGCGCTCGTGCAACCCGCGCAAGACGCCTCGCGGACACGGTGACAGACAGCTCTTGTAAGCGCGGCTACTGACAGAAGGCAGAGGGCGCGGTCCACCGAAGCGCGGCGGGGTTTGCTAGAGTTCTTGCGTGGCGTCGGACGGGTCCATTCTCGCGGAGGACGAGCCGGAGTTCGTGACCGGCGCGATCGTGCTCGGCCGAGAGATCGGGCCGTACGTCGTGCGGGGCGTGATCGCGCGGGGCGGCAACGGCGTGGTGCTGCGCGCGACGGACCCGCGGTTGGGCCGCGGCGTGGCGATCAAGCTCATCGACGACCTCGACTCGGACATGCTCGAGGATCACCTCGTGGGCGAGGCGCGGGCGCTGGCGAAGATGTCGCATCCGAACATCGTTCCGGTGTTCGATTTGGGGCTGACGACGGACGGGCGCGTGTGGGTCGCGATGGAGCTCGTCGAGGGCAACACGATCGACGAGTGGGCCAAGACGCAGAGCAAAGAGGCCGTGTGCTCGGCGTGGATCGACGTCGCCAAGGCCATCGCGCACGCGCACAACGCGGGCGTGCTCCACCGAGACATCAAGCCCGGAAACGTCATGGTCGACGAGCACGGCCGCGTGCGAGTGCTGGACTTCGGCCTCGCGCGCGACTTCTCGACGGCCAACATCCGCGTGGGAAAAATCAGCAGAAAGTTCTTCGGCACCAAGAGCGGCGGCCCGAGCACCGGCGAGGTCGTCGGCACCATGGACTTCATGGCACCCGAGCTCTTTCGCGGCGCCTCGGTCTCGACGGCCACCGATCAATTCTCGTACGCGGTCGCGATGTATCGCGCGCTGTTCGACCGCGACCCGTTCGACGGAGCGGCGCGCGGCGCGTGGGTGAAGTCCACGCCGTCTGCGCCGGTGGCGCTCGGCAAGAAGGCGCCGTTCTCGGCGCGGGTCGAGCAGGTGCTCTTGCGCGCGCTCGACCCCGAGCCGCGCAACCGTTGGCCCTCGATGGCGGCGCTCGTCGAGGCGTTGACCGAGAGCGTGCGCGAGCCGCTGATGGACCCGTTCGAGCGAGTTCGAGCGCGGGTTCAGCTCGGCGCGGTCATGATCGCCCTCGCGATCGTGTTGCTCTCGGTCGAGCGGCTCGCGGTGGGGCTCAAGCCGCGCGGGCTCTTGCTCGGCTCGCTGGTGGTGAGCGCCGTGGTCTCGCTCTCGTCCTATCGATGGCGCGAGCAGCTGTTTCGCACGCCGTTCTCCAAGATGCTCACGACCCTCGCGAACCTCGTCGCCGTCGCGTCGCTCGTCCATCGCGCGATCAACGCCATCGACTCGGTCGCTCCGAGCGTGACCCTGCGCGGAGACGCCGTGATGGTCGCGGCGGGCGCGGCGTACATCGCGATCTTTCACGATCCGCTGTTCTTCATCGCCGTGGCGTCGAGCACGCTCGCCGCGCTCGGCTGCGCGCTCGCGCCCTCGTACGCAGGGCTGTTCTTCGGCGCGTCGCAAGCGGTGGCGATCGTGCTGTTCGCGTTTCGCGCGGTGCGATCGCAGAAATGACCGACGAGCGCTCGCGCTTGTGGAAGAGGCTCGCCGCGCTCGACGCGGCGGTCGAGCGATCGCTCTGCGAGGGGCGCGCGGCCGAGCGATGCAAAGAGAGCGTGGTGCGCGAGGCGATCGAGGGCGTCGAGCTCGTGCGCGGCGCGCGTTCGCTCGACGAGGCGGTCGATGCGCTCTCGTCGTGGCTCTCGCGCTGGGGGCTTCGCACGGGGCACGAGCGATTCTTCGGGTATCCCAACGCGTCGTCGCTGTTCGTCTCGGTCGTGGGAGACGCGCTCGCGGCGCGCTTCGACGCGCAGTGCGCGCTGTGGGACGCCGCTCCTGCGGCGGTCGAGCTCGAGCGCGCGTGCCTCTCGGCCATCGCCGAGCGAGCGGGCTGGTCGATGGCGTCGAGCACGTTTACGACGGGCGCGAGCGAGTCGATCACGACGGCGCTGATCGCGGCGGGCGTTCGCGCCGAGCCGCGAACGGTGAGCGACGGGGTCTTCGCGTTCGGCGCGCAGCCCAAGGTGTACGGCTCGCGAGAGGCGCACCGATCCCTGGTCAAATCCTCGCGAATCGCGGGGTGGGGCGATCGCGCGGTGGTCGAGGTCGAGAGCGAGGCGCCCTCGTACGCGATGTCCGTCGCGGCGCTCTCGCGCGCGATCGAGCGCGATCGACGCGACGGCGCACGGCCGATCGCCGTCGTCGCGACCATCGGAAGCACGGTGACGGGCGCGATCGACCCGATCGAGTCCATCGCCGAACTGTGCGAGCGCGAGGGGCTCTCGCTGATCTGCGACGGAGCGTTCGGCGCGGCGGCGGCGCTGAGCACCGAGGCGCGCGCGTGGGTGCGGGGGGTTGGGCGCGCGGACGCGATCGTGTGGGACGCGCACAAGTTTCCTGGTGTTTCGCTGGGGACCGGGATGTTGTGGCTGCGCGAGGCGGCGTGGGCGAGGGCGGCGTTCGACGTGGAGGCGACGTACGTTCCGTCGCGACGCGAGCATCCGTACGCGACGACGATGCAGTGGTCTCGACGCGCGACGGGGCTGAAGGTGTGGCTCTCGCTCGCGGTCGAAGGGCTCGACGGTTGGGCGCGGCGGTTCGAGTCCCGCGCGGCGCTGGGCGAGCGGCTGCGCAGCGCGGTGATCGAGCGCGGATGGACCGTGCGCAACGCGACTCCGCTGCCCGTCGTGTGCATGCAACAGCGCGACTGGGCCGTGGGCGATCGGCGCTACGCGAAGCTCGCGCGGGCGCTGCTGCACGAGCACGGCGCGTGGGTCGACGTCGCGACGACGAGCGACGGCGCGACGGTGCTGCGCGCGGCGATCGCCTCCGAGCGCACGAGCGAGCGCGCGGTGGACGCGCTCGCGGCGGCGCTCGGGTCGGCGGAGACGTAGCGCCCGCGCTGCCAATGGAGTGACGGCCCCCACCCGCGCTGCCGAGTAAGCGGCCCCCACCCGCGCTACCGCGCGCCCCGCCCCCGCAGAGCGAGGGCGGCGGCTCTGCATTGGGAAAACAGCGACGGAGTTGCTGTCGTTGATCGCGCGGAGACCTTGCTCTGCAAGGTCTCTTCGGTGCTCGGCGTTGCTCGCAACACAACACCGCGCGACACGACCCAACGCAACGCGCACGCTCGCGGCAAACCGTTCTCGGCGGAGCCGCCATGCTCAACGAGCGGTGGCGATTGCGTCCATCGAAGCCCTTGCAGAGCAAGGGTTCCCAGCGATCAACGCAATCAACTCCGTCGCTGTTTTCCCAATGCAGAGCCGCCGCCCTCGCTCTGCGGGGGCGGGGCGCGCGGTAGCGCGGGTGGGGGCCGCTTACTCGGCAGCGCGGGTGGGGGCCGTCACTCCATTGGCAGCGCGGGTGGGGGCTCCGTTGCCTCGGTGCCAATGGCGCGATGGGCGCGCTTCGTCTGCGAATCGCGCTCGCTTGCGTCCACTCAGCACAGGCGACGATCCGTCGTTGATGCGATGCTGCAGCAACGACCGCGGGAACAATCCTGTGCCCGCGGCTCGGATCCGCGATCGAAGGGGTGCTGCGATGAAGTGGACTGTGCTGTTGCTGCTGTCGCTCTGCGCGTGCGAGCCGACGCGCCCTCGAACGAGCGAGACGAGCGCGTCGAGCGGAGGCGCGAGCAACTGCGTGCTGACGGGCCGATGGCGCATGCGATCGAGCGGCGGATGCAGCGAGTCCGTATGGACCTTCGAGGCGCCTGCGACCGACGGGAGCATTCAGGGGACCGAAGTCGGCTGCGGCGGCGTTCGCGCGACGGGGCGCTGGCGCGGCGGGCGCTTCGAGCTCGAAGGCGTCACGACGGACAGCGCGACGTCGATGGTGAACTACCAGTGGCGCTTCGACGCGAGCTGCTCGAACGCGACGGGGACGATCTCGTTTGGCAGCGAGCAGCGCGACGCCGTGAGCGCGACGCTCGAGCCCGCGCCGTGATCACTTCCACACGATGTCGAAGCGGACCTCGGTCGGGCTCGAGATCGAGGGCGTGACCACGCTCGCGTTGGCGCCGGCGGCGTCGATGGCCGCGCGCACCGCGACGCTCATGCCGTCGGCGACCTCGAGCGTGTACAGGTTGGCAGGCGCGCGCACGATGAGCTCGAGGTGCTTGGGGGCGAGGCTTCGGTGGCGCAGCTCGGTCCCTGTGCGAAAGGATCCCCAGCGCTTCTCCATGTTGACGAGCAGGCGCTCGGGCGAGACGACGAAGAAGATCGCGCGGTAGAGGGTGGTGTCGAAGAGCTTGCGGTTCTGCGCGTACACCCACGAGAGAAACGCGTCGCGGTCGCCGCCGAAGTGATGCTCGCGGATCGCGTACATCACCACGTTGAAGTGCACCTCCGAGACCCAGACCGAGACGGGCGGCGGAGCGTCCACGAGCGCGCGAACGACCGTGGGCAGCGCGAAGCTCGACGGGATGGGCTTGTCAGCGACGGCGTTGCGCACGAGCGAGGCCTTCACCGAGCACTCGGGATAGGAGTCTTCAGCGCGAGGCAGCGCGTCGAGGTAGCTCTGAATCGTCGCAGAAAAACCAGGCATCGCAGGGTCACACCGGAAAGATCGCGAACCCCGCCCCAGAGATGAAGAAGTTGAGGATGATCGTCGCGAGCGAGCTGTTGACGACGGCGCGCGTGGTGGCCCAGCCGACGCCCTCGCTTCCGCCGTGCGTGCTCAGGCCGCAGTAGCCCGAGACGACGGGGATCGCCGCGCCGTACGCGAAGCACTTGGCGATGCCGATCGAGAAGTCGCCCCAGTCGAGCAGGACGGGGTTGAGGAAGGTCGACGGGTTGACGTCGAAGATGAAGTACGCCGTCGCCATCCCGGCCATGAGCGAGATGAATCCGCCCCACAGAATCAAGACCGGGGTCATGATCATCGAGGCGACGAAGCGCGGGACGATGAGGTAGTGCACGGGATCGACGCCGGACATGCGCAGTGCGTCGACCTGCTCGGTGACGACCATCGAGCCGATTTCGGCGGCGATTCCTGCGCCGACGCGCGTGGCCAACATGAGCGCGCCGATGGACGCGGCCAGGTCTCGCACGAGGATCTCGATGAAGGTCGCGCCGAGCATCGTGAGGTCGGGCACGACGCGCAGCGCTTGGAGCGCGGATTGAAACACCAGGATCATCCCGATGAATCCCAGCGTGACCGAGATGAAGAACGCCGAGCGGTTTCCGACCTCGAAGCACTGCGCTGCGAGCGCGCCGGGCTCGCGTCGGCCGGTGAAGGTCCAGTAGAGCGTGCGCACGAAGACGGACCACAGGCCCTTCGCGGCGTCCGTGAGCTCGATCGCCGTCGCGCCCACGTCGCGCACGGGGGCGAGCAGCGCGGGCAGCTCTTTCTCTCGCTGCGCGTCTTCGCTCGCGGGCGCGTCGTCGTGCTGGTGCGTGGTGGTCATGGGCCGTTGATTCGCGCTCGGTTCACTGAAGCAGGTAGGTCGAGAAGTAGTCCATCACGAACACGCCCGAGGCGCTGGCGACCACCGAGGCGTTGACCGCGCGGCCGACGCCGGGCGCTCCGCCGGTGACGTTGAGCCCGAAGTGGCAGGACGAGAGCGCGATGACGAGGCCGAAGAAGCAGGACTTGATGAGCCCGGTCGCGAGGTCCCAGATGCGAATGGTCTCGATGAAGCCGTTGTAGAAGGTCATCGTCGAGACGCCGAGCAATCCCTGGCCGGTGACCGCAGCGCCCATGAGCGCGAGGACGTCGCCGAAGATCGTGAGGACGAAGAGCGTGACGACCATCGCGATGACCCTGGGAAGGACCAGGTAGCTGAGCGGGTCGATCGCGAGCGTCGAGAGGGCGTCGAGCTGCTCGGTGACCTTCATGGTCCCGAGCTCGGCGGTGTTGTTGGCGCCGACGCGACCCGAGAACATGAGCGCGATGAGGATGGGGCCGACTTCGCGAAGCGTGGCGAAGCCCGCGCCCCAGCCGAGCAGCCCCTCGGCGCCGAAGCGACGGATGAGCACGCCCGCTTGGATCACCATGATGGCGCCGGTGAAGAGCGCGGTGACCGCGACGATGGGCAGCGAGCGCACGCCCATCTTGTGCAAGTTGCGCCAGAGCTCGGGGCCGTCGAGTCGAGGCGGAGCCATTCGTCGCGCAAGACGCGCGGTGAGCAACCCGACGCCGCCGAGCTGCTCGGAGATCGAGAAGAACGCGGTTCCGATGCGTTCGGGGAGCGAGTCAGACGGTTCGTCGGCCACGGTTCGAGGGTGGTGAGTGTAGCGGAGGCGGCGGCGCGCGCGGAGCTCGAAGGGCGCGGGCCATTTCGCAACCGACCGCGTCGCGCTTGGCGGCGTCGAGCACGGCTTCGTTGCGGCCGTGTGTCAGTTGCGTGACGAGTCAGAAAGTTACTCGCAGGTGAAGAGAAAGTAACGTACGGGGTTCGCCGCGATGAACAAACGAACGTTGCGAGCGAGTTCGGGCGCCGCGATCGCGGCAGTGGCAGTGGCGGCAGCGGGGCTGACGGCGAGCGCGAGCGCGAGCGCTGGGGACTTCGAGGTGTGGCTGCCGGTGGAGATCCGCGTTCCGGTGGTGCAGAGCGCGACGCCGAACTGGCCGCGCGTGGACTGGCGCATGGCGTTCGAGGCGCGCTTCGCGGGGCGCTACAACGGCGCAGAGCAGATCTTTCTGCGCACCGGTCCGATCGTGTACTTCACGCCGTGGTTCTTTCTCGCGACGCACGGATCGCTGCTCGCGGACGCGCTCTCGACCACCGCGGGCATGCCCACGCGCATGGAAGAAGAAGTGCGCGCCGAGCTCGAGCCGAACTTCTTCGGCCGCATCGGGCCCTTCACCCTCGCGAGCCGCACGCGCTTCGAGTACCGCTGGCGGCAGACGTTCCAGCGCATTCGTCTGCGCACGCAGCTCCGCGTGAACCTCGCTCCGCAGGGCTGGCGCGTGATGCCGTTTGTTCAAGACGAGCTGCTCTTGGACACGTGGGACTCGCGCATCCCCGCGGACGGAACGCTGCCCACAGGCGTCGCTCCCACCCCAGGCCTCAATCAAAACCGCACGATGGTGGGCGTGGGCCTTCAGCTCTCGGGCAACGTTCGCCTCGACGTGGGAATGCTCATCCGCGCCCGGCAGCAGCCGGGCATGACGGACTGGGCTGTTGATTTGGGGCCATGGATTCAAGTGTTCGTCGACGCGCCCAAGCCCGCCGCTGCGTCGAGCGCGACGCCAACCCCGAGCGCGAACGCATCCACCAGCACCAGCCCGACGACGACAACGACGCCGCAGCAGCCCACGAGCACGCCGAGCGCGACAGAGCCCACGACGGGCACGATGGGCGCGCAGCCCTCGATCGACGCAGCGCCGGCGACGAGCAGCACCACGCCGGCGAGCACGCCGTCGAGCGGCGCCACGAACTGAGTCTGAGCCTGAGCCTGAGCCTGAGCCTGAGCCTGAGCTGTCGGGCTCGCACAAGGGGGTTGCGTGGCGCGGGCTTCGTGCGGTGGACTCGCGCGCGTTGATTCGGATCGAAGCGCTGACGAAGAGATTCGGTGCCAACACTGTGCTCGACCGCGTGTCGTTGACGGTGCCGGCGGGGTGTCTCTACGGGCTCGTGGGCCCTGGGGCCGCGGGCAAGAGCGTTCTTCTCAAGAGCATCGTGGGCCTGGTCTCTGCGGACGAAGGACGGATCTTCGCGGGCGAGACCAACGTGATGGAGCTGAGCGAGATCGAGCTGCAGAAGGCGCGCGAGCAGTTTGGCTTTCTGTTTCAGAACTACGCGCTCTTCGACTACATGACGGTGGGAGAGAACATCGCGTTTCCGCTTCGGCGACGGGGCGGATTCACGGAGGACGAGATCAAGGCTCGCGTGGCCGAGCGCTTGAAGGCCGTCTCGCTCGCGGGCTTCGAAGAGCGGATGCCCTCGGGGCTCTCGGGCGGGCAGAAGAAGCGCGTCGGTGTGGCGCGGGCGACGGTGGCGACCGCGCCGTTTGTCTTGTACGACGAGCCCGCGGCGGGGCTCGACCCGGTCACCTCGCAGAAGATCTTCAACCTCTTGCGCAAAGAGCAGCGCGAGTCGGGCGCGACGGTGATCATGGTCTCGAGCGACATCGATCGGCTGCTCACGGTTACCGATCGCGTCGGCATGCTCCTGCGCGGAAAGCTCGTGTTCGACGGAACCACGGAGGAGGCCAAGGCCTCGGAGATTCCCGTGGTGCGACAGTTCATCCGAGGCGAAGTCGAAGGGCCGCTGTGACAAAGAGCGTGGTGATCGCGGGGATGGGCGAGGTCGGCGCGGTGATCGCCGCCGGAGCGCGCGCGAACGGCTGGGACGTGCGCGAAGTGCGCCGAGGGCAATCGCTGACGGACGCCGCGGCGAAGAGCGACGGACCGATCGTGTTGGCGATGCGCGAGGATGACTTCGAAGCGCCGTTTCGCGAGGCGAACGCGCGTCGTCCCGGCGCGGTGATCCTCGTGCAAAACGGGTTCATCGACGAGGTGATCGCGGGCGTCGAGCACACGCGCTGCGTGCTGTGGCTGACCAAGAAGGGGGACTTCGTGTGCAACGCGCGCGAGACGCTCTCGAGCGGACCTTGGGCCGAGGAGCTGTCGCGATGGCTCTCGGCGAAGGGCGTCCCGGCGCGGGTCGAGAGCGAGGGGCGCGTGCGTCGCGAAGGGCTGGAGAAAGCTGCGTGGAGTTGCCTCGTGGGCAACGGGACGTTCGCGTACGGGCGCGCGTTTGCAGAGCTGGTTCGCGACGATCAGGACACGGCGCGAGCGATTGTGAACGAGGCGTGCGACGTCGCGTCGCGCGTGCTCGAGACGGAGGTCACGCGCGCGGGTGCGTGGGCGATGGTCGAACAGACGCGAGAGGCGCTCGGGTGGATGAAGGGCAGCGCGAAGGGGCTCGCGTGGCGATCGGGCAAGGTCGTGAAGTGGGCCGAAGAGTCGCTGGGCGACGGGATGGCCGCGGTGGCGAACGGCGAGGTCGTGCGAAGGGCGCTCGCGAAGTAGACGGGCAGGGCTGATCGAGAGACGGAGAGAAGGAGCCGCCGCCTGCGCTGCTACGCGCGCTGCCAATGAGTGACGGCCCCACCGGCGCTGCCGCGCGCCCCGCGTAGCGAGCGAACGGAGCCCCCACCCGCGCTGCCGCGCGCCCCGCCCCCGCAGAGCGAGGGCGGCGGCTCTGCATTGGGAAAACAGCGACGGAGTTGATTGCGTTGATCGCTAGGAACCCTTGCTCTGCAAGGGCTTCGATGGACGCGATCGACTGTGGAAGCGAGCATGGCGCGAGCGTGCAGCGCCGATTGGTTGCATGCGCACCGCGAGCACATACGCACCAACAACGCTGCCAGCCATCGTGGACCAGCTCAGAGTGACTGCGATCGGCGGAGCCGCAGAGCTCAGCGAGTGGTCGCGATCGCGTCCATCGAAGCCCTTGCAGAGCAAGGGTTCCCAGCGATCAACGCAATCAACTCCGTCGCTGTTTTTCCAATGCAGAGCCGCCGCCCTCGCTCTGCGGGGGCGGGGCGCGCGGCAGCGCGGGTGGGGGCTCCGTCGCCTCGCTCGCTCGCTCGCTCGCTGCGCGGCAGCGCGGGTGGGGGCCGCTTACTCGGTAGCGCGGGTCCGTCTCTCGCTGTCTCGTGTATGAGAGCTCGATGGTCGAACTCATCCAGGTCGAGGTCGAGGACGCAGAGCTCTCCACGTTGGACGGCGCGCTCGCGCGCTGGTGGGACGCGCTGCTCGAGCACGCGGCGTCGCAGCGCGACGCCAATCGCCTGGTGGCCGACGCGTGGGCCGAGACAGGCCGGCTCATCGGGCACGTTCAAACCGACGCTCAACCGATCGGAACGGACCGCGGCCTCCGCGTCATCCTCACCGTCCGCTCTCTCGCTCGCGCGGTCTCTGAAGCCGCCGCGGCGCCGAGCGTCGTTCACTCTGCGCGCGAGGCGCTGTTCGCCGCGTTCGAGCGCAGCCGCAGAAAGCTCGTGAGCGAGGGGCGCTTCGCGTCGCTGTGGGACGGTCGCGCGGGCTGTTTCTGGTGCGAAGACGGGGCGTTGATGGCCGAGCCATCGCTGATCCCCGCAGCGCCGCGGCCGAAGCGTCGGCGAACGTAGCGACCGAGCTCGATCGCGACCTCGAGGACGTGTGTCTCGAGGACCGTACGCTGACCGATTCTCGAACTTGCGCTGGTGCTTCGGTGCGCGTTTGTGAAGAGTCCAACCATGCCATCGCCCCGCGTCGAACGCGCCGCGTTTGTCCGTTGCACCTTCGCTCTCGTCTCGATCGCGTGCGTGTCCGCGAGCTGTCGATCACCCGCGACGCAGGTCGTGCTCGTGATGGACACCGACGCGCAGCGCGAGCGCCCGATGAGCGTCGAGGTGCTCTCGTTCAAGGGGCTCGTGCGTCCCTCGGAGATCGCCACGCGCGCGCTCACTCGCGTGGACGGGATCGCGCGCTTCGAGCGCAACGGCGCGGGTGAAGGCTCGTTCGTGGCGGGCGGGAGCGTGGGGGTGCTGCCTGCGTCGCGTTGGCTCGACAGCATGGCGGCCGATCGCGGCGTCGCGACGCTCTGGATTCGCGCGGTGTTTGCTGCGACCGATCGCGCTCCCGAGGTGCGCACCGACCGCGTGGCGCAGGTCTCGTTCGTGCGCAATCGCTCGGGCACCGCGCGCATCGTGCTCCCTGTTCGCTGCGGCGATCCGTCGGTGGGCTGCGTGAGCGTCGCGCCCTCGCAGTGCACGGTGAGCGTGCGTTGTCGCGAGCAGAACGCGACGTGCGGAGACCAAGGGCAGTGCGTCTCGCCAGAGCTCTCTGTGGACTACGGAGACGACGCAGGAGCGAGCGAGGGCGGCGCGCCCGTCGACGCAGAGACGGGGCGAAGCAACGACGCTGCTGTTGGGGCAGACTCTGCGCTGGACGCTTCGACGGACAGCTCGATGACGACGACGAGCGACGGCTCGATGGACGTTGCCAACGACAGCGCGAGCGACAGCGGAAGCGATGACGCGAGCGACGGTGGTGGCGCTTCGATCGACGGCGGTGACGGCGCTGCGGTCGACGCGCTCGATGTTCTTTCTCCCTGCGAACCCGCTGGTAGAACGCGCTGCGACGGCGTGTGCGTGGACCTCGCGACGAGCGTCGAGCACTGCGGAGCGTGCGGCAACGCGTGCCCTTCGACGGCCAACGCCAGCCCTGCGTGCGTGCGTTCTTCGTGCGCGATCGTCTGCGATTCGGGCTTCGTGCGCGTGGGCGATCGATGCGTGATGGCGGGGACGGCGCCGCGTCCGATCGCTCCGCTGTCCTTGGGTGAGACGACGTTGCTTCGTCCGACGTTGCGTTGGCAGCTCCCCGCACCGCTCGACGGGGCCACGGTCGAGCTCTGCGCGGATCGGGGCTGCACTGCGATCATCGAGATGCTCACTGTCACGGGGACAGAGGCTCGCCCGACGCGCAATCTCCCTGCGAGGCGCGCGATCTTCTGGCGATTGCGCGGCCGCATCGGCGGGCTCGACGCGGGCGCGTACGGCCCGACGTGGCTGTTTCATACGCCCGCGGTGGACGCGACGACGGGCGTCGATTCGAGCGCAGCGCCGCACACGGATTTCAACGGTGACGGGTTCGATGACGTGGTCGTGGGCGCGCCGGACGCGGACCCAGGGGGCCTCGTCAACGCGGGATCGGCGCACGTGTTCATGGGCTATCCGCCGGGCGTGACGCCGTCGTCCATGCTCGTGCTCGACGGCGACGCAGCGGGAATCCAGTTCGGCTTCGCCGTCGCGGGCGCGGGCGATCTCAACGGCGACGGATACGGCGATCTCGTCGTGGGCGCGTATCGCGCGGACCCGGGAGCGCGCATGGATGCGGGCGCTGCGTGGGTCTATTACGGATCGCCCATCGGCCTTCGCGCGCGGGCCGATCGCGCGCTGGAGGGCGTCGCGACCAACGATCTGTTTGCGTATTCCGTGGCGAGCGGCGGCGACGTCAACGGTGACGGGTACGCGGATCTTCTCGTGGGTTCGAACTCGGGATCGCACGCAGGCGTCGACGCCGGCGGAACGCTCTCTCTCTACGCGGGCTCGCCCACGGGCATCGCCGCTGCGCCGACGTTGGTCCTCGGCGGAGCGACGATGGGCGATGGCTTCGGCGTCTCTGTCGCGAGCGCGGGTGACGTGAACGGCGACGGGTTCAGCGACGTGATCGTGGGCGCGTGGAGCGCCGCGCGCATGGCGGGCCCCGACGCAGGCAGCGCGAGCGTGTTTCACGGCAGCGCGACGGGGCTGTCTGTGGCGCCTGCGGTGGTGCTCGACGGGCTCGCGGATCGCGACTACTTCGGGCGCACGATCGCGAGCGCGGGTGACGTGGACAACGACGGGTACAGCGACGTGCTCGTGGGCGCGTACTACGCGGACTACATGGGTCGCAGCGACGCGGGGACGACGGGGCTGTACCTCGGCGGACCGATGGGCGTCTCGTCGACGCCGGCGCGGGTGATCGGCGGCGGAGCGATCCGCGATTACCTGGGAATCTCCACGTCGAGCGCGGGTGACCTCAACGGCGACGGCTTCGACGACGTGGTGATCGGCGCGTACTTCGCGAGCCCCGGCGGGCGCGGGCGCGCGGGGCACACGCAGGTGTTCTACGGCAACGCGACGGGCATCAACGCGGCGGCGGACGGCGTGATCGAGGGCCTGCTCGCGGGGGATATTCTGGGCGTCTCGATGAGCCCCGCGGGCGACGTGAACGGCGATGGCTATGCGGACGTGCTCATCGGCGCGAGCCAGGCGGACCCGATGGGAAGGGTCAACGCAGGCACGGCGCAGCTGCACTTCGGAAGCGCGATGGGGATCGCGCTCACTCCCTCGGTGACGTTGGCGGGGCCGAACTCGGGCGACGGATTCGGGTACGGGCTCGCGAGCGTGTTGCGCGGGCGCAGAGCGAGCGCGCGCGCGTGCTTCGCGGGAGATTGGGCGCGAAGACGCAGCGGGCGATAGCGGAGCGAGGGAGGGGCGAGGGTGAGGGCGATTGGTGCGCGAGAGGGGCTCTCTCGCTCACCGAGCCGCGAGCGCAGCGCGCCAGCGTCCAGCGTTCTCGAGGCACTTGAGCGGCGCGGCGTGCTCGTCGAACCCTGCGCACACCACGGCGTCGGCGACGCGCGCGGCGGGGGCCATCCGCAGGCTCTCCCACACCGCGGCGAACGCGCTGCAGATCCTGTCGCCGGTGGCGGCGATCCCCACGAAGCGCGTCGCGGGATCGGTCGCGTACATCCCGTCGTTGACCAGCCACGAAGCGGGCGTGCCAGCGACGTTGTCGCACGGAGACGCGAGCGCGATCACTCGTTCGAGCGCGTGCCGACGGCCGAGCAACGCCGCGTGTCCACCGCCCTGCGAGTGTCCCGAGGCCAGCACCAACGGCCAGCGAATCGCCTGCTCGGGCGTCGCGATCCGCGCCGCGTCGAAGAACGCCCCCCATCCTCCCGCAGGGTCCTCGCGGTGCAGCGTCACGAGCGCCGCGAGCACCCGCGCGTACACGCCTTCGTGCTCGGCGATGCCCGAGAGCGCCGTCGCCGACCCCGGTTGAAAGCGCCCTGTGAGGATGGTCGTCCGCGTCGCCAAGAAGCACGCGTCGCGCATCGCAGCGGTCGCGCAGAGCTGACCCACGGCGTCGTCGCTGCGGTAGCTCACGGCCAGCACGTGCAGCCCCGCATCGCGCGCGACGGTGTAGAAATTGTTGGTCGGCGTGGCCGCCGCGGTCCGCGGAGAGCCTCCGCTGCCGTTGAGAAAGACGAGGAGATTTCCTCGCGGATTGCTCGCGGGTCGAAGCGCGTACTGCTCGGCATCGGCGTTGGCTCCGCTCGACGGCAGGCCCGTCGCCGCGGGCGTGAGCGTGAAGCACGGGTCGAGCCCCGACGGGCAGCGCCCCACTGAGCTCGATGCGTCCGTCGAGTTGGGCGCGTCGAGCGTGGATCCGTCTTGCGGGGCGGGCGCGTCGTTCGTGACGGCGTCTTGAGCGAGCGCGTCTTGAGCGAGCGCGTCTCGGTCGAGCGCGTCTGCGGGCGCGGGCGAGGGCGAGCACGCCGCGAGGCTGAGCGCCACGAGCGTGAAGGTGGATCGAGCGAAGGACATCGCGTCGAAGGTACTCTGCGCGCGCGTCGGGCGGCGAGCGGTCGCGCGTCGACGGCGCGGCGTGTGCCGGTCGCGACGAGAGTGCGATATAACGCGCTCGTCAGCGAAAGGACTCGCTCATCGATGCAATTCTCCACGACGCACAGCCTCGTCGCCGCGCTGTTGGCGCTCGCCGCGTGCAGCGGGACTCGCAGCAACTCCGACGCCGGCGCGGACTCGGGCTACGCTACTTCGCGAGTGTACGTTCGGCCGCCGGTGCCCGAAGGCGCGCTGCTCGTCGAGACGCCAGAGTTCACCGTCGCCGCGGGCCAAGAGGCGCTGTACTGCTACCCGACGACGATCACGCTCGACCGCGACATCACCACGCGCGAGCTGCACAGCTACCAGCTGCTCGGCGGACACCACCTGGTGCTGTTCTACTTCGAGCGCCCCGTCGAGAGCACCGCGCCGCACGAGTGCACCGAGCAAGAGATGACGAACTTGCGCTTCATCGGCGGCGGTGAAGAGAGCTTGGAGCAGGCGCTTCGGTTGCCCGAGGGGGTGGGAATCAAGATTCCCCGCGGGGCGCAGCTCGTTCTGCAGTCGCACTACCTCAACCTCGAAGCGCAAGCGCGGACCGTGAAGGATGCGCTCGTGGTGGTGCCGGCGAGAGACGGGACCATTCGCGAGCTCGCGGACCCGATGGCGATCAACGACGGGTCGTTCGAGATTCCGCCGATGGCCCCGTACGGACGCACCGTCGAGTGCAGGGTCACCGAGCGCACGCAATTGCTCTCGATTCGTGGCCACACCCACGAGTGGGGGACGCGCTTTCGCGTCGAGCTCGAGCGCGCGGGCGGCTCGACGCGCGAGACCATCTACGACGAGATGGGCGGGATCTCGCTCAAGAACAACCCGCCGGTTCGGTACTTTCCCGTCGGCAGCCCGCTGGTGTTGAACGCGGGCGATCGACTCTTGCAGTCGTGCGACTGGATGAACACGACGCGCGAACCGCTCGTGTTTCCCCAGGAGATGTGCGCGTCGCTCATGTACTACTACCCCGCGCGCGGGTTTCTCACCTGCGGGACGCCGATCGAGACCCGCGGAGGCGTCGATGCTGGAGCGCGCGACGCCTCCGTGGACGGTGGCGGCAATGGCGGTTGCTCGGCGCCGCCCGCACCCGGAGACAACTGCGTCCGTCCTTGCAACACGGGCAACGAGTACGGCGTCGGACGCTATTGCACCCCCGGCGGAGGACAGTGCGGGCGCGCCGCTCGCGCGCCGATCTGCTCTGCGGATTTCGACCCGTCCAACCCTTCGTGGGGTTGGTGCCTCCGCCCGTGCTCGACGGACACCGATTGCGGCTCGGGCGCCGCGTGCATCGGAGAGCCTGGACGCGCAGGGTGCGTTCCGGTCGCGTGCGCGCCGAGCGGTCGCGATGGAGGCGCGTCCGATGGCGCGACGGCCGACGCGAGCGCGCCGATGGATGGCGGCTGATCGCTGAACGTCCAACGGACCAACCCCGCTTGTTGCGTTGAACAACCCGGCGGGGACACCGCGGCTGAACAACGCGCGGTGAGCCGCCCGTGACGTCTCACTCTGCGAGAGAAAATTCAGGGTATCCATCGTACGAAGGCGCTGGGAATCCCGCGGCACGCGCGGTGCTGTGGGGCTCCGCGCGATGTCCCCTTCGCTCGTCGCGCGCTCGAACGCGCAGCCCCCGCCCGTGCACGCGCGCTTGTCCGTCGCTGCGTTGCAGCCGGGTGACGTCCTGCTGTTCGGCGTCTTCGAGCGCGAGTGCAAAGAGCGCCTCTGCTCGGACGTCGTCTCGATCCTCAACGTCCTCGGCGCGGCGCTCTTCTCCGACCGCTTCGCGGGAGTGCCCGCCGCCTGGGCCTGCCACGCAGCGATCTACGCCGGGGACAACACGCTCGTTCACGCGACCGGGCCGGATACCACCTTCGTCCTGGCGGCCGAGCCGCTCGACCGCTACCTCGCCGAGCACCCGCGCCTCTGCACGGTGTTTCGCGCGAACGACGCCGCGCTCGCCCGTCGCGCCGCGGCCCTCGCCGTCGAGCTCGCTCG
>JAXLYJ010000005.1:0-490825 GCA_046351515.1 Polyangiales bacterium
TCGAGATCACCGCGACGCGCCGTCGCCAGAGGTCGTCGCTGCGCGCGAGCTCGCGCAGCTCGTCGAGAAACTTGCCCTGAGAAAACGCGCTCGCCCCGAGGATGAAGTGCGCGCTCGAGTCGACGAGGTCCCAGTTGTTCACGCGGTCGAGGTTGCCGAGGTAGCGCCGCGCGATCGCGTCGCGGGTGCGCTGCGCCTCGTCGCCTTTGGCCTTCTCGAACTGCGCCACCATGATGAGCAGCGCCGTGAGTCGGTGCTCGTGCACGGGCGAGCGCAGCAGCTCTTCGCACGCGTCGAGCGGCAGCGCCGCGAAGCGCTTCGCGATCACGCGTTGATCGGGGACCTTCACGCCGATGAACACGTCGCCTTCGCCGTAGCCGCCGGGCTCGGTCTTGAAGAACCGCGCGAGCTCCTTCGCTTTGCCTCCATCGGCGACCGCGTCGAGCGCGCGCTGCACGGCGTGCGCGGTGAGACCCTCGCTCTCGCTCTTGCGCTTGCCCGTGCCCACGTCGCTCAACCTTCGAGCCCGAGCACGCGTCGGGCCTTCTCGCGCACGCGCGCCGTGAGCGCAGGGTCTTGCGCGAGCTTGCTGCGGTAGGACGGGATGATCTCCGCGAGCTTCGCGCGCCACGCGTCGCTCTGCATCCGCTCAGGAAAGCAGTCTTCGAGCAGGTCCAACGCCACCGAGACCGAGGTGGACGCGCCGGGCGACGCGCCGAGCAGCGCGGCGAGGGTGTTGTCTTTGGCCGAGACGATCTCCGTTCCGAACTCGAGCTTGCCGCCGACCTCGTCGTCCTTCTTGATGACCTGCACGCGCTGTCCTGCGACCTCGAGGGTCCAGTCTTCTTCGCGCGCGTCGGCGACGAACTCGCGCAGCGCGTTCATCCGATCGTCCATGCTCTGCAGCACCTGCTCGATCAGGTACACCGTGAGCGGTACGTTGCGGATCCCTGCGTGCAACATCGGCAAGATGTTGTCTGCCGTCACCGACGTCGGCATGTCCAGGTACGAGCCCTCTTTCAAGAACTTCGTCGAGAAGCCAGCGAAGGGGCCGAACAAGAGCTCGCGATTTCCGTCGATGAAGCGCGAGTCGAGGTGCGGGACGGACATGGGCGGCGCGCCGAGCTTGGCCTTTCCGTAGACCTTCGCGTGGTGCTTCTCGATCACCGCGCGGTTGCGGCACACCAGCCACATCCCGCTCACAGGAAAGCCTCCGTACCCTTGTCCCTCGACGATGTCCGACGCGTCGAGCAGGTCGATCGCCGCGCCGCCCGCGCCGATGAAGACGAACTTCGCCCGATACTTCAGCGGCGCGTCGAGCTCTTCGTCCTGCACCTTCACGTGCCACAGCCGATCGCTGTCTTGCTCGAGCGCGCGCACGTCGTGGTCGAGGTACAGGTCGAAGCCCGGAAGCTTCTCGAGCCTGGCGAACATCGCGCGGGCGAGGGCGCCGAAGTCCACGTCGGTCCCGAGCGTCGATCGCGTCGCGGCCACGGGCTCTGCCGCGCTTCGGCCGCTCATCACCAGGGGCATCCACCGCGCGAGCGTCTCGGGGTCTTCGCTGAACTCCATCCCCGCGAACAGCGGGTTCGCTTGCAGCGCTGCGAACCGCTTTCGCAAAAACGCGACGTCGCTCTCGCCCGTCACGAAGGACATGTGCGGCACCGACCGGATGAAATCCGCGCCGCTCGCAACCATCCCTCGCTCGACCAGGTACGACCAGAGCTGCTTGGAGACCTCGAACGCCTCCATGATCTTGAAGGCCTTGGACGCGTCGATGCTGCCGTCGCTCTTCTCGGGCGTGTAGTTGAGCTCGCAGAGCGCCGCGTGCCCGGTGCCCGCGTTGTTGCGCGCGTCGGTGCTCTCGCCCGCCACACGGGTGAGTCGCTCGAACACGACGATGCGCAGGCTCGGGTCGAGCTCTTTGAGCAGCGTCGCGACGGTGGCGCTCATGATCCCCGCGCCGATGAGCAGGGCGTCGACTTGCTCGATCGCGGCGTCGGTCATGGCGCGATCCAGCGAATCGTCGGACGAACGGCGTACTCACGGACGCCGGGCTTGAGCGCCTTCTCGACGATGCAGCCGCGCGAGGAGACCTCGACGGCCTTGAGCACCTTCGCCTCGAGCTCGCTCTGCGCTCCGCGGATTTCGACGACGGGCTCGACCACGATCGCGTCGATCTTCAACCCCGGACCGTCGGGGATCACGCTCACGCGCGTGGTCACCGTCGACGAGACGACGTCGAGCCGAAACTTCTCAGCGACCAGGCCCCACGTGAGCAACCAACACGCGCTCGCCGAGGCCGCGAGCAGGTGCTCGGGCGTGTCTCGCACCGCGTCGTCGGGCCCGTCTTGGTGCGCGGGAAACGCGAAGCCCACGGTCCCTGTCGGCAGCGCTGCTTCGCCCGTCGCCTTCTTGCTCACTCCCCGCAGCGTGGCGGAGATCTCATCGGTCCAGCCGTGACTCATGCGCGCGATGGTACACCGCGCGCTTCGCTTCAACCGACGATCACGAGCTCGCCTGTGGCGATGGCGATGAGCAAGCCGATGAAGCCCGCGGTCATGCACAGGGCGGCGATGGTGGTGAGCCAGGTGCGCGCGGAGAGGCTGGATTTCCACTGGCCGTTCGCGTCGGGCTGCGGCGTCGAGCCGAACTCGAGGTTGCTGCAGCCCTTGCCCGTGTCGGGGTCGACGAGAACAACGCCGTCGAACGTGGGGCCGTGGCTGACGGTGAGCTTTCCGATCACGCCCTTCGAGCTCTGCACGACGAGGTCGGTCTTCTTGCTCATGCCCGAGTAGGACTCGACTGAGACGTTCCATCCGCGGGCGCGGAGCATCGGGACGTTGCGGTTGCGCGCGGCGCCGAAGCGCTCGGTCTTCTGAAGGACCGTGGCGACCTCTCCGATCGCGAGCAGGCGAACGCGCTGCAGTCCGACGCCGATCCCGTAGACCCAGAGCGCGACGAGCAGCAACGAGAGCGCCGCGGTACCTGCGATCGGCGAGCTCGTCGTGGCCACCCCCACGAGCACGCCCGCCAACATCGTAAACGGCGGAAACAATAGCCACCGCATCCACGTCCACGGAACGCGCACCAGCTCCGCGATCACCATCGCCAGCGGAACCGGGCGCGGACCCGGCGCGAGCGGAGCCGCGGGCTCGTTGACCCGCGCGAGCGTTCGCTGCGCGTTGGAGAGCAGCTGCTCGAGCCGCGCGGTCTCGCTCTGATACCACTGCGTCTGTCCGTCGAGCAGCCGCACGGCGTCCGCGGGGCTCGCGTTGGGCGCGACCGTGGGCGGCGAAAACGTCCCCACTTGCAACAGATCGAACCCTTGCGTGACGAGCGAGGCGTTGGCGACGTGCGCTTGTTTCGCCGCGGTCATCAGCGCTCCGTACGCCGCGTTGGCGCGCTGTCGCGCGGCCTCGACCAGGGCCTGCTCGTCGATGCTTCGAAACCCACTGGGACCGTCGGTCATCGCGCGCGAATCTACCGCGATCGTGCCCGCCCCGTCCTGACCACGCGCGCTACGCGCGCAGGCGCACGGTGAGCGTATACGGCCCGATCGTGATGCGATCGCCGTCGCGCAGCGGGCTCTTGTTGACCGACGCTCCGTTCACTTGCGTCCCAGCGGCGGCGCCGAGGTCGATGATCGAAAATGCTCCGTCGTCGTTCTCGATCACGGCGTGCATGCGCGCGACGCGCTCGTCCTCGAGCAACACCTGCGCGTTGGGCGCGCGGCCGATCTTGATGACAGGCTCATCGATGGCGACCTCGTGCAGCGGCGCTCCGGGCGCTTCGATGATGAGAGAGGCCTTCGCGGTAACCCGCGGCGATGGCGGGGCGTTGGGGTCCATCGCGCGCGCGTACAGCGCCTCTTGCAGCGCAGCGAATGCCGCGAGCGACTTGCGCCGCTCGGTCACGTCCTGTCGAAGCGCGCCGAAGGCGACGGCGAGCGCGATCAGCGAGCCGAACAGCGGCGGCTCGAGCATCCTGCGTCGCGCGAGCTCGACGACGACGACGAGGTGGACGAGCGCGCCGATCGCCGCGGCGATTCGATACGGCCAGCGCTTCGTTCGCGCGCGATCGAAGGTCTCGGTGAACGTGGCGGTCAACCGTCGCTTCACGGTCTCGGGATCGGTCGTCGCGCCGGCGGTGCGGTAGTCCTCGGCGTCTTGTCTTCGCAAGACGGATTGATCGAGGACCGTCGCAAACGCCGCCATCGTCGCGTCGCCCAGCGGCGCGTTGACGACGCTCAAGAGCTTCTTGGCCCGCGCGACGTCGCCGGCGCGCAGGACCTTGTTCAACGCGTCGGCGAAGACCATCTCGTTGACCGCTCCCAAGAAGACCTTGAACCAGTACGGTCCGACGAGGACGATCGCCGAGAGCATCGCGATCCAGAACGGCGCGCGGTCGAAGCCTGAGTCCATCGCCTCGGAGTGTAGTCGCGTCCTGGCGGTGTAGACTGCGACCCTCCATGACAATCGCACGTCGAACGGTGGTGTTTTGCCCGAGCTGCGGCTCGACCGACGCATCGGCGAGCGACGACGAGCTCACCCCGCCCGGCTATACACGAATGCTCTGCGGGCACTGTTTTCACTGGGCGTTCTGCGACGAGTGGGAGCTGAAGTTTCACTGGAACACCTCGCTCTCGCTCGCTCCTGACGCACCATTGCCGCGCTTCGTGCTTCCGTTCGAGCGCCTCGAGCACGCGGTGCGCTGGGGCGCGATCCTCTCTCGCGCAGAGTCGGTCGATGGCGACGCGTTCGCGAGCGAGCCCGCGGTGCGCGCGCTGTGCGACGCCGTGCGCGAGGCGTGGAGCGAGCCTCACCGTCGCTACCACTCGCTGCAGCACTTGTCCGAGTGCCTGCGTTGGCTCGACGACCCCGCGCTCGACGGAGCGCTCGTTCGACCGCTCGAGGTCGAGCTCGCGCTGTTCTTTCACGACCTCGCGTACGACACGACGCGGTCGGACAACGAAGAAGTGAGCGCCGAGCGCGCGGTCGCGTTGCTCTCGGCCGTCGACGGCGCGGACGGCGCTGCGATCGAGCGAGTGCGCGCGATGATCCTCGCCACCAAGTCACACGTCGCGGACACGGACGACGCGCGCCTGATGCTCGACGTCGACCTCTCGATCCTCGGCGCGGACGAGCGGCGCTTCGCCGAGTACGAACAGCAGATCCGCGAGGAATATCACTGGGTCCCCGACGAGGTGTACCGCGCTGGCAGGCGGCGCGTGCTCGCGGGGTTCGCCGAGCGCGCTCGGATCTTTCAGTCGCCGATCATGTTCGAGCGGCTCGAGGCTCGCGCGAAGGACAACCTCGCTCGCGCGCTCGCGCGCTGAGCGCTCGCGGCACCGTCGTCGCCGGTCGCGCGTCGCTCACAGGTCGATGGCGAGCCGGACGCGCGCCATCGCCGCGCGCAGCCCCTCGGCTTTGACCGACGAGGGATCGGCGTCGATTTGCGCGCGGATCGCCGCGCGGAGTCCGTCGGTCTCTCCGAGGCTGTCGCGCCAGAGTCGAAGCCAGTCTTCGAGCCGCGCCGGGAGGGTGGGCATCGCGATCATCGCCGCGATGATCGCCGCGATGCGCTCGCGCGGAAGCGGGACGCGGCTTCGCGTGAGCGGCGTGAGCACCTTGTCGGCGAGCTCGGGATGCGCCACGAGCGCGCGCTCGATCGCCGCGAGCGTCCGCGCTTTCTCCGGCACGCGCGCAGAGCGATACGCCTTCGCCGCGGTGCTGACGGCGAGCACGATCGCCTCGGCGCGCCCTTCGTCGATGAGCGCGTCCAGCGTCTCGCCCACGCGCTCGTGCTTTCGCTCGACGGTCGAGCTCGAGACGTTGGTCGACTGCGCGTCGAGGGCGAGCCTCAACCGCTCGCGAAACGCCTCGTCGTCGCGCGTCCCGCACACCACGGGGCACTCGTCGGGGTTGAAGCCGGATTTCTCGACGAGGGCGCGCAGCCGGATCGCGAGCGCGTCGCACTTGCTTTGGTCTTCGGCTTCGCTTCCGACGATGACCAGGACGGGCGAGGGGAGCGAGAGCGCCTTCCACTCGACGAGCTTCGGATTGCCTGGAGAAACCCTGGCGCTCGCGTCCTGCCAATACGCGCCGGCGACCCACGGCTGCGACGGATCGATGCGCAAATCCGCGCTCTTTCGATGCGCGACGAACACGTACTCGCGGATCGAAGAGGTGAGCGTGCTGTCTTCGCCGAAGGTCGACGAGTCGAAGCAGCCGCGGCCCGGCGCGCGCGTGCTTCCCTCGGTCGAGTGCCAACACACGACGCGCACCCGCGGGCGTCCTTGCCGATCGCGCGCTGGCTCGACGGGCTCGAGGTTCTTGTGCTTCTTGGTGAGTCGGTTGGCGTCTGCGCGCGCCGCGCACCGTGCGCGCGCGAGGCTCGCGAGCGCCTCGAGTCCTTCGAACGAGGTTTGCGCGTCGTCGAGCGTCGAGCGGGCGAGCTCTGCGTCGACGTCGATCGCGCAGTCGATGTGATAGTGCGCCGGGCGGCGATAGCGGCGCAGGGCCATCGCGGTGATGGGCGTCGCGCAGCGCGCGCAGAGCAGCGGTGAGCCCGACAAGTCGACCAGGACGAACATCGCGCGCCCGAGGGTGCGCGAACTGCGGCGCTTGATGCAATGACGCGTCGGACGCGATAGTCAGCGCCATGGCAGAGAAGGGGCGGACAGCGCTCGGACAGCCGAGCGGGCGAGGACGTGTCCTCGTCGCGGGAGCGGTCGTCGTCTCGATGGTGGTGGGCGCGATCGCGACGGGGTTTGGACGCATCGGCGCGGCGATCGTCGCGACCGTGTATGCGCTGTACGCGGTGTTTTTCTTCACCTGGTGGCGTCAGCAGCGGGGCGCGATGAAACTGCGCGCGGCGTTCGAATCGGACCCGCAGGCGGCGCGGCTCGAGGTCGATCGCACGGTCGCGACGAAGAAGCGCGAGTTGCTCTTCGACGGTCACTTCTGGCGGATCGCGACGCTCGACGCCTTCACGAACGGCGACCTCGATCGCTACGCGCTGCTCAGCAGTGAAGCGTTGCGAAGTCGCGCCACGATCGGCGGGACGGGACTGCGCGCTCGCCGCGCGCTGTGCGGCAGTTCGGCGTTCGCCAACGCGCTGGCGGGACGGGTCGAAGCGAGCCGCGAGGCGCTCGATGCGTGGAGCCGGTCGAAGGCGGAGGCTGACGCGTTCGACGACAGCGTCGGTGCGATCGTCGTCGCGCACGCGCTGTGGTTGTTGCGCGCGGGGCACCTCGATCAGGCGCGAGAGTATGTGCGCGCTTCGCTCCCGGCCGTCCTGCGATCGACGCGCGAAGTGCGTGTGATCGCGCTCGCGATGCTCACCGCTCGCAGCGGCGGTGATCGCCCGTTGCCCCACGATCGAGGAGGCTCGCGAGGGGCGGGCTGCGCGCTCGATGCGGCGTTGGAGAGCGAGTTTCCTGCGTTCTGTTTCGCGCCGACGCTCGTGGCTCCGCTCACGGTCGCGCAGCGCTCGATGCTCGAGCCCGCTGTGACAGAGGCTCCGTTGACGCTGCCCGACCCGATCGAGTCGAGGCCCGAGCCTCCGCGGAGGGCGCCGCTCGTCTGGGCGTTGGGCCTCGTGTGTCTCGCGTTCTCGTGGGACTTCGAGGCGTTGACGGCCGCGGCCTTCACGCTGGGCCTCCTCGGTCTCGCGGTCTGGCGCGTGGAAGCGCGCGCGCACCCGAATGAGAGCGACCGTCAGCGCAGGCAGCTCGTAGCATTGAAACGCGCTGTGTGGACCCGCGCGAACACGGACGTTCGCGGTGAGCTCGAGTGGATCGCGCGCAACGCTGACAACGCGATTTCGAGCCGCGCGTGCGCGTTGCTCTGCGATCTCGCGCTCGACGACGGGCAGCTCGGCGCCGCGCAAACCTGGGCCGAGCGATGCCTGGCGCGGCTCGACTCCGAGAGCGCGCTCGACGGCGAAGCGTGGCTCCTGCGTGCGGATGCGGTTCGCGCGCTCGTGCTCTGCCGCGCCGCGCGGGGAGAGTTCGACGAGGCCGAGCGCTACGCTGGACTCTTCGACGAGCGATCGGAGCTTCAACGCGAGTCGATCGCCATCCTTCGTTTGCTCCGCGCGCTTCGAGAAGGGCGCGACGACCTCCGCGCGTGGGCCGAGCTGTGCGCGACGGTCAGCCTCGATGCGTACCCGACGCTGCTCGCGCACGCCGCGCTCGCCATCGATGATCCGGCGCACGAGGACTTCGTCCGCGAGGCGCTGGCGCGCTGGCCGAGCGGAAGGGCGTGGCTCGACGCGGTCGCTCCTTCGCTCGCCACTCGATTTGCCGCGCGAACGCGCGTCGATCCCGCGCCGAACGAAGCCCCTTCCGTTCAGAGCACGGCGCTCGACGCACCTCACGACGGCGTTGCGCGCAACGCTGAGTAGCGCAGCAGCACCGTTGGGCGAGCCGTCACGCAGCTCGGTCGCGGCGTCGAGCGTCTTCGATGGCGTATACGATGGCGACCGAGAGCGTGAATCCGAGGGACAACAGGGCGACCGTCGCGTCCTCGCGTCGGTTGCTCGAGACCTGCACGGGGATCGCGAGCACCGCGACGTCGAGCAGCGCTCCGAGCGTCAGTCCGCCGAGCACGCCGCGCCCGTTGCGGTCGAACGCACCCAACGAGGCCATCGTCGCCGCGAGCGCTCGCAGCGCCGTGAGGCCGAGCGCGAGCAGAAGCGGCGCAGCGAGCTCTCCGTGCAGCCACGCGCCGACGAGCGCCTTGCCCTCGAAGACCGAGGCGATGGCCCACATGAACGCGATCATCACCAGCGGCGCCGCGACGATCGTGATCGACCACGGATAGCCCGCGGCGAAGCGGGGAAGCCGCGCTCGCTCGTCGCGCTCCCCGGTCACGAAGTAGCACTCGGGCCACGCGACGAGGGCGTCGGCGCTCGAGGCGACGATGCGCGCGACGGCGATGGGAAGTCCGAAGAAGATCGTCGCGAGGATGGCGATCGAAGCGAGCGGCACGGTGAAGGACGATAGCAGCGCCCGGGGGATCGCGCGCGGGATGGCGCGGCGCCGCTTGAATACCAGCGCCGAAATCAAAGCGAGCGATGACTACCGCGGCGGTCGAACGAAGGCGAAGCTCTGCTCGGTGCGGCAGGTCGCGCGAAAGCCGCACGCGGCGGCGTTGGTGACTTGATAGCGGTAGGTCACGGTGCCCGAGAGCGAATCGCCGTTGAGCGTGCCGTTCGCTTCGACGACGGTGTTGTAGGTGCAGTCGCCGCTGGTCGTTCCGTTGCGGCCGATTTTGCTGACCGAGAAGCCGACGGGCGTCGCGGTCCCGCGCATCGGATCGGGGTTGGCGGTGAAGAGCGAGAGCGCGACGCCCGCCAGTCCCTGAACGTCCACGGTCACGTCCGAGCCGCTCTGGGTGACGACCATGTTGATCCCCGAGGTCATGTCGCCGACGTTGTAGTTGCTGAGCATGCAACCGTTGTCGCGGTTGGTGACCGCGCCCGAGTACGTCCCCGCGACGTTGAGCGGAGCGCACCCCGCGACGAGCAGCGAGCCGAGGGCCATGCAGAGCGCTGAGCGATTCATGGTGCGAATGTACCACGCGGCGATGCGGGTGAAACTGCTCGAGCGTCGAGCTCCGATCCCCGAACCGCTCGCGACGTGGGTTCCGCAAATGTACGCCACCGCATCCCGCACGGCTCGGCGCGTGCGTCTGTGGATCGGCGGCGGGCCGCGAAGATCTCAAGACCCCGCAAACGCCCTCGCATAACCGCTGTACCCTTCGTCGAGCGCTCGGGTCAGCGCCCCGCGTTCGGCGACGATGCTCGGCTGCGAGAGCATCCAGTCCCGCGCGCTCGCAAACGCGTCGAACACCCGAAGCGGGTATGGTGGCCTCGCGGCAAGCGCGACGCCCGAGACAAACGCGCGCAGCGCGGCGCCGCCGAAGCCTTGGCTAGCGATCACCACGGACGTCGCGAAGATGTGCGCGTCGACCTCTTTCATCAGCCGCATGAATTCGCTGCGCGCGGAGTTGTCGCCGCCGTTCACTGTGCTCTTTCCGTCGCCGACGATGACGATCGATCCGACCGGACGAGCCCGCTTTCGCGCGAGCGCGAGCGCGGTCTGCTGCACGCGCATCACCCCCGAGAGCTCTCCGAGCCCGTCGAAGTAAGTCACCATGACCGCGCCCGCCGAGCCGACGCGCAGCCGCGGAAGCTCGAGCAGCGACTCGAACGCCACCGTCTCCATCGCCGCGATCATGGCAGCTCTCGTCGCGACCGGCGAAAAGCGACCCGCGATGTCCCTTCTTTTTCTCGTCACGCGCCGCCGCGCTGCCTCGTCTCTCGCTCGAAATCGAGAGGTGAAGCATGAAGATTGTGATCGTCGGCGCCGGGTATGCGGGTTTGATGTGCGCGTTTCGGCTCCGCCGGCTCTGCCGCGAGCGCGCGGAGATCACCGTCGTAGACCGCTCGGACCGCTTCGTCGAGCGCGTCCGGCTGCACGAGTTCATCCGAGGCGCGCCCGCTCCCGCGCACGAGCTCGCGCCCATGCTCCGCGCGCACGGAGTTCATTTCGTGCGCGGTTCGCTCGCAGCGATCGACCGCGAGCGCAAGCGCGCGCTCGTCGGCGATCAGTCCCTCGAGTACGACCGGCTCGTCCTCGCGCTCGGTTCGCGCACGGATCGTCGCATCCCCGGCGCGCTCGAACACGCGCTCGACTTCGACCGCGCTGTCCAAGTTCGCGAGAATATTCTCAGCATGACCGCCGGTCATATCGTCGTGATCGGCGCGGGGCTCACCGGCATCGAGGCCGCCAGCGAGCTGCGCGAGGCCCGACCCGAGCTCGACGTCTCTCTCGTGTTTCGCGGGCAGTTCGCGCCGATGCTCTCCGAGCCGGCTCGGCGACACGCCCGCTCGACGCTCGAGGCGCTCGGCGTGCGCGTGCGCTCGGGGCTCGCGGTGCGCGCGTTCGAGCGCGGCGCGATCGTCACCGACGACGCGTCCATCCCGTGCGACCTGGCGCTCAACTGCGCCGGCTTCGCCGCGCCCGGTGAGCTCGCCTCGCTGGGTCTCGCCGTCGATCGCGCGGGGTTCGCTCGGGTCGATCCGTGGCTCCGCTCGGTCACCGACAGCGCCATCTCGGTCATCGGCGACGCCGCTTCCGTCGAGGGACACGAGGCCCTTCACAAGTCGTGCAAGACCGCGATGCCGCTCGCCGCGCACTGCGCGGACGTCTTGTACGCCGAGCTCTCGCAGCGCGCGCCCGAGCCGTTTCGCTATCGCGACACCGGGGTCTGCGTGAGCCTCGGCCGCTCGCAAGCGGTGATCCAGTCCTATCGCGACGGGCGCGCGCCCGAGGGCCGCGTGCTCACCGGGCGCCTCGCGATCTGGCTCAAAGAAGCGATCGTTCGCTACACGACATGGTCGATCCGCGCCGAGGCCTCGCGGCGCTTCGCGTACCGTTGGCTCTCGCCCAAGTCCGTCCCAACGATCGCCGCGCAGACCGCATCGTGAACGCTGACCTCTTCGAATCCCACCGCGCCCGTCTCTTCGCGATCGCCTTTCGCATGACCGGCTCGCGCGCAGACGCCGACGAGCTCGTCAGCGAGTGCTGGCTTCGCTTCACCGCCGCGGACGTCGAGGCGCTCGACAACGTGGGCGGTTGGCTCACCACGGTCCTCGTGCGGCTCGCGATCGACCTGCAGCGCTCGGCGCGCGCGCGCCGAGAGACCTACGTGGGACCGTGGCTCCCGGACCCGCTCGTGACCGATTTCGAGAGCGACCCTTCATCCAAGAGCGCGATGGCCGAGTCTGTTTCGAGCGCGTTTTTGCTGGTGCTCGAAGCGCTCTCGCCGGTCGAGCGCGCGGTGCTCTTGCTGCACGACGTCTTCGAGTACGAGCACGACGAGGTCGCCGCGATGCTCGACCGATCGCCCGAGTCCTGCCGCCAGTCGCTGCACCGAGCGCGAGAGCACCTGCGCGCGAAGCGCCCGAAATACGCGGCCGATCGCGGGCGACACCTCGCCGTCCTCGCCGCGTTTTCGCAGGCGATCGCCACGGGCGACGTCGAGACCCTGATCGAGCTGCTCGCGCCCGAGGTGGTCGTCGTCTCCGACAGCGGAGGGCGCGCGAAGGCCGCTCGCAACGTCGTCGAGGGCCCCGATCACTGCGCGCGGCTGCTCGTCGGCCTCGCTCGCAAAGGGGCCAGCGCGCCGCTCGCTCGGCTGGTCGAGCTCAACGGCTGGCCCGCGCTCGTGGTGGACGGCGCGCACGGCGTCGAGACCACGCTCGTGATCGAGACCGACGGCGCCCGCGTGTTCTCGGTGCACACGCATCGCAACCCCGAGAAGCTCGCGACGCTCGACGGCGCTTCGCCCGCTCGCTGAGCGACGCTCCGCATCCGCGAGGCGCGGTGTTTTCGCGGACGCCAGGGCCGTCCGGCGAGCACGCGCGTCGGTCGTTCGCGAACGGTTGCGTTCGTCGCGCGCGGAGGATACAACTTCGACCTTAATGAGAATCAGTATCAATTTCGGCGAACTGATTCCCTCCTGGTTTCGAGGTTGGAGAGATGGTTGATCCTCGCTGGTATTCGAGCTTCTCGGCGCTCTTCGAGCCCGTCACGCACTTGATCGATCCGTCGCGGCGCCTGTGGGTTCCGTTCGTCGCGAGCGCGGCGCTGCTCGCGTGGATCGTCGCGATGGCCCGCGGAGCGAGCGCGCTCAACGCCGCCCGCTCCGTCGTCGAGCCCCGCGTGTGGCTGCACCGCTCGGCGCGCGCGGACTACCAGCTCGTCGCGCTCAAAGCCCTCCTGCGCGCGGCCACCGCGTCGGTCACCGGCCTGTCCGCGATCGTCGTCGCGGGGCTCGTGATCACCGCGCTGCGCGCCACCGTGGGCGCCCCCGCAGAGCTGCGCGCTCCCATGTGGCTCGTGACGGCGCTCTTCACCGTGAGCGCGTTCGTCGTCGAGGACTTCAGCCGGTTCTTTCTGCACTGGCTCTTGCACAAGGTCCCGGCGCTCTGGGCGTTTCACCGCGTGCATCACAGCGCCGAGGTGCTCACGCCCGTCACGCTGTATCGCACGCACCCGGTCGAGTCCGCGCTCAACCGCGCGCGCGGCGCGCTCGTGACCGGCGCGATCACAGGGCTGTTCGTCTGGCTCTTCGGCGCTTCGGTGCGCGGCTGGCAGCTCTTCTCCGTGGACGCGCTCGGACTGCTCTGGACGCTCTCGGGAGCGAACCTTCGCCACTCGCACGTCTGGCTCTCGTTTGGTCCTCGCCTCGAGCGCTGGCTGCTCAGCCCCGCGCAGCACCAGGTCCATCACTCGGTCGCCGAGCGCCACCAGGACAAGAACTTCGGGACCGTCTTCGCCCTGTGGGACCGGCTCTTTCGCACGCTGTACACCACCACGAGCCGCCCCGAGCGCCTCCGGTTCGGCCTGCGAAATGACCGGCAATCGCAGAGCGCCCTCGCGCTCGTGATCGAGCCGTTTCAGTGGCTCTTCGCGCGCGCGTCTTCTCAGTCCGAGCTGCGCTCGCGCTCGTCCAAGGGCCTCGGCCTTCGCGCGGCGCTCTCGGGCGCGGCGCTCGTCGTGAGCGGCTGCGTGCCCTTCGCCGAGCCGTACGACCGCGCGGCGCTCTTGCAGTCCATCGCGACGTGCACGGGCGAGGTGAACACCAGTTTTCAAGCGGCGATGGACGCGCTCGTCACCGCCGCACGCGCGTACGAGGCGGCGCCCACCGAGGCCAATCGCGACGCGGCGCGCGCGGCGTTCATCCGCGCGTTCGACCTGTGGCAAGAGGCAGAGCTCTTGCGCTTCGGCCCGACCGCGGATCGAACGGACCCCGGAGGCCAGGCGCTGCGCGCAGAGATCTACGGCTGGCCCGAGCACAACCGCTGCTACATCGAAGAGCAGCTCGTCACGCGCGGCTTCGAGGCGCCCGCCTTCGCGACGGCGGCCATCAACGTGCGAACCCTCGCGGCGATCGAGTTTCTGCTCTTCTCGACGGAGGCGAACAACGTCTGCCCGCCGGATCACGCGATCAACACCAACGGCGCGTGGGCCGCGCTCTCGGCGCAAGAGCTCGTCGCGCGCCGCGCGAAGTACGCCCGCGTCGTCAGCGAGCAGGTCGCCAGCGCCGCGCAGACGCTCGTCGCCGCGTGGAACAGCCCGCAGGGCTTTCAGCGCACGCTCGTCGACGCCGGCCGCGGCAGCGCGCTCTTCGAGACCCAGCAGTCCGCGCTCAACGCCGTCGCCAACGGCCCGCTGCACTTGGACACGGACACCAAGGACACGCGCCTCGCGACGCCGCTCGGAATCCTCAACTGCGAGAGCGAGACCTGCCTCGGCGCACTCGAGTCGCCGTACGCCAATCGCTCGCGCGTCAACGTTCGCAACAACCTCCGCGGCGCGCGTCGCGTGGTCCTCGGCTGCGCAGCGGGCTCGAACCGAGGCTTCGACGACCTGCTCGTGACCATCGGCGCCCAGACGCTCTCGTCGCAGCTCGTCGCGAAATTCGACGCCGCTGACGCAGCGGTCGACGCCATCTCCGGCGACAGCCTCGCGGGCCCGATCGAAAACGACCGCGCGCGCGTCACCGCCGCCTACAACGCGATCCGCGACCTCACGAGCTTCTTGAAGACCGAGTTCGCGATGACCCTGCAACTGAGCTTTCGCCGCGTCGAAGGCGACACGGATTGAGCCGCGCGATGTCGTATCGATCTCTCTCTCGCAGCGCATCGCTGCTCTGCGCGCTCTCGTCGGGCGCGTGCGTGGCGCTCGCCTCGAGCGCAGCCCTCGCGCAGGACGCTGGCTCGGACGCGGGCGCCCCGCTCTCTGCGGACGCCGCGAGCGCGGTCGAGCCCGCGATGGACGGCTCCGTCGCGGCCGCGTCGGACGCCGCAGCGCCGACCGCCCTCGTCGCGAACACGAGCGACGCGGGCGTTGTTGAAAACACACCCACGAATTCGAGCGCCGCGCCGACGCCCGTCGTTCGCTCCGTTCAGGGCGAGGAAGAAGAGGGCGTGGTTGTGGGTCCGCGTCGCGCTCGTTCGCGGCCGCCCGCGCGACCGGGCCCGCGTCGCGCCACACAGGCCGCAGAGCCCGAGGGCGACGAAGGCGTGACCGTGATGGGCTCGCTCGCGCGCACGCTCGAGCAGACGCCGGGCAGCGTCACGCTCGTGCGCAACGAGGACCTTCGCGCCGTGCGTCCGCAGCACGCGGGCGACATGCTGCGCAACGTTCCGGGCGTGCACGTGGTGCCCGAGGACGGCCTCGGAATGCGCCTGAACATCAGCATCCGCGGGCTCGATCCCAATCGAAGCCGAAAGGTGTTGATCCTCGAAGACGGCATTCCTCTCACGCTCAACCCGTACGGCTCGCCGGAGCTGTACTACTCGCCGCCCATCGAGCGCATGGACCGCATCGAGGTCGTGCGCGGAAGCGGGCAGATCCTGTTCGGACCGCAGACGGTCGGCGGGGTGATCAATTACATCTCCGCTGAGCCGCCGCGCGGGCTCATGGCGCTCGCCAACGTCCGCGGCGGAAACCTCGGCTACTTCATCGCGCACGCCGCCGGCGGCCTCACGCAAGGCGCGCTCGGAGTGCGCCTGGACGTCCTGCACCGTCGCTTCAACGGGCCGAGGCTCCCGGACGCGCAGGTGACCAACGTGACCGGTCGCCTGCGCGCGCGCTTCTCTGCGCGATCGACGCTCAACGTGAAGTTCGACTTCTACGACGAGCAGTCCGGAGCGACGTACGTCGGCCCGACCACCGCGCAGTTCGCCGCGGACCCGACGTTCAACCCTGCCATTCACGATCGGTTCTTGGTGCGTCGGTACGCGCTCTCGATCTGGCACGACTGGATCATCGCGCCGGGGCTGCGGCTGCACACCGCGGCGTACGGCTACGAGACGCACCGAGCGTGGCGTCGGCAAAACTTCGAGCGCGCGGACTCTGGAGCGAACTACGAGCGCGTGTGCGACGCCTTCGCCCGCTGCGGTCCGCGCGGAGACGCGGGCGTGATGGCGACGGACGACGGCAGCTCGCTGTTCTTTCGGCAGGACGCTTCGATCCGCGACCGACACTTTCTCGTCGGCGGAATCGAGCCGCGATTGACCTGGCGATGGAGCGCCAACTCGATTCTCTCGGGCGAGCTCACGACGCTCGTTCGCGCGCACTACGAGCAGGCCGACGAGCGCTTGCTGCGCACGACGACCCCCACCGACGTGAGCGGCGAGACGATCGACGGAGAGGTGCGCAACGGGTACGCGTTCGCCGCGGCGATTCAGAACCGCTTCTCGTTTTGGCGAAAGCTGCACGTCACGCCGGGGCTTCGCGTCGAGACGTTCGCGAGCGATCGACGGATCAGCCGGGTCGCGGACAGCATGAACGCGACGCGCGGGATGGACGTCAACGTGTTCGGTCAGTCGTTGGTCTGGGCGCTGATCCCGGGCATCGGCGTGACGTTCGAGCCGCGCCGAGAGTTTACGGTCTACGGGGGATTTCACCGTGGATTCTCGCCGCCGAGGACGAAGGACGCCGTCTCGAACGCGGGCCTCAACCTGCGCCTCGACCCCGAGCTCAGCTGGAACTACGAGCTCGGCGCGCGCGCTCGCCTGGGCCGATGGCTCGAGGCGGACGCCGCGGCGTTCTGGATCGAGTTCGACAACCAGATCATCCCGCCCAGCGAGTCCGGCGGCGCGGTGAGCGCGGCAGGGTTCAACACCGGCCACTCGAGGCACATCGGGCTCGAGGCCTCGGTCACGGTCGACCCGGCGCAGTTCTTTTTGCCGCCGAGCGTGAAGCTCCCGATCATCGTGAACTACACGTATTTGCCCGTCGCCATGCTGCTCGAGGGGCTGTTCATCGGAAACCGCGTTCCGTACGCGCCGCAGCACATGCTCAACGCGCAGCTGCGCTTCATGCACAGCTCGGGCGTGCTTCTTCAGACCAGCGTGAACCTCATCTCGTCGCAGTTCACCGACAAGGACAACACGCAGAGCGGCTCGCGCAACGGACTCATCGGCGAGATCCCCACGTACGTCACGCTCGACGCGCGCGTCGCGTACACCTGGCGCTCGACCGGGCTCACCTTCGCCGTCAGCGGCCGCAACCTCACCGATCAGGTCTACATCGCCAGCCGCGCTCCGCAGGGCGTGCAAGCGGCGGGATATCGCCAGGTCTTCGCCGAGCTCGAGTGGCGCTGGCCGGGCCAATAGCCCTCGCCGAGCGCCGGCCTCTCAGCGCACCCCGCGCACGCCGCGCACGCCGAAAGTGAATGCGTCGCCGAGCCGATCGAGCCTGTTGACCTCCATCTCAATTGTGATAACGACCCTCATAGTTGTTTGCGACATCCCGTCGCTCACGCCTCGATCTTCCCTTCGCCCGAGACAGCCAAACCCCATGAGCCACCGCCGAATCTCTCTCGCCTCCCTCTCGTTGATCGCGCTCGCGGCCTGCAGCCCTCCGGTCAACAACAACCCCGACGCCGCGCAAGACGCCGCAACGGGCGCTGACTCGCGAGCGGACGCGAGCTCGACGCCCGACAGCACCGCGGTCGAAGACGGCAGCAGCGGTTCGGACGCGGCGATGGGCGCGGACGGAAGCGATGGAGGCGCGGTCATCCCCACGATGCCCGTGAACCTCAACCTCTCGACGATGGGCCACGATCGCTTGTTCGGCCTGGCGTTCAACACGGACGGGTCGTTCTTCGCGGTGGGCACGCTCTCGGACAGCACCGAAGCGACCGCGGATTTTCGAACGCTGCTCGTGAAGTTCACCGCGACCGGACAGATCGATCGCTCGTGGGGCACCAACGGGTTCGTCACGCGCAACCTCGTCGTCGGGACCAATGGCGAAGTCGCGCGCGGCATCGTCGTGCAGCCCTCGGGCAAGATCGTCGTCGGCGCCACCGTCGAAGCGCCGGGCGCCATGGACGCGCGGGATCGCAACGTCGCGCTCGCCCGCTTCAACGCCGACGGAACGCAGGACAACTCCTTCGGCACCATGGGCGTCGTCACGCTCGACCTGAGCGACGGCGCGGTGAACGGCACGAGCTACGTCGCCGACGGAATGTGGTCGCTCTCGCAGTACAGCGACGGCCGCATCGTCGTGAGCGCGACGCAGCGACGCATGGGCGCGCTCGACAGCGATTTCGCGGTCGTTCGCCTCTCGGTCGACGGCCAGCGCGACATGGCGTTCGGCACCAACGGCGTCTTCTCGCTCGACATCGACAACCGCAGCGCGGACATCCGCACCTCCACCGTCCTGCCGAGCGGCAACATCGTGGCCGCCGGCTACTACGCGGACGCGATGAGCGTGACGCACCCTGTGCTGTTCGAGCTCACCAGCGCAGGCGCGCTCAACCCGTCGTTCGGCACCAACGGCGTGTACAACGAAGTCGTGCTCAACGCGGCGACCGAGGCGTACGCCGCAGCGCCGCAGGGCACCTCGTTTGTGACCGCGGGCTACGGCCGCAACTCGACCATGGAGAACCTCGACTGGATCTCGCTGCGCATCACCGGCAACGGGACCCGCGACCGCTCGTACGGGATGGACGGCGTCGCGCGCTTTGATTTCATGGGCTTCAACGACAACGCCCGCTCGCTCGTCGTGTTGCCGGATGAGCGCGTGCTCATCATCGGCGGATCGCGCACGAGCGACAGCAACTCCGACGCGACGCTCGCCATGCTCACCCGCAACGGAGCGCTCGACACCTCCTTCGGAACGCAGGGCAAATTGCGCTTCGACCTCGGCGGCGGCTCGGACTTCTTCTGGGGCGTCGCGCTCAACCCCGCCGCGTCGCACGTCGCGCTCGTGGGCGTAAAGAGCGTGGGCACCACGGGGATGGGCAACGACGACGCCGTCGTCATGATGCTGCCCGTCCGCTGAGCGATCAGCGCCGCGCGCGCGATCGACGCGCGAGAGAGACCATCGCGAGGCCGAGGGCCGCGAGCGACGAGCCGAGCGTGAAGCGCCCGTGACCGCTCGGCACCGAGCAACCGGACGCGCGGGCAGGGGCGGGAGCGCTCGAGGGCGCGCTTGCTGGCGCACTTGAATTGTTGGGCGTCGGTCGCGCGCTCGTCGCGCCCGCGTCCATCGCAGGAGACGGCGTCGCCCCGCCGTCCGCGCCGCTCGCGATCAACGAGCTGAGCGCGGCGCCGGTGAGCCCTCGGCCCGCGAAGCCGAGGCCGCGCGCAGAGCGCGTCGCAGGGCGTTCGCCGCCGGGCGGTCCACCCCAGACGCCGCGCCGCGGGTTGGCGCATTGGATGGGCCCTGTCCATCCGTGACGGATCGCGTAGCGGGCTTGAAACGTGTTTCCTCCGTACATCGCGGGGCGCGCGCCGAGCTCGAGCTCGCCGTTCGGGTCGCGCACTTCGCGGCCGCCCTGCACGGCGCTCGCCGGGCGAAACACGAGGTCGTCGTTGAGCTCGCTGCCGTAGCGCGCGTGCAGCCGCGTGAGCACGAAGCCCGGCAGCGCGCCGAACCTGAATCTTCCGCCGATTCCGCTGGCGAATCGCGCGCTCTGCATCTCTTGGCTGAAGTTGATCGGCACCTCGACGGTGACCGGCGAAGCGGTGGCCGGAAACATCCATCGACGAGTGGCGCTCGCGACGCACTGCTCGACAGCGCGGTCGTTGAGCGTCGTCTGCGCGATCTGCGAAGCGGACACGGTCCCGTTGTTCGCGACGGTGAAGCGCTCGACCACGCGACCGACGAGGTTGGGGTTTCGGGCGAGCCCTTGCTCGTAGCAGAACCGAAGCTGGTTGATGTTGCGGAGCATCACTCGACGCACCGCCTCGGGCGCGAGCGGACCGGTCACCGTCGCGGGAGCGAGGCGCGCCATCGGAACCATCGCCATCGCGGGAGCGCCGGGGCCCGACTGCGATTGCTGCACGACCGAGCTCGTCGAAGGCAGCACGTCGGCGCCGAGCGTCGCGAGCTCGCTATCGGTGAGCGCAGGGACGGGGCAGGGATCGCAGCTCGCGGAGTCCCACGAGTACTCGGTGACGACCGCGCCGGGGTGCTCGCCGAGCGTCCGATCGAAGAGCGAGTTGTAGAACTCGGCGAACTGCCCGCGCACGCCGTCGTTGACGGTGAGGTTGGTGGGGATAAACGCGTTGGGGCGGTTGGCGGCTTCGTACCGCTCGTTCTTCGCGAGGATGTGCACGATGAGGTCCTGCGCGCCTGGAGAGTTGACCAGGCCCAGGCGCACCGGCAGCGCGAAGCTCTCGCTGTCGTAGTGAAAGCGCAGCGGAGAGAGCACCGCGCGGCCGTTCTCGAAGCGCACGCGTCGCACGTCGACCTTGGCGACGAAGAACTTCATCCCCGCGCGCACGTACGGCGCGAGCACCTCCGCGGCCCCTTGCGGAATGTTGTACCGCTCTTGCCTGAGCCACGTGTCGAGCCCCGCCGAGTCGCGCGCGGACAGGATCACGATGTTGTACTCGCCCACTTCGAACTGCGCTTCGATGCGCACGCCGAGCGCGCCCGCGCCGCTGCCGTAGCCCTGTCCCGAGCCCCCGCCTGCGCCGCGGCCGAGCGTGCCGAGCGCCCCGAGGCCGATCGAGTCTTGCGCGCACGGATCCTGCTCCCAGTACTCGACCAATCGCGGCGCCGTCAGCTCTTCGAGCCGCTCGAACACCGCCCGCGGCAGCGTTCGCACGTTGGCCCGCTCGAGCACGATCGGCACCGGAACGACCATCGCGAAGTCCTCGACCGGCCCCTCGTACGCGTTCTGCATCGAGAGCACCGTGCGCTGCCCGTCGCGCATCAGCGCCACCATCGTCGCGCGGTTGAGCAGCCGCGCGTTGCTGCCCGCGACATAGAAGCCGCAAAACGCCTCAGCGTCCGTCGTCGGCGCGAGCGCTCCCGAGAGCGCCAAGAGCGAGAAGAGAGCAGTGCGAATCGAGCTGTTCGGGCGCATGATCCGCGATGGTACGGCTTCTTCGTGTCGACGCGCGCCCTCTCGAATTTCAAAGCCCGACTCGCTGCGCTCGCGCTCGCGCTCACGGCGCTGCCCGCCTGCTACGAGCTGAGACAAGCGTCTGGACAGCTCTCGATGTTTCTGAGCCGTCGATCGATCGCCTCGGTCATCGCGGATCCGTCCCTCGATGCAGCGCAGCGCGATCGGCTCCGCGTCGCGTGGTTCGCGCGAGAGTTCGCGCTGCGCGAGCTCGGCCTCGAGGCGAGCGAGAGCTACCAGTCCGTCGTGCTCTTGGATCGGCCCGCGGTGAGCTACGTCGTGGCCGCGGCGCCGGCGGATCGCCTCGAGGCGTATCGATGGTGCTTTCCGTTCGCCGGGTGCCTGCCGTACATCGGCTACTTCGATCGTCGCGACGCCGTTCGCGAGCGTGATCGACTGCGCTCGCTCGGGTACGACACGCAGCTGCGCGGGGTGGACGCGTACAGCCTCGGAGGCTGGTTTCCCGACCCGCTCTACTCGCCGATCTTGCATCGCGCTCGCGGCTCGATCGCCAACACCGTGATCCACGAGCTCACGCACGGGACCGTGTTCATCCCCGGCGAGGCGCGCTTCAACGAGAGCCTCGCCTCGTTCGTCGGAGACCGTGGGTCGCTGCTCTTTCTCACGCAGCGATACGGCGCCGATTCGAGCACCGTGCGAGAGACGCTGGCGTTCGACCGCGACGAAGAGCGCTGGGAGACGCACCTGCGCTCGCTCGCGCGAGAGCTCGAGGCCGTGTACGCGACTCGCGCCGCGCGCCCCGAGAAGCTCTCCGACAAAGCGCGGATCATCGAGCGATCGACGCGAGCGCTCCGCGCGATCCCCTTCGAGACCCGCGCGTATCGCCGCCGCGCGAGCCTCGTCGCGCTCAACAACGCCGAGCTCGTCACGCACAGCACATACTCCGGTGACCGAGCGCTGCTCGAGCGAGCGTTCGTCGCGCACGGCTCGAACCTGCGCGCCTTCGTGCGCTTCATGCGCGACGAGGTCGCCCGTCAGCCACGCCCCGCGCAGTGGCTCGCCGCGTGGGTCGACGCCCGGAGCGCACATCGCTGAACAGCCGGTCTCTTCGTCGCGCGTGTGGACGTGAGCGTCCATCGATCAGGCCGACCGCGGCCTCCGTTGATAACGCGAAATACATTGTATTTTCAGAGGGCGTCGCTTCATGCGATCACTGAACAAAACGTGAGGCAGAGCCGATGAACGAGCTCGCGACCCGAGGAGCAGTCGCATTGGATCGCGCGGTCGATCGCGCGATCGCGTTCTTGCGCGCCGAGCAGATCGAAGACGGTGAGTTTCCGTCGATCGTCGCGCCGCAGCCGGACATGGGCGGCGTGAGCGCGCCGGACACCAACTACTTCACGACGCCGCAAGTGCTCTGGAGTCTGGGGTTTGTCTTTCACCGTCGACCCATCGCGAAGCTGCGCGCGCGCGCCACGGAGTTTGTCGAGCGCGGATGCGAGGCGGGCGCGTGGCGATTCTTCACGCCGAAGGTGCGACGGCGCATCGATCCCGACGTGGACACCACCGCGTGCTGCGCGGCGGCGGTGCTCTCGACCAACCCGTTGTACGACGTGGGACCGACGCTCGATGCGCTCGCGCGAGCGCGCGACGAAGGCGGGCGATTTCTCACGTGGATTCGCAGCGAGGGCCCCAACGACGTCGACGCTGTCGCCAACGCCAACGCCCTGTGGCTGCTCGGCGCCGACGAGCGCGGCGCCGCCGCGGGCCGATGGCTCTGCGCGGTGATCGAAGGGGGCGCGGATCGAGCGACGTTTCCGTACTACGAGAGCCCGATGGCGTTGTTTCACGCGGCGAGCCGCGCGCTGTACACTGGCGCTCGCTCGCTCGAACCCGCGCGGGCGACGATTCGGCGGGCGGTGCTCGACGCGCAGCGCGCGGACGGGAGCTTCGGAAACGCGCTCGAGACCGCGTTCGCCGTGTGCGCGCTGCACAACCTCGGCGACGGCGCTTCGTCGCAAGCCGTCCGCGGGTGCGCTGCGCTGCGCGCCGCGCAGCTCCGTTCGGGCGCGTGGCCCGACTGCGCCGCGTGGAACGGGCCCGAGCTGCCCGCGCCCCGCTCGCTCTGGTGGGGCGGACGCGTGTTCACGACGGCGCTCGCGGTCGAAGCGCTCGCGCGCGCGGAGTATCCGCAGGGGGACGATGGCGCTGTGATCGACGCGATCGGCGTCGATTTCTACTGAGCGGCCTCGCGCTGCTCGATCACGTCCGCCGCAGGAATCACGATACGAAACACCGTTCGTCCGTCCTCGCGCAGGTAGGACAGATCCCAGCCGAGCTCGCGCGTGACCTTGGCGCAGACGACCAGACCGAGCCCCGTCCCGTTCGGGCGCGTGCTGCGAAACGCGCGAAAGAGCTGGGCCTCGATCTCTGGCGCGACGCCCGGACCATCGTCCCACACGTCCACTTCGACGGCGCCGTCGTCCGCGTATCGCGCCCGCACGCCCACGTGGCCGCGCTCTCGGTCGACGGCGTCCGTCGCGTTGCGAAGGAGATTGACGAACACTTGTCGCAGTCGATCGCGGTCGGCGCGCACGCGAAGGCCCTCGGGGATCTCGACTTCGCAGTCTCGATCCGCGAGCCGCCCCGCGCCGCGCAGCACGGTGAGGACGCTCTTGACCCCTTCGAGCAACGCGAACGGCTCTCGTCCGAGCGATGGCAGCTGCATGCGCCGCGCGGACGCGACGAGGCGCTCGAGGCGCGCGACTTCTTCTCGCGCGATCTCGATGTTCTCTTCGAGTTGAGCGCGGTCGCCGTCGGGGCTCGAGTGCATGACCGTTCGAAGAAAGTGCAGCGGTGTTTGCAGCTCGTGCAGCACTTCACCGGCGAGCGTCGTGACGACCGTGTCGCGATCGATCGTCGTGACCGAGCGCTCGAGCGCGCGCAGCTCTTGATCTCTGCGAGGACCTGCGCGTGGTGCAGCGCGACCGCGCCGAGCGAAGCGACGGTCGAGATCAACGCGACGTCGTCCGATGACAAGAGCTTCGCGCCGCGCGGCGTGACCGACATCACCGCGCGCAGCTTCTCGTGCGAGACCATCGGAACGAGCAATCGCTGCGAGTCGAAGCTCGGTCCCTCCCAGTGGCTCTCGCCGCGCAGCAGCTTCGCGCGCACGGACGGATCGAGCGCGTCGAGCTCGTCCTCCGTGAGCACCTCGGCGGCGCCGATGTTGTGTGTCTCTCGGAGCATCGTGCGAATGGCCTCGATCACTTCGCTCCGTCGCGAGAGGCGCGAGACGCGGTCCGAGAGCGACGAGATCAACGGTTGATACTGCGGCGCCGACGGAAACAGGTATCGCTCGGACGCCCGCCGAAACAGCGCGAACACGAGCACAAACGAGGCGACGGTCGCGAACGCTGCGACCAGGGCGCCGCCAGCGCGGGGCGGCAGCGCAGCGACGAGCGCGGCGAGCGCGAGCAGCGCCGCGGTGGCGAGCCCGGCGATCGGCAGGGAGAGCTGCGCGCGACGAACGACGACGCGCGACTCGAACGCGTTGTGTCGAACGAGCGCATACCCGATCGAAAACGGGATCGAGACGCCGCCGAGCGGGACCACGACGTGCGTGAGCGGGACGCCGCTGACGAGCGCGAGGCCCTGCGTGAGGACGATCACGATCGGGACCGCGACGAAGCCGAAGAGCGCCGAACGAAGCGCCGCACGCTCGCGTCCAGCGCTCGAACGAAGGCGCGCCAGCACGCCGACCGCGAGCCCGAGCAGGCTGATCATCGTCGCGAAGTTGAAGGTCGCGCGCACCCAGACCGGCGACCAATAGACGATCGATCCGACGGCGGCGGCCGCGGTGAACACCGCGAAGGCCCAAAACCCCGCGAACACCGCGCGCCGCGCGAGCGTCGAGACCGCGGGCTCTCGCGGAAACGACCACGCGAGCCAGCCGAGCGCGATCGAGCTCGCGCCGTTCGCGGCGACGAAGAGCGCCGTGAAGGCTCCCGTGAAGTGATATTCGAGAAACGTGCAGAGAAATACGGTCCCCGTGAGGGCGAGCGTCGTGTACGCGCGGACCCCTGAGCGTCCCTTCGCGAGCGTCCCCACGATCCCCGCAGAGCTCAGCAGGCACAGGGCGATCGCGCAGTGATAGAGCAGGATGGTGAGCAGCGCGCGAGACTCGACGCGCACGAGTCGTGTGCGCAGCGATTCGGTTCGTCCGCGATGCTCGAAGGTCGCGGTGACCTCCGACCGCGATCGCGCGAGGCGCTCGCTCGTCTCGAGCAACGAGCGTTGTCCCCTCGACCAATCCAAGGCCTGACCGTCGAGCGCGACGAGCTTCACCGGCATGTGGACCGCGGCGCCGCGCGGCTCGCGCCAGCCAGGCAGCGCGAAGCTCGAGTACGAGCCGAACGGGTCGCACACGAACTCGGGCCGAATCGAGTCGATCGCCCGCGCGGCGCTCAGCGGCGCGCCGAACGCGAGCAACACGCACAGCGTCGCCAACCACTTCGCGGCGGTTCTCCCTCGACTGCTTTCCACGCCTAGCGAATCAGTATCGCATTCGCGATCCTTCGATGAACGGCGAAATTCATCGCGGCCCGTCGAGATTCACAGAACCACCCGCGGCCAGCATGTCAGCCGCTGTACACGCTGCGGCGGTCGCGCCGAGCGTGGGCGTCCGCGACGGCTCGTCGAAATACGAATCCGCCCTTGGATTCAACGAGGCAAACGAGCGCTTCGGCGACGATCGCCGGCGGCGATCGGACCGAGGGTCATCGAGCGCGGGCTCCGGCGCGCGCGAACATTCGATTCGACGCGCGGCGGTTCGGCGCGCAGATCAGTAAAAGAGCGGCGCGCTCGACGGAATCGCGTACGGCGCGGCGAGGCGGTTGTTGCTCGTCCACACGACGGCCCCGAGCGCGTCGAAGAGCTTCGATTGATCGTCCACCTTGCTGAAATGCGTCGCGAACGCCGGGTCGAGCGCCGTGAAGAGGCGCACGAGATTCTGAAACTCGGGGCCGCTCGTGTCTCCGTCGGGCCGGTCGTAGGCGTTCTTGTGCAGCGTGTGAAAATGCGAGCCCTTGATCGGGGTGTTGCCCTTGTCGAGCTGGTCTGGCGGCGAGAGAAGCTGGAGGTAAATCCGGCGAAGGCACTCGAGTTGGTCCGTGTTCCAGTTCATGTGTTGGTTCCGTGGTGCGCAGAGAGACCCTCGAGCGCGGTGAACCATCCAACGCGCTCGCAGAAGTCTTCAGAGTGAGTCCGTTGAATGATCGGATTCGCCACGAGGGTCGCCGCGCGCGCGCGCGCTCGATCACCGCCTCGCTCGCGGGCGACGAACACCTCGTCGATCGCCTCGGTGAGCGTCTCGGCGAGCGCCGGCCTCGTCGCTCGAATCTGTGTGCACAAATCATCGAGCGTCACGCGCTCTCCGCGCGGCGCCGCTCGGCTCGATCCCCGCTCGATCCACCGCCACAGCTCGGCCCGCTCGCGCCCGCTCAGCTCGTCGCGGATCGCTGAGCACACGCGCTCGAGCGCGCTCGACAACGACCGCCACCGGTCTCGAGAAGCGAGCGTGAGCTCGAAGCCCCGCGTCGCAGCCCACCCCTGCGCGCCGCTCGCGGTCTCGATCAGCGCTCGTCGCATCGCCGCGGCGATCGCTCGAAACACCGCGACCTCGCTCGCGCCGTCGGGCAGCCCCTCGCTCCACGCGTCGATCGCCTCGCACGGCGGCGGAACCTGAGTCGCGCTCGCGATCACGAACCGAGCCGCGTCGCGCTCGAACACCGACGCGAGCGTCTCGACCGCGCCCTGCGCGCACGATTGCAGGACGAGCAGGTCGATCGCCTCGCCCGCGAGCGCGCTCCCGAGGCTCGCGCCCTCCATCGATACGCCACCCACGTCGATCGTCGCGAACGGACGCCGCGCGGTCCGGCGCCCCGTTGTCGCAGCGTCCACTTGGACGCGCGCGCCCAGCTCGTGCCCGTGCCCGACCACCCACAACATCAACCGACCGCCGCCCGCGCGCGTTCGAGCGCTGCGAACCAAGGACGCCAGATGCTCGCCGCTGCTTTTCACCTCCGCTCGCGCCCGCGCGCGGGGCTCGTCGTCGAACGTCTCGGCGCACCCGAGCGCAGCGTCGGCGGTCGTCGACTCGATTCGCTGAAGCGCTCGGTGCGCGATCGATCCCCCGCTGCGCGCTCGAGCGAGGCGCTCGAACGACGCGCGACCCGCGCGGCCGAGCGCGGTGTGTTCGTCCGTGCACGCCGACATGCACAGCGTCCACGAGGCAGCCCCGCTCAACGCAGCGGTCCCCTTGCTCGGATCGCGTCGCCGAGATCGAGCGCGCTCGCGGGGATGGTGAACCCGTCGTCGCCGCGGCTTCGCTCACGCTCGCCCCGACGATGCTTGCCGTCAACAGCGCTGCGCCCACGCCCGCGGCCACGCTGCGCTCAGGCTCGATCAGCGAGAACGCCTGCGCGGACATCGCCTCGCACCACGAGCGCATCTTCACGGGCAGCGGCCGCGTGGCGACCTCGCGCAACAACAGCGCTGCCGTCGCGTGCAACGTGCTCGCGTCCACGCCGAGAAGATCCGTCGCGCTCGCCCCGAGCAGCGCCCGGTCTTCGTCTTGGTCCGCAGCGTCGTCGTGGCACTGCAGTGCGATCATCACGCGCTCGAACGAGTCCCGCAGCATCGCCACCGTGGCGCCATTCGCGCCGAACTCATCGAGCATCATCCCCGAGCTCAGCCAGAGATGACCGACCTTGTCCCGCACGAGCTTGCCGTACGTCGACGGAGCGTCGATCTGCGCACAGGGCGTCGAGACCGCGAGCTTCCACAGCCGGCGCTCATCGGCGATCCATCGTCGCGCCTTCGCTCCGCTGTTGCACGCGATCGAGAGCGCGCTCTCCCACTCGCGTCGCAGCCAGACGGCCTCGCGCTCGAGCGCGCGGTCTTGCACCACCTGACCATCGGCGACGCGATCGGTGAGCAGACCGTAGAATCCCGCGAGATGGTGAGCCCTTCGATAGTGCTGCAAATCGCGCTGCGAAATGTCGCGCTCCATCACGTCCGCGACCACCGCGGGCAGGTCGTAGAGGACCTCGTGGTGGACGTAGTCGCTCCATGTTCCGTCGGGTCGACTGGTGATACCGATGCGATAAGGGAGCACTCGCGTGAGCGCGCGATCGCGCGCCGCGCGTCGGTCGATGAGCCACTCCCAGGTGCTCTCGGGCCGAGTGTCGATCGCTCCCCCGCCTCGCACGTCCGCCCCGCGTCCCTCTGCTGCCGATCCCATGCGGCGTCCGCGCTATGCCACGTATGTGCCGAGAATCGTTTCGCTTCGGGCGAACGCAACAGCGCTCGCGCTTCCATCGCGCGCCACGCGAGCAGATCCCGGCTCGTCGGGTTATCGCGGATTTCAATGCGATCCGGGATTCACTGCACGCAGGGTGGACGGAAGCGTCCGTATTGCCCGCGCTGCCGTTGGCTGGATCCGTCCGTCGATCTCGCGCATGCATCGATGTCGCACGCCGGCACGAAAGTGGCGTCGATCAGCGCCGGCGAGCGAATGCTCCGCTGGGAGGAGTGCCTGTGAAGATTCTCATCGTCGACGACCAACGCACGTTTCGGAGGGTGCTTCGCGAGATCGTCTCGAAGCTGCCCAACGCAGAGGTCGTCGAAGCCGCCTCGCTCGACGAAGCGCGTCGCCTCGAGAGAGAGGCTCGGCCCGACGTCATGTTGGTGGACATCCGACTGAGCGATGACGCGAGAAACCGCGACGGGCTCACGTTTGTGTCCGAGGTCGCGCAGTCGCAGCGCGGCCGGATCATTTGCGTCACGGCCTCGAGCGAGATGGCGCTGATTCGTCAGGCGATGCGATCGGGCGCCTATGACTACATCCTCAAAGACGACCTCTCGGAGGACTTGATCCTTCCGATCCTCAACGAGGTCGAGACGCGACTCGGGCTCGAGCGCGAGGTGAGCACGCTGCGCGCTCGCGCCGCAGAGGACCTTCCGTTCTCGAACCTGGTCGGAACCTCGTCGGCGATGGTCGCCCTGCGCGAGAAGATCCAGCGCATCGCGATGTCCGACAGGCCGGTGCTCGTGACGGGGCCGATGGGCTCGGGCAAAGAAGAGGTCGCTCGGGCGATTCATCGCGCGGGGCCGAACCCCACGGCGCCGTTCTTCGACATCAACTGCGGCGCGTTCTCCGAGACGCTCGCCGAGTCCGAGCTGTTCGGCCACGTGAAGGGCGCCTTCACCGCAGCCCTCACCGACCGCGACGGCTGCTTCAAAGCCGTCCGCAACGGAACGCTCTTGCTCGACGAGGTCGGCGAGCTCTCGAAGGACATGCAAGTGAAGCTGCTGCGCGTGGTCGAGACGCGACAGTTTCGTCCGACGGGATCGGACAAGGCAGCGCTCCCGTTCTCGGGGCGCATCGTCGCGGCGACCAACGACGACCTCCGCGCCCGCGCCAAGGACAAGAGCTTTCGCGAGGATCTTCTGTACCGACTCGAGGTGCTCACGATCGAAGTTCCTTCGCTCGACGCGCGAAGGACGGACATCCCGATGCTGGTCGCGCACCTGCTCGCGCGACAAACACGCGCGCTGCAGTTTACGGACGAAGCGTTCGAGTACATGCAGAGCCAGCCGTGGCCGGGCAACGTGCGGCAGCTTCGCACCGTGGTCGATCGCCTCGCGGTCTTCGCCAACGACGACGTCGTGCGCGCGCGCGCTGTGGCCGAAGTGATGAACACCAGCGAGGTCGTCGAGCTCGATCGGCTTCGACAGATGGCCGACGCCGTGCTGGACCAACCGGGCGAGCGCGACCGCGTGACGGCGATGGAAGACGCCCTGTACTCGCGCGCGCTCGAGCGATCACAGGGCAACAATAGCCAGGCCGGGCGCGTCCTCGGCGTGAGCCGCAAGAGCGTCGAGCGCTGGCGTCGTCGCACGACGCTCGCGCAGTGGAAGACCGTGAGCGCCGCGAACGGCGAGGATCCCGACGGCGACGACTCGCAACACTGAGCGACGAGCGCGACGGTCGAAGGTGCGCGCTCGGGTTGGACCGCCATGACAGCGGCGCGTTTGCGCTCGGGGCCTCGTCGACGTCCCACGCGGGCGGGGTCAGCGCTTCGTCCGCCCGCGAACCGTCAGGCGAAATCCACGTGGCTTGGGAGAGATCGTCGACGAGAGCGCGAGCGGCCCGGGGTCTTCGAGGTCGAACTCGCGGACGATCGTCGCGAGCGCGAGCGACGCCTCGATCATCGCGAAGTGACGGCCTGTGCACGAGCGGCGACCGATGCCGAAGGGCTTGTACGCGCCGGCCGGGCGGGACTTCGAGCGTTCGGGCAGAAAGCGGTCGGGGTCGAAGCGGTCCGGCTCGCTCCACACCGCGGGGTCGCGGTGGATCGCGTTGATGAGCAAGCCAAAAGGCTGCCCTTTCGCGACGAAGTACCTTCCGCCGAGCGTCGTGTCCTCTTTCGCCGCGCGCGTCACGCCCGGAACGGTTGGCCACAAGCGCAGCGCTTCTTCGAGCGTTCGTCGGACGAGGTCGAGCTCGAGCACCTCGCGCATCGCGGGCGTGCGATCGCCGAGCTGCGCGCGCACTTCGTCGCGAATGCGCGCGGCGAGCGCGGGATCTCGCGCGATCCTGTGCAGCGCGAACGAGAGCAGCCCCGCCGTGGTCTCGTGTCCCGCGATCAAGAACGTGAGGATTTGATAGCGAATGTTCTGGTCGCTCAGTCGCTCGCCGGTCTTGGGATCGGGCTGCGAGAGCATGAGCGAGAGAAAGTCCTTGGGCCACTCGGACTCGGGCCGCGCCTTGCGCTCGCGGATCACTTGATCCACGAGCGAGAACATCAGGGCGTTGTCGGTCGCGAACTGCGCGCGCTTCTTTCGAAAGAGCGGCGACACGAGGGGAGGGCGCTGCAGGATGTCCACCGTCTCTTGCAACGACCTGGCGAGCGCCTGCAAAAACGGGTGGAGTTCGCGCTGCTCGAAGCTGTCGAAGCGGTAGTCGAAGCCCGCGAGCGAGATCGCGTCGAGCGTCAGCCGAGTCATGTCGCCGACGACGTCGACGGGCTGCGTCGCGCGACGCCAATGCCGCACGAGCGCGTCGAGCGACGCTTGCATCGCGGGGTAGTACCGCTCGAGCGAATGCGTCGAGAACCCTGGCGAGAGAATACGGTGCGCGAGGTGCCAGTTGCGCTCGTCGCTGTGGGCGGTGAACAGCCCGTCGCCCGCGAAATCTCGGATGTGCACGAGCGGGCCGTCGAGCACCTTTTCGAAGCGCGCCTCGTCGCACAGCTCCGTCGCGAGCGCCGCTGAGCACACGAAGATCGGCTCGCGCCCCGGCATGGGAACGCGAAACGCGCCCGCCTCGCGGTGCCGCTCGGCCAACGCCAGCATTCGATTCATCAGCCCCTCGGGGCGCACGATCCACGGCAGGGCGCGCACCACGGGCAGCGACGGGAGCGACGGCAACGCCTCGAGTGAAACCAGTGACTTCGCTGTTGTATCCGCGATCATGTCCGTTGCCCTCTACGATAGAGCCTCGGCGCGCGGTCGCCGACTCGGGTTTGACCTTCGATGAAGCCACGACGACGCACGCAGAAAGCACCGAGAAATCCCAGACAAGATCGCTCGCGCGCTACCGTCGACGCGATCGTCGAGGCCGCCGCTCGGATTCTCGAGCGCGACGGGCCCGAGGGGCTCGGCACCAATCGAATCGCGCGCGAAGCGGGCGTCAGCATCGGATCTCTCTACGAGTACTTCGACGGGCGCGACGCCATCGTGCGCGCGCTGTGCGAGCTGCACCTCGAGTCGATCCGCGCGATCACGGACCGAGCGTTCGAGCAGCTCGACGACGCGGACAACGAGCGCGCCGTGGACCTGTTCATCGACGCGCTCTTCGCGCACTACGAAGAGCGGCCGCGGCTGAGGCGCGCGCTGCAATGGGAGATTCCGCTTCGACTGAATCAGCGAGTCTTCATCGAGAACGATCGGTACGTCGAGCGCCGGCTGATCGAGTGGCTCGCGCGCCGCAGCGCCGCGCAGCACGCTCACTCGCTCGAAGCGCGGGCGTTTGTGCTCGTGCGCGCCGGCCGCGCGGTGATCATCCAGAGCATCACGGAAGAGCTCGACGTCGCGCAGCAAGCGGCGGTGCGCGCCGCGCTCAAGTCCCTGCTCCTCTCGGGGCTCTCACCGTGAAGCGCGTCGTCGAGCGCGTCGTCGATGCTCAGCGCCGTCTATCCGTTTCGTGAGGACGAGCGCGGACGAGTCGTTTCGCAGCCTGTGCAGGGGCTACGATCGTCGCTCGCCGAGCTCGGCGAGTCCGCATGGCAGACCGTTGAGAGCTCGATCCCCGCGCTTCCCGAAGGGCCGGTGGCCGTCGGCTCGAGCTGGAACGAGACGAGGCAAACCCGCGTCTTGGTCGGCGTCACGCGCGTCGCTGCGCGCGTCGAGGTCACCTACACGCTGCGCGAAATCCGCCGCACGGGCGCCGAGCAAACCGCGGTCATCGGCGTCGCGATGAACCTCGCGGTGAGCCAGAGCGTGGGCGCTCCGAACATCAGCGCGTCCGGGCGCGGGCAGGCGCGCGGTGAGGTACAGTTCTCGATCGAGCGCGGCGTGCTGCTGCGCTCGACGAGCACGATGCAGCTCGACCTCACGGTGACCGCGCGTGGATCCAATCCGTCGACGATCAACATGACGGGCTCGAGCGAGCTCGCGCTGCAGAGCTGAACGATTGCGCGGACGCTCGGGGGACGTTCGCGGCGAAGAGCATCGCGATCGGGGCTCCCGCTTCGCGAGCCGGCGCCGCAGCCCTCTCGGCGAGCAATGTCCTCGCGGCTGTGTCGATTCGAGCGGCGACGTCCAAGCGACGATGGTCGCGACGGCGTTGCTCGGTGATGGACTCGTCGCCTACTTCCGAATGGGTACGATGTCGAAGCGCGACTCGGCGCGCGCTCGATACTGTGATCGGGCGTGCATCGGCGAGGGGATCGCTGGTAGCTTCTTCCTCCGATGGGGCGTTCGAAATGGAAGTGGTTCGCGGCGGCGGCTCTTTGTTGCCTGTCGTCCTGTACGAAACGATCGCCGTGGCCACGGAGCCGCGAAGAGGCGTGCGCCATCGCCGCTGACCCAACGTACGAGCTGCAGTTCGGGCAATTCTGTTTCAAAGACGGCGGCGCGAGGTGCGTGCGCCGCCACGCCAACGCGGAAGTATTCTGCGCTGACAGCCAGGGCGTCGGCCAACCGACGTGCAACCTCGGGCTCGGGCCGGGACTTCCCACGACGTGCTTCGTGGGCGACGCGTCGTGCCTCGCGCCTGATTCATGTCGCTGGTATCCGCACTGTGATTTCGGAGGCACCCAGTGTTGGTCCCACGCGTGCACCCATGGTCCGCCGTGTGGTGCAGATCTCGCCGATCCAGCGCCGTACCTCGGAGCGTGGGCCGCGCGATCGTCCGACGGTTGGACCGTGAAGACGATTCGGTTGGAGTTTCGTCCGGACGGCCACCTCGACTTCGAGTACCGCGCCGAGCGCGACGGGTGCGTCATTCGCGAAGAGCGCGTCGTGGGCTCGGCGGTGACCGAAAACGGCAACATGCAGATGCAGTGGTCGTTTCCTGCAAACTCTTGCACTGCTCGCGCCGACGCGTGCGCGCCGTCGCCTGTCACTCGATGCGATTCGTTCGAGGGATACTCGCAGCGCCTGATTGATTTCAGGATCTCGCTTGGGTGTCCCGCGGGCGCGCGTGATCGCCGCGCTTGCGTCTGGGACAACCTCACCATCGGCAACGAGATGTTTCGCCGGGTCGAGCCCAGCGCGGACGGCGGAGGCGCTTCGGACGCGAGCGCTTCGGACTGAGCGTCGCTCGTTGGATCACCGCTCGGCGGACGTCAGTCCGCGATGCACGCCACGGGTCCGTTTGGCGCCGCGAGGGTGTTGCAGTTCGGGTTCGTCCCGGATTGAACGGTCACGTGCGCGGCCGCGACGTCGATTTCGTACAAGCCTCCGCTGAACGAACAGCCGAACACGCGCTGCCGGCCCTGATGGTACTGAGCGGTGACCGTCGTAAAGTTAAAGTCCAAGCCGATGGGCGCGGCGACGGTCGCGCCGGATCCTGGCGAGAGCTCGGTGAGCGTGTCGTCGCTCGGGTTGATCGCGTAGAGGGTGTTGCGTCCAGGGCCTGACCACGTCAGCGTCGCCGCGGCGAGCGTCGGCGGAAGTGTAGCGATTCGCCGCCCGCGCCCGCCTTCCGTCACGATGAGCGAATTCGCGCTCGCGCTGAGGCCGAACAGCAGCGGGCCGATCGCGGTGATCGAGCGCACGTTCGTGAAGCCAATCGCTGAAATGAACCTCGAAGTGCAACGACACGGGTCGATCTCGATCAGCGAGTCGGCCTGTTCGACCTGAGCGATCGTTGCAACGAGGCGCCCTTCAACGAACGCCAACGCGCTGACGATGTTCTGCTGAACGTTCGCGGAGGGCATCTGGATATTGGCGCAGACCGTGGAGATCGCTCCGTAGGTTGCCGGGTCGACGCTGACGCGCAGAAGTTGATGAACATCGTGGCTCGTTCCGGACGTTTGCACTGTGAGCAGCCAATTCGGAACGGTGACCGTCCCCGTGTCGCGCACGGCTGCGTCGTTCGCCTCGTCCGCAGCGTCGCGGTTCGCTGCGACATCCTCCGCGTGGACTGCGTCAGGTCTCGCGGCATCCATGAGTATCGGGTGCGATCCCGAGCACGCAACGAGCGCCCAGCACGGCACGGCGAAGAGAGCGACGGCACGCATGGGGCAGACTTCGCACGCCGCGCTGCCACCGCGCAACTCCGTCGCGGGGGTCGGTGATTCTCGAATGCAAAATGGACCCATCCCCGAACCACTGGCGCGGAATGAGTTGATTCGGAAAGCATCAACCACGGCGCTTCGCGGGGGCAGTGATTCTCGAATGCGCGGTCGCCGAGGTGCCCCGTCGACGTCATCCCAATCGCACCTGCGCCCCGCGCTGCACGCGCGTGGTGTCGCTGCTGAACGTGGCGTGGTTCTCGCGCTACGGAAACAGCCGCACGAACGGATACGCGCCGTTGGCGGTCATCACCACGGTCACCGACCCGCGCGTCGTGCGGATCGCCCCAGTCGCGACCATCGTCGCCGCCGCAGGTGTCGAGAACATGACGGGCCCGTCGATCGCGGGCGCGCTCGGGCGCCAGTTGAAGACCTGCGCGCCGCTGCCGGCGGTGACCGCGAACGCGAGGTTTCCCGCGGCGTCTGCGTCCATCGAGCGCTCGTTGTTGCTCGCCGTGATGTTGACCGAGCCGTTCGCGCTGACGGACATCGGGCTCACCGTCGCGCGCTCGATCGTCGACTGCGCTCCGGTCGCGTACATCGTCGTGCCGCCGAACGCGAAATCGCTGAAGCCCGAGCGCATCGCGCTCACGACGCCGATTTGCGCCCAGCTCGGAAGCGTCGTCGACGAGCGAAAAACCTGGCGATCGACCTCGTTTGCCACGAGCAGGTCTGACGCGCCGAAGCCGAACAGGTCCGGGCAGTAGTTGGTGCCCGAGTACGTCACCGCTCCAAACGCAGTCCACGTCGAGCCGAGCGTCGTGCTTCGCCAGATCGTGCCCATCGTGCTCATCGTCGAGAAGGTCACGTACAGCGATCCGCCGTTCTCAGTGATCGTGAGCGCCGGTCCGGGGCCGCTCGATCCGAAGCCCGAGGCGACACGGGTCATCGTCGGAAAGCTCACCCCTCCGTCGGTGCTGCGCGTGAAGTCCACGGCCGCGCCGTTCGCGAGCAGCACCATCACGTCGTTGCGTGAGCGAGCGCGAACCGTCGCTGCGGTGGGCGTCGGCGCCACGAGCCGCAGCGGCGACCAGGTGCGAGCTCCATCGATGCTGCGCGTGATCATCAGCCCCGGCGCGCACCGCAAGAGGACGAACACCGCGTCGTCGTCGGTCACCGAGAGCTGATCCGCGTTGGTGTCGAGCAGCATCGAGCAGCCCGCGCTCCCCGTGATCACCGCGGGAATCCCCACGGTGTTCGCGAACACCGTCGGTGTCGCGCACGTCCCCGCGACGCACGTCTGCCCCGGCGCGCACACGTTGCCGCAGCGTCCGCAGTTCATCGCGTTCGCGCTCGTCGGCGTCTCGCAGCCGTTGGCCACGTTGCCGTCACAGTTGTCGAAGCCCACGTTGCACGCGCCGATCCCGCACGTCCCCGCGACGCATCCCGCGATCGCGTTGGCGAGCCCGGGACAGCTGTTGCCGCAGCGCCCGCAGTGCGTCGCGCTCGTCCGGATGTTCACTTCGCAGCCGTTGGCCGCGTTGCCGTCGCAGTTGTCGAAGCCCGCGTTGCACGCGCCCATCCCGCAGGTGCTCGCCGCGCACGTCGCGACGGCGTTCGGCGGCGTGGGGCACGCGTTGCGGCACGCTCCACAGTGCGCGACGGTGTTCGTCGTGTTCACTTCGCAGCCGGTCGCGCTGTTCGCGTCGCAGTCGGCGAAGCCCGCGTTGCACGTGCCCGGCGAGCACGCGCCGAGGTTGCATCGCGGCGTCATGTTGGCGCCCGCCGGGCAGGCGTTTCCACAGGTGCCGCAGTTGGCGACGCTCGTGCTCAAATCGTCGCAGACCGTCATCCCGCCGCTCGTGCAGAGCATGTTCGGAAGCGCGCAGTCGACGCGGCACGTCCCCGCGACGCACATCTGTCCTCCCGGACACGCGTTGTTGCATCGCCCGCAGTGAACCACGCTCGTGCGCGTGTCCACGCAGGCGCCGCTACAGAGCTGCTCTCCCGCGCCGGGGCACTGGCACATCCCCATCACGCACGACTGCATCGGCGAGCACGCGGCGCCGCACGCGCCGCAGTGGCTCGCGCTGCTCTGCGTGTCCACGCACTCGCCGCCGCAACGAGCTTGGCCGCTCGGGCACGCCGCGGAGTCTGCGCTGGCATCCTGAACGACCGCGGCGTCCGTCCCCACCACGTCCTCGCCGATCATCCCGTGGTCTGCGGCCGAGTCCATCGGCGAACTCTGGTCGCTCGATGCGTCGCCGACCGGCGGCGCGCCGGCGCAAGCCGTGGTGAGCGACAGCAACGCCGCCGCAGTTCGAACGCGATTCATGCAAGCATCCTCCTCGGAGCGCGCGGTCTTCGCGCGCCTCGACTGCGCTGTACGTTACTCGATCGATCAGTGAAATTACCGGTGAAACGCACGTGTGCTCCGCGGCGTTGCCCGCGTTCATCGACGGCGGATGTAGGTCGCCGCTGGCTCGCGCGCCGCGACCATCGAGCCGCCGTGGGCGAACGGCTCCGACGCGCGTCGCTCGATCCCCGTGCCGATTCTCAGGCAACTGTGGGATACTGACGGGCAGTATCGTGCACGCTCAGAGCAAGGCAACGATGTTTCTCGGGCTGCGTTCGATCCTCGAACGCGAAGGAAAGCTCGCGCTCGTACGAGGCGCCGCGAGCGAACCGGTTCGGGCGCTGCTCGACCGTCCGCCGCTCGCGAGCGAGTGGGTCGACGGCGCGCTGATGCACGGGGTGCTCGTCGCGATCGCCTCGGCCGAAGGGCTCGACGGCGTGCAATCCATCTCGCGGCGCGCGGTCGTCGAGAGCGTGGCGCCCGTGCTTCGCTCGTACGCAGGGCCGATCCTGCGGCTGTTTGGCGGCAGTCCGCACACCATCTTCTCGCGCCTCGGCGAGGTGATGAAGCTCACCAACCGCGGCGTCGAAGGCGGCTATCGAGGCATCGATGACACCGCGGCGTTCGTGTCCTTCTGCCACCCCGAAGCCGCGCCGATGCACGAAGCGATGTTCGCCTCGTGGCGCGGTTCGATCGAGGCGACCCTCGACTTCTGCGACGTGCGCGGAACGGTCGGAGAGCCCGTCGTCAACCGCGCGAAAAACGGCGCGGAGTTCGAGGTCCGCTGGGGCTGAGCCGCCTCGCCGCGGTGCTACATTCGCCGTCTGATGTCGTCCGAGGGCAACGCTGCTTCGACCACCGCGAGTGACGTCTTCGCGCTCGTCGGCCGGACGCTGCACGAACGAGTGCGCGTCGAGCGCGTCGTCGCCGAGGGCGGCTTCGGCGTGGTGTACGCCGGAGAGCACGCGACCTTGGGCGTGCCCGTCGCGGTCAAAGTGCTCAAGTCCGACGACGGCGAGCTCGTGCCGCCCAAGGCCTTCGTCGAGCAGTTCGTGCGCGAAGCGCGGGTGATCGCGCGCGTTCGCCACCCGAACATCGTTCAGGTGCTCGACGTCGCGACGATCGACGTCGAGGGCGGCGTAGTTCCGTACATGGTGCTCGAGTGGTGCGACGGAGTGACGCTCGATCGGTGGCTCGATCAACGGGGCGAGCAGCGAGCCATGACGCCGCAAGAGGCCTGGACGCTGCTTCGACCGGTCGCAGACGCGATCGGGACCGCGCACGACGCGGGCGTCGCGCACCGCGACCTCAAACCCACCAACGTCATGGTGATCGACACGAAGAAAGGACCGCTCGCGAAGGTCCTCGACTTCGGCATCGCCAAGCTGATGAACGGCGAGGTCGCCGGCAGCGGGGTCACCGCCACGCAGAGCTCTGTTCGCGCGTACTCGCCGCTCTACGCCGCGCCCGAACAAGTCGCAGGGACGCGCACCGGCCCCTGGACCGACGTGCACGCGCTCGGCCTCATCTTCGTCGAGCTCGTCCTCGGCGTCACCGCGTACAAGAGCGACTCGCGTCAGTGGCTGCTGCAAGAGATCATGTCCAACGTGCGGCCGACGGTCGTTCACCACGGACTCTCCCTCGGAACGATGGACCCCGTGATCGACCGCGCCCTCGCGTTCGTCCCCGAGAAGCGCTTCGCCAACGCCGGCGAGTTCGTCGCGGCGATGGACGCGGTGCTCGCGCAGCCGGGCGTCCTCGCGGTCAAGGGCCCGACCGTCGCCCGCAAGGCCCGCGGCAACGTCGACCCCACGATCGACGCCGTCGAGACCAGCGCCAGCGCCGAGTCCGAGCGCCCGAGCCGGTCACGCACACAAAAACAAGACGCCGCTCCCTCGATCGCAGACACCATCGCGCCCGTCCGCACCGAGCAGCCCAAGCGCGAGCGCTCTCGCGCCTCGCTCGCGGCGGTCCTCGCCGCAGTCACGCTCGCCGTCGGCGTCACGGTCGTGAGCCTGTCCTCGCGCACCGCGCCAGCGAGCGCTCCCGCCCAGGGTGCGTTTGCGCAGCGCGACGCGAGCACCCAGGGGCTCGTCGCGCCGTCGCCCGCGGCCGACTCGCCCGTCGACGCATCGACGCGATCGCTCGCCCCTTTGATCACCGAGCCGGTCGTCGACGCTTCGCCGGCGATTTCGCTCGATCGTGACGCGCAGTCGGTCGATGCTCGCGCGACTCGAAGACCCGTCGGCGCGCGCGCGGTGCGCAACACCGGCGGGGGCTACGTGCTCGAATGACACCCTCTGTGCTGCGCTCTCTCTTCGCCGTCGCGACGATCGCGCTCGCCTCGTCGAGCGTCGCGGGTTGCTCGCACGACCTGTCGTTTCTCGATCCGCGCGACGGCTCGAGCCCGCAAGACGCGGCCGCTCCCGATGACGCTCCGACGTGCTCTTCGCCCGCCGATCAGCAAGCGTGCGACCCGGTGCGCAACTGCAACTGCGCCACGGGTCAGACGTGCGCAGCGCCCGACCTCGACCAGCGCCGCTCGCGTTGCGTGCGCGTCGGAGCCGCGGGCGAGGGCACCAACTGCGCGGGCGCCGGCGATTGCAGCGCGGGTCTGAGCTGCGTGCGCTTCACGTGCCGACGCTCGTGTCGCTCGCGCCGTGACTGTCTGTCCGCCGAGCTGTGCGTCACCGATGATCCTCGCAACCCCGTCGGTGTGTGCGCGCGCAGCAACGAGTGCATGCTCGACCCATCGTCGGGCTGCTCGGGCGGCGTGCACTGCAAGCCCGAGACGGTCACGCTCGTGGGAGAGAGCGGCGTCGCGGGCCTCGCGTGGTGCGAAGAGCTAGCAGGATCGGCGATGGAGGGCGGCGACTGCGAGAGCGCTGGATGCGTGCGAGGGCTGTACTGCGAGAGCGTCGCCGCGGGATTTCGCTGCGTTCGACCGTGCACGCAGTCGTCGCAGTGCACCACCGCAGGCCGCGCGCGGTGCGACCTCACCACGAGCCCCATCCTGATCGACGCGACCGTGTGGGGACAGTGCGCTCCGTGAGCGGGCTGCGCGTGCATCGCCTCGCGGCTCAGCGATCGCGATCTGCGCTGAGCGCGCGCAGCACGAGCACGCTCTCGTTGACCGTTCGACGACTCACCGTGGGCGTGCGCCCGACGTAGCCGAAGGCGCGTAGCGCGATGGTGCTCGTCTGCGGCTCGTCCGCGGAGGCATAGCGCGCTCCGTCTGCAAAATACCGGTCTGTTTCGCGCTCGGGCTGAAGGCCGAGCTCGCGCTGAGCCCACACTCGCGCGGCGGGCGCGACGTGACAGGTGACGCAGTCGATCGTGTCCGGCGAGTGCGACGTCGGGTTCTCGATGGTGAGCGTGCGACGAAAGGCTCCGCGCTGTTGCTCCGCGGTGAGCGATCGAAACGTCGTGGACTGAAAGAACGCCGCGAGCTCTTCGGGCGAGCCGCTCGCAGGCGAGGCCTCGCCGTGCTCGAACGATCCGCCCGTCGTGTCGAAGTTGGTGAAGACCTGGCGGGTCGCCGACGGGGTCTGCGGGATGAGCATCGGCGAGAGCGTTTGATCCGCGGCGATGTCGAACCCGCCGAACATCCAGCGAAGGCGAAACTGCTCGAGGGTCATGAACGTCACGCGACGGAGGTTCTGCGCGCCTGCGTAGCGAAGCAGCAGCGAGCGAACTCCGTCCGCGAACGGCCCCGAGAGCCCCTGCCGCTCGATGATCGGATGCGGCCCGAGCGTCACGCGATCGCCGCTCGCGCCGTGCTGCGCTTTGAGCGCCGAGAGCCCATCGGCGAACGCGTCGAGCTCTTGCCGGCTCACCACGTAGAACGCGTGGATCGCGGCGTCGTCCGTCGACGCCACCATCGAAGCGTCGAAGCCCGACGTGATCGGCTGAAACACCACGCGCACCTGCGTCTGGCACGGCGCCGGCCCCTGCGGGCCGATCCCCGGAAAACACGGGTCGAGCCGCACCGAGACCACGCGCAGCGAGTAGTAGATCGCGTTGGGGCCGCCGAACGTGAGCAGCAGCGGGAGCTGGTCGTACACCGTTCGCGGCAGCAGCTCTCCCCGCTCTCCCTGCGAATACGCGAGCGGAAGCATCCCGAGCTCGGTCCCCGTCCGCGGCAGCGGAAACAGGATCGAGACCTCGTTGACCCCGAGCGGCGCGCGCCCGCTCGACGCCGGCCCGCAGCTCGCCACGACCATCACCGCCGCCACCGCAGCCGCGCTCGCCGCTCGCCGTGGACTCACTCTCGTCGAAGGCACCATCCCGCGTATCGTATACAATTATCCGCTGAATCGTCTGCGCTCTGTGGGCTACGGTCGCGCGCCCCATTGAGCGAAGAGAGAGCGATCGTGGCCGAGCTCGACGGACTGCGCGCGGTCGCGGTCCTGCTCGTGCTCGTTCAACACTTCGGCGCGCGCTCGTCGATCATGGACGCGATCGGTCCCGGCGGGCTCGGCGTCGCGCTGTTCTTCGTGCTCAGCGGCTATCTGCTCACGGGCATCTTGCTCGATCGACGGCCGTCGCGCGACGAGCCGCTGTGGCCCACGCTGCGAGTGTTCTACGCGCGGCGCTTTCTTCGCATTCTGCCGCTGTATTACCTGGTCCTCGCGACGACGGCGCTGCTCGACGTCGGCCCCGCGCGCCGGGCGCTCGGGTACAACCTCTTGTACCTGTCCAACGTGTACTTCTTTGCGCGCGGCGCGTGGGACGGGCCGATCAGCCCGCTGTGGAGCCTCGCGGTCGAAGAGCAGTTCTACTTGCTCTGGCCGATCGTCGTGCTCGCGCTCGCGCGGCGCTCGACGGCGCTGTTCGCGCGGGTCGCGCTGCTGATCGCCTGCGCGGGCCCGCTCGTTCGCCTGGGATTCTACGGGCTGTTCGGCCCCTCTCCTTCTCGCTCGTCCTGCCGCTCGGCTACACCGATCAGCTCGTCTGGGGCGGAGCCCTCGCGGCGCTCGTCCATGAACCCCGCGCTCTCTCGGCGCTTCGAGCGATCGCGCTCACCGTCGCGCTGCCGCTGCTCGCGGCGATGATGGCGTTTGCGCCCGCGCCGCAGAGCGCGTGGTGGTTCGCGCAGTGGTCGCTGCGGCCGACGGCGGTGGCCCTGTGTGCGCTGTGGCTCGTAGATCGCGCGCGCCTGGGTTTTCGCTGGCCGATCGGCGGGGCGCTCTCGTCGCGACCGCTCGCGCACGTCGGCAAGGTCAGCTACGGGATCTATCTCTTGCACCCGTACCTGCACTTCGCGGCGTTCGGGCTCTGTATGCTTCCGGGGCTGCGTTGGCTTCGACCGACGTTCGAGTGGCTTCGTGCGGACGCGTGGCGGTGGTTTCCGATCGCGTGCGCGACGGCGGTGCTGGTCGCGACCGTGAGCTACAGGCTCTTCGAAGCGCCGCTCGCGCGGGTGAAGCAGCGCTTTCGGTATCCGTCGTCCGCGTCGCGCGGCGGCGAATCGTCGTAGCCATCGACAGCGTTTATCGTGAAGATCAACGCGGATCGATGAGCGGCGAGAGCACGAGCGCGACGAAGCGAGACAGAGATCGAACGGCGCCGCTGTTGCTGCTGCTCGCGGCGTTGGTGGGCTTCGCGTGGCTGATGCAGACGATGGCGAGCCTGCCGTTTCTGCGCGGGCCGATCTTCGACAGCGCGGTGTACGCGGCGCAGGGCGAGGCGGTCCGCGCGGGGCGCTTCGGAGATCCGACGCTGTTGGCGTTCAGCCCGCTGTACGGGTACGTGATCGCGCTGCTCGGCGGCGTTCGCTCGGCGGCCACCATCGCGATCGCGCAGCTCGCGATGTGGGTGACGACGCTGTGGCTCGTCCATCGAACGGTGGCGCGCAGCGAGGATCGCGCGTCGGCGTTGCTCGCCGCGACGCTGTGCGCGCTGCACGGTCCGCTGCTGTTTTATACTGGAAAACTCCTGGCAGAAACGCTCGGCACGGTGCTGGCGATCGCCGCGACGAGCGCCCTGCTGTCCCTCGAGACGCGTCGAGGACGGTGGTCGAACACGATCGGCACGGGCGCGCTGCTCGCGCTGGCGACGCTGGCGCGGGCGAGTCAGCTCTTCGCGCTGCCGCTGTTTGTGGCGAGCGCGCTCGTCCGCTGGGGCCGAAGCGACGACAGCTCGGCGCGCGTTCGCGGCAAGCGCGCCGCAGGGATCGCCCTCGGCATCGCCCTCGTCCTCGGCGGCAACGGCCTGTGGAACTACTCGCACACCGGCCTCTTCGTCCCGGTCATCCTCGCCTCACGCTCGCTGCAGCGCACGACGAGCCGCGAGTGGCGCGGCCGACTCGAGGACTTCGCTCCTGCTGGCGCAGACCGCGTGAGCCCGTGGGACGTGGTCGATCAGGCGCGGGCGCGGATCGAGGCTCGGCGACGAGGCGAGCGCGAGGCGAGCGCGAGCGTCGGAGCGATGCTCGATTGGCGAGGTTTTTTTCAGAACATCCCGCGCAAGCTCGGCGGCACGCTGCAGGATCGAGAGATCACGAGCTACATGTACAGCTATTACGGCGAGGCGAGGGAGTCGCCGTTGCTCCGTTGGTTTCCTGTGTCCTTCGGGGTGCTGCTCGCGCTGGGGCTGTACGGCGCGGTTCGGCTCGCGCGCCGCGAAGGGTTGGGCGCGCTCGCGCCGTACGCGCCGTTCTTCGTCGCTGGGCTCGCCGCGTGTCTGCTCTATCACCCGAGCGCGCGCTACCGGCTGCCGATGATCTACCCGCTGCTCTTGCTGGCGGGCCCTGCGCTGCGCGAGCTCGTGTCGCGCGCGGACAAGGGCAAGGCACACCCATTCATCTCGCTCGCCACGCTCGCGCTCGTCGCCGTGTTCGTCGCGCGCCACCTCTCCTATCGCACGCAAAACCCCGCCCTGTGGAACGCCTCCGTCGCCCGCTCCCACGCCCTCGCCGGCGAGCTGCCCGAGGCCGCCGCCCGCATCGCCGCGGCCCGCGCCTCGGGACCGGTCACCGCGGACACCGAGCGGTTCATCCAAGCGATCCCAATGGGCCGCGCGAGCTCGACCCAGGCGCGCTGACGCCGTCGCAATTACCGGCACACCTATTCGAGACTCGCGCCGCGCGCTCCGCGATCCGAGGTCGGCCCGCGGTGAAGAAAGTGCTACGTTCGCCGCGGCTCGACCGTGCAACTTCGAAAGCTCCGCGCCGAGAGATCCCCGTGGGTTTCGCGCTTCGACGAACGCTCACGCGCCTTCGCCGGCTACCGCCCCATCGTCGAGCGCATCGCCTCGAGCGAGGCGTGGCCCTCCATCGAGACGCTCTCGTCGATCGTCGCTGACGAGGGCCGCCGCCGCGAAGCGCCTGTCCCCGCGATGGTTCCCCAAGGCCCGCGCCGCCGCGGCCCGCGCGACCGCGCCTCGCTCTACGACGCCCACATCGTCGAGAAGGGCGAGGTGCCCACGCGCGATCGACACTGGCACGACACGATGAACGCGCTCGTGTGGGCTGCGTTTCCGCTGGCGAAATACGCGCTGCACCGACGGCAGTACGACGCCCTGTGCGCCGCGGTCGACCGCGAGTTCGACGCGATCCCCGGCGCGCGCTCGAAAGAGCACGACGCCATCGCCATGCTCGACGAGGGCGGCGTCGTGGTGCTCGCCGAGCAGACCGCCGCGCGCGAAATCGAGGACGAGCTGCGCCGCTCGCGGTCGCAACACCTCGAAGCGGCGATTTGCAACAACAAAGCTGCGCTCTTTGTGTTCGGACACGGGATCCTCGAGTCGGTGTTGCTCGCGCGAGGTCTGCCCGCGACGCACGCGTTCGCCTGCGTCGTGCCGTGTGAGCGAGTCCCGACCGAGCTCACTTTGGCCAGAGAATTGACCGACCAACTCCTCGCGCACGCGCTCGCCTCCCGCCTGGCGCCCACCTTCGAGCGACCGCTCCCGAGCGTCGCGCTGAGCGAGCCCTGGCTCGATTCGGTCACGCGACTTTCGTGAGTCGTACCGAACTGTCTTCGCACGGCGCTTGTCCGGACACGGGAGATTGAACTACCGTTGGCTCATGTCTGCCTCTGGACCGGCTGACAATATTAAAGACCTGAAGCTGCAGTTGGCCGACGCGATGGCGCGAAAGGCCCGAGTGCGGCTTCATGTCCAAGCGCGGCCAGACCCGAACAGCACGATGCGCACGTTCGAAGGCGTGCCGATCGACTTTGTTCCGGCGGCCGACGGGCGAACGCGCGTGGTGATCGAGATCGCCGCGGGTGAGTCCGTGCAGATGGTGCTCGTCGAGCGCATCGCCGTCCTCACCGTGATGGAGTAGCCGCCCGCGTGCGCCCGCAGGTGCCGTCGTGAGGGTGCTGCAGACGCTCGTCGACGAGTCGCCCCGGTGCTCGTACCTGCACGACCGCGGCGCTTCGACCGAGCTCGTCGTCGCGCTCGACGTGAGCCAAGAGCGCCTCGAAGCCATGCTCTCGCGGGGCTGGCGCCGCTTCGGCCCCACGTATTTTCGCCCTCGCTGCGATCACTGCCGCGAGTGCGTCGGCATCCGAGTGCGCGTCGATGACTGGCGCCCGTCTCGCTCGCAGCGGCGCGTGCTCAATCAAAACGCCGACCTCGAAGTGCGCATCGGCGCGCCGCGCGTCTCGCGTGAGCGCCTCCGCCTCTACGAGAAGTGGCACGGGTTTCGTGAGCGCGAACGCGGCTGGGAGCCCTCGGCGCTCGACGCGAAGAACTACGAGGTTCAATTCGCCTTTCCCCACGCGGCGGCGCGCGAGTTCAGCTACTGGCAGCGCGACGAACACGGCCAGCCCAAGCTCGTCGGCGTCGGCATCGTCGACGAGCTGCCCACCGCGCTCAGCGCCGTCTACTGCTTCTACGACCCCGCCCTCGCGAAGCGCTCGCTCGGCGTGTTCAACGTGCTCGCGCAGCTTCGAGCGGCGAAGAGCGCGGGGCTCTCGCACGTGTACCTCGGCTATCGCGTCGCCCCGTGCGCGTCGATGGCGTACAAAGCGCGGTTCGAGCCGCACGAGCTGCTCTTCGATCGCCCCGCCGATGACGAAGAGCCGCGGTGGATCCCCGCTGCGTCGCTCAGTCCGTAGCGCGGCCGCGGTAGACGATCTGCAGCACCTGGCGAGCGACCGTCGAGGCCTTCACGCGCCAGACCGGGTCGTTGGCGACCATCACCGCGAACGAGACTCGCGTGCTGCCGTCGCGAGCGTTGCCCACAAACCACGTGTATGCGCGATACGGATTGGCCGCGGTGAGCGTGCCGGTCTTTCCGCCGACGTCGACGCCGGGCAGAAACGGGTGCCCGGCGGGGTCGTGAAACGCGCGCGCCGCCGTTCCTTCGCTGACCGAGAAGGTCATCATGCGCGAGAGCGCCGCGGCGGTGTCCGCGCTCACGGCGCGACGCCACGCGCGAGGCGCGGCGTGCTGCTGCACCGTGCGTCCCTGCGCGTCTTCGATGTGATCGATGATCCACGGGCGCTGAAGCTCGCCGCCGCGCGCGATGCCCTGCGCGATCACCGCGCCGTGCACGGGCGAGAGGTGACTGTGCCAGAACCCCGCAGCGGCCCGCGCGAACTCGAGCCGATCGTCGGGCATGTCGACCGCGCCCGCGCTCACCGGCGCCTCGAACGGAACGGCTTCTCCAAACCCCCACGCCCTCGCCGCCGCGAGCAGCGCACCACTATTCAAGCGCTCGACCGCGCGTCGCGCGAAGACCGTGTTCGCGCTGCGGCCAAACGCTTGTCCGAGCGAGACGCAGTCGCGGTCGCGCCGGGGGTTCGACTCGAGGTCGCGGAGGCTCAATCGATGCCAGCCGCCCGAGAAGCACGTCTCGCTCTCGACGGTGAGCCCCGCGCCCACCAGCGCGCCCGCGGTCACGATCTTGAACACCGACGCGGCCGGCGGAGCGGCGTCGCGCGCGAGGTCCGGCGCTCCTGGCTCACCGCGAGAGACGTACACGCGCACGCGACCGGTGTCCGTGTCGAGCACGAGCACCGAGGCGCGCGGGATCTGATGGCCGGCCACCAACGCGCTGACCGCGCGCTGCCACGTGGGCTCGAGCGTGAGCACCGCGCGACGTCCGCCAGGAAGATCGCTCACGACCTGCGCTCCGTCCCGACGGAGGCTCGTCGGGTCGAAGCCCTGCACGACGCCGTCGATCGTGGTGACGCGCGGCGCCGCTTGTGCGCCACCGTCGGTCGCAGTGCGCGCCGCGGTCTGCGCGAGCGCCGCGGCCGGCAGCCGACGCTGCGCATCAGCGACGCGCCGCGCGAGCAGCACGCCAGGAACAGCGCCCGCGAGAGCGCAAGACAAGGCTACGAGCGAGAGTCCTCGGCGATGCATGGGGGCTTCCGGTGACTCTGGCCCATAGCGGTCCGGCGCCTGACCGGGCAACTTCGCGACAGGATCGGTCGTCGGCTCGTCGGTGTTCACCTGCGTCTGCTCCTGCGATGTCGTGCCGATGGGGTGACGAGCCGAAGCGCCGGCGCATTCCCGTCGACTGGCAGTTCGTCGAGACGGTGGCGTCCGGTTGTCCTGGCGTCGGCGAAATTTTGGTAGAGTCAGCCATCGTGTCGCGTGACGCAGATACGACGAGCCCCGAGCACACGATGCTCATGCGCATCGAGCGCGCCCCTGCGGAGGGCCCCAAGGGCGCTTGCCTCGTGGTCGTGTACGGCCTGCAAATTGGCCGACGAATCGAGCTAACCGGCGCGCCGTTGGTGATCGGCCGATCGCCTCGCAGCGACCTGCAAATCGACGAAGAGAGCGTCTCGCGACAGCACGTTCGCATCGAGCCCGACCCCAAGGCCCACGACGGCGTGACGTGGCAGATCGTCGACCTCGACAGCACCAACGGCACGTACGTCAACGACCTTCCCGTCCGCGTCGCGACGCTGCAGCACGGCGATCAGATCCAAGTGGGTCGATCGATCCTGCGGTTTCTCGCGGGCAACAGCATCGAGCGCGCGTACCACGAAGAGATCTACAAGCTCATGTCGATGGACGGGCTCACGCAGCTCCGCAATCGACGCGCGTTCGATGAGGCGCTCGCCGACGAGATCACGCGCGCGCGCCGCTTCGGAAGGCCGCTCGCCGTGTGCATGGTCGACGCGGACAAGTTCAAGTCGATCAACGATCAGTTCGGGCACCTCGCGGGCGACGCGGTGCTTCGTCAGCTCGGAGCGATCCTGCGCAACAACGTTCGCAAGAACGACATCGCCGGTCGTTTGGGCGGCGAAGAGTTCGGCGTGTTGTTGCCCGAGGTCGATCGAGCGGGCGGGCTCGTCGTCGCCGAGAAGCTGCGCCGCATGGCCGAGATGCATCGCTTCGAGTTTGACCGCACGGTGATCCCCGTCACGTTGTCGATCGGCGTGGCCGAGCTTCGCGACAGCGACACCGAGCCGGCCGAGCTCGTTCGTCGCGCGGACGAGTGCCTCTATCGCGCGAAGAACAGCGGACGCAATCGCGTCGTTGGCTGAGCGCGACGAGCGACGATACGCTGTCAATTCCCCCGTGGATGCAGCGTCGCTCGATCAGCCGATGGGGGGCTGCGTGGTGTTGGCGGGGACGATGATGAAGACGTCCCTGCGATCGACCTCGGCGTTTGCGCGTCCGAGGACGACGATGGTGGCGCGGTAGAGGGTGGCCGTGGTGCCGCCGGGTTGGAAGTCGTTGTAGAAGTCGACCTCGAACTCGACGCGAGCATCGGGCGAGACGTTGTAGAAGGTCGTCATGTCCTTGCGCTCGTAGCCGCCGGGCGCGTCAGGAACAGCCGCGAACGGAACCACCGCGCGGATGAAGTTCGCCGTGGTCTTTCCCATCGGCAAGCGCATCTCCATGCGATCGGGGTCCGTGCGCGTCGTGATGTTCTGCCGAGACTGGCCCGCGATCGTCGTGATCGCGCTGATGACCTGGTTCGCGACCGCCGTCGCGGTGCCTCGAAACGCGATCGCTTGCCCCATTCCGTCGAGCGTCATGGTGGCCGCCGCGAGCGTGAGCGAGTTGCGATAGGTGTCTCCGCGTCCGACGTCGATGCCGATGAAGTACGCGCCGCGTCGCTGCATCTCGCGCTGCAGGTCCGCGTACGTGGGGATCATCCCGCCGTATTGATTTCCGGTGCTGGGGTTGTTGTGCCACTCGGCGTCGGACAGCAAGACCATGATCGGAACGCGGCCTTCTTGAAAACAGGCCCATCCGTAGTACGCGGGCTCGTCCGGCATCTGCATGCAGTCGCGGATCGGATCGACCATGCGCGTGGCCGTCCCGCCATACGTGGCAAACCCGCGTCCGCTGATGAGCGCGTCCATCGCAGGGACTTGCGACTCGGGGTAGTCGCCGCCGTTGTCCGCGCGCAGGCTGCCCGTCGCGCGCTGCACCGCCGCTGCGTCTCGCGTGAGCTTCTGAAACACCGTCACGTTGCCCGTGTAGTTGCTCCCGCCGATGCCGAAGTCGCCGTGGCCCGCGAGGCCGTAGCGCACGTTGCCCATCGGGCCGATCGCCGAGACGATCCCCGGGACGATCGTCGTCATGAGCGTGCGCTGCACCTCAGCGATCGTCGTCCCCATCGAGCCGGTGGTGTCGACGACGAACATGACGTCCGCCGCGCGAATGCGGGTCTGAAAGGTGAATCGCCGCTGTTGATGCGGCCCCATTTCACCGGGCGGAAAGTAGGGCAACGTGACGTAGAGCGATCCGGTCGGCGGCTGCGAGTTGCGATCGGCAGGGTTGCTCCCCGCGACGCGCTCCGTGAGATCGGGAACCATGTCCCCGTCGCTGTCCTCGCTGCACGAGTTGGTTCCCGCCATGCGCTCTTCGGCGTCGCTCAGACCGTCGTTGTCCGAGTCGAGGTCGCGCGCGTTCGAGCGTCCGTCGGCGTCGCAGTCGTTGGGCGTTCGTCCGCACATGAGCGGCGGGTTCATCATCGCGCCCGGGGTAGTTGCCCACCGCTTCGTCCGCGTCGCTGATCCCGTCGCCGTCCGAGTCGTCGTCGCGAAGGTCGTCGACGCCGTCCATGTCCGTGTCGCCGTTCTCGAAGTTGTCCGCGATCCCATCGCGATCGGTGTCCGTGCACGGACCGGTCGTGACGTTTCCATCCGTGCGCGGGCTCGCGTCGGTGCGCGTCGATCCGTCGGAGGTAAACGTCGGAGGCTCTTCGCACGCGAGCAGCGCGCTCGCGCAGAGCGATGAGAGAAGCAGCCCGACCAGCGGGCGATGACGATGAGCGCTCATGGTCGCAGTCTACATCCCCGAACAACGGAGATGGCTGCTGCAATTCGATGCGATCCGCGTCAGCGAAGGTCGCCTTGCGCGCGGCGACGCTACGAGCTGCGACCTGCGCGCGGGGCGCGACGAATCGGGGTGAACGACCCGTCCTCGTTGATTCGAAAGCCGTAGGTCTCGCCCGCGACGCCCTTGGACGTCACGAAGATCACCGCGCGTCGGCCGCGAACGAAGACAGACAGCGCCGGCTCGACCTGCAGGCCCTCGTGCTCGCCATCGTCGAAGACGACGTGCTCGGGCGCGGTCGCGAGCTCTGTCAGCGGCGCGAGGCGGTAGCGCAGCCCGCCGTTGCCTCCGTTCTCGGTGCGCAAGGTGTATGCGGCGAGCACGCGGTTTCCGACGGGCGCGATGACGGGGTCCGTGTCGATGTCCGGCGATGGCGCGCGCGCGTGCGCGCAGCCCGTCTGTCCGCAGGTCGAGACATGCGCGCTCGGAACGGGCACGGGCTCGAACCACCCGAGCCGCACGTAGTCTCCGTCGCAGTGGAGCGAGCCCGGTCGCGCCTCGGCCACGATCGGCGCGATGAATCCACGCGCGGTCTTCCACAGGACCAGCGCGTGGCCGTCGCTGGTGTACGCGACGATGGCGCTGTCTCCGTTCGCGAGCCTGCAGCCCTCGACGCGCGGCTCGCTGAGCCAGCTGCTGCTCGCCGTCCCGCGCTCGGCGAACGGGACGCTCCAGCTCGCGCGCGCCGTCGCGCCGTCGATCGAGAGCGCTCCCGCATAGAGCACTCCGACGCGCGGGCCAGCGTTGCTGGCGGCGTCTGCGCGCGCGCCTGCGTCGTTCGCGGCGCTCGTCACGCTCGCGTCCTGGCTCGCGCCTGCGTCGGTGCTGCTGGCGCTGCTCGGCGCAGGGCGCTCGCCGAGCGCGATCACGACGTCGCCGATCACCCAGCCGCCGCCGCGGCGATTTGAAATCGTGTGCGCAGAAACAAGCTGGCTCTGCCGCGCCTCATCGAGCGCGCCCTCTGCGGTCCTCGCGCGGACCGAGACGGTGAGCTCGGGGCGCGGATCGTTGAAGGACAAGAGCGCGACGCTCTGCTGCGAGACGTGGCCGCCGACGATCGCTTCGCCAATCGAGAGCTGCGGCTCGAGGTAGCCGTGCGTGCTCGGGTCGTTGCCGTTCGCGCGGCCAGAGTAGAGCGCGGGTTGGCCATCGTCGGCGCTGCCGAGCCACGGGGGGCGAACGAAATCCGCGGGGCGCGTGCGGCGGCAGTCGAACTGCGAGAGGCCCTGCGCGCCGCCGTCGTTGGCGAACGTGCACACCCGTCGTTCGCTCAGCCCGAAGAGCACGCGCAGCGTCGAAGACTGAAGCGCGTCCTGCGCGAGCGCCTTGGCGTTGTCGGGCCCCGCGAGCACCGCGTCGAGCAGCGGAGCGCTCGCAGGCTGCGCCTGCGCGGGGGCGCGGCGATGCTGCCCGTCGATCGGCCGGGCGGCAGCTGCGCTTGCGAGACCGCGGCCCACAGCTCGTCGAGGTACTTGCGACGATCTTCGCGCCCGGTGTGAAGCTGGCCCGATTCGAGGTCCGTCGCCGCTTGCGAGACGATCATCGCGAGGATGCGATGCCCGCGGTCGTCGCTCTTGGAGTCGAACAGCGCGCGGGTCACACGCTCGCGAACGTCGCGCAGCGGTAGGGCCACTGCGAGCGCCGCTCGGCCGCCGGCAATCGCGCGACGCTCGTGGGCTGTCCGAGCTCGATCCGCCGCGCGGTGCGCGCGATCTGACCGAGCTCGGTCTCGCGCGGAACGAGGCATCGAGACAAATCCGCCCACGCGTCGGCCGCGCGCTGCAGCTGCTCGGTCTTGCGCTGCGTGGCGTTGCGGTTGTTGAGCGTGTAGGCGCCCGCGACGGCCAGGACGCCGACCGCGACGGCCACGAGGGTCTTGGCAGAAGGGCCCGTGCGGACGGGTTCGAGGTCCAGGTCGTTCGACGAGTCGTTGTCGCTCATGGTGGGGCTCGCGGAGGGACACCGGGGTCGTGGGGATGTTCCCGAAGCGCGCGGCAGAGTGCGTCGCGCGCTCGTTGGCGTACCTGTCGAGTCGGCTCAGGGTCAACGACGCGCCGTCGAATCAACGCGCGCGAACGCGCGGCGGAGCACGGACGAACGCGTGGCGACTGACCAGCGGTCAGCCTTTGTTTTTTCTCGCAGAAATGCGCGCGATGGCCTCGTGCGCCGCCGCCTCGACCCGCGCCTTCGCCGGCGCCCCCACGAGGTCGCGCCGCTCGACCGCGCGCTCGGGCTCGAGGACCGGAAAGATCCCTTCGTCGAACGCCGCGTGCTCTTCGCGGTACACGCTCAGCGGGAGGCTCGGCAGGTCCGTCTTCTGCTCGATCGCCCGCGCCACGAGCCGCCCTGCGACCGCGTGCGCCTCTCGAAACGCGACGCCCTTCTCGACGAGGTAGTCGGCGACCTCCGTCGCGTTGACGAAGCCCGCGTCGAGCGCCCGCCGCATGCGATCCGCGTTGAACCGCATGGCGAGCACCACGCGCTCGAGCACCTCGAGGCACATCGAGACCTGCTTGACCGCGTCGAACACCGGAGGCTTGTCCTCTTGGAGATCGCGGTTGTACCCGAGCGGAAGCCCCTTGAGCGTGACGAGCAACGCCATCAGGTCGCCGACGACGCGGCCCGTCTTTCCGCGGACGACCTCCGCGACGTCGGGGTTCTTCTTCTGCGGCATCATCGACGAGCCGGTCGTGTGCGCGTCGGCCATCTCGACGAAGGCGAACTCTTGCGTGCTCCAGAGCACGAGCTCCTCTGCGAGCCTCGACAAGTGCGTCTGCGTGATCGCGAGCGCGGCGAGCAGCTCCGCGAGAAAATCTCGGTCCCCCGTCGCGTCGATCGAGTTGCGCATCGGGCGATCGAAGCCCAGCGACTTCGCGGTGCGCTCTCGGTCGAGCTTGAACGTCGTGCCCGCCACCGCGCCCGATCCCAACGGCGACTCGTTGAGCCGCTTGCGGCAATCGCTCAGCCGTCCGTGATCTCGGTCGAGCATCTCGACGTACGCGAGCAAGTGATGCGAGAGGCGCGAGGGCTGCGCGCGCTGCAAGTGCGTGTACGCAGGCATGAGCACGTCGAGCTGCTCGGCCGCGCGCTGGGCGAGGGCGAGGGCCAGCGAGTCCACCAGCGCGGCGACGCGGTCGCACGCGTCGCGCGACCAAAGGCGCAGGTCCGTCGCGACCTGATCGTTGCGCGAGCGGCCGGTGTGCAGGCGAGCGCCCGCGGTTCCGATGCGCTCGGTGAGCGTGGCCTCGACGTTCATGTGGACGTCTTCGCGCGCCGGATCGAAGTGAAACGCGCCCTTGCCGAGCTCGTCCTTGATCGCTCCGAGCCCCGCCGTGATCGCGTCGCGCTCTTGCTCGGTGAGCACGCCGATCGCGCAGAGCATCTCGGCGTGCGCGATCGAACCGCGGACGTCGACCTCGCCGAGGTGCTTGTCGACCTCGACGCTGACGAGAAAATTCGACGCGACCTCGTCGAGGTCTTCCGTGAACCTGCCGCCCCAAGCCTTGTGCGTGGACATGTGATCTTCCGTGCTTGTTGAATGTGTGTGTTGTTATTCGAGTCGCGCTTCGAGGTCGTACGCGCCCGTGTTGTTGCGATCGAAGCCGTCGACGATGATCGAGTACGCGCCCGGCTCGACGTCGAGCTGCGCGCGCGCGCGATGTCCTGCGCGTTTTCGAGCGCGCACGCCAGCTCGGTGCCTTGCCGCTCGCACACGCGCCGAACGCTCAGCACCGCGTCGAAGCTCCGCCCGCGAAGCTCGACCACGAGCCGCCCTCGTCGATTGACGTTCACCGTGTGCACGCGCTCGCCGCTGCGCGCGCCGTGGCCGCACGAGGCCTGCAGTCGATCGATCCGCCCCACGGTCGTCCCGCTCGTGCGAACCGCGAGGGGCAACGGCAGCGCCTCGCGGCACGCTGACTCCACGGGCTCGGCGTCGAGCGCCTCGAGGGTGAACGCGAACTGCCCAAAATCATTGGGCGTCGCGCCGTCGACCACGAGAAAGTGCGTCCCCGCGGGCAGCAGCGCGTCGACCATCGTCCCGCGCGCGCACGCAAACTCGCCCACCGGCGCCGAGCCCGTCGCCGCGCAGCCGCGCACGAATCCGAGGCCCACCGTCGCGTCCGAGTTCACGATGCCTTCGGCCGCGAGCGTCGCGCGCACGAGCGCCCTGCGCGGGAGCGTGAAGCGAAACATCTGATCGGGGCCGTTGCCCCCGCACGTAAGCGAGATGTCGTCGCGCGCGGCGAAGGTGTCTCCCTCGGTCTTCTGCGACAGGTTGATGTGCGGCGCGTCCGCGCAGCGATCGCCGCTCACGCCCGAACCCTCCGCCGGAGCGCTCTCGACCGCGAGCGTAAACGCCCCGTGCGCGTCGGCGCTGTAGCCATCGACGGTGACCGCGTAGCGACCGGCTTGCAGCGTCCGCGCGACGCGCGCGTGAAAGCGATCGTCGGCGTCGTCGTTGCACACGACCTCGGACTCGGGGTCCGCGCACGCCGAGCGAATGTACACGCCGGTGTCCCACCGCCCCTCGCTCTCGACGGTGACCCGCACGCGCGACGGCTGCGCGAGCGCGAGCGCGTACGTCACGTCCGGCGCAGGAAACCGGCTCGACGCGCAAGACCCGTGCAGCACGTCCGCGAGGCCCTCGGTCGTCCCGTGCATCACCACGCCAGGCTCGATCGATCGCGCGCGCGCGCACACGTCCGCGGCCTCGGGCGACTCGGCCTCGTTGGTGGTGAGCGTGTACGCCCCGCGCGATCCGTCTCCGACCGCCTCGACGAACACGTAGTAGCGCCCTGGATCGAGCGTCGTGTCGATGCGCGCAGGGCCTCCGTCGCGCGGAACCGAGCACTCGAGCGTCGGTCCGTCGAAGGTGTTCGCGCCCGCGCCTCCGCCCGCGCACGAGCGGCGAACATAGAGCGCGCGCTGTCCTTCGCCCGTCGCCACGAGCTGCACGCGCTGCCGACGCTCGACCTCGATCACGTGAACGACGTCGGGGTTGCGCCCCGCGGCGCAGGTCGCTCCCGCGTTGTCCTGCGCGCTCACGAGCGAGCCCGTCAGCGCGTCCGCCGAGCTCGAGCGGCAGCGGATTGACGCACGTCCCGCGGGTCGAGCTCTCACCCGAGCGCTCGTCGTCGCGGTCCCACAGCGCGTACGCGTACGCGCCTTGGCCGTCGCGCGCCGAGACCGCGAAGCGAAACGTCCCCGAGCCCGCCGCGCAATAGCCCACGCTCGCAGCGCGCGCTGGTCAAGCTCTGCACCGCGCGCACGCCGTCCGGCGTGTAGAGCGCCGCTTCGAGGTTCACGCCGTCCGAGGCGCCGAGCGCGACGATGCGGTAGCAGTGCCCCGCGCGCAGCCGAGCGAGGTGCGAGCGCGTCTGGCCTCGACGGATCGTCGCGTCTTCCGTGGCGCCGACCGGCGCGTATCCGAGCGAGTCCATCGTCGCCCGGTGCCCAGGCAGGACGGTGCTCGTCTTGGGCGCGGAGGGCGCGCACGCCGGATGCGCCCAAGCCAACGCACACACAATCAACAGCGACGTACGTACGGTGCGCGCAGCGGCCAGCGCGCTCGTCCACGGAGGCGCCATGGGATCAGTAGTACTGCTTGCGCTTGGCGCTCGAGAGGATGCCCATCATCTCGCGGTACTTCGCGATGGTCCTGCGCGCGATGATGATCTTCGACTGCTCTTCGAGCTTCTTGGCGATCGCCTCGTCCGAGAGCGGGTTCTTTGGGTCTTCTTCCGCGATGATCTTCTTGATCGCCTGCTTGACCGACTCGCTCGCGATGTCCTCGTCGGCCATGCGTCGGATCGAGCTGTTGAAGAAGTATTTGAGCTCGAAGATCCCGCGCGGCGTGTGGACGTACTTGTTCGTCGTGACGCGCGAGATCGTGCTCTCGTGCATCCCGACGGTCTCGGCCACGTCGCGAAGGATCATGGGCTTGAGGTACTCGACGCCCTTCTCGAAGAACTCGTGCTGCTTCTCGACGATGCACTGCGTGACCTTGACGATCGTGCGCTGCCGCTGGTCGAGCGAGCGGACAAACCACCGCGCCGAGGCGAGCTTGTTCTGCACGAACTCCTTGGCCTTCGGGTCCTTCATCAACGCCTGCGCCTGCTCGACGTTGATCTTGAGCTTCGGCAGCCCGTCGTCGTTCGTCGTGACGGCGTACCCGTCCGAGGTCTTCACGACGTACACGTCGGGCGAGACGTACGGAGGATCTTCAGTGCTGAAGTTGCGACCCGGTCGCGGCTCGAGCGTGCCGATCAGCTTCGAGGCGTCGTACACGTCGTTGAGGTCGCACTTGAGGTCTTTCGCGATCGCCTGAAAATTGCGGCGCTCGATGTGCTGCAGGTGCTTGTCGATCACCTGCCAGACGATGGTCTCTTCGTCGTAGCCGAACGCCTCGGCTTGCACGAGCAAGCACTCGCGCAGGTCGCGTGAGGCGACGCCGACAGGGTCGAGCGACTGGATCAACCGCAGGACTTCTTCGGCGTCTTCGGGGTGCAGCCCGCTTCGCGCGCGAGGTCTTCGAGCGTGATCGTCTGCGCGCGCGGGACTTCTCGTTGGCGGCGATGTCCGCGGCCGAGAGGTTGGTGACCGGCTCTTCGGCCTTCTTCTTCTTCTTTTTGCCGTGCTCTTCGTCGTCGTCCGACTCGCTCGGCTCGTCCCACTGCGAGTGGCTCTCTTCGCGGTCGGCCTTCTTCTTCTTCTCGCGCTCCTTCTCGGGAGCGTCGCCGCGAAGCCGCAAGTAGCCGTTGTCGTCGAGGTTGTGCACGACGAGCATCGCGAAGGTCATCTCTTCGTTCGTGAGGTTCGAGAGACGAAGCTGGTCCATCAAGTGATCGGAGAGCGACGAGCGCGAGCTCAGCGTCGCTTCGAGCGAGGGCAGCTCTTCGCTCGACAAGCGGCCGCCGCCCGAGGGGACCGGCGCTTGATTGGCGTACGACTCGAGAAAGCGCTCCCAATACTCTTCTTGCTTGCTCTCGCTCGCCGCGCGCTTCTCTTCGTGGTTGTGCACCGCCTGCTCGCGGCGCTCTTCGAGCGCGGCGATGTCGTCGATCGTCGGGGTCGAGTCGGCGTCCTTCGCGCGCGCCTCGCCCTCGGCAGCCTCGTCGAGAATCGGGTTCTCCGTGAGCTCTTCACGGATCTGATCGATCAGCTCGAGCCGAGACAGCTGGAGCAGTTTGATCGCCTGCTGCAGCTGCGGCGTCATCACGAGCTGCTGCGACATGTTCAGGCCGAGGCCGAGCTTCCCTTCCATCGCTGCACCCAATGATCGACGTGGCGTTTGACCGCGAAAAACTCCCCTGGCGACAACACATCGTTTGGGGACGACCGAAACATAAACGCTCGGCACCCTCCTTGCACGATGATTGTGCACGCCCCCGACGAATGCGTTCAGCGCGCGAACGTGACCGGCGGCGCGACGTAATCGCTGAGCGACTCGCGCGCGACGGCGATCGCCGATCGAACGAGGTCGTCTGCTCCTTCGTCGCGACGCTCGACGCGCAGCACCGCTTGCTCGAGCGCTGCGAACGGGTCGCTGGCGATCACGACGAACGGCGGGCTCCCGCTCGCCGCGTCGCGCGCACCTTCGACCGCGGCGTGATCGATGGATTGAACGACCAGCGCCGTCACGAGCGCGGCGCTCTCTTCGCGCACGACGCCGGACTCGACCGCGAGCCGCTCGAGCTCGACGAGCCCGCCGCGCAGCTCGCCGAGCACCCGCTGACGAACACGCCAGGTGACCTCCGCCGCCGCGTCCGTCGCGAGCACGTTCGCGTCCGCCGCCCGCGCGCGATCGCGGCGCTCGAGCCCGCGCAGCTGCTCGATGAGCGTCCCGGCCACCTCGCGGCGCACCGCAGAGAGAACGCCCGGAAGCTGCTCTCGCAACACGGCGATCATCGCGAGCAGCGCGTCGCGGCGCTCGTCGGTGCGTCGCGCGCGCTCGGCGGACTCGTCGAGCGCGCGCTCGGCCTCGGCGAGCACTTGCGCCGTCCGCCTCGCCACGCGCAGCTGCTTCCACGCGGCGCGCTGCGCGACGAGGTGCTCGTCGATCCACGCGAGCAGCGGCGCGAAGCCCGAGGTCACGAGCTTGAGCTTCGCCGCTTGTTTTTCAGCGTCCGATCGCGTCGGATCCTCGATCACGAGCTGCGCGGCGAGCGCTTCTTTCGCGCTCACCGAGGTCACGAGCGGCGCGAGGTCTTTGAACGCCTCGCGCACGACGTTGGCCAGCGGCGTGAGCTCGTTGGCCTTCACGAAGTCGATCTTGTTGAGCACGCCGAGCACGGGAAGCCCGCCGTCGGCAGCCTCTTGAAGAGGGCCGGTCTCGCTCATTTTTCCGGCCTGGCGCGCGTCGAAGAGCCACAGCGCGATGTCGGCCATCGCGAACGCCGAGCGCACCGCTTTCTCGTGCGCCGCGTCGCCGGCGTTGAAGCCCGGCGTGTCGATCAGCTCGACGCGCGCAAGCCTCGGCGCGGGCCAGTTGACCTCGACGTAGTCCACTCCGGCTCCGCTCTCGCGGGCTCGCTCCACGACCGATGGCGCCGCGTCGATCGTGCACACGACGGACGACCCTCGGCCGTCGACAACTCGCGCCGAGCGCTCTCCGTGCCGCAGCCAGTGAACGTGCGCCGTCGTCGGAAGCACGCCCATCGGCGAGACCGTCGCGCCCACCAGGGCGTTGAGAAACGTGGATTTTCCCGCGCTGAACTCGCCGAGCAGCGCCACCCGCAGCGGCTCGTCGAGCTCTCGCCTCCGCACGCGCAGCTCGCGCTCGACCGCCGTGAGCGCCGCGCTGTTGCGCGCGAGCAGCGCGAGGTCATCGAGCAGGTCCGCCAGCTTGTGATCCCATCGCGCTCGAAGCAGCGCGCGGTATCGCTGCGCGGCGATCGAGGCCGTTCGCTCATCGGAGAACGCTGGCCCGAGCGCGCTCTGCGCGGCGATCGGGTCGAGGTCGGTCCGCTCGGGCTTCGCTTCAGCGAGCGCCTTCACCGCAGCAGAACCCAGGCGATGGGGCGCTTCATTGGCCCACCGCTCGGCCACCGCGGGCGCCGCCGCGAGCGTCGTCTCGATCGCCAGCGGCCAGAGCGCGTCGGGGATGCCCGCGCCGTTCACCGCCTCGAGCGCGCTCACGGCCGAGCGGTCTCCAGCGCCGAGCGCCACGAGCGCGCGGGTGAGCTCGGCGAGCGCTCCTTGCGCCTCGGCCACGAAGCGCTCGAGCGCAGTCGAGTCCTTCGCGCGATACAGCGCGAGCGTGAGCGCGGCGATCGCGTCGTGCTCTCCGACGAGCCACGCGCGGCGCAAGAGCTTGATCGCGAGCGGGAGGTTGTTGAGCGCGAGGGCGACCTCGCCTGCCTCGCGGTTGAGCGCGCCGTTGGCCGCGTCGAGCGTCGCGACCGCGCGCTCGATCGCCCGCGTGCACTGCCCCTGATCGCCGCGCGCGAGCGCGTCTCGCGCGAGCAAGAGCCACGCTGCGCCGAGCTTCGGATCGACCACCGTGGCGCTTCGCGCGAGCTGCAGCGCGCCTGCCGATCCTCCCTTCGCCAGCAGCGATCGAGCGGCGTTGAGCAGGTGCTTCGCGGTGCTCGGGTCGCGGTCGCTCGTGCGTGCGCGCGCTTGCGTGGCGAGCTCGATCGCGCGTCGCTCGTCGCCGGTCGCCGCGGCGAACTCGCACATGCGCGCGAGCGAGAGCGGAGGCAGCACGCGCTCGCGCGAGACGTCCGCGAGCGTCGAGAGCGCCGCAGCGGCGTCGCCGCGCGCGAAGAGGGCGTCGGCCTTGAGCTGCGCAGCGCGGAGAAAGAGCGGAGCTGCCGCGAGGGCGTTCTCTGCGGCGCGCAGCGCCCCGTCGGGGTCTCCTGCGGCGAGCAGCGCTTCGCCGCGCTTGGCGAGGTTGGTCACCTCGTCCGACGGGGGAATGATCGAATCGAGAAAGCGCTCGACGCGTTCGAAGAGAGCCACGGGCTTCGCGGGCGGATCCGGCACGGGCGCAGCGTACCCCTCCGTCGAACAACATTGAACCGTGCTACACACGCCGGCCGCATCGAGCATGGCTGAGCCCGAAACCCCCGCGACCGAAAAGCCCCAGAGCTCCGTCGCGAAGAACGCCGCGATCACCTTCGCCGACGCTCGCGTCGCGCGTGCTCGGGATGTTGCGCGAGACGCTCATCGCCGCGACGTTTCCCACGGCGATCACCGACGTGTTCTTCGTCGCGTGGCGCGTGCCGAACGCGCTTCGGGCGTTGCTCGCCGAGGGCGCCGCGAGCGCCGCGCTGGGGCCAGCGTTTTCACACGCGCTCGAGCCCGAGAAGGGGCAGAGCGAGAAGAACATCCCTCGCTTGCGCGAGGTGCTCTCGCGCGTCGGCGGCGCGGCGTTCGTGGCGCTCGCGCTCGCGACGGCGCTCGGCGTGATCTTCGCACGGCCGATCTTTCAGCTCGTCTCGCACGGGTTCAACGGCGACACGGCGCGCTTCGAGCTCGGCGTGACGTTGCTGCGCGTGCTGTTTCCGTTCTTGTTCTTGATGGGGTGGTTCAGCCTCGGACGCACGGCGCTCGAGCGACTGGGAGACTTCACGACGGGGTCGAAGGCGAGCGTGTTGCAGAACGTCGCCTTCGTGCTCGCGCCGTTCTTGCTCGTGCCGATCGCGCCGTACGTGGGCGTGAGCCCGATCGTGATGATGGCGGTCGCGGCGCTCATCGGCGGGCTCTTGCAGGTGTTGTATTTGCGCCCGGCGCTGCGGCGACGGGGAGTGCTCGTTCGCCCGACGTTGGCCAACGATCCCGCGCTCTCGGACGTGTCCAAGACCTTCGTCACGATGCTCTACGGGCAGCTCGTCTATCAGGCGACGGTGATGCTCTCGGCGCGGCTGCTCGCCACGCTCGAGCCCGGCAGCGCCTCGTGGAACAGCTATGCCCAGCGCCTCGCGGACATCCCTCAAGGGCTCTTCACGGTCTCGCTCGCCGGCGCCGCGGCGGCCGAAATGGAGAAGGCCGCGGTCAAGCTCGACCGCGACGCCGTCGCGCGAACGTACGAGCGAACGCTCTCGCTGAGCGCCTTCGTCGCGATCCCGGCGTGCGTGCTGCTCGCGGTGTACGCGGACGCGATCGTGCCGCTCGTCTTTGGCTACGGGCGCTTCGCGCGCGGAGAAAACGCGGCGCGCAACATGTACGAGGTCGCCCGCTCGCTGCACTGGCAGGCGATCGGCGTCGGGCTGTTCGCGTTCGTGCACCCGACCAATCGAGTGTTCTCGGCGTTCAAGCGCCGCAAGCCGATCCTGACCGCCTCGACGATCGCGCTCGTGTCCTACGCGTTCGCGGGTGTGTGGCTCGCGCGCGTCCGCGGCCACGTGGGCGTCGCGATGGCGGGAGCGATCTCGGCCGCCGTGCAGCTCGTGGTGCTGTTGTGGCTCGTTCGCAAAGAGATCCCGTTTCGGCCCGCGAACGTCGGCGAGTCGCTCGCGAAGGTGCTCGGCGCCACCGGCGTGACCGCGCTCGCCGCGGTCGCGGCCGTTCGCTGGCTGCCGATCGCGACGAACACGATTCTGTCCAAAGCGCTCGCCGTGATCGTGGGCGGTGCGCTGCTCGTGGTGTATGCCTTGGCCGCCTGGTGGCTGCGATGCGAAGAGGCGACCGAGATCGTGCGAAGGCTCCGACGGCGAAGACGCCCGCCGGAGCCGTGAAGAAATCCCCTGAAAAAAAGCCGGTCGATCCGCGAAAGACCGGCGCGAGTCCCGCGGGACCGAGCGCGGGCAAACCGCCGTCGGCGCCCAAGACCTCGGGCGATCCGTGGCTCGTGACCGCGGCCGAGTTCGTGATCGAAGCGAGGGACGCGGCGCAGCTGCCCGCTCCGACGGTGAGCGAAGTGGCGTTTGCCGGCCGAAGCAACGTGGGCAAGTCCACGCTGCTCAACGCGCTCGCGCAGCGAAAGGGCTGGCGCGGACCTCCTCGACGCCGGGGTGCACGCGCGGGCTCATCGTGTTCGACCTGCGCGCAGCGGAAAGTCCCTTCGGCTCGTCGACCTCCCGGGCTACGGCTTCGCGCGCTCGCGGGCGCGACGAGAAGCGCGACTGGGGCGCGATGATCGAGGGCTACCTCGGGGGAGGGCGCTCGTCGCTCAAGTGCGTCGCGGTCCTCGTCGACGCTCGGCGAGGGCCCGAGGAAGAAGAGCGGCAGCTCGTGGCGTTCTTGTCGTCCGTGGGCGTTCCGTTTGTGTTCGTGGCGACCAAGCTCGACAAGCTGGCCAAGAGCGAGCGGTTCGGCGCGCTCTCCCGAATCGGCGCGGAGTTTGGCGCGCGCGTCGTCGGTGTCTCCGGCGAGAGCGGCGAAGGACGCGACGATTTGCTGCGCGTGCTGCTTCGCATGACCGGCGACAGCGATCCTGTCCGTGCCAATCACGATTGACACATCTTCGGCACGTCTCGGCATGAAGTGACGCAAGAGTTCGCGTGTTCAGGGCTCAGTCTTGCCTCGCAGTTGCCTAGGAAATTCTCGAACGAAAACGAAGTTGAGTCGTTGACGGCGCGCCGTGTCGTGAACGAGAGTGGCACACAACGATGTCGTTCGGACTGCTCGCTCCGCTCACCCTCGCAGCGCTCGCTTTTGTGACGACGTTGAGCCGTCCGCCGAGTCCGCCCGTCGTTCACTCGACGATTCGCGTGGTGGACGTGCGGCGCAGCGGCGCTCGTGGCGCGCGGCGCGAGCGTGCTCGACGCGCGCGACGCGGGAGCGTTTTCGAGCGGGCACCTTCCGGGCGCGCAGCTGTACGCCTGGTCGCTGTTCACGGGGACCGGTGCGCAGCGCGGCCGATTGCGCGCGGACCTCAGCTCGATCGCCGCCGGGCTCGCGGCGCTGGGCGTCGATGAGTCTCGACCGACGCTGGTCTACGGCGCAGCTGGCACGGGCAACGGCGAAGAAGGGCACGCTGCGCGCGGCTGCTCGCGCTGCTGGGACACAACGACGTCGCGATGCTCGACGGCGGGATCGAAGCGTGGCGCTCTGCTGGGCGCCCTGTGGTCACCAGCGTGACCAGCGCTCGCGCGGGGCGGTTCTCGGCGCGCGTTCGTCCGGAGCCCGGGCGGACCGCGAGCTGGTCGCGTCGGGGCGCGCGCAGCTCCTCGACGTGCGAACGGCCTCTGAATTTGCAGGAACCGCGTCGGGAGCGGAGGCGCGGCGAGGCCACATTCCGGGCGCGCTTTCGATGGACTGGCGCACGGTGCTCGACGAGCGCGGCCGCGTTCGGCCGGCGCAGCGCCTGCGCGAGGCGCTCGAACACGCGGGCGTCGATGCGGGCGATCCGATCGTGCTGGTGTGCTCGAACGGCGTTCGCTCGGGCTTTGTCGCGTCGAGGCTCGCGGCGCGCGCTGTGGTTTCGGCCCGCGTGTACGACGGCGCGATGATCGAGTGGAGCGCGGACGAGACCGCGCCGCTCGCCGCCGGCTGAGCGCGGGCGCAGGCAAATCGCGCGCTGTGAAGGCAAAGTTGGTATAGGCTCCGGCCGTGCTGCGTTGCCCTCTGCGGACTCGATCTCGCGCCGGGAACTACCGAGTGCCCGCGCGACGGCGTCGCCATCGGCGACCCGACCGACTCGATGGTGGGCGTCACGCTCGGCGGTCGCTACAAGATCCTCGCGCGGCTGGCGCGCGGCGGCATGGCGACGGTCTATCTGGCACAACACCAGCTCATCGGACGCAAGGCCGCGATCAAAGTCCTTCGCCGCGAGCTGTGTGACGACCCGGTGCAGCGCGACCGATTTGTGCGCGAGGCGAGGGCGGTCAACCGCATCGATCACGAGAACATCGTGCAGATCGTCGACTACGGCGAGGCGGACGACGGTCGCGTGTTCTTGGTGATGGAGTACCTGCCTGGCGAGTCGCTGCACCACCGGATCGGCCGCGGGATTCTCCCGCCGCTGCGGGCCTTGGACATTTCGGCACAGATCGCCGCGGGTCTGGCGCGCGCGCACCAGATGGGCGTGATCACCGCGACCTGAAGCCGGACAACATCCTGCTGTTGCCTCCGCCCGAGCCGGGCGGGCGCGATCGGGTGAAGATCCTCGATTTCGGGATCGCGAAGCTGCTCGACCAGCCCGCGCTCACCGCCTCGGACAAGATCTTCGAACGCCCGGATACATCGCCGAGTACGCCTCGGGCGCGCCGATCGACGCGCGGGCGGATCTGTATTCGCTCGGCGTGGTGCTGTACGAAATGGTCACGGGCAGGCTTCCCTTCGAGGCCGAGCCCGGCGGATCTGTTGCTCAAGCACATGCTCGATCCGCCGATCGCGCCGCGCTCGGTCCGTCCCGAGCTGCCCAAGTCCGTCGAAGACCTGATCCTGCGCCTGCTCGTGAAGAACGCTGATCAGCGGTTTCGCGATGCGTTTCACTTGATCGAAGAAATCGACCGGGTGCGACTGAGCATCGGCGGGCCGAGCCCCGAGATCACCGCGGTGCGCGCGGCGATTTCGGTGATCGGAGCCGATCGCGCCGGTGGAGCCGACGAGCGGGACGGGGCTCGTTCCGCCGACGCCCGAGCACGGAAGGAGCATGCTGGGGGCGCGCTCGTGGAGTCGATACATCGACGCCATGCGCGGCGCGCTCACCGAGCGATTTCGCGCGGCGATCCCCGAGCCGATCGTCCATCGCCTCGGCGTGATGGAGTCGCAGCTCGCCACGATGCGCGAGCGCCTCGAGCACATCGAGCAGTGCAAGCGCGAGCTGCTCTCGCTCGAGTCTCGCGGCCGTGATTTTCGCCGGACGATGGGCCGCGCGATCGACACGCTCTCTCGTGATCGCAGCAGCAAAGAGCGCGAGCGCGATCAGATCGCTGAAGAGCGCGAGCAGATCGCGCGGGCGCGCGCCGACGCCGTCGAGCGTGTAGACGCCGGCGACGCTGCGGCGAGCGGCGAGGCGGACGCGCTGCTCTGGCGCCGGCCGCCTGCGACGAGCTGCTCCGCGACGCGGTGATGCAGGTCGAGGACATCGAGTTTCAGCTGCGCGAAATCGAAGCGCAGCTCGAGCGCCTCAACGAAGGGCTCGAGCACGAGCAGGACGCGCTCGTCGCCGCGATGCAGAGCGCGATGACCGACGTGGCCAAGGACGACGCAGTCTTGCGCTCGCACGCGCAAGCGCTGCAGAGCTCGAGCTGAGCGCTTCGCCAGCGGTTGAAGTGCGGCAGAGTGGGGGTGTACCTTCTCGCGCCGTGAACGCTCGAACGCGATCCGTCGCGCGCCGTTTTCTTTCTCACGCTTGGGGCGCTCGCCGTCGCTCCGCAGCTCGCGCAGGCGCAGCGACGCCCTCGTCCGCAGCAGGCTCCGCCGCGGAAGATCCGCGCGTGGTCGAGGCTCGCCGCGCCTACGACGACGGTCGTCGCCTGTTCGATGCTCGCGTACGTCGAGGCGCTGCGCCGCTTCGAGCGCGCGTTCGAGTTGCGCAACACGCCCGTGATCCTCGTCGCGATCGCCAACTGCCACGAGCAGACGGGCAACTGACGCGACGCGGTCGCCGCGCTCGAGCGCTATCTGCGCGACCGCGCCGACGCGCCCGATCGCGCGCAGATCGAGCAGCGACGACGCAGCTGCGCCCGCGCGCCGCGCAACAGACGACCGCGAGCACGACGACCGCGACGAGCACAGGCGCGAGCGCGGGGACGACCAGCGCTGCGGGCTCGAGCGCGATTTCGACGGCGCGCGTCGAGCACGACGCCGACCGCTGGCGCCACCGGCACCGGGGCCGGCGCTTCGGGGCGCGACGCCGGCACGAGCGCGGCGACGAGCGGCGCAGCCGCAGCTGAGGGCCACGAGCGCTGCCGCCGAACCCGCGGGCAACGCGGGCGCGACGCAGCAAGCGGCAACGGGCGCTGAGGGCGCGAGCGGCGCTTCCGCGGCCACCGCGGCCAACAGCGCTGAGACGTCGGCGGTGACGCGAGCGCGAGCGCTCCGGCTGAGCCTGTCGGCTCCTCCGCCTGCGCGCGGGATCAGCCCTGCGGTTTGGGTTTGTGCTGGCCTCGCGGCCGCGGGGGTGGCCGGCGGCTCCGTCCGGATTCTCGCGCTGGGTGACCACGCGACGTACAACACGGCGCCGACGCGGGAGCTGAAAGATCGCGGCGAGACCTACGCGCTGCTCGCGGACTTGTCCTTCGCGACCGCAGTGTCTCGGGCTTCGTCGGCACCGTTGTGTTCTTGTCCGATCGGGCCGAGGCAGAACGCGAGCAGCGGGCGTCGCAGGCGCTGCGTCCGCACGAGCGCAGCCGCCGCGCGAGCGCGCCGCGCGTGCTGCCGGCGCCCACCGGATTGACCGTGCACTTTTGAGGGGCGGAGACGTGATGCAACCCATGAAATCAAGTTGCTTGAAGAATTCCAGCTCCTTTCGCGCTGTGCGCGTGGCGATCGCGGCGCTCGCGATCGGTCTCGGCGCCTCGGTCTCGGGCTGCGAGCTCATCGTTCGATTCGACGAGAGCAAGCTGCAGGACATCCCCGCGGTGGATGCAGTGAGGCCGGATGTCGCGAGCGACTCGGCGCCGAGTGAAGGCGGGATCGACGGCGGCCAAGACGCGGCGGACACCGACGCGAGCCAGCCCGACGCCGCGACGGACTCGCGCGCGGACAGCGCGCCGGACGCGACACCCGACGCGACGCCGGACGCAACGCCGGACAGCGCGCCGGACGCGTCGCCCGACAGCGCTCAGACGCGCAAGCTGAACCCACGGTCGAAGAGCTGCGCGCGGGCGTCGAGCCGACGCCCGAAGCAGGAGTCGACGCGTCCGACGATGCAGCATCGATGGTCGATGCGGCGATGGACGCGAGCACGGACTGACGTTCAGTCCGATCGAAGTCGAGAAGAATCCATGACGCAGATCGAATCCGTACGCGCGCGCGAAGTCCTCGATTCACGCGGAAATCCAACGGTCGAAGTCGAAGTCACGCTCGCGAGCGGGGCGACGGGTCGGGCCGCGGTTCCGTCCGGCGCGAGCACGGGCGAGCACGAAGCGCTCGAGCTTCGCGACGGCGGCAAGCGCTACCTCGGCAAGGGCGTGCAGAAGGCGGTCGAGCACGTCAACTCGACGCTCTCGCGCGTCGTGCAGGACGCGGACGCGCTGGATCAAGCCGAGGTCGATCGGCTGATGCTCGACGCCGACGGGACGCACAACAAGGGCAAGCTCGGCGCGAACGCGATCCTCGCGGTCTCGATGGCGACCGCGCGCGCCGCGGCGGACGCGCTCGCGCTTCCGCTCTGGCGCTACCTCGGCGGAGCGCAAGCGCACGTGCTGCCCGTGCCGTTGATGAACATCCTCAACGGCGGAGCGCACGCGGACAACGGCCTCGAAGTGCAAGAGTTCATGGTCGCGCCCGTGGGCGCGTCGAGCTTCGCAGAAGGGCTGCGCGCGGGCGTCGAGGTGTTTCATCACCTCAAGTCGCAGCTGAAGAAGGACGGGCTCACCACGGCCGTCGGCGACGAGGGCGGCTTCGCTCCCAAGCTCGGCAGCAACGAAGAGGCGATCCAGCGCATCCTGAAGGCGATCGAGGCCGCGGGATACACGCCGGGCAAGGACATCTGCCTCGCGCTCGACGTCGCTGCGAGCGAGCTGTTCGACAAGGCAGCGTCGACCTACCGCTGGGATCGCGGCGTGAAGTCCCGCGAAGAGATGGTCGAGCTCTACGCCAAGCTCACCGCGCAGTACCCGTTGATCTCGATCGAAGACGGGTTCGCCGAGGACGACTGGGAGGGATGGAAGGCGCACACCAAGCGCACGGGCAACACGTGCCAGCTCGTGGGCGACGACCTGTTCGTGACGAACATCGAGCGCCTGCAGAAGGGCATCGATGAGCACGTCGGCAACGCGATTCTCATCAAGCTCAACCAGATCGGGACCGTGAGCGAGACGCTCGACGCGATCGCGCTCGGCGCGCGCAACGGATATCGCTCGATCATCTCGCACCGCTCGGGCGAGACCGAGGACACGTTCATCGCGGACCTGGCCGTCGCGACCAACGCGGGGATGATCAAGACCGGCAGCGCGAGCCGCTCGGATCGCATCGCGAAGTACAACCAGCTCTTGCGCATCGAGCAGGAGCTCGGACGCGGAGCGAAGTACATGGGCCGCAAGGCGTTCACTCGCTGATTCGTCGGCGATTGAGCGCTTCGGGCAACGAACGAGAGGGGGAACGTCGCGCGGTGATCGCGACGCTGCTCGCGGTGCAGGTCGCGTTCGCGAGCTGGTCCATCGTGGGAAAGGTCACGCTCGGCGTCGTCCCTGCTGAGGCGCTCACGTTCGTGCGGCTGCTCGGCGGCGCGCTGGCGTTCTCGCTCGTGGCGAGGATGCGACGCGCTCCTTGGCTGCCGCCGAAGGGCGAGCGGTGGTCGTTTGTGCTGCTCGCGCTCTCGGGCCTCGTGATCAATCAGCTGTGTTTTACTTGGGGATTGAAGCGAACGAGCGCGGTCGAGACCACGCTGCTCGTCGCGATGATCCCCGTGCTGTCCGCGACGGTGGCGGTGTTCACCGGCGCAGAGCGCCCGCGCGCAGGTTTTGGTTCGGCCTCGCCAGCGCGTTGTCGGGCGCGGTGATGGTCGCTCGTCCGTGGCGAATCGCCGCGCAGCCTGCGCACTTGTTGGGCGACGCGCTGGTGCTCATCAACTCCGCTTCGTATGCGGTGTATCTCGTGCGCGGGCGCGCGGCGTTCATGAAGCACGGGGCGATGACGGTGCTCGGGTGGATCTTTCCGATCGCCGCGCTGTGCACGGCGCCGCTCGGGCTGCCCGAGCTTGTGCGCACGATCGGCGGGTACGCCCCGCGCACGTGGGCGGCGCTCGCGTACGTGGTGCTCGCGCCGACGGTGCTCGCGTACGGTGGCAACGCGTTCGCGCTCGCGCGCGCGCCGAGCTCGCTCGTGGCCGCGTTCATCTACATTCAGCCCGCGCTCGCGATGCTCTTCGCTGTCACGCTCGGCGATCCGCTCGCGCGGTGGCTGGGAGTCGCTCCGCCCAACGAGCGCTTGGAGTGGACTTCAGCGTTCGGGATGGCGGCGATCCTCGCGGGGGTGTGGATCGCGACCCGCAAGCCGGCCAGCGAAGGCGCGAAAGCGTAGCGTGATTTGCACCGCGGTGTCTGCGAAGATGTTGCGAGCAAATTTCCAGGGATTGCGACGAAAACAACGAAACTTTGCCCTGACGAACGATCTCGTCGTGCGCTAGGCTATTGGGTGTCGACGATGTGTCGACCTGATGTCTCGCGAACGATGCGAGCCGCCGCTCGCGAAGACGTCGCGCAACCACTCCGATCCAGGAGGCACGAGCATGGGAGTTTCGATCACGTTCCGTCACATGGACTCGAGCGATGCGATCAAGTCGTACGCGCGCGAGAAGATCGAACGCACTCAGAAGTATCTTCGCGCGCCCATGGACGCGCAGGTGACGCTCTCGACCGAGCGCCACCAATTCGTCGCCGAAGTTCATCTCTCGTCGGGCGGCCGTCAGTACCACGCGCGCCACGACAGCGACGACATGTACAAGTCCATCGATCTCGTTACGGACAAGATTCAGCACCAGATCGCGAAGGCTCACGACACCGCGGCGCGCAACGCCAAGGGCGGGCACGGGGCGGCGGAGGTCGCGCTCGAAGCCGAGGCGGACCGAGAAGAGGCCTGAAGCAGAAACAGCGGAACACCGCTTTACATCGCGCGTGCATTGGGGGTAATTCGCCGCGCGATGCGTCTGATGGAACTCGTCTCTGCAGAGTGCATCGAGCCCGAGCTCCGCGCGTCGGACAAGCACTCGGTGCTCGCTGCGCTCGGCGCGTTGCTCGCCCGAGTGACGCCCAACGTCACGAGCGACGCCATCACGCGCGTGCTCGAAGAGCGCGAGGCGCTGGCGAGCACGGGGGTGGGCGACGAGGTCGCGATTCCGCACGGGCGAATGCCAGGGCTCGATCGCGTCGTTGCGGCGCTCGCGTTCAGCGCGACGGGCATCGAGTTCGACGCGATCGATCGTCGGCCGGTGCGCATCTTCGTGGCCATCCTCGCGCCCGAAAAAGACACCACTGGCCACCTGAAGGCGCTCGCGCGCTTCTCGCGACTGTTGCGCGACGCGCGCGTCCGCGATCGGCTCTTGGCCGAGAAGTCCGCCGCTGCCGTGCACGCGATCCTCGAGCACGAGGCCAACATCAACGAGGTGCTGAGCGCTCGTCGCGTGCGGTCGCCGACTGTTCGACCCGCGCCTTCTGTGCGAGGCTGTGACGCAACACGAGGTTGCGCATGACAAGACTCTCGCTGGTGCTGCTCTTGGGCAGCGTGGGGTGCGTAGGGACCACGAGGACTGTGCAAATCGCCGCGCCGTCGGCGCCGACCACCGTGCACGTGGCGGTGAACATCACCGTCGGTCAGCCGCTGGTCGAACGCGACGTGAGGCTCGCGCTGGCAGAGCACGGGCGATGGCAGAGTTCGTCGCTCGGCGAGCTGTGGATTCCCGCGGTGGGCGAGCGCGAAGAGTTTGTTCCGTATGTGACGCACGGGCAGTGGGTGCAGAGCGCGCAGGGGCCGCAATGGTCCAGTCAGTTTGCGTGGGGTCCGATCGTGTTTCACTACGGTCGGTGGGTGCGCGTCGGATCGTCGTGGGGCTGGCGCTTCGATCGCGCATACTCGCCGTCGACCGTGCTGTGGCGCCGCTCGGGCTCGTACGTCGGTTGGAGTGTTGCCGGCCACGACGAGTGGTGCTGGCTCTTGTTCGATGAGCTGTACGCTCCGTCTCCGTGGCGTTCGATCGAGCGCGGTCGCGCAGCGGCGCCGATCGCTGCGACCAGCCGAGACATCGCGCGCCCCGAGATCGAGCTCGGCGTCGGTGGGGACCGCCGGGCGGCCAGCGCACGTCCGGCGAAACGACGCGCGGCCAGCAGCGGCTCGAGAGCGCGCCGAGCGACCATCGCTGGGCCACGATCGTGATTCGCGACGAGCGCGCCGAGCAAGAGTTCGAGCAGCTCTCGGAGTACGAGCAATCTGCGCCCGCGACGCACAGCCCTGTCCCTGCCTCGCAGCCGACGAGCCCGGTGGCGAACGCGCGCACGGCGCCGTCCTTCACGCGCGTGACGCCGAGCGCGTCGGGCACGTTGTGGGGCGATCAAGAGCGTCTTCGCGCTCCCACGGTGGCCAACATCGATCCGCGCTTCACGCCGCACGCGATGCTTCGAGCGCCGATCGCGAACGTGCAGCCCGCCGCGCCCGTGCAAGAGCCCTCTGCTCCGCGCGTCACGGGTCCGTCGCCGTCGCCCTCGTCGTCGCCGTCTTCGGCGGTCGTTGGACAGGGGCTGTGGTGATTCCGAGCAGCGTTTCGACGGGCGTTGCGACGGTGGTCCCGCGCACGCCCGCTGTGGTGGCGACGCCCGTCTCGGTCGTGGTCCCCGCCGCGACGACCATCGCGAGCACGCGCGTTCGTTAGCGTGCGCGCTCGAGACTGCGCAGATGCGTTCTAGTGCCGCGGCGCGCGGTCTTCGTCGCGTCGCACGACGAACGTCGGCAGGCGCTCGCGCGACTCGAAGGTCGAGCGGTACTGCGAGACATCGCGAAGCGAGTTGAACGGACCGATGCGCACGCGGTGCCACGTTCCCTGTCCGTTGGTGGCGGGCGCCGAGGCTACGAACGCGCGATGGCCGCGTTCGCGCAGGCGCTGCGCGAAGGTCTGCGCGCGCTCGCGATGTTGCGAAACGAGCTCACCTGCAGCGTAAACGCGCCGTCGCTGCCTGCGCTGGCGGGGGCGCGTTGCTGTTCGCGACCGCGCTGGCGACGGGCAAGTGCGCCGGCGTCGGAGCGTTGTTTCGCACCGCGCCAGCGTTGTCGATGAGCGCCGCGGCGGGGACGTTCGCTGCGGCGTTGCGCGCCATCGACGGCGTGATGCTCGCGCTCGGCGCCGCGGGGCTCACGGAGGGATTGGCCGCGCTGGTCGCGCCTGCAACGGGCGCAGCGGTGTTGGTCGCGGTCGAAGGGTTCGCTCCTTCGAGCACGTTGCGTCGCTCGGGCGCGAGCTGCGACGGAAACGTCACCTCGGGCGCCGGAGCGCGCGCGGCTTGCGCGGCGAGCGCGTCGAGCCTCGCGAGGGGATCTTCGCGGCGCGTCGCGCGGGTCGTGTCGTTGTCGCGTCCGATGAGCACGCCCGCCGCGAACAGAACGCACGCAGCCGCGAGGCCCGAGACGGCGAGCACGACGGTGCGCGCCGGGTCTCTGCCGTCCTCACGTTCGCGAATCTGATCGAGATCTCGCATCGTTCCCATATCGCTCATCGCTCACCCGACCTCCGTCCAACCATCGAAGGTCGGACGTACACGACGAGGTCGCGCGACAGCGAATTTTCGACGAGCTGCGCGCGCTCAACGAGCGACGATGAACGTCTCGTTCGAGGCTTCGTAGCGACCTGCTTCGCCTTCGACGAACTGCCGCACCGAGAGTTGATCGCCGCGCTGCGAGATCGTCACCGGGCCGCCGGGCATCGAGAGCACAGGCCCCAAGCGGATGAAGTAGCGACCCGCGCCGGTGGCTCCGGCGTCGGGCGCGCCCGCGTCAGTGGCGACGCGCGTGGCGAAAGCCGAGGCAGAGTACGCGGTCCCGTTCGGCAGCGAGCGCGTGATGTTCTGCACGACGACCAGCGCGCCGGGCTGCGCGTACCCGGCGATGTCCACGATCACGCCGCCCGCAGGGCAGTCGGTGCCCGCGCAATCCGTGAGCGCCTGCACTTGCGCCATCGGCGGCGGGATCGGGATCGGAACGCCCAGACAGCTCGTCGCCGTCGCGCTGAGCGCGATCACCAACGAAGCGCGAATCACGAGTCGGCGTGCTGGGCTCGTCATCGAAGTTGCCGTGGAGTTGCAACAGCATGCCATGTGCCGCTGAGCGCCGCTCGAATCGCAGCAAAAACGCACGGTCGCTTCGGGCGTGGCTGACAACGTTGTTGGCGGAGCCGCGGCGCTCGAAGCAGTGGACAGAATACGACACTACGCGTGTGCGCGCGCGAGCATTAATAGTGGCCGACGGAAGGGGGCGATGGTACAGAGACGAACTCGCGATTGGCCTGAGATTCCTGTGGGTTTCTGGCGTTTTGGCCGGCGAGTGTGCGAACCGAGGCGACGATGACAGACGAACGAAGCAACGCAGGGGAGAGCAGTGGCAGCGGCGCAGCGGCGCCCATCCCTGTGGTGTTCGAAGAAGAAGTGCAGCGCAGCTACCTCGACTACGCGATGAGCGTGATCGTAGGCCGCGCGATCCCCGACGCGCGCGACGGGCTCAAGCCCGTGCATCGGCGGATCTTGTACACGATGGAGCAGCTGAACCTCGCGCCCGGCGGCAAGTTCGTGAAGTGCGCGCGCGTGGTCGGAGACGTGCTCGGAAAGTTTCACCCGCACGGCGACTCGAGCGTGTACGACGCGCTCGTCCGCATGGCGCAGGACTTCTCGATGCGCATGCCGCTCGTCGACGGCCAGGGAAACTTCGGCTCGGTCGAGGGTGATCCCGCCGCTGCGTATCGTTACACCGAGTGCAAGCTCACGCGGATCGCTGAAGAAGTCCTGCGCGACATCGACAAGGACACCGTGGACTTCTCGCCGAACTACGACGGGAGCACGGAGGAGCCCGATGTGCTTCCGGCGCGGTTTCCGAACCTGCTCGTGAACGGCACCAACGGCATCGCCGTGGGCATGGCGACGAACATTCCTCCGCACAACCTCACGGAGGTCATCGACGGGACGCTTCACGTCATCGACCACCCCGAGTGCAACGTCGAGGACCTGCTCCCGTTCGTGAAGGGCCCGGATTTTCCCACGGCGGCGTCGATCCTCGGCACCGAGGGCGTGCGCAAGGCGTACCTCACGGGGCGCGGGACGATCACGATGCGCGCGAAGGCCGACATCGAGACGTTCGGCAAGGACCGCGAGCGCATCGTCATCACCGAGATCCCCTATCAAGTGAACAGCGCGAAGCTGCTCGAGCACATGGCCGAGCTCGTTCGCGAGAAGAAGATCGAGGGCGTCTCGACCTGCGCAACGAGAGCTCGCGCGAGGGCATGCGCATCGTCGTCGAGCTCAAGCGCGACGCGGTCGCTCAAGTGGTCCTCAACGCGCTCTACAAGCAGACGCAGCTGCAAGAGAACTTCGGCTACATCGCGCTCGCGATCGTCAACGGTCAGCCGCGCGTGCTGGATTTGAAGCAGCTGCTCTCGGTGTTCATCGAGCACCGACGGGACGTCGTCACGCGTCGCACGCGCTACGAGCTTCGCAAGGCCGAAGGCGAGCGCGAGATCGTCCTCGGCTTGGGGATGGCGACGACCGAGATCGACCTCGTGATCGCCACGATCCGCAAATCGCCTGATCCCGAGGCGGCCAAAGAAGCGCTCATGGCGCTGCCGCTCAAGGGGCTCGAAGAGTTCGTTCGTCGCGCGGGCAGGCCCGAGCACGAGATCGCCGAAGCCGCGAAGGTCACGGACTATCGGCTCACCGAGCGTCAGGCGAAGGCCATCTTGGACATGCGCCTGGCCAAGCTCACGGGCCTCGAGCAAGAGCAGCTCGCGCAGGACTACGGCAAGCTCTCGGAGATCATCGCGTGGCTCAAGAGCATCCTCGGCGACGAGGGCGTGCTGCTCGGCGTGATCAAGAAAGAGCTCACGGACATCCGCGAGAAGTACGGCGAGGCGCGACGCACGTCGCTCGAGCTCATGGACGGAGAGATCTCGATGGCCGACCTCGTGCCCGAGCACGAGGTGGTCGTCACGCTCTCGCACAAGGGCTACATCAAGCGCACGTCGCTCAGCGATTATCGCGCGCAGAATCGCTCGGGTAAGGGCAGCTCGGGCATGGACGTGCGCGACGAAGACTGGGTGCACCAGATCTTCGTCTCGAGCTCGCACGACTCGATCTTGTTCCTCACGGACACGGGCAAGGCGTTTACGAAGAAGATCTACGAGCTGCCCGAAGCCGCGCGCGCCTCGCGCGGAAAGGCGATCGTGAACTTCCTCGGCCTCGCGGACAGCGAGCGCGTCGCGGTGGCGCTTCCCGTCAAAGAGTTCAAAGAGGGCTTGGACCTCGTCACGTGCTCGAAGAAGGGCCTCGTCAAGCGCACGGACCTCACGGCGTACGGCAGCATTCGTCAGACGGGCATCATCGGCGTGGCGATCGACGAGGGCGACGAGCTGCTCACCGCCATCGTCGTCTCGCCCGAGCGCGAGGTGATCATCGGGACGCGCAAGGGCATGAGCATTCGCTTCGCCGCGAGCGAGATTCGTCAGGTCGGCCGCGACTCGCGCGGCGTCAAGGGCATCGAGCTGCGCGAGGGCGACGCGGTCGTCTCGCTGCGCGTCGTCGAAGATCCCGCGACGCAGCAGGTGCTCGCGGTCTGCGAAAAGGGCTACGGAAAGCGCACCGAGAGCGCGGAGTTTCGCAGCCAGGGCCGCGGAGGACTCGGCATCATCGCGATCGACGCCTCCGAGCGAAACGGCGACGTGGTGGACATCGTGCTCGTCCGCGAGGGCGATCAGCTCATGGTGGTCACGGACAAGGGCCAGATGCTGCGCACGTTCGTCTCGCAGGTGCGGCTCGCGGGCCGCAACACGCAGGGCGTTCGCATCATCGACGTCAACGAGGGCGAGAAGGTCGTCGCGATCGAGCGCGTCGAGGTCGTCACCGTGGAGGGCGAGCCGCGACCGAGCTTGAGCCCGACGGACTCCGCGGCTTCTGGTGATGCGGGCGCGCCGACGACGCCGGCAGAGCCGAGCGAACCGGCGACGGACGCTTGAGGAATTTGCCTCGGCGCCGTCGCAGCAACGACAATAGCGCTACGTGAAGGCTCACGAAGCGATTCTGACGGCTGCGCTGAGCGCCGCGCTGATCAGCCGGGCGGGGGCGGCGCGCGCGCAAAACGCCGGTGAATCGCAGTCGAGTTCGCAAGTGACCGCGCCCGCGCCGCCGTCGTCCGGCGAGGCGAGCGCTGGCGAGCGCGGGGCAACGACGAGCGCTGCGCAAACGAGCGCTGCGCAAACTGCGCAAACGACGAGCGCGTTCGGCCCGGTGGTCGGGCCATCGGTCGCGCAGGGCGAGCCCGAGCGGTACGCACGAACGCCGGATCCAACGGGGTGGCAGTACTTCGCGATGCCGGGCGCGCGCACGCTGGCGCAGGGCGATGGCGCGGTGAGCGTCGGCTCGCTGCTCGGGTGGGTCGCGCTGCGGTACGGAGCGCATCGGCGCGTGGACGTGGGCGTCGGCGTTCCGTACGCGCTCGTGGGGGTGTCGGCGGACGTGCGGATCGCGCTCGTGAGCGAGCGCAGCTGGGCGTTGAGCGCGTGGGTGATGGCGCAGGTTCCCGTGCATCCGGGCACGAGCGTGGCTGGAGATTTCTTTGGGTTTACGTGGGGTGGCGGCGGCGCGTGGGGCGCGGTCGGACCGCTCGTCTCGATCTTCGGCGACCGTGGCGGGGTGCACTTCGGCGCGCACGTCGCGCAGCGCGTCTCGATGGGCGGACTGTGGGGGCTCGCGCATTTGAGCGCGGACGTGCGCGTCGCTGACGGCGTGAAGATCCTCGGACAAGCGTTGGTCTTCGGAGAGATGGTCAACGAGTCGAGCGCCACCGTGGGGCGTCGCGCGTTGATCGGCAATCAGCAGCCGCGCGTGATGCCGTACGGGACGCTCGGCGTGCGATTGTTCAATCGCCGGAGCTCCGTGGACGTCGGCGCGCTGGTGATCGTCGGCGAGCGGTCGCTGCTCGCGTACGGATCGGTGTCGGTCTGGCCGTGGCTCAGCGCTGTGCACGCGTTTTGAGGCGATCGAGCTCCCATGAGAGGCACACGAATTCAACGATCGATCGAAGACGGAGCGCCGCGATGAACCACGGTTCAGCGAACGGAGACCGCTCGGTGCGCGGTGCGCGCGCGCAGGCGCTGCTCGACGGCGTGATGGCGCGGCTCGAGGCTCGCGGCGTCGAGCTCGTGTACAAGAGCGACTCGTGGTTTCAGCGCGCGATCGATCGAGCGCTGCGCGTGCTCACGTTCGGCGCGATGAGCTCGTACCTCTCGGGCTACGTGACGACCATCGGACGGACGATCTACCTGCCCGATGACTGGGAGCTGACCGCGCCGGGGCGTCGGTGGGAGACGCTCGAGCACGAGCTGGTGCACGTCGGGCAGTTCGAGCGCTACGGGTTCGTGGGGATGGCGGTGCTCTACCTGCTCGTTCCGCTGCCGATGGGGCTGGCGTGGTTTCGCGCGCGGCTCGAATGGGAGGCGTATCGGGTGACGATCCGGTGCGTGGCGGAGCTCGAAGGGATCGAAGCGGCGAGGGACCGGTCGTTTCGCGAGGAAATCGTCCGGCGATTCACGGGGCCGGACTACGGGTACATGTGGCCGTTTGCGCGTTCGGTGCATCGATGGATCGAGGGAGAACTCGCGACCATCGAGCGCTCGCACGCGGTACATTGAAGGTGAGAGAGATGACTAACCCGATCGCGGTCGGAATCGATCTGGGAACGACGAACTCCGTCGTCGCCGTCGCGCAAGGCGGACAGCCGCGCGTGCTCACGACTCCCGAAGGGGTCGGCCTGATCCCGAGCGTGGTGTCCTTCGCTGCGAACGGTCAGACGCTCGTGGGCGCGCCCGCGCGCGCGGCGCGCACAGTGGATCCCGAGAACACCGTGTTCTCTGTGAAGCGCTTGATGGGCCGGCCGTTCGACTCGGAAGAAGTGCGTCGCGCCGCCGCTCGCTTCGCGTTTCAGCTCGAGCGCGGCCCCGATCAATCGGTCTTGGTTCGCACTCGCGCGGGCACGCACACGCTGCCCGAGCTGAGCGCGCTCGTCCTTCGCGAGGTGCGTCGCGTCGCCGAAGCCGCGCTCGGTCAGCCCATCGGGCGCGCGGTGATCACGGTCCCGGCCAACTTCAACGAGCTGCAGCGCAGCGCCACGAAGCTCGCCGGGCAAATCGCCGAGATCGACGTCGCGCGCATCTTGAACGAGCCGACCGCCGCCGCGCTCGCCTACGGCTACGGCCGCGGGACGCGCGAGCGCATCGCGGTCTTCGACTTCGGCGGCGGAACGTTCGACGTCACGCTGCTCGAGCTGTCGGGCAACGTGTTCGAAGTGCTCGCCACCGCAGGGGACACCTTTCTTGGTGGCGACGACATCGACATCGCGCTCGCCGAAGGCCTCGCGGACGGAGCTTCCAAAGCCCTGCGTTTCGACGCGCGAAAAGACCGCCGCGCGTACGAGCTGCTCCGCGCTGCCGCCGAGCAAGCGAAGATCGACCTCTCGACGCTCGAGAGCGCGCAGATCAAAGTGCCCAACATCGCGCAGGGGCCTGGCGGTCGAGCGTTGGAGTTTCGCTCGCGCATCGCTCGGTCTGAGTTCGAGAAGGTCGCGCAGCCGTTTGTGCAGCGAACGATCGACGTGTGCGCCGAGGCGCTCAAGCTCGCGGGCCTGCGCCCCAACGACTTCGCCGCGGTGATCCTGGTCGGTGGTTCGTCGCAAATCCCGCTCGTTCGCCGGGCGGTTCGCGATTTCTTCCGCAGCGAGCCGCACACTTCTCTTCCGCCCGACACGGTCGTCGGGATGGGCGCCGCGGTGCTCGCCGAGGCGCTCGGCGGCAAGCGCACGAAGATCACTGGGCAGACGCGCGCGAGCAAATCTCCTTCGGGCGCTCCTCCTTCTGCTTCGCAGAACGCGCCCGCGTCGCCGTCGCAAGCGCCGATGTCTGCGGCGGTCGCGGGGCCCATTCCTGCGCCGCCGCTCGCTCCGCACGTGAGCCTCTCGGACGCCGCGATGCCCGCGGTTCGACCACCGCAGCAGCCGCTCGCGCCGCCACCTCCGCCACCCCCTCCGATGATGGGAGGCGCCGATCTTCCCGCGGTGTCCGTGAGCAGCGCTGCGCTGCCGGCGGTCGCTGGCCCTCGTCCAGCGGGGCGCGCGCCGATCAACCGCGGAGCTCCTGCGGCTCCGCCGCCACCGCCGCCGGTCGCGATCGCGTCGAGCGAGCCGACCAACGCCTCGGTGACGGGGTTGCCCGCGCTCAAGGCGACGGGTCGAGGCGTGGGCGGCGCGATGGCGCCACCGCCACCACCACCGCCACCGCCGTTGCCTCCGATGGCTCCAGACTTCGGCGCGCACTCGGTCTCGGATCTGCCTGCGCTCAAGGGTGCGGGGCTTCCTGCGGTGCCGAAGGGCGGGCCGATTCCGAGCACGCTGTCGACCGACGGCTTGCCCGCGGTGAAGATCAACGAGAGCGTTGCGGCGTTGCCTGCGGTCGCGCTTCCAAGTGGAGCTCCTGCGGTGCGTCCGCGCACGTCGACCGAGCCGCACGGCGTGACGAAGCCGAGCTCACCGTCGGACCACGCGATGCCTGCGGTGCGACAAGAGCCCGCGCCGCCGTCCGCTGGTGCGCCGATGCCCGCGCCGCGGATGCGCACGCGAACGATCACCCATGCGAGCGCGGCGGTTCCGCCGCCCGCGCCGCTTCCGCCGCCGGGGGCTGCGCTGCCTGGAGCTCCGCCCGCATCGTCGATCGTCCCGCCCAAGCCCGGCGATCTCTCGTGGGCGTCGAGCCAATCGCAGCCGTCGATCTCCGTGAACCCGTCGTCGATCGTGCCGCTCGATGATGACGATGGCGTGGATCTTCCCAGCATTCCTCGCAGCACAGGAAAGTCCATCCCGGTCGGTCCCGAGCTCGACGACGCGTTCGGCGACGAGCCAACGGCGATGCACAGCGGCGCGTTGCTCTCGGGCGCGTTGGCCGCGAAGACGGTCCCCAACATCGCGAGCTCGACCGACCTTCCGATGCTCTCGCAGAAGGTCGAATCGAAGATCCCGACGCTCACCTCGGTCGACGCTTCGAGCGTCGAGATCCCTGATCGCTTCAAGGCTCCGCAGGGCTCGCACATCCCGACGCAACCCTCGATTGGGCCGAACGTTCTCGGCTCGATGAAGGGGGCGGCAGACGCGCCGCCCGAGGGCGTCACGACGCTCAAGCGCATCTCGACGCTCATCGAGGACGCGGACGAGCCCGATCTTCCGGTGCCTTCGGCGCCGAAGGCCGCGCCGATCTTCGGCGGGCAGGCGATTTCGGTGCCCACGCCGCCGGTGCCTCAGCCTCCGCCCGCGCCCGCGGGGCCATCGGTCAACCCGATGGCCGCAGGGCGTCGCACCGCGGTGATGGCTGCCGCTCCGCCTCCGCCTCCGCCTCCGATGCCGAGCGCCGCGATGGCGCCGCCGTTTCCGCCGATCGGAGCTGCTCCGCCGCTGCCGCCGGCGCCGCCCCCCATCGCATACGCGCCCGATCCCCAGTTCGGCGACCCGTCGTTGCTCACGTCGATGAAGGGCCTGAGCGACACGGACCTGGGATTCGACGCTCCATTGCCGCCTCCGCCTCCGCCGGTGCCGCCGGCGATCACGACGGCGCCGATGGGGACCGTCACTGCGCCGAGCGCCGTTCCGAACAGCGCGGGGCACTACGCTCCGCCCGCGTGGAACCAGCCGCCGATGCCGGCGCCGCCGATGCCGATGCCGCAAGCGCCACAAGTGTCGCAAGCGATGCCGCCGCTCGTGACACCGCAACAGCCGCCGCCTGCGCCGTCGGTGCGCATGCAGGCGCCGTTGCTGCTCGACGTGACGCCGCAGAGCCTTCGCGTCGAGACCGTGGGCGGGCTGAGCCAGCTCGTGATCGCGCGCAACTCGACGATCCCGCTCGAGCAGACGCGAGAGTTCGCGACGGCGTACGACAATCAGCAGGACGTTCGCATTCGCATCGCGCAAGGAGAGCAGGCGAAATTCGGCGAGAACCAGCCGCTCGGCGAGCTCGAGCTCACGGGCCTGCGTCCTGCGCCGCGCGGCGACGTCAAGATCGCCGTCACCTTCGAGCTCGACGCCGACGGAACGCTCCGCGTCCGCGCCGAAGACATGCTCACAGGCGCGCAGACCACGGCGCGCATCAACCTTCTCACGATGCCCGGCGGCAACGCGCAAGCGTCGGCGATGGCCGCGCGTCAGCGAGGGGCGTAGCCGTGCAGAGCGAGTCCGAGCGTCGCGCGCAGTTCGACCTCGTCCGCGAGCAGCTCGACGACCTCGACTACTACGCGGTGCTCGGCGTCGCGAAGAGCGCGAGCGCCGAGCAAATCCGCGATGCGTTTCACGAGTTCGCGCTGCTCTTTCATCCCGATCGATACGTCGACGACGAGGCGACGCAGCGGCAAGCGCTGCATGTGTTCAAGCGCGGCAGCGAGGCGTATCGGGTGCTGACCAACACGGTCTTGCGGGCGCGCTTCGATCAGGCGCGCGCGCGCGGCGCGCTGCGGTTGAGCGCGGACGAGATGTTCGCGGGCGTCGATTCAGCGAGCGGCGCCGTCGCAGAGATTCCGCTGCCTCCCGCGGCGCAAGCGCTGTTCGACAAGGCGACGCAAGCGCTCGAGCGAGGGGACATCAACAACGCCAAGATGCACCTGATGCTGGCGCGCGCGAAGGCGAGCTCGCCGCGATTCGACGTGCTTCAAGCGCGCATCGACGAAGCGACGTCTCGCAAGCGCTAGAGCGCCGCCCGGTTGGAAGGCAGACACGCCACGAGCGATCTGCTGGGAAAGATCCCGAGCCATCTCGTCGCGTGTCGCCAACCGAAGGCGGAGCCGCTGTCGCGCGCCGCCCGGTTGGAAGGAAGACACGCCACGAGCGATCTGCTGGGAAAGATCCCGAGCCATCTCGTCGCGTGTCGCCAACCGAAGGCGGAGCCGCTGTCGTGGCGCGGCGGTCCGTCGGCCGCGCTCAGCCTGGCGCTGTTGCGGGCAGAAGCTTCTTCGCTGCTTCGGCGATCGCTCGCGCGTCGTCGTCGCGACCGAGCGCGCGATAGAGCGACGAGAGGAGCGAGAGCGCCGCGGCTTCGCCGACGGAGTCGTTGCGCTGGCGAGCGATGGCGAGCGCGAGCAACGTCGATCGAACGGCGCGCGGCGCGTCTCCGCTGGAGGCCTGCGCGAGCGCGGCGGTGAGCTGCAGCTTCGATGACGACTCGTCGACGGCGGCGCTGGTGGCCGTGAGCTGCACTGCGCGGTGGGAGTTTCCGCGGACGAGCTCGGCGAGCGCGCGAAGACGGGAGGCTCCGTCGGTGTCGTCGCGGCTCTCGAGCTGCGCGGCCGCGGCTTCGAGCGCGAAGGGATCGAACGTGCGCGCGCGGGACGGCCGAGCGCGGGCGCCGACCACCTCGAATGTCACCGCGGGGCCGATCGCCGCGAGGGCAGCGCGAATCGTGCTGGCGATCTCGGGTTGATCCGAGTCGCGCGAGGCGTGCACGAGAAAGCGAAGCGCCGCAGCGGTGGCGCCAGCGTCGAGCGCGGCCCGAGCGGCTTGCGCGAAGGCGAGGGCGGCGTCGCGGGGTCGATCGACGGAGAGGTATCGCTCGGCCTGCGCTCCGTGCGCGGCCGCTCCGCACTCGAGCAGTGTGAGCGCGCGTGGATTGGCGCGACCGACCGCGCGGCGCACGGACTCGTCGATGCGAATGCGCTCGTCCGATTGGTGCACGAGGGCGAGTCGCGAGAGTCGATCGAGCGCGTCGTCCGGGGCGCCGCTGAACAGCCCGCGCAACAGGGCGTGGGCGGTCTGCGTCGAGCGCCCGTCGTTGAGCGCGCACACCGCGCGCAGCGCTTCGCGAAGGGACTGCGGCAAATCGTGGATGCGCGCGGCGACGGGCTCTTTGGGGCGCGAGGCGGCCTTGAGCGCGCGTCGTGCGCGCAGGGCCCAACCGCCCTCTTCGCGGATGACGGTGCCGAGCTGCACCGCGGCGCGGACCGCTTCGACGATGCGGCCTGGCAAGAACTCTCCGCGGCGCGCGAGGACCTTGTCGATCTTGGGGTCGTGCTCGCCTTCGAGCATCGCGCGAACGAGCGCTCGCGCGTCGTACTCTCGCAGCGGTCCGACGGTGATTCCTTCGGGCGGCGCGCGCAGCGGCAGCGTGAATTCGTCGCTGATGCGGACGATCACCGTGCGCTTGGAGACGATGCGCTCGATGGCCTTCGCGAAGGTCGCTGCGTGCGCGGCGGGGACGGGGTCCGCGATCACCCACGCTTCAGGGGGGCAGCGCTCGAGCGCTCGGTCGAGCGCCGAGGGCCCGCCGGCGATGATGTCTCCGGGCAGATAAAACGCTGGCGCTTGCGCGCGGGTCGCCGCCTCTTCGATGAGCCTCGCGGCGCCTGCGCCCGCGACGGCTTTGACCACCACCGGGCTGCCCCGCTCGATCGCGGTGGTGAGCGCCGAGAGCTCGCGTTGGCGTGCGACGAACACCGGGCGTTCGGGCAGCGTCGGGACGAGCTCGCGACAGGCGTGCCGATCGGCCGATCGCGGAGCGAGCGCGGCGGACAGGCACGGCAGCGTCCAGTGTTCGCGCGCGATGGGGCGCACGAGGACGAGCTCGTGCTCGAGACGAAGCCGCGCGTTGTAGTCGAGCAGCAGCTCGCCGGTCTCTGCAGCGCACGCGAGCGCGGCGGCGCGCAATCGAGCCTCGGTGGGATCGCTGCCCTCGAGCGCGACCGCGCCCGATAGCCCTTGGTGCATCGTGGGAAGCAAGCGCGCGAGGCGCTCCGCCGCGTCCGACGGTCGAAGCGTCTCGAACAAGAACGCCTCGAGGCTATCGACCCACCCGCTCGGCGACCCGAGCACGGCGCGCGCCTCGACGAGCGCGTCTTCAGCCCCCTCAGTGCGACGATCCAACAATCCATTCTGCGACGAAGAGATTACTTCTTCAGCCGCGCTTTGAGTGCGGCGATCTCGTCGTCCAGCTGATCTTTCTTCTCGCCCTTCTCGAGCTTGCGAAAGCGGTCCTCGAGGTCGGCCTTCTTCGGGTCGTCGAGCAGGTCGTGGGCCTCGGCCTCGGCCTCGAGATTCTCGATTTTGTCCTGCATTTCTTTGAGGCGGGCGAGCGCGGGGTGGCGCCGCCACCGGCCTTGTCGTTGAGCGGGTCCGAGCCGGGCGTCGTGCGCGAGCGGGCGACGGCGGCGGCGAGCGACGAGCGCTTGGCCTTGAGCTCTTCGACCTTCTTCTCCATGGCCTCGATCGAGGCCTTGATGTCTTCGGCGTACGTGGTCTGTTGGCCACGCAGGCGATCGGCTTCGACCGCGTCCGCTTCGGACTTCTTCTTGCGGCGCAGCGCTTCGCGAGCGAGCTCTTCGTCGCCGTGCTCGAGGGCCATCATGGCCTTGCGCTCCCAGTCCTCCGACTCTTTGACGTGGTCGGCGACCTTGCGCTCGAGCTGCTTGACCGAGGCGAGCGCTTGAACGTGCTCTTGCTTGGCCTTCTTCAGCTCGTCCTGCATGTCTTCGATCGTCTGGGCGATGACCTTGGCGGGGTCTTCGGCCTTGTCGATCAGGCTGTTTACGTTGGCTTTGAGCGAGCGAGCGAAGCGGTCGAGGATCCCCATGTGAGCGACAACCTCCGAAGTCCTTGAGGGAGAGTTGCGAGACTGTAGCACGTTCGTCCGCGGGAACCGTTCGATGCTTCTGCCGGCGTTGGCCGCGAGGCCGCGGTGGCTCGCGCGGACGGCGATCCTCGGCGGATTTCGACCGAGCGCGGCGCGTGCTGGCGTTGTGCTGGAATTTCAGCGGCGAAATCATCGCCGACCCGCGCACGAGTCGGTATCGCAGGCGCGGCGACTGTGCCATCATCGCGCGCTCTTCATATGCTCTCAGGACAAACCATCTTTCTCACCGGCGGCGCGGGCTTCATTGGCACCAGCCTCGTGCGACGTCTCTGCGAAAACAACACCTGCGTTGTGTACGACCTGCTGCGCCGCAACGCGCTCGCGGCGGCGGGGTTGGACAAGCACCCCAACGTCAAGCTCATCCAAGGCGACGTTCGCGACTACAACGCGATGGCCGAGGCGATGAAGGGCGCTGACTACGTCGTGCACCTCGCCTCGATCGCCGGCGTCGACACGGTGTTGAAGAACCCGGTCCTGACGATGGAGATCGCGCTCGAAGGCACGGTCAACGCCCTTCGCGCCGCGCAGAAGCAGGGCGGCTGCAAGCGCTTCGTGGACTTCAGCACGTCCGAGGTGTTCGGCACGCACGCGTATCGCGTGAGCGAAGCGGACCCGACGAAGCTCGGCGCCGTCGGCGAAGCGCGGTGGACGTACGCGGTCGCCAAGCTCGCGACCGAGCACCTCGCGCACAACTATCACAAGCAGTACGGGCTCCCGACGGTCAGCATTCGCCCGTTCAATATCTACGGGCCGGGGCAGGTCGGCGAGGGTGCGGTGCACGCGTTCGTGACGCGCGCGATCAAGAACGAGACGATCAAGATCCACAACGACGGCGATCAGATCCGCGCGTGGTGCTACATCGATGACATCGTCGACTCGATCCTGCTCTGCATGGAGAAGGAAGAGGCCGTCGGCCAGGCGTTCAACATCGGCAACGCGCGCTCTTCGGTGACGATCTACCAGCTCGCGCGGCTCGTCGTTCGCCTCGCCGAATCGCGCTCGCCCATCGAGTTCGTCCCGTGGAACTTCGCCGACGTCGAGCTGCGCATCCCCGACACGCGCAAGGCTCACGACCTCCTTGATTTTCGCGCGCAGGTCGACCTCGAGGACGGCCTGCTTCGCACGATCGCCTGGTATCGCGAGAAGCTCGCGCGCGAAGGGGTCTGAGGAGTGCTCGATCGCGACGAACGTCGACTCGACCTGTCCGCCGCCCGCGCTGACGGTTGGTACGAGCGCGTCGTCGCGAGCTTCGCGCCGCTCGAACGGCTCGCCAACTACCTGGGCGACGGCCTCGTCGCGCTCGCGCTCAGCGCGGGGTTTCGCATCGGCGCAGTACAGTCGGACAAGCTCGCGGGCACCGTCTCCGAGCTGACCTGGAGCCGCCAGCTTCAGCCGATCGACAGCCCCGAGCAAGCGAAGATCGAGCTCGGCGCGGACGTCACGCGCGGCTCCGTTGCTTCGCTTCGAACCGCGGTGCTCGCCGCGCTCGTCGGCGACTCGGAGCCCACTGCCACCTTGCCCGACGACGGCGAGCCCGATCCTGAGGCGCTGCGCGCGTTCATCGGGCATCGGACCGTGCTGCTCGCGCCGCTGTTTGGCCTGAGCTTGAGCGAGCTTCGGCTCAGCAACGGCGACGCGCGAGTGGCCGTCGCGCACGATGGAATCGAAGAGGTCGTCGCGCTCAAGCAGCTCCGACGCTTTCTTCGTCAGCGCGTGGTCGAAGTGCTGCAGGGCGACACCGGGCGCGGGCAGGTCGCCATCGAGCTCGCTCAAGCGGACCTCGCGCGCAGCGCGCTCGACGCGGGCAGGCCCGAAGAGTCTGTCGCGCGGTTGATTTCGTGGCTCGCGCCGCTCTCGGTGTTTCATCGAACCGCCGAGGGACAAGCGCTCGACCGCGCCACGCGCGCGCTCGGCTCGCGCGCGCGCTCGGCACGCTCGCCGAGGCGTTTACGCGGCTCAATCGCCTCGACGAGCGCAACGAGGTCCTGCGGCTGTCTCTGCAGTACGCGCTCGACGGCGAGGCCGCGCCCGAGCTGTACCTCGCGCTCGCGCGCGCCATGCTCGACGAGAAGCGCGAGCCCGAGGCGATCGGCCCGCTTCGTCGCGCGCTCGCCCTCGGCGCTGATGAGCTGCGCGTGCTCCCGCTGTTGGGCGTGGCGTTCGCTCGCTCGGGGCGCCTCGTCGCCGCTCTCGGTTGCGCGCGTGCGTTGCGCTCGAAGGGCGCCGCCGACGCTGCGCTCGACAAGCTCGTTCGCGACGCGCTCGGGCCCGCGGCGGACGAGTTCGAGCACTGGGTCGAGCGCGGTCAGCTCGCAGAGAAGACTGCGACGATGGCCGCGTTGGTCCTGGATGAAGCGATTCAGCGCAGCGATGCGCTCTCGTCGCGCGAGGCGAGCGTCATCGAGCCCGGCGACGAAGAGACCACGCAGATCGCGCTCCCGCCTGCGGCGCCGGAGGACACCGCGATCGATCAGCCGATCGCCGCGATCGCCGCGATCGTCGACGCGCAAAACGGCTCGTCCGACGGATCGTCGGAGGGCTAGAGCGGAGCCCGGTTGGAAGGAAGACACGCCACGAGTCATCTCCGGGAAAAGATCCCGAGAGACCTCGTCGCGTGTCGCCAACCGAAGGCGGAGCTGCTGTTGTGCGGAGCCCGGTTGGAAGGAAGACACGCCTCGAGTCATCTCCTGGAAAAGATCCCGAGAGACCTCGTTGCGTGTCGCCAACCGAAGGCGGAGCGGCTCTACCGCAGCAGTCGACACCCCTCGCGCTGCGAGATGAAGCGGGCGCGGGCGCCCCACGCGAGCACCGCTTGCGCCTCGACCTCGCGGCGCTCACGGTCGACGCGCACCGTGCGCAGGTTGGGGCTCGCCCTGGTAAATCGCAGGCAAAACTGCTCGTCTTTGTGCATCACGAACACGCACGAGCACATTTCTTTGGCCGCGTACGACGTGAGCAAGGCGAGGTCGTGATTGTTGTACGGACGCGGATCACCAGGGCACGCCGCGAGCGTCGCCCCTGCGATCAACGTGAGCAACGCGCGCTTCATCGGGCCACCTCCATCGCGAGGTTGACGAACCGCGCGAACTCGAAGACCCGCTCGCGATCGTCCGCGAGGCGCACGATCACCAGGTCTCGCGACGGAATCACGGTGATCGACTGCCCCCAGTGTCCGCGCGCCGCAAACGCGTCTTCGGGAACGCCTGGCCACGGCGTGCTGACGCCCTGCTCGGGGATCGGCTTGTTGAGCCAGAACTGTCTCCCTTGGACGTCGTCGGGGTCCGCGTCGAGCCTGCGCAAGCGGATCGCGGGGTTGACCGCGGTCGAGTCGGACACCCAGCGTTCGGGCAGGATTCGCTCGTTGTTCCAACAGCCGTCGCGCAAGAGAAAGTAGCCGAAGCGCGCGTAGTCGCGGGGCGTCGCGTACCACCAGGACGAGCCGATCGGCGTGCCGGTCACGTCTCGCTCGATCGTCGCGCTGGTGATTCCGATGCGATCGAACAGCCTGCGCCACGGATAGTCCGGGTCTTCTCCCGCCGCAGTAAACGCGCGGTCGACCGCGCGAGAGAGCACGTTGGTGTCGCCCGACGAGTACATGTACGTCGTCCCGGGAGCGTCCCTGAGCGGGTGGCTCGCGACGAACGTCGCCGCGTCCGCGCTGCCCACGCCGTACAGCATCGCGAGCACCGAGCTCTCTTGGTTCGACGCGTTCTCGTAGCTCTCGCGCCAGTCGAATCCCGTGGAAAATTCCAAGGTGTTTCGGATTGTCACAGGGCACTGCGTCGTGCGCAGGTACGGCATCCACCGGCAGATCGAGTCGTCGATCGTGAGGTAGCCGCGGCCGACGGCGATGCCCGTGAGCGTGTTCATCAAGCTCTTGGTCATGCTCCACGCGTAGTGCGGCTGCTCGGCGGTCCAGCTGCGCGCGTAGCGCTCGTAGATGAGCTGGCCGCGATGGACGATGAGAACGGCGTCCGTGCGAATCCCCAGGCGTTCGTCGTCTTCGCCCGTGAGCGTGAACGCGTACTGCTCGAGCGCCGCGATCTCGGCCGCGCGCTGCGCAGAGACCTCCGCCGCGCGCGAGGGCCACTCGACGTTCGGGTACGCGACGTTGGACGGGCACGAGCTCTGCGCGGACGCCGCTGCGGCAAATGAGAGCGTCGCCAGCAGGCTCACCGTCGATGCGATCGTTGATTTCATGGGTCAGAAGCTCCCTGCCCAAACCGGGACGGTGACTGCGTTGGACGCGGTGATGGCGTTGGCGCTCGCGCGCGCGTCGAGCAGCTGCGACGCTCGAAACAGCGGCGCTCGATCGGCGAGCACCGTTGCCGAAGGCGCCCGCCGCGCGCGGTGTGTCACGTTCGTCCTCGGCGGCCTGCGCGTTGCCCACGCGATCGTGACCGCGAGCGAGGGCAGCACGATGGACTCTGCGAGTGTGAAGAGCGCGAGGTTGACGATGTTGCCCATCCACACCCCGCTGAGCGCGCCGATGGCGATGGCGCCCCAGTGCACAGGGACCGTCGCCATGATCGACGGCCAGAGGTTGTAGCGCCCCGGCTCGTGCAAGTTCATCGCGAGCACCGCGAGCCCGTTGGCGGCGAACGGCGGAGCGAAGCCGAGCCACAACAGCGCAGGAATCGCGCCGCCAATCAAATCGGGAGAGAGCCTCGTCATCGCGTTTGCGAGCGCGATCGACGTGGGCACGGCGATGATCGTCGCGCCGACGGACGCGGCGACTCCGTCGACGATGGTGATCGGCTCGGTGCCGGTGTGGGCGGGGCTCGTGAGGGTGACGCGAGGATCGCTCGCGGCGCTCGATGCGCTCGACGATTGAGCGAGCGCAGGCGCGGTCGAGAGCGTCAGCGTTGCGGCGACGATGAAGGGACGCACGCGCGGCATTGTGTCGCGCAGCCGGCGTCGTTGGAAGGCTCGCGTTGCGCGCGAGAGCATCACGCAGCGCCGAGAACCGGCCCGCCCGCGAATCGAGGGCGATGCCGTCGGTGGCGTCACTGGCGGCGCCCGTGCTTGTGCGCTGCAATGGGAGCGATGGCTGCTCGATCGAGGTTGTTGCGTTGGGCGTGGACGTGGGTCGCTCCGCTCGTGCTGCCGTGGGCGCTTCTGTTCGCCGCGGTGGCATGGCCGCCTGGGGCGCCGATTCCGCGGCGCTCGATCCCGACGGAGGCGCGTCACGCCGACCGCTGCACATGGGCGTGTCACAACCGCGGGTGCTCGCATCGACCCGCGCTGCCTGCGGTGATCACCGACGATCGGTACGTCTTCGGCGCGACGATCCGCGCGCTGTACGCGCTCGGGACGCTGTTCTCGCGCGACCGATTTCGCGGCTACGGGATCGCCAACATCCTCGTCTTCTGCCTCGCGTGGCCTGCGCTCATGTACGCGCTCTGGGTCTCGGCGTGGCGCCAGCGCTTTCGCGTCAGCGCGCTGCGCGCGGCGCTCGCCGCGAAGGGAGCGCAGCGGTGATCGACGCGATCGGCGTGGGTTTGTATGCGGCGTGCGTGGACTTCATGATCCGCTTCGCGAACGCGTTGCATATGACGTATCGAGACGCGAACGCGCTCTTGTTCTTCGTGCTGTGGCCGATCGTGACCGTCGCGTTGGCGCTCATGTGTTGGCGGCAGGCGCGCGAGATCGAGCGCCTCGAGCGCGAGCTGCGCTGATCAGAGCGCGTCGATCGCGGCGAGCGTTCGCTCGGTGACGGCGTCGATCAGGGAGGCTCCGCCCATCCGTCGAAGCTCCGCGGGATGACCCAGCGGCGCGAGCAGGCTCGTCCCCGCGCCGAATCGAGCCCACGGTTCGACGACGGTCTCGACGGGGAGCCACGCGACGATCTCGGGATCGCACGCCGTCGCGGTGGTCCGCAGCGATCGATAGCCGGCGGTGATCCACGGCGAAGCCCTGTCCTTGGCCTCGTCGCTGACCAACGGCCACAGTCGCGAGGCGTGCTCGATGGCCTCTCGCGTCGCGAGCGCCGCGCCCCAGCCGAACATCGCATCGGCCACAGAAAACGCACGTGCTTCGGCGGTGAGCTCCCACCGCATTCGATCGAGGGCGGCTCGCGAACGAGCTCTTCGAGCGATCGGTCTGCGCCCTGTGCGAGCTCGATCAGCGCCATGGTCAGCGTCCCGCGCGGAACGAACCCGAGCGTTCGTCGCAATCGCGCTGCGCCCGCTCGCAGCGCCTCGACGGCGAGCGCGCCGCTCGTCTGCAGCTCTTTGCAACGGACGATCAACGCGTGACCGAGCCACCACTCGCCGAGGCGCTCTTGCAGCGCGATCGCGCGATCGAGCGCCTGCGCGTCGGCGAAGCGCAACAGCTCGGCGAGCGAAGCGCGTTGCTTGTTCACCGCGTCGCGATCCGCCTCGAACATCGCGTCGATCGCCGCCGTGGCGCAGCGCGCGAGCAGCGAGCGACCCAACGCGAAGCGCCGCGCGTGCGCCACGAGGACCGGGGTAGGCGGGTCGGTCCACCACGACGGCTCGTCGCGATTCGCTGCGTCGTTCATCGCTTCGACGAGCAGCGAGGGCGGAAGGCACGCGCGAGGGGCGCCGTTGGGGTGTCGCGCCCGAAGCCACCGATCGGCGGCGCGGTCATCGTCGAGCGCCGTCGCGATGGCGAACTGCGTCGCTTCGTCCGCGGGCGCGTCGGGCGTGCGTTGAATACTGGTGCGCGCGAGCCACGCGCGCTCCTCGCTCGGATCCATGGCGCGAAGGCTCATCGCGAGCACGCGCAGCTCGCGCACCGCGTCCGCGTGTCGCTCGACGAACGCGCGAAGACGGCCCTTCGGCGCGAGCGCGAGCAACGACGCTGGCTCGAACAGGCCGCGCTCGACGCCGCGCTCGACCGCGGACCACCAGCGCTCGCGCTGCGCCTCTTGGGCGCTGACGACGAGTGCGCGCGCCGTCGAGCCGAGCTGCCCGAGCACCGCTGCGCTCGGCGCGCCGCGGGACCGAGCGATCAGCGCGCGCAGCTCGTCTTCGCTCGAAGCGCGGTCGAAGGCGATCCGCTCTTCGGCGCTTCGGCCATCGAGGGCGCGAGCGTCGAGGTCGATTTCGAGCGAGGCGACGCCGAGGCGCGCCGCGAAGTCCCACGCTGCTTCGGCGGTGAACCGCTGCAGCGCGCGCCCGTACGCGCGCAGTCGAAGCGGCGTCACCCACCGCGGTCGCTCGGTCGGATCGCTCGCTCGCTCGACGATGCGATCGAGCATCGCGCTCGCCTGCGCGAGCTCACCGACGTGCGCGAGCACGAGCAGGACCGGCGCTGCGGGGTCGTCGCTCGCTTCGTACCAGTCCTCGACGAAGCCTGGATCTGCGCGCTCGAGCTCGCTCAGCGTCTGCTCGAGCGCGATGGCGGAGTCCCGAGCGTCGTCTGGCGGAAGCGCGAGCAGCACGCGCGCCATCCACGCGATCTCATCGCCCGAGCCTGCTTCGTCGACCATCGCGAGCGCGGCGCGCGCCTTGGCTTCGAAGACCGCGGACGAGCGCTCGCCGAAGAGCACGTACAGCGTCCCGATCAACGATGGAAGCTCGACGGTGCTGCTCTCAGCGATCTCGATCGCGAGCGAGCGCGCGCGCGGATCGCCCAGCGTCGCGCAGCGCGCGTGATCCAATCGAGGTCGTCGATCTCGCGTCGGAGCGTCGCGACCACCGCTGCGAGCTGCGATGCATCGCTGAGCCAGCGCATCGCGCTCACCGCCGCGCGGCGCTCGCTCGGATCGAGGTCCGAGAGCTCTTGCACGGCGCTCTCGACGGACTGAGCGCCCAAGCGCACGCGGGCGAGGCGGACGTGGGGCGCGACGGCGCTCGCGTGCGCCGCGCGGACAAACGCGTCGAGGCTCGCGTCGCACTCGTGAAGGAGCGCGTCTCGTCGCTCGGCTTCGCTCGACGCAGAGCGCAATCGTTGACGCGCCCGGGCGATTCGCAGCTCGACGGAGTCGCTCACCGCGAGGACTATCGCTGAAAGCGTTGGGCGAAGACAGCCCGTTGCGCGATGGGGGCGGGCGAGGGGACCATCGGCGCGATGATCTCGGCGGCTCCTGTGATGATCGGCGCGCTGTGCGTGCTCGCGATCGCGTACCGGTACTACTCAGCGTTCATCGCGGCCAAGGCGCTCGCGCTCGACGCGGAGCGAGTGACGCCGGCCCACGAATTCAACGACGGGCAGAATTTCGTTCCGACGAACAAGTGGGTGCTGTTCGGGCATCACTTCGCGGCGATCTCGGGCTCGGGGCCGCTCATCGGGCCGACGCTCGCGGCGCAGTTCGGCTTTGCGCCGGGATTTCTCTGGATTCTGTGCGGCGTGGTGCTCGCTGGCGCGGTGCACGACTTCGTGATCCTCGTCGCCTCGACGCGGCACGGAGGGCGGTCGCTCGCTGAGATCACCCGCGAAGAGCTCGGACGAGTCCCTGGGCTCGTGGCGATGGTGGCGATCTTGACCATCGTCGTCATCGCGATCGCGGGCTTGGGAATCGTGGTCGTCGGAGCGCTCGCCGAGTCGGCGTGGGGCACGTTTACCGTGGGAGCGAGCGTTCCGATCGCGCTCGCGATGGGGCTGTGGTCGTACAAGATCCGCAAGGGAGCGATCACGCAGAGCACGGTGTTCGGCGTGATCGCGCTGTTCGCCGCGCTGATCATCGGAAAGCACGTGCAAGACGGCCCGATGGGCGCCTCTTTCGCTTCGACAAGACGACGATCACCCTCGCCATCGCGGCGTACGGGTTCATCGCGAGCGTGCTTCCCGTGTGGCTCTTGCTCTGCCCTCGCGATTACCTCTCGAGCTACCTCAAGATCGGGACGATCGCGCTGCTGGTGCTCGGCGTGATCCTCGTGAACCCCACGATTCAAACGCCGCTGTTTACGCAGTGGATCCACGGCGGCGGTCCGATCGTGAAGGGGCCGCTCTTTCCGTTTGTGTTCGTGACGATCGCGTGCGGCGCCATCTCTGGCTTTCACGGCCTGGTCGCTTCCGGAACGACCCCGAAAATGATCACCCGCGAGACCGACGCGCGCACCATCGGCTACGGCGCGATGCTCATGGAGGGCGTCGTCGGCCTCACCGCGCTCATCGCTGCAAGCTCGCTCCCGGTCAACGACTACCTCGCGATCAACACGGACCCAGCCGTTCGGATCGTCGCGCCAACCGCTGGGCGTCCGGGCCTCGCGCGCGATCGCGCCGAGCTCGATCGCGTGATCGCGTCGATGTCCCCACAGGACCGTCGCGCCGTCGGTCTCACCGCGACCGATCCCCGTTCGGTCGAGCAGTTCGCCTCGCGCTCGCTCGCGCTGTCGAAGGTGCTCAGCCTCTCGAACACCGCCCTCGCGACGGCGGGCTACCACGTCGATCCGCGCGAACACGAGCCGACGGGGCTGTCCAACGAGGACTTCGCGAGGCTCGGCGTCGCGGTCACCGACCTGCCTCAGCTCGCAGCGAGCACGCACGAGCGCATCGCGGCGCGCACGGGCGGAGGCGTCTCGCTCGCCGTCGGAATGGCGAGGATTTTTGCAGGACTTCCGTTCATCAAGGGCGCCAAGGACCTGCTCGCGTACTGGTACCACTTCGCCATCATGTTCGAGGCGCTCTTCATCCTCACCACGATCGACACCGGCACGCGCGTCGGGCGATTTCTGGTGCAAGAGTTTCTAGGACACTTGTGGCGACCGCTCGCCAAGACCGACTCGGTCCCCGCCGGCGTCCTCGCCACCGCCATCGTCGTCGGAGGGTGGACGACGTTCTTGCTCACCGGAAGCGTGCAAACCATCTGGCCGATGTTCGGCATCGCCAACCAGCTCCTCGCGGTGGTCGGTCTCACCGTCGGCACCACGGTCATCCTTCGTCGAAGCGGAGCGAAGTACGCGTGGATCACCGGCGCTCCGCTCTTGTTCGTGGGCACCACCACCATCACCGCGGGCGTCCGCGGCGTGCGCGACATCTACTGGCCGCTCACCAAGCGCCCCGACGCTGCGCTGCGCTTTCAGGGCTGGGTCGACACGATCTTCACGTCGGTGCTCTTGTGCTGCGTCGTCGTGATCCTGGTCTACGCCGTCAGCACCTGGCGCGAGCTGCTGCGCGCCCGCGCGTCGCGCGCCGAACCCGCGGTCACGCCGTGAGCGCCTTCGACCACGAACCGCACTACACTGCGCGCTCAGTCCGTTGAACACCCCGTCCGTCGTCCGCTGGATCGCCTCGAGCTTCTTGCTCGCGCTGGTCGTCACCGAGCACGCTCGACTCGCGTTTCGCTCGGACAAACGCTGGAGTTTGCTCGTTCCGTTCGCGCCGCTCGCGCTCGCGTGGCGGCGTGATGAGCGGCGTTCTGTCATCCCTTCGGCCGTCGCGCTCGCGCTCTGGCTGCTGCTGCGCGTCACCGGCTGAGCCTCACGACGCAGCGGGATCTTTCATTTTTCACAGCGGACCGTGGTACCTTTCACTCCAGCATGACCAAGGGTCCGTCGCCTCTCCTTGGCTACAACACGAACGTTCGGCACAAGGGCCGCGTGTTTCACATCCAGACCGAGGACTCTGGCGTGCAGCACCCGCACGTCATCACGCACCTGTTCGCGGACGGCGGTCGCATCCTCAAGAGCAACAAGACCAGCTACGCTGAGCTCGTCGGCGTCGCGGACATGGCCGCGCAGGTCAAAAAGATCATGCAGGACCAGCACAAGGCGATGTTCATCGCGCTGCGTGACGGTCAGTTCGATCACTTGTTCGACGCGGCGGGCGGAGACAGCAAAGAGACCAGCGCTCCTTCGGTCTCGGGCGACCTTCTGTCCTCGGCGCAAATGGCCGCGTCCGAGCCGGCGAAGAAGCAATCCACGCCGGCGATTCCGCCGCCCAAGCCGTCGTTGCCCGCGATCGGCTCGCCTCCGAGCGGCGCGTCCACGGCGCCTCCTGCCGCCGCCAACGCCGAGTCTCCCAAGCGCAGCTCGTCCGTCTCGATGCCCGCGGTTCGTCCGCCGATGCCGCCGGGCATGACCGCGCCCGAGAGCGCCACGCGCCCGCCCACGCCGCTGCCCGCTGCGCGCCCTTCGACAGCGCCTCCCTCTGGCGCGGTGAGCCGCCCGCCGCCTTCGCAGCGGCCGCCCGCTCGCCCGTCCGGTGCGAGCGGACACTACCAAGCGATCCGCTCGCCCGAGATCCTCGGCTCGTTCAAGAAGCACGACGAAGCTGCGGCGCCGGCCAGCATTTTTGGCGACGGATTGATGAGCGAGAAGTCCCTCGACGAGGTGATCCTCGCGTACCTCGCCGAGGACCTCGACGAGCCCAAGCGCTGATCGCGCTCGTCGCCGCGCAGCACCCATCCATCGAGCATCGGGGCGATCAGTGAAGGCGGTTCTGCTCGCGATCTTCGCGCTCACCTACGCGGGGATCTCCGCGCGACGCGTGAGGCTTCTGCCCATCGGCCGCCCGGCGATGGCGATGGTGGGCGCCTCGGCCATGGTGCTCGCGGGCGCCTTCGCGGGCCCAATCGGGCTCGGGGCGGACGAAGCGCTGCGCGCGGTCGAGCCGCACACGATCGCGATGCTCTTCGGGATGATGTTGATCTCGTCGGGGCTCGACGAAGCGGGGTTCTTCGCGTGGCTGACCGATCGCGTCGCGCGCGTGGTTCGCACGCCCGCGGCGCTGCTGTGGGCGGTGACGATCGCGAGCGGGCTTCTGTCGGCGGTGCTGGTGAACGACGCGGTGTGCTTGCTCGCGACGCCGGTCGTGTTGGCCTCGGCGCGGAGGCAGCGCGTCTCGGTGCGGCCGTTTGTGTTCGCGCTGTGCATGGGCGCCAACGCAGGCTCAGCGCTCACGCTCAGCGGAAATCCCCAGAACATGCTCGTCGCTCGCCTCTCGGGCCTCGCGTATCGCGCGTACCTCGCGCGCGCGGCGCTGCCGTCGTTGGCCGCGTTGGTCGTGACGGCGGCGCTCGTGCACCTGATGCATCGCCGCGAGCTCGCGACGGTCGTCGATCACGCGCACGACGATGATTCGCGCCGTGAAATCACCGGTCCGCAGCGGGCGTTGCTCGCGGTCTCGCTCGCCGCGCTCGCGGGAGTCGTGGTGGCCAACCTCGCGGGCGCGAGCATCGCGTGGAGCGCGCTCGTGGGCGCGTCGGTGGTGATCGTCGCCGCGCGGCTGCGCGCAGAGGCCCTCTTGCAAAAGGTCGAGTGGAGCGTGCTGCTCTTCTTCGCGGGGCTGTTCGTGGTGGTGGCGGGCCTGCGAAAGACCGGGCTTCCGGCGCAGTGGCTGGCGCCGCTCGCGACGATGGCCGCGGGAGGGAGCGGGACCGCGCTGCTCGTGGCGGTGCTGATGGTGGGGTCGCAGATTGTGTCGAACGTTCCGTTGATCTTGCTGCTCGAGCCGTGGATTCGCGGGTTCGGCGATTCATCGACGGCGTGGACGATCACGGCGATCGTCTCGACGATCGCGGGCAATTTCACGCTGCTCGGCAGCGTCGCGAACGTGATCGTGATCGAGCAGTCCAAAGAGAGCATCGGCTTCTGGGACTACTTGAAGATCGGAGTTCCGGTGACGATCGCGTCGACGGCGGCGGCGATGGCGTTGCTGTAGATCCAGCGCCCGAAGCTCGCTTCGACGCACGCCCGTCACGTTGGTCGCTCGATCACCGTCGCTCGATCACCGTCGTGCGTGGCGCTGCGCACGCGTCGTTTGCGCTCAGCGCCTCCCCCGAGCATGCGCGAGCTCGCGACGGTCGTTGATCACTTCACGACGCGGAGCCACGGCGGAACTTCACGGCCGCTGCGCGTGAAGCGCTTGGGCGCGTCACCACTGGAGCTCTCGGGGTTCGCAGCTTCGCCGGTGCTGCCTTCGCTCGCGGCGACGGCGACCGCGGGCTGCGCCGTGCTCTCGGCGACGGGCGCGGTGCTCTCGGACGGTGCGCTCTCGACGAGCAGCGGCGCCGTGCGCGGGGCTTCTTCGTGCTGGTGCTCTTGTCCTTCGGCTTGCGCGAGCGGACCGCCTGCGTGCCCGCAGAGGCCGTCGGCGCCTCGTTCGGCTGCATGAGCTCGGGGGAAGTTCGCTGGGCCACACCGTCACCTGCCCGTCCTCGCCGACGAGCGCGTACACGCCCGACCACGGAACGATGCAGTAAAACGGCTGCCGATTGAACGAGAGCGTGCAGCGCACCCCTCGGCGTCGATCTCGAGATCGCGAATCGGAATGGGAAAATTCAGGCCAATCTGCAGCACCAATTGGGGATTCGAGCGGAAGTGCAACGGCACGACCACGCCCTCGCGGCGCGGGTCGAGGTGCATGAACACGCTGCCGTGCTCGAGCAATTTCAGCATCAGCTCGTGCTTGTCAGGGGGCGGGTTCGCCATAGCAAAGGCTGGTGTAACACCGAGCCCCGCGCTCGTGCCAGTGCGCCTTCGCAATTGACGAAAACCGCAGCGTCAACTCGCGACTGGCGCTGTGGCTCGACTGCGACTCACGCGCTCTCGCTCACCGTCGCGCTCGCGCTCGTCCCCACCGCGCTCGCGCGCGGGCTTCGAGCGACGGCGCCGCGAGCGGCGAGGGCGCGGTGAACCCCGGATCCTGGAGATACAGCGCCATCACCTGACGAAGCGGCCCCATCACCAGGTCGGCCACCACGTCGCCCGCGTCGGTCATCGCGCGCACGCGCAGCTCGCGCGCGAGTCGATCGGGCGTCGGACCCGCGGCGCGAGGCAGCGAGCTCAGCGCCGCGCTGAGCAGCGCAGAGAGCATCGCCGTGCCGATCTCGGTGTCGAGAAACGCCGCGATTCGCCCGCGCATCGACTCGTCGCCCGGCGCGAGGTGCCGCGAGAGAAGCCCCACCAGCGGGTCGCGCATGAGCTTGACGAACTGCGATCCCGCGAGGCGCCACGCGGCGTCCTGCGCGTCGGACTCGAGCGTCGCGAGCACTTGCTGCGTGCGCGGCGTGCCGTTGTTGTTTGCGTTGCCGTTGCTGGTTGCGTTGCTCATGGCGTTGCTCTCCGTCGTTGCTGTCATCGCGGGGGCCCCGCCCGCCGCGCTCTTGGTCATCGCGTCGCTCAACGCGCGGCCGATCGCCGCCGTTGATTCACTTGGGTCGTTGGCCGATCGCGCGCGGCCCTCGGTGTCGTTGGTCCGCGCGTCGTTGGCGCTCTCGCTCGCGCCGAGCAGCCACGGCGCGGACTCTCCCGCAGCGCCGAGCATCCCGAACGCGCATCGAGCCAGCCCCACGCTCACGTCGGGCGAGCGGCTCCATTCGCGGCCGCTCGCGCGGGCGAGGGTCACCGCGGCTTCGGTCAAGCTCGCGGAGATCACCGCGCGACGAACGCGGGCGTCGGCGCGGGTCCATGCAGAGAGCGAGTCGCCGTGCTCGGAGCGGTCGGCGCGCGTGACCGCGCCGCGCGCGATCGCGTCGATCGCCACGCCCGTTCGAAGCTGCGAGCTGCCGTGACGAAGGTGCCCGAACATCGCGGTGGTGATCGCGGGGACGCCCTCGGTCCCGAGCGCGTTCTCGTGAAGCTCAGCCATCGCGCGGCGCGCGGCGTTGGCCACGCCGTCCTTCGCTCCCGACGGAACGCTGTCTCCCATCCGCGCCCGCGCCGCCCTCGCGATGCGCTCGGCCAGCGCCGCGCCCTCGACGAGCGCTCGATCATCGTCGCTCTCGAGCGAGGCGCGCAGCACGTCTCGCACGAGCACGGTGAGCGCGCACGCCACCCAGCCTTCGCGCTGCCCGACTGGCGCCGAGCTCGAGGCGTACGCGCTCGATACTGCGTTGCTGAGCGCGTCTTCGATCGCTGCGTCCGGCGTCAGCTCGTCCTTGAGCTTCGCGAACAGCGCCCGCGCGAACGCTCGTCCGCCTTCGTGCCAGAGCACGTCGTGCGCGACGCCTTCGCGAGCCAGACGCGCGAGCGCAGAGGCAGCGGGTGGCCTCACCACCCCGTCGGAGTTCATGGTTTTGGAAGGGTTCGGGTCTGTCACCGTCGCGGCCTCCGCGCTCTCGTCTGCGTCGGATACTGAGTTGCGATCGCCGCAGTGACAAGGCTGCGAACGTGACGAGTGGACGTACTCTGTCTCTTCGTTGGAGCGGTCGTCACCGCGGCGATGTGGCGGGCGTTCTCTGTCCGCGCAGGCATCGCGCAGAGCGACCGACGCGAGTTGTGGTACCAAGCGCGCCGAAATGACGGCGTACACACCGACGCTCACCGAGCTTCACCGTGCCGAGGGACCGCTCAAGGTTCTTCTCCTCGAGAACATTCACCCGAAGGCGATCGAGCTGTTTCGCAGCGAGGGCTTCGCGGTCGAGACGATGGCGGGCGCGCTCAAAGAAGACGAGCTGTGCGCGAAGCTCGCGGACGTTCACGTCTTGGGGATCCGCTCGAAGACGCAGGTCACCAAGCGCGCGCTCGAGTCGGCGCCCAGGCTCCTGTCGCTCGGTTGCTTCTGCATCGGGACGAACCAGGTGGACCTGGTGTCGGCGAACACGCGGGGCGTTCCGGTGTTCAACGCGCCGTTCAGCAACACGCGGTCTGTGGCCGAGCTGATCATCTCCGAGATCGTCGCGCTCGCGCGGCAGCTCGGCGATCGCTCGCGCGAAGTGCACCAGGGCACGTGGAAGAAGGTCGCCGCGGGCTGCTACGAAGTCCGAGGAAAAACCCTGGGAATCATCGGCTACGGCCACATCGGCTCGCAGCTCGGCGTGCTCGCTGAGTCCATGGGCCTCAACGTGCTCTTCTTCGACGTCGCGACGAAGCTCCCGATGGGCAACAACCGCGCGGTGGCCTCGCTCGACGAGCTGCTCTCGCGCAGCGACTTCGTCTCGCTGCACGTCCCCGCCACGCCGCAGACGCACGAGATGATCGGCGAGCGCGAGATCGCCCTCATGCAAAAGGGCTCGTTCTTGCTCAACGCCTCGCGCGGGACCGTCGTCGTCATCCCCGCCCTGGCCAGCGCGCTCGAGCGCGGTCACCTCGCCGGCGCCGCGATCGACGTCTACCCCGAAGAGCCCGAGAGCAACTCCGACGGCTTCGTCACCGCGCTTCAGGGCCTCTCGAACGTCATCCTCACGCCGCACATCGGCGGCTCGACCATGGAAGCGCAAGCCGCGATCGGCACCGAGGTCGGCAGCTCGCTGATCAAGTACGTCGCCACCGGCGCGACGACGGGCTCAGTGAACTTTCCGCAGATCGAAATGCCGCCGAGCAAGGGCACCCACCGCGTGCTCAACGTGCACCGCAACGTCCCCGGCGTGCTCCGCGACATCAACGCGATCGTCAGCGAAATGGGCGCCAACATCTCGTCGCAGGTCCTCGCGACGGACGCCAACATCGGCTACCTCGTGATGGACATCGAGAAGGACGTCGCGCAGGGCGTCGCCGAGCGCATCGCCGCGCTCACGACGGACATCCGCACGCGCGTCTTGTACTGAGCCCGCCGCGGCGAGCAGAGGCACCGGCGTGCGGTGTTTCTCGCGCGTCGCGCGATCGACGGCGCAGATGCGATATACCCATCGCACCTCCGATGCCGACCTTCGATCGCCCGACGTGCACGCTCTACTACGAAGACACCGGGCCGCGGGACGCGCCCGCCGTGGTGCTCATGCCGAGCCTGCTCTGCGACGTCGAGATGTTCGCGCACCTCGCGAACAACCTCGCCGATCGCTATCGCGTCTTGCACTTGGAGCTGCGCGGACACGGGCGCTCGAGCGCTCCGACCAAGCGCTTCACGCAAGAAGATCAAGCGGACGACGTGGCCGCGCTGCTCGATCACGCGAAGGTCCCGATGGCCACGCTCGTCGGGCTCTCGCAGGGCGGGTTCACCGCGATGCGCGCGGCGATCTATCACCCCACGCGCGTGCGGGCGCTCGCGTTGCTCAACACGTCCGCGACGCCCGAGGACGCGATCAACCGCGCGAAATACATGGCCCTCGCCGCGACGGTGCTCGCCGTCGGAGTGACCGAACCGGTGGCGCAGGCGGTCGTTCCGCTCATGTTCAGCGAGGGCTTCATGCAGCAGAGCCCCGAGCAGGTCGCGCGTTGGAAGGCCAAGTGGCTCGCGCTCGATCGTCGCGGGACGTTTCTCGCCGTCGACGCCGTCGCCAACCGCGGAGACATCCGCTCGCTGTTGCCCAGGATCTCCGCGCCGACGCTCGTGCTCTCGGGTGAGGGCGATCGCGCGCTCGCTCCCGAGAAGGGCGAGCTCATCGCAGAGCGCATCCCCGGCGCTCGCCACGTGCTGCTGCAAGGGGCAGGGCACCTCTCGTCCGTCGAGCAACCCGAGAGCACCACGCGCCTCGTGCGCGACTGGATCGACTCGCTCGGCGATTGAGCGCGGACGCCGCGCGGTGGCCTCCGTGATGCGCCCTGTACCGCGCCCGCGACGGACATCGAAGATGACCGGAGCGGATGAGCGCCGTTGAAATCCAGCTCCAAACCGAGACCGCGGACGGAGAAATCGACGATGACCGTCGCGGTATTGGTTTAGAGAATCTTGCCCGGGTTCAAGATCCCCTTGGGATCGAGCGCGGATTTGAGCGCGCGCAGCGTCGCGATCTCCGCGGGCGATCGCGTGTACCCGAGGTACTTCTTCTTCAGCAGCCCGATCCCGTGCTCGGCCGAGACGCTGCCCTTGTGCTTGCGCACGAGCTCGAACATCGCGTGGTCCGCTTCAGCGGTCTTCGCGAGGAAGCTCGCCTTGTCCATGGCGTCGGGCTTCATCACGTTGACGTGGAGATTTCCATCGCCGATGTGACCGAACAGGCAGATCTCCCAGCCCGGATAGCGCTCGGAGAACACGCCGTCGAGCTCGTCGCAAAACGCGCGCAGCGAGGCGATCGGCAGCGCGATGTCGTTTTTGTGCGGCAGCCCCGTGGCCGAGAGCGACTCGGAGATCCCCTCGCGAAGCTCCCACATCGCGCGCGCCTGCGAGCTGTTTTGCGACATCACTCCGTCCAAGACGACGCCGCGCTCGAAGAGCGACCCGAGCCACGTCTCGAGCTCTGCGTCGTCCGCGCCGTGCCCTTCAGCCTCGACGAGCGCGTAGTGCGTGTAGTGCTCGGAGTCGAACGGCGCGCGCACGGTGCGGTGCTTCTGCACGCGCGCGAGGCACTTGTCCGTGAAGAACTCGAACGCGCTCAGCACGAACGGCCCCTTGCGCGCCTCGGCGAACAAGTCGAGCACGCCCTGCAGCCCCTCCACCGCGAAGAGCAGGACGTCCAATCGCTGCGGGATTCGCGCGAGCTTCAGCGTCGCTTCGGTGATCACTCCGAGCGTCCCTTCGCTGCCGATGAAGAGCTGGCGAAGGTCGGCGCCGGTGTTGTTCTTCTCGAGCGCTCCGTTGAGCTCGAGCACTTCGCCGTCGGCGAGCACGACCTGCAGCCCGAGCACCCACTGTCGGGTCAGCCCGTAGCGAATCACCTTCACGCCGCCGGCGTTGGTCGCGATGTTTCCTCCGACGTGCGAGCTGCCTTTGCTCGCGAAATCGACGGGCCATGTGAGCCCGTGCTCAGCGCAGTGCTGGTGCACCGCCTCGGTGACCGCGCCGGCTTGCACGCGCACGGTCTGCCCGAGCACATCCACTGGATCCATCCGATGCATGCGCGCGAGCGAGAGGACGACCTCGCCGTTGGCCGCGACCGCGCCGCCCGCGAGCCCTGTGCGTCCGCCGGAGGTGACCACGGCGATCTCGTTGCTGTGGCAGAACGCCAGGATCTTCGAGACCTCCTCGGTCGTGCGCGGAAACAGCACCGCGGACGGCTTGGGATCGAACACCTTGGTCCAATCTCGACCGTACGTCGCGAGGTCGCTCGAATCCGTGCTGAACGCGTCTTGCGGGAGCAGCGCTGCGAGCGCCTCGAGCTGCGCTTGCGATGGAGCTTGTGCGGCCATGACAGTGCAGTGGCACTACCGCACTTCGCCCGGCTCTGTCCGCCCCTTCTCGACGCTTCGATCGCGCTCGGCGGGCGCGAGTCTCAGCGGCTCTCGTACACCTTGCCGCGCGGTAGCTCGATGGCGCTCAGGTGCCCTCCCTTGCCCGAGCCCGTGTCGAGCCCGACGAGGTCGTCGCGCAGCCACACGTCACCGGGATCGTCGATCCATCGCGCGATCAGGCCGAGGTGATCGGTCGGAAGCTCGGTCACGGGCGTGTGCCCGAAGACCACGCGCTTGCCCTTGTACGTGCGGTAGAAGCTCGGCTCGCGCATCCAAATGAGCGGCGCGTCGCGGCCTTCAGAAGGGTGCTTCCAGTCGCCCTCTTCGCCGTCGAGCCCCGCGTGGACATAGATCGCGTGCTCGTCTTCGTACCAGCACGGCAGCGACTTGAACCACTCGAACACGTCTTTGGGAAACCAGCTTCGCACGTCGCACATCCGCGCGATCTCGTCGTGCGGCAGCGGCTCGTCGAGCGGCAGCCTCGGGCCGGCGATGTACGAGCGAAACGTGTCGGGACAGCCGTTGGCGCGGGGGAGCAAGAAGCCGAGGTGCGGCGTGCTGTCGTAGCAGTCGATCCAGAGGTCTTCGTGGTTTCCGCGGAGGGTGACGACCTTGTGCTTCGCGCTCGAAGCGAGCTCGCGAACGCAGTCGACGACGCGCTTGGAATCGGGGCCCCGATCAACGTAGTCGCCGAGAAACACGAGCGTGTCTTCCGCCTCGAGCGTCGGAAGCTTGCCCAACAATCGCTGCAGCGACTCGAACTCGCCGTGAATGTCACCGATGACGAAGGTGCGTGCGCTCATGCCGTCGCTGCCGTGCTTCTCCGTTGGAGTTCTTCGATTGTCCGCCGTCGTTGGCGCAATCTCCAACTTCGCTACTGTACCACCACCGACCCTCGGTACATGTCCATTCCGCACGTGAAGCCGAGCTGTCCGTTCGCGGGAACGCGGACTTGAACGGCCACGGCCTGGTTGAGCGGAAGCTCTCGCTGAATGCTCAGCGACGGGATCTTCACCTGCTGCCCGCAGCACTCGTCGGTGGTTCGAAGAAACGAGAGCGTGATTTCGCTGTTGGCCGCGGCCCGAATGCGCGCGGGATGATAGCCGCTCCCGTCGACGCGGACCGTCACCGTCCCGCCCGAAGCGACCGTCGCCTCGTCGCTGCTCGCGTTGTGATTCGCGTGCGAAGCAGGCTCTCGCTTGCAGCCTGCGAGGGCGGCGAGCAGCGCGAGCGAGAGCGTCCACGCGGCGCAATGGGGGGCGGGGAGTCGTTGCAACACGAGCCAGAGCGTACGCCAACATGGCAGCCGCGCGCATCGAAACGAGTGACAAGCTGGCACTGCTGCCGCGCGCGTCGCGCCTGCGAACTCCACGGTGATCTGACGTTTTGCAGCGCTCTCGCCGGCGCGCGTCGCTGGCATCGCCCTTGATGAGCGAGCGTGCCCATGAACACGCCACAACGAACCCTTCGCTGCGCCGCTTGCGGAGCGCACCCGCAATGGGTCGCGCTCGACTCCAACGACCCGACCCCGACGCCGCTCTGCAGTCGCTGCGCGGTGGTCAACGACCGCGGTTCGAGGCCGCCTCCCACGGCTCCGACCCACGCGCTTCCGTCGGTGAAATCACTGGCAGAACACAGGCGCGGCTCGACGATCCCGACGCCGCTCGCGCTCGTCGCGGTCTTCGTCGCTTCGTTTCTTCCGCACGCTGCGGTCGCTCTGAGCGATTCGAGCGGACGGGTTCGACGCGCCTTCGACGCGGCGTGGCTCGCGCTGACCGAGGACGTTCGCGAGCCCGTGCTCGGCGCAGCGCGATCGCGGCCGCGGGCGCCGACGCCGCAGCCCATGATCGCGCCGCAAGCAGCGGTGATCCCCATCGCGACGATGGCGCCCACGCAACCGCAGTCGGTCCCGTCGATCTTGGTGACGAGGGACATCGCGCGGACGCTTCCTGCATCGGTCGGGATTCGGGAGGGAGATCGCATCACTCGGATCGACGATCGAACGATGACGGACTCGGGCTTCGGTCAGCGGGTCTGCACGGCGATGAAGCGGCGCTTCACGCTCGAATGGTGGCGAGACGAGCAGGTGATCCGTCGCACGCTGCAGTGCGCGACGCTCGATCATCGCGTCGAGCTCGAGCGTCGATCGAGGCTGCGCGTGGCGAGGATGCTCGCGACGAACGGCGGCGTCGCGCGGCGCGGGCTCGCGCAGCGCCGGTAGCGCTCGCGTTGGGTCGAGTATTTGCGCGGACGCTCGCGGATCTGATAACGGCTTCGGCGATGACGGACCTCGCACGCGCGACCGCGAGCGGCGCAGACGACTCGGTCTTCGTTGGGCTCGAGCGCGCGGGCGCCGGGGCGATGGCCTCGGTGTTTCGCGGGACGTACCTGCGCTCGGGGCGGACGGTGGCGGTGAAGCGAGTGCTTCCGGCGCTGACGCACAACGAGCACATCACGCAGATGTTCGCCGACGAGTGTCGCGTGCACTCGACGCTCGATCACCCGAAGGTGGTGCGCTACGTCACGCACGGGCGCGACGCAGACGGAGCCTTTCTCGCGCTCGAATGGGTGGACGGGACGAGCGCTCGATCGTTTGTCGATCCCGAGCGCAAGCTGACGACGGGCGCGGCGGTGGCGATGGCGCTCGACGTGCTCGACGCGCTCGACGCCTTGCACCGAGGGCGCGCGGCGAAGGTGGGACGCAGCGCGATTCTTCACCGCGACATCTCTCCGGCCAACGTGCTCGTGGGGGCCGATGGCTTCGCGCGCCTCGCGGATTTCGGCCTCGCGAGGGTCTTCTCGTTCGCGCGCACCACGCCCCCGGAACCACCGCTGGAAAGCTCGGCTACCTCCTCCCGAAGTCCTCGCGGGGCGCATGCACACGACGCGCGGCGATCTGTACGCGCTCGGCGTGGTGCTCTGGGAGGTCCTCGCGGGCGAGCGCTTGATGGCGCACGTGAGCGACGCTGCAGAGCGCGCGCCAAGGCCTTTGTGATCGAGCCGCGCCGTCCGCTCGTGAGCGTTCGCCCCACGGTTTCGCCGGCGATCGCCGCGGTCATCGACAGGGCGCTCTCGCTCGATCCGGCGCAGCGCTTCGCGAGCGCCGAGGCGATGGCCAGCGCGGTTCGCGAGGCGGTCAGCCGCGACGAGTGGTCCAAGGCGCGCGATCAGCTCGCGATGGCCGCGCGCGGCGGGCACGTGCGCCGCTCGCGTCGGCGCTCGACGCGCTCGGTGAACTGAGTCGATCCCGCGTCGCGCGCAGGGCTCGCTCGGGCAGAGCGTCACTCGTCGAGGGCGAACTCGACGCGGCCGAGCGCTCCATCGGCGCTCACCACTCGAACGCGCACCGCCTGTCCGACGGTGAAGCTTCGGCGAGCGCCCTTCATGTGCGTCTCGCGCGCGTCGAGCGAGAACGGCCCTCCTTGAATCGTGTCGATCGGGATCGTCCCTTCGACGAACGAGGCGTCGAGCTGCGCGATGATCCCAAACGATCGCAGCCGCGTGATGCGCGCAGAGAACTTCTGCCCGACGCGATCGGCCATGTACCGCGCGAGGATCATCTTGCGACGGTCGTTTTCAGCGCGCGTCGCGCCGCGAGCGCGCTCGTTGATGTGCCGCGCGAGCGCTTCGAGCGAGGGTCTCCGAGCGACCAGTCGCGCCGTCCTCGGAGGTATTGCTTGATCGTGCGGTGCACTTCGAAGTCCGCGTACCTGCGCAACGGCGAGGTAAAATGCAGGTAGAGCGGCGCTGCGAGCCCGAAGTGCATCGAGGGCGTGACCTGATAGCGCGCCGGTCCCAGCGAGCGCAACAGCACCGCGCGGATCGCGGGCTCGTACGGAGAGCCGTCGATCTGCGCGTCGAAGGCCGCGAGCGACAGCGGGCTCAGCTTGGTCCCGAAGCCCGCCGCGTAGCCGAAGTTCTCGGCGATCTCGGCGAACTCGATCACCGCTTCTTCGCCAGGGATCTCGTGCACGCGCAAGAGCGACGGGACGCCGCGCTCGGTGAGCCATCGCGCGATCGCCTCGTTGGCGGCGACCATGAAGCGCTCGATCATCACGTGCGCGCTGTTGGCCTTGTGCGCCTCGACCGCGCTCGCTTGTCCTGTCGCGGGATCGACGGTGATCTTCGCCTCGTCTTGCGCGATGCGAACGCCGCCGCGGCGCGCGCGAAACGCTCCCAATCGAGCGCTCGCGGCGCGAAACCACGGCATCGACCCGCGCACCTTGTCGACCGCCGGGCTCATCGCGCCCGAGTCGAGAAACGCCGCGCACTCGTCGTAGTCGAGCCTGGCGAACGAGCGGATCACCGACTCGTACACGTCGACCGAGCTGACGTTGCCCTCGGGGTCGATGCGCATCTCGCAGGTGAGCGTGCGGCGATCGACCTCGGGGTGCAGTGAGAGGTGTCCCGATGAGAGCTCATCGGGCAGCATCGGCAGCGTGCGTCCCGCGAGGTACGTGCTCGTCGCGCGCGCGCGCGCTTCGCGGTCGAGCGCGGTGTCCTTCTCGATGAAGTCCGACGGGTCCGCGATCGAGACGAACAGCCGCAGCGCTCCGTCGCGGTCCGCAGGAGCACAGAGATCGCGTCGTCGATGTCGCGCGTCACGGGCGCATCGACGGTCACCGTCGGGACCGCGCGCAGATCGCGCCGTCCTTCGAGCGAGTGCGGACGGCGGGCGAGGGCCTTGGCTTGCGCGAGCGCTTCGTCGCTCCAGTCGGTGAGGATGCGGTGCCGCGCGATCACGCGCGCGCGAGCGAGGGATCTTCGCCCGATCCCGTGCGCTTCTTCAGCTCGAGGCTCTGTCCGCGGATCGTGGCGATCACGGTCTCGCCGGGCTCGACGTTTTGCCCGCGCGTGTCCAGCGGCCAGTCCGTGTTGCTCACCTCGCGGTCGACCTTCACGAACAGGGCGCCGCGGCGCGAGACCACTTCGCCGACGAGCTCGCTGCGCGGACGCTCGTAGAGCGTGAGGTCCGTGGCGCTCCAACGGCCGTCCTCTCCGCGCACGACGCACCCGGCGACGACGTCGTCCGAGAGAAAAGGATTGAGGGCCGGCGGCGCGATGAACGCGCGCAGGATGGACTTGGACTCTCCTCGCCATCCACTTCGAGAAAGCCGAAGCCCCTTGGATTCACAACGACGCGCCCCACCACGTCGCGTCGGTCTTGCATGTCACTCATTCGCCGCCGAGGGTGCGCACGAAGCGCGAAGAAGAAAAGCCCCTTCGCCCGCGGTCGATCGGCGATCGCCCACGGTCGGAGGGAGAAACGCCGAGAGATCACGGCCCCGCTCGAGCTCGATCGGGGCTGTGATTTCAGCGCTGGGTTGATTACGTGGGCGCCTTCACCACGCCGATCGGGACGAGCTCGGTCACCACTTCGAGCAGGTCGCTTTGCGCCGCGATCACCGCGTCGACGTCTTTGTATCCGTGGCCGCGCTCGTCGAGCACGCCCGCGGGATCGTGCGTGACCAAGGTGATTCCCTTCTCGGTCATCTCGCGGAGCATCGACGCGGTGGCGTCGCGCTTGGCCGCTTCGGTCGCGTCCTTGTCGACGCGCGCGTAGCCTCCTTGTCGCGGAAGACCTCGCCGTTCTCGTCCTTCACGTACACCTTGGGCATCATCTGCCCGCGGGACTTCTTGCGGCCCGCGCCGTGCGACACCGACGCGTGCGAGAGCGAGCAGCCCGTGCCGCGGCACAGAAAGCTCTTGGTCTCCATCGAGCCCGGGATCGTCACGTACGCGCCCGCCGGAGCGGACACTGCACCCTTTCGATGCACGTACACGTCGCGGCCATCCCAGCGCTCTTTCGACAAGAAGTTGTGGTGCGTCTGGACCACCATCGCGACCTCGTACGGACCGAGGACGTCGCCGATCGCGCGCTCGCACGCCGCTCGGATCAGCTCTCGGTTCGCCTCTGCGTATCGCAGGCAAAACGCTTGTTCTGCGAGGTAGCCGCGGCCCTCATCGCTGTCGACCGGCAAGAACGGAAACCCCTTCGGGTAGCTCGCGCCCAGGCGCTCGCACAGCTGTTCAGCGAGCGAGTGATAGTGACCGTTGACCGCCTGACCGAGGCCGCGCGATCCCGAGTGGACCATCACCCAGAGGTTTCCTTCGGAGTCCTTCTGCAGCTCGCAGAAGTGGTTTCCGCCGCCGAGCGTTCCGAGTTGACGCGAAGCGCGCGAGGCGTTCTTCGCGACGACCGGCTCGATCGAGTCGGTGAAGGACGGCATCGCCGTCGACTCGTTGTCGTTGATGAGCTTGCAGACCGCGTCGTTCACGCGGGCCAGGATCTTCGCGGCGATCGAGGGCGAGACGACCGCTGCGCGCAGCGACGTCTTCATCAAGATCATCCCGCAGCCGATGTCGCCGGAGATCACGTCGGGCACGATCAGGTTCTCCGTTCCGAACACCGTTCCGATCGGAACTCCCTTTCCCGCGTGAGCGTCCGCCATCAACGCGAGCTCACCGACGATCGACGGCAGCTCGGCGATGCGCTCGATCTGCTCGATGGCGTTCGCGTCGAGCTCCTGCGCGAAGATTCGAACCGTCTTTCCGTTGGGCGTCGTGTGCAGCTTCATGGTGTTCCTCCGTCACTCGTGGGTGACGCGGAGGACAACTTCACGATGCGTGCCGAGGCCGCGGGCACAGATTCTACACATCAAAGCGAGATGCCGTATTGTTTTGGATATAGCGAAGTATTCAAATGGATAGATGCGCCTCAGCGCACGCGCTCGACCGCGCCGTCGCGCACTCGCAGCACGCCGTCGCACCACGCGATGAGCTCTTCATCGTGCGTGGCGACGAGCGCCCCCGACGGCCGCTCGCGCAGCTCGTCGAAGAGCGATCTGCGCGCGTCTCGATCGAGCCCGTCGCTCGGCTCATCGAGCAGCCACCACGGGGGCTCTCGACGCGCGCCATCAACAAGTGCGCTCGCTTGCGCTGTCCCAGAGAGAGCGTTCGGTACCGCTGCGCGCCGATGAGCTCGATCGTCGCGCGCGACCGTTCGTCCTGCGGAACCTCGCTTCGACGCAGCCCCGCGCACAGCTCGACGAGCTCGTTGACCGTCAGGTGCTCGGGATACGACGGCTCTTCGGGCACGATCGCGCATCGTCGCTGAAGCTCGTCACGATCGCGCGCGAGCGAGCGCCCGTCGATCTCGACCTCGCCGCCGCCGTGGTCGATCGCTCCGATGATCGCGCGCAGCAGCGTGGACTTGCCGCTTCCGTTGGCGCCGACCACCGCGAGCAGACCGCGGGGCCACTCGAGGCTCACCGAGTCGAGCACGAGCCGATGGCCCAACCGCACAGAGAAGTCTCGCACTCGAATCATCGTCGCACCGAAGCCGCCAGCGCGAGCGCGACGAGCACGCACGCCGTGACGACCGACTGAGAGGGAGTGGCCACGAGCGCGAGGATCACCGCCGCGATCGTGCAGAGCACCGCGGCGCCGCCCGCGTCGATCTCGCGCCGCGCGCACTGCTCGACGCACATCGCGACGGCGAGCCACTGCGCAGCGAACGCGAGCGCGGCGAGCAGCGAAGCGCGAACGCCGAGAGGGCTCGCAGCGATGCTCGCGCAGCTCGCTCCGACGAGCGACGGCAGCGCCCACGTCGCGATGCGGCCTGCGCGTCGAGCGGTGGACCGTGCGCCGGGCTGCGTCGCGAGCACGAGCGAGAGCGACTGCTCGGACTCGCGAACGACCGTGACGATCGCGGCCGACACCGCGCCAGAGGCCACGAGCAAGAGCACCGTCGCGAGGCTCGATTGCGCGGTCGGCGCGATGCGCGTGTTGAAGACGGCGATCGTGGACAAGAGCGTCGCTGCGAGGGGAGCGCCGCGGATCGCGCGAGCGGCGACGGGGCGACGCGCGCGGCGAAGCGGAGGTGGGCGACGAGCAGGCCGCTCGGCGAGGGCGCGCTGCGCGTGGGCGCGCTTCGAGCGCGCGGGCGATCGAGCGAAACGCGAGGGTCGCGAGGGCGGCGACGAGCGCGGCGAGAAGGCCCACGAGCGCTCCTTCGCCGCGCGCGAAGAAGGCGCCGACGATCGCGTGGGGAGCGAGCGTGGGGGCGGTGAGCGTCGCGAATCGGTCGAGCGACGAGAGCGGCAGCGCGCGAACGAACGCGAGCTCGTCGCGCTCGAGCACGCGCGCGGCGCGGACGTGCACGACGGACCACAGGGCGAGGGCGAGGGCGGCGATCGCGGGGGTCGCGCGCAGGCCGCGAGTGATGTCGCGCGCGTCGAGCCCGTTGGGGCCGAGGAGCACTGCGCCGAACACGAGCAACGCGAGCCACAGCCCAGCGAGCTTTGCGATGACGGAGCGAGCGACGATCGAGGCGAGCGTGAAGCGCGCGCGGAGCGCGGGCGAGGGCACGGCGGAGTAACGGGCGGAGGGCGGGGAGTGTTCCGAAAGGGAAAGAGGTTTTGTAGAGTGAGGGGACGGTGTTCAAAAGTTCATTTGTTGGTCTCAACGCGACTCAACGGCCCCTGCCACTGAGCCAAACTGAGACCAACAAATGAACTTTTGAACACCGTCCCCTAGCTCTACAAAACCCCCTCGGAACGCCGTCGCTCGTTGCGATACGCTGCCGCTCGCCGCGATGGCCGAGCCCCGCGAGAGAGTGCTGATCAGCGTCGTCGGGCAGCGCTTCGACGCCCCCAAGCAATGGAGGCCCACGCTCGTCTGCACGATGCACCCCGAGGTCGTCGCGTTCGATCGCGTGGTGCTCATCGAGCAGCCCGGCGCCGAGGTCGTGACCGAGATGCTCATCCGAGACATCGAGCGCGCGAACAAGGGGCGCTCGATCGCGTGCGAGCGCGTCGCGATCGACCTGAAGAATCCCTGGTCGTTCGAGGAGGTCTACGCGAAGTTCTACGCGTTCGCTCGGGCGCGATCGTGGCGCGAGCGCGACGAGCACTACGTGCACATGACGACCGGGACGCACGTGATGCAGATCGTCTGGTACCTGCTCGTGAGCGAGCGCTTCGTCCCTGCGAAGCTCGTGCAGAGCGCGCCGCCGAAGGGACGGGACCGCGCGGATCTCGGCGCCCTCGACGTGGTGGACCTGGATCTGTCCCGCTATCCCTCGATCGCGCGGCAGCGACACGCGCAGCAGCTCGAGGGCGAGTCGCTGCTGAAAATGGGGATCGAGACGCGGTCGCCTGCGTACAACGCGGTGATCGAGCGGCTGCAGAGGGCGGCGTTGGGACCGGCCGTTCCGCTCTTGTTGTGGGGCGAGACCGGCGTGGGAAAGAGCGCCCTCGCACGCCGCGTGTACGCCCTGCGAAAACAGTCGCGCTCGATCGCGGGGCCGCTCGTCGAAGTGAACTGCGCCACGCTGCGCGGGACGCTGCGAGAGAGCGCCCTCTTCGGCCACAAGAAGGGCGCGTTCACCGGCGCAGACCGCGATCGAAAGGGCTACCTGCGCGCGGCCCACGGCGGAATGCTCTTTCTCGACGAAGTCGCCGAACTCGGCCTCGAAGAGCAAGCCATCTTGCTCACCGCCATCGAAGAGGGCCGCTTCTATCCCTTGGGCGCCGACGAGCCCGAGCGCTCGCAGTTCGCCCTCGTCTGCGGAACCAACCGCGATCTGCGCGCCGAAGTCCGCGCTGGACGCTTTCGCGACGACCTGCTCGCGCGCATCAGCACCTGGTCCTTTCGCTTGCCCGCCCTGCGCGAGCGCCGCGAAGACATCGAGAGCAACGTCCGCTTCGAGCTCGATCGCTTCACCGAGACGTACCGCTCGAACGCGCGCTTCTCTCGCCCCGCGCTCGCGAAGTACCTCGCGTTCGCCAAGAGCGACGAGGCGCGTTGGCCCCATAATTTCAGGGACCTCTCGCAGAGCGTGCTTCGAATGGCCTCGTCCGCGAGCGAAGGGCTCATCGACGTCGACGACGTGGCGCGCGAGATCGCAACGCTGCTCGAAGCGTGGGGACCGGTCGCCGAGCTCGCCGTTCCTGCGCGCTCGCCGGAGGACCGCTCGCGCGATCGCGTCGATCAAGTGCTGGTCGAGACCGTGATCGCGGCGCTGCGACGTTCGAAGTCCCTCGCGGCCGCCGGACGTCTGCTGTTCGACGGTGAAGCGAAGGCTGGCCGATCGGTCAACTACTCGGACCGCGCGCGAAAGCTCTGCCTGCGGCTCGCGATCGATCCCGCTGCATATTTAGCAAGATGACCGCGGGTCAGAAAACGTGAAACGGGTCGCGGTCGCGGTCGAAATCGCGAACTCGACGCCGTGCAGCGCCTCGGCGAGGCGATCCTGAGCACGCGCAGCGTGGCGCGCTCGGAGTTCGAGTGGAGGGTCATGATGATCGTGGTGTTGGCGTTGGCGGCGCGAAGCGCGTCGTGGTGGCGCATCTCCCCGAGCACGAAGAGGTCGGCCTTCGCCCGCAGGACCGAAGAGAGCATTTCGCCGGTCGCGCCCGCGCCGACAGCGGCGGTGTGCACGGTCCTCTCGGTCGGTCCTGCGACGAGCAGGTGATCGACGCCGAGCGCGGATTTGAGCCGCGAGACGATGGTGGCGACCGAGGCGGGCTCAGTGAGCGGGCCGATGCGACCGAAGCCCTTGTGCTCGCTCACCGCGGCGAGCCGCACGAGGTCGAACGCGGGAGTCTCGTACGGGTGTGACGCTCGGTGGGCGCGAAGGACGGCGTCGAGCTTGTGCACGGGAACCAGCGTTTCGAGCCGGATTTCGGCCGCGCGCTCGAGTTGCCCTGCCTTGCCCACGACGGGGTTGGTGCTGTCGGGGGCGCCGAAGAACGTTCCCTCGCCGGGGGTTCGAAACGAGCACTGCGAGTACTCGCCGATGCGCCCTGCGCCCGCTTCGAACAGCGCGTTCGCGACGGCGTCGACGCTCTCTTGCGGGACGAAGGTGACGAGCTTGAAGTGCGTGTCCTTGGGCTGCTGCGGGTCGAGTCCCGCGCGCTTGTCGCGGTCGATCCCCACCGCGTCCGCCAGAACGTCGTTCGTCCCGCCTTCGGCCGCGTCGAGCGCGGTGTGCGGAGAGTAGATGGCGATGCGGTCTCGCACGGCGTCGAAGGCGATCGAGCCTCGCGTGACGCGCGAGACGGGCTTGAAGATCGGCGGGTGATAGGCGAGCACGGCGCTCGCCGCCATCGCGCGCGCTTGTTCGTAGACCGCCGGCGTCAGGTCGATCGCGAGCAACACTCGCGAGAGCATGGCGTCCGGGTCTCCGACGAGCAGGCCGACGTTGTCCCAGTCAGCGGCGAAGCGCGTGGGAGCGATGCGCTCCATCGCGGCAGTGAGGTCGCGAATCGTGTGCATGATCGTGGCGAGTGTACGCCGCATCGACGAGCAACGGTCTGCGCGCGTGGCGCTCGGTCGACGTCGCGGCGAAGGCGCTTCGTCAGCGCTGAAAGCTCCAGTGTTCGATCGCGCTCAAGTGCAGCGCTGCGACGGGAACCTCGATCCACATCCGCGGACCCGCGAGCACCGCGAGCATCTCCGACTGCGGGAGGTATCGTTGCGCGGCCAGCTTCACTTCGCGCGCGGTGACAGCGCGGATCGCGCGATCGAGCCTCGAGTGATAGTCCAGCGGAAGATCGTAGAGATAAATCTCGCTCACGACCTGCGCGGCGGCGGGCGCAGAAGCAAACGACTCTTGCAGCTCCGAGCGCTCGAGCGCACGCGCAGCGGCGAGCTCTTCGTCCGTCGCTTCGGTCTCGCGAAGCGCGCGCACTTCGTCGAGCAGCCGAGCGAGGCCCACCCCAGCCTGCTGCGTCTCGACGGCGGCGCTGGCCATGATCAGGCCGCCGAAGCGCGAGAGCGTGAGCGCCGAGAAGGCTCCGTACGAGTAGCCCTCGTCTTCGCGCAGGGCGAGGTTGAGGCGTGAAGAGAACATTCCTCCGAGCACGCGCTCGAGGACGATGAGCGTGGGCCAATCTTGGTTGTGCCGCGGCGGTCCGGGCCACACGACGAACAGCTGCGTGTGCTCTCCGCCCCTGGTGTCGACGATGTGAACGCGCGCCGGCCGTCGCGGCGCCATGACGCCCGCGCTGCGCTCAGGCGGCGGTGCGCCCTCGACGCTCCACGCGCCAAACGTCCGGTCCATCGCCGCGCGCACGGTCTCGAGCTCGCCGCCTGCGACGATCACCGCGCTCAACGCCGGGCGAAAGTACGTCCTGTGAAACTGCGCGAGCTGCTCCACGGTTCGACCGCGGATCTCGGGACCGAGGCCGGTCTCCGGGCGTCCGTACGGATGCGCGGGACCAAAGATGAATTCGTGTGCCATCAATCGAGGCATGCGCCGGGGCGAGAGCACGTCCGTCGCGCGCTCGTCCATTTGCGCGATTTGCAGCGCGGCGAAATCGCGCGGATCGAAGGCGGGCTCGCGCACGGCCTCGACCATCAACCCAGCGACGCGCTCGAAGTCCTCGGGCAGCGACGCGGCCGCGAGGCAGGTGCCGGCGCGAGTGGTCTGGATCGTCAGGCGCGTTCCGAGCGCGGCGAACGCGAGCGCGAGCGCCGCGCCAGGGTGCGAGCGCGTGCCCTCGGCGAGCATCGCGGCGGTGATCGACGGCAAGCCTGCCTGCACCGAGACGTCGTCCTCTGCCGCGCGGGCGTTGCAGTAGCGAAGGGCGATCCGCGAGCCTGCGACAGGCACGTGCAAAAGGGGCACGGCGTTCGCGAGCGTCGTGCGAGTCGCCGTCGGGGCGGTCCAATCGAGCTCTGGTTGCAGCTCGGGCGGCGTTCGCGCGACGTCGTTGCGCGCGATCGACGACGGCGCGGGCAGCGGCGCGCGCGTTCGCGCGGAGGCGCAGCTCGCCACGGTGATCGCCGCGAGCAGCGCTGACGGGTGCGCGCGCTTCATCGTCGGCCTCCACACGAGACGAGCTCGCCGAGGTCCGAGGTGACCGCGCGCTGCGTCGCGCTGTCGATCGTCGACGCTCGCGCGATCTCGTGCTCTGCGCTGCTCGATCGATGGAGGGTCGCGACGAGGCGTCGATGGTTCGCGATGGCGCGCTGCGCGACGGACTGAATCTGCGCGGCGGTGACGGCGCGATAGCGCTCGATGTCTCGTTCGGACAGGTCGGCATCGGGCTGCGATTGCTCGCTGTAGAGCGCGAGCTGCTCGGCTCGCGCCGCGGGATCGCTCGGGGCGCGCCGCAGAGCATCGATGAACGCCCGCTTGGCCGCGGCGAGCTCGGCCTCGCTCACGGGCGTGGTCCGAAGCCGCTCGAGCTCTTCGTCGACGATCCCGAGCGCCTGGTTGGCGTTGTGCTCTTCGGTGCAGCTCACGTTGATCGAGAACTCCGACGAGAGCGCCGAGCTTCGCTGCGAGACGCTCACGTCCTCCGCGTAGTCGAGCGCGCGGACGAGCCTGCGTTGCAGGCGCCCGACCGCGGCGTCGCCGAGGACGAACGCGATGAGGTCGAGCGCGGCGTCGTCGCCACGAAAATACGCGTCGGTGATCCACCGCACCGAGAGGCGGTCGCTGTACACCAACGCGTCGAGGTTGACCGCGCGCGCGCTGGTGATGGACGGCGGCGGCGAGACCGAGCGCTGCGGCGCGGGCAGGCCGACGATCGCGCCGAAGTACTGCTCGATCCACGCGCGCGTCGCCGCGGTGTCGAACGGTCCGACGACGACGAGCGTCGCGTTGGCGGGCGTGTAGTACCGCTCGTGAAACCAGCGGACGTTGTCGAGCGTGATGGCCTCGAGGTCGTCGGCGAACTCGGTGCGCTCGAAGTACGGGTGCCACTCGGGGTAGAGCTCGTGCCAGATCGACCGCAGAAAACGCAGAAACGCTGCGCCGCCTCGCTCGCGACCCTCGTTGCGCACGACGCGCTTCTGCGTGGCGAGCGCTTGAACGTTGAGCCGACGAAACGAGTAGCCCATGCGCTCGCTCTCGAGCCACAGGGCGCGCTGCAGGTGCTGAGCCGGGACGCTCTCGGAGTACATCGTCGCGTCGGGCGTGGTCTCGCCGTTGACGTGCGTGGCGCCCATGGCTTCGAGCAGCGCGATGTAGTGGCGCGCGCCAGCGTAGGGCGGCTCGAACATGAGGTGCTCGCACAGGTGCGCGAGGCCTGTGTATCCCTGGGGTTGATCGCGGGTTCCGACGTGGTAGCGGAGGTGGATCGCGACGTGCGTCGCTTCGGCGTGCGGCTCGAGCACGACCTCGAGCCCGTTGCGCAAGCGATAGCGCTCTGTGCGTTGCTGCGTTTGCGGCGCCGCGCTGACGGCGCTCGGCGCTCGCTCGGCGCTCTGCGCGAAGCTCGCGCGAGCCTCGAGCATCACCACGAGCGCCGCTGCGCACCACCCCACTCGATGTGTCCCGTTCATCGTGCGGGGGATCACAGCGCACAACCCCACGGCGCTGCAATCACATTGTCCGATCGGTCAGCGCGCGGCGTCGCGATCGTTCGCTGGCGCGTTGAACGAGTACGTCCCCGGAATCCTCGACGGATCCCGCACCACCGGCGGAACGCTGTTCACGTTGCGCACGCTCGCTGCGCTCGTTGTCGGCGGCTGCGCAGGGACGCCGATGGTCGCGCTGTCGCAGCGGCACCCCGCGAGCGAGGAGAGCGAGACGGTGAGCGCGCACGCGAGGGCGAAGGCAGCGCGCGCGCGAGCGATCGGCTCACGACGCGGCGGCGTCGGGCGGGAGCTCGTCAGCGTGGTGATCGTCGCGTTCATCGCCGGGTACATAGCGCGCGACTTGGATGTGTGGCGAGAGCTCGAGGATGCCGAGCGCGGCGAAGGCGCGGATGACGTACCAGGTGGGGTCGATCTCCCACGAACGGGCCGCGAAATTCGGGGCCATTCCGAACTTGTGGTGGTTGTTCTGAAAGAGCTCTCCGCCCGTGAGAAAGTCGAACGGAAGGGTGTTCACGCTGCGGTCGCGCGTCGCGAAGTTGCGGTAGCCGTACTTGTGTCCGCACCAGTTGACGATCGCGCCGTGCACCGGGCCCATGAGGTAGTGGATCGGCAGCAGCGCGAACCACGCCCAGTGCGGCGCGAACTTGATGTACACGAGCGTGTAGAGCACGCCCCACGCGATGCGCGTGATCCACGCGTCGCCGATGGCGTCGAGAAGAGGCCACGAGGGAGTGTCTCCTTCGAAGCGCTTCTCGGTGCGGATCGAGCCCGAGAGCAGGCCCTGATAGCGCTGCTTGGTCTTCCACATCATCGCGAAGAGGTTCGGGTACGTGTGGGGCGAGTGCGGGTCGCGATCGCCGTCGCTGAACGCGTGGTGCTCGCGGTGCAGAAGCGCGTACGCGCGAGGGTTCAGGTACGAGCTGCCCTGAAACACGAACGTGGCGAAGTGAAAGACGCGCTCCCAAAAGGGGCTCAGCTTGAACATTCCGTGCGCCGCGTATCGGTGCAGATAGAACGTCTGAAAGAACACCGACAGCGCCCAGTGGGCGATGAAGAACGCAATGATCACGAACACGGCAACCTCGCTTCGAGCGCGCCGCTCGCTCGTCACCGACGAGCATCGACGCGCGCTACGACTGTTGGTGTCGCACCCTGGGGTGTGAGCGTCGTTCGCGCTCGGTCACAACTCGGTCACGACCAACGCGATTTCGACTGCAAATTCACTGATGAAACGGCAGTGATCCGAGCGTGACACGACTGTGACCCGCCCGCGCGATCCCCGTGCGACCGGGGCTACGGGCGCGCGAGCACCGCGCGGTGATCGAGGTCGAAGAGCTGATAGTCCTCGGGTTCGCAGTCGAGCATGGCGCCGTCCAGGTGCACGAGGACCGCGGCCGAAGCGCTGTGCGAACCGTGATCGACGCGCGGAGCGTAGTGCCATCGCCCGTCGTCGACCGAGAGCGTGCGGAGGCGTCCGACGGTGGAGTGCGTGGGATCGAGCCCGAGGAGCTGCAGGGATTTCTTGTCGCGAATGTGCCCGATCGCTTGCGTCAGGGACGGGGCGAGGGCGCTGACGTGCGTGCGACGACGGAGGCCATCGACGCGGGTCGACCATCGGTCGGGCGGCTGATTGGTGAAGCGATGGTAGAGGACGCCAGCGCCTTCGCCCTGAGCATTTCCAGGAGAATGAAGGATGTCGACGGAGAGCGAGTCGCCCCGCCAGCGGCGCAGCGCGCGCGCGAACCGCTCTTGCAACGCGAGCGAGACCGCATCGGGGTCGCGTCGAGCGCGCTCGTCGAGGGCGAGGGCGTCGAGCTCGTGGTTGGACACGCCCGCGTGGGTGAGCAGGACGCCGCCGAGCGAGCAGGACAGGCGCAGGCGACCGGCGCGGAGCAGCGCGGCGACCCAATCGCGCTGCGAGGCGCGAAACGCGCTCAAATCGCGGGAGGCGACCTCCCAGCTCGGCAGGTCGAACTCCGAGCAAAAGTGCGCTTCGGGCCGCAGCGGTTGTTGATCGCGATAGCCGCGGTCGGCCTCGTCGCGGGCGCGTTCGTACTGGTGGTCGTTGAAGTGGGCGAGCTCGCCGACGCGGGCCAGGTCGTGGTTTCCCGCGAGGAGGATCGCTTGATCCGCAGGGTGGCTGCTCAGCCAGGCGAGCAGCCGGAGGCCGTCGTAGGTGGCGCGGGCGCGGTCGCGGACGGGGCCCCAGTCGAAGTGGTCGCCGATGGAGACGAGGCGCACGTCGTCGAAGAGCGTTCCGTTGTCGGCGAGCAGGCCGTTGGCAGCGAGGATGTGCAGAAAGGTCTCGAGGGGCGCCTGCGGGTCGCCGACGGCGACGGTGCGGCGCCAGCGCTGGCGACCGGACGGCGGGGCGGAGTACGGGGCGCCTTCGGCGAGGACCGTGGCGAGGGCGAGGGCAGCGGGAACCTGTTCCATGCTCAGCGTTTTCGAGAAAGACTGTGCGGGTCTACAACGGGTCTTCCGTCGCGACCGCGAGAGAACGTAGGATGCCGACGCCTGATTCTGCACCGCAACGGGCGGACGGCATCGGACCAAAGGGACAGAGAGACGTGTACGAGCGGCTGTTGCGCCCCGACCGACCTCGGCTCGCCGAGGCCTTGAAGATCGTCGAGAACCTCTATGACGCGAAAGAAGCGTGGGAGACGCTCTCGACGCGTGGTCTCGTTCCGCGTGAGTGGTTGAGCCGCGACGATCGTTCGTATGTGCTCGACGCGCCCGACGGATCGCGCCGCGGATATTTTCCGCCGAGCATCCGGATGGCTGTCGCTCGCGTGCGACATGAGCAACATCCTCGCGGCCGAAGAGATCGCGCGGCGAAACGCGAAGGACATCCGCAATCCGCAGCGGGTCGTGTGGCGTTGCCTTCGCGCAGAGACCGTCAACGCGTACCGCGACTCGCTCACACGTTCGCTCAAAGACGGCAACGTGACGATGCCCGCGGACCTCATCGCGACGGGGTACGTGCAGGATCCGTATCACACCGAGTCGCTCATGCTGCTCGTGCCCGAAGCGCCGCAGTCCTGAACGGCGCGCGGCTGATCGAGTGCGGCAGCCTCAGCCGCGCATGGTGCGTCGCGCTCTCGCTGCCGCGCCTCACCGTCGCTCGCTCACCGCGCGCCGCCCGTCGCTCGCTCAGCGCGCCGCCAGGCCCAGTCTCGCGCGGCAGCGATTGCAGAGCCGCCCGCTGCTCTGGTCGATCGTGCGCACCGTGCCTCGCGCGTCGGTCATCAGGCAGCGCGTGTCGGGACAGTGGTCGAGCCCGAGCGTGTGACCCACCTCGTGAACGCACGTCGTCACCATGCGAAAGCGCACCTGCGCTTCGTCGCGCGCGTTGCGACGACAGCGAAACATCGAGATCACGCACGCAGGCCCCGGCAGATCGCCCAGCCCCAGGATGCCCCAGTCGTACACGCCATGCGCGCTCGTCGAGATGTCGACCTCGGTCACGCCCAAGATGCGATTGACCGGAGCGCGCACGCGGCCTCGAAGAAAATCGAGCAGACGCTCGGCGCGATACCGTCGATTGCGCGCGTAGTACGCGGCGCGCGGCAGGTCCACGGAGCTCTCTCGCTGCACCGCCACGCCGAACTCGGCCGTCAGTCCGTTGGCGATCTGGTCGAACAGCGCCGAGTCGAACGAGCCGAGCGGCTGCACGGCGACCCGCGCGTCCTGCGGGCGAATCGCCATCGACTCGTACGATTGTGAGCGCGCGATCGACGGCGTCGCGACGAGCGCGAGCGACCCGAGCGCCGCGCGGCGAGAGAGCGTGATGGCCATGGGCTGCCGCTGAGCGTACCGCGTTCGGAACGCGCATCCCCGAACCGCCGCCCCCCACGACGTCACGGTGGAGGCTCTCTGCATCAACCTATGCCGCGCGCAGTGCTTCGGCGATGCAGCGCTCCGTGGGGCCGTCGTGCGCGAGCCTCGCGCTGGCGCTACCATCGGAAGCGCTGTGCCTGTGGACAACGATGCGCGCGCTGAGGCGCGGACCCTGTTGCGAGCGCTGTGGACGCGCACTCGCATTCCGATGAACCGAGGCAACGCGCTCGCGTACGGCGAGCTCATCCTCGGGCTCGCTCCCGATCGCCTTCGCCCCGCGATCGAAGAGCTCGTCGCAGACGGAACGGTGATCGCCGACGGCGCCGCGGACGACGCGCTGCTTCTGTGGCCCGGCGAGAACCGCCCGTCGCTCGGGCCCAAGACCGTGCAAGAAGCGCAGACCCTCGAGCGGCTGAACCAAGAGGCGTCCGTTCCGGTCCCGACCAAGACGCCGCAGTGGATGCTCGCGAAGCGCGAGCCCGATCCCGTGGTGATCGACAAGAAGAGCGTCGTGGCCTCGGCGCGCTCTCGTTTCTCTTCGGCCCGCTCGGTTGGCTCTACGCCGCGCCGCTCAAAGACGTAGCCGTGGGCTTCTTCGCGTTCAGCGCGATCACCACCCTCGCGGCTCTTCTGCTGCCTGGATCGCTCGCGACCCTGGTGGGCGCGCTCGCCTCGTTCGGCTCGGGCGTGCTCGGGATGTCCTACGCGCACCAGTACAACAAGCGCGGAAAGCGCACGCGCTGCTCGACGCCAAGACCGGCGAGTGAGCGCGCACGGCGGCTGAGAGCGCTCGCCCACACAATCAAGCGGTCAGAGAAAATACCGTCGATTTCACCGTTCGCATCGCTCGCGGATGACCGCTGCGATCCGGCGCCACAGCGCGTTGAAGTGGTCCGTGGCGAACCCCGAGTTCGACCGCATGAAGGTCATCCCCGCGCCGTCGTAATGGCCGATCACGTCGAGGTGGTCCGCCGAAATGAGCCCCGCCGCGCGGCCGTCGATCGTCTGCGACCACGCGGGGACGATCCCGTCGTTCGACCGCGCTTCGTCCGCGCGCAGGCCGTTGGGGCGGCCGAGGATCCACGGGCCGACCGGCCAGCGGGCGATCGAGGGGGCGTTCCGCGCGTGAGTCGTTGCGTGAGCAGAAAGAGCGCGCGACGCACGGGATCGCGCGCGATCGCGGTGAGGTCCGCGAGCGCGCGGCCCGGCTGCGGAGCGACGGTGACGAAGCAGTGCAAGTGCTTGTGATCGTGGCCGCTGATCGCTCGGTCGAGGTCGGTCATCGCCGCCACCGTCAGGTCGCCCACGAGCCGATGATCGCGAACGACCTCGTCGAGAAAGCGCCGAATATCCCTGGCCGTCTGCGTGTCGACGTCCGCGAGCCTCGCGATGAGCTCGGCCTCCGGCGTGGACTTGCGCACGATGATCTCTTCGATCGTCTCGATGATGGCGCCGACGTGCCCGGCGACCGTGAGCGCGTCGCGCGAGGCGATGATGCTCCCGAGCCAAAGACCGGGGATCGCGACGGCCATCGTGGGAGACAGGTTCGACGCGAGCGGCGTCCCGCGGTGCGGCGCGGACACGGTGAGCACCGAGCGAACTCGGTCGATCACCGCGCGGCGCTGTGACGCCTCTGGAGCTCCGGGCCAGAGATAGCGCGGATTGGTGACGAGCCGCGCGTCCACGCCGCCGGTCGAGTGCCCCACGAGGTGCACGTCGGTGATGGGCTGTCCGTCGATCCCGTCGCGCAGGATCGCCTCGATCGCGCGATACAACGACGCAGCGCGAGCGCTGAGCGGGCCGGTCGGCGGCGGCTGGTGAACGATCACCGGCGTGCGCGCGCCGAGCTCTGTGCGAAGCACCGAACGCGCGAACTTCACGTACTCGATGATGGGCGCGCCCGTTGGACCAAACGATCCGAAGCCGAAGAAGCCAGGGACGAAGACGATCGCGTGTGTGGGTGTCATTGCGTGGGCATCACTCATGGCGTGCGCAGGGATGGAGGGGCGCGCGAGAGGCTGAGCGAAACTGCGCGCGAGGTATGTTACGAGAGGACCGAGGTGTCTCTGTGATCGGCGTGGTGATCAACCCGTTTTCTCGGCGCAATCGTGGACAGACCGGACTGAAGCGCAGGCTCGAAAAGCTGCTCGGCTCGCACGGACGAGTGGTCGAGACCTACAGCACGGACGCGATCATCCCCGCGCTCAAGCAATTCGCAGACGAGGGGCGAAAGTACTGGGTGGCCGACGGCGGTGACGGCGCGCTGCACTGGATGATCAACGGCGCTGCACGATACTTCGGGCCGCAGCAGGCGACGAAGATCGCGCGCTACGTTCCCACCGGAGGCGGCTCGGTGGACTTCGTCGCCAAAGGGCTCGGGATCGATCGCGATCCGAGCGCCGTGCTCGCGCGGCTGGTGGCCACGATCTCCAAGGGCGGCGAGCCCAAGTACGTCCCGCTGCGCACGATGGAGTGCGACGGGACGCAGCTGCTCTACGGTGATTCGCGCGAGCACTTTCGGCGGTACGCGTTCGCGACGGCCTTCGCGGGGTACGGCGCGAATTTCTTCGGCCCGTTGCACGAGGGCAGCGGAGAGAAATCGCCCACGCGCATCGCGGGGTTGATGGGCCTCGCGTTCGGCGCCGCCGCGGGGCGCGCGGTGTTTCAAGGGCCCGCCGCGCGGTTCAAGCCGAAGACGCTGGCCAAGGCCGAGTACGATTTCTTGCATCCCTTGCGGGCCGAAGTGCTGATCGACGGAGAGCCGCAGCGCGACCGCAACGGCGCCGTGCTCGAGTCGTTCACCGTGCTGCAGTGCGCGGCGCTGCCGCTGTCGATCGCGGGGATTCTGCGGGTGTTTCCGCTGGCCAACAACGAGCAGATGCACGTGCACGCAGGGATGGTCTCGGGCGTCGAGGCCGCCCGCGTCTGGCCGTCGCTCATGACCGGAAAGCGCGTGCAACACATGCTCCCCGACGCGTACGACGGTCCCGCGAAGCAGATCGAGATTCGCTGCCTGCACGGCGACGAGATGAACCCCGTTCTCGATGGCGAGGTGTTCTTTCGGCTCCAATCGCTGACGGCGCGGCTCGGGCCGGTGTTCGAAATGGCCGTTCCGTAGGCGCTCGCGGACAGCCGCCTCGTTGCTCGCCTGTGTAATGCGCCAGCGACGATCGCCGGAGTACAGTCCGACGAACCGATGAGCAGCGAGCCGGCTAACGAATCGCCTCCCGCGACGGCGAAGACCCCTCTTTCGAACGAGCTCGTGTACTCGCCAGAAGACCTCGAGACGCAGGTGCGTCGCGTGACGGTCTTTCACAAAGTGCTCACGGTGCTCGTCGCCGCGTTTACGCCGGTGCGGCTTGCGTTCGGCTACGTCTTCAACGACCCGGCGCCCAAATGGATGGCGTGGACCACGGCGCTGATGGGCGTGTTCATGTGGCGCGCGTGGGGACAGCTCAAGCGCCGCGAGCTCGAAGAAGCCTCGCTCTCGATGGCGCTCGGGTTCTGCTCGATCGCGCTGCCGTACGTGTGGGCGCTGCGCGAGCTGTTCTCGGTGATGGTGATCTTTCCGTTCGTGGTGGTGGCGATCGCGCTGCCGTACGTGCGGTCCGAGCGGCTGAAGTCTCTCATCGCGCTCGTGTGTGTGATCACCGCGATCAGCGTCTCGATGGGGCTGTTCTTTCCGAAGGCGCCGGGCGTCCCTGGGTGGTGGTGGCGCTTCGAAGTGTTCGCCTCGATCGCCGCGACCACGTCGCTGGTGATCATCTTGCTGCTGCAGTTCAGCGATCGTCTGCGCGATCACCTCCGGGCGATGCAGCGCACCAACGACGAGCTGCGCAACGCTCAGCGCGCGATCGAAGACCAGCGCAAGCAGCTCGAGACCGTGCTCGGCGGGCTCTCGGACGCGGTCGTCTCGTGCTCGATCGAGGGCGTCGTCGAATACGCCAACCACGGGTTCGAAGCGATCACCAAGATCCCTGTCAGCGACGCGATCGGAAAGAAGATCACCACCATCATCGAGTGCGATTCGCAGCTCATCAAAGCGTTCGACGACAACCCCGAGACGTCCGATCCGGGCTCGCGTCGGTCGTTGACCGTGCGCGAGATCGACGCCGAAGCGCGGCTGTATCGCAAGGACGACTCGCTCGTCGTCGAGGTCGCGCGCTCTCCGCTCGTGTCCGAAGCGGGCGTCACGCGCGGGGTGATCTTCGTGCTGCGAGACCTCTCTGAGCGTCGCAGGGCTGAGCAGCTCGAGCGTGACAAACGAGCAGCGGAAGAAGAAGCGCGCGCCAAGAGCACCTTCCTCGCGAACATGAGCCACGAGATCCGCACGCCCATGAACGCGGTGATCGGGATGACCTCGCTCTTGCACGACACCGAGCTCGACCCGTCGCAGCGCGAGCTGGTCGAGACCATTCGAACGAGCGGCGAACACCTGCTCATGGTCATCAACGACATCTTGGATTTCTCCAAGCTCGAGTCTGGCTCGTTCGAGCTCGAGGAGTACGACTTCGACCTCGCGCGCACCGCCGAGGAGTGCATCGAGCTGGTCGCTCCGCAGGCGGACAAGGGCTCGCTCGAGCTCATCTTCAACCCCGATCCGCAGCTGCCGGACCGCGTGCGCGGCGACGCCGGCCGCGTGCGACAGATCCTCGTGAACCTGCTCGGCAACGCGGTGAAGTTCACGCACTCGGGCGAGGTCGAGCTGCGCGTGACGGCCGAGCCCATGACGGGCGGCCGCATGGCGGTGCAGTTCAGCGTGCGGGACACGGGCGTGGGCATCCCGAAGGACCGGTTTCACCGGCTGTTTCAGCGGTTTTCTCAGGTCGACGAGTCGACGACGCGACAGTTCGGCGGCACGGGCCTCGGCCTCGCGATCTCGCAGCGATTGGCCAACCTCATGGGCGGCGAGATCACGGTCGAGTCCGTGGTGGATCAGGGCTCGACGTTTACGTTGAGCGTTCCGTTTTTGCGGGCGCAGACCAAGGGGCCGACGCCGCAGTCGACCGCCTCGCTCGGGACGAAGCGCGCGCTCATCGTGGATGACAACGCGACCAACCGCGCGGTGCTTCGCGCGCACTTGGAGGCGTGGGGGATGCGCGTCGTCGACACGCCTTCGCCCAAGCAAGCGCTCGCGATGATTCAGGGCGGAGAGCAGTTCGAGTTCATCCTGCTCGACTACCAGATGCCCGAGATGGACGGCGTGACGCTCGCCCGCGCGATTCGCGGCGCCATGAAGTCTCCGCCGCCGATGATGTTGCTCTCGTCGCTCGGCAGCATGCCGAAGCATCAGGTCGAGAAGGGGCTGTTCGCGGCGATCGTGAGCAAGCCCGTTCGACACTTTCGTTTGCTCGACGTCTTGCTCGAGCTCACGGGCGCCTCGCGAAGAGACACCACTGGTCCGCGCGGAACGACGACGGACCCCTCTCGCCTTCGCCCGCTGCGCATCTTGATCGCAGAGGACAGCCCGATGAACCAGCGCGTCGCGCTGCTGTTGCTCGGCAAATTCGGCTACACAGCGGACGTGGTCGGAAACGGCGCCGAGGCGCTCGAGGCGATCGAGCGTCGCGCGTACGACGTCGTGCTGATGGACGTGCAGATGCCCGTGATGGACGGGCTCGAGGCGGCGACGCGGCTGTGCAAGAGGGTTCCGGCGCGCGAAGAGCGGCCGACGCTCGTGGCGGTGACGGCGCACGCGATGCGCGGCGATCGAGAGCGGTGCCTCGAGGCGGGGATGGACGACTATCTCACCAAGCCGCTGCGGCCCAACGAGCTGTTCGAGGTGCTCGCGAGGATCAAGCCGCGCGCGCAACGCAAAGAGAGCCCCGCGTCGGGCACGGGCGCCGTCAGCGCGCGAGCGGGAGCGCGAGCGTCGGACAAGCCGCCGGCAAAGAGCGAAGTATCCGAGGAAAAATCCAACGTGACCGCGGGTCAGTCCAACGCGGTCCCGGTGGTCGTCGCGGACGGCGCAGAGGGCGGGGTCGCGATCAGCGCGCTCGTCGAGCTGGCCGAGTCGATGGGCGGCGACAACGAGGCGGTCAAAGAGATGGTAGGAGCGTTTCTCGAGATGGCTCCAGCGCTGATCGAGGACATCAAGGCGGCGTTTGCGAAGCGGGACGCGGCGACGCTGCGGACTGCGGCGCACACGCTCAAGCCCAACGCGCAGATGTTCGGAGCGAAGAAGCTGCACGAGGCGTGCGTCGCGCTCGAGGCTCACGGAAAGGCGGCGGACTTCGACGCCGCCGCGCCGCTCGTCACGCAGGTGGCGGCGCTCGGCGAGCGCGCGCTGCGAGAGCTTCGCGCGTGGAGCGAAGGGGCGCAGGAGGTTCGGTCGTGATCAAGTGCTGCGTTTCGTGTGCGCAACTCTTCAGTGACGGATCGAGCGCGTGTCCGCTGTGCGGCGCGGCGCTGTTGCCGTCGAGCGACGGGCCTCCGGTGGTGGACGGTCGCTACCTGGTCGAGAAAGAGCTCGGCCGCGGTGGGGCGGGACGGGTGCTGCTCGCGAGGGACGTTCCGCTGCGGCGAAAAGTGGCGCTGAAGGTGATGGCGAACTATCGGCCCGACCGCGAGTCGGTGCGCGGCTTCTATCGCGAGGCGAGCGCTCTCGCGAGCGTGCGCAGCGAGCACGTCGCGCAGGTGCACTCGTTTGGGTTGAGCGACGAGGGCTGCTTCTTCGCGATGGAGTTCATCGCGGGCAGCTCGCTCGCCTCGGTGATCGACGATCACCGAAGGGCAGCGGCGTTCATCCCGAGGCACCGAGGCATCAGCGTGCTCAAGCAAGTGGCCAACGGGCTCGCGGCCGTGCACGCGCAAGGAGTGATTCACCGCGACGTGAAGCCCTCCAACGTCGTGATCGAGCGCGACACCGGCCGCGCGGTGCTCGTGGACTTCGGCATCGCGATCCACAGCGCCGACGTCGATCAGCAAGACGAAGACGTCCTGCACGGAACGCCCGCGTACATGGCCCCCGAGCAGATCATCACCGAGAACGGGATCACCTCGCTCGCCGACGTGTACGCGCTCGGGTGCACGGCGTTCGAAGTGCTCACGGGGCAGCTCCCGTTCAAAGCCGAGAGCATCCAGATGCTGCTCGCGAAGCAAGTCAGCGAGGCGCCGCCGCTGGTGTCCTCGGTGCGTCCCGAGCTGGGATTTCTCGACTCGATCATCGCTCGCGCGATGGCCAAAGAGCCGAGCGAGCGCTTCGAGAGCGCGCAGGCGTTCGCCTCGGCCCTCGACCACGCGCTGTTCACGATGACGCAAGACGACCTCGCCGAAGCGCGCTCTGCGGTCGCTGCCGCCGCGCGAAAGCCCGACGTGTTGGGCGGCGCGGCGGTGCGCGTGCTCGTGATCGACGACGACCCTGTGTTCGGCGTCTTCGCCTCGCGCGCGGTCAAGGCCGCGTTCGGAAACAAGCCCGAGAGCGTCGCCGTCACCGTCGTGCGCTCGGGGGCCGACGCGCTGGCGCTCGAAGGGGCGCTGCCCAACCTCGTCTTGCTCGACTATCACATGCCCGGGATGAGCGGCGTCGAGGTGCTCTCTGTGCTGCGCGAGCGGCCGGGCGGGCGCGAGATGCGCGTGATCGTCGCGAGCGGCAGCGCGGGGGCCGAGACGCTCGCGCGCTTCGCGCTGCTCGGCGTGACCGAGTTCGTGAAGAAGCCCGTCGACTTCGGCAGCTTCGTGCAGCGCCTGAAGGACATCGCGCGCGTCAACGGCTGGGTGCGCGCGCCGGACGAGACGATCATCGGACAGGCGAAGCCTGGCTGAGCCAGTATTCAAGTCACCGCTGTTTCGATGGGTGAATGCGCGTCCTCGCGCCGCGCCGTGCCCCGCGGGCCGTCGGGCGCTGCGCGGCGGGCGCGAGAGTTGGTATGAAGAGCCATGACCACTGAGCACTACAAGCTGTACAGCTACTGGCGGTCGAGCGCGTCGTGGCGCGTTCGATGGGCGCTCGCGCACAAGGGGATCGCGTTCGACAAGGTGATCGTCAACCTGCTGAAGAGCGAGCAGCGCGCGGACGAGCATCGCGGGCGCAATCCGATCGGGCACGTTCCTGCGCTCGAAGTGACGCCGGGGAGGTTTCTGGCCGAGAGCGTGGCGATCATCGAGTGGCTCGAAGAGACGCACCCCGAGCCGCGGCTGTACCCGACGGACCCGTGGGCGAAGGCGCGCGTGCGACAGGTGGTCGAGCTCGTCAACGCGGGCATTCAGCCGCTGCAGAACCTCGTGGTGCTCGACAAGGTCTCGAGCGACCCCGAGGCGAAGAAGGCCTGGGCACACGATTTCAACTTGCGTGGTATTTCAGCGCTCGAATCGCTGCTGAAGTCGATCGATCACGAGCTCGGCGAGGGGCGCTTCGCCGTGGGCGACGCGCTCAGCGCGGCGGACTTGTTCGTGGTGCCGCAGGTGTATTCGGCGCGCAGGTTCGGCGTGGACGTGGCGCCCTTCGCGCGGGTGCTGCGCGCAGAGGCGAGCGCCCTCGCGACGCCGCACGCCGAGGGCGCGAAGCCCGAGTCGCAGCCGGACGCTCCGAAGAGCTGAGCGGATCGCGTGCGGCCGCGCGGGTGAGGGCCCATCGGCGCTGCCAATTCGCAGGCCCCACCCGCGCTGCCGCGCGCCGGTTCGCAGGCCCCCACCCGCGCTACCGCGCGCCCGTCTTCGCAGCCCCCACCCGCGCTACCGCGCGCCCCGCCCCGCAGAGCGAGGGCGGCGGCTCTGCATTGGGAAAACAGCGACGGAATCGAGTTCGTTGATCGCACGGAGACCTTGCGCTGCAAGGTCTCTTCGGTGCGCGAAGCGGCTCGCGACACGGCGCAACACGACGCAACGCGAACGCTCGGCGCAAACCGTGATCAGCGGAGCCGCTTCGCTCCGTGAGTGGTCGCTATCGAGGCCATCGAAGCCCTTGCAGAGCAAGGGTTCCCTGCGATCAACGCCGTCAACTCCGTCACTGTTTTCCCAATGCAGAGCCGCCGCCCTCGCTATGCGGGGGCGGGGCGCGCGGCAGCGCGGGTGGGGGCTGCGAACCGGCAGCGCGGGTGGGGGCTGCGAACCGGCAGCGCGGGTGAAGGCTTCGTCGCTTCGCTCGCTCGCACCAGCGCCGGTGGCGCGATTACTCACTGGGCAGCGCCGCTCGGGACCGCGCGTCCCCTCGTCCCCTCGTTGCGCTCGTCAGCGCTTCTTCGCTGCCTTGCGCACGATCAACGCGAGCGCTGCGAGCGCGCTCAAAGAGCCCAGCGCGAGCTTGCTCTTCGTCGCAGGAGTGACCTTGGGTTGAACTCTGCGCGGGCGCTGCACGGCGTTGCTCGCGGCGGGCGCGAGCGTCCCTGCGGGCCGACCGCGAATCCCGAGCTCGGCCACGGTCGTGCTCACCACGCGCGGAAGCTCGACGGCCGCGCCCGTGCGCGTCGCGAGGTCGAGCGCGGGGCGCGTGGGCTGCGCTTGAGTCCCGCTCGGAGGGCCGCCCCAAACGCCGCGTCGCGGGTTTTGGCAGGTGATGGGACCGGTCCAAGCGTGGCGGATCGCGTAGCGCGCTTGAAAGTTGTTTCCTCCGTACTGCGCGGGCTGAGCGCCGGTCTCGATCGCGTGCGTCTGCGGGTCGATCACGTGCTCGCGTCCGCCGACGACCGCGCCTGCCTCGCGAAACACGAGGTCGGCGTTGAGCGACTGCGCGTTGTAGCGCGTGTGCATGCGCGTGACGGTCATGTTGTTCGCGAACTGCATGTTCGACCCGATCACGTCGGCGCCGAGCGTCGCGAGGTCCGCGGGCTGCAATGGAGGCGTGGGGCACGGGTCGCACGAGCTCGTGGCCCACGAGTACTCCGTGACCACGGCGCGGCCGTTCATGCGCTCGAGCGTGCGATCGAAGAGCGTGGTGTAAAACGACCCGAAGCCCTCGCGCACCGAGTCAGTGACGTCGAGGTTGGTGGGGATGAAGACGTTGGGATAGTTGGCCACTTCGAAGCGCGAGGTCGGATGCAAGACGTACACGATGAGGTCTTGCTTCTCTGGCGCGTTGAGCAGCCCCAGGCGAACGGGGAGTCGAAAGTCCTGCGTGTCGTAGTGAAACCGCAGCGGAGAGAGCCTCGCGCCCCCGTCGGGCCTGCGCTGCACGCGGTGAATGTCCACGCGCGCGACGAAGAACTTCATCCCCTCGCGAATGTACGGCGCGAGCGCGCCGCAGCGCCGTTCGGAACGTTGTAGCGGTTCTGTCTCAGCCACGTCTCGAGCCCAGACGACTGCGTCGCGGACAAGATCAGGATTTGATACTCGCCCACGGTGAATCGCGCTTCGATGCGAACGCCGAGGTCTTGCTCGCGCATGCGAACGCTCGCCCCAGTTGCGGTCGGCATCGCGCGGGACGTTGGGGCGTCGGCATATCCGTAGGTCGGTTGAAAACAGGGGTCCTGCTCCCAGTACTCGACGAGCCTCGGCGCGGTCAGCGACTCGATCCGCGAGAACACGTCGTGCGGCAGCGTTCGCACGTTGGCTTGCTGAAGCACGATGGGGACGGGGACCACCATCGCGAAGTCCTGCGGCGGCCCGTCGTAGTCGTTGCTCATCGTGAGCACCGTGCGCTGGCCGTGGCGCATGAGCGCGACGCGCGTCGCTTTGTTCGTGAGCTGCTCGCTCGATCCCGAGACGTAGAAGCCGCAGAACGCGTCGGCGCTTCGCGCGTGGCCGAGCGCGGCGCTCGCGAGCGCGAGGGAGAGTGCGAGCGCGGTCGTGGTCGAGCGAGTCACGGTGAGTCCTCCGTCGATGAGTGGGTTTAGCGGGCGCGGAGCTTGCGCGCGTCGCCGATACGAATCGTGACCTTCTTCACGTCGAAGTACTCGGCGAGAGGAATGGTCCATTTGCGCGACGCGCCGGTGATCGTCTTGAAACCCTGCGCGTCGATCGATCCTTGGGCCTCGATCCAGGCCACGAGCTTCTTTTCGAGCTCGAGCATGGACGCCGCGTCCGCGTAGAACTCGGGCGAAATCTTCACGATGTCCCCGCGCGCCACGAGGCGGTCGAGCGCCGGCGCGAGGGCCTTGGGCTCGACGCGCAGCGACTGCGCGACCTCGTCGACGCGCGGAGGCATCACGCCCGCGCTGCAAATCGCCTTGCGAACGGGCTCGAGGTGCGGGACGGCGTCGGGGTCCTTCGGCTTCCATCCGGCGCGGGCGTAGACGTCTTGGTCGCGGCTCACCTTGCGATCGGCGACGAGCTTGGCGAGCAGGGCGTCCATCAGCGCGTCGTCCCCGAGGGCTTTGAGCGCGCTGCGCGTGAGCCCGCGCGAGGCGGGGTTGGCAGAGTGCTCGGCGGAGAGCGACTGAAGAATCTTCTGCGTCACCGGCGCCGCTGCGCTCGCGCTCACCCAGCGCTCTCGCGTGATCTGCACGAGCCCCGCGGTGGCCATCGCCGCCTCGTCGAGCGTCGCTCCGACGCGCGCCGAGAGCTGCTGGGGAGAGAGCCCTTTGAGCCCCGCGGCGTCGGACTCGGCGCGCAGTCGAGCGTCGCGATCGTCTGCGTTTTCAGCGACGGATTTCGCTCGCGCGAGCGCGGTGTCGCGCTTCTTCACGCGCTCGGCGACCGGACGAATCACCACGCCGCCGCCGAGCGTCGAGCCGAAGCCCGCGAGCGAGGGCGGGCCGCGCAGGACGAAGCGCTCGTTGGGTCGAAGCGCGACGGCGCTCTCCGTGGTGATGCGCGCGATGGCCTTCGAGCCCGGCTCGAGCGACTCGCCTTCGAGCAGCGCGACCGCGCAGAGCGTGTGCGCGGCGCCGACGGCGAGCTCGAGCTTGCTGCGGCGTCCGAGCTCGTGACGCGTGCTCGCGAGCAGCGAGACCTCGGCGTCGAAGGCGTAGGTGAGCGCGACCTCTCCTTCGCGCATGAGCCACGCGCCGCGCGGGACCTCGCCGCTCTCGATGCCGGCGATGTTGACCGCGACGCGCGTCCCCGCCGAGGCCTGTGTCACAGAATCGCCGTGAATTTGCAGGGCGCGCACGCGCACCTCGCGCGCTTCGTCGTCGAGTCCCACCGGCGCGACCACGAGCGAGTCGCCCTCGCCAACGGCGCCGGAGACGAGCGTTCCGGTCACGACCGTGCCGAAGCCCTTGCGAACGAAGACGCGGTCGATCGGCAAGAGCGTCGGGCCGTCCGAGGCGCGCGGCGCGACCGCTGCGCGGGCGAGCGCTGCGCGAAGCTCGTCGAGTCCGCGGCCGGTGTGCGCGCTCACCGCGACGATCTCCGCGTTCTGCAAGAACGTCCCCGCCACGGTCTCGCGCACCTCTTCGATCGCGAGCTCGAGCACGTCGTCCGCGGCGAGGTCGGACTTGCTGAGCGCGATCACTCCCGCGCGAACGCCGACCAGCTCTGCCACCGCGAGGTGCTCTCGGGTCTGCGGCATCACGCCTTCGTTCGCCGCGACGACGAGCATGCAGAGGTCGAGGCCTCCGGCGCCGGCGATCATCGCGCGGATAAACCTCTCGTGGCCGGGCATGTCGACGATCGCGGCGCGTCGACCGCCGGGCAGCTCGAGGTGCGCGAAACCGAGCTCGATGGTGATTCCGCGGGATTTTTCTTCGGGCAAACGATCGGTGTCGACGCCGGTGAGCGCCTTCACGAGAGCGGTCTTGCCGTGATCGATGTGTCCTGCGACGCCGATCACGAGGTCCGAGGGACGAGCGGTCATGTGCGTGTAGAGTATCTGCCCATGGCACACCGATCGACGCAGTTCTGTCTCTGGATGGCTCCGTTGTTGGCGCTCGCGAGCGCCCGATGCTCACCGCCGCCGCCGTCGCCGGACGCTGAAGCGTCGGTGAGCGACGCGACCAGTGACATGAGCGCGCCGGACGGCGGCGAGCAGGACGGCTCGATGATCGCCGGTGACGCTGGCGCAGACGCTTCTCCCGCGTGGCTCGAGCCGTGGGCGCCCGGGCCGCGAGCGCGTCCTCGACAGGGATTTCTCTGGGGAAGCGCGACGGCGGGCTATCAGATCGAGGGCCAGCTCGACAACACCGACTGGGCCATCTGGGAGTCGATGGGTCGCATCGTGAACAACGATCGGGCCAACGACGGGCCGCGCTCGTACGAGCGATGGATGGACGACGTGAACGCGCTGCGCGAGAGCGGACAGACCGCGTATCGCTTCGGGATCGAGTGGGCGAGGCTGTTTCCGACGCGCGCGAGCTGGGAGGCGTGTCGCAACGCGACGGGCGACATGGCCGCGAAGGTCGCGACGTGCCGGATGCAAGCGAGCGCGACGGGCAAGGCGTACTACCACCAGCTCATCGACGCGCTGCGCGCGAGCACGCCGAGGATCGTCCCGATGGTGACGCTCTATCACTGGACGATGCCGGACTACATCGCTGATCCCCGCATGGATTTTCGCACGCAGGGATGGATGAACATGCGGATGCGATCGGACATGGCGCTGTACGCCGCGGTCGTCGCGGCCGAGTACGGCGAGACGGTCGACTGGTACGTCACGCTCAACGAGCCGATGGTGCACGTGCTCGCGGGCTACCTCGACGGGCGGTTTCCGCCTGGAAGAACGCTGGAGATCGACGGCGCGGTCACCGTGCTGACGAACATGGTCTACGCGCACGCGGCGATGTACGACGCGATCAAGCTGTTCGATCGCACGACCGCCGAGAGCACGGGGCCGATCAGCCCGACGCAGCCGTCGTACGTCTCGATCGCGCATCACATTCGACGGATGTACGGCGCGAACCCCGCGAGCACGATGGACGCGCGCGCGGCGACGAAGGCCGACTGGCTCAATCACAAGCTCTTCTTCGAGGCGATCGTGCGCGGCAACCTCGATGCCAACGGCGACGGAACCGTGAGCGCCACCGAGCCCACCAACGACCCCGCGCTGCGCGGCCGCGTCGACTACCTCGGGATCAACTACTACGGGATGACCACGATCCGCGCGAACGCAGGGATTCCGCTGGTCGGAGGGCTGCCTGTGAACGAGGAGCTCGAGCGCGGGCTGCCCAAGACCGACTTCGGCTGGGACATCTATCCACGCGGCTTCGAAGAGGTGCTCGTCAACTACAGCCGCGAGTACATGCTGCCGATCGCGGTGACCGAGAACGGGATCGCCGACGCGCGCGACGTGAATCGTCCGCGGTTCATGCTCGAGCACTTCGCGGCGATGTTCTCTGCGATGCAGCGAGGAGCGAACGTCGTCGGCTACTTCCACTGGTCGACGGTGGACAACTTCGAGTGGGTGGGAGGCTACTGCCCGCAGTTCGGCTTGTACTCGGTCGATCGAACGAACCCGATGCGACCGCGAACGGCGCGTCCGAGCGCGATGCTCTATCGCGACGTGATTCGCTCGGGCGAAGTGACGGACGCGCAGCTCACGATGGCCGCGGCGTACCAGCATCCTTCGCGCTTCTGCCCGAGCACTGTCATGGCCACCGCCGACGCAGGAATGTAGCGCGCGATGGACGAGCGCCGACCGTACGCGCCCGCTGAGCAGACGGCGGCACCAACATTCAACGCGACGGCGAGCGGGCTCGCGACGGTCGATTCGGCGCGGGCTGCGAGCGACGTTCCAAAGGGCTTCTCGGCGAGCGAGCGTCGCGATGCGGCGGGGTACTCGCTCGAGTCGCAGCGAACGACGCGCTCGTTTGCTCTCTCGATGCTGTGGCCGTCGATCTTGCTGCTCTGGGTCATCGGGGGCGCGGTGGCTTCGCTGCGCACCCTGCTCGACGGCGAATGGGGCGGCGCGCTGGCGCTGATGTTGGTGCTGGTGGCGCCCGTCGTTCCGTTTGTGCATCGGTTGGTGCGACGGTCGTTCGACGCAGCGCGCATCACGTTGAGCGCCGAAGGTGTGCGCGCGGATGGGGGTTTGTTGACCATCACCGACGTGGGCGTGACGAGCGTCGCGCTGGGAGACATCTTCGGCTTCGCTGTGCAAAACGAGGGCAGCTCGAAGACCCGCGTGATGGTGCTCACGCGCGACGGCGAGGCGAAGCTCTTGCGCTGCAACGTCCTCGACCGCGCGCACGCGATCTTCGTCGTGACTCGCTTGAACCGCGAGCTGTCCGCGATGCGCGCGGCAGGCCACTACCGAGGGTGATTCGATGAGCGACGATCCGTTCGATCCTTCGGTGCTCACTGCTGCGCAGGACACCGCGTGGGCGGCGCCCGCAGCGGACGCGTCGATGGTCGTGCGCGACGTCGAGCAGACCATCGTGATGGAGGGCAGCAGCGAGCCTCCCTCGACGCTGAAGATGCAGGAGGCCACTCCGCTCGGAAAATTCCAGGCGATCATCGGTGCATCATCGCCCCGCGCGCGGTCGCTGTTCGCGGCGTTGGCCACGGTCGCGGCGCTCGGGCTCGCGCTGGCGATCGCGATGGACGGGCCGCGCGGCGAGCCGGTGTGCGCGGTGATGTCGCTCGTCGCGATGGCGTTGTTTCCGCTGCGCGCCGCGTGGTTGTGGGCGCTCTCGAAGCACGAGCTCGAGCTCAGCGCGACGCGCTTCTCCGCGGTCTCGCGCGGCGTCTTGGGCCTGGTTCGCCACGAGTTCGACGCGCGCACGATCCACGGCTTCGGCTATCAGCGACACCCCACACGCCCGTGGCGCTATCAGCTCGTCGTGGTGCTGCGCTCGGGATGGACCGCGGCGATCGACATCGCGTGCTCGCGTCGAGATGAAGTGCGGTTCGTCGCGCGTCGGCTCAACGCCGAGCTCGCGCTGCTGCAAGCGAAGAAGTGAGCGACGGTGCGCGCTCCGTCACTTCGGCGCGCTTCGCCCCTACCGCTCGGCCTTCTTGACGAACGCGCACACGTCCGAGGCGAGCACCTGCGGCTCGCCGTCTTCGTCGCGCACGCTGGTGACCGCGCGCGCGCAGGCAACGCAGAAGCGCGCTTCGCCGGCGGTGGGAGAGGCGACGGGCTGCAGCTCGTTCCACAGCATCGGGCAGAGGGTGAGGCGCTTGCCGGCGATGACGACGCTGCGCGTGCACGCCGCGGGATGCAGCGGAATCCACGTGGGCTCGAGCGGTCCGAGCAGCGCGTGCACCACTTTGTCGATCGCTCGATCGCGCACCGATCGCTCGCGCAGCGCCGCGCGCGCCGGCTCGAGAAGCGCGAGCAACGCCAGCACGTTCGAGTCGATGGGCCAGCGCTGCAGCCAACGCAGCAACGGCCCGGTGAGCGCGTCGGCCTCGGCGCTCTGGCGAAACTCGTCGTCGTCGATCGCGCGCTGCGCGAGCTGCGCCGCGGCGAGCGGGTGCTCGTCGAGCTGCGTTGCCCGAGAAAATGCTGGCAAATCATCTCCACCAGCCGGCACTCCCGCGAGCGCGAGCGCCTCGTCGAGCGCGAGCACCGACCGAAACACCCCCGCTGCGGCGCGATCGAGCACCGCGTCGATCGCTGGATCGCGCGGGAGCGAGGCGCTCATCGTGCGCGCGAGCGAGGCGAACTCCGCTGCCGCGACCGACGGCTCTTGCGGAAGCGACCCGACCGCGGTCACGGGAAACGCGACGAACACCCTTCCGAGCGCGTCCACCTCGAGCGCGCTGTGAACGACCGCGTGTTCGACGGCGCGCGCCGCGAACCGCAGCGCCGAGAGCGCTTGTCGCTGATCGCGCCACACGCCCGAGGCGAGCGCGACCTCGATCGAGATCGACGCGACGAACTCGCTCACGACCGCCGGACACGGCTTGTTCGCGCTCAAGCAGTACGCCGTGTGAATCCCGTGCAGCGGGACGGTGCCCTCGACCGCCGAGCGCGCACGCACGCGCTCGATCACGTCCGTGCAGTCCACGTCGTGCTCGAACCTGTGCACCCAAACCAGCCGCTGCGCGACCTCGTCTCGGGCGAGCCAGCGCGACGCTGAAGGGCCACGCCACTGCGGGGCCACCATGGTGTACGCGCCCCAACGGTGCGGGTCGTCCTTGCGGTTGGGCATGATCTCGAACCCCCGGCAGCATACGCGCTTCTGTGCAAAGTATGAAAAACACGCAAGCTTCGTTGGCGCCGCGGGGGGCGAGCGGTGCTACACCCTCGGGTCTCGATGAGCGATTTCTACGAAGACGAGGTCGAGCTGCGTCGGTTCGACAGCGCGTTCGATGCTGAGTTGGCCTTGGAGTTCGTGCGCGAACACGGCGTGCGCGCGAGGCTCAAGGGCTCTGGAACGACGCACATCCTCGATCGGTTCACGACGGTGGTGGACCTGCGGCTCATGGTTCCTGCCGGTGAGCGCGAGGCGGGGATGGCCGCGCTCGAAGCGATGGAGCTCGATGAAGACTCCGCCGACGAAGCCGCGCAGAAGCGGCTCGACGACGAGGCTCGCGGCGGAGCAGCCTACCGTGAACGCCGTGCCAACACGCAGGACGACGCGCCTTCTCCCAAGGATTTTCGCTACCGAAGCGGCGCGGTGGTGGGCGTCGCGTGGTTCGGCGGAGCGCATTTGAACGCCCGGCAGTCCGTGCTCGGCTGGTTCTTGTTCGCCGTCATGTGGACCTTGCTGCTCGCCGCTGTGACCACCGGAAAGCCCTGGCTCATCGTGACCTTCACGATGCTCTGGATCTACGACATCGCGCACGGAATTCTGGCGGTGGATCTGCACAACGCCGGCAAGCGCGTCGAGCCCAAGATCCAGCTGTTGCACGGCCTGGCGGTGCTGCTCGTCGCCTCGCTCGCGTCGATGGCGCTCGTCGCTGTGCGTCCTCCACGCAGGCCCGCAGAAGACGCGATGGCTCCGGCGCCGGTCGGGTGATCGCCGCCTGTCGCGGTAGCGCCCGCGCGTAGGGTCTGCGAAGCTTGCGCCCGATGGCAACAGCACGGCCCAAGCGATATGCGCTCGCGATCGAACTCACGAGCTACTGCAATCAGAAGTGCGGCTACTGCTACAACGACTTTCGCGAGGACGGGGGCAAGTCCGTCGGCGCGCTTCCGACGGAGCAATTGCTCGCGGTCGTGGACAAAGCGCTGACCGAGGTCGAGTTCGATCACGTCACGCTCACCGGCGGAGAGCCCTTCGCGCGCTCGGACATCTTCGAGGTCATGGACCTCGTGAAGAAGCACGGCGTGGGTCTGCAGATCATTTCGAACGGCGGGATGATCACCGAGGCGATCGCCAAGCGCCTCGCGCCGTACAAGCCGAGCTTCGTGCAGGTCACGCTCGACGGAGCGAGCAAAGAGCAGCACGAAGCGCACGTGGGCGAGGGGCACTACGACAAGACCCTGCGCGGCATCGCGCTGCTGAAAATGCACGGCGTCACGGTGTGCGGCTGCATCGTGATCTCTCGAAAGAACGCGAAGGACGTCGGCGAGATCCTCGATCAGTTTCGGCGGCTCGGGATCAAGAGCGTCGCGCTCTCGCGGTTTTCTCCGTCGGGGTACGCCGCGGCCAACGTCGCTGAGCTGCTCCCGTCTCGCTCGGAGATGATCACCGCGCTCGAGCAGGCCGAGGCGCGCGGCCGAGACAACAAGATGGACCTGCAAGTGACGATGCCGATGCCGCCGTGCGTGATCGAGCACAAGGACTATCCGCACGTCCGCTTCGGCGGCTGCCCGATCGGGACCGAGATGCAGGAGTTTGCGCTCGGGCCGAAGGGCGAGCTTCGCAACTGCACGCTGCACACGGACGTGATCGGCGACGGACAGAGCGAGTCGTTCGCCGCGCTCGTCGAGAGCCCCGCGGTGATGCAGTACCGCGACGTGACGCCAGAGTTCTGCGAGCCGTGCCCGCACAAGCGATCGTGCGTCGGCGGCTGCGGCGCCTCTGGGGTCGCGGTGCTCGGAAAGCAGAACCCGCTCGATCCCTTCGTCGCGCAGCACGTGGACGACGCGTTTCGCGCGCAGCTCAAAGCGGCGCGGCGGGGCGAATCGCCGGTGATTCCGGCCAATCGTCTGCGGCGCGCCGCGGTCTGAGCGAGCGGATCGAGAGCGGACAACGCGAAGGGAGCAGCGGGCGATGAGCGAAGACGAGAGCAAACGCGAGCCGAGCGACGAGGGCGAGCGCGACGAGGACAGCGAGGATCGCTCGATGATCTTCGCGCGACGCAAGATGCTCGTCTCCGCGGCGCTCGCGGGCGTCGCGATGAGCACGGCGGGGTGCGATCAGCTCAAGCGCGCGATCGGGATCGGGGCCGACCCGCAGCCGTGTCTCTCTCCACCGGAGCCGCCTCCGCAGGTGTGCCTCGCGTATCGGCCGACCGAGCCGCAGGCGTGTCTGAGCGTCCCCATTCAGCCGCAGGTGTGCCTGTCGCCGCGCGTCGAAGAGCCGCCTCCCGACGCGGGCGGCGCAGCGGTCGATCCGCTCTCGGGGATGCGCGACCCCAACGCGATGCCGTGCCTCGCCGCGATGGACCCGCGTCGCGACCCGCCGCGACCACGGGTGTGTTTGTCGCGCGTGCCCTCGCGCCCTCGCGCCTGTCTCGGAGCGACGCAGAGCGACAACATGTTCAAGGACACCAACGAGTCCGACGACGAGTCGTGACCGCGCCGCGCGCTCGGCGCTCTGCCGCTCGCGCGCTCGATGCACTACGCTACCGGTCGATGACCCGTCCCGTGCGTGTGCTGCTCTTGTGGCCAGGAACCGACGGCGCCGCCGCCGGCAACTTCGGCGTCCCGCAGCTCGTGTTGCTCGCGACCTACGCGCGCTCGAAGACTGGCGCCAAGATCGACATTCGCGACATCGAGACCGAGCGCGCGTTCGGCGCCGTCTCGCTGCCTGCGCTGCTCGCGGGCGATCACGGCAGCGGCTACGACGTCATCGCGCTCGGAGTGTATTCGAGCTTCGATTACTTGAAGTGCGTCGCGCTCGCCGAAGTGGCGCGGCAGCTCTACCCCGAAGCGGTGATTGTTGCGGGCGGCTATCACGCGAGCGCTCGACCGGGCGACATCGTGTACGACGGCTCTCCGTTCGACGTGTGCATCGTGGGCGAGGGCGAGAAGCCCTTGGTGACCGTGATCGAATCGGTCGCGGGCGGCGCGCCGTTGCGTGGAGAAATCCTCGGCCCCGAGCCGGTCGACGTGCTCGACGATCTTCCGCCGAGCGACTGGAGCTTTCTCGCTCGCTACCGGTCCATCGCGCGCAAGGTCAACTCGCAAGCGCAGGTGTACTTCTCGCGCGGCTGCCCCTTCGACTGCGCGTTCTGCATGGAGCGCGCGAAGCGCGAGGTCTCGTGGCGCGCGCTGTCCATCGAGCGCGCGGTGCAAGAGATCCGCTCGCTGCACGAGTTTCTCGATCTGCGAACGTGGACCGTCTACATCGCCGACGCGCTGTTCGGGATGAAGGTCTCGTGGCGCAGGCAGTTTCTCGAAGCGCTCGCGCGCGAGGCGATTCCGGTCGACAAGTTCTGGCTGCTCATCCGCGTCGACCTCATCGACGAGGTGGATCTCTCGCTGTTTCACCAGGCCAACTGCGGGCTCGGATTCGGGCTCGAGTCCGGCGACCCTGCGCACCTCGCGACCATTCGCAAAGCCGGCCGCCTCGACGAGTACCTCGATCGCATGCGCAACGTGTCCGCGTGGGCGAGGGAGCACCAGGTCCCTTGGGGAGCGAACGTGATCGTCGGGCACCCGGGCGAGACGCCCTCGTCGATCGAGCGCAGCGCCGCGTATTTGAGCGAGCTGTTTCTCGACCCGAAGGGCGTGACGGGATTTCTCTCGGTCGATCCGTTTCGGCTGTATCCCGGCTCGCCGATCGACTCCGAGCGCGGACAGTGGGAGGCACGCTTCGGCTGCGTGTTTCATCGGCCGGACTGGTGGCACGACGGCGATCAAGAGTTTCTCGCCGAGTGGGTCGATCCCTCGCGCGAGCTGACGTACCTCGAGCGCGCGCGCCTGCAGCACCAACACTTCGGTCCCATCCTCTCGCGCATCGAGGACAACTTCGTCTACCGCGGAAAAGCCCGCGAGTACTTCGTTCGCGCCATCCGCGATCAGGTCCGCCAGGACCGCGCGGGCATGCGCATGCACTACCTCGATCGCTACTACGCGTGGCACCGCTACCTCGGTCGAAGCAGCAAGGGGGACGCGCATCGCCGCGCGGATCGCCACCTCGCGCAGACCGCGCGCGAGCTGCGAGAGCGGCACCGCGCCTCGCTCTTGGAGTACGCGTCTCGACCGGGCGCCGAGCCATCGCGCGCCGCCGTCGTCGTGAGCGCGGTGCTCGACGCGCGCCGCGAGCTCTTCGTTCCGCTCGATCGCGTGATCGAGAGCGTGAAGGACGAGCCCGTCGCGCTCGACGCGAGCGGCGAGAGCACGGTGAGCGCGATGCACGCGTACGCTAGGACCTTCGCGCTCGCGGACATCACCGAGGGCGATCGTGTCTTGGATCTCGGCTCGGGCACCGGCTACGGCTGCGCTGTCCTCCGATCGCTCGTCGGCGAGGACGGAGCCGTGTGGGGCGTCGAGGTGGACCCCGCGCTCGCCGCGAAAGCGCAGAAAAACTGCGGCGAATTCGCCAACGTCGCCGTGCGCGCGGGCGACGCGATCGACCCCGCGCACTGGGGCGTCGAGCCCTCGCAGCTCACCAAAGTGTGCGGCGGATTCGCGCTCGAAGACATCCCCGAGGCGTGGTCGGTCCTGCCCGAGGGCTGCGTGATCGTCGCGCCGATCGGCGGGTCGGACGAGCAGCGATTGGTGCGCGCGACCAAGCGTGGGCAGCGGTGGTTGCGCGAGCCGTTCGACGCCGTGGTGTACGTGCGTCGACGAACCTCGGACGAAGTGCAGCCCGCGGTCGCCGCGGCCACGCGCGTCGAGCAGAGCGCGCGCAAGCACCTGCCGATCGCGACGTGAAAGGGCGCTGGCGTGTCGCAGGACGAGTTCTCGCTGAGTGCGCTGCTCGATGACGAGACCGATGGCGCGCGCGACGGCCTCGTCTTCGAGGGCGAGCGGCTTCGATGGAGCGAGGTCGCGACGCGCGCCCTGCGGCTCGGAGCCAAGATCGAGCGCGCCAACGGCGGTCGCGCGCGGCGAGTGGCGCTACGCGCGAGCAATCGACTCGAGACCGCGCTCGCGCTGTACGCGATGTTCGACCGGGGGATCACCGTCGTTCCGCTGCACCCGCGGCTGACGGACGCCGAGGCCGCGGCGCTCGCCGACGACGCCGAGTGCGCGCTCCGGCTCGACGACGCCTCGCTCGACGCGCTCATTCGAAGCGACGAAGCGCCGCTCGACCCTCGATGGACACACGAAATCAAGATCGACCCCGAGGCGCCGCTCGCCGTGCTGTACACCTCGGGCACCACCGGTCGGCCCAAGGGCGCGGTGCTCTCGCGCCGCGCGTTCGTCGCCAGCGCCCGCGCGAGCGAGGTGAACCTGCCGTGGAGCGCGCGGGACCGTTGGCTCTTGTGCCTCCCGCTCTGCCACGTCGGCGGCCTCTCGGTGCTCACGCGGTGCTTGTTCGCGAGGCAAGGCGTGGTGCTGCAGCGAAAGTTCGACGAGCGCGCGGTGCTCGACGCGATCGAGCGCGAGGGGGTGACGATCGCGAGCTTCGTTCCGACGATGATGCATCGGCTGCTCGAGGCGGACTCGCGCGGCGCGCTCGCGGCGTTGCGCGCGGCGCTCTTGGGCGGGGCCGCGACGTCGACCGCGCTGCTGCGCGCGTGCGCCGAGCGCTCGATCCACGCGCGAACGACGTACGGGCTCACCGAAGCGTGCTCGCAAGTGAGCACGCAGGGCGAGCGCGATTGGAGCACGGTCGAGCTCGGCAGCGGCGCACCGCTCGCGGCGACAGAGCTCTGCGCGCTGCGCGAAGACGGGACTCGGTGCGAGCACGACGAGGTCGGCGCGCTCGTCCTGCGCGGACCGACGCTCTTCTCGGGCTATCTGCACCACGAGCCTCGGGCGCGCGAGAGCTGGTTTTCGACCGGCGATTTCGGGTTCTTCGACGAGCGAGGACGCCTGCACGTCGTGGCGCGCAGGACCGACCTGATCGTGACGGGCGGCGAAAACGTCTACCCCCTCGAGGTCGAGCGCGCGCTCGACGGGATCGAAGGCGTGCGCGCCTCACTCGTGTTCGGCGTCGATGATCCGCGCTGGGGGCAGGTCGTGGCGTGCGCCCTGGTGATCGATGAGCGATTCTGTCCCGACCGTTTCGCGGTGAAATGCGCGGAGATGCTCGCGCCCCACAAGCGACCGCGGCTGTTCGCGCCGTGCGAGGCGCTGCCGCTGACCGCGGCGAACAAGCCCGATCGGCGCGCGGCGCGAGAGCGGTTTTCCTCGCAGCTCGAGCCGGTCCGCTATCGCGCATCCCCGAACCGCTGACGCCCCGATGACGTGATGGTTGATGCAGAGAGCATCAACTCGCGCCGCGCCAGTGGTTCGGCGCCGCGGCGTACAAGCGCTGTGCGCGCCGTGCGATCGAGCAGCGGAGTGAGCGGCTACCGAGCTGTGTTGGACAAAGGGGGAGGAACCAACAACGGGGAGGGAGGGACGATGGATGCTCTCGGTAGCCGCTCGCTTCGTCGCTCGATTTGCAGGGCGAATCGTCGGCGTTGCTTTCACTCTGGCACGCGCGGGCGAAGCGTCAAGTCGAGAGGGAAGCATTCTGCTCTCTCGATGGGTTACAACGGTGCGCGCGTTCGGTCGTCGTCCGCTGCGAGGGCAGCGATGATGGGCGAGCGCGGATCGCAGCGCCTCTCAGACTCTCAAGGAATCTCCTCGTGGATCGTCGTCGTATCGCCATCACTCTCGCTCGCGTGCTCGCGCTCGTCGGGCTCGTGGTCTCCGCGGCGCTCATCATCGAGTACGCGATGCCCGAGCCCACGCTCTGCGGTCCCGGCGGCGGGTGCACCGCCGTCCGCGCGTGCTGGGAGCAGCGCGTGAAGTGGTTTTCTCTTCCGTGGTTCGGGCTCGTCTCGTTCGGCGCCGCGCTGAGCGCGCTGCTGCTCGTGCCCAAAGACAAGGCGAGCAAGCTCTTGCCTGCGCTGGGGGCGCTCTCTGCGCTCGGCGGCGCGACGCTGATCGCGCTGCAGCTCGGGATGTGCCACTCGTGGTGCAAGTTCTGTATGGTGACGGATTCGAGCGCGATTTTGCTGGGCGCGGCGCTCTTGTTCGGCCGCGACGCGTACGAGCCCGCCTCGCCGACGCAGCGGTGGCTCTTCGGCGGCGGCGCGGTGCTGACCGCGTGCGTGGCGATGTTGAGCGCGCCCCCTGCGAGCACGGGCGGCGGCGGGACGGGCGGCGATTCGTCGCGCGGACCGCGCGCTCAGTACGTCGCGGTCTTGCCGGGGCCGGTCGCGCGCGAGCAGCGCGACGGCGTGGTGACCATCGTCGAGTTCGCTGACTTCGAGTGTCCGTTTTGTCGCAGGCAACACGCGGTGCTCTCGTCGGTGATCGAGCGCTATCACGGACGCGTGCGGCTCGTGCGCAAGCAGCTCCCGTTGACGGGGATTCACCCGCACGCCGAAGACGCGGCGAAGGCCGCGCTGTGCGCAGAGGAGCTCGGTCGCGGCGAAGCGATGGCCGATCGACTCTTTCGCGCGGAGGCAGAGCAGCTCACGGCCGACGGGACGACGGCGATCGCGCGCGAGCTCGGCCTGGACGAACGCGCGTTTCGCGAGTGCGTCGCCAACGATCGAACGCGCAGTCACATCGCGAGCGACCGCAACGCCGCGCACGAGTGCGGCGTGCAGGGGCTGCCGACGATGTTCATCGGGCACGAGCGGTTCGACGGCCTCGTGGACGAAGAGGCGCTTCGCGAGAGCATCGAGCACGCGCTGCACCCCGATGCAGGCGCGGGCGTGAGCAGCGCGGACGGGGGCTGAGCGGAGGCGCTCGGGCGCTGCGAGGGCGATCGCTCGCCGCGGGGATCAGCGGTCGGTTGCAGCGAGGGTTCGATCGGATCGCGATCGGCGGCGCGCCACGAGCGCGGCGGCTGCGGCGAGGGTGAGGGCCGCGAGGGGAGCGCGGGAGCGACCGCGAGCGGGCGTGCTGCACGCGCAGCCGTCGCCGGTGATGAACTGCGATGTGGCTGCGTCGCGAGCGGCGTCGCGGGCGCTGTCGGGCGCGCTCGCGTCGCTCGCATCGACGACGCCCGAGTCCATCACGACCGGCCGCGCGACGCCCCGGCCGCGCGCGGTGACGTACACCGTCGGGGTGTCGGGGTCCGACGTGACGAGCGGAACGCGGGTTTCGAACGCGCCCTCGCTGCTCGGCGCAAAGCGCATCTCGACCGCGCGCATCGCTCGAACGGGCACGGCGATGCGCGGCTCGACCCAGGCGAAGGGCGCGCTGTCGATGTCCGTCGATCGCAGCACGTCGAGCGTGGCGCCGCCGCGATTGTCGATGGTGACCGAGCGCGTCGCGCTCTCGCCGACGAAGACGTCGCCGAACTCGATGACCGACGGGAGCGGCGCGATGTCGGGCAGCTCGAAGCGCACGCGCTGCGGGTCGAAGAGCCACGGCCGCGCAGGGGTGTTGATGGGCACGGGAACATCGACGATGGGGATGTCCCAGCGACGGCCGAGCAACGAGACGTAGAGCGACGGCGTGACGGTGATCGTGACGCTCTGATCGACCAGGCCTTCGAGCCGCGGAGCGAGCTCGACGAACGGGCCGCCTTCGAAGGGGAGGGTGATGCGCTCGACGCTCTCGGTGATGGCGTCGGGGGCGGGCGCGAAGGAGATGCGCGTCGAGCGGTAGCCGGTCTCGAGCGAGGCCGAGGCGGCGAAGCTGAGCCCGCCGGAGATTCCTGGGATGGGGATGAGCGAGTCGGTGAGCGAGACGTCGGCGATGCGCTGACGCATGGTGCTGCCGCGGACGCTCGTGCGCGCCCAGCCCCAAGGGTCGAAGTTGCCGCGCGCGGTCGAGCGAAAGTCCACCTGCGGAACGAAGGGGATGTTTCCTTCCCAATCGTAGGTCGTCGCGCCGATCACGAGGTGCAGTCGGACGCTCGAGCGAAAGACGATCCCGTAGTCCGACTCGATCGAGGCGCTCTGCGCCGGTCCTGGCGGCGCGGCGACGGACATCGCGCGAGGCCACGAAGCAGCGAGCGATCCTCCCGCGCGAATCTCCGTGTGCCCGACGAACGCCGCTCGAAGCCGCACTTGCACGGGCGATCCGGCGGGGATCCACGACGTGTCGTAGTCGAACTCGACCGGCAGCCCCTCGCGCTTGACGAACTGAATCGGCGCGACCTGACAGCCGAGCGCGCTCGCGACGCACGCTCTCGCAGGGATCGCCGCGTCTGCTCCCGCGTCGGCTCCCGCGTCCTGCGCAGCCGCGCTCTGCGCGACGCACAGAGTGCCCACCAGCGTGAGCGCGGTGATCGCGCCTCGCAGCGAAGAAAGCGACGCAACGTGCATGGGCTCGACGCTACCAGAAGAGCCGCGCGCTTCGCCGACTACAGCTCTGCCGCGCGCTCGTCGAACCACGCGAGCACCGCGGACAGGTCGCGATGCTTGTCGAACACGGGCCCGAGGTGCGCGAGCTGTCGCGCCCGCTCGTCGCTCTTCTCAGCGGTGAAGAACGCGATTTTCACCGACGAAATCGCCGCTCGAAGCCGCTCGGCCACCGCGGGCCCGTCGACCGCTCCGCCCAGGTCGACGTCGAGCAGGACCGCGTGCAGGGGAGGATCCGCGCCCATTCGGCCAACAAACAAGTCGAGGTCGCTGAAGCACTCGACCAAGACCCCTCGCAACCCCGCTTGTTTGCGTACCTGACGAAGCGCGACGACGCTGTCATCGAGGTACGCCAATCCGCTGCGAATCTGCAGTTCGGAGGGCGTGATGGTCGAGTCGTCGGCAGCGGACATCGGAGTCGGTGAGATTGTTGTCCGAATCGCCTCGTTGTCGACGCGAAAAAACAGCAGCCGCCTCGATCCCTCGTTTGTGTGATGGCTGACGTTTGCGGTATCGGCCATCGCCACGAACCGTGAGCGACAAGAGCATTGCAGAGCGCGCGAGGCGAGGCGTCGCGGTCATCACCTTCGCAAAAGCCTGGTTTTTGCTGACTGGATTCGCGCAGCCCGTCTTGCTCACGCGGGCGCTCGGCCGCGAGAACTACGGCGTATACGGAGCGGTTTTGTCCGCGGTCTCGATCCTCAACAACGTGGTGGTAGCGGGGTCGATCCAGGCGATGTCCAAGAGCGTGACGAGCTACGGGACGGCGTCGATCCGTCGCGGGCTCGCGCTGCACGCGCTGCTCGGGCTGGTGCTCGCGGGGGGATTCGCGGCGCTCGCCGGCCCGATCGGCGCCGATCTTCTGCGCGATCCAGGGCTGCCCCCGCTGCTGCGCATCGCCTCGATCGTGACGGGGATGTACTGCGTGTACGCCGCGCTCGTCGGCTCGCTGAACGGAACGCAGCGCTTCGTCGCCCAAGCCTCGCTCGACGTCTTGTTCGCCACGCTGCGCACGGGGCTCATCGTCGGCCTCGCGTTCGTGGGAATGGGCGTCCGCGGGGCGCTCATGGGCTTCGCTGCCGCGAGCGTCGCGATCACCCTCGTGGCGAGCGCGGTCGTCCTTCGGTCACCCAAGAGCGAGAGCGAGCGCGACGCTCCGTTGGGGCTCGCGTTTGCCAGAGAATATGCAGGTTTTTTCGCGCCCGTCCTGGTCTATCAGCTCGCGCTCAACATGGTCCTTCAGGCGGACGTGCTCGTGATGCAAGCGGTGCTCGCGCGACAAGCGGGCGCGACGCTCGAGGCGGTCAAGGGCCTGGTGGGCGTGTACAAGAGCGTGCAGAACTTCGCGTTCTTGCCGTACCAGCTGTTGATCGCAGTGACGTTCGTGCTGTTTCCCGTCGTGTCCAAGGCCGCTGCGGAGGGCGACGTCGAGACCACTCGCTCGATGCTGCGCGGGGCGCTGCGGTTCGCGTTCGTCGTGCTCGGCATGATGCTCTCGGTGATCGCCGGCGCGCCGCACGCGGTCTTGCGCATCGCCTATCGCCCCGAGTTCGCGGTCGGGGCGGGCGCGCTGCGGTGGCTCTCGCTCGGGCAGGGCTCGTTTACGTTGGCGGTGATCGGTCTCACCGTGGTGCTCGCGTCCAAGCGCGTCGCTGCGGCGACGATGCTCATGCTCGCGATGCTCGCCTTCGTCTTCGTCGGCGATGTGATCGCGCTCTCGGTCGTGGGCTTCGGCGAGCGAGCGCTCAGCGCGGCGGCGATCGGCACCGCGCTCGGCTCGACCGCGGGCATGCTCGGCGTCGCGATCTTTGTCCTGCGCATCTACGGCGCGATCGTCCCGTGGAAGACCGCGATGCGCGCATCGATCGCCGCGTCCGTCGCGGGCCTCGTGGGCGCGCTAGCGCCGGTGCACTCGAAGGTGGCCGCGCTCGGAGTGTCCGTGGTGATCGCGACGGTCTTCGCGCTCGTGTTGCTCGCCAGCGGCGAGGTCAGCGCTGAAGAGCGCGCGAAGCTGCTCGCGCGCGTGCGGCGCCCTCGCGCTCAGTGATGGCAGCGGCCCACGTATCCGCAGCGAACGCGCTCGCACAACGACCGCGGGCGTCCTGGCCACTCGCCGCTCTCTCTCGCCGACGCGAAGTTCGCTGCGCTCTCGGCGAGCTGCGCCCTCGCGCGCTCGGGCTCGCTCGCATCGAGCCAGAGCACCGTCGATCGCTCGGGGTCCACGAGCCACACCGCGCCGCGCACGTCCGCGCCTTCGCCGAGGCGCGTGGCGAGCGCGAGCCGCGCGGACTCGAGCTCTTCGCGCCACCACGCGGCGTCGTTGGCGCTGCCGTCGAGCGCGACGCGGACGAGCGCGATCGCTCCTTCGGCGCCGCCGATCGCCTCGGCGCGCGCGACGATGTCCACCGAGCACTCGAGCGCGACGGTCTGCGTTTCTCCCTGCAGTTCGAGTGCTGAAGCGAGCCCTGTCGCGTTGAGCGCCGCCTCTTGAGAGAGCGCGCGGCCCACGCTCATGGCCAGCGCGGCGCGCGCGATCTTCGCCGCGTGCTCGCGAACGAGCGCGTCGTCTTCGCTCTCTGCTGCGAGCGCCGAGTGAACCGAGGCGCCCTCCTCGCCAGCGACGCACGGCAGCGTCGCTCGCAGCAGCGCGCGAACGAGGTCTTCGACCCGCTGCCTCGGCGGAGCTCCAGTGGTCCTCTGCTCGGGCACGCCGAACTCGTACCGCAGCGAACACCGCCGCGGGCATCGCGCGAACTCCGTGAGCGCCTCGGCGTGCAATTGCAGCCGCGCCGCGCGCTTGCGAGCCGGCTGCGTCGGCGGCGCCTCGGTCGTCGATACGCTCGCCGTCGCGAGGGCTGGCGTCGGCGCGCTCGACGCGGCGCGAACGCCGATGCTCGGACCGTCGAGGCCTGGTTTGATCACGCGAACGCTCGCGGGCGCGAGGCGCATGAGCGCGGTCGAGAGCGTGCGCCACTCGCCGTCGCCTTCGTGGGCCGGCCCCGAGACCACGGCGAGGTCTCTCGCCCGCGTGAGCGCGACATAGAGCAAGCGGCGCTGGTCGTCTTCTTCTGAAGCGTGCGCGTCCCGACGCAGCTCTTGAAACGCGGGCGGCGCGTCGTAGTCCGCGGGCAGCGCGACCACGCGCTTTCGAGCGTCGATGAGCACGCGTTCGGCGTGGATCTTTCTGCGGCGGGAGGTCTGTGCCACGAAGACCACGGGCCACTCGAGGCCCTTGGCCGCGTGGATCGAGAGCAGCTGCACCGCGCCCGAGCTCACGTCGGCGACGTCGACCTCGGTCTCGTGTTCGGACGCGGCGCGCATGCGATCGACGTAGCGAACGAAGCCCGCGACCGAGCCGTCTTCGCCGCCGCGCCGCGCGGCTTCTTGCGCGAGGCCGACGAGCTTGTCGACGTTGGCCGCGCGCTGCGCGCCGAACGGAAGCGCCGCGAGGACCGCGGCGTAGTTGCGCTCGGCGAGGGCGATGCGAAGGACCTCGTCGGGCGGCAGCGAGCCGCCTGCGCGCACGAGGCGCTTGAGCGACGGGCGCGCTTCATCGAGCCGCGCGCGGTCGTCTTCTTCGAGCGCCTCGCGCACGGATGCTGGGGGATCGAGCGCGTCGTCGAGCGTCGCGTGTCGACCGAGCACGTGCGCGAGGGCGGCGTCCGAGAGGGCCACCAGCGGACCGCGCAACACCGAGGCGAGCGCGAGGCGATCCGCGGGATCGGCGACGAGGCGCAAGAGCGCGACGAGGTCGTCGACCTCGCGACGCTCCCAAAATCCCGGTCCTCCGAGCTGCGCGTAAGGAATCCCCTCTCGCTGCAGCGCCTTCTTCACCGGCTCGGTGTGCGACCACGTCGGGACCAGCACCGCGATCTCATCGAGCCGCGGCGCGCGCCAGCCCGCCGCGTGCCGCGCGAACGGATCGACGAGCTTCTTGATCCGTCGCGCGATCGCCTGCGCTTCGAGCTCGCGGATCTCGTCGGCGCTGTCTCCCGAGACGAGCACGAGCTCGACGCGCGCTTCTCCGTCGCCGCCGGCTTCAGCGACGAGCGCGTCGCGCTTGGGGTCGTAGATGCGCTCTCCGTGCGCGGTCAGGCCCATCCCGAGCAGCGCCTCGGCGACGGGGTTGATCGCGTCGAGCACCGCGTCGACCGATCGATGACTCTCGACGAGCTCGCGCGAGACCCCGCCTGCGTGGACGATGTCGCGCTCGGTCTCGAGAAACACTCCGACGTCGGCGCTTCGAAAGGCATAGATCGACTGTTTGGCGTCGCCGACCAACAGCAGGCCCGAAGGCTCGAGCTCGCTCGCGTCTGGGACGCGCGGCTTGTGCTCAGCGTCCTTGCGCTCGCGCAGGAGATAGAGCAGGTCGCGCTGCAGTCGGTTGGTGTCCTGAAATTCGTCGACCAGGACCGCGTCGAAGCGGCGCTTCCACGCGCGGCGAAGGCGGGCGTCGTCGCGCATTCCGTCGCGCAGCCGGCGGAGAAGATCGGCGAAGTCGAGCACGTGTCGCCGGCGTTTTGCAGCGCGAAACCGCGCGCGCGCGTCGACGAGCACGCGGCGGGCGGCGCGGGCGAGCCACGCGGAGTGCACCGCGAGCGCGGCGTCGTGCAGCGACTCGACGGTGTCCCTCGCGGCGCGGGCCTCGGCTTCGATCGAGCGCGTGCGGTTCTTCGAGGGCAGCGGCGTGGCGCGCAGCAGCGCGACGCACGCGCGGGCGCGGCGAGGATCGTCGACGACGCCGAGCGACGAGAGCGCGCGAGAGAGCTTGAGCAATCGCGCGGGCCACAACTCGCTGGCGAGGGCTGCGCTCGTCTCGCACGCGCGCGCGAAGCGCTCGATCGCGTCCGCGGCGATGAAGGGCTGCGGAGGGGTCGCTTCGAGCACCGAGCCGTCGCTCACCTCGTCGTCGCTCACGCCCGCTTCGTCGAGCGAGTGGACCATCGAGACGAAGCGCACGACGACGCCGCGATCACCTTCGGGGTCCAAGCCGCCCGCGGCGGCCATGAGGTCCGCGACCGCGTCGAGCTCGCCGCGCGCCGCGTTCGAGAGCGCCTCGGTGATCGCTTCGCGCAAGAGGCGGTCCGCTTCTTCGGGCTCGGTCACGCGAAAGGTCGGGTCGATCCCGAGGTCGAGCGCGGCGGCGCGCAGGACGCCGGCGGCGAAGCCGTGAAACGTTCCGATCCGAGCGTTGCCGAGGGCGAAGCCGACGCGCTGCCACGTGGCGCGGTCGGGCAGCGCGCGACCTTGCCGCGCCGCGCTCTCACCGAGCGCCATCAATCGCGCTTGCGCCGCGCGATCGAGCCCACGCGAGGCGGCCCACTGCTTCGCCGCGCGCTCACGGGCGCGAGCGTCGGCGCTGTCGATCCCCGCGGGAGGGTTCTCGTACGAGAGCACTCGAACGGCCTCCGAAATACGCTCGCGCATCTCGACCGCGGCCTTCTCGGTGAACGTCAGCGCGACGACACGGTCTCCGAGAACGCCTTGCTTCGACCACACCTCGGGGTCGCACAGCCCGCCCACCAGGTGCAGGTAGAGCGTCGCGAGGGCCTCTGTCTTCCCTGTGCCGGCGCCGGCGCGCAGGAGGGTGTTCTTCGAGAACGCAAAGAGCTCTGCGCGGTCAGTCATCGGCGGGCTTCACACTGTGAATCCTCCGCGCAAATCGCGCCACAAGGAAGTGACAGGAAATGTCACTGTGACGCGCTGCCCGCCCTCGCTCTTCGCGCTCATCGCGCACAAGCGCGCTCATCGCGCACGAGCGCGCGCTTGCCGCTCAACCGCGCTCGTCTCGGCCGCGCTCGATTCGGCAGAGCGACTGCGCGTTGCAGAACTCGCAGTCGCGCGGGCGCGGCGCGAACACGCCCTGTCGCACCGGCAACACCGCTTTGCGAACGGCCTCTCCGAGCGCGCCCTTTCCCTGAGAGCCTTCGCGCACGAGCGCGTCCACGTCGACGATCGGCGCCTCTCCGCCGCCGCGTCGCGGCTTGGCGAGCGAGTCGCGCAGCCCGTGCTCGGTCTGGTCGCGAAAGCCGATGTACACGCCGTCCACGTCCACGCCCGTCGCGTCCACGCGGCCGTCCCGCACCGCGCGGTACAGCGCTGATGCGTAGACCACGAGTTGAAATTGTGTGTCGAGCGCGCCCTCGCGCAGCCGCTTGCGAAACCCGTCGCCGCGCCCGCTCTTGAACTCCACCGCGCGCACGCATTCGTCGAGCCGCTCGACGCCGTCGATCCTGCCGCGCAGCACGATCGGAACGTCTCCGTCCACCTCCACCTCGAGCGCCGGCCACTCGCGCTCGGGTCCGAACGCGATCTCTGTCGCGACCACGGCCCATCGCGTATCCGCGTCCATGCGGCCTTCGAGAAAGCCCTCGATCGCGCGGCGAATCGCGACGGTGTCCGCGCGCAAGAGATCTGGGTCCGCGTGCGGAAGCTCGCTCGCGAACTTCTCCGCTGCTTGATCGAGCGACTGCTCGACGCGCTCCCAGCGAACCGCGCGCGGTCGACCCTGCGTCCCGTGCAGCGCCTTCTGCCCCGCCTCGAGCAAGGCGTGCAGCAGGTGTCCGCGCTCTTTCGCGTCGAGCGCGAGCGAGGGCAGGTCCTCGGGCTCGAGCTTGAGCACCTGCTGCGCAAACGCCTTGAACGCGCAGCGCGCCGTGCGCTCGAGCGAGGTCACGTCGAGCGGCCAGCTCGTCGTGGCGTACCGCGCGAGCTCGAGCGCCTGCAGCGCGCGCGCGTCGTGATCGATTCGCCCTGAAAATCTCCCGGGCTCTGCGCGCAGCCCCGCGAAGAACTCCGTTCGTTCGCGCTCGATCTCGGCGCGGCCGATCGCCGATCGAACGCGGTCGATCAGCGAGCGCGTCGCGCGGTCGTTGCGCGCCGCGGCCTCGGCGACGAGCGCCCGCGAAGGCCACCCCGCCCACGCGCGGGTGAGCCGCTCGGCGCCGCGCGCCGCGAGCTGCGCCGAGCGCGCGAGCGGGTCGTGCGTGAGCCACAGCGGCGCGCGATCGAGCACGCGACGCACGTCCACCATGAACGGCGAGGGCGCGAGCGCGCGACCGCTCGCGTCGTGCCGCGCTCCGACGAGGGCGAGGCGCTCGGTCGCGACCGAGCACGCCGCGAGAAACAGCTGCGTCTCGTCTTCTTTTGCGCCGCGTCGCGCGACGAGCACGCCCGCGCTCTTTTGCACGGCGCGCTTCTCGACGTCTCCGAGCAGCGCGTCGTCCTCGCCGTGCGCAGGAAACCGCCCGTCCTCGAGCCCCGCCACCACCACCGCTCGAAACGAGAGCCCGGCGACCAGCTCGGCGCACGCCAAGCGCACGCCGCTCGCGCCCGAGTCCGCTGCGCCTTCGAGCGCGTCGCGCGACGAGTCGATCGCGTCCTCGAGCAGCGCGCTGAACGACTCTGCCGACAACAGCCCCGCGAGCCCCGCCCTGCGCGCGCGCGGCGCGATCTGCTCGATCGCGCGCTCGATCGCGTCGATCGCTCGCTCTTCGCGGGCCGTCGCGCGCAGCATCGCGCGCTCGATCGAGGCGTCCTCGGCGGGCAACGTCGCGATCGATCGCGCCGCCTCTGCGTGCCGCACGCCCGCGCGCAGCTCTCGCAAGAACTTCGTCCATCGCCCCGTGTGCTGCTCCACCGTCCCGTCGTGCCCGAGCGGCGCGACGAGGTCGCGAAGCGCGCTCGCGGCCTGCGCGGTCGCCGGCGAGACGTGCCGGCCGAGGACCTCGAGCTTGGGGTCGAACACGGTCTTGGCCCGCACCGCGCGCGCGGCGTGCGCGAGGATCGTCGGCGACTTTCCGAGGATCGCGTTGGGGCCCGCGAGCGCCGCGAGCGCGAAGGTCACCCGCTCGACGTCGCCCCCCTCGGCGAGCGCGCGCGCGAGCGAGACGATCGCCGTCGCCGCGCCGCGCCGCTCGAAGCCCTGCGAGCACCGCGCGTCGAGCCTCGCGCGAACGCCCGCCTCTTCGAGCGCTCGCACGATCGGCTCGACCTCTTCAGCGTCGCCCGAGCGAACGATGATCGCGATCTCGTCAGGATCGACGCCGTCGTCGACCCATCGCTCGACCTGCGCGACCGCCCACCGCGCGCTCTCGTCGGGCCCGTGCGCCTCGGCGAAGTCCACCGGGGCGCCCTCGACGCGCCCGCCCGCGGCGATCGCCTGCACGAAATCTCGCAGTCCCGCCGCGGCCAACGCGTCATCGTCGCTGCGCATCGCCAGCTCGAGCTCGACCGCGGACTGCTCGTCGTCCTCGATCACCTTCAGCGCGCGGTCGAGCGTCGTGCTCCATCGCTCGCGCGACGGCTCGACCAGGACGCGCAGCTGCAGCGAGCCGCCTCGCTTGTGAAGCGCGCGAGAGAGCGCCGCGATCAGCCGCGCCCTGGACTGATCGAAGCTGAAGCCCGTCACCTCCACCCGCATCGCGCACGGGCCCGGCCCCATCGGCGCAGGAAGCGCGTCGCCGGCCTCCATTCCGTCGATCGCGCGCGCGAGCACCCACTCGATCGCCGCCCGCGCGACGAGCCCCTCGGCCTCGAGCCGCTCGTCGACCCACCGCGTCGCTTCGGCCAGCGCGTTGAGCCGCTTGCGCGCGCCCTCTTCGCTCGCGTTGACCTCCGCGAGCGCTCGCTCGAGCGCGTCCCCGTCGACCGCGTTGCGACGAAGCACGTCGAGCGCGCTCGCGAGCGCCGTCGCGCGCTGATAGCCCTCTCCGCCGCGGACCTTCTGCGCCGCCAGCGCCGCCGAGACCCGCTCGATCAACGGGTGCGCCAAGGACAAGTGCGGAAGCAACGCGCGATGCAGCGCGCGCACCATCGCGTCGAACGAGATCGTGGACGGCGCGATCGCCGCCCCGTCGCTGTGCGCCGCGCGCAACAGCCGCGCGCGACGATGCTCGTCCGTCGCAACGACGTGGACCGAGGTCATCGAGCGCGGGGCGAGGGGGCGCGGCGGCACGACTGCATCCTGCGCAGCAACACCCGACCAGGCAAGCTAGCGACGGACATTGACTGTCACTCAGCCAGGCGCAGCCGCTCAGCCAAGAAACAGGTCCTGCAGCGGCTCGACGCTCGGGTCGTGCGAATACCCGCTGAAATCACGGACGCCCTCCTGCGCGAGCACCTCCTCGTCGATGAAGAAGTTGCCCGTGCACTCGCGCGAGGGCCGCGTGAGCACCGCGTGCGCCGCGTCCGCCATGATCGCCGGCGTGCGAGAGCGCTTGATCATCTCGTCGCCGCCCAAGAGGTTCTGCACCGCCGCCGTCGCGATGAGCGTGCGCGGCCAGAGCGCGTTGGCCGCGATCCCCTCCGAGCGAAACTCCTCGGCCCAGCCGAGCACGAGCAAGCTCATGTTCATCTTCGAAATCGTGTACGCCACGTGAGGGCCGTACCACTTCGGCTCGAGCGTGAGCGGAGGAGACAGCTCGAGCACGTGGGGATTGTCGCTCTTTCGCAGGTGCTCGACGCACGCCTGCATGCACACAAACGAGCCGCGCACGTTGATCCCGTGCATCAGGTCGTAGCGCTTCATCGACGTCCCCGTGGTGTTGGTGAGCGAGATCGCCGAGGCGTTGTTCACCAGAACGTCGATCGCGCCGAACACCCGCGCGGCCTCGTCCACCGCCGCCTTCACCTGCGCCTCGTCGCGCACGTCCACCACGAGCGGCAGCGCCCGTCCGCCAGCGTCCTCGATGTCCTTGGCCGCGGTGTAGATCGTTCCCGGTAGCTTCGCGTTGGGCTCGGCGGTCTTCGCCGCGATCACGATGTTCGCGCCGTCCTTCGCCGCGCGCATCGCGATCGCGTGGCCGATTCCTCGGCTCGCGCCGGTGATAAACAGCGTTCGTCCCTTGAGCGTCCTCGATGTCGTCATCGCGGCGAATCGTACCCTCGCCGCGCGCTCGCCGCTGCGGCCAACGCCCGCGCTCAGGGCTCGATTCGCGACCGCGTCCAATGCGCTCGCCCGCGGTCGAGCGCCGCCGCCAGCAGCCCGTTGCCCTCGGTGATCGCCGCGCGCAACGCGCGCTCTCGCCGGTCCAACGCGTCCGCAGCGCGTCCGAGCGCCTCGGCGATCGCTCCGTCGAGCGCCAACGCCATCGACTCGAAGCGCCTCGGACAGCGCTCGGCCCACACATGCATCCGCGCCGCCGTCGCGAGCACCGAGGCCATCGTCGACGCACGAGAGAGCCCGTGCTCTCCGCTCGCGCGCGCGTCGAGCATCGCTTGCAACCACCGTCGAACGATCGCGCTCACCATGCTCTCGTTCGCCACGCCCTCGTCGCCCGTCACCGTCGCGCGCGCGTCGTGCTCTCGCCCTTGCTCGAACAACAACAGCGCGCGCGCCGTTCGAGGAAGCGCCGAGAGCGCCTCTTCTCCGCCGCCGTGCACGAGCGCCCGCATCGGAGCCGCCCAACGAGACGCGTCCGCCAACCCTCGCTGCACGAGCACCGGCCACAGCCTCGCGATCAACGCCCGCATGCTGTGCTCGTCGACGCCGCGAAGAAACGCGCTCTCGACCAGGGCGTCCGAGCACGCCACGATCCACGGCCGCTGATCGAGCATCGTCGCGCTCGTCAACGCTCGCTCGAGCAGCGCCTCGCACTCGCTCGCGCTCGCCGCGCTCGAGAGGCACCGCTGCGCCACGACGAAGAGCACCGAGGTTCGCTCTGCGGTCGGCGTCGTCGCGTCGAGCGCAGCGAGCGCCGCGCGCCCCCACTCGTCAGGGTGAACCACGCCCATGAAATCAACTTGCGCCAGCGCCGCGCCCAAGATCGCGTACAGCGCCGCGCGCGACCCGTCCGGCGCGTCGTTGGACCGAAGAAGCCCCGTCGCGGCGAGCCCCGCGGCCACGAGCGGCTCGCGGTGCAGCGCCCCTCGCGCCACCGCGATCAGCATTCGAAGCTCGTCCGCTCGCATCGCCCGCGGTAGCCCGAGCGGGCCGCGCCCGATCGAGACCTGCGCCGCCAGCGCCGCGACCGCTGCGTGCCCGAAGTCCATCGGAACGTCCGTCGTCCGCTGCGCGAGGGCGAGCGCGCCCCGAACGTCTCCGTCCTCGACGAGCGTCTCAGCGAGGATCGCCCGCGCTTCGCCGGCCGTGCTCTCTTCGCCGCTGTCCGCCGCTCGCTGCAGCGCGTGTCGCGCTTGCTCTCGATCGCCCGCGCGCAGCAACGCCTTGGCCGCGAGCAGCCACTGCTCGGCCGCGCGCGCGTCCGCTCCGGCTCGAGCCCAGTGCATCGCGAGCTCTTGGTGCTCGTGGCGCCCCGCCGCCTCCAGCGCGAGCGCGATGCGCTCGTGAGCGAGCGCCTTCGCTTCGGCGGGCATCGTGCGGAGCAGCCCGTCGCGCACGCGCTCGTGAAACGGCTCGACCACGTCGTCGAGCGTCGGGCCCGAGGTGCGCGCGAGCAGCGCCTTGCAGAGCACGGTCATCGCGTCCGGCGCGATTTGCTGGCCGAACGCCGCGTCGAACGCGACGCGCACCCGCAGCGGCTGTCCCGCAACACAGATCACGTCGAGCAGCGTGCGCTCTTTCTCGGTGAGCGACTCGGCGCGGGCGCGGATCAACGCGTCCAAGCTCTGGCTCCGCGCGATCACGCCGAGCGATGCGTGCGACTCGACGAGCAGCTCGAGCAACCAGGGGCTGCCGGTGCTCCAGTCGACGATGCGCTCGATCCAGAGCTCGTCGTCGGCCGCCGAGCCCGCGCGCGCCACGAGCGCTTTGGCCAGCGCCCGCGCGTCGCTCGGGCTCATCGCGCCGACGTCGATCGTCGACTTCGAGAGCGCCGCGTGCACGTCTCGCTGTCGCGCGAGCTCGACGAGCGCCGCGCTCTCGGCCTCGAGGTCCGTGCGCGAGACCACGATCACCATCGCGCGCGCCGAGGGCTCGTCCCACAGCGTCGAGAGCATGCGCATCCCGTCGGCGTCGCCCCACTGCGCGTCGTCCACGACGAGCAAGCACGGACGCGCCGCGCTCAAGCGAAGCAGCAACGCGCGAAACGCTTGTTCTGCCTCGCGGTTGCGCTCGTCGATCGCGACGGGCGAGGGGTTTGTGCGAGCGACGCGCGCGACGATCGCTGATCGAGCCAGCACAGGGAAGAGCGCGCTCAGAGCGCCGATCGTGCTCGGGATCATCGGCTCGAGCTCTTCGCCGCGCAGCGTGAGCAGGTGCTTCACGAGCGCGTCGATCACTCCGTCCACGGTCTTGTACGGAACGGTCTCGTGCTCGAAGCACCGCCCGCGCAGCACGATCGCGCGCGCGGCGTCGACGCGGGTTCGGATGAAGTGGTCGACGAGGGCGGTCTTTCCCTCGCCGGTCGCGCCGCGCACGACGCACAGGGCGCTGCGTCCTTCGCCCGTCGCGCGCCAGCACGCCGAGAGCTCTTCGATGAACGCCGCGCGACCGACGAACGGCTTTCTCGCGCGATCATCGGGGTCGACCGCCACCATCTCGACGCTCTTCGCCTTGCGAAGGCCGTCGATGATCGCCGCTGCCGGCGGACGAAGCGTCGGCTGAAGTTGCAGCAACGCCACGCACAGCGCGTCGAGGTCCGCTGGCATCGACGCGTTGATCAAGCGCGGCGCGAGCGGGACGGTGTTCACTTTGTTCGCGAGGATCTTCGAAGGAGCGCCCTCGTGGGGCAGTCGTCCGGTCGCGACTTGATAGAGCATGACGCCGACCGCGTACCAGTCGCACGCCGCGGTGAGCGGCTCGCCGGTGACTTGCTCGGGGGCCATGTACGGGACCGTTCCCGTGACGATCTCGTCCGAGAGGTTGGCGCGCGCGGCGTCGAAGCGAATCGCGTTGTCGAAGTGAGCGGGGTCGATCGGCGCGAGCTCGTCGGTGCGCTCGAGCTCGGCGACGAGCCCGAAGTCGAGCACGACGACGCTTCCATCGGGGCGCACGAGCACGTTGGAAGGCTTGAGGTCTCGGTGCAGTCGATTCGCGTCGTGCAGCGCGCGCACCGCGGACGCGAGCTGCGCGAAGGTCCTTCGCACTCTGCGCCAGTCCACCTGCGACCAGTCGAACATGTCCGTCACGGACGACGGCCGCGCGACGGCGCCTTGCGCTCCCACGCGGTGATTCGCGGTCACGGCTTCCACCGCGGGATCGCTCTCGGTCTTCGCCTCGAGGTCCGCGTTGGTCATCACGACGTCGAGCGCGACGCCGCTCGCGACCTTCGAGGGCGGACGAAGATAGCGCGCGAGGTCCGTGCCCTCGACGAGCTGCATCGTGAAGAACCACTGATCGCCGGTCGAGACGAGCTCGTACAGCGGAACGAGGTTGGGATGAACGATGTCCGCGAGCGCGCGAAACTCACGCTTGAAGCGAAAGATCGCCGTCGGATCGGGCTGCGTGATGCTCTTGAGGGCGACCGTGGTTCCGCGCTCGCAGTCGAGCGCCTCGTACACGATCCCCATCCCCCCTTCGCCAATGCGTCGCACGATCTCGAAGCGACCCGCGAGCAGCGAACCGTTTGGATAAACAGGCGGTGGAGACACGTAAGAACTCGGTGGTTCTATACCGCCTCGCCGCGCTTCACGCTCGTCGCGATCGCGCGTTCGCCTGCAGATTCACTCTGCAACGATGCGAAACTCGACGCGCCGATTCTGCGCGCGCGCGTCGCGGAGTGCGCGTCCGCGAATGCCGTCCACCGGTCGCAGCGGTCGCGTCTCGCCGAAGCCCTGCGCGCGAAGGCGCGAGGCCTCCACGCCGTGCGCGTGGATGTACTCCACGACGCTCCACGCGCGGCGCTGCGAGAGGTTCTGGTTGCGCTCGTCGTTGCCGACGTCGTCGGTGTGTCCCTCGACGCTCACGCGACGGATCTCGGGCGACGCGCGAATCGCGTCCACCACTGCGTCGAGGACTGGAAAGCTCCTGCGCAAAATCGTGTCGCGGTTGGTGGCGAAGTACACGGGCGCGAGGATCTGGATCATCCCGTTCTGCACGCGAACGAGCCCAGGGCAGCCGTTGCGATTGGGGTCGGGGCTCGGAGAGCCAGGCTGATCGGGGCAGTGATCGGTCGCGTCGGGGACCGAGTCGTTGTCGCGATCGGCGATCGGGCACCCAGGCCGCGCGGGGTCCGGGCGCTCTCCTTGCGGAACGTCCCTGCACTGGTCCTGCGCGTTGAGCACGGTGTCGCTGTCCGCGTCGCCGTCGGGGCATCCGCGACGCGCGGGATCGGGGTGCTCGCCCTGCGGCTCGTTCACGCACTGGTCGTCGGGATCGAGCACGCCGTCGCGATCGGCGTCGCCGATGGGGCATCCGCGACGCGCGGGATCGGGCCGCGCGCCTTGCGGAACCGTCGGGCACTGATCATCGGGGTCCATCACCGTGTCGCCGTCGGTGTCCGTCGGCTGCGTCGGTTGCGGAACCACCGGCGCCGCTTCTGCCGCAGGAACTCTCAGCGAAAACGAGACGCCCGCGCTCCAGTACATCGCGTCCTGCGGGTGCAGGTTCTGCGGGTCCTGCGTGACGTGATGATAGCGAGCGAACGGGCCGATCCCGAGAAACCGCGCCGCTTGAAACTCGAAGCCGAGCCCCGCGTCCAGGCCGAACCGGCGATCGTCGCCGGTGAGAAAGAAGCCGAAGTTGCCATCGACCCAGAGGCGACCGACGCGGCCGATCATGGGCTCGAGTCGCAGCCCTCCTTGCAGCGCGAGCGTGCGACCCATCTCGAGGTTCGCGCGCGAGCTGAAGAAGAATCCGTTGCTCAGCGAGAGCTGCACCGAGAGCAGGTCGATGATGTTGAACGCGAGCCGCGCGTTCGCTTGAACGTGCGCCGAGTCGTAGCCGAGCACCGTGCGCTGGTGCTCGGAGATCATCGTTCCTGCGCCGAGCTCGCCGCGCAGGGCGAAGCGTTGAAGCACTTGCGCGTGCGCGCTGTGCGCAGAGAAGACAGCAGCCAGGAGCACCGGCGCTGCGACAGAGGCCTTGCGAATGGAAGAAGACATCAGTGACTCACCGCGCTCGGATCAGAAAGTGAACGTGCCGAGGTACGACGGCGACGATGTGGTGCACGTTTGATTTCCGGTGCTCGCGGTGTACGTCCGCGTGAACGTGCGGACCGTGCTGGCGCCGCGCACGACGTTGACCGTCACCGTGTTGCTCCCGGTGATCGAGTACGGAACCGCGCACACCAGATACGGACCCGACGCCGCTCCCGTGGACCAGAACACGTTCTCGGGGCCCGTTCCCGTCGTGTCGTCGCGGTCCAGCGTCCCGCCGCACGCCGTGCGATTCGAGTAGTAGATCTCCGTCCCGCACGGCGGAACAATGTGCAAATCGACGTCCCCCGCGGTCGTCCACGTCGCCGTGAACCGCAGCTGTCCCGTCCCGATGCACGCGCCCATCACGCACGTTTGATCCACGGCGCACGTGCGCCCGCACGCGCCGCAGTTGCGCACGTCGTTCTGCGAGTCCACGCACGTCGTGCCGCACAGGATCTGCCCCGCAGGGCACTGGCACACGCCCGTCACGCACGACTGTCCTGCCAGGCACGCGCGTCCGCACGCGCCGCAGTTGCGCACGTCCGTCGCCGTCGTCGTGCACACGCCCGCGCAGAGCGACTGCCCCGCGGGGCACTGGCACGTCCCGCCGACGCACGACTGTCCGCCAGAGCAAACGTTGCCGCACATCCCGCAGTTCGAGTTGTTGCTCGCGAGCGTCACTTCGCAGCCGTTAGCCACGTTGCGATCGCAGTCCGCGAAGCCCGCGTTGCACGCGCCGATCCCGCACATCCCCACGGAGCAGCCCGAGCTCGCGTTGGGCAACGACGCGCACACGCGCCCGCACGCGCCGCAGTTGCGCGGGTCGTTCGCGATGTTGGTCTCACACCCGTCCGCGGGGTTCATGTTGCAGTCCGCGAAGCCCGCGTTGCACGCGCCGATGCCGCAGGTGCCGCCCATGCATCCCGCGGTCGCGTTCGCCGGACGCGCGCACGGAGCGTTGCACGCGCCGCAGTGATTCACGTTGGTGTCCGTGTTGACCTCGCACCCGTCCGCGGAGTTCATGTTGCAGTCCGCCAGCGGCCTCGCGCACATGCCCACGCCGCACACGCCCATGTTGCACGCCGCGCCTCCGCCCGGCGGAACAGGGCAAGAGTTTCCGCAGCGCCCGCAGTGATCGATGTCCGTGTTGATGTTGGTCTCGCACCCGTTCAGCGGGTTTCCGTCGCAGTCCGAGAAGCCCGGATTGCAGCGCACCAATCGACACGCGCCCGAAGTGCAGTCGCTCGTCGCGTTGGCCAGGTTGCACAGCCGTCCGCACGCGCCGCAGTGATTGACGCTCGTGCGCGTGTCGACCTCGCAGCCGTCCGCCGCGTTCATGTTGCAGTCCGCGAAGCCCGCGTTGCACGCGCCGATGCCGCACGTCCCGTTGCTGCAACCCGGCGTGCTGTTCGCGAGGATGCCGCACACGCGCGAGCAGCCGCCGCAGTTGTTGACGTCGCTGCGCGTGTTGACCTCGCAGCCGTTCGCGTCGTTGTTGTCGCAGTTGGCGAAGCCCATGTTGCACGCGGCGACGTTGCACACGCCCATCGCGCAGCCCGCCGTTCCGTTGGCGACCATGCACACGTTGCCGCAGCGACCGCAGCTGCTCACGGTGTTGCGAACGTCGACCTCGCACCCGTCGTTCGCGTTCATGTTGCAGTCGGCGAACCCGTCGTTGCAGCGAAAGCCGCAGGCGCCATCGGCGCACGTCGCCGTCGCGTTCGCGGGCGCCGAGCAGGGGTTTCCGCAGCGACCGCAGTGGTTCACGGACGACTGGGTGTCCGTCTCGCAGCCGTTCATCGCGTTGCTGTCGCAGTCACCGAAGCTGCCCGAGCACCGCCCGACCGCGCATCGGCCCATCGTGCACGTGGGCTCGGCGTTGGGGACGTTGCACGCCATTCCGCAGCCGCCGCAGTTGGCTGGATTGGTGTTCGTGTCGATGCACGCGTCGGTGCAGCACATCTGCCCCATCGGGCACGGCTGCGTCGGAGAGCAGCCCGTCACGCAGCGATTGCCTCGACACAGATTGCCCGCGGGACAGTGCATGTCCGTCACGCAGACCACGCACGTGTGCGTCATCAAGTTGCAGCGCGGCGTGTCTCCCGAGCACGCTTCGTCCCGCGAACATCCCGGCGCGCACTGCCCCGTGCGCGTGTCGCAGAACTGATCGGCGCGGCACTGCATGTCCGACGTGCAGCCGGGGCGCGCGTCGGGCGGCATCGTCACGTCCGCTGCGTCCATGGACATCGTCGAGTCCATGTTGGACCCGCCGTCGTCTTCGATCGGGCCCCCGAGGACCGAGCGACCGACGGTGCAGCCAGTGGCAGTCGAGAGCAAAGCAACCGCGCATGCAGCGAACGCCGCGCTGCGCATTCGAATCAAGGGTCGAGGCATCATCGCGTGACGATTGTCACACGCGAAGAATCAACTCGGCTAGCGCGCCCTGAAACGGCGGAACGTCACGACACACGCCTCCGGTGCACAACCGCCCGCCCGCTGTCATCCCGCCGAACACCCGCAGCACGTTGCCCGGCGTGAACATCCAGCGCACTTCGCCGCCCGGAAACACGGTCGGCGGCGCCGTTCCGTCCGTCGGCTGCCCGTTCAAGAACTTGCCGGCGTTGGTCGTGTCGACGCGAAATAGACCGGAAATTTGCAGGCGATCTTGATACGAGTAGCTCGCCACCACGCCGCCACGAAAGAACGTGTAGTACCCCGCGCGCGTCCCCATGTCGTCGATGAGAAAGTCGTCCCATCGAGTCTCGATGCGGCCGTCGACCTTCACGTCGAGCGCGTGGTTGGGCGCGAGCGGAAACGCCACGTCGATGTCCGCGTGCGCGATGTGCCAGTCCGGCGCGTACGCGTCGCGGCATCCATCCCGCACGTTTCCTGTGCGACAGCCGGGGCCGCGGCGGTTTCCGATGAACTCCATGCGATAGCCAGCGTTGGCGACGAGCAGCCACGACGAGCCCGCCGGGCGCGCCGCGCTCGCCCCAGCCGTGCCGACGGTGGTGGGCGTAGCGTAGTCCGCTCCGTCGACGTTGCGTCGAAGCGTGAGGTATCCGTGCGCGACGCCGAAGCCCGACGGATCCCAAGGATCCGGTCCGTTGCTCTCGGTGAAGCCCGAGCCGACGAGCGTGAGTCCGCCGACCCACGGGCTCGGTCGAAACGCGTACTCCAAACGCGCGAGCGCGCCGCGCGTGTTCGAGTTCGAGCGAAACTGCACGTCTTCGCGCTCGAGCGGCGGAGCGTTGTTGTAGATGCGCCTCAGCGCCGCGCCGCCGCCGTCGGGCGAGAGCAAGAAGTTCACGTAGTCTTTGAACTCGACCTGCGCCGAGAGGTTTCCCACGTTGATCTGCGCGCTGAGATAAATCGCGCGACCGAACTGCAGCGGGCTGCGTCGCAGGTCTGCGCGCTGCACGTCGCCGTTGACCGTGCGCGTCGTGTATTCGTTGGTGGTGCGGCGAAGACCGACGACCTCACCGTAGAGCGAGAGCGCGCCGTCGAGCAGCGAGGGCACGGCCATGCGGTAGCCAAACGTGTCGACGAAGGCTTCGCCTGCCATGCTCTGCGGGTAGTGCACGCGCGCGGCGGCGAGTCCCGCTTCGACTTCGTTGTTCTCTCCGAGGCGCGCGAGGATGTCGAACGCGCCCATGCGATCGACGCCGCCGAGAAAATCGGGAGCGGTGCGCGCTGAGGCGTTTCCCAAGGCGATCGCGTCGCCGTAGTCGTGCACCGTGACGAGCGTGAGCGGATCGAGGTTCTGCGGGTTGAGGTAGCCCATCATTCCGCGGACGGTGAAGCGCTCGAGCTCGGCTTGCACGTTGGCGCCGCGCACGGTGGTGTCGGTCCCGAGCGGGTCGACCTTGCGCAGCGAGAGCACGAGCCCGCGGCCGATGGCTGCGTAGAAGTCGCCGATGTCGAAGCTGACGGTGTCGCCCGTGTACGACAGCGCGACGCGCTCGAGGCGCACGTCCCAGTGCAGCTGCCCCGTGCACGTGGGCATCGCCATCGCGCCCGTGTAGCAAAAGGTCGGCGCGAGCGTGGCGCCCATCGCGTTGCGCGGCGCGAGCAGCCCCGGAAGAAACGCGTCGAGCCGCACCTGCAAGCGCCACGGAGGCGCGGTGAACTGCGAGTCGAATCGCTCGGTAAACGACAGGAGATTGTCGTCCTCGGTGTTCGCGTCGAAGTTCGAGCGTCGCCAGGTGAGCAGGCTCGTGTTGGTGAACGTGAACGACGTCGGGCCGAGGCCCGGCAGTCGAAAGTTCACTTGTGCGTCCGCGGTGGACGCGACCCCCATGATGGACGCGGCGGACAGAGCAGCGAGCGCGATGCGGCGAAGAGTCACGGCAGGAGCGAACCTACCGCGTTCTTCGCGGCGACTGCAGCTACTGCAACAACCCGTCGATCTGGTCCTTGAGCGCCTGCAGACCCTGGCTCGTTCCGTACTCGCGGAACTGAATCACGCCGTTGCGGTCGACGATCATGTTCGCGGGGAAGGCCATGTTCGGGAAGTACCGCTGCGTGAGGCCCATCGGGTCGTAGACCATGTGGCTCTCGAGCGAGTAGCGGTTCTTCCACTGCATGCACTCCGCAGCGGTGGGCGCCACGCGGCTGACGTTCTGCCCGTAGACGGTCACGACGCGCACGCGGCCCTGGTAGCGCGCGATGATCTCGTCTTGCATCTGCGCCGCTTCCATCTGGCACGGGACGCACCAGCCAGCAGAGATCACCACGAGCGTGAGCTGGTTCGAGCAGTACGCCGTCTCGTAGAAGTTGAAGTTGCCCGAGCCGTCGCAGTACGGCAGCTGCAGCGACGCGAACTGGCAGCCCTGCATCGTGCACTCGTTGGTGAGCCGCGGCGGGGTGCACGCGGGCGTCGAGCTATCGGCGTTGCTCGAGGCGTCGGGGGTCATCGACGAGGCGTCGTCCTGCGGCTGAACCGCGGGCGGCGCGCAACCAACACCGACGGCAGCGCTGAGCGCGGCGCCGGCGAACATCAAACGGAGGGTCTTCATGGGGGGGTGGCGTCCTTCGCAGAGAGGGAGGAGGAGAGTGTACCGCGACAAGTGCGGGCGCGATCAATGCCCGCGGTCCATACGTCGGTGTGAAGCGGGTTGATACGGTGGGCGCGAAATCAACCCATCGCGTCCATCGAGGCGTCGTCGCTCGACGCGTCGCTCGAGGCGTCGGGCGAGGCGTCCGATCCGGACTCCGCGGTCCCATCCGCCGGGGCGCCCGCTTCGGGCGTCGGCTCGGGTCCCGGCTCGACCGTCGGCTCGGGTCCGGGCTCCACCGTGGGCTCGGGGCGCGATCCGGGGCGGCACACACCCACGGTCACGCGCTGCGTGCCCTGCACGCGCACCTGCGCTTCGCAGTACATCCCGCTCGGGCAGGTGTTCATCGCGGTCGGCGCGGGGTCGCACGACGCGGGGACGCAGATGCCGTTCTGCCACGTGAAGGGGCGGCCGTTGCCGCGGTTGAACGTGCGGCGGCAGGTGTAGCCCTCGTTCATGCGGCAGTCCGCGTCGCTGCGGCACTCGTGGTAGCAAGTGCCCGGATCGCGCTCGGCGATACCGACGTCGCCGTCGGGGAAGCAAATCGATCCCATCGGGCAATTTCCACGGGGAAACGTGGTCTCGGGCCAGAGCGTCGAGTTGTTCCACCCCGAGGGGAGCGTGCACGCTGACGTGCAGTACCCGTTGTTCCACCCCGTGTAGACGCCGCGGGTGTTCTGCGCGGGCACGCAGTCGCCCGAACGACAGTTGTTCGTCATGCCGGTCTGCATGCACGACTCGCCCACGTCCTGGCCCGTCGGCGGAAACGTCGCGCTCTGCGGCTGGCACTTGCCCGTCCACGGATTGCATCGCGTCCCAAACTCACACGACGTGTCCGTGCACGACGGGCGGCACACGCGCAGCGCCATCTCCCGCGTGTCCGTGGGGTCGTACTGAAGGCACGTGAAGCCCGCGCGGCCGCAGTCGTAGCCGTTGAGGCACTCTCGCAAGCAAATTTGCTCGCCGTCCTGCGATCCACAGAACCCCGCCGTGCCCGTCGCCGCGCCCGCTTCGCAGTCCGACGTCGTCGTGCACGTGCGCGTACAGAACCCGCCGGACCATCCCGCGGTGCCCTCGCTCTTGCAGGTCATTCCTTCCTGGCAGTCATCGTTGTTGCGGCAGCGGCCGAACAGCGCCGAGTTGTACGGCGGCTCGGGCGTGTCCACGACCACGTCCGCGGTAGAGCCATCTCCGCTCGCGTCGGGCATCGGAGGAGGCGGAGTCGTGCACGCGACGGCGAACACTGAAATCGAGGCTGCGATCAGCCCCAGCTGCAAAGAAAACCGATTCATCGAACACCAGGCCTTGCTCAATGGACGTTGTCCATCGAGCGATACCCCGAGACCTCGTGCCACTGCAACGATGCTCGCCTCGATCCCGCATCCTTGCTCAGCCGCGCTGCGCGACGCCGCAAATCACAGGGGCTTTGAATGCGCGAGGGGGTCTGCTACGTCAGCAGTGCCCGTGATGAAGACGCTCGCTCGCTCGCTCATGTTCGCCGCCGCGATCTCTCTGTCGTTCTCCACGCCTTCCGCGCAGGCCGCGGTCGGCGCGCGCGCCCCGGCGTTCGCGCTGCGTCCGCCGACGGGAGTGCGCGGAAGCCTGTTTCGTCTGTCCGATCACGCCAATCGTCGCCCCGTGGTCATCCTGTTTTGGGAGACGACCTGCGCGCCGTGCCTCCAAGAGATGGCCTTCTACGAGCAGCTCTACCGCCGCTACCAAGGCCGACTGCAGGTCGTCGCCATCGCGATGGACAACGGGCAGAACATCGCCAACGCGCCCAACCGTGTGCGGACGCTCAACCTCACGTTTCCGGTGGTGTGGGACGAGAACTCGTCGGTGAAGAACCAGTTTCAGGTGCCCGCCAGCCCGCCGTTCAGCGTCTGGGTCGACCGCACTGGCACCATCGTGCGCGAGCGCCAGGGCTATTCGGTGAGCGAGAATCAAGTGATCGAGCAGCAGATCGCGCGGCTCGTCGCGGGCCAGCGCGTGCAGTGACCGAGCCTCGCTTGTAAGAAATTCGCGGCGCGAACGCGCTCTCTGCTACCCGCGAGAGCAGCCCATGTTTCGTCGCCTCGTCGCACTCGCGCTCGCCTCGAGCCTCACCCTCGCTGGATGCGAGCTGTTCACCGCGCCGCGCACCGGACACGGCGCGGTGTTCTCCGTGCGAGGCACGATGACGAACACGACGTGCGGGGTGGGCGCGCCGTCGACCGCGGCGATGCTCTCGTTCAACGTCGAGGTTCGACTCGACCAGGCGCGGCTGCGATGGAGCGTGCCGACCGCAGGAATCACCGCGCAATCCACGCTCGACTCGTCGCGGCGCTTCACGCTCGTCGACGATCGAGTCATGCCCATCCGCGCCGCAAACTATCGTCTCGGACTCGGCGCGTGTTCGCTGCGTCGCTTCGACGTGCTCGAAGGGCGCGTGGGCGGAGCGTTTCCGCTGCTCGATCCCGTCGACGCCGCCGACGCCCACGCAGACGCAGAAGACCCGCTCGACGCGGCGATGTTCGACGCCGCTTCGATCACGGACGCCTCGCTCGCGGACGCCGCGCCGTCTGGCCCTCCCGCGCTCGATTCGCTGCGCGAAACCGTGGGCTGGGCCGTCGTGCCCGGCGCGGATTGCCGGGACATGATCGGCGTCGGTCCAGGGCAGTTCGTCACGCTTCCGTGCGAACAGCGCTGGACCTTCGACGCGCAGTACGAGCCCACCCTGCGCGTCACGCGCTGAGCGCGATCACTCTTCGTCGGTGCGCTTTTGCGCGAGGATGATGAGCATCATCGAGGCCGCGCCGAAGAACGCGCCCGGTGTTTTTTGGTGGCCGGACACTTCGATCACGCGAAACCCGGCGTTGTGCAGGATCTTGCCGAGCTCGTGCAGCGAGTACATGCGCATCGAGAACTTCTGCTCGCGCTGACGGCCATCTTCGAGCAACAGCGTGCGCTTGCCCTCGAGCCGCGAGGTGAACCAATTGAAATTGGTCTCCTCCATGCACACGCAGCCGTCCGCTTCGTACCAGGTCATCGCTGGGTGCTGCTGCGCCGCGCAGTCGCGGTTGATCACCTCGAGCAGCAGCGTCCCGCCGGGCTTGAGCGCGCGATGCAAGCGCTGGATCACGTCCGCGTTCTTGTCGTCGTCGAAGAACCCGAACGTCGATCCCACGCAGTACGCCGCGTCGAACAGCTCGGTGAACTCCATCTCGAGCATGTCGCTCTGCAAGAAGTTCAGCTTTGCGCCGCGGTTCTGCGCGTTGTCCGACGCGCGCGAGAGCATCGCCAACGAAAGATCCAACCCGAGCACTTCGTACCCGCGCGTCGCGAGCTCGACCGCCTGGCGACCGATGCCGCAGCCGACGTCGAGCACCGAGGCGCCCTTCTCGACGCCGAGCGAGGCCTCGATGAAGTTTCCCTCGGACGTGACTTGCTCGGACGTGTAGCGCCGCTGCGTGCGCAGGTAGTCGTCGTTGAAGATCTCCTCCCACCAGTGTCGACGGCGCGGCTTGGACTCGGCCGTCACCACCGTGGGACGATCGTTGGGCTTGGGCGAGTCTGCCGCTTGCGCGGGCGTCGCGCGAGGCGGAGGCGGAGGACGGCTCGCGTCCGGCGCGCTCGTGCGAGGCGGAGGCGTCGGCGCCGCCGACGGACGCGCGGCGATCTCATCGGGAATCGAGATCTCTTCCGTTGGCTCTTCGACTTCGACTTCGCTGTCGGCGTCGGCGCTCGTCTCGACTTCAGCGTCAGCGACGGCCTCGACCGACGGAGCGTCGTCTTCGTCATCGTGCTCCGGCGCAGGTTCGGACTTCGCCTCGACGCTCTCGAGCGCTTCGGGCTCGGCTTCGCTCTTCGCGGGCGCCGCGGCGATCGGCGGCGGTGGCGGAAGCGAGCGCGGGCGCGCAACTTCGACGACGACGGCGTTCGCATCGTCATCGTCCTCGGCCGAGTCGACTTCGACCTCTTCGGCCGACGCTTCGTGCACTTCGTCGATCGACGGCGGAGGCGTCGAGGGGACGGGCAACGGAGCGAGCTTGGGCTTGGTCTCGAGCGGGATCGGCGGCTCGCTCGGCTTGTTCGCCGAGGACTTCTCGAGCGAGGCGACGATGGGGCTCGCCTCATCGACCTCGTCGACGACCGCGTCTTCGAGCTGGGACAGGTCCGGACCGTCGTCGGTGACGGCTTGGGGCATCGGCTCGTCGCTGCCGATCGAGCGAATCTTGCGGCGAACTTGCCGCACGACCGACGTGTTCTCGTCGCTGATCGCGATGAGCTTGTTCGCGCCGGACGGCCGTCGCTTCGGCTCGTCCGTGCTCGGCGCGGCAGGGGCCGCCTCGAGCGCGCCCGACTCGATCTCGTGATCGGCCACGGTGGGAGCGTGCTCGTTGTCCTTCACGGCCTCGACGTCCAGCGCCACGACGGGCGCGATCGGCGCGGGCACGTCGCTGGCGGCGATGATCTGCGCGGCCTCGCTCGAAGCGCGCTCGACCTGCGTCACGCGATCGCCGAACTCGTCGATCTCGCGATCGTCCGCGATGGACACTCGCGCGACGTCGGGCGAGCTCGGGCGGGGCACCGGGTCGTTGGGCACACGAAGGCCGCGCGAGGCTTTTCGCTTTCGATTCACCGAAGCGAGGTCCGGCGAGCTGCGTCGGTCTGGGCCGCGTTCGTCGTCCATCACGTGCTCCTGCGGCGAAGGATCGCTTCGCCCATTCGGACCGCTGTTCCCAAGCGTTCGGTCGACCACTCGTCGCGCTGAGCGTCCGGCGCGCGCTCGATGAGCATCACCACCGTCGAGCCGAGCGAAAACGAGCCGAGCTCGTCGCCTCGCGCGACGGACGGGTGCGCCACGTCGAACGCGCGCTCGGCGATCGGTCCTCCGATGGGAGGGCGATCCGGCGCGGGAATATACAGGTTGATTCTCCCCACGATCATCGCGCCCACGAACACGACGGCGACGCGGCCGAAGACCGGCGAGCGGCCGATCACCACGACGCGCTCGTTTCTCGCGAACAGTCCGGGCACGTGGCGCACGCCAAAATCATTGACCGGGTAGAGAACCCCCGGGACGTGGCGCACCAGGTCGATCTCGAGCGCTTCGGGCGCGTGCACGCGGTGATAGTCCCGCGGCGAGAGATAGACGATCGCGAACTGTCCGCCGCTGAAGGTCTGCGCGTCCGTCGCGCTCGCGAGCAACGACTCGGCCGAGTACTCGCGGCCCTTGATGAAGAACTTCGTGCGCTCGTCGATGGCGCCCGCGTCGTCGAGTCGGCCGTCGGCTGGCGAGACGAGCGCGCCCTCCGTCGTGTCGACGCTGCGCGCTCCGTCCCTCAATCGGCGCGTGAAGAACTCGTTGAACGATCGGTAGCCGCCGTCCGGCACCACAGCCTCGTCCATGTTGACCTTGTACGCTTTGGAGTAAGCGCCGAGGACCGGGTCGAGGATGGGCTTGGGGACGTGCGCTTCCGTTAGCTTTCCGATCGCGCGCGTGATGCGCTCTCGCGGAAGCAGGTGCAGCAGCCGGGCGGCGGTGCGTTCTGTGGGGCTCTGCATGAGAATTGCGCGAAAAAACCGCGCCTTCGTGAGCGTAGATCGCGGCGAGAAACGGCGTCAACACCGCATTCACGTCGCCGCGGCCCCGACGCGCGTTTCGTTCATTGTGCTTGCGTTCTTGCGGCGCGTTGCGCGGGCACAGTTGCCTACCAAGGACGACCCGCGCTCAGCGCGCGGCGGTGCGCACAAAGCCCGTCACGCGCTGGCCGGCGACGAGCCCGTCGCGCTCGTCGAGGGCCACGACCACCTCGAGCACTTTGGTGTCCACGCGCTCTGCGGGGTCGTCGGTGCGAACGTTGCGTCGCCCGAAGCGCCGAGCGACCTCGACGACGCGCCCGCGAAACCGCCGCTCGCCGAACGCTTCCGCGGACACGGCGGCCTCTGCACCCACGGTCACCGCCGCGAAATCTCGCTCGTCCACGTCGATGCGCGCCCGCATCGAGCGCGTGTCGCCCAAGACCACCACCGGCTCACCGCTCGGCGTCGAGTACTCGCCGGCGCGGACCTTGAGCTGCAGCACCTCGCCGTCGCTCGGGGCTCGCACGATCAGCCGCTCGAGCTGCGCTGCCGCTTGCTCTTGCCGCGCTTGCGCCGCGCGCAGCCGCGCGAGGGCGAGGGCGATGTCCTCCGCGCGCGATCCGCGTACGGTCGCGTCCCGTCGCGCTTGGATCTGTCGCAACGAGGCCTCGTCGATCGAGGCTTGCGCGCGCGCGCGGTCGAGCTCGTCGCGCGTGGCGTTGCCTCCATCGCTGAGCGCGCGGGTCCGCTCGAGAAGCGCCGTCGAGAGCTCGGCGCGGCCGCGAGCGACCTCGACCTCCGCCTGGGCAGCCGCGCGATCTTCTCGGCGATTTCCGCGCTGGGTGCGGGTGAGCTCGGCGCGAGAGACGGCCACGTCCGCGCTCGCCGCGGACAGGGCCGCGTGCTCGACGGCGCTCTCGAGCTCGACGAGCACGTCGCCCGCATGCACGAACTGCCCCTCGCGAACGGCGATGCGCGCGACGCGACCGGCGACGCCCACGGCGACGCGCACCTCGCGATCGGCGGGCTCGATGATGGCGTTGCCCGCGACCCACCCGGCGGCGACCGTGGCTGCGCGAACGTCTCGCTGGCCCGGTCGCGGGGCGAGCTCTTCGCGCGCGGCGCGGACGTCGGCGGCGCGAGGCCGGTTTCCGGCCGGCTGCTGCGCTGCGCGGACGACGGTGAAGGCGACGAGCGCGAACCCGGCGGCCGCGAGCGAAGATCGCCAGGGAAACTTGGGTTTCTCGATGTGAGTCATGGCTGTGTGCTCTGCGTTGAAGGAGCGTCGGTCGCCGCGCGAATGAGCCCGTCTTCGATGCGGACGATGCGATCGGCGAGGTGATAGATGCGGTTGTCGTGGGTGACGACGACGACGGTGTGACCGCGCTCGGTCGCGAGTCGTCGAAGCAGCTCGGTCACGCTGAGCCCCGACTGCGCGTCGAGGCTCGCGGTGGGCTCGTCCGCGAGGATGAGCGGCGGACTGGCGGCGAGGGCCCTGGCGATCGCGACGCGCTGCCGCTGTCCGCCGGACAATTCGCTGGGCTTTCGATGGGCGCGGTCCGCGAGCCCCACCGCGTCGAGCAGCTCGAGCGCCTCGCGCTTCGCGTGGGTGTGCGCGCGGCCGCGAAGCTCGAGGAGCAGCTCGACGTTCTCGAGCGCCGTGAGGCCAGCGACGAGGTTGTGGCCCTGAAAGATGAAGCCGATGTTCGAGAGTCGGAGCTCTGGGAGCTTGCGCCGCGACGTTCGCGTCACGTCCTGACCGAAGAGCGAGAGCGATCCGGCCGAGGGCTCGAGGACGCAGCCGATGATCGAGAGGAGCGTGGTTTTTCCGCTGCCGGAGGGGCCGACGAGCATGACGAACTCCCCGCGTTCGACGACGAAATCAACGCCTTTGAGCGCGGTGAACGCGAGCGTTCCGTCGCCGTAGGTCTTGCGGATCCCCCGCGCTTCAATCGCGAGCGTGGTCATCGAAACACCATCCCTGGTTCGACCTTTCGAACGCGGTTGAGGGCCAGCGACGAGGCGAGCACGCAGAGCACCACCATCGCCACGAACGTCGAGACAAAGAGCGTCGGCGACAGGACCAACGCGAGGTTGGCCGAGCGAATCGCCGCGGCGATCCGCGTCACCGCTCCGAGCCCGAGCACCGAGCCGATGAGCGCGAACAAGAGCGACTGCACGAGCAGGATGAGCGCGAGGTCCGCGTCCGACGCGCCGATGGCCTTGAGCGTCCCGAACTCGCGGAGGTTGTCGATCACCGCCGAGAACATCGTGAGCGCGACGATCACGAAGCCGACGAGCAGGCCGAAGAAGGTGCTCGTCCCGAAGGACACGCCGATGGACGTTTGCGTGAGAATATAGCGGCGAATCTTCTGCTCGAACTGCGTCGAGGTGAGCACCTGCGCCTCGGGGATGCGCCGCGCGAGCTCGCGCCGGACGACCTCGGGATCGCGCCCCGGCTCGACGCCGACGAGCACGAAGCTGCAGTGGCTTCGGTCGAGCCCGACGAGCTCGGCCGCCGTGTCGTACTCGGCAAACGCGTACGCGGGCCCGAAGGGGATCAGTCCCCACGTGAACCCCACCGCGCGCACGCTGCGACCGTTGACCTCGCGAAGCGAGCGGAGGTTGAGCGCGCCGTACTTCTTTCGCTCGGCGTTCTCGAAGAAGAACGCGCCGGGCTCAGAGAGAGAGCGAGGGTCGCCGGCGACGACGTTCCACGGGCCGCCCGCGAGGCGAGGAAGGCGCGCGCCGACGATGGTGATCGCCTCGGTCCCTCCGCCGGGGACCTTCATCGATCCGCCTCCGTACGCGAGGGGCTCGGCCCACGAGACTCCCTCGGTGACCGAAGCGCGGTGCAGCGTCGAGATCGACATCGGCGCGCTCGCTTGCAGCGTCGGAAGCGACGCAGGGACGATCCAAATGTCCGCCCGCGTGTTGGTCACGAGCATCGTGTTCTTGTCGATCAGCCCCATGAACGTCCCCGCCTGTTGGTTGGCGAGGAGCGTCGCGAAGATCACTCCGAAGAGCGTCCCCAAGCTCTTGAGCCGATCGTGCAACATCATGCGCACGGCGACCGCCGCCATCACTCGCACGCGCGTGACGAACGAGGCCTTCGTCGCGATCGGCTCTGCCAGGGCGCGCGCGGTCACGGCGCACCTCCCGGCGTCGCGCGGCCCGCGGCGATCCGCAGCGCGACGCGCGCGTACGCGAGCTCTGCGTCCGCTTGGATCACCGAGCTTCTCGCGTCGAACTCGTCGCGTTGCGCGGTGAGCACTTCGAACTCCGTCGCGCCGCCTTGCGCGAGCCGCGCGAGTGCGCTCTGCGTGGCGATCGCGCTCGCGTCGAGCCGCGCCCTGGCGGCCGTGGCCCTCGCGATCCCCGAGTGCACTTGCCACCAGGCCGAGTGGATCTCGTCGCGCGCGCGCGCGATCGCTCGCTCGACGCGAACTCCGGCGATCGCGGTGCTCGTCGCGCTCGCTCGCGCGTTGGCGATCGAGGTCGCATCGAGCCTCCACGAGAGCGAGAAGCCCGCGGCGAGGTTCGCGGGCTGGCCGAAGCCCGCGGCGTTGGTCACGCGCTCGGTCGCCGTGGCGTTGATCGTCGGGCTGAGCGCCCACCACGCTGCGTTGCTCTGCGCGCGCGCGGCGCGCTCTTCAGCGAACGCCTGCTGCACGGCTGGCGTCTGCGAAGCGAGCGTTAGCCACTGGGCGAGGGGAGCTTCTTCATCGAGCGTCGCTTGGCCGAGCGCTGGCTGCGAAGGGCGCAGGCCCGAGAGGGTCTCGAGCGATCGCGCGGCGGTCTCTGCGCTCAGCTGCGCGTCGATGAGCGACTGCTCCGCGCGGGCGATCTCGGCGCGCGCGCGATGGACGTCCAGGGCAACAGCGGCGCCCTGCGCTTGTCGCGCTCGCGCGCGGTCGAGCGAGCGCTGGGCGACGGTGAGGGCGGCGCGCGCCGAGTCGACGAGGGCGAGGGCGCCGGCCCATTGAAAGTAGCTGCGCGCAGCGGAGCGTTGCGCGTCGGTTAGCGAGACCGCGATTCTCGCGCGCGCGGCGTCAGTGCTCGAGCGCGCGGCGCGCACCCGCGCCCATCCGGCGGGGTCGACCAGCGGAACGTCGAGCGTCACCGACGCCTCGACCTGATCGTGCGGCGTGATGGTGATGGTGTTCGACGAGCTCGCGCCGGTGGGGAGCGTGAGCGAGACCTCGTGTTGATTTCGTGTGTATGCAGCGCGGGCCGAGAGCGAGGGCAGAAGCCTTCCGAGCGCCTGCCACTCGTCTTCGCGTCGCGACTGCGCGGACAGCTCGCTCTCGCGGACGTCGACCGCCGAGCTCGCGGCGGCTTCGACGAACCGCTCGACGGGCTGAGCCCGGACCGTTGAAGCTCCGGCCAACACGGCGGCGAAGCAGAGGACGGGTATTATTGATGAAGTGCTCACTCAATTATTCTCCGTGCAGAATGTCAGTCCGAGCCGGGCGGCGCTCAACGATCGCCGGTCCCTGCGGTCGGGGGGGATCAGTCCCGTTGTGCGCGGGCTCTGTGCGCGGGCTTGGGCGGCTCGAGTCCGCCGCGCAACAGCTGGATCAACCCGCGGACGAAGGTCGCTTCGGGAAGCGACATCGCGCGGGGGTCGGGCTGCATGTAGCGATTGAACGCGTAGTTGTGGATCGCGCCGAGAAACGTGTACGCGAGCACCTCGGCGTCCGTCGGGGCGATACGGCCGAGCCGCGCTTCGGCCTCGAAATACGCGGCGAGCGCGCGCTCGGTCTGGCGCTTTCCGTCGATGCCTTCGCCGTGCGAGCGCTGCTCTTCGCTGCGGTTGGCGGCGAACATGAGCAGCGGCATCAGCTCGTGCATGAACTCGAGGATCTCGTGCGCGAGCGACGTGAGCTCGTCGAACACGTCGCCGCGGCCCACGCGCGCTTCGAGCCGCTCTCTCCAAACGGGGCGCAAGGTCAGCAGCGCCGCGCGAAACAGCTTCTGCTTGGTGCCGAAGCGGTGAAACAGCGTCCCTTCGCTCACGCCCGCGCGCTCGGCGATCTCTGCGGTCGTCGTGGACGCGCCGCGCTCGCGGATCACCGCGCGCGTCGCGTCGAGCAACGTCTCGTCAGCGATGGATTGCGGTCTTGCCATGAGCGACCTCGAGCGTACGACACCCCGCGCGGCGACGAACACGCCGCCACGCAACGCCCGCGCAGCGACGACGGGCGAGATGTGTAATTAAGTGAAGACTCGATAATGGTCGACGCGAGCCAACCCGTCAAGACCGCGAGCGGCGATGCTCACTCTTTCTTGGGCTCGATCTCGTCGATGCGGACCGCCTGCATGGTGCTGAGGCTCGGTCGCATGCGATTGGCGCGGGACATGCGCAGGTACATCGAGGCGTAGCGATCGTTGGGGTCGATCTCGAGCGCCTCTTGCCAGGCGCCCTCGGCGCCCAGGCGATCGCCGCGCGAATAGCGCGTGACGCCGAGCTGAATCCGCGGCGGAAGAAAGCGCGGGTTGCTCGCGATCGCCTCGCGGTAGGTCGCCTCGGCTTCTTCGAGCTGACCGCTGTCGCGCAGGACGTTGCCGAGTCGCGTGCGCAGGTCGGCGAACGACGGGCACAGCGCCAGGGCCTTTCGGTACTCGTCCACGGCGTGTCCGAGCAGGCCGAGGTCCGCGTAGGCCTCGGCGACGGCGGCGTGGAGGTTGGCGAGCTTTCCTTTCGCGAACGGCTCGATGTCGTCGGGCGTGCGAGAGAGCGCGCCGACGCCCTTGGCCGACAATCGCTGGTGAATCGCTCGCGCCTCGGCGAACTGGCCGAGCTCGTTGAGCGTCACCGAGAGGTTGATCAGCGCCTCGGTGTAGTTCGGGTTGAGCGCCACCGCGGCCTCGAAGTGCTTGCGCGCCTCGGTGAACTCTCCGCGCGAGTGCTCGATGAACCCGAGCATGTTGCGCACGTCGGCGTAGTCCAAGCCGCTCTCGATGAGCGATCGCAGCAGCGGCGCCGCCTTGTCGTACTCGCGCTGCGCGTAGTGCTCGCGCGCGAGGAGCAGCTGCTGCTTGAGCGCTTCGTCCACGACCGCTCCCCCTCTCAAGTGCGCCCGATGTGCGCGAGATAGCGCCGCGCCGACGGGACGTACTCGCTCTCGCCGAAGTTCTCGATCAACGACTGAAACGCCTCGCGCGCCTCCCGCGGACGGCCCTGCGAGAGGTACACCTCGCCGATCTTGAGCAGCGCTTGCGCCTCGAGCCCCGAGCCCGAGAAGCTCTCGAGCACCGTGCGCAGCCGCGCGATGGCCGCGTCGTGATGGCCGCGCGCGAGATAGAAATCCGCCACGTGGATCTCTCCCCGCGCGAGCACCGCGCGCGTCTGCTGCAGCAGCCTTCGCGCCTCGTCGCCGAACTCGCTCTGGCCGTTGTCGCGGATAAACGCCCGCAGCGAGTCCTGCGCGTCGAGCGCCGTCCCGAGGTCTCGCTCCCACGCCGACGGGACCAGCGCCCAGTCCTGCGGAATCTGCTGAAAGTGCGACTTCGCGATCATGAACCGCGCGTACGTCACCTCGGGCTGCGTCGGGTGGTAGCGGATCCAGTTGCGATACGAGCTGACCGCCTCGGGGTAGCGCTCGCTGCGAAAATCAATGTCCGCCAGGCGAAGCTCCGCCAGCCATCCCCAGCGCGAGACGCCGAACTCGCGCTTCACGCGGTTCATCGCCTCCTGCGCGTCCGTCCATTCGCCCGCGTCGAAGAGCGTCATCGCTTGCTCGTACTCGCGCCGCGCGCGATCGGAGTAGTTCAGCGTCGTGCGCCGCTGCTGCGAGGCGCACCCACTGGCTACCGTCGTAGCCATCAGCGCGAGCGAAAGAATCGAGGGGAGGGCGAACAAACGTCGGCGTAGCATCGTCGGTAGAGTGCGTTCGACCCGATGTTGAAAGTGTTCGGATCGTCGGTCGCGCGCAAGATAGACAAGAGTCGGGCTCGAGGCCACCGCCGCTCGGATCAAATGTCGCAAACTCGCGATACCTTCTCTCCGCGCTCGTCGATCTTCGAGCTCTCCCCGCGCTCACGAAAGGAAACACTCTCCCCATGAATCGTTGGCTCGCTTCTGTTCTCTGTGCGCTCGTGTTGCCTGGCTGCTTCGTCTACACGCGGCCCGATCCGTACACGGTCAACACGGGAGCTACCGTGAGCACCAACGTTCAGACCACCGGCGCGCAGTGCACCTGCATGCAGGGCGCCGCCGAGGTCTGCAACGGCTGCGATGACAACTGCAACGGCTCGGTCGACGAGGGATGCTCGGGCGGCTCGGTCGTCACCACCAGCGTCGCGACCCCCACGGGCGGCGTCGTCGTCAACAACCCGCCCCCGCGCCAGTGCACCTGCGTGCAGGGCGCCCAAGAAATCTGCGGCAACGGCTGCGACGACAACTGCAACGGCTCGATCGACGAGGGCTGCTGATCGCCGCGACTTGCGCGCGCTGTCCCGCCCTGCGCGACGCCGCGCTCAGACCGAGATCGCGCCCTTTCTGAACTCGCTCGACGCGATCTTCACGTTGACGACCGCGGGGCGCTTCTCGGCCTCGGCCGCGCGAAACGCCGCTTCGAACGCGGGCCTCAAGTCCGAGGCCTTCTCGACCCACGCGCCGAAGCAGCCGAGCGCCTCGGCGACCTTCTCGTAGCGCGTGTATTCGAGGGCCGTCGCGACGGCGCGGTCTTCGCCGTACATCTCGACCTGCCCGCGTCGGATCTGCGTCCATCCCGCGTCGTTGCCGATGACGCACACGACGGGAATCTTCTGGCGATACATCGCTTCGAGCTCCATCGCGTGGAGCCCGAACGAGCCGTCGCCGAACACGAGCACCACGCGCGAGTCGGGCCTGGCGAGCTTGGCGGCCATGGCGTAGCCGGGGCCGACGCCCAGCGTCCCGAGCGGTCCGGGGTCCATCCAGAAGCCCTTGGGCTTGACGTTGAGCACGTACGCCGCGGTCGCGACGAAGTCACCGCCGTCGCCGACGACGATGCTGTCCTCCTGCAAGAACTTGTCGAGCTCGGCGCACACGCGCAGCGGGTTGGGCGGATCGGAGTCGAGCTCCATCTCAGCGCGCATCTTCGCCTTGCGCTTGTCCTCGTCGCGACGAATCGCCGCGATCCAATCGCCCGCTTCGCGCTTGGGCAGCGCCGTCGTGAGCGCGCTCAGCATCAAGCCCGTGTCCGAGACGATGCCGACGTCGACGCCCTTGTTGTGGCCGATCTGCGCGGCGTCGCGGTCGACCTTGATGATCTTGGTGCCCGGGCTCCACGTGGGGGCGCGGCCGTAGTCGACGCGAAAATCAAAGGGCGTCCCGCACATGAGCACGACGTCCGCTTGCTCGAGCGCGGCGCGGCGCGAGCGCGTGAAGAGGCACGGGTGGTCGGGCGGGAGCGAGGCGCGGGCCATTCCGTTGCAGAAGGTCGGCATCGGAAAGTGCGCGAGGAGCGAGGCGAGCGAGTCGCGATCGGAGCTCCAGCGGAGCTGCGAGCCGATGATCGCGACGGGGCGCTCTGCTTCGGCGAGGAGATTCACAGCCTTCGAGAGGTAGTACGGGTCTGGCGCCGGCTGCGCTGCGGTGCGCGCCGTCGCAGGGTCGGGCCACTCTTCGACCGCGGCGAAGTTCATGAGAACGTCGAGCGGAAGCTCGAGGTACGTCGGGCCGGGGACGCCCGTGGTCGCGACGCGAAACGCCATACTCACGTACTCAGCGAGCCGGTCGGTGTGGATCACGCGCCAGCAGCCCTTCGTGATCGGCTTGATCAAATCCAGGTGATTCATGTCCTGCAGCGACCCGCGATCCGCGAGCAGTGCGGGCCCTGCGCCGCCGATGCACACCATCGGAACGCCCGCGCGCTGCGCGTTCGCGAGCGCCGTCACCACGTCGGTCACGCCCGGCCCCGCCGTCACCGCGACCACGCCCGGGACGCCCGTCACCCGCGCCCACCCGTCCGCGCAGTGCCCCGCCGTCTGCTCGTGGCGCACGTCCACCACGCGGATCCCCGTGTCCAAACAGCCGTCGTAGATGGACTGGATGTGCCCGCCGCAGAGCGTGAACAAGTGCGTCACGCCTTCGCGCTTCAGTTGCTCCGCGACGATTCGACCGCCGTGCATCATGGTGCGTCTTCTCTCCTGTCGTCGCGGATCGTGGGCGCGAACGACGCGCGCGAGCGTACCTCAACGGGATACAGTCACGTCCCTCTCATGTGGCACCGGCATCGATCTGCTCCTGCGTCGGCGTGGTTCGCCGCTTCGCTCGGGCTCATCGCCGGGCTCGCGGTCTTCGTCACGCTCGACGCGACGGTCGTTCGGCCGGCGCTCGAACAGAGCGCGTTTACCGCAGGGATTCCGCGGGCAAAGCTCTCGAGTCCGTCCCGCGAGCGCGCGGTGTACCGCGTCGTCCTGCGCCCCCGCGAGCGCTCACAGAGCCCCTCGGGCGCCGAGGTCGTCGCGCATCGTTGGACCCTTCGCAGGCCCGCTTTGCGTGCGAGCGACGGCGCGCCTCCGCCCATCGTCGGCGAGGACACCACGTGCGTCGCCGAGGCCGATGGAGCGCGGGTCGAAGTCGCCCTCCCGCTGCGCAACAACGAGTGGGGCGAGGGCCGCGTGCGCGAGGTTCCTTCGAGGCTGCGCGCGGTGTTGCCCGAAGCGAGCGAGCCGGGCGCGGTGTACACCGAGTGGCGCGTGCTCGACGGGCAGCGCGCGGACGTCGTCGGGTGCGTGCGCGACGCGGGCGACCAAGATCCCTCGCGCGCCGATCGCCCAGCGCCGCGCGTGCTCGGAGACTGCGGCGACGGCGCTCCGTCGCGCGTGTTCTTGCTGCCCTCGCGCGCGGTCGCGCGGGCTCGATCGATGATCGCGCTCGAGCGCGTCTCCGCTGCGTCCGGCGCCTTCGCCATCGCCTGCGTGCTCGCGGGCTTCGGCGCGCTTCGCTCGTGGAAGAGCCGCGCGCCATGATGCTCTTCGGCCTGCTCGTCGCCCTCGCGTGCCTCTGCGTCGCGCTCTTGCTCGCGATCCGCGCGGCGCGCGCGCTGTGGTCGCGCTCGGGCTGGGTCATCGCGCGCACTCCGTGGGGCTCGCGAACGCACGCGGGGCTCGCGATCGCCTCGAGCGAAGAGACCGTCACCGCGCCCTTCAGCGGCCGGCCCGCGCTCTGGGTGCGCGCGCGCGTGATCGGCCCGCCGCCCGAAGGTGGGCCGCCGCGCGAGCTGTGGAGCCGCGTGCTCTCGGCGCCCGCAACGGTTCGCACCCGCAACGGTCGCGCCGCGATTCAGTGGGAGAAAACCACGGTGATCGCGCGCGTCGAGTATCGCCGCGGGACCGAGAAGGTGCTCGAGCGCGAGGCTCCTGTGCTCTCGCGCGTCCTCGCGCGGGCCGGATACAAAGAGCGCCCCAAGGGATCGACGTTCTTCGAGCTCGAAGAAGAGATCCTCGCGCCCAACGCCCGCGTGATCGTGCGCGGCGAGCTCGGCGAGTCGTTCGAGCCCGTCGTCAGCGAGCCGAGCGTCGTCGTCTCGACGCTCGATCCGCTGCGGCTCGTGGCGCGGCAATCGTGGGGCGCCGTGCTGGCGTTGTGGTTCGCGCTGCTCGCGACGGGCGCCGGCGGCGGAGTGCTCGTCGCCGCCTGGTGGCTGCGGCGCGGCGGGTGATCACTGCACCACGGCGATCACCCAGCTCGCGTCGTCCCAGTGATCGCTCTGCGCGACGATGCGCCGAAGGCGCGCGCTGGCCGCGGCAAGATCGCCGCGCGCGAGCACGAGCGCCGACCGAAGCTCCTCGTGTTGTGCGCGCAGATGCAGCCCGTTGGTGCAGAGCAAGAACACCGTCGTCGGCGGCGCCCGCTCGATCGCGATGTCCGGCGCCATCGTCTCTGACAGGCCGAGCGAGCGCGTGACGATCAAGTGCATGCTGCCTTCGATCGAGGCGAGCTGCTCGCGCGTGGCGCTTCCTTCGAGCAGCAGTCGCTCTTGCGCGAGCGTGTGATCGAGCGTGCAGCTGTGCAGCTCGCCTTCGACCGTGAGCGCGTACGCGCGGCACTCTCCGGCGTGCGCGATCACCGCGTCGTCTCCCTCGAAGCCGATGGCGCAGATCGTCGCTCCGGAGCCTTGCAGCGCGACGTCTCTGCGCGCTCGCTCACAGAACAGCGCGTTCGCCCGGACGATCGACTCGCGCAAGAGCAGCTCTGCGCCCGGCGGCGCGCGCAGCTCGGCGGTGTGCGCCACCGTCGCGTGATAGGCCTCGATGAAGAGCTCTCTCGCGAGCTCTCCCGCGGCGGCGCGCATCGAGCTCATCCCGTCGAACACCGCGGCGATCTGCGCGGACTCGAGCACGAGCGTGGCGTCGTCGTTGCGCACCCCGCTGCCGGTGACCGAGTCCGCCACGAACCTCGCAGCTCGGCCGATCACTTGTGGTCCGAGCGCTTCTGCGTGCGCTTCTCCAAGATCTGCTTGGCGATGTTGCGCACCTGCATCGGGACCGTTCGGCTCTTTTCGAGCGCCTTCAGGTCGAACTCGGTCAGGTGGCTGAGCTGCGTGATGGCGATGTTCGCGGGCGTCTTGGGGTTGCGCGCGAGGTAGTAGCGCGTGCGCGAGCTCTTGAGCCAGTCGCCGCGACGAGAGATCTGCCGAAGCACCTCTTCGTTGGCCTCGGGCAGCATGGCGAGCTTCTGCACTTCGTCCGGTTGAATGCGCGGTGATTTGACGGCGGCCTCGGCGATCGAGCGCACGGGAGAGCACGCGAGCAGCCGTCGCTGCGCCGCCGAGCCGAGCATGGCGATGCGGATCTTCTCGCTGATGGTCATGTCCTCGATGCGCTTGGCGACCTTCTCGAAGTCGCCCTTGATCTCCTTCGCCTCGCCCTTCTCGTCGCGCACGAAGATGTCGCCGTCCTCGGTCTCGGCGATGGTCTGCGACTCGACGATGGACTCGCGAAACATCTCGTCGCTCGGGCACTCTTCGCCCGCTTCGGGGATGAGCGCGTTTTCGAGAGACTTTGCGATGTCAGCGAAGCCGGGAATATCCAGCTCGACGCCGTTGCGCGCGGCGAGCTCGCACAGTCGGTCGGCGGTGCTCATGCGCAGGTGCTCGTTGAGGTAGAGCGCTTCGATGATCGCTTTGTTCGCGAGCAGCCGCTGCTCGTTGGTGGCGATGAGCTCGCACAGGGCTTCGTCCGCGCGTCGGGCGATCGAGACGATGGTGTCGGCGAGCGCGGCGCTGTGCTTGACGATGCGCTCGTCGATGTCGCGACGATGCCCGTAGGTCTCGCTCAGCGCGTCGAGCACCGCAGGGTGAATGTCCGCGGCGGCGAGCGCGGCGTCGAGGACGGGCGGAGGCAGCTTGGCGAACGTGGCGGTCGCTGCGGCCTTCAGCTGCTCGTCGGCGTCGAACCGCGTGAGGTAGACGACGGAGACGAGGACGGGCGGGGGCAGAGGGGCCATTCCGCGCGCGGCCATCATGCGCAGCGGTCCTGGCGCGGCGATCGCCTTTTGCACGGGCGCCGCGAACGAGTCGAGAGGAGCGGGGTGGTGCATCACGAGCGGCCGGTGAGTTGTAGCGCGAAACGACCGCGCGCTGACGGGCGTCGATCGAGTCGATCGGATTCGTGCGCGACGACCTCGCATCGACGCGTCCTCCGCGCCCGCCCACGCCGACGCGCGCGGAACGGTCGTTGCTCGTCAGCCTCTCCACGATCCAATGATGAAACGCGCTTGCTCGCTTTCTGCGCTGCGCCCGTCGCAGCGACGCTCGCGAAACGGGGGTTGCTTCGACGCTCGACGGTCGTGGGGCGATGTTCCTCTGGGTGCGGCAGTATGGCTCTCGCTGCTCGTCCCGAGCTCGGTCGCTGCGCAGGCGCGCACGCAGAGCGCGAGCGAGGCAGCGGTGGCGCCGAGCGTGGCGCCCGTTCCTCCGTTTCGAATGGCGCCCGCGGTGATCGAGCAGCCTTCGATGACGGAAGCAGAGATCGTTCGTCGCTGGCTCGCGTCCAACCGCGACGTCGCCGCGCTTCGGGCGCAGCTCGGCGCGAGCCGGTTCGACATCATCACCGCTTCGCTCTGGCCCAACCCCACGCTCTCGATCAACTTCATGGGCACGCCCGTCGGAACACCGCCGGACGGTCGCATCAACGTCGGCGCTCAAGTCGGATTTTCACTGCCGGTCTTCGGGCAGATCTCCGCGCGCATCGCCGCTGCGAACGCCGCGCTCTCGCTCGCTGAGGTCAACGTCGCCATGCTGCTCTGGGCGCGCGCCGCGGATCTCCGAGACGCGATGGTCGAGCGCGCGTACGCCGACGCGCGCCTGGTCGTGGCCGAGCGCAACCTCCAAGAAATCACTCGCGTGCTCGACATCATCACGCGACGAACCGCCGCGGGAACCAACGCCGAATACGACAGGATCCGCGTGCAGCTCGCGCTCTCGACCCTGCGCGCCGCGCGGGACAACGCCACGATCGAGCGCGCTCGCGCAGAGTCACGGCTCGTCGCGCTCGTGGGCGAGCAGCGCCCGTCGCCCCTGCCCATCACGCTGAGCGGCCTCGCGGCGTTTCGCGGCCCCGAAGACCTCGACGCGCTCGTCGCTGGCGCGCTCTCGCGAAGGCCCGACATCGAGCTCGCGCGTCGCGGCGTGCGCGCGGCAGAGGCGAGCGTGCGTCGCTGGCAGAGCGATGCCGTTCCTGTGCCGGGCGTGTGGCTCGGCGCCTACGCGACCGCGGGCGAGCCGAGCCTCTCGGTGATCGGCGGTCTGTCGCTCACGCTGCCGACGTTCGACCGCAATCAGGGCTTGATCGGCAGGGCGCGCGCCGAGTCGCAGAGCGGCCGCGAGCTCGAAGAGGCTACGCGTCGCCGCGTCGTCGAAGAAGTGCGAGGCGCTTGGGAGGCGCGGTCGCACGCACAGCAAGCGCTCGATCGGTTTCGAACCGACGCGCTCAGCGTGGCCGAGGACCTCGTGCGTCGAGCAGAGGCCACCTACCAGATCGGCGGTCACGGCTCGAACACGTTCTCGATCGTCGATCTGCTCGACGCGTATCGGACGCTCTGGGACGCTCGCGAACAAGAGGTCGCGCTGCAGCGAACGCGCGCCGACGCCGAAGCGGACCTCGAGCGCGCCGCGGCCCTCGTCACGCCGTGAACGCTCAGCGATCTTCGCCCGCGACGGTGATTACGTCCGCGAGCACAGCGTCGAGCTCCTCCATGCGAAAGGGCTTCTCGAGCACTGGCCTTCCGCACGCCCTGAGAAACTGCACGTGCTCGTCGGTGATCGCGCCGCCCGTGAGAAACACGAACTTCGTCGCCTGCGCGGGCCGCGCTTCTCGCGTGGCGTCGAAGAGCGCAGGTCCGTCCATGCCAGGGATGCGCAGGTCGCAGAGCACCGCGTCGTAGAGCGGAGCGTCTTCCCGCGTGAGCCGCTCGAACGCGCGCACGCCGTCGCTCGCGTGCTCGACGTGAAAGCGAGGAGACAGCCCGCGAGAGAGCGCGATCGCCAGCGCTTGCTCGTCTTCGACCACGAGCACGCGCCCGCCCGTCGGCGGCTCGCTCGGGCGCGAGACCGGAGGATGCGACGATCGAACGGAGTGGCGAACGGGGAGGGTGATCGTAAACGTCGTTCCGCGGCCGATTTCGCTCTGCACTTCGATGGTGCCGCCAGCGCGGCGCACCAGGTCCATCGAGATTGTCAGGCCCAACCCCGTCCCGTCGCCGGGGCCCTTCGTCGTGAAGAACGGATCGAACACCCGCGAGAGGTTCTCTTCGGGGATGCCTACGCCCGTGTCGCTCACCCGCACGATCACGCTGCCGCTCTGCTCACGGGTCTCGACGCGCACGCAGTGCCGCTCGGGATCTCCCGTGGGGATCGCCTGCGCCGCGTTCACCAACAAGTTCACGAACACCTGCCCGAGCCGCGCGTGATCGCCGGGCAACGGCGGCAGCTGGCCGAGGTCGAGCTCGACCTTCGCGCGGCTCTTCACGACCGCTTGCGTGAGCGTCACCGCCGAGGTCATCAGCCGATTGACGTCCACCGGCGTCGAGACCGCGCTCTCTGGGATGCGCGCGAACATCCGCAGCTCTCCGACGATTTGCGCGATGCGCTGCACTCCGTCGTGCAGGTCTCCGACGACCTCGGTCATGCGCGCGCGCGTCGCGCTCGACGCCTCGTCCGTCGGTAGCTGCTGCAACAGCCGACCGAGCTGCTGCGTCCCGAGCAGGATGAACGCGGCGGGGTTGTTGATTTCGTGTGCGACGCCCGCGGCCAGCGCGCCGAGCGACGCGAGCCGGTCGGTGTGCACGAGCTGTTTTCGGGTCTCGAGCTCGTCGGTCACGTCTTGCCCGATTCCCTCGACGCGCTGCGCGCTCTCTCCCGCGGCGACGCGGTGGAGGCGCGTGCGAATCACCACGATTTTCGCGTCGAACCTGCGAAATCGCAGCTCGACCGGGCGCGACTCGCCGTGCTCGATCGCCTCGGTGCGCGCGTGCTCGAACAGCTCTCGGTCGCGCGCCTCGGCCAAGCGCTCGAGCAGCGCGACGCCGAGCAAGCGATCGCCGTCGTGCACGCCGAGCCCGCGCGCCACCGCGCCGTTGACGAACTCGACCTTGAGCCCGCTGTCATCGAGGCGAAACACCCACACCGGAATCGAGTCGAGCAGCTGCGTGCGCTCGGCGTCGAGCACCCGAACATCGTCCATCGCCTTGGCCGCCCTGAGCGCGACCGAGAACGTGCGCGCCGCGAGCGCGAGCAGCGCGATGGCGTTGGACGCGAGCGCGCGATTCGCCGTGAAGAGCGCGACCCCGACGGGGCTGTCCGCGGCGATCAGCGGCCGAACCATCACGAACGAGTCCGCCGCGAGCGCCGCGGTGATGCGCGAGACCGCCTTCTCGGTCACGTCGCCGGACTCGTCGACGCGCGCTTCGAGCAGACGACTGAGGGCGGTCGGCGCGACGCCTCGCGCTCCGACGAGGGCCACGACTCGCCCGTCACGATCGGCGCGCGCGATCGCCACTCCGACGCCTGGGACATACTCGCGCACGAGCGCGATCGCTCGCTCGAAGCCGCGCTGCGCGTCGAGCTCACCCGCGAACAGCTCGGCGAGCTCTGCGACGAACGCGAGCGTGCCTGCGCGCTGCTCGTACTCGCGCTCGCTCTCGAGCCGCGGCCGCGCGTCGCCGAGCAGGGCGAAGCGAACCTCCGCCGCGCTCGCTGGCGCTGGGCCCAAGCACAGATCCACGGCGACGATCTGCCCGGTCGGCGTGTGAAAATGCACGAACAAATTGTCCGTCGCCGCCGCGTTGGCGAGCGCTTCACGGATCGATGGAGCGTCGAGCTCGAGCGCGATCGAGTCGAGTCGAACGCCGGTCGCATCGGTCCCGAGCAGCGCGCGCGCGCGGTCGTTGCTCGCGACGATGAGCCCATCGCCGTCGAGCGAGACGAGCGCGGCGGGGAGTCGAGAGAGCTGCGCGGTCACGGCCCGACGGTGTGCACGCGGAGCGAGTTGGTGCGGCCCTTGACGCTCACGGGCGCGCCGAAGATCACGACGATCCGGTCGCCGGGCTGCACGAGACCCTCGCCGATCAAGCGCTTCTGCACGAGGTCGACCATCTCATCGGTGTCGCGCACGGCCACCATCACGCGCGAGGTCGTGCCCCAGTACAAGCCGAGCCGGCGACGGATGTTTTCGTTTGGCGAAAACGCGATGATCGGCACCTGCGGACGCTCCATCGCCACCAGGCGCGCGCTGTCGCCGCCCTGGGTGAAGACGGCGATGAGCTTCGCTCCCACGTCGTGCGCCGCTTGCACTGCGACGCGCGCGAGCGCCTCGGGAAACGGCGCGGGAACCGGCGGCGGCGGCGGCGGTTTTCTCGCGTAGTACGGCGAGGCCTCGGCGGTCGTCACGATCCTGGCCATCATCGAGACGGCCAACGCCGGGTGATCGCCGGACGCGCTCTCTTGCGAGAGCATCGTGGCGTCGGCGCCGTCGAAGATCGCGTGCGCGACGTCGCTCGCCTCGGCGCGCGTCGGCCGCGTGCTCTTCACCATCGACTGCAGCATCTCGGTCGCGACGATCACCGGCTTGCGCTGCTTCACGGCGCTGTCGATCACCTTGCGCTGCAGGACCGGCACGTGTTCGGGCGGAAACTCCACGCCCAAGTCGCCGCGCGCCACCATCACAGCGTCCGAGACGTGCACGATTTCGTCGAGTCGATCGATGGCCTGCGGCGTCTCGATCTTGGACACGAGCGGGACGTTTGCGCCCCACGCGTCGCAGATCTCGCGGACGAAGCGCACGTCGTCCGGCGACCGCACGAAGGAGATCGCGATGTAGTCCACTCCCGCGGACAGGCAGAACATGAGGTCCTGCTTGTCCTTCGCGGTGAGCGCTTCCATCTGCAGCTGCCCCGACGGCAAGTGCACGCCGACGTTGTCTCGAACCTGCCCCGGCTCTTCGACCACGCAACGAACGCGCTCTCCGTCGACGGACTCGACGCGCAGGCGAACGCGCGCGTCGTCGAGGTGGATCATGTCGCCGGGCGTGACGTCCTTGGCGATCGTGGGATAGCGAATCGGCAGCGACTCGTCGCTGCTCTGCGTGCCCGCGAACAGCTCGACCGTCGAGCCCTGAGCGAGCACGCGCGAGGGCGTGCCCAGCTTGCCGAGGCGGATCTTTGGACCGCACAAATCGCCGAGGATGGCTACGGCTTTTCGACGGCGCTCGGACACTTCGCGGATCGCGTCGATCGCCTTGCGGTGGTCATCGTGAGTGCCGTGCGAGAAATTGAGGCGCGCGACGTCCATCCCGGCGGCCATGAGCGCGTCGAGTCCTTCGTGCGTGCTCGAGGCGGGGCCGATGGTACAGACGATCTTCGCCCGACGTTGGTGCTGCATGATCGCGGGGCTTCTATACCGCGACTGCATTCCGTCGGGCATACTCAAACGCGTTGGAGGACCCGTTGAGACCTCGTTCGATCGCACCCTTTGCTTCAGCCTTGCTCGCGTTCGCGCTCGGTACCGCTGCATGCAGCACCCCTCGAATCACCGAGGACAGCGGCGTCGATGACGCGCAAGCGATGGACGGGACCGTGTCCGACATCGTCGTTCTCGACACGGTCGTCGGTGACGTCGGGCCCGATACGGGCTCGCTCGGCAGGTCGTGCACGCGCAACGCGCAGTGCGACGACGGGATCGAGTGCACCGACGATTTGTGCGGGACCAACGGTCGCTGCGAGAACATTCCTAACGCGATGCGCTGTGACAACGGCGTGTACTGCGACGGGCTCGAGCGCTGCGACACCCGTCGGGGCTGCATGCGCGGCGATCCCGTGACGTGCAACGACAACGAGGTCTGCACCGCCGATCGCTGCGACGAAACGACGCGCTCGTGTGTAAACCAACCGCTCGACCGCGACGGCGACGGCGATCCTGACGATCATTGCTGGGATCGCATGTGCGCCTCGGGCGACGCGGGCCTCGGCGACGCCACGCGCAACGACGCCGGCGTGTTGACCTGCTGGATCGGCCGCGACTGCAACGACTCGGACCCGCGCGTCGCGTCGACGAACGCAGAGATTTGCAACGACATGATCGACAACAACTGCAACGGGATGGTCGATTCGGCCGAGCCCGGCGGTTGTCGATCGGCGCCCAACGATCGCTGCGACGATCCGCTCGACGTTTCGCGAGGCGGAACGTTCACGATGGACCTCACCGCGACGCCGGGTGACTACGTCTTCAGCTGCGCCTCGCGACAGACCCGCGACGCCGTCGCGCGCTTCACGCTCACCGAGCCGAGGGACATCGCGATCACGGCGAGCTCGGACAGCGGCGTGACGGCGATCGCGCTGCAGTCGAACTGCGGCGGGAGCGCGACGATGGACACGCTCGAGTGCGACCAGGGATTTCCCGGGACGATTCGACGTCACTCGCTGCCGGCGGGCACGTACTTCATCCTCGTCGGCTCGTCCGTGCGCGGCCCCGTCGACCTCACGGTGAACCTGTTGCCGGCGACTCCAGCGCCCACGAACGACCAGTGCGCGGACGCGATCGAGATCCCCGCTCCCGCAGGCGGAACGTTTCGCTCGGACCTCATCGGCGTCACCGATCAAGTCTCGACGAGCTGCGGCTCGAGCGCGCGCGATGTGTTCTATCGCTTCACGCTCACCGAGCCGAAGAACGTCACGCTCTCGGCGGCCGCCGGTCGCTTGGACAACCTGTACATCTCGCTGCTCGCGAACTGCCAGCGCTCTCCGACGACGCTGCGCTGCGAGTCTGGGCAGAGCCCGACGTTTCGCGCGTTCTCGCTGCCTGCGGGGACGTACTACGTCGCGGTTGAGTCGTTCGACCCGGTGGCGTTCTCGATGACGGCCACGTTCTCGGACCCGACGCCGCCCCCGATGGGAGACACGTGCGCGAGCGCGCTTGCGCTCACGACGGCGGCGCCCGTTCGAGTCAACACTGGAGCGCTCGAGAACGACTATCGCCCCTCGTGCTTCTCTTCGGGACGCGACGGCGTGCTCACCTTCACGTTGACCGAGCGCCAGGACGTGCTCGTGACGGCGCAGGGCAGCTCGTCGGACTACGTCGCCGTGGCGATTCACACGGCGTGTCCCATCTCGGGCGCCAACGAGCGCGCGTGCGTGGCCAACTCCACCGCAGGCCGCGCCCTCGCGCTCGGCCTCGATCCCGGAACGTACTTCGTCACCGTGAAGAGCTCGCGCCCTGCGGATCTGCAAGTGCGCCTCAACACGTACGCTCCGGTCTCGGTCACCACGCCGATGGGCGGTGACACCTGCGCCGCGGCCATCGGCCTGACCGCGGATCGCATGCTCTTTCGCGGAACGACCATGGGCCTCACCAACGACTACCGCGGCAGCTGCGCGAGCTCGACGGGCCCCGACGTGGTCTATCAGGTCCGCGTCGATCGCACGCGTCGCTTCACAGCCCTGCTCGACTCGACCTTCTTCAACGTGATGTACATCACCCGCGACGACGCGTGCCCTGGGATGCCGGCCACCACGATGGGCAGCAACTGCACGCTCGGATCGCGTTCGACCATCGACCTGACGCTCGAGCCTGGCACGTATCGACTCTTCGTCGACGCGCTCTCGGGAACGGGCGGGATGTACACGCTCTACACGCAGCTCGAGTAGCGAGCGTCGCGCGAGCCGTGAGCCGTTCGTAGGGGGTGGTCGAAGGTCCGAGGCGCGACGGGGGGATCGATCGCGATGCGCTGGGATTGTTCAGCGATCCTTGCGATCAGCCTCGAGCGTGCGCGCTCACGGAGCGCTCGGCGCTTGGATGCCGAACCACGGCATCGGATCGATCGTGTCCGAGCCGTGGCGAACCTCGAAGTACAAGTGCGCGCCCTGTCCTTCGTCTCCCACGGTCCCGAGCACCGCGCCCGCAGGCAGCTCTTCGCCGACGCGCACCGCGACGGTCCCGAGGTTGCCCGAGACCGTGTAGTAGTGCTCGCCGTGATCGAGGATCACGAGTCGGCCGAACGCGCCGTAGCGATCGCTGAAGGCGACGCGGCCGGGATAGACGGCGCGAACCGGCGTTCCGACGGCGGCGCGCACTTCGATGCCGGGACCTTCGGCGCCCTCGCGCTGCACGCGACGCAGCTCAGCGCGGCCCGCGATCGGCAAGAGCAATCGCCCCGCGCTCTCGGAGAAGGTCGCGCTCGCGGTGTCTCCACCGCGGCCTCCGTACACGGTCACGGATCCGCCGAGCACGTTGGGCGCGACCGCCGCGACGCCGAGCGATCCCGATCCGCCGAACAGCTCCGTCTGCTGCCTGCGCGCCGCGAGGTCCACCCGACGCTGCTGCGTCGCGGTCTTCTCTCGCTCGATGCGCTCGCGCTCGGCGCGAAGCTCCGTCGAGCGACGGCGCACCGAGTCGAGCTCATCCAGCGAAGAGACCAGCGAACGCCGCGTGTGCGCGACGCGAGACATGTGCTCGAGCAGCGATCCTGGCCCGCCTCGCAGCGCGAGAAACGCGCCCTGGCGCAGGTGATACATCCGTCGCGTCTCCCGACGCGCGCGCTCGCGCACCGCTTGCTCGCGCGCGGGCAGTCCTTCGGCCTCTTGTGAGAGCCGTCGCGCCTGCGCGTCGAGCCGCTCGACCTCGGAGTCGGCGTCCGAGATCGCTCGGTCGAGCGTCGCGAGGCGCTCTGCGGGAGACTGCGCTGCCGTTGTATCTGCCTGCGAATTCGCTGGAAGACTCTGCGCCGACGCCCCGGCTGCGATGGCGATCGCGCACAGGGCAGCCAGCGTTCGACGTTCGTTGATTCGAGCTGCCATCGTGGATCACACCTTCAGCCAGCGACGAACGGCCAGCGCGCTTCCCGTGGCGCCGAGCCCAGCGCCGCCGAGGATGAACAGGACCACCACGGGGATCGAGAGAAACACCGGGCGCATTCCGATCGAGCCGGACATGAGATCGAGCCGGCCGCGGAGCGTGAAGAAGACCATCGCGAGCAGCGTGAGCGCGAGCACCGCGCCGCCGCCGCCGAGCAGCGCGCCCTCTGCGAGAAAGGGCGAGCGGACGTAGCGCGGCGAGGCTCCGACCAGGCGCAGCACCTCGACCTCGCGCATCCGAGCGTGGAGCGAGAGGCGGACCGTGTTGCTCACGACCGCGATCGCACAGAGAAGGACAATCAGGCCGAAGATCACCGTCGCGTTGCGTCCGCCCGAGAGGACCGACTGCAGCTGTCCGGTGATTCCCTGGTAGGTCTCGACGTCGCTCACGGTGGGGAGGCGACGGACGCGCGAGGCGAGCGACTCGATGCGCGAGCTGTCCGCGACGCCTGGCGTGAGCGAGAGCTCCACGGTGGCAGGAAACAGCTCGGTGCTCGCCGACGCCATCACGCGGTCGTCGCCCGCGACCAGCGCGCGAGACTCCGAGGGAGAGACGTAGCGGGCGCTCGAGACCTCGGGCAGCGATCCGAGCGCGGCGCGAAGGGCGTCGACCTGCTCCGCATTGGCTCCGTCCGCGAGGTAGACGGTCATACGAACGGGCCCGCCCCAGCGGCGCGAGAGATCGTTGATGTTCTGCGCGACCAGCGCTGATGCAGCGAGGCAGAACAGCGCGAGCGCGACGGTAGCGACGCTGACAACCTGAGTGCGCACGTGCTCACGCACGCCGCGCAACGCGCGCGAAACGACCTTCATACCTTTGGCTCCTCACAGTCGAAAACGAGCTCCGCGCGCGGCAGTGGCGGCGGTGATTACAGCGGCAGACGCGCGGTCGCCGTCGCGTCATCGGCGTCGGCGTGACCGCGCTGCGCAGCGATGGCTCCGCCGACCGCGCGCAGCCCCTGGCGCGCCTCGATCGTGCGTCCGTCGTCGATGACGATGAGTCGGTGCTGCGGCGATTGCTCGAGCAAGCTGCGGTCGTGCGTCGCGAAGAGCACCGTGGTTCCCGCCTCGTGGATCTCTTCGAAGAGGCCGAGGATGTCGAGCGCGAGGACGGGGTCGAGGTTTCCTGTGGGCTCGTCGGCAAGGACGATCGCGGGCTCGTTGACGATGGCGCGCGCGACGGCGACGCGCTGCTGCTCGCCGCCCGAGAGCACGGACGCGAGGTCTTCTCCGCGGCCCGCGAGCCCCACGCGCTCGAGCGCCATCGCGACGCGCGAGCGAATCACGCGCGCGGGCATCCCCGCGACCTCGAGCGCCACCGCCACGTTCTCGAACACCGTCCAGTACGGAACGAGCTTGAAGTCCTGAAACACCACGCCGATGTTGCGGCGCAGAAACGGGACGCTCTCGTCGGTGAGCCGCGCGATGTCGCGTCCGCAGAACAAGATGCGCCCTTCATCCACGGTCTCGGCGCGGTACACGAGCTTGAGCAGCGTGGACTTTCCTGCGCCCGAGGGGCCCGTGACGAAGACGAACTCGCCGCGCTCGATCGTCAGGTCCACCCGACGAAGCACCGGCGCGTCCGCGCGAAACACCTTCACGACGCCGTCGAGCACGAGGATGGGCTTGTGCGCCGCCGATCGGTCGAAGTGACCGTCAGGGCGAAATTGCCGTCCGAATTGAGCTCCGATGCGCGGGCGTCCCATGACCATACCGCCCATAGCCCGCCCGAGGTTCGCGACGCAAAAAAACGGAAGACAATGCCGACCCCATCGGTCGGATCGATCGACCACGAGAGCTCTCGATCCGCTGCGACTTCATCGCTGAAGTCACCAGCGCTCGAGTCCCCGTTCAGCTCATGATCCCTTCTTCTTCCATCCGCTGCCCGAGCGACGAAAACACCGCGGGGTCGAGGTACGGCAGCGTCTCGGCGGCGATCGCGTTGGCCTTGGCCATCTCGGGCGTGCGCGCGCCGACCACCGCGCAGTGCACTGCGTTGTTCGCGAGCACATAGCGAATCGCCGCCTCGCGCAGGTCTCTCACCGAGTCCTTCACGAACGGGCGGAGCACTTCGCGCTGGCGCACGCGACGACCCAGCTCTTCCGCCGACCAACGAAGCGAGCGGTGATCGTCGGCGGCGAACTGGCGATCCGCGCTCCAGCTGTCAGCGAGCGCCCCGTACGCGAGCGGCGAGCGCGCGATCACGCCGACGTGCAGTCGTTGCAGATCCGGGACGATCGAGTGCAACAGCCTCGGGGCGAGCACGTTGTACGGCAGCTCGATGACGTCGATCGATTGCTTCAGCGCGGACTTCGCAGCGTCGTAGCCGCCGACGCTCGCGCCCATCGCCGTCGCGAGTCCGCGCTCACGAAAGGACGCCAGCGCGTCGAGCGCGTCGAACGAGCGCTCGAGCGTGCTCGAGAGCGGGTTGTGCAACAGCACGACGTCGACGTACTGCGTCCGCAGCCGCTGCAGCGAGGACTCGAGCATGCGGAGCATCGATCCCCGATCGAAGCGCTTGCGCGGCGGATCGCTCTCGCGATCGACGCCGATGCGCAGGACGATGCGGAGCTTCGATCGGTCGCGCCCCTCGATCACCTCGCCGACGAGCGAGTCGATCTCTTCCCCCTTTTTTCCGTAGCAGCTCGCGAGCTCGATCACGGTGCAGCCCGCGTCGAGGGCCGCTTCGATCGTCGCGCGCGCCACGGATCGCTCGACCGGGCCGTATGCTTCGCCCGCGAGGGACCAGCAGCCGAGGCCAATTTCGCTCACTTCGATGGCCGTTCGGCCCAGCGTTCGCGTTCGCACGGATGACGTGCGCGATGAGATATCACAGCCCCGCGCGCGCGAGCGCCCAGGTCCACATCGGGACCGTCGCAAGCGAGGCGAAGACCCCCGAGGCGACCAGGGCCGAGGCGAGCTCGGGGTTCAGCTCGTGCTCGGTGGCGACCATTCCTGCGGTCACCATCGGAGCCATGGCGCACTGCGCGACGGTCACGGCGAGCTCGACGCCGTGCAGCCCGAGCGCGCGCGCGAAGCCGAGCGCGACGAGCGGCGAGAGCACGAGCTTGACGAGCAGCCCCGCGAGCACCGCGCCCGCGTCGCGGCGGAGGGACGGTGGGTCGAGTCGCAAGCGCATTCCGACGGACAAGAGCGCGAGCGGAACGACCAGCCCCGCGATGCGCTCGACGAGCTGATCGAGCGCCGTCGGCAGCGCCCAGCGGCTCGTCGCGAGCCCGACGAGCGAGCCGACCACGGGGGGAAACGTCACGAGCTTCTTGGCGATCGCGGCGGGGCTCGATTTCTTTCCGGCGAACGAGGCGGCGAGCAGGACGGTCGCCGTCGAGACGATCACGAACGAGCCGCCCTGATCGACGAGCGTGGCGCTCGGGATCGCCTCGCGACCGAAGAGCCCCTCGATGAGCGGAAGCCCCACGAACGCGGTGTTTCCCACGGTCGCGGTGACGAGCAGCGCGCCCGTCGTCTCGCGGCTCCATCGTCGCGCCCTCGCGATGATCGCGAGCATCGCGAGGGCCGCGAGAAACGCCACCCACGCGGACGCCACCGGGATCCACAGGCCCGCGCGCGGCCTCGCCGCGAGCGCGCGCACCCCACGAAACGTCAGGCACGGCAGCGCGAAATCAATCACCACCCGCGTGAGCACGGTCGAGCTCGAGTCCGGCAGCTTCGCGCGCGTTCGCAGCAGCCAACCCGCGATCAAGCACACCGCGACGAGCAGCGCGCCGCTCACGAGCCGCCTCCCGTGGGCGCTCTTCGAAGGGTGATCCGAGCGATCACCGGCGCGACGCCGAAGCGAATGGGAGGGCCCGACGTTCCGTTGCCCGGATGGACGAAGATCGCGCTTCTGCCGTCGCGCGAGCGCGACAGCCCCACGCTTCGACGAAACTTCACCCGCCCCAAGTTGAATCTGTGTGTCACAAATGGAACGCCGATCTGCCCCGCGTGCGTGTGACCCGAGAGCACCAGGTCGATCTCTGCTCGCGAGACGAGCGCATCGAAGAGCGAAGGGTCGTGCGCGAGCAGGACGGTGGTCACGCGTTCGGGCTTTTCGCTCATCGCGCGCGCCAAATCGTCGCGGCCCGTCCAGTTGTCGTCGATCCCCGCGAGGTAGATCGCCGCGCCCTCGTCGCGCTTTCGAACGAGCGCGCCCGCGTTGCGCAGGACCGTCGCGCCGCCGCGCTCGAGCGCGAGGCGAGCGCCGTCGATCGTCCCGAAGTAATCATGGTTGCCGAGGCACGCGAAGACGCCGCGCGGGGCGCGGAGGTGCGCGACGAGCTCAGCGACGTCGTCGACGTAGCCTTCTCCCTCGGTGATGCAATCGCCGGTCACGACGCACACGTCTGCGCCGAGCGACGAGGCTCTCTTCGCGAGCCGTCGCAAGAACCACCGCGGAACATACGGCCCGCAGTGCACGTCGCTCAGCTGCGCGAAGGTGAATCCATCGAGTGACGGGTCGAGGTTGACGATGGGAACGTCCACCTGCGCGACGGGCGTCCACAAGCGGCGAACGAACACCGAGTACACGCCGACGATCGCGCTGAGCGCGGCCCACGCGCTGAGGGCGTCGATGAGGGCGAGACCCGAGAGCGACGCGACGAGCGCCGCGGGCGCGAACGTGAGCGCGAAGAACACCGCGGCAGCGAACCACGCGAAGTACGGCAGCTCGATGAGCCACACGCGGGCGATCGAGCGTCGCTCGTGGTCGCGCCACTCACGAAGCCGCGCGACGAGCGGAACGTTTGCCACGACGAGCAACAGCGCCGCGGCGAGCAGCGTCGCGAGGACGGGAGCTCCGCGATGGATCACCCGCGCGCAGAGCGTCGCTGTGACGGGCAGCTGCGAGACGCACGCGAACGTCAAGACGCGCGCGGTGAAGCGTCGTCGCCACGCGTCCATACTGGGGGCGGGCATCGCAGCGCGTCTCGTTGCGGTGGCCGATCACAAGAGCGTTCGCTCAGCGCGATCGAGCCAAGAAGGGGGGAGAGAGCGGGGCTCTCAGAAGAGCTGCTTGAGCTCGACGGCCGCGAGCTTCTTCGTCGCGCGAACGGCGTTGAAGGCGCGCAGCAGGCGGGTCTTGGCGGGGCCGGAGACGGGCTTGCCCGCGAGGACGTCGGCGACGAGGCGCTCGGTGACGGGGCGACCGCTGCGGGGCTTCTTGGCGCGCGCGGCCTTGGCGGCCTCGTCGTCCTTGCCAGCGGCGGCCTTCTTCTCGCGCTTGATCTGCTTGTCTTCGTGGCGCAGCGACTCGATCGGGTGCGAGGCGGCGACGAGGCGGATCGGATCGATCTTCGACTCGTTGAGGAGGGTGGCAAACTTGCTGTTCGACGACGAGAGAAGCTTGGCGAGGTGGCTCATTTCAACGCTCACTTACAGGGAACTCACGGTTGCCGAGCACCGGCAACGAGGGGGCGGAGAGGTACCGCAATCACCGGCGCAGGACAAGCCCCGCCCCGGAAATCACGCAACGACCACGCGGATCAGCGGCTGATGGCGCGCACGATCGCGGCGCTCAAGCCCGCGCTGAGCGCGTCGAATCCGCTCTGCTCGCTCACGGCCGCGCTGCCGGTGACGAGCAATCCGCGCAGGCGATCGAGCGCCGAGAGCACGAGCTGCGTGGCGATCTCGGGGCTGGTCGCGAGCTTGTTCGCCGCGCCAGCGCGCTCGATGATGGCGTGCGCGTGCCCGTCGCTCAGCGCGCGAAAGCGCTCGACGTGGCTGCTCGCGTCGGGGATGTGGGCGGATTCGAAGGTGAGCTCGTGGCCGAGCCGCAAGAGCTTGGGCCACCGCGCGTGCAGCGCGAACAAGCGCGCCATGAGCGTGCGCAGATCGCCGTCGATCGAGCCGCTCGACGGCGCGGCGACGAGCTCGGGGCTCTCGGCCTGCACCTGGTCGAACAACGACGAGACGACGCCAGCGAAGAGCATCTCTTTGGTCGGGAAGTAGCTGAACAACGCCCCCTTCGAAATCTTCGCGGAGGCGGCGATGCGATTGGTGCTCGCTGCGAGATACCCAAACGACGCGAATTCTTCCGCTGCTGCGTCGAGCACAACGGAACGCTTCTTCACATCGAGGGACCGAAACCGATCTGTGCCGTGCGACATTCTGTTTTTGTAACGAAAAATAGTCCCGGCCGGAAGGACTAGTTTTTCAGCTTACAAATTTTTACCGCTGGCTTTGCTTTTCCGTGAAATCGCAAGGATTGCCGCAGCGGTGCGGTTACGGGTCGAGCCAGCGGGCGAGGGCCACGTCTGCCCCGAGCAGATATTCGAGGGCGCCGAGCGCAAGAAACGGCACGAATGGTAACTTCATCGGTTTGCGCCCGGTCGTCGCGTCGGGCGCGGCCGGCTCGGGCGCCGCGGCGGCTGCGTGCGTTGTCGCGGTGGGCTCGTCGCTCGTCGCTGCATTCGCGGACTGCTCGCGCTCGGCTGCCTCGGATTCGTGCTGCGGCGCCGCTCGGTCGTGCTGTTCGTTGTCTTCGTCTTCGTCTTCGTCTTCGTCTTCGTCTTCTTCGTCCTCGACTTCATCCACGTCGTCTGCGCCGATCCTGCGTCCCGTCGCCGCCGCGATCGCCGCTGCGATCACGCCCTGCACCGCGCCTGCGCCGAGCGCGAAGAGCACTCCGGACGGGCCGAGCAACGCGCCGACCACGACGAGGACATGCGCGTCGCCGAGGCCCATTCCTGGGCGCCCGATGAGCAGCTTCACTCCGTCGATGAACACCAGTCGCAGTCCGAAGTAGCCCAAGCCCGCGCCCGCGAGCCCCGTGAGCCAATCGACCGAGGGCGCGAGGGGAGGAAGCACGAATCCCGCGATCAGCGGCGCCGCGGCGAACAGCAGCACGAAGTTCGGCACCTCCGTGCGCTCGAGGTCGATCAACGCGACCACGCCGAGCGCGAAGACCACGGAGAAGCGAACCAACGCGTGAACGAACGAGGCCCACGCCGCCATGTGCGCGCCCTCGCCACGAAACGCGCGCCACGCCACGGCGACCGCGAGCAGTCCGAACAACAGTTCGATCAGCGGGTACCGGGGCGAGATCTTCGCCCCGCAGTCGCGGCACTTTCCGCGGAGCCAGAGCCAACCGAAGACCGGGACGTTGTCGTATGCGCGAATCGGGTGCTTGCAAAACGGGCAGTGCGACGGCGGGTGCGCGACGCTCAACTCCAGCGGCCATCGATACACGACGACGTTGGCAAACGATCCCCACGCGGCGCCGAACGCGAACGCGAACACCACGATGAACCAGACCGGAAGCTCGATCGAGACCACGCGTGCTCCTCAGCGCGCCGCGCGACGGGCCTGCGCGAGCACGGCGCGGGCCTTCGCGATCTCTCCGGCCAACGTCGCCGCGCGCATCGCGTCGTTGCTGTTTCGTGTGACGAACTCCGCGAGCAGCGGCCGCGCCTTCGCGCTCTCGCCGCGCAGGTGCGCGATCATTCCGAGCACGAAGCGGCCGTAGCCCTCGGCCGCGCGCGATGCGTCGAGGTCCGCGACCGCGGCCACGAGATCAGGCGTGGGTCGGCCTCGAGACAGCTCGACCATCGCGTGCTGCGCGCGGTGAAGCGGACGGGTGTTGGTCGACCATCGCGAGGCGCGCTCGAGGGCGGCGAGGGCTTCGTCGTGTTGCCCCGCGTTCCACAACGCCATCGCCGTGGCGGACCAGTGCGTCGCGCGGCGATTGGCCGGAGCGAACCGCGCCGCGAGCCGATAGCTTCGCGCGGCGTGCTCGAAGCGACCGAGCGCCGCGCACGCGCGACCATAGTCCGCGTGAGCAACCTCCGAGAGCGCGCCCAGGCGAGTCATCTTTCGCGCGATGGCCTGCGCCGAGCGCGGACGACCCGAGCGCAAGTGCGCTTTGAACACCTCGCGCAACAACAAGAGCCGCGACTCTGCGTCGTCAGCCTCTCCGCGCGCGACCGCCTCGTCGGCCTGCGCGAGCCCTTCGACCGCGAAGCGAAGCGCCTCCCGCGGGTCTTCTGAAGCCATCGCGAGCCGCAAGTAGTCCGCCGAGTGAACAGCAGGCGCTTCGTCGAGCTCGCGGATCTTCGTCGTCACGGCGGTGGACCAAGTATGACACTACCAGAGCGAGCGTTCTTCTGTGAGCGGAATTGCTCGCGACGCGACGCGGCGGGCCGCACTCTCTAGCGTCGAACCCGGGATTTCGCGCTACATTCCCCGGATCGTGACTGATCTCATCGACGATCCGCTCTTGGGGCAGCTCATCGACGGCAAGTACCGCCTCGTGTCCCGCATCGGTGCCGGCGGAATGGGAAAGGTCTATCGCGCCGAACAAGTCGCCCTCGGTCGTTCGGTCGCAGTGAAGGTGCTCGACGCGTCGCCGGGCCACCGCGACGCGGACCCCGCCGTCGAGCGTCGGTTCTTCTTGGAAGCCTCGCTCAGCGCGAAGCTCGCGCACCCCAACGTCATCACCGTCCACGACTATGGCCGCGTCGAGAGCGAAGACGGCGCGCGCTTCTACCTCGTGATGGAGCTGCTCGAGGGCGAGACGCTGCACCGGCGTCTGCAGCGCGGCCCGACGCCAGTGCCTGCTGCGGACGCCGTCGCGATCGCCATCGAGATCGCGCGCGGGCTGCGCGCCGCGCACAAAGCGGGGCTCGTTCACCGTGACTTGAAGCCCGCGAACGTGATGCTCGTGCCGAGCGACGAGGGCGGCTCAGCGGTGAAGATCCTCGACTTCGGTTTGGTCAAGCAGCTCGAGGGCGAGCTTCGCGAAGACATCACGCAAGAGGGCACGTTTCTCGGCTCGCCGAGGTACATGGCGCCCGAGCAGGTCTCGGCTGGCCCCGTCGATCATCGCTGCGATCTCTACGCGCTCGGCGTGATCTTGTACCAGTGCCTCACGGGCCTGACGCCGTTCGACGGAAAGACCGCGATGGACGTGCTGGTGAAGCACATCAACGCGCCGGTTCCGTGGATGCAGGAGCGCGCGCCCGGCGTCGACGTGAGCCCCGCGCTCGAGGCGATCGTGCGACGGCTGCTCGAGAAGAACCCTGCGGCGAGATTTCCGGACGCAGAGTCCGTGGTGAACGCGCTGCGCGACGTAGCTGCGACGTTTCGCGGAGACGTCACGGTCGCGAGCCGGTCGCAGTCTGGCGCGATGAAAGACCCCGCGCTGCAGCAGCTCGCGATCCCGATGCCCACCGCCGCGACGACCATCGTCGCCACTGAGCCGAGCGGAACGATCGCGGGCACCTCCGTTTCTTCCGCGCAAACGCGGCCCAAGAAGAGCTCGACCGTGCTCGTCGCCGCTGTTGGCGGCCTCACGGTCGTCGCCGCGGTCGCGCTGGTCGCGATGAACTCCGCTCGAAATGGCCGTGACAATGCGGGCTCGAGCAGCGCGGCGTCTCGTCCTCCCTCCACGACGACCGCTCAGCAGCCGACCACGAACGGCGCCGCGCCCGCGCAGCGCGGAGTGCTCCGCATCGAGTCCACTCCGTCTGGCGCGGCCGTGCGAGAGAACAGCCTCGTGCTCGGGACGACGCCGCTCGAAGTGGCGATCGACCCGAGCGGGAGTCCGCGTCGCTTCGAGGTCGTTCAACAGGGATTTGCGCCGTATTCGTTCGAGCAGCGGCCGATCGCCGAGCGCGTGACCGTCGTCGCGGCGCTCTCTGCCGAGAGCGCGACGCAGACCGCGACCAACGCTGCCACGACCGCGCCCGTGCGCCGAACGCAGCACAGCGCGAACAATGTACGGCGAACGAACGCGACCACCACCGTGACGACGCGGACGAGCACCAACGCCGGCGGCGACGAGATCCGTCTGCAACGCTGAAAATTACGGTGGGCGCGGCGGCAGGCGTTGTACGATCGCCGAGCTCATGCGCATCGCATTGCACGGATTCGCCGCCGCTGTCGCACTCACCTCCGTACTCGCTGGAGCGCCCGCGCTCGCGCAGTCGGGCCAGCGCAACCTGATCCAACTCGGTCAGCGTCAGTACGACGATCTGCACTATGAAGAGGCGGTGCAGACGCTCTCGGCGGCGATTATTCGCCCGGGAAACTCCCCGCAAGACGAGCTGCGCATCTACGAGCTGCTCGCGTACTCGTATCAGGCGCTGCAGCGCAACGACGAGGCTGAAGGAGCGTGGCGCCTCGTGCTCGCGCGCGAGCCGACGCGGCAGCCGTCGCAGGACATCTCGCCGCGCGTGCAGCAGTTCTTCACGCGCGTCCGCGAGCGTTGGGAGGCCGAAGGACGCCCCGGCGTCGCGCGCGCCAACACCCAGAACACCAACAACGGAACGCAGCAGTCGTCCAACGCGCCGCCGCCCGAGGTGCGCATCGAGCACCGATCGCCGCCGCAGCAACAGCGCGGACGTCCCGTGCCGTTGACGGCCACCGTGGTCGACCCGGGCAATCGCGTCTCGCGGTTGGTCCTCGCGTATCGGCACAACAACAGCGGGATCTTTCGTCGCGTCGACGCGCAAGCGCAGTCCGGCGGAGCGTTCGCTGTGACGCTGCCGGGTGAGACCGTTCGCCCTCCGCTCGTCGAGTACTACTTCGAAGCGGTCGACGCGACGGGCGTGCCCGTGCAAGCGCGCGGCGATGCGTTTGCGCCGCTTCGTATCGCGGTGCCCGAGCCTGGAGGCATTCCATGGTGGGTGTGGGTCGGCGGCGGAGTGCTCGTTGCCGGCGCGGTCACCGGCATCGTGATCGGCGTCGTGAGCGCGTCGGGAAGCCAGCCCGCGACGCTCAACATCAACGTCGTCGGAAACTGACCGCGCTCCTACTCGCAGCAAGACCAGCGAAATGACTGAATCGCGCTTCGCACAAGTGCACGTCGAGTGCACGCCCGACGACGCCGACGGCGTCAGCGGCCGCCTCATGCTCCTCGGCGCAGACGGCATCGAGCAACGCGACGCCTCGACGCTCGTGAAGGGCGGACCGAAGGGCGTCACCCTCGTGGCGAGCTTCACAGACGAGTCGCTCGCGCGCGAGGCGCTCGACGAGTTTGCCTCGGACGCGCGGCTCGAGTGGATCGTCGGCGACGACTGGGCCGACGCGTGGAAGGCGCATTGGAAGCCCACTCGACTGGGCGAGCGGATCCTGGTCGTTCCCTCGTGGATCGAGCCCGAACCGCAGCCGGGCGACGTCGTGCTTCGGCTCGATCCAGGCCGCGCGTTCGGCACGGGGCAACACGCCTCGACCGCGCTCGCTGTCGCCGCGCTCGAGCGCCGGCTCGCTGTGCGCAAAGAGCCGCTCGTGATCGACGTCGGCTGCGGCTCGGGCATCCTCTCGTTCGCCGCGCTCTTTTTGGGCGCTGACCGCGCGGTGCTCTGCGATGTCGACGCCGACAGCATCGAAGTGACCCGCGAAAACGCCGCGCTCATCGGCCTCGCAGACCGCGTCGACGCGCGCGTCGGCTCGACCGATGTCCTGACCGAGCGCGCTTCGATGGTGCTCGCCAACATCGAGCCCTCGGTGCTCATCCCGCTCGCTGAGCCCATCGCGGCGCTCGTCGCCGACGGCGGTTCGTTGATCTTGTCGGGCATCCTCGAGACGCAGCGCGACAACGTCGTGAACGCGTATCTGCCGCTCGGATTTCGCCTCGATCGCTGCGAACAGATGGGCGAGTGGGTCTCGCCCGAGCTCGTTCGCGTCGCGCGCTGATCGTCGGGCGCTCGCTCACCATGGCCCCGCGCGTTCGCGTGTACGTCGATCGAATCGAGCTGGGCGAGGGCGCTCGCGCGCTCGATGAAGGCGCGTCGCACCATCTCGCGCGCGTGCTTCGCTTGGACATTGGCGGGCGAATCGTCGTCTTCGACGGGCTCGGTCACGAGCAAGACGCCACGATTCAGAGCGTCGAGCAGAGCAAGCGCTCGCTGCGCGCGACGATCGCGCTCGAGGGCGAGCCGCGCCGAGGCGTCGTCGCCGACCGCGCCTCGGTGACCGTGATCCAAGGGCTCGCGAAGGGCGACAAGCTCGAGCGCGTGGTCCGCTCGTGCGCCGAGCTCGGCGCGACCTCGGTCGTCGCGGTGAGCTGCGAGCGAAGCGTGCAAAAGCTGGATGCGGCGCGGGCCGCTGCGCAGCAAGCGCACCTGCGGGCGGTGAGCGCGAGCGCGAGCGAGCAGTGTGGGCGCGCGGACGTGATGGACGTTCACGTGGGCGCCTCGTTGCTCGACGCGTTGCGCGCCGCGGCGAGCGCGGGGCGCGGGTGCATCGCCGACGAGGCGGGTGGACGAAGCGCGCGCGCGTGGATCGAGGCGAGCGAGAGCAGGCCCCTCGCGGTGCTCGTGGGGCCCGAGGGCGGGCTGACCGACGCCGAGCGAGCGATGGCGCGCGCGTGCGGGTTCGAGTCGATTTCGCTCGGCCCGCGGATCCTCAGGACCGAGCACGCAGCGGCGGCGTTCGTCGCGATGGCCGTCGCGCTCGTCGGCGACGGCGCTGGGTGAGGGCCTTTCGCGCCCTTTCTCTCGGCGCAGGACGGCGCGGATTGCTTCCCCTCGCGAGCGAGATCGCGGTAAGAAACCCATGCCCAAATGACCACGCTGTCCGCCCTGCTCGCGCGTGAGCACGCGGTGCCTCCGCACAAGCTCGATGAGGCGATTCAGCGTCAGGTGCTCAACGGCGGTGACCTCGAGAGCAACCTGCTCGAAGTGCAGGCCATCTCTGAAGAGACGCTGACGCGGCTGCGCGCCAAGCTCGTCGAGCTCGCGCCGGCATCGCGCTTGGAGCTGTCCAACGCCGAGAGCAACGCGCTCGCGAGGCTCGATCGACTGCAGTGCGAGTCGTTTCGCGTCCTGCCGCTGCGCATCGAAGACGGAGTGCTCGTCGTCGCGGTCGTCGATCCGCCGACCGAAGGCGCGCGCGCCACGCTCGAGAGCGCCGCGAAGATGCCGCTCTCGCTGCGAGCGACGCTGGGATTTCGCCTCGCGTGGGCGCTCGCCAAGCACTACGGGAGCGAGCTCTCTCCGAGGCTCCGCCGGCTGGCCGATCGCCTCGCGAGCGGGACGTTCGCGGCGCCCGTCGCTCCTGAAAAAGCCCCCGAGACCGCGCCTGCGCGCTCGGCGGGCGGCGTGAAGGTCAAGACCGCGGTGCTCTCGGCGCTCTCGGCGCTCTCGGCGGCGATCGAAGATGACGACGACGAGGACGAAGACAGCGAGCGCCGCGACGATCCAAGCGCAGCGCCGCCGTCCGTCGACGGCTCGAGCGACGAGCGCTCTGGTGACGGAGCGACCGAGCCTGTCGCCGTCGAGCGCACCTCGCACGAAGACATCTTGCGGCAGATCGATCAGGCGCAAGACCGCGATTCGATCCTCGCGCGCGTGCTCGATTTCGCCGCCGAACGCCTGCGCTACGTCGCGCTGTTCGTGGTGCAAGGCGACGTCGCCGAGGGGCTCGACGCGCGGGGCGACGGGTTGCCGGCCACCATGGTGCGCAGGATCGCGGTTCCGCTCGACAGCCCGAGCTCGTTTCGCGCCGTGCGCGAGCGCGGCGCGCCCGTCGTCGGAGCGCTCTCGAACAGCGGGACCGACGCCGTCGTTCGCAGCGACCTCGGTCGAGACTCGGCCCGCGCCGTCGCGCTCGTGCCCATCCACATCGGCGGTCGCGTGGTCTTGATTGTGTGGGCCGATCACGGACCGCACGTCCTCGACCTCGCCGCGCTCGATGAGGTCGTCGCGATCTGCGGGCACGCCGCGAACGCGTTCGAGCGCATCATCCGTGAGCGCAAAGCCCGAAAAGGCGCGCCTGCCGTCGACGCGACCAAGGTCACCGTCGGAGCGATCGCGCGCCGCGTCGCGGAGCAGCGCGGCGTCCAGTCGCTGCGCGCGCTCGCGGGGCGAGAGCCCGAGGACGGCGAGGGCGAGGCGCCCGCCGTTGAAAACACGACCACACAATCAAGTGCGCCGGTGGGCGAGGCTCCGCGCGCAGATGAGCCGACGAGCTCGGTCACGAGCGCTGCCCCGACCGCGCTCGCGGCGGAGGTCGCAGCCTCGCCAACACCAACACCAACGCCGGCGCCCGCGCTCACCGAGGTCGATTCGGTTGCGTCGAGCGGTGCGCGAGAAGAGATTCCGCCGCTCGATCCGCTGCCGGTCTCTGGGTCCGCAACGGACTCGTCCGAGCCTCAAGAGGTCGCCTTCAACAGCGATCCCGAGGTGACTCGTCGCGGTCTGCGCGCGCCTGAAGGCAGCGGAAAGTTCGTCCACGGAGGCCGCGTCCCCGTGGCCGTCGACGTGATCGGCCCGCTCCCGGCGCGCGGCGCTTCGATCCCGCCACCGCGCCCTGTGGACGCCGCGGACGAGGTCAACGCGCTCAAGCTCGTCGCCGAGGTCGTGCGCACTTCATCCCTCTCCGATGCGACGGCCGAGCAGCTCGTCGCGCTCGGCGAAGGGTCGCTCGACGCGGTGTTTCGGTACTTTCCTGGGCCGACGCACCACGACCGCTCCGAGCCTCGCTCGCGCGTGCCGCGCGCGGCAGAGGTGGGACCGCTGCTTCGCCTGGTGGTGATGTTTCGCCACGCCGCGGCCAGCAAGCTCAGCGACCTGCTCGCGTCCGTCGATCCAGAGCAGCGCTACTACGCCACGTTGTGCCTCGGCGAAGTCGTGTTTCCCGCGGCGCTCACGCGGCTCGGCACGCGCCTGTTCGACTCGGACGCGCCCACCCGTCGCATCGCGCTCGAATCGCTGCGCGCCTACCGACGCTTGCCCGAGTTCGAGCGCGTCCTTCGGTCGCTGCGCAGCACGCTCGCCGACGCGAGCATCCCCGTCGAGCGCCGTCGCCTCGCCGCCCAAGCGCTCGCGGACTTGCGCGACAGCGAGGCGATTCCGTCGCTGCTCTCGGGGCTGGCGGACGGCGATCCATCGGTCCGATCGCTGGCGCATCGCGCGCTGGTCGTTCTCGCTCGGCAGGACTTCGGCGAGGATGCGCGCGGTTGGCGCGAGTGGTGGGAGCGCGCCGCTGGACGACACCGCATCGAGTGGCTGATCGAAGCGCTCGTCCACGACGACTCGAACATTCGTCACGAGGCCGGCGAAGAGCTGAAGAAGCTCTCGGGCATCTTCGTGGGCTACTACTTCAACCTCCCGCGTCGCGAGCGCGACCGCGCTCAGCAGCAGTACCGCGAGTGGTGGGAGCGCGAAGGACGTTCGCGCTTCGTGCGCTGAGCGTTCACGCTTCGTCGGGGCGGATCGTGTCGCGCGTGTCCGAGGTCACTCGGATCACGTTGCGCACGCGCGCGAGCGACTGTTCGTCCTGCTCGATCGTGCACCAGGTCTCGATTCGCTCGCCGAGGTCGGCGGCCCAGCGCACCAGCGCGAGCACGCGCGTCGCCGTCATTGGACCGGCGTCGACGGCGCGCGCTTGCGTGAGCGAGCACTCGAGGGCGCTGGCGGCGGCCGCGCGGTTCCACCGGCGTGTCGACGCGGGAAGCGCGCGAAGGCCCTCGTCTTGCGCGACGCGATCGAGCGCCGCGCGCGCGTCGTCGATGGCCTCGGAGAGCCCCTCGCGAAGCACGCTCGAGAGCGCGTCACACATCGCGCCGATCTCTGCGGTGAGCGAGCGCGCGGCCAGGTCCGAGCAGCGCACGAGCAGCAAATCGCGCGGCGAATCCATCTGCGGCAGAAGCTCTTCGACCCCGAGGTCCGGCGCCTCGACCACGCCCGCGACCGCGAGCACGTCCGTCCAACGTCGCAGCGGCAGCGGGTCGTGGTCATCAGGGTCGATCGAGCCGCGCACGAGGCTGAACTGCTTGCGCGTGGTCTCGGCCATGAGCCGCGCGTGACGGCGACGAAGCTCGAGGTCCGAGGGCTTCGCGGCCCACTCTCCGACGATGCTCTCGAGCGCGCCGCGCAGGGCGTTGCTCTGCTCGGTCGCGAGCGGGGTGATCTCGGCGGGCGCGAAGAAGACTCCCTGCAGCGCTTCGCCGATCTGCAACGCCAGAAACACGTGCTCTTGCGCGCGCGCGACGCGTCGCGGATCGAAGGGCTCGAACGCGTCAGCGTGCTCGCCGAGCGCGGCGAGCGCAGAGAACGCGGACGAGCGGCGCCACAGCACGTTGGCCTTGTCGACGGGGTCGGCCGAGGTCGGCTCGGCGAGCGCGATGCGGGACAGCTCCGAGGCGAGCGCGTGCGCGTAGAGCAGCGGCACTCCGCGGTCGGCGGCGCGCGCGAGCGCGACCCACGCGACGAGCTCGGGCAAGTCGTAGAGCCAGAACGCGTCGCCTGCGGTCGAACAGCGCTCGACTACCGAGCGGACGCCCCCGTGCAACAGCGGAACCTTTTCGAGTGCGACGCGCAGCCAGTCGTGCATGAGCTTCGAAGGACGCAATAACACCACGATCGTAGGATCTTGTGGAATTAACCGATCACGGCCGCGATGCTCTCCTCGACGATTCGAAGCAGCTCGTCGAGCGTTTCGCGGTCGATCGTGAGCGGAGGGGCCACATACACGGTGTCTCCGAGCGGCCTCACGTACGCGCCCCGCGCGCGGGCTTCGGCGTAGACGCGCCAGCCGGCGTCCGCGAGATAGCCGGTGTCTCCGAGGTCGATCGCGCCGATCGCGCCGAGCGCGCGCGCCCGGCGAAGCGACGGAAACCGCTGTTGCATCGCGGTGAACGCTCGCTCGATCACCGGTCCGTTTCTCTGTACGTTCTCGAGGACGCGCTCGTCCCGATACACGGCGAGGACCTCGCGGGCGACCGCGCAGCCGAGGGGATTTCCGCAGTACGAGTGCCCGTAGAGAAAGGCTCGCTCGCGGCCGCCCCGAAAGCCGTCGTACACGCGGTCGTTGGCGACGGTGGCCGCGAACGGAAACAGCGCTCCTGACAGTCCCTTGGCCGAGCACAGCACGTCCGGGACGATCCCCGCTCGCTCACACGCCCAGAACGTCCCAGTGCGGCCGAGGCCCGTGAAGACCTCGTCGGCGATCAAGAACACGTCGGCGCGGTCGCACGAAGCGCGCAGCGCCTGCAAAAACTCAGGCGGATAGATCCTCATCCCGTCCGCGCCTTGCACGAGCGGCTCGACCACGACCGCGACGATGTCGCTCTCTCTCGACAGCGCCTCGTCGATCGCCGCGAAGGATCGCTGCCAACCGTCCGGCTCGCTCGGCGACGGCGCGCGCAGCACGTCGAACAGCAGCGGCCCGTACACCGATCGAAACGCTTCGATCCCGCCGACCGACGTTGCTCCGACGGTCTCTCCGTGAAATCCCCCGCTGAGCGCGATGAACCGCCGTCGGTGCGCGCGGCCGTTTTGCGCGCAGTGCTGGGCGCACAGCTTGATCGCGACCTCGACGGAGGTGCTCCCGTCGTCCGAGTAGAACACGCGCTGAAGGCGCCGATCGCTCGCGAGCGAAGGATCGTCGTGGCCGGGCATCGTCGCGACGAGCTCTTTTGCGAGCAGCGCGGCGGGCTCGTGCGTGAGCCCCCCGAGCGCGATGTGCGTGAGCGACCGCGCTTGCTCTTCGAGCGCGCGCAGCAAGCGCGGGTGTCGATGGCCCAGCGTCGCGACCCACCACGAGCTGTTTCCGTCGATGTAGCGCGTGCCGTCGAGGTCCCAAAAGTGCGGTCCCTCCGCGCGTGAGACGACGAGCGGCGGGCTCGAGTCGTCGTGCGCCGGAGTGTACGGGTGCCACACGAACGCGCGGTCGAGCGCGAGGATCTCGTCGCGGCTCGTCACGACTCGTCCCTCCATCGAACGTTGTGGCGCCGGAGCAGGTCGTAGAAGTCCGTTCGATTTCGACCTGCGATCCGAGCGGCCGCGGTGATGTTGCCGCTCGCTCGTCGAAGCACCTCGACGAGGTAGGCGCGCTCGAACGCGTCGCGCGCGTCCTTGAGCGTCGGCAGCGGTCGATCAGGATCGGTGAGGATTTTCAGAGGGTCCTGCGCGCTCTCGCGGTGCTCGTCGCTCGCGGAGGGCTCTGCGTCCTCGATCCCTGCGCTGCTCGTCGCGCGGGGCGGAGCCGCGGTCGCTCCGGCGAGTCGCGAGAGGTCTTCGGCGCTGAGATCGTTGCCCGACGCGAGGACGGACGCGGCCTCCATCATGTTGGCGAGCTCGCGGACGTTGCCGGGCCAGGGCCACTGCAGCATCCAGTCGATCGCCGAGCGCGTGAGCGCGGGCACCTTGAGGTTGTGCCGCGCGGAGGCGCGTTCGAGAAACACCTCGGCGAGCAGGACGATGTCCTCTCGTCGCTCGCGAAGCGGCGGCATCTCGAGCGGGACGACGTGGAGCCGAAAGAACAAGTCCTCGCGAAACCGCCCCTTGCTCACGTCCGCGCGCAGGTCTCGATGCGTCGCGGCGACGACGCGCACGTCCGCCTCTCGCTCGTGCGTCGATCCGACCGGTGTGTACCGACGCTCTTGCAGCACGCGCAAGAGCTTCACTTGCACGTTGAGCGGAGCGTCGCCGATTTCGTCGAGAAAGAGCGTCCCGCCGTGGGCTGCGGCGAACAGGCCGTCGCGGTCGCGCGCCGCGCCGGTGAACGCGCCGCGGACGTGCCCGAACAGCTCGCTCTCGAGCAGCTCCATCGGGATCGCCCCGCAGTTGACCGCGACGAACGGGTGCTTCGAGCGCGACGAGAGCTGATGAATCGATCGCGCGGCGAGCTCTTTGCCCGTGCCGCTCTCGCCGGTCACCAGCACCGTCACGTCCGCGGTCGCGATGCGCGCGATGAGCTCTCGCGCTGCGTTGATCGCGCGAGAGGTTCCGAGGATCGAGCCGCTGACCTCCTCGCCGACGATGCGACGAAAGTCCGCGACCTCGCGGCGCAGCGCGGCGTTTTCGATCGCGTGGCGAACGCGCTGCAGAAGCTCGTGGTGATTGAACGGCTTCGTGAGAAACCCGAACGCTCCGCGGCGCATCGCCTCGACGGCGGTGTCGATGGTCCCGTGCGCGGTGAGCATGATCACAGGGACGTCCGGGCACCGCGCCCTCAGCTCCGTGAGCAGCGTCAGCCCGTCGCCGTCAGGCAGGCGAAGGTCGAGGACGATCGCGTCGAGCGCGCCTTTGACGACGCGCGCGCGCGCTTGGGCGACGGTCTCTGCTCGCTCGGTGCGATAGCCGTTCGCCTCGAGGCGCATCGCGAGAAGGGTGAGCATCTCGGACTCGTCGTCGACGAGCAGGATGGTCGGCGGAGGAGGAGCGACAGACCGTCGGGGAGGAATCGATGTCACGGTGCGCCTGCGGTCGTGCCGCGTTCGACGCTCGGACGCAACCCTTACTGCGCCCTCTCGTGCACTTCGAGCGGCAGCCACAGCTCGAACCTCGCGCCGCGCTCGCCCTCGGGAGTCTCTGCGATCCGCGCGTCGCCGCCGTGCGCGCGGGCCACTTCGCGCGCGAGGGCGAGGCCCAATCCGATTCCCACGCGGCGGCTCGCGCCGGTCTGCGCGGTCACAAACGGCTCGAAGAGCGTCTCTCGCGCCTCGGGCGCGACGCCCGGACCCTCGTCCTCGACGCGCACGCGCGCCCAGCGCTTCGCGGCGCTCACCGGCGAGTCCCGCAGCACCTCTCGCGCAGGAGCGTCGCTGCTTCGCACGCGCACGCGCACCGTGCTCTGCGCGGGAGACACCTGCACCGCGTTGCGAACGAGGTTCGCCACCGCGCGCTCGACGAGCGGGGCGTCCATCGTCCGCACGAAGTTCGCCGCGTCGTGTTCGAGCTCGATCGCGATCGATTTGCTCTGCGCGTCCTCGCGCTCGGCGGCGACCGCCTCGCGCACCACGTCGAGCAGCGAGCCCTCGGTGTGCATTTGCACAACGCTCGCAGCCCGCAGCCGAGAGAGGTCGAGCAGGTTGCTAACGAGGGTGATCTGGCTCTCGCACGCGCGTCGAGCGATGGCGACGAGCGAGGCTTGCGTCGGGGCGAGCTCGCCGGCGGTTCCGTCTTCGAGCAGCGCGAGCGCCTCGCGGATCTTCGCGAGCGGCGTGCGCAGCTCGTGCGAGACCGACGCCACGAAGCTCTCTTTGAGCGCGTCGACCGCCGCGAGCGCGTGGCGCATCCGCTCGAGCTCGTCGGCGAGCTCGGTGACCTCGAGCGGGCCGTCGACAGGCTCGATCGGCGCGAAGTCTCCGCGGCCGAGCCGCGATGCGTCCTTCGCGATGCGCGCGAGGGGCCCGGCGACCGAGCGCGTCAGCCACCGCGCCAGAAGCGCCACGATCAGCACCGCGACGACGGTGAGCACTGAGCCGATCGCGAGCGATCGTTGGCCGGTGCTCCTCGCGCGCGTCTCGCGCAGCCCGATCTCTCGATGCAGCGCGAACGACTGCGCGATCCACAGGTCGGTCAGCTGCGTGTCGAGCGCGTTGCGCGCAGAGCGGGCCTCGCTCGTCCGCAGCACCACGCACGCGCTGCTCGAGAGCGACTGCGCCGCGAGCGCCTCGTAGCGAAGCCCGAGCTGCCGCATCTCCGCGCCCACGTGCGGGCCCACGTGCCGATCCTTCTCTCGCAGCACGCGCAGCGCCTCGGCGAGAGGAGGGCGCACCGACTCGTCCGGAGCGCCTCGATCACAGGCGTCGCTCGCGTGACGCATGGCCACTTCGACCGCCCACATCGCGCGATGCAGCGCCTCTTGCTCGTCGATCGCGCCCAGCTCGTCTTCGCGCAGCTCACGCAGATAGTGGTCGATCCGACGCAGCGAAAACCCACCGAGCGCCACGGTCGTCGCGAGCGCGAGCGCGAGCAGCCCGTGCGAGACCGCGAGCGCAAACCCGAGCGTCCATCGTCTCGACCGACGCGAAGCAGCCATCACTCACCTCTTCTCGATCATCGACGCGTGGCGCGTGATCGAGGGACGTGCTCTTACCGCGCGCTTCGAGCTCGCGGCGAACGAAAGCGAAATCGCTGCGCTGCGCGCTTGTCGGCGCGGCCCGACACTGTCTGCATCGGCCGACGTGACCGTTGTCGGCGCGCGCCGACGGGAGCTTTCGCCAACGGCAAACCGCGGCAAAGCCGAGCTGGCACGTGCCGTGAAGCGGTCCGATCGCTATGAGCGCTCGCATCGGACTGAACCTGGTTCAGGGCAATCTTCGGTTTCAACGCGAGGTGTTCGCGCCCAAGCGCGCCGCGTTCGAGCAGCTCGTCGACGGCCAGTCGCCGCGCGCGCTGTACATCGGGTGCGCAGACTCTCGGGTGGTCGCCGAGCTGATCCTCGACGTCGCGCCGGGTGAGCTGTTCGTCGTGCGAAACATCGGGGCGATCGTCCCGCACCCCGAGGACGAGGCGTCGACGAGCCTGGGGGCGGCGCTCGACTACGCGATCCACGTCCTGGAGGTTCCGGACATCGTCGTGTGCGGCCACGATCTGTGCGGCGCCTTGCGCGCGATCGTGATGGGCAACAGCCCGAAGGGCTCGCACTTGGACCGATGGCTTCGCAAGGGCTCGTCCGACGTGAAGGGCTTCGACCTGCTCGATCACTGCGACGAGATGAGCATCGAGCAGCTCGTCGAGCGGTTCGTCGCAGTGCAGACCGAGACGCTGCTCCAGTACTCGGTCGTGCGCAGCGCCGTCGAAGCGGGCCGGCTTCGGGTCAACGGCGCTGTGTACGATCCGCGCACGGGGCGGCTGCGCGTGCGCGAAGCAGGGATCGACGCGTTCGTCGAGTTTCGTCCGATCGAGACCCGCACGAGCATCCTGCCGATCGCGGCTGCCACGGACGCTGCGTAGTCGGGCGCGTTGCTCGTTCGAGCGCGTGGCGCGGTGTACGCTCAGTGCGCGGAGAGTCCGATCGGGTCGGGGATGGCCTTGAGGACGACGGTGACGCCTCGCTGCTCAGCGCGCACGGCGAGGTCGTGAATCACTTCGATCACGTCCGGGTCGATGTGGGTGGCGCTCGATCCGTCGACGGTGATCTCGCGCGCCGAGCCGACCTCTTCGAAGCGTCGCATCGCCAGTGATTTGTGCAGAAAGCTCACGTGCCCGTCGAGCGAGAGCGTCGCCCTCTCTCCGTCTCGGCGCACCTCGATCGCGCGCTGGACGTTGCGTTGAAGCACGATGAAGACGGCGACCAGCATCCCGATCGCGACGCCCTTGAGCAGGTCGGTCACGACGATCCCCGCGAACGTCGCGAAGAACGGCGCTGAGTACGCCCAGCCCTTGCGCCACAGCTGCGGAAACAGCCCCACGGGCGTCAGGCGATAGCCGATCAGAAGCAGCACCGCGGCCAACGCCGAGAGAGGAACTCGGTTGAGCGCCGGCCAAAGCGCCGCTGTCGCGATGAGCAAGAGCGCGCCGTGAAAGACCGCCGACCACCGTGTTCTTCCGCCGGCTTGCACGTTCGCGCTGCCGCGGACGACGACGGCGGTCATCGGGATTCCGCCGAGCAGTCCCGCGATGAGGTTGCCGAGACCTTGCGCTTGCAGCTCTCGATTGGGCGGAGTCGTGCGACGAAGCGGGTCGAGCTTGTCCACGGCTTCGATGCAGAGCAGCGTTTCGATGGAAGCCACGATGGCGATGGTCGCGGCGTTGCTCCACGTCTGTGCCCGCAACAGCGCAGACGGGTCGGGAAACACCAGCTGAGCGCGCAGCGCCATCGCCGAGTCGAGCGCCGGAAGCGCGACGCGAAGCCGCGCCGGAACCGCGAGCGCCGGAACGAAGCGAACGAACAGCTCGTTGAGCGCGAGCCCGACGAGCACCGCGAGCAGGGGCCCCGGCATCCACCGCGGTCGGCGCTCTTTGGGCAGCCGCTCGAGCGCGAGCATCGCACCGAGCGCGCACAGCGCGATGATCGTCGCGCCCGCGTGCAAATGGCCGAGCGCGAACGGGATCTCGGAGAACGTGTTGCGCCCGTCGGCTTGAGCGAACTCCATGTCACCGTCGAAATCACCGACGAAACCCACGGCGTGCGGGATCTGTTTGAGCACGAGGATCGCGCCGATCGCCGCGAGCAGCCCTCGGATCACCGTCGAAGGGATGAACGAGCCGAACACCCCTGCGCGCGCGACGCCGAGCGCGAACTGCATCACTCCGGCGACGCACAGCGCCGTGAGAAACGCCCGAAAGGACCCGGCTTGCGCGATCGCGTGCGCCACGAGCACGGTGAGGCCCGCCGCGGGCCCGCTCACGCTCGTGGACGAGCCGCTCGCGAAGGCGACCACCGTTCCTCCGACGATTCCTGTGATCAAGCCGGCGAACAGCGGCGCGTGCGACGCGAGCGCGATGCCGAGGCACAGCGGCAACGCGACGAGAAAGACCACCAACCCCGCGGGAAGTTCACGACCCAACTCGAACGTCGCTCGCGACGATGGGGGCGCGGGGGACTCGAGGACGTCGGACGCGGAGTGGCTCATGCGCGGGCGCGTGAACGCAATCGCTGTTCCACCGGCGGTGCGGCGTTCGCTCAGCGCTTCATCGTCGCGAGCATCGCGAGCAACGACGGAATCGGGTCGGGGAGCGCCGCCGCAGCGACGTTCGGCCCGATGGTCTTCAGCTCGAATTTCGGGTCGAAGATCGTCCCGCCGAGCACCTTCACCTTCGGGTAGCGCGACTCGAGCGCGTCGAGCAGCACCAGCGAGTGCTTCTCTGCCGCCGCTGAATCCACCGCGTACAGCACCGCGCACCACACGTCCGCGTTGAGCGCGTACGCCTTGCCCGCGTTGCGCACGAGCTCGAACAGCCACCGTCGCTCTTCGACCAGGCTGAGCTTTCCGTCCGGCAGCTGCGCGAGCACGACGAACTGCGGTCGCTCGCTGCGGCTCTGCATCGCTTGACCCGACGACGAAGGACTCTCGATGCGAGGCGCGCTCGGATGAACGACGGGCGGCGGCGTCGAGAGCACTGGCGGCGGTCGCGGCGCCTCGACGACCACACCCTTCAACACCTTCTTCGCGGCCATCGGCGGCGGCGTCGGCTTTCGCTCGCGCGCGGTCGGCGGCATCGCGCTCGGCACCGCGGGCTTGGTGGTCTCGCTCGCCGGGGCGATCGCGAGGATCGCCGGCGCCGCGGGCGCGACGGGCGCGATCGGCACGGGAGCGACCGCTGCAGCAGCCGGCGCGGGCGCGAGGGGCGGCGGTTTGGGGCTCGCGGGCGCGCCCTCGATGTGCGGCGACGACGAGCGCTCCGCCGGTCGACGCGCGCGAACGAGCTGCTCGCGAAGCAAGTGCGCGAACTCATCGGCGCTCGCGGGGCGATCGACGCGGTCGCGCGCGATCGCGTTCATCGAGAGCTCCGCGATCCCCGGGGGGATGGGATCGAGGTGCGACGGTGCGACCGGCAACGGCGGGTCCGTGCTCAACCGTCGAAACGCCGCGGCCATCGCGTCGTCGCGAAACGGAAAGCCCCCGCTGAGCATTTCGTAGAGCATCATCCCCGCGGCGTACACGTCCGTGCGCACGTCGATCGGGTCGTTCACCAGCGCCTCGGGAGACATGTAATCGAGGCTGCCGACGATGTTGCCCGTGCGCGTGACGCGACGATCGCCTTCGCTGGGCATGAGCGAGCGCGCGATGCCAAAGTCCAAGAGCTTCACGACCTCGGGCGGGCCCTTGGCGATCGCGACGTTCGAGGGCTTGAGGTCTCGATGGAGGATCTGCGCCTCGTGCACGGCCTCGAGTCCGTCGAGCACGCCGAGGATGATCTTCACCGCGTCGAACCACGGCAGCGCCCGCGATCGCTCGATGCGCGCCGAGAGGCTCTCGCCCTCGACGAGCTCCATGACGATGCACGGCTTTTTTCCGTGGACGAAGCCGAAGTCGACGATCTCGACGACGTTGGGGTGGCGAACGCGCGTCATCAGCGCCGCCTCGCGCTCGAAGCGCAGCGCGTGCTCTTCGCTTCCGTTCGACGGCAGCACTTTCACCGCGACGTCGCGATCGAGCCGCAGGTGTCGCGCGCGAAAGACCTGGCCCATTCCGCCAACGCCCAGCGCGCTCTTGATCTCGTACTTGCCCAGCACCACTTCGCCGATGGCGACGCTGGCGGACGTCACTCGCACTGCCCCTGGTGCGGGAAGCGTCTCTTGCCCGGAAACATCGCCCTCTCGATTCGTCATGCAGCGCGAACCGTTGAATAACGTACCACGCAATCGCGCCGCGCTAACAGCGTCGAGGCTCGTCGTTTCTCAGTCGCTCGAAGAAGCGTCCTGCGCGCTCGCGTCGGCGCTCGACCCCGCTTCTGTTGCGACGCCCGAGTCGCTCACGACGCCCGAATCCGTGGGCACGCCCGAGTCCGCGATCACTTGTCCGCCGCGGCAGAACGGGTGGTCGGTGCTCGCGTTGCGCATCGAGAGCACTGGGCAGCACACGCACGATTGGCCTGCGCCCGAGCAAGGCTGGTTGGGATCCGACTTCGAGTAGCAGCCGCGCGAGGTGCCCGAACCGGTGCGATCGCAATCATTCACGCTCTCGCAGCGAGCGCCGATGGGGGCCTCTTCGCAGCCGAAGGCGAGGGCGCTGAGGGCAAGAGAAACAATCGCGGCGAGCGCGGTGCGACGTGCGGATGAAGCCATGTTGGAGCCGCGCGGTGGTAGCCGAAAGGCGCCGGTCGTTCAACCGCCGTCGTACGCGCAGCGAAAGCCGAGCCAGTCGCGGCGTTCGGTGGCGCCGAGCCGCTGGCGAAACGCCGCGCGCGCGAAGGCGGGACCTTGGACAAACGACCCTCCTCGGTAGGCGTGGAGGTTTTGCGTGGCTTGTTGCAGGTGCGGCGAGACGCGGACGCCGTCTTGGGGATAGCGCGAGCGGGACTGCTGCCAGTCGGGCTCGGCGTTGGGGCGGTCGGGGCCGTCGTCGAACGTGTCGCTCACCCACTCGGCGACGTTGCCGGCCATGTCCAGCGCTCCGTCTGGAGAGGCGCCGTCGGCGAAGCTGCCCACGGGCGCGGTGAACTCGAACCCATCGGCGCTCGATCGGCACGTGGGGCTCGCCTGGCCGACGTTGGCGAGCCGGGGATTGAAGAGGTTTCCCCAGGGAAACATGCGGCCATCGCGCCCACGCGCGACGCGCTCCCACTCGGCTTCGGTGGGCAGTCGACCGCGAGCCCACCGGCAGTACGCGCGCGCCTCGTGCCAGGTGACGGCGATCATGGGCTGCGAGTCCCCTGCGAACGAAGGGCTCGATCGCGCGTAGGCGTTGCGAGCGCACGCGCCGTCGATCACGCAGCGCTCGTACGCGGCGACGGTGACCTCGGTGCGATCGATGGCGAACGCGCCCAGCACGACGCGATGACGGCCGAGCTCGGCGAACATCACCCGCCAAAACGCGGGGCGCTCGCAGGGCGAGCCCACGATGCGCGCCGCTTCGACCGGCGGAAACGCGCGCGCGCACGCCCACGCCAACACCGGGCCGACGGCGTTGTCTCGCTCGCACACGGACTGGGCGCGCTCGAGGTCGTCGTCGTTCGAGCCCATGATGAACTCGCCCGCGGGGATGTGGATGATGTCCGGCGCTGCGAGCCGCATCGAGCGCGAGCGCCCCGTGGTGGCAGGCCCCGGTTCGACCGAGCGAAGCTGCGGCAGGAGCTCTGGCAACGGCGCGGTCGCGCGGGAGCGCAGCAGCGAACTTGAATTCGTGGGCGGCAGGTCGGCGCGCGCGATCGCCGCTGCGCTCGCGGCGGTCACGAAGAGCACCGCGCGCCGCGCGAGGCTCACGGATCGATCACCGTCGCGGGAGTTCCGAGCTCGGCGCGCACGGACTGTTCGACCACCCGCAGCAGCGCGAGGCACAGCTCGTCCTTCCATGCGCGCGTGGCGATCTGCACTCCAACCGGGAGCCCGAGGCTCTGGCGGTCCACCTCGCGCGCTCTGCGAACGACGGTGTCCATCGTCGCCTCGCGGTCGCACTCGTCTTCGCGCACGGTGGTGACGGGCACGACCCCAGCGGGCCAGTGCAAGAGGTTGAAGAGCATCGTGTACGACGCCGCTTGCGCGAACTGCGCGCCCATCGTGTGCGGGACCGCGGCGGTGGCGAACGGCGGGAGCACCAGCCCGTCGAGCTTCGCGTCGTCGAGCGCGGCCTCGATCGCGAAGCGCCGCGAGCGCACGGCGGCGATGAGCTTCCAGTAGTCCTGCACCGAGCGCTCTCCGAACGAGCGCAGGATCATCGCGGTCAAGCCTTGTCCCGTGAGCTCGAGCGCGCGCGCTGCGGTCGATCGAACGCGGGCCGGGAGCTTGGCGGCGATGAGCATCGACTCGAGCGTGACGTCCACCGGACCGTCGCCGACCTGCTCGCGCGCCGTGAGCGCTCCGTCCGCAGAGAGGCACGAAAAATACTCGCGAATCGCATCCGCGTTGCCCGGAACGACGAACGGCACCACCTCGACGCCCGCGCGCTCGAGCGCTTGCGCTGCGCGGCGCACGGCGCGGATGTTGGCCTTCGACGGCGCGAGGATCCCGTCGTGCTCGACGATGCCGATCCGCACTTTGTCGAGGGACTGCACAGCTCGCCAGGGCATCGGCGGCGTGCGTCCGTCCTTTTGCGAGAGCGCTTGCGAATCGAGCGAGCGCATCGCGAGGTCGATGTCGTCGACCGTGCGGGCCATCGGGCCGCACTGCGAGCGGATCGCTTCTTGTCCGGGCAGGCCCGCGACCAGGCCCTTGTTGGGCCAGCGGTCCTGCGTGGGCTTGAACCCGACGCACCCAGAAAAATGCGCGGGCAGGCGGATCGATCCGCCGATGTCCGTTCCGATCCCGAGGAGCGAGCCGCCGTAGACGAGCGCCGCGGCCTCGCCGCCCGACGATCCGCCAGGCGAGTGCGTGAGCTTTCGCGGGTTCGAGCACTGCCCGTACACCGGGTTTCTGCACTCGAACGAGAGGAGCAGCTGCGGGACGTTCGTTCGCGCGATCACGATCGCGCCCTGCTTGCGCGCCTCGGCGACGACGGGCGCGTCGGCGTTGGCGCGGATCGACGTTCGCCTGGGCAAACCCAGGGTCGAGACGCATCCCTCCATCTCGATCGACTCTTTGACGGTGATCGGCAGCCCGTGCAGCGCGCCGAGGGGCTCTCCCTTCGCCCGCGCTTCGTCCGCGCGCCGCGCTTCTTGCCGCGCGCGCTGGTCCAATCGCTCGACCACGGCGTTGACCGCCCCGTCGTGCTTCTCGATTCGTCCCAACAGGGCGTCGACAAGCTCGATCGAGCTGATCTTTTTCGCGTCCAGTAGGGCCTTGGCCTCGCTCGCGCTGAGCTCGTGCAACTCGGTCATGCTTCGCGCCGTGGTGTAGCACCGTAACGCCGCGCGGTGTTGCTTGCGCGGACGTACTGTCGTAAAGCCCGCGGTCTCGTCGTTGCCATGCGCTGTGGATTCGTCGCACTCGTAGGCCGCCCCAACGTGGGCAAGTCGACGCTCCTCAACGCGCTTGTCGGTGAGGACGTCTCCATCGTCGCGTCTCGTCCGCAGACGACTCGTGACCGTATTCTCGCGGTGATCACCCGCGATGACGCTCAGTTGATCGTGCTCGATACGCCCGGGATCCACCGTCCGCACGGACGGCTCGGCGAACGGATGAACCGCGAGGCGACCGCCGCGCTCGCCGACGCCGACGCGGTCGTGATGGTCGCCGACGCGACCGACGGCGCCGCCGGACTCGAGCGCGACGCGCCCGTGTTCGCTGAGATCGCCTCCCTCAAGAAGCCAGTCTTGCTCGCGCTGAACAAGGTCGACCTCGTGCGTCCGAAGACCGCGATGCTGCCCACGCTCGAGGCGTACACCAAGGCGCGCGAGTGGACCTCGATCATCCCGATCGCGGCCAAGTCGCGCGACGGCGTCGATCGGCTCGTGAGCGAGTGCCTGGGCCTGCTGCCCGAGGGGCCGATGCTCTTCCCCGCGGACGCGATCACCGACCGGCCCGAGCGCTTTCTCGTCGCCGAGCGCGTGCGCGAAGCGGTGATCCACGAGACGGCGGACGAGCTTCCGTACGTCACGGCGGTGGAGGTCGAGCGCTTCGAAGAGGGCGCCAAGCTCGTGCACATCGGCGCGACGATCCACGTCGAGCGCGAGGGGCAGAAGAAGATCGTGATCGGCGCGGGCGGGGCGCAGATCAAGGCCATCGGTACGCGCGCGCGCCGCGCGATCGAAGCGATGCTCGGTCGAAAAGTGATGCTGGAGCTCTGGGTCAAAGTCTCTCCGGGATGGACGAAGAACCAGAGCGCGATGGACCGGCTCGGCTACGGCGCGAGCGGTCCGGCGCGACGACGATGACCGTGGCTTGTTCGATATGTTTGTGAACGGATGGAGTGAGTGATGATCAGGTCGAAACCTGGGAAGGCCGCGCGCACCAAGGGCGCCGCGCGTGCGAAGGGCCCTGTGCGTTCGAAGGGCGCGCGCGTGATGGGCGCCTCGCGAACGAAGAAGAAGGGCGACGCGCCTGCGAAAGACGGCCCGCGCGCGAAGGGGGACGCGAGCGCGAAGGACGACGCCCGCGAAGAAGAGCGCTTTCGGCGCAAAGAAGTCCCCGCGGACGTGCGCGTGGCGCGAGGCTCGCGCGCGCTCGTCGCGATCGTGGGAAGGCCCAACGTGGGCAAGAGCACGCTCTTCAACCGCATGGTCGGAAAGCACCTCGCGATCGTCGAAGACACCCCCGGCGTGACGCGCGATCGGCACTACGCCGACGCGGAGCTCCGCGGGCGACAGTTCGTCGTCGTGGACACCGGCGGGTTCGACCCCGAGGGCAAAGACCCGGTCGTCGCGGGCATTCGCAATCAAGTGCGGCTCGCGATCGCAGAGGCCGACGTCGCGGTGTTCGTCACCGACGCCACGGTGCCGCTGACCGACGCGGACCTCGTGGCGCTCGACCTCTTGCGACGCAGCGAACGCCCTGTGATTTATGTGGCGAACAAGGCCGACTCGCCCAAGCGAGACGCCGACGCGTTCGAGCTGTACAGCGCGGGGGTGTCCGACGTGATCCCGGTCTCGGCCCTGCACGGTCGCGGATTCGAGAAGCTCGAGGACGCGATCCTCTCGAAGCTTCCGCCGCCCGAGGCCGAGGACGTGATCCTCGCGGACGACATTCCGCGCGTCGCGGTGGTGGGCCGTCCCAACGCCGGAAAGAGCTCGCTGATCAACCGCCTCGTCGGCCAAGACCGGCTCATCGTGGATTCGCGCCCAGGCACGACCACGGACGCCATCGACACGATGGTCGAGAAGAACGGCAAGAAGTACGTCTTCGTCGACACCGCGGGGATGCGCCGCAAGCGCAGCGTGAGCGCGCCGGTCGAGCTCACCTCGGTGATGCAAGCGATCCGAACGATCGAGCGTGCCGACGTCGTCGTGCTCTTGTTCGACGCGACCGAAGAGATCCTCAGCGACCAGGACCTGCGCATCATCGCCCTCGCAGAAGAGCGCGGGCGCGCGATCATGATCGGGCTCAACAAGGTCGACAAGCTCTCGGCGCAGGCCGAGAAGAAGGTCGTGCAGACGGCGCGCGAGAGGATCTCGTTCGCCGCGTGGATTCCGATCCTGCGCCTGTCGGCGAAGGAGGGCCGCGGCACGAGCGCGCTGCTCGATCAAGTGGACAAGGTGTACGAGTCGTTCTCGAAGCGCGTCGGCACTGGCGAGGTCAACCGCTTCTTCGAAGAGGTGATCGAGAAGCACCCGCCGCCCGTGCAAAACAACCGCTCGGTGCGGCTCTACTACGTCTCGCAAGTGGGCGTGCGGCCCCCGCGCTTCGCGGCGGTCTCGAACTTCCCCGAGAGCATCGCGGTCTCGTACGACCGCTACCTGAAGAACCAGATGCGCGAGCGCTTCGGGTTCGAGGGCGTTCCGATCCGGATCAGCTACAAGGCCAAGCGAAAGAAGCAGTACACGGGCGAACGCGAGGAGTGACCGCGCTGCGCTATACTCCGTGGCCGTCAGACCATGGATGATCGCGCGCTCGACCCTTCGCTCACGCTGCTGCTCGACGCTCTCGAACGCACGCCGGACAACCACGCGCTCCGCGTTCACGTCGCCAACATGCTCGTCGCAGCAGGCCGTCACGATGACGCGCTCAAGCACTTTCGCCAGTGCGAAGGCGACGCGAAGGTCGGCGCAGACGCGCTGCTCGGCGTCGCGAAATGCACGCTCTCGCTCGGCGATCCCGACGCCTCGCTCGCCGCGTGCGAGCGCTTGCTCGCGTCGGTACCCAACCACGGAAAGGGCCTGATCGCGAGCGCGCGCGCGCGGCACCAGCGCGGGCAGCACAAAGAGGCGCTCGCCGACTACGACCGCGCGATTTCGCTCGATCCGCAGCTCGCTGAGCCTGCGCTCAAGGACGCGTTGATCCGCGACGCGAGCGACCCGCGCGCGCGGTTTCGCGTGGTCTCGGGCGGAGGCCCCAACCCCGAGCCCTCGCAGAGCGCGGCGATCCCTGACACCAGCGTGGCGGATCGCGTGACCTTCGCCGACGTGGGCGGGCTCGACGAGGTCAAAGAGAAGATCCGCATGCGGATCGTCTACCCCTTCTCGAACCCCGAGATGTTCAAGGCGTTCGGCAAGAAAATCGGCGGCGGCATCCTCTTCTACGGCCCTCCCGGCTGCGGAAAGACCTTTCTCGCCAAGGCCACCGCTGGCGAGTGCCGCGCGCACTTCATCAACGTCGGGCTGCACGAAGTGCTCGACATGTGGATCGGCAACTCCGAGAAGCAGCTGCACCAGCTCTTCGAAGACGCCCGTCGCCGCGCGCCCGCCGTGCTCTTCTTCGACGAGGTCGACGCGCTCGGAATGCAGCGCGCCAAGCTCCATTCGGGCTCGATGCGCGGGGTCATCACGCAGTTTCTCGCCGAGCTCGACGGCTTCGCCTCGCGCAACGAGCGCGTGCTCGTCATCGGCGCGACCAACACCCCGTGGGACCTCGACTCGGCCTTTCGCCGCCCGGGACGCTTCGATCAAGTGCTCTTCGTCCCGCCGCCCGATCGCCCCGCGCGAGCGCAGATCCTTCGGCTCAAGACCACAGGAAAGCCCGTCGCCGACCTCGACTTCGACGCCATCGCCGCGCACACCGAAGGCTGGAGCGGCGCCGACCTCGAGCACCTCATCGACGCCTCGGCCGAGCTCGCGCTCACGCAGTCCATCGCGCGCGGGACGATCGAGCCCATCACCGCGGCGCACGTCGAGAAGGCGCGCGCCAAGATCCGGCCCACCACCCGCGAGTGGTTCTCGACCGCGCGCAACTACGCGCAGTACGCGAACGAAGCGGGCCAGTACGACGACATCGCGGATTACATCCGCCGCAACAACTACTGAGCGCGCTCGTGACCTCGCAGGACGCACAAGCCACCGCGCGAAGGCACAAGGCTCGGGCTGAGGCCGCGCTCGAGATCGGCCGCTATCCGCTCGCGGAGAAAGACGCCCGCGCCGCGCTCGCCGCGGTCCCGAAGGACGTCGACGCGCTGCTCTTTCTCACGCGCGCCCTGCTCGGACAGGGCCGACACGAAGAGGCCGAGAGCGCCGCGCGCTCGGCGGTCGAAGCGGCGCCGTCCGACGGCTACACGCACTATCTCTTGGGATTTGTCCTGCAAGTCGCCGGTCGGCACTCGGACGCCGTCGCTCCGTTGCGCGAGGCCGTGCGCTTGCAGCCCCGCGCGCCTCGCTATCACGCGCGGCTCGCCATCGCCCTGTGCGAGTCCGGCGCGAAGGACGAAGCGCGGCTCGTCATCGAGGGCGTCGCCTCGCTCAGCGCCGAGGACGCCCTGCTCGTCGACGAGTGCGCGCGGGTGTACTCGGCGCTCGCGCAGCACGATCGCGCAGAGCAGTTCGCGCGCCGCGCGGTCGCGCTTCGACCGACGGACCCGACGACGCACTGGCGCCTCGCGTGGGTGCTCGCCAACCAGCGCGCGTTCGCCGCGTCCGCAGACTCGGCGATGGCCGCGCTCGAGATCGATCCGAACTACTGGGCCGCGTGGGAGGAGCTCGGCTACTCGCTCTTCGAGCAGCGCGCGGACGGCGACGCCGAGGCCGCGCTCGCCGAGGCTCTGCGGTTGAAGCCAGGGCTTCGCTCGGCGGCGTTCAACCTCGCGGCGCTCTATCGAAGGCAAGGCCGCCTCGCGCGCGCCGAGCGCGTGTGCGACGCGGCGCTCAGCGTCGACCCGCGGCACGAGCAGCTCTCGCGTGTTCGCGAGCGGGTGAGGGCGGACCTCGCGCAGCTCGACCGCCAGCGCAACGAGCGCGTGGCGGTGCTGCTCAGCATGGCGATCCTGTCTGTGATTTCCGCGGCAAACGCGCGCTCGATGTTCACGCTCGCGCTCTCGGCGATCTTCGCCTTGTGCGCCGTGGTCGTCGCGATCGTCGCGGCGATGCCGCCGCCCGCAGACGACGCTCCCGCTCCGCTTCCTTCGCTGCTGGCCAAGAGAGCTCGCCCCGAGGAGCTGGCGTGAGCGAGGCCTTCGAGCGACGGCTCGCGCTCGCGACAGCGCTCGGTCGAACGCGGCGCCTTCGCGAGTGCGCCATCGCGTGCGAGTCGCTGTGCTCCGAGGCCCCCGAGGACGTGCGCCCCTGGCGTCTGCTCGCGTGGACGCACTTCGAGTCGGGCTCGCTCGAGCCAGCGATCGAGGCCGCTCGACGCGCGCTCGCGATCGACGCGAACGACGCGGACTCGTTGCGCGTGCTCGGCCGATCGCTCGCTCGCTCGGGCTCGCTCGACGAAGCGATCGAGTCCCTCGCGCGCGTCGCGACGCTCGCGCGCACCCGGCCGACAGACGATGGCGAAGACGAGGCGCGGCTCGCGCGCGTGTGCGCCTCGAGCGAACGGCACCGGGACGAAGCCGCCGCACGCGTGCGCGCCGCGGTGTTCCAAGCAAACACCAGCGCGCGTGCGCTGCACCAATGGCTGCGCGCGGCGGGCACGTTGGCGCTCGACGAGCACGCAGAGCGCATCGCCCGCGCGCTGCTCGAACGGGCGCCGGACGACCCGCACTTTCGCGCGTCGGTGGCCTCGACGATGGCGCGGCTCGGTCGCTACGAAGAGGCGCGGGCGCACGCGATGGCGGCGATCGCGGTGGCGCCGAACAACGTGCTCGCGTGGACCGTTCGGTCGATGGCGTGCGCGAAGCTGGGGCTCGACGAAGAGCGACGCGAGTGCGAGCAGGCGCTGCGCTCGGCGCGGCGCGCGAAACAAGAGCCGCGTGCGTAGAACTTCCTGTGAATTTGCTTACAGGTTGATTTGTGGTGCGTAGAGCACGATCGTCTCGTCGTCCACGTGCTCGACCGCGTAGCCGAGCGCCCACACCTCGCACAGGGGCGTGAACGGGTTGGGCTTCTTCTCGCGCGCCGAGAGCGCCCAGCTCCAGTGGTTGACCGCGTCGCGCTCGCACGCGCGCAGCCAGTTGCCGAAGTGGATCTCGAACAGCGGCGCCGCTTGCCAGCGCGAGTATTCGCCGTAGCGCGGGCCGAACTTCGGGACGTACAGCCCGTCTTTCCACAGCACGTAGCCGTCGGGAACAGGCAGCTCGGCTCTCAATCCGAGCGCGTCGCGAAAGCGGCGAAACTCTTCCCACGTCCCGGGCTTGGCCGACTTCGCCCGCGCGTATCCGGGGCGCTTGTCGCCGCGCGGGCCCCAGTTGTCGAGGGGGCTCACGCGCCAGATGAGCGGAGCCTCTCGCGCCGCGGTGTCGCCGTACAGTCGCTCGAAGCACGTGCGCGCGAGCGCTTCAGCCGCGGTGACTCCCTTCGGGTCGCACGCGAGCGTCGCGGCCGCCTCGATCGTCGCGGGGACGCTGGCTCGCTCGCACTCGACGGCGTGTCCAGTGAACACTGAGCTCTCGCACAACTCACAGCGAAAGCCGTTGCTCACGATTTGTCGCGCGCCGCTTGTGGTCCACTCGACGGGGATCAGCTCTCGCGCCGCGAGCGTCTCCCACGCTTCGTCCGCTTGCTCGAGGCCCACGAGCGCCGCGCGCACGGCGTCGAGCTGAGGCCGCTCTGGATTGAGCAGTCGTTGCGCGAACGACTCGGGGCTCAGCCCCGCGATGCGATCGGTGCGTCGAGGGTCGTCGCTCTCTCCGGACTCTCGCGCCTCGCGCTCCATCGCCACGAACGAAGGGACCAGCTCGGCGGGCTTCTTCGACCCGATGCGGCCCACTCTGGGAGCCGCTCTCTTCTTCGACGTTGCCATCGCGCGCGATGCTATCGCTCGTGCGCGCGCGTCGGCACCGTCACGCCATCGACGCGGTCGAGAACTCGTCGATCCGCCGACCGCTGCGCACGAGGTCCGTGAGCCACCCGCCGTTGACCAGCTCGATCACCGTGCGAACGACGGCCTCGCGGTCGAAGCCGTGCTCGCGCAGCGAGAGCTGATAGAGAAACTCCTTCACGATGCCCAACACGCACAGCGCGCGCGCCTTGGAGTCGCCGGGCCGCACCATCCCCACGCGCTCTCCCTCGACGAGGGCGCGCACGATCATCGAGGTCACGCCGTCGTAGAACGCGAGGAGCTTTCGATCGAACTCGGGGTCGAGCCCCACGGCTTCGTTGAACAAGATCCGCGCGAGCGCCGGCTCGTTCACGAACACGCGAACGACGCGATCGACGTTGTCCGTGAGCTGCTCGAGCGGCGAGAGGTCTCGACGCGCGAGGTCGATCGCATAAATCGCAGCGTTGACCGCGTCGACGCAGTTGTCGACCAGCTCGCTGAAGATCGCGCGCTTGTCGCCGAAGTACAGGTAGAACGTGCCTCGCGCGACGCGGGCGCGCGCGACGATGTCGTCGATCTTGGCGTGGTGGTAGCCCTTCTCCGCGAAGATCGCCTTGGCGACCTCGAGGATTTGGGCCCGTCGTTGCTCACGTTCCATCGGTCGGACGCTGCGCTCTCGGCGACAACGGGTAGCACACCGCAGGTCAGACCGAGAAGAGCGAGCCTGCCACCTGCGCGAGCAGCGCGCTGTCCGCGCGCGCGTCGTCGGCGGGGGCGAGGTCGAGTCGAGCCCTCTCCGAGAGCGCTGAAATCACCGCGAGGATCACCCTGCCGGCCTGCGCGGGAGGCAGCTTCAACGCGAGCCCCGCCGCTTCACCGAGCGACTGCGCCTGCGCTCCGAGCGCCGCTTCGACCCGCGTCAACGCAGGCGAGAGCCGCTCGCGCATCGCGTGGTCCCTCGCCGCGCGACGAACGAGCTCGGGCCAGCACGCCTGCTCGACGCCGTCGCTCGCCCGCGCCGCCAGCAGCGCGTTGAGCGCGGCGCGAACGCGGTTCATCCCGACGCCAGCGCTCTGCTCGAACGCCACCGCGACGTCCTTCTCGAGCGCGCGGCACGCACGGTCCACCACCACCGGCCACAGCTCTTCTTTCGCGGGAAAATGCACGGCCACCGCGCCGCGCGACATCCCGCTCTCTCTCGCGATCACGTCGATCGTCGCCCCTTCGAACCCGCGCGTCGCCACGGCGCTCATCGCCGCCCGCTCGACCTTGTCCCGCGTCGTCTCTCGTCGCTCTGCCTGCGTCCTGCGGGCCCGTCGCTCGATCGTCATTCGAAGTGCGACCGTGATGATACTCGCTCTGCGCTCGGTTCCGCGGTGAACTCCGAGGGCGCTGCGAGTACAACGAACGCCGCCGACGATGAGCGAGGACCACACTTCGAGCCCCCCGCGCGCGCACCGCCCGATCGAGCTCGACGACGCGGCGCTCGCTGAGCTCGCGCAGAGCGATCTCTCTCTGCTCTCGTCGGTGCAGGTCGGCGTGGCGACCTCGTCGTTTCAGACCGAGGGATCGCTGGATTTGCCTGGTTTTGCGCAGACGAACTGGGCGGAGTGGCAGCGGTCCGGCAAGGTCGAGCGCATCGGCGCTGCGTGCGCGCTCTGGGCTCGGTTCGATCGCGTCGTCGAGCGGCTTCAATCCCTGCGCGCTTCGGTGTTTCGCCTCTCGTTCGAGTGGGCGCGGCTGTGCCCCGACGGTCCCTCGATCGACGCGCGCGCGGCGCGAGGCTACGCGCAGCGGCTCGCCTCGCTGCGTCGCGCGCAGATCGAGCCCATCGTCACGCTGCAGCACTTCACGCACCCCGCGTGGCTCGGGCCCGACCTGTGGCTCGATCGACGCTCGCCCGAGCTGTTCGCCGCGTACGCGCGCGAGGCCATCGACGCCGTGCAGTCCGCGTTGATCTCGCTCGGCGAGCGTCCGATCACGCGCTGGATCACCGTCAACGAGTGCAACATGCTCGCGCTCGCGACCTATGGAGCAGGGGTGTTTCCGCATCGCGCGCTCTCGCTCGCCGAGGGCAGCCCCGCCGGCGCCGCCCGCGCGCTGCTCGCGCTCGATCACCTCGCGACGGCCCACATCCTGGCGTACGACGCGATCCACGCCCTGCACGATCGTCGCGGCTGGCCTGCGCCCGACGTGTCGCACAACCCCAACCTCGTCGACCTGTACACGCTCAGCGCGCAGTGGCTCGACGCGATGCGCACCAACGCTCGCGCGGGGCGCGCGCGCCAGGCCTTCATCGATCGGCGCCGCGCGCTCTTCGAAGGCGCCATGCTCGAGTCGCGCGAGGTCCACTCGGCCCGCGCCGACGTCGCTCGCGCGATGGACCGCGCGATCGCCGCGCCGCTCTCGCTCGAGGCGTTCGAGCGGCTCTCGACGCAGCTCTCGGCGCGCGGGGCGCGGCCCGCGATCGACTCGCGCGCGTTCGACCTGTACGACCCGTGGACACGAAATCAAGCGCGCGGCGCAGAGCAGGCGCTCGACGCCGTCGCGAGAGGCGACCTCGCCCCCGCGCTCTCGCTGCTCGGATCGACGAGCTTGGCCCTGGCCGAGCCGTGGGAGTGGCAGTGCGATCCGTGGATGCTCCAGCGCGCGCTGCGAGCGATGCACGACCCAGACGACCCCGTCCCGCTCGACGTGATGGAGAACGGAATGGCCGTCGAACGTCAGCCCTCCCGCGAGGTGTGCCCGCGCATCGACGGCGTGCGCAGGCCGGACTTCGTGCGGGGATATGCGCTCGCCTTCGCCCACGCCCGCTGTGTCCTCGCGCTCCCCGCGCGGACCTACGCGCACTGGACGCTGGTCGACAACTACGAGCTCGGGCGATGGGCTCCGCGCTTCGGGCTCTTCGCGCTCGAAGACGCGCGCGACGGACGCGCCGGAGAATGGTCGCCCACCGACGCGCAGGGCGACTCGCCTGGGGACGAGCTGCGCGCGTTTTCGCTGGCCTGCCGCAGCGCGAACGAAGCGCGCGCGTGGGTCGATCGCCCGCGCTGAGCGAGCGGCCGATCAGTGCGCGGCCTCGGCGCTGCCCGTGGCGCCGTCTTCTTTGCCGTTGCGCTTGACGATCTTGTTCTGAAAGCCCGGCTCTTCGTAGACGAAGGCGAACTCTTTCTCGTCGAAGACCGAGAACCAGTCGTCCCACGCGATCGCTTCCCAGCTCTTCTCGTCGTCGCCGAACTTGAGCTTGAGCGCGTCGGACGTTCCGCGCACCCGCGCGGGCTGCGCGTTGCGGGCTTGCGCCCAGGCTCGGATGACTTCGTGCTTCGCGGTGCGATTCCAGACGGGACCTGATGCCATGACGCCGCGAGCCTGCCCCGAACGCGCGCGGCGCGCAACGACGGTCAACGGCCTGCGTCGCTGCCCGCTGCCTGACGGGGCATGCACAGCACGCCCGCCGCGTCGAACAGCTCGCGCGCGCCGTAGAAGATCGGCGACCAGCGAATCCCTGTTCCGGGCATCGCGTTGCCGAGGCCCGCGACAACGCCCGCTTGCTCGAGCGTGCCTGCGCCTGGCTGATTGTCGAGCGCGAGCGTCCAGTGCTCGCCGGGCGCGATCGCGCGTACGACGCGGAGGTGCTCGGGTCGAAGGGGGCTCGGCAGCGAGGGAGCGATTCGCTGCGCGGTGCTCATCGCGTCCGAGTACGTCGTGCGCAGCGATGCGATCGCGACGAACTCCTGACACACCCCAGAGTTGTCCGCGAGCGGCAGCGCCTCGAACGAGTTGCTTCGCGCCGACGCCGGCGGCGTGGGTGCGCGGTTCAAGCGAGAGATCACCAGCGTTCCGCCGACGCCGACGGTGACGCCGAGCACGAACCACACGCCGCGCGCGAGCCACCCCGCCGCCGCGAGCATCTCTCTCGGCGGAGGAGGAACGTTCGACTCCGACGGCGCCTCTCGACTCATCGCGCAAACCAGCCGCTGACGTTGTACACGATCGCGGCCGCGACGAACGCGAGCGCGTACGTATACCCGAGCACGAACAGCGGCCACCGCCACGAGCGCGTCTCTCGCTTGAGCGCCGCGACGGTGCTCATGCACTGGCACGCGAAGATGAAGAACGTCATCAGGGCCAGGGCGGTGCGAGTGGTGTAGCGCGGCGTTCCGTCCGGGTTGCGCGCGGCGCGGAGCTGCGCGCGAAGCGGCGTGGGATCATCGTCGATGTCCTCGAGACCGTGGATCACGCCGAGCGTCCCCACCATGAGCTCGCGCGCGCCGAACGACCCGATGAGCCCGACGTTGATGCGCCAATCGAAGCCCGCGAATTTCGTCACGGGCTCGAGCGCGCGCCCGACGCTCGCAGCGACGCTGTTGTTCACGCGCACCACCGCCGCCGGGGCGTTGGCCGACGACGGGTCGCGCTGCGCGCCAGGCATCGGGATGTTCAACAACAACCACAGCGCCGCGCTCGCCACGACGATCGTGGTCCCCACGTCGCTGAGAAAGCTGCGCACGCCGCGCGCCGTGGCCTTGCGCACAAACGCCGGTTCGGGCGCGCGATACGCAGGCATCTCGAGCACGAGCGGCAGCGGCCTTCCGCGAACGGCGGTCCTGCGAATCACCGCGGACGCGATCGCGCCCGAGACCACGCCCAACGCAAACAGCGAGACGAAGACCAACGATTGAAAGAGCGCTCCGCGGTGCGCGAAGAACGTCGAGATCAAGAGCGAGTAGGTGGGGAGCCGCGCCGAGCAGGTCATCAACGGCAAGACCAGCAGCGTCGTCAGTCGCTCTTTGGGGTCGCGAAGGATGCGCGTCGCGCGGATCGCGGGGACCGCGCAGGCGTGCGCGGTGAGCAACGGGACGAGCGCCTTTCCGCCGAGGCCGAACACGCGCAACAGCCGGTCGATCAAGAACACCCCGCGCGCCAGATACCCGCTCGCGTCGAGCAGCTCGAGCGCGATCGTGAGCACCACGATCTGCGGTAGAAACGCGAGGACCGTGCCCGCGCCGCCGATGATTCCATCGGTGACGAAGCTCGCGAGATACCCGCCGCCGAGCTTGGGAGAGAGCTTGGCGCCGAGCCATTTCGTCGTCGCGTCCATCGCGCCCGACGCGGGTTCGGCCACGAGAAACACCGCCCCGAACAAGAGCACCATCGTCGCGATGAACAGCGCCGGACCGACCACCGGATGCAGCAGCCATCGATCGACGCGCTCGGTCAGCGCTCGGTGCGCGCGCTCTGCGTCGGCGACGGAGGGCTTGTCGCGAATGACCTTCGCTGCGAGCTCATCGGGGTCGAACGTCGGCGCCTTGGCGAGCTCGTGCCCTGGCTCGCTCAACGTGCGTTTGGCCAGCGCGATCACAGCGTCTCTCGTCGCGGCGTCCCGCGCGCTCACGGCGATCACCGGGACGCCCACGGCCTTCGAGAGCGCTTCGACGTCGCAGGTGCGACCGTCGGCGTCGAGCACGTCGGACTGCGTGACGACGAGCGCGCAGCGCGAGGCGTGCGAGAGCAGCTCGCGCGTCAGTCGAAGCGAGAGGGCGAGCTGCGTGGCGTCGAGCACTTGCAGCACGGCGAACGGTCGTCCCGAGCGCTCTTCGCCGTCGATGAAGCTCCGCGCGACGCCCTCGTCGGTGTCCGCGTCGAGCGCCGCGTCGAACGAGTACAGCCCCGGAAGATCCACGAGCCTGAGCGAGTCGCCGCCGTCGAGCTCGACGATCGCCTCGAGGACATCCACCGTGATCCCAGGAAAATTGCCGACGCGCGCGCTTCCGCCGGTCACCCGATTGTAGAGCGAGCTCTTGCCGGCGTTGGGCCGACCCACGAGCGCGACGGTGGCCTTGCTCACGCAGCCACCATCGAGACTTCGATGTGCTCGGCGAGCGACGGATCGACGGCGAACTCTCCGCCCGAGCCCACGCGAATGTGCATCGGCCCGCCGAACGGAGCGCGACGAAGCACCCGCACCGTCTGTCCTTCGAAGAAGCCCACCGCGCGCAGCCACTGAAGTTCGTGGCCGTCTCCGTGCAGCGCGCTCACGCGCACGTCCTTCATCAGCCCGGCGTGTGCGAGCGTGAGCTTCTGCGTCATCGCAACGACTCTACAACTTTGAGAATCATTTTCAAGAACGAACGACCGCTGTGATACTGCTCCCAAATGGCACGGCGGTCACTCGCAACGTTGCGAGCCGCGAGCGCCCCCGCGCGCGGTTGGCGACGAGCTCAGCCCGGGATGATCGTCGGGCAGCCGTAAATGATCTGCACCGAGGCGCCGGCAGCGCCAGCGCGCACTTCGTCGCAGAGCATTCCGTAGAACACGATCGAGCGTCCGCCCGGCGCGTAGTCCCAGCCGTTGGTGTGCGACGTGTCTCGCGGAATGTACCGCCCCGCGCCGCCCGACATCGGCGTGTAGTACACGTTGATGAGGTTGGGGTCGGCGGTCATCGGGTCCACTTGCAGGATGAACTCGCAGGTGGCGGCGCGATCGCGCACCGAGTCGAGCGCCAGGTTCAGGTCGCGCTCGAACGTCGCGGTCCCGAGCGTGTAGTGGCAGTCGTTGGGCCCGCAGCCCGCAGAGCGCGCGGTCTGTCCGTTGACGGCGACCGAGGACATGAACGAGGGGACAGCGTCCGGCGTTCCGAGGGCGAAGGTGCGGACGATGGGCATGTTGCGCGCGCCCCGAACGACGGACGCGAGGATCACGCCCTGCGCTGCGGACGAGGCAGCCATGATGCAGTTGATGAAGTTGGGATCGAAGGGATTGCACGCGGCCATGCCCGAGCACTCGTCGGTCGGCGCTCCGTCGGTGATGAGCATGATGTTGCGCGATCCCATGTCCATCAGCCCGCGCATGTAGTCGACCGCTTGCGGCATCGCGCACGCCATGGGCGTGTTGCCGTTGGGCCTCGCCGCTTGAATCGCCGCGAGCAACGAAGCGCGCGTCTCGCTGAGCGGACGATCGACGCCGATCACGGGCGTGCGATATCCGTCGGCCGTCCCGGCGTTGGACGAGGCAGGGAAGAACATCAGCCCCACGCGCGCCTGATCTTCGAGCGACATGAGCAGCCGCTGCAGACCTTGCTGCGTCACGCTCCACTTGCTCTCGCAGCCCGAGCGGCTCGATCCGTCGGCGCACTCGCTCATCGAGCCCGAGCGGTCGACGACCATGAGCAGGTTCATCGGGACGCGCGTCGTCGGAGTGTTCTGCGTCGCGCAGCCCGCGTCGGGTCCGATCATCGAGGGATCGCGATCGGGCCGTGAGCCTGCGTCGGTATTGCTCACGGAGCCGTCGTTATTTCCGCCGCCGCCGCCGTCGACGTTGGCGTTGCCTCCGTCCGCGGGGATCAATCGCGGAGGATCACTGCACGCGACGGCAGCGAGAGACGCGACGAGCACAAGAGAGCGAAGCGCAACGTTCATGGTGGTGGGCGCGAATTGTACCTGGAGCGCGATCGCTGGCTACAGCGCACAACCGCGTGCTGCCCACGCGAATCGCGGTATTATGTACTCCACCCATGAGACCCCTACGCTTCGCGCTGCTGCCGCTGTTCGCGCTCGCTTCGGGCTGCGCTCCGATCGGCTTCGACATTCCGAAGACGCTCGATGAACAACGAGTGACGGGAGACCCCGTCGCCAACGCCGCCGGTCAGGCTTTGCCCGCGGGGACGCTCGCGCCGATCACGTTCTCTGTGGACCTGACCGCAGAGAGCAACAGTCGTCGCGTTCCCATCGGGCGAGTGCTGCTCAAATCGATGTCGTTCAGCATCACACCGACCGCTGAACCCGCAGGAGACACCGACGACTTCTCGTTTATCCGAACGATGAACGTCTACTTCGAGTGCACCGGCGCCGGCTGCACGTTGCCGCGCGTCCTGGTCGCGAGCGTGACCAACCCGAGCACCATCCGCACGCTGCCGTTCACCATCACGCCGAACGTGAACGTGAAGCCGTACATCGACGCGGGCGTTCGCGTGGTGATCGAAGCGGACGCGATCCCGCCGCCCGACGACACGACCTTCAACGGCGTGGTCGTCCTGCGCGTCGAGCCGATCTGACCGTCGCGCCCGCGACGAACACCGCCAGCGCCCAGCGCCACCCGCTCGTCCGCGCGCTGTCTGCGCCGACGCTCACGCGGCACCCGCAACCTCCCATCACCGGCGGAACGTCCCCTCCGCCCGCGCCCGCCTCGCGCCTCGCGCTCGCGTCGCGCGTCGCGATCGCGCCATCGTCCACGGCGGCGTCTTGAATTGTGGTGCCGCCATCGCCGCCGGCGCTCAACCGCAGCACGATCGTCTCGTCCGTGGGGCCGCCGTTGGCCATATCCGAGAACCACCCGCCCACGTCGTCGACGAGGTTGAGGTTCTCCGTGAAATCGCCGCCCGAAAGCGGGGCGTGCACGTCGAACGCGAACGTGTAGCTCTCGCCTCGCGCGACGGTGCGCGAGACCGACGCGACGCGCGCGGGGCTCGTCCACGTGAGGTCTGCGATGGGGCTCTCGTGCTCGCGCGCGTTGGCCGTCGCGAGAAACGTGCGGCCCGCGGTCCACGACTGCGTTCCGGTGTTGCGCAGCTCGAGCTCACACGCGCGCGTCGCGCCAGGGGCGATCGCCGCCGCGGTCGAGCAGGTGTTGCGAAGCACCTGCGCGGCGAACGGAGCGCCGCCGACGCGCACGCGAATCTGCAGTTGGTTGTCCGGCGGTCCGCCCTGGCCCGGGTCGCTGAACCAGCCGATCCCCGTGTGAATCAGCCCGAAGTACTGCGAGTAATCGCCGGGCGTCATCGGCGCGCGGAGGGTGAACGCGAAGCGCGCCGAAGCTCCCATCGCGGTGCTCGCGCTCACCGTCGCGGGTCGGTTGTTCGCGATCCACGTCGGGTGCGCCAGCGGGCTCGCTCCGTCGCGGGGCTGCGTCGTCGCGAGCATCGTCGTGCCTGCGATCCATGTCTGTGTCCCCGTGTTGCGCAGCTCGATGAATCCCGCGAGCTCTTGGCCCGGCGTCATTTCGATCGCGGTCGCCGCGGTGGCGAAGCTCTGCGAGACGAACTGCGCGCGCAGCTGCGGGTCGGTCGTCATGGGCATGCCGCACACTCGACCGATGCGAAATCCCTCGGCGGGAGAGCGCTCGAGCCGCGCTTGCGTCATCGGTCCCCAAGCGCCGTCCTCGGCGATGCGGTCTGCGGGGTTGTTCGCGTTCCACAAGCGTTGAAACGCGCGGACGGACATCGCGCGAAAGTCTGCTCCTGGGCCGTCGAAGTGCACCGGATCGTTGCTCGGGTACGATTGCGCAAACCCGTTTGCCACGAGCGCCGCCCGCGCCGTCGCGTAGTTGTCGACGTCCACCGCGCGCCCCGTCTCGTGATTCGAGCTTCCCGGAACGGCCACCAGCCCGCACCCCGCCGCCGTGTACAAGAGCCACTGCTCGACCAGCGTGCGAAAGCCCGAGTTGATCCTCAGCGGCGTCGTCGCTGCCGCGCGAACGAGCCCGTCCCGCGCGGCCGGCGAGAGCACGGGGTGTACGCGCGGATTGGTCAGCGTAATCCCAGGGGATCCTGCGTAGGACACGAGCCCGCCGCCCGCGAGGCACAGCAGCTCATCGAGCAGCTGCGCGCTCAACCCTTCGGCGCCCGCCGTCGAGCACCCAGGCTGTCCTCGCAGCGTCCCCACCGCGACCTCGCTCACCGCTTGTCCGCTTCCGTCGTCCACGTTCGGCGCGCACGAGAGCAGCGCAGCGGTCGCGACGACCCACGAAGAACCCGCTCGAACGACGCCGACCGCTCGCTTCATTCGCGAGCGACGATACCGTTTTGCGCTGCAAATTCACAGCGACTACAGCAGCCGTTCGCGATCGCCCGCCCGCTCGAGCAGCACCGTCGCGAGCGCCACCATCACCAGTCGAATCGGGTCCATCGGACCCGCGAGGCGCAACACCCCGAAGCCAGCGAACAGCACCAAGAGCCAGCCCAGCGAGCGCCGCGCGCCCGCTCCGTTGTCGAAGCCGATCGACGCCGTCGAGAGCGCCGCCGTCCCGAGCAAGAGCGTCGGCGCGATCGAATATCCCAGCAGCGCGAGGCGACCGACGACGGACTCAGCGTCGTTGCTCACCAGGTCGAAGCGCGCTCCAAACGTCGTGCGCGCGAGCACCGCGGAGGCCGCCGCGGGCACCATCACGATCATCGCCACGATGATCGCCAGCAGCGCCGCTGGAAACGGCAGAAACAACTTCGTCCGCTCGGCGCCCACCGCTCGCGTCCCCGCGCGATACGCCCACAGCGTGGCGGCGACCGAGCCGAGCAGCGTGCACAGCTCCGCGCCGCGACCGAGCCACGCCATCGTCACCGCGCCGCTTCCCGCAGGAGGCAACATCGCTTGCGCGGGCGCGTACGACAGCTCGATCAGCTCGCCGATGAGCAGAAGCGCGAACGCGATTCGCGCCGATGCGAACGCGCCCGGACGCGCCGCGCCGAGCACCAACGAGAACGCCGCGGTCGTGCCTGCGCCGATCAACCCTGCCCACTGGATGCTCGAGCGAGGCTCGCCGAAGAGCGCAGCGAACACGAGCAGCGCCACCGGCAGCGCGACGAGCGCGCGCACGGCGTGGATGATCCGCGTCGAGCCCGAGGAGGAGCGCGCGGCGCGCACGAGCGTTCCGACGAGGGCAAGCGCCGCGAGGACCGCGCCGAACACGCCTGCGAAGGTGGCGGTCTGCAGCATCCACGGTCGCGTCGCGGTGATGTTGGCCAACGGCCGCGCGAGGATGAACCAGACGAACAGCGCCGCGAGCGCGGTACCAGCAGGAAACGTAGACCCCTCGTCTTGCTCAGCCGGCTCGCTCGTGGCGTCCGCCGGCGATCGGTACACAGCGTCGTCGGTCACAGTTGCAGCTACCGTAGCACGCAACGGCGATCACCATCGCCCTCACGAGCCCGAGGGCTATCCGCTCGTTCGCTCGCGGGCGCGCCGCAGGTACGTCCGGGCCACTTGCTCGGGATCGACCCGCAACTGCCTCGCGAGCTCGAGCACAAAGCCCCGCAAATACACCGCGGGAGGAAGGCTCTCGTACGCTTCTTCTTCGATCGCGTTCAGGCTCGAGAGAGGGATCTTGGTGCGCGCAGAGAGCTCGCGCAGCTCGACGCCTCGCGCCTCGCGCACCGCGCGAAGCAGCGCTCCGCTGAACTCGGTGTCCGGCGCGATCTCGGGCATCGGCGGCAGCTCGATGGGCTCGGGCGAGGGCGAAGGCTCGGGCGTCGTCCCGCCGAACACGCGATCCGGCAGCGTGATGCTCAGGTCGTACGGCCTTCGTCGCACTGGGTCGAGCAGGACGTCGCGCGCCTCCTCGACGCGCGAGAGCGCAGACTCGCGGAGCTCTTCTGAGCACAGTCCCGCCGCGGCGAGCGACTCGGTCGCGTACAAATCCCGCATCCTTCGCACGGCGCGGCGGACTTCTTCATCGGTCGCGCCGCGGTCGAGCAAGAGCGTCTCGTAGTGCGACGGCGCCGCGGGCTCGACCGGCGCTCGCTCGACGCGCTGATCGGGCGACGGCTCGACGGCCGAGTGCGCGGCCGCGAGCCTGCGCGCGAGCCGCTCGATGTTGCGCGAGGCCTTCGCGCCGGGCGAGTCGACGAGCAACGGACGACGCTTGCGCGCCGCGAGGCTGACGGCTTCGTCGTACTCGATGTGCCCGAGAAAATTCAGCTCGATCCCCAGTCGTTGCCGGGACAGGACGCTCATCGACTCGCCGAGCTCGAGGTCCACGCGCGAGCGCGAGGCGTTGACGATGAACCACGGTCGCAGGTCGTGCAGCGCGGCCCACACGCTCGTGGCGACCGCGGGCTCTGCGGCGGCGATCGCCCGCGCCAGGTCGATCGGAGCAGGCGGCGCTCCCTCGCGCTCGATCGTCGAGCGAAGGACGTCGAGCGCAGGCGGAGACGTCTTGAGCGCGTGCGACAGCGATCGCGCGTACGCGTGGCGAATCCAGCGGTAGATCGCTTCGACCGACGACGGCTCGGGAAGCGCCACGAGCAGCGCAGCGTCGACGTCGAGCATCGCGTCGATGAGCGCTGAGCTCGTCCCGGGCCCGAGGTCCAGCACGACGTGATCGGCGCCCGATTGCGCGGCGATCTCGCGCGGGCGCTTGAGGGTGACGCCTGGCACCGTTCCGGTCTCGCTGAACGCGCTGAGCAAGCGCACGTTGGGGACGACGGTCTCTCTTCCGCGAGCGTCTTGCGCGGCCATCGCCCACGGCTGTTGGTGCATCGGCGGCGCGGCGCAGCCGAAGCTCGTGCCGAGCTGTGGGGCGTTGGGATGACCGTCGACGACGAGGACGCGCTTTCCGAGCTGCGCGAGATAGACGGCGATTCCTGCGGCGGCGAGCGAGCGACCAGCGCCGCCTTTGCCACCTCCGACTGCGATGACGGTCATGCGTTGCGGCGGGAGGTATACCGCATCGCGCCGCGCGTTCAGTCCTCGTCGTGATCGAGCGCGAGCGCCTCGTGCGCGTAGCTCGCGTGCTCCCAGAGCTGCGCGAGCTCTTTTGCGCCCGGGAGCGTCGCGAGAAACGGCTCCCACTCGCGCGGCCGCGACGGAGTAAACGCCAGCGCGAGCACCGGCGACCAGCGAGGGCGCGAGGGCTTGCGGAGCAGCTTCATCCCCGATTCGGCGGGCGTTCGTCCGCCCTTCTCGAGGTTGCACACGCGGCACGAGCACACGATGTTCTCCCAGCTCGTGGGGCCGCCGCGTGATCGCGGCATGACGTGATCGAGGTTCAAGTCCCTCGCGCTCGAACGCTTGCCGCAGTACTGACAGGTGTACGCGTCGCGCAAGAAGATGTTGCGACGCGAGAGGCGCACGGTCGCGCGCGGCATGCGGTCGTAGTCGATCAACTGCAGCACGCGCGGGATGCGGATCGGTCCTCGCGCAGTGCCGAAGAACGGCTCTCCCTCGCGCGCTCCGACGGATGCCCACGATCGAAAATCGTGGCCCATCCAGTGCTCGTCGAGCGCGCGGGCGACGTCGGTGAAGAGCAACACGAACGCGCGACGTGCGGAGGTGATGTGCACCGCCTGCATCGAGCGATTGACCACGAGTACCTGGGTGCTCTGAGCGCTCTGCATTGCGTGCGACCGTTGACGGGGTGGGGGAGGTTGGAGCGCCGAGCGCTTTGCGTTCGGTCACTCGTCGTGTTCGGGGGCCGAACCGACCCCCGGAGGCGCACCGCGCGCCTCGGACTCGAGACGATGTTGGGTACCGTTGTGTGACTCGCTCAGGGCTCGCGCAAGAGCGCGGCCCACGGTGGGCACGTCGCCGTCACCGAGCGTTCGGGCGTCGAGCCACAGGGCGTCTTCGAAGAGCCGACCGACGACGGGAGGCTCGCATTGGGTGCGCAGCGCGCGCTCGATCGCGACCACGCGCGAGGGCGGACGGGTCGTGAGGATCGCGGCGAAGCTGGGGATTTCTGCGAGCGGAAGCGTTCCGCCGCCGACGCGGGCGATGGAGGCGCGGGCCTCGATCGTGGTGTCCGCGCTGAGCAACGGAGCGCACTGCGCGACGAGCGCATCGGCCCGCGCACGCACCGCGTCGACGGGCTCTGTGAGCGCGCGCAGCGCAGGAATTTCACGGGTCGCGCGGCCCGCCGCATACCGGGCGAGCGTCGCTTCGAGCGCGGCCATCACGATGCGCCCCGGTCGAAGCGCGCGCATGAGCGGGTGCTTGCGGAGTCGTTCAATGTACGTCGCGCGACCGACGAGGATTCCCGCCTGGGGTCCGCCGAGCAGCTTGTCGCCCGAGAACATCACCACGTCTGCGCCGCCTTCGATCGCCTCTTGCGCCGTCGGTTCGTGCGGCAACCCGTACCGTTCGAGCGCGATCAACGCGCCCGATCCGAGGTCCTCGAGCAGCGGAACGCCCTTCGTCCTCGCGAGCTCCGCGAGCTCTCTTCGCGTCGGGCGCTGCGTAAATCCAAGGACGGCGAAGTTGCTCGGGTGCACGCTGAGCAGGGCTCCGGTGCGCTCGGAGCACGCGCGCTCGAAGTCCGCGACGCGCGTCTTGTTCGTGGTCCCCACGTCGACGAGCGTCGCTCCGCACGAAGCGATCACGTCTGGAATGCGAAATCCCCCGCCGATCTCGACGAGCTCGCCGCGCGAGACGATCACCTCGCGCCCCGCGCCGAACGCTGTGCACGCGAGCAAGACGGCCGCCGCGCAGTTGTTCACGACGACGGCGTCCTCTGCGCCGGTGAGCGTCGTGAGCAGCTCTTTTACAACTCGATCGCGGTGGCCGCGCTCGCCCTTCTCGACGTCGTACTCGAGCGGCGCGTACCCCGCGCACGCCGCGCGAACATCGTCGAGGACCCCTTCGGCGAGCGGCGCTCGGCCGAGGTTGGTGTGCAGAACCACGCCCGTCGCGTTGAGAATAGGCCGGAGATTGCGGCGCGAAGCGACCCTCGCGCGATCGTGCAGCGCACGGTCGACTCGCTCGGCGAGCGCGTCGCGATCGGGCGCGATGGTTCCGTCGAGCAGCCCCTCGCGAAGCGACGCGATGATGGTCTTGAGCTCCGCTCGCAGCGCGTCGTCGCCGAGGACCAAGCGAAGCGCCTCGGCTCCCGCGCCCGCCAACAGCCGCTGCGTCGGAGGAATCGCTCGCAGCTTCGACTCTGCCTCATCGCTCACAGCGGCCGCAGGGTCGCACGCGTGAACCGCGACGCGCCAATTTGCGGGGGCGTGCGTTCTCTGTGAGCGGCCGCGGTACACAGAGATCTTCGATCTTCGACGGCGCCCGAGAGGCACGCCAAGACCTTCGGAAGAACTTGTTTGTGTGCTCTCTTTTCAACGTTGCGCGCGTTGCACAGAGCGACGCGCCGGAGCTCCCCGAGAGCGCGCGCCGCGCGCCAGCCGCTGTTCGGCTCGCTGACGTTCGCGATGAGAAAGCGGGCGCTCGCCGCGCCGAGCGCTGCCATCGCGCGGTTCGACTGCTCGTAGGGAACAGAAAACTGCTCGAACCAAGGCCAGATTTGCGCTGGATCACTCGGGTCGTGCTGCGGCGGAGGCGCGCGACGTGTCATCGCCGCGGACGGCGCTGAGCAGCCGCGCTCCGTCGCACAATCTCGGCTGGCGAGCGAATACCCCCAGCGAGGATGATTGCCGGGTGGTGACAGCCGCCCGGACCCGTGCTAGGAAGCGCGCCCCTTTCGGACGAACCCTTTGCCTCGGCATCGGGGGCGTGTGGGAGGGGTTGTCGTTCCTTGCTCGCGGATTTCTCACTGGCACACCGCGGGCCTGAACGTCCAGGAGGCAAGTGCCAACATGACCATCGAAGCAAATATCGACCGGTCTCGAGCCACAGACTACGAGACCATTTTCATCCTTCGCGCGGACATCGACTCGGATGCGTCCGAGAAGGCGATCTCGCGCGTGCTGACCGCCATCGAGCAGGGCGGCGGCAAGCTCCTCAAGGTCGAGAGCTGGGGCAAGCGTCGCCTCGCCTACGCGATCGGCAAGCAGCGCAAGGGCTTCTACGTGTACGTTCGTTACCTCGGCTACCGCGGCGTCGTCGCGGAGGTCGAGCGCAACCTGCGCATGCTCGACACCGTTCTCCGTCACCTCACCGTGGCGCTCCGCAAGAACGTCGACCCCAAGGCCATCACGGTGGACGCGGACGACGTGAAGGTGCGCCGCATCGAGATCGTCGAGGGTGAGGACGACAAGGAAGAGAACATCGAGAGCTCGCTCGGCCTGTCCGACGACCGCCCGAGCATGGCGCCCCGCGGCGACCGTTACGAAGCCGCTCCCGAGCCGCCCCCCGCGGCTCCGAGCGAAGAAGCCAAGGCCGAGGGCGAGAAGCCCGCGCAGGGATGATCGGAGGCTCACATGTCGATGCGAGATCGTGGAATGGATCGTGACGAAATCGTCGAGGCAGGAGAGCACGAGGTCGCCGTTGCGAACCTCGCCGAGCGCCGTCGCGGTGGTCGCAAGAAGATCTGCAAGTTCTGCGCGGAGAAGGCCACCTCGGTGGACTACAAGGACTCCAACGCGCTTCGTTACTTCCTCACCGAGCGCGGCAAGGTTGTGCCGCGCCGTATCTCGGGCAACTGCGCGTTTCACCAGCGCATGGTGAACGAGGCGATCAAGCGCGGCCGCATGATCGCTCTGCTGCCCTTCACTGTCGCGCAGTGATCACCGGAGGAGATTTTCGTCATGGCTCGTTCGGTCAACGTTGTTTTGCAGAAGGACGTCGAGAAGCTCGGTAAGGGCGGAGACGTCGTGAAGGTTTCTCCGGGCTACGCTCGCAACTACCTCGTTCCCAAGGGGCTCGCGCTCCCGGCGAGCGACGGCAATGTCGCGCGCTTCGAGCACATCAAGCGCGTCGCTGCGGAGCGCGCCGCCAAGGCCCGCGCCGAGGCGAAGTCGCTCGCGGACAAGGTCAACGCCGTCGAGATCGCGCTCACCGCGCGCGCCGGCAGCGAAGGCAAGCTCTACGGCTCGATCACGTCGAAGGACATCGAGACGGCGCTCAAGGCCAAGGGCTTCGACATCGACAAGAAGAAGCTCAAGGTCGACAACATCCGCGCGACCGGCACGTACGAAGTCGCCGTGCACCTCGCGCCCGAGATCAACGCGTCGTTCAAGGTCACGGTCACTGCTTCGACCGAAGCCTGATCGCATCGAACGCGCGGTCTCGACCGTGCTCCGAGGGCCTCGCGCTCGTCCAAACGCTGGACGGCCGAGGCCTTCGGCGTTTCTCCGGCGCGCGAAGCGCTAGCGACGCGCAGAGCCCTCGCGCGGTCGAATGCGCCGAGGACGAGCGATGCGCGAACGATTCGTCGTGCTCGAATTGCACCGGATCTTTGCTACGTTCGCGCGGCGCAATGACTCGTTCGAACGCATCCGGTTTGCATCGTTGGCTATCGTGTTCGCTCGCGCTCGCGAGCTTCGCGGGGCTCGCTCTCGCTTCTTCCACTGCGAACGCGCAGGTCGAGCTGCGCTGCCCGCAAGGGTGGACGACGGCGCCGCCGCTCGCGCAAGGCGCTGAAGGCCAGCGGCCGATGGTGAGCTGCCGCAAGGACCCGATGCTCGTGGGCGGACTGCAGGTGGACGTCCGCGTTCCGCAGGGCAGCGCTGAAGCACGGCTCGCGTTGCAGTTGTTGATGGAGGCGAACTTTCCTCCGCCCGAGTCCATGCCGCAGCTCCGCGACGAGACGTTCGGGACGCTCCGTGGTCGCGTGCTCGAGCGCGAAGAGCAAGGCGAGGGGCCGGGAGGGACCACCACGCGAGTGACCGGCGTCGTCGCGTTGATCCCCGTCGGCGAGAGCACCGTCGTGCTGCGGGCGATCTCGACCAACGCGCGCAGCCCAGCGATGACCGGGCTTCGCGCGATCATTCCGGCGATCGTCGGGCTCGACGGCGCGCCGCCGCAGTGGCGCGTGGGGCTTCCGTCGTGCCCGCGCCCGCTCACGCGCGGCGACGCGCGCGGAGCGACGCCGAACGGGCTGCGCCTCGCCGCCACGTGCATGGTCGAGAGCGAGGGAAAGTCCGTCGAGGTCCTCGAGTCTCGATTGCCCGCGCGAACGCTGCCCGAGGCGCGCGCGGCGATCGACTTCTATCGTCAGACGATGGAGCGTCAGTTCGGTCGTCGCGGCGGGACCGTCTCGATGGACGACCCGACGCCCATCACCGTGCAAGGCGCGCAGGGATTTTACGGCGTGATTCACGCGACCGTGACCGCGCAAGAGGCGCCCAACGCCCCGCCGCAACAGCTGCGGATCGATCGCGCTGTGACCGTGGTTCCGCTCGACAACGGCGGGCACGCTGAGCTGCTCGCGACCGTGGCGAACCCGAGCGACGCCAACGCGGTTCGTTCGCTCACCGAAGCGGTGATCGCCGCGGTGAAGCTCGATGGCTCGCAAGTCACAGGGACGACGACGAGCAGCGCTTCGAGCGGCGACGGCGGCGTGGGCGAGGGCGAGGGCGGCGTGAGCGCGCCCAGCGAGCGACCGCGCGAGCAGCCTCGGTCCAACTTCGACCCCAACGCGCCGATCCCCGACTGGTCGTCGGCGACCGTCGAGCGACCGCGCGCTGCGCAACCCACGGCGCAGAAGAACGCGTGCGGATGCACCACGCCAGGAGCGGTCGATCCGATGGGCGCGTGGTGGGCGATGGGCGTGATGGCGGGCGCGCTCGCGAGCCGCAAGCGTCGCGCTTGAGCGATCGCACGGCGCCTCGAGCCTCGCGCGCCTGGGCTTCGAGCGAGCGGTCGCAGCGCGCGTTGTTGGGGGGATTCGGTCGCTACCGCGCGGGTGCGACGCAAGCGGCGAAGCCGAGTACCTTCGGTCCATCGACCATCGATGTCGCGGTCGGCGCCCAGCCGCGCGCGAGGCGGGCTTCGAGCAGCGCTGCGTCGGTGGGCTCGTTGTTCCAGACGGCGACCGCCGTCAGCCCGCCCAGTCACGTGGCGTCGTAAACGAGCCAGCGCTCGCCGTCGCGAACGACGACGTCATGCGTGTACTCGTCTTGCACGACGACGCGGACGATGGACGTTCGACCGTTCGAAGCAACGCAGTTCACCAGCAATTCTTCGAGGGTTTTGAGCGAACCATCGGTGAGCGTGTCGGTGGCTTTCATCGTCCGTCGTGTGTGATAGCGTCCCCGATCTTCGCGCGCCAGCGACCCTTCGCCGCGGCGCGCGCGCGCGATTCACGATTCACGAATTTTCCGCAGCAGCGCAGCGCAGGTCATGAGCAAGCACGTTCTCCAGTCGGTCCTCGAACGAATCCACTCGCTCCGCGGGCAGCGCCCGGTCGTGCTGTTCGACCTCGACGGAACGCTCTACGACAATCGCCCGCGCACGCTGCGCATCCTGCACGCGTTCGCCGCGCAGCTGCCCAAGGAGCAAGCCGCTCACGCCCGCACGCTCCGCGCGCTCAACGCCGGGGACCTTCTCTACCGCTTGGACGAGACGCTCGGGCCGCGCGGAGTGCCCGCGGAGATCATCGCGCAAGCGCAGGCTGCGTGGCGCGTGCGGTTCTTCACGGACGCGGCGTGCGCGGACGACGTTCCGCTCGCGGGCTCGGTGGCGTTTGCGCGCGAGTGCTGGGACGCGGGCGCGACGCTCGTGTACCTCACTGGAAGGGACATCCCGGGAATGCTCCTCGGCACGACGCGGACGCTGCGTGACGACGGCTTTCCCATCGGCGTTCCGAGAGTCGAGCTGGTGATGAAGCCGACCTTCGAAGAGCCCGACGCGGACTTCAAGAATCGCTTGCTCGCGCCGCTCGGTGACCTCGGTCACGTCGTCGCGTCGTTCGACAACGAGCCGGGAAACTGCAACCTGTTTCGCGCGCAGTGGCCCGACGCGTTCACGGTGTTCTTGGACACGCAGAAGGCGCCGGGCGCGCCCGAGCTCGTCGAGGGTTGCCACACCATCGCGCACTTCGTTCACTGAGCGATGAGCGAAGCGCTGCGCGTAGAGCGGCTCGCCAAACGCTGGCCCAACGGGACGATCGCGCTGCGCGAGGTCGAGCTTCGCGTCGCGCCGCGAGAGTTCGTCGCGATCCTCGGCGGATCGGGCGCGGGCAAGAGCACGCTGCTCCGCTGCGTCGCGCGCCTGATCGAGCCGAGCGAAGGCCGCGTGATCGTCGATGGCGTCGACGTCACCGCTGCGAAGGGCGCCGAGCTCACCGAGGCGCGCTCGCGCGTGGGCTTCGTGTTTCAACAGTTCAACCTCGTCCCGAAGTACACCGCGCTCGAGAACGTCCTGCTCGCGCGCGTCGCGCGTCGCTCGTTTTGGCAGGGGATGCTCGGTCGATTCTCCGACGAAGACCGCGCCGTCGCGCGCAAGGCGCTCGAGCGCGTCGGGCTCGCGGACAAGCTCGACTCGCCCGCGAGAGAGCTCTCGGGCGGTCAGCAGCAGCGCGTCGCGGTCGCCCGCGCGTTCGCGCAAGAGCCGAGGCTGTTGCTCGCGGATGAGCCGACGGCGTCGCTCGATCCTCGGCTGGCCGAAGTCGTCCTCGAGCTGCTTCGAGACTACGGTCGAAGCAACAACGTCGCGGTGCTCGTCAACGTGCACGCGATCGAGCACGCGAGAACGTTTGCGACGCGCGTCGTCGGCTTGCAGAAGGGCGCGGTCGTGTTCGACGGGCCCGCGAGCGCGCTCGATGATCGCGCGATCGAGACGATCTACGGCGCGAAAGACAGCGCGACGTAGCGATCGCTCACGGAGAGAGCACGGTCGCGAACGTCGTGCAGCCGCGCGCGACGTACACCGGCAGGCGCCGGAGCCGCGATTGATACTCGATGACGAGCTCGATCTTCACGGGCGTGGCGGGGGCGTCGAGGTTCGGGATGATCGCGGTCCCTTGCGACCCCGTCGAGTCGACGACGCCGAACAGCGCGCCGTCGACGTCGTACGCGACCGCGACCGCGCCGCCGGGAGCGCGCGTGACCCGCGCTCCGCGCACGCGCGTGCGCAGCGCGCTCTCGACCTCGACGACGACGTGGGCGAGCGCGGGATCGACGGTGATGCCCGTGGGGGCGATGGACTCAGCCACGAGCGAAGCGCTGACCGAGAGCACGGAAACGGGCTCGCTGGTCGAGCGAAAGTGCCCGATCGCGCACGGTCCTGGCGAGGCGGGCGTCGCGCGGATCGGGCCGATTCCTTCGGCGTCGATGGTCGTCGCGAGCGAAAACGCGCCGTTCACGTCGGTGCTCGACGGCATCATCGCGTTGTCGAGCAGCGAGCGAACCTGCCAGCCCGCCGCGAGCACGGTGTTCTCTGCGCGCGCGCGCGGGAGCACGCGCACCTCGCCGACCGACCCGCGCACGACCCCGCTGCTCGTGGCGCTGTCGACCGAGGCGCCGTCGCTCACGGCGCTGTCGCTCACGCCCGTGTCGATCGGCCCCGCATCGACCCGCCCCGGGTCGTTGGGAAACCGCGGCGTCCCCGTCGAGCACGGCTCTGTTGGACACGGCGCGGGCGGCGCCATCACCGGTCCGCAGCCGCTGACGAGCAGCGCTGCGAGCGTCACCCCACGATGCCAGTTCGAGATCGGTCCCTTCATCGTGCGAAGCGTATCGTGCGGCTCGCGGGCTCGCGAGCTTTCAGACCGCGCGCAGGTTGTTGTCCGCGTCGAACGCCGCGTCCGATTGAAACAGCGCGATCAGCCCTTCGATCACCGAGACCATCGCGGGGACGCCGGTCCAAAACGTGAGCAAGTAGATCAATCCCCACACCGGCTTGCCCTGATAAAACTTGTGAAGGCCGATGAATCCCAAGAGAAACGCGAGGATCGCGAACACCGTTCGGTTCGCGTTTCCCACGCGAACGACGCCCGTCGGCTGTCCGTATCCGTACGGAACCATCGCCGACGACATCGGCATCATCATCGGCATGGCCATCTGCGGCATGGGCTGCTGTTGCACCACGACCTGCACGACCGGCGCGGGCGCAGGCATCGGGTACTGCGGCTGCGGCATCGGGTATTGCGGCGCGGCGTACGCGTTTGGCATCGGCGGCGCGTACGGAGCGGGTTGCGCGTGCACGGGCGCGTACGCGGGCTGCGGCGGATAGGCCGGCTGCGCGGGGACGGTCGCGAGCGGGTATTGCGCTTGCGGCGGTGAGTACGGCTGTGCGTACGGAGAGGGGGGCTGCGCGTAGGGCGCGGGCTGCGGCGCGACGGGCGGCGCGTACGGCGCGGGCTGGCCGTACGCGGGCAGGGCGTAGACGGGAGTCGGTTGCGGCTGCCGAGGAGGCTCGGCCGCGGGCTGCGCGTACACCGGGGCGCTCGCGTTCGACGGAGACGGCGGAGGCCACACGCCCACCGTCGCGAGCGCGCTCGTCGTCGCGCTCGGCGTGGGCTGCGCGCTGTTCGTCGATGATGCCCCCGAGTCGATCGGAGCCGATGCATCGGAGCTGTTCGCTGGCGGTGTCGATCGGTCGTCGTTGTTCATCGTGTCGAAGGCTCCGACGAGTTCGCGGGCAGTTGCGCGGGCGGCGGAGCGAGCTCGCGAAACACGTACGTCACCACGCCCACATCCGGGTCGAGTTCGACGTCGACGTAGTGGGAGCGCGCCATGGATTGCAGCGCTTTCTCGGCTTCATCCAAGGTGAGCCCGAGACCTTGAGCGGTCGAGGTGACCGTCAAGCGGCCCTTCTTCTGCGTCGCGAGGTCGAGCAAGCGCACCTGCAGTTCGGGGTCGAGGTCGACCTTTCCTCGCGCGCGTTTTCGCTGGCGAAGGAGCCAGATTCCCAGCCCGCCAGTCACGCCGGAGGCGACCGCGGCGGACGCGAGCACCGCGCCGACAGGCACCACAAAGAACGTCACGGTCGCGAGCGCCGTCGCGAGGATCAAGCCGCTCGTCGCCACCGAGAGCGCGCCGACCGATCCAGCGTCGCCCGCGTATCGATCGCGCGCGCTCGCGCCGTCCGGATCGCGCAGCGCGAGTGACGAATCACCGCTCGGCGCTCCGCCCGGCCCGAGCTGCGGCGCGTTGGGGTGAGTCCATCCGGGCGCATAGGGAGCGGGCGCCGCGCCCACCGGCAGCACCTGTGCGGGCATCGCTGGCATCGGCTGCGGCGCGGGATAGCCTGGGTATGCGGCCATCGGGTGAGGCGCGGGCATCATGGGCATCGCGGGCATCGGCGCGGTCGTCACCGTCACGGTGACCGTCGGCTGTGGTGCCGGCATCGCTGGGACGTATCCCATGGGCGGCTGTGGCGCGTATCCATACGGGACCGCTCCCGATGGCATCACAGGAGCTCCCGCAGGATAGGCCGCCGGTGGATAGATGGCACCCGCGGGCGCTGGTGGAGCTGGCACCAACGTTCCGTCAGGGGCGAGCATGTAGCCGGGCGGGATGGCTCCCGGACCCCAATGCGTCATTCGCGAAAGAACCTCGTGTTCGATTCTAGACTCGCCCACCGCCGAGGGCCACTCCGATGAACCTTCGCTCACAGACCGAGCTCATCTCCGCGTTTCTCGCGCTGTCGATCGTCGCGGGGGTGCTCTTGCGCGAGCGCAAGCGCCGCCTGCACTGGCTGTTCGCCGCGTTTGGCGGGACCGTCGGAATCTGGTTCGCAGCGCAATTTCTCCGCACGAGATTCCCCTCGACGACGCTCTGGTCGCACGTCGCGTCGGTCTCGCTGGTGATCCTGCCGCAGTTCGGAGTGCGCTCGCTTCGCGCGTTCTTGAGCGAGTCCGCGCTCAAACCGAGCCGGCTTCTGGCGTGGGCGACGGGGCTGGGCGTCCCGCTGCTGGTGCTCGCGATCAGCCCGTGGCACGCGCACACCGCGGCGCGCGCGGCGCTCTCGATCTACGTCGTCGGCTTGTTTGCTGCGCTCGCGTGGGAGTTCTTCGAGAAGGCCCGCGGGGCGCCCTCGCGCGTCGAGCGCGCGCGGGCCGGATATCTCGCGGGCGTCTCTGCAGCGACGACGGTCGTGTTCTTCACGGACCTGCTCCCGTTCTCGGGCGTCGACGTCGGGCCCGTGGGAACGACGCTCGTGCTGATCGTGCTGTTCATGCTCTCGCAGGTGATGGAGCGCTCGCGGCTCGTCGACCTCTACGAGCTCACATCCCGCCTCGTCGTGCTCACCGCGTTGGCCTTCGTGCTCGCGGGGGTCTACTACCTCCTGGTCGACTGGGCCCGCGGCCAGGCGCCGTACGTGCTCAACGCCATCGTCGCTTCGCTGGTGATCCTGATTCCGCTCGATCCGCTGCGGGCAAAAACCGAGGCGCAGGTGGCGCGGTTCTTCTTTCGCGAGCGCTTCGACCTCGAGTCTGCGGTCGACGCGCTCAACTCGAAGCTCGCGCACGTGCTCGAGCTCGACGAGCTCGGTCGCGAGCTGATCGACGGCCTCGCCTCGTCGCGGCGCGTGACGCACGCGGCGCTCTACTTCGCCGACGCTGAGCGCAAGGGGTTCGATCGATTCGTGCACCTCGGCGCTGAGCCTCCCGAGCGAATGGAGTGGGCTGCGCTGCGGCCAATGCTCGATCGCCTCTCGCGCGACGGCGCCGTGGTGGCCGAGCAGCTCGAGCGCGACGCGAGCGACGCGCGTGAGCGCGGAGACATCCGAGAAGCGACCGAGCTCACCGAGATCTCTGCGCACGTGCGCAAGCACCTGGCGACGGTGGCGATCGCCGTGCGCGACGCGCAGAGCCAGCTCGTCGGCGTCCTCGTGCTCGGCGACGATCGCATCGCCGAGCCGTTCAGCGCGGAAGAGGTGCAGGTCCTTCGGACGATCGGCGCGCAGATCGCCGTCGTGCTCGAGAACACGCAGGGACACTTGCGGATCAAAGAGCGCGATCGACTCGCGGCGATGGGCGAGATGGCCGCCGGGCTCGCGCACGAGATCCGCAATCCGCTCGGCAGCATCAAGGCCGCGGTGCAGCTGATGCAACCGCAGGCGACGAAGGGCACGATCGAGGACGAGTACCTGAGCATCATCGCCGAAGAGGTGGATCGACTCGACCGCGTCGTGCGTAACTTTCTCGACTATGCGCGGCCCGGAAAGGGCGCGTCCGAGCTGGTCGATCCGCGCGAGGCTGTGCAGCGCACGCTGCAGATCATGCAGAGCGATTTGCCGTCGACCGTGAAGGTGCACTTCGATGCGGAGCAGGATGTTCCGCCGGTGCGAATGGACCCGGCGCACTTGCGGCAGGTGGTCATGAACCTCGTGCGCAACGCAGTCGAGGCGATGGACTCGAAGGGAAACATCACCGTGGTCGTGCAGCGAAAGGCGAGCGGTCCGCTGATGGCAGAGATCGTCGTGCGCGACTCGGGGCCCGGGATCGACGCGAAGCTCGTCCCCAAATTGTTCACTCCGTTCGTGACGACCAAGGCGCAGGGGACGGGGCTCGGCCTCGCGATCTCGCAGCGGCTCGTGTCCGGCGCGGGCGGCCGCATCGAGCTGCGCACGCAGAGCGGCCGCGGAACGACCTTCGTCATCGCGATCCCCGCCGCCGTCGAAGGCGCGCGCGAGAGCGCCCGGCCCAGCATCGGCCCGCCCAAATCGAGCGCGACGGACAACACCGCTTCGACGGGCTGATCATCGCAACGCATTTTCTCTGGAAATGAACGGTGATTTCAGTACCGTCCCGCGCTTCTCACCGGGCGAACTCGCGCTGCCGCGGCCGTCAGGTCGCGCGCGAGGCGTCTGCACTACCGCGTTCATCACCGGAGCACACACAATCATGATCTCGCTGAAAAACCTCGCCTCGCTCTCTCTCGTGTTCGTCCTCGGCGCCTGTGGAACGCCGAGCCCGAGCGGCGACGCAGGCTCCGACGCTGCGCGCGGCGACGCGGCGACGAGCAACCCCGACTCGAGCACGACCAACCGTGACGCGAGCTCGGGCAGCGACGGCGCGATGAGCAGCGATCGTTGCGCGACGGACATGGCGAGCGCCTCGAGCACCGTCGGCTGCAACGGCGGCTTCAGGAACGGCACGCCCGCGATGAACACCCCTGGCGGAACGTGCACGGGCGGCGGCATGGCGATGCCCCAGGGCTCGTGCGGCGCCAACATGGAGTGCAGCGCGGACATGGGCATGATGGGATTCTGCTTCCAGAACTGCATGCCCGGCGCGACGTACGTCTCGACCGGCGGCTGCCCGACGGGCTCGCGCTGCTTCGACCTCGGCGGTCCGGGCGCGTGCTTCATCGACTGCGACGCGATGCACCCGTGCCCGAACGGACTGATGTGCGACAACGAAGGCTCCTGCGTTCCGCCGCAGGCGATGAAGGCGCGCTGAAGCGCTAGCCGCGCTTCTTGCCGGACTTGGGCGCGGGGGGATTGCTCTTTTCGATCGCGGCTTCGATCCCGTCGCGCAGGGCGAGCTCGACGAGCGACGCAGCGCGGTCGATCACCGACGACAGCTCGGCTTGCTCTTCTTTGCTGAACGGAGAGAGCACGTACGAGTCCACCGCGCCGATCGTGGGCCGGCCGATCCCGACGCGGATCCGCGCGAACTCGGGACCGAGCTTCGCGGTGATGTCCCGCAGTCCGTTGTGCCCTGCGTGACCGCCGCCGAACTTCGCGCGCACCTGCCCGAACGGAAGCTCGAGTTCGTCGTGAACGACGATGATCTTCGCCGGCGTGAAGCGAAGGTCCGTGGAGGCCTTCTGCACCGACGTTCCCGAGAGGTTCATAAACGACTGCGGCAGCAGCAACGTCACGGGTTGCCCTGCGAGGACGCCCTTCGCGGTCAGCGAGCTGTACTTCTCGCGCCACTCCGACGCTCCTGCGAGCGAGTGCAGCCGCTCGAGCACCATGAAGCCGACGTTATGGCGGTGCGAGCGATACGAGGGACCGGGATTTCCGAGGCCGACGAGCAACATCGGCGGCGGTCATGCACGCGCCTCGCGCGCAGCGCAACTGCGCAGCGAGGTTTCGTGGGTCTTGCGGGCGCGAGCCTGGTCCCCGTTGGTTTCGGGAGGCATCGCGCGAGTGATCGAAGAACAACCAGTGACGCTGCGGCGAAGCGCCGCGCGCGCTCACTTCTTCTTGCCGGCGGGCGCGGCGGCCTTGGCGTCCTTGGCGGGCGCGGCGGCCTTGGCGTCCTTGCCAGCGGCTGCAGGCGCTGCAGCAGCGGCGCCAGCGGCGGGAGCGGCCTCGCCGCGGTCCTTCTCGGGCGCAACAACCGAGACGATCGTCTGGTTGGCGTCGAGCATCACGCGCACGCCGTCCGCGAGGACGAGCGCCTTGACGGGGACCGACTGGTGCAGCTCGACGTTGGTGATGTCGACTTCGAGCTTCGCCGGGATCTTGTCCGGCGTGCAACGCACCGGGAGCTTGCGGAAGATCTGCTGCAGGATTCCACCGAGCGCGACGCCCTTGGACTTGCCCGTGAGGACCAGCGGAACTTCGACTTCGACGGCGCGGTCGAGCGTCACCGTGTAGAGGTCAGCGTGAAGCAGGTCACGCGAGACGGGGTGGTACTCGAAGTTCTTCACCATCGCGAGCTGCGTGGCGCCGTCGATCGAGAGGGTGAACACGGTGTTGCGGCCCATCGGCTGCGACAGGACGGTCTTGACGTCCTTCGGGTTGATCGCGATCGCCTGCGCGCTCTTGCCCGGACCGTAGACGATCGCGGGGAGCTTGCTGGCGGCGCGGAGGCGACGGGCAGGGCCCTTTCCGGAGGAGGGGCGCTTCTGGGCTTCGACGGTGATGGTGGTCTGCATGGTGGTTCTCCCCCATCCGTTCGAGCAGCGAAATCCCTGGTCATTCAACGTCGCGACCGTTCGCGAGCGCCGCCGGGATCTCTGAGTCAATCGACTGCTTCGCGGCCGTGGGAGGGGGCGGGGGTGTATCTCGCTTGGTTTCTGCGGTCAACCCGCGTTCGCCGTCACGGCACGCCCATCGCACGCTTCACGAGCCCCTCGACGATCCGCCCGAACTTTCGCACGACCAGGTCCGTGTCGGGCCCATCGCACTCGACGTAGTGCGGAAACAGCACCTCAGGCAACGGCTGCACTGCGATCTGCGCGCAGCACATCTTGTGTCGACGCGTGAGCTCTTGCGCGAGGTGCTTGAGCGAGGCGGCCGAGCACTCTGTGGGAAGCCCGTCGGAGATCATCACCAGCAATTTCGCCCGTCGACGCGACGCCCGCGCGGCGTTGGCCGCGTGCCAAAGCGCGCCCGAGTCGTTGTTTCCACCGCCCGCGTCGAGCGCGTGCACCGCAGGGCAACGAGCGTCGCCCGCGTCGTAGATCACGCGATCGGTGAAGCCGAAGATCCGCACATCGACGCTCGGCATCCCGCGCGCAGCCTCGGCGATCAGCGCGCCGAACAGCCGTGCGCGAGGCATGTTCTCGCCGCTCGACATCGAGCCCGAGCAGTCGATCACCACGCCGATGAACAAGTCTGTCTGCACTTGGATCTCGCGCGCGATCAGCACCCGAGGGTCGCCTCGCGTGACGAGCGCGCGCGTTCGAGGCGCGTCGACGCGGCGCCCGCGCAGCCGCAGTCGCTCGGGCTTGAGGTGCAGGCCGAGCCGCTCGAGATAGCGCCGCAACGTCGCGGCTGAGCGCCGCACGCGGTTGGCGAGCGCGTGGTGCTTGCTCGCCTCGTAGCGCACGCGAACGACCTCGTGGATCAGGTCGAAGTCCGTTCCGTCGGTGACGTTGATCCAACGTTTGCCGCCCGGACGTCCCGCGGACATCCCGTCGTCTTCGCTCTTGCGCGGGTTGACGATGCGGTCGACCTCGCGACGGATCTCTTCGTCCGAGATTCCCTCCGCTGCGCGATCGGCGTCGCCGGGCTCTCCTTGCCCCACGTCTTCGTGCGTCGCGCACACGCCGAGCAGCCGGCACTCGTCGCCGAAGATCGCGCGCACCTTGCGGGCGATCTCGAGCAGCTCGCGCATGGTGCTCTTGCGAAACGACGCCCCCGAGAACAGCTCGAGCGCGCGCGAGACCTTCTCGTCGTTGTGGCGATCGCCCAGGCCCATGCGAAGCGCGCGCACCCAGCGCGCGAAGCTCGAGCCCGATTTCTCGAGCGCTTGCAGCAGACGGCCGTGCTCGACCACGACCGACTCTGCGTCGAGCGCGAAGCGCACGGTCGCGCTCGAGAGCACCTCGAGCATCGACCCTCGCAGCACTTCGAAGAGCGTCGTGATCGCGATGGGGCGATCCATGTGCTGAAACGCGTACGCGGTGAGCTTCTTGAGTCGGTCGCCGTACTCCGCGTCGAGCGCGCGGAGGTTGCGCTCGAGGTGCTCGTCCGCGACGAGGTTGAGCAGCGGCCCGATGCCCTCGCGCGCGCCCTCGTCCCACGCCTCTCGCTGCTCGACGCCCCGGTGATACCGGTGGTGTCCAAACTCGTGCAGGATCAGCCCCTCGACGACGGCGCGGCCGAATTTCTCTCCGCGCAGCATGGGCAGCGCGCTCACGAAGATCCGGTCCTCGTCGAGCCGCGTGTACCCGAGCGCTTGATCGCGAGCGAGCTGCAGGCTCATCACGCGGCCCGTGAGCCCGATGCCGATCTGCGCTCCCCACGCGAACGTGCGGGCGATCGCGCGCAGCTTCAGCGCGCGCGCCGTGCGATAGAGCCGCGTTCGATTGAGCTCGTTGATCGCCGCCTGTCGCGTCTCGTTGTGCGCCGCTCCCTGAAGCAGCTCGGACCACGCGTGAGCCGCGATCGCTGGATGGAGCGACGGCGTTCGCAGCAGCCCGATCACGACGGTCTCGTCGACCACCGACGGCCCTGCGGCGATCGCTGCGTCAACCAGGGCGAGAACGTGATCGATGCTCGCGGTGTCGAGCCAGTCCGCGGCGTTGTCCGTGATCGCCTGCTGCGCGAGCACCACGAAGCCCGTGTCGATTCCGCGAGCCCAGAGCCAGCGCGCGACGCGTCGGCGGAGGCTCTCGGCGCTGGCGGCGATGCGCAGCAGCGAGTCTTCGACGGTGCGCGTGAGCGTCGCCCACGCAGACTCGCGCGCGAGCGAGGTGCCCGCGAAGTCCGCGTGGCTCACGACGTAATCGAGCGTCCACTGCGCGGTGGCTTCGCACGTCGCCCCGAGCAGCGCGAGGCTCGCCTCGAGCTCCCGCCCGCGAAGCGCGCCGAGCAGCGAGGCGAGCGTCGTCTGCTGCGGTGTCGAAGCGTCGGTGCGCGCCCGCTCGAGCGCCCGATCAACGGCATCGAGCTCGCCAGCGCCCGCGCGCGCGAGCTCGATGAGCACCGCGACGTCGACCGACAGTCGGCCGAGCGCTTCGTCGAGCGCCTCGCGCAGCGCGCCCGTCCACGACGCGCACAGACGAATGATCGTCGCGCGCGCAGGGGAGGGAGGCTCCATCGCCAGCGCGTGCACGAGCAACGAGCGCTGCTCGACCGTGCCGGCATCGAGCAGCCGCGCGGCGTCTTCGGCCGTCGCCTGCACACGCAGCGCCTTGACGCTCTCGCGCGTCGCCTTGGCCTCGGCGGACAGCTCGACTCGCTTGACGACGCGGGCGTCGAGCCACGGACCGAGTGACGCTGCGCGCGCTGGCGGAAGCTGCGCTCGAACGGCGATCGCCGCAGGTTTGACCGCGTCGACGAGCGATCGGCTCTTGTCCGAGCGGCTCAACGCGACGAGCAGCCGCGCGGCGGCGTCGCGCACGAGCGGCAGGTCGTCGCCGGTCATCTCGTCGACGGCGAGGTCGACGACCGGCTTCCACTCGCTCGGGTCGAACGCGCGATCGTTCGGTCGAGTCGTGCTGATCTCGACCTCGCGCGTCGCCGCGGCCCACGCGCGCGCCGCGAGCTCTTCTGGCCACGCATCGAGGGTCGAGAGCATCTGCGCGATCGAGCCGTTTCTGCGCGCCGCGTCGACGAAGGCGAACGCGTGCCGCTCCCAGCGAAACATCCACGCGTTGGCGAGCAACGAAAGGTCGTCGCGCTGCGCGAAGTGCGTGGCGGCGAGCTCGTCGAGCTGCTGAATCTCGTCGGCGTTGCTCGGCCAAAACAACCGCAGTACGCGCGCGACGGCGCTCGGCGGATCGTCCGCGCGCAGCAGTGCGGCGCACACGGTCGGGTTGGGCGACGGGGCTTCGCGGATCTCGAGCGCGGCGGCGACGCCTCGCACCGGCCAACGCAAAAACGGATCGAGCGACGAGTGGAGCGTCTCGTCATCGAGGTACGAGAGGTCGTCGAGCGCGGCGTCGTCCGGCTTCTGCACGGCGGGACCCGGCGTGGTGCGCGCCTCGACCGCCGTGGTGGGTGGTTCGACGGCCCCGCGCGCATCGTGGTCGTCGGCGATGTCTGCGGCCGCTGCGCGCGCCAGGGCGAGCGCCGTCCGAATCGACGGGTCTTGTGCGAGGGCATCGAGCGTCGCGAGCGCCTTTCGCAAGGGCGTTGCGCGGGCGGTGATCACCCTCGCGAGCGCGTCTGCGGGCTGCGCGTCCATCGCTTGCGTGAGCCACGAGACCGCCTGCCGCGGAGGTCGCTCGTGATCGAGGCACAGCGCGAAGAGCGCGTCGATCGCGGCCGCACCCAATCGCCGCGCGAGCACGATGGCTCCGTCCGTCGACGGGCGCGGCTCTCGGTCGGTTGAGCCGTTGGCGATCAGCGCTTCGAGCGCGATCTCAGCGCCGACCAGGTCCGCGAGGCGGCTCGACGTCAGGCCGCCGATCGCGAGGACCTTCGTCGCGAGAACGCGCAGCGACGAGCGGTCGGAGATCTTCGCGACGAGCCTGGCCTGCGCTTCGAACGACGAGGCGGGGTCGCAGAACAAGAGCGCGCCCTGCTCGGGATGGCGCTCGATGGCGTGGGCGAGTCGATCTTCGCCGACGAGCGCGACGATGCGCTCGTTGGGAGTCACTCCGTCGATGAGCCCGGAGGCCGCGAGGGTGACGAGCGCGGTGCCGTCGAGCGGGTCGATGCGCCAGCGATTCACGCGGTGGTGCGCGTCGAAGTCGCGAGCGGCGAGCGAGTCGCAGATCATCGCGCCGTTGGACATCACCGCCGCTTTCAGGGCGCACGAGAGCAAGTGCGTCGAGAGCTCGACGTCCTTGATGGCCGTGGGCGCGAACATGCACACCGCGGCAAACCCGCCTTCGGACCAATATCCGACGCGCTTGAAGACCGCCCACGCGGCGACCGCGAGCCGCTGTTTGAGGGTCTCGTCATAGGTGCTGGTGAGCAGCTTCCACCACAAGGTCGACGGGACGTCGTGGAGGTCGATCGGTTCGTTGGACCACTCGAGCTCGAGCAGGCCGTCCGCGATGTCCGCGGAGTGCTCGTCGACGGCCGAGAGGGGCGTAGGCGCGGGGCGCGACGGTTGATTCGAGAGCCAATTGGCAAGCCGATCCGAGCCGATGCGCGAGACGTACTCGACCGCCGTGGCTCGATCGATCCACCGCCTTCGCGCCGCGTCGATCACGAACGGAACTCCGTGCGCCGGCGGATTCGACGCGCCCTTCACCCACGCAGCGAACCGGGCCGCGATCGTCGCCCTCCACTCGTCGTGCGCGAGCAGCGGGAGCTCGCACAGCTCAGCGCCGACCGGCGGCGGGCGGCTCGCGGCGAGCGCGCGAACGTCGTCGCGACGGTGCACGACGGCGACGAGCCAACGAGACGGCTCGGCGACGCAGAGCAATCGAAGGACGCGCACCGCGGTCTCGCGCACGCCGGGGTCTTCGTCGTCGAGCGCGAACTCGATCGCGGCGCGAGCGTGCAGCCCCCTGGCGCCGATCAGCGCCTCGAGCGCGGCGGCGCGCACCGAGGGCGATCGCGACGAGCGTACGGTGTGCGCCACGACGCCGAGCCACGCGAGGCGGCGGCGAAGCGAGCGCGAGGCGAGCTCGTGCAGCGCCGAGACGAGCTCGTCGTCGGGCACGATGTTCGAGTCGGACTGCAGCGCGCGAAACAGCGCGACGTCGTTGAAGCGGGCGTTGCGTTGGTGCACGGCGGCGTTGCTCGGAGTTGTACCCTTGGAAGCCGCGCACCGTCTCAGGCGTATCGCGCGTGGCCGAGCGCGCCCGGAGAAAAGGCAACGCGCGACGCTGAGCGCTTCTGCGCGCTCTGGCGCCGCGGTTGTTCGCGGGTGGGCTGCGGGGGGCGAAGTGAAGCGGGCGGCGGGGCCCGCGGGTTCAGATGGGAGCGCGAGGCGAAGGTCTATCGAGAGCTCGGTCGAAGAGAAGACGTGTCGTCCAAAGACGCCCTGAAGGTGGTTGGTCGTGGGCGTCGGATCCCGCGCGCGACTGCTCCCACCAGAGAAGTCGCCGAACTCGCGCGGTCGTCGGGTTCGCGCGATCGATTCGCTGTTCGCTCGTCGATCGCAACCCATGAACTCCGGATCGACTCTCGATCGGGGCGCGCTCGCGAAGAAGCGCGGCGACCTCGAGTGCGGTGCCAGGAGCGTTGGTTCGTGCTCGTGCGGACCTTTGCTCGCTCAATCCCTCTGCGTCCCGTCGAGAAAGAGATCTCTCGGGGACCGTTCGTGCTGAGATGCTCCGTCGAAGCTGCGCTCAATCCAAACGCAGCTCAGGAGCCTCGCTCTGACTCATCGCGGGCGGCGCGCGGATGCTCTCCGCTGGCGCGCGAACCACTGGCTCGCGCGCTCGCCGCCCACGCTGAGCGTGAAGGCGGATCATCGTTGTTGGTCCTTCGTTGGGAGGGGGTAAAAGATCGGTGCTCGTGCGAAACGTGCGCGTTGCGCACACCGCGGCGAGCGGCGACGGACCTGACACTAGCCACCCTCGTCCTTCGCGCAAGGGCGCGAGGTATCGTCGCTGTCACGCAATGTCCAACGATTCGCCCGAGCCTTCGCGCCCGCCGCGCACGGCGCTGATCCGCCCCGAGAACGTCCGGCGCCTCGGCGTGAAGAAGCAGCTCTTCACGGACCTGTATCACCACTTGCTGACCATCTCGTGGCCGCGCTTTCTCGTGGTGGTGCTGGCCTCGTACCTCGCGGTCAACGTCTTGTTTGCGGCGCTGTACCTGCTCGATCGCGACGCGCTCGAGGGCGGCTCGGGCAACCGCGCGCTCGACGCGTTCTTCTTCTCGGTGCAGACGATGGCGACGATCGGCTATGGAAAAATGACGCCGAAGTCATCGTTCGCCAACGCGCTCGTGACGCTCGAAGCCCTCACCGGGATGCTCTCGATGGCGATGGCGACCGGGCTTCTGTTCGCGAAGTTCTCGCGGCCCTCGGCGCGCGTGCTCTTCTCGGACACGTGCGTTGTGCAGAAGCGCGACGGCGTCAGCACGCTCGTGTTTCGCATGGTCAACGAGCGAACGACGCAGATCGTCGAGGCGCAGGTGAGGGTGGTCTTGCTCACCGACGAGGTGACGCGCGAGGGAGACACGATCCGTCGGCTTCGCGATCTGCAGCTCACGCGATCGACGACGCCGGCGTTTTCGCTGAGCTGGATGGTCTTGCACCCGATCACCGAGGACAGCCCGCTCTACAACCTCGACGCGGCGAAGCTCGCCGAGAAGAACGCGTCGATCTTGGTCTCGTTTATGGGGCTCGACGACTCGTTCAACGCGACGGTGCACGTGAGAAAGTTCTACACGTACGAAGAGCTGAAATTTGGCCGACGGTTCGTGGATATCCTCACGGACGGACAGGACGCGCGCGTGCTCGACGTGAGCCGAGTGCACCTCACCGAGCCCGAGTCCGAGTCCGTCGATCGCGCGTCGCCGTATCACTGACGCTCTGACATCGGTGGGGCAAGCACTCCTCGAACTTCGACGCGATCCACGCCAGCCGCCACGGTGGTTGGCGCGCCGCGGTCTCGTCGGTCCGCGGTCGTGCTCTGCACGAAGCTCGAACAACCTGCGGCGCTCGCGGCCTCTTCGACGCCCGTCGACGCAGCGGCTCAGAGGACGATGAAGCGCGCGCACAACGCGCGGAGCTGCTCGGTGAGCTCGGCCCGATCGCGATCGCTCGCGGCCCATGGCTCTCGAACGGCGTCGCACCGCTCGATCAACGCAACGTACCCCTCGACGAGCGCACGCTCGCACCCCCGCTCGCTCATCCAGCGGCGCGACCACACCGGAACGGCCTCGACCACCAACGCCCCGACCCCCTCTCGCGCGAGCAGCTCGAGCGCGGTGCGGCGCACGTTCAGCGACGCAAGCCGCTGTTGCACCGCGGCGCTCTTCGCCGCGCGGTGCGCCTCCAGCGCGCGCAGCTCGATCTGGCACTCGCCGAGCGCGCCGTCGACGTCGAGCGCCTCGATCGCCTCGAGCACCGCCTGGTAGCCCGCAGCGATGATCACCGACGGATCGCCGCGCCCCTCGTCGTACTCGCGCAGCTCGACCGAGTCGGGCTCGACCGTGTCCGCGCCACGAGGAGCGCGCGCCGCGCGACGAAGGCACCGCGCGCCGCGAAGCACTGCGCTCAGCCGCTCGCTCGACAGGTCGAGGGCGAGCGCGACGAGCGACCCAGCCGGGCCCTCGCTGAGCGCCGCGGGATGAAAGATCGCCACCGGAAGCTCGATGTGCCCGATGCGCGCGATCGAGCGCGCCGCGCGCGAGACCTCCACTCCGCACTCGTCGCACACCGCGCCGGCGTTCGAGCGCCCGGAGAGCGCGCCGCACAGGCACACAAAATCAACATCGCTCCCGAAGATCTGCGCTGATCCGAGCCCCTCTCGCGCTGACGGATCGCGCTCGATCGTGCGCACCCTGCCTGTCGACCGCGCGCGCCACGCCTCGCTCGACCGCAAGCTCGGCGGCGCGTCTGCGTCCCACCGCGCTGAAAAGAAATCGAGCGCGGGCGCGAGCGCGGCGAGCTGACGCGCGATGTCCTCGTCGTCGGCGCGCGTCCACTCGTCCTCGAGCGAGCGAGCTTCGTCGAGGGCGTCGCGCCGTCGAGCGCGTTCGGCGAGGGAATCTGCGCTGCGTTTGACGATCCACGAGCGGCTCTCGCACGGCTCCATCGACCGCGCCAAGGCGAGCGCGCGCGTCCACGCCTCGCCGGCCTCGTGCTCGTCGCCGAGCAGCTCGTGCGCGCGGGCGAGGTCCGCCGCTGCCTCTGCGCGAGCCTCGACGGTGCCGCCTCCTTCGTCCTGCCACCGGGACGCTGCGTGCAAGTGCGCGATCGCGCTGCGCGCGCGGCCCGAGGCGAGCTCGTTTCGCGCGAGGTGCCTCGCGATCGTCGCGGCGTGCTCCCCCGACTCGCCGCCGAGCGTCCGCGGATCGACGCCCAACGACGCGAGCAACTCGAGCGCCCTCGATCCGCGCTCGACGGGGTCCACGGTCGCGTCGAGCAGCGCAGGGCGCGCGATTTCGTCGGCCCGCTGCGCGAGCAGGGCGCGCTGCGCCTCGGGCTCTTCGAGCGCTCGTTGTTCGAGCTCGTCGTCCATCACGGCTATGGCCCGTCCACGCAGCGCGCGGCGAACACGTCTTCGAAGTGCGAGACCGCGCGTCGCGCGAACCACTGCATGCCCGGCAGGTCTTCGACGCCCAGCGACTCGAGCGAGCACACCGGGTGCTCTTTGATTCCGCACGGGACGATCATGGCGAAGTCGTCGAGCCGCGTGCGAACGTTGAGCGCGAAGCCGTGCTGCGTGACCCACTTGGAGATCTTCACGCCGATCGCGCCGATCTTCGCCGGCCGCTTCGCGAGCTCGTCGCCCGGCCACCGCTCGCGCGGCGCGTCGAGGTCGACCCAGGCGCCGATGAGCGAGCGGTGAGGCCCCGCTCCGATCGAGAAATCCCAGCACAAACGCGACATCACCTCGACCAGGTCGCGCACATACTTGCGCACGTCGCAGCGGTCGGGGCGCAGGTCGAAGATCGGATACGCCACGAGCTGGCCGGGGCCGTGGTAGGTGACGTCTCCGCCGCGCGTGGTGCTCACGAGCGCGACGCCGCGCTGCGCGCGCTCATCGTCGCTGATGATCACGTTGGATCCGTCGGCGCTTCGCCCCAGGGTCAAGACCGGGTCGTGCTCGAGCAAGAGCAGCGTGTCGACGCCTTCGCCGCGCTTGCGTCGCTCGCACAGCTCGATCTGCATCTCGAGGGCGCGTTCGTAGCCGATGCGTCCAAGCCAACGGGCGGCGAATTTGCGTGCAGGCGCGTCGCTCATGCGCGCGGACCATGGCGCACTTCGCGAGCCTCGAAAAGGGCTACCGCGCGCGCTCGAAGATCCACTGCTCGCCGAGGACGTCGTGCTCGTCGACGGCGACCTTTCGCATCCCGACCTTCTCGAGCACGCGCACCGAGGCGCGGTGCCACGGAAAGGTCCGCGCTTGCACCGTGTGAATCGGCGCTTGATCGAGCGCCCACTGCACGGCGGCGTGCGTCGCCTCCGTCGCATAGCCCATGCGCTGCACGTCCTCGTCGACGCCGTAGCCGACCTCGGCGATCCCGTCCTCGGGAAACCCGTGAAACACCACGCTCCCGACGACGCGACGACGATCGCCCTTCACGATCATCAAGCGATCGCCCCACAGTCGCTTCTCGGGCGCGGCGCGAATGCGGTCGAGCGAGGCGCTGAACGCTCGCTCGACCAGCGCGCGGCCGGGCCACTTTTGCGGCATGTCGGCGTCGATCAAGCGCCGCGCGTCCTCGCGACGATCGAGCATCACGGCCTCGACGATCGCGAGCGTGATGGGAACGAGCTCGAGTCGCTCGGTCTCGATCAAGGTCGTCGCTGTCACGAGCTCGCGTTGATCGGCGCGCTGCTCGACCGCTCCGCTCCGCTTCTCCATGCACTGTGTTCTGAACCTCTTTTCTGCGAGAATCCACCGTGCGATGCGTCACGAAATACTCGACACAGCGCGGCAGGTCCTCGCGCGCATCACCGCGCTCGCCGTCAGCGTCGCCCTGGTCGCAGCGCCCTCGATGACGCACGCGGACGGACCCGTTCGGTATCCGGGTCGATGGCAACTCACGCAGTACTGGATCGCTCGCGAGCGCGCAGGAGAGCGCGACCGTCGCGCTTCACCGCTGTTTTCTCGGGGCGGACACGCGATCACCTACGCGTGCCCGACCTTCGTCTCGGACCTCACGATGGAGGGCACCGGGCTCACTTGGGATGATCGACTGCTCAACTGGGACGGTCGCGAACAAGAGCGCGCGTGCTTCGTCGAGGTGGACCGAGGGAGCTACCCGTACGGCATCGGCGTGCAGGGATATTCGCTCGTCCCGTATCGGTCGCTGGCGGTGGATCGCCGGTTCATTCCGATCGGGCACACCGTCGAGATGAGCGAGCTCGCAGGGCTGCGACTCCCTGACGGAACCGTGCACGACGGCTGCTTCGTCGCGGTCGATGGCGGTGGAGCGATCGTGGGGCACCACATCGACCTGTTCGTTCCCAGTCAAGCGGATTGGCAGCGGCTGTCGTCGTCGCGGCAGCTGCCCGCGGCGGTTCGCTCGGTCGTCGTGGACTCGCCGCGATGTCGTTCTGCCCAGCGATTTGCGTGGATTCCGCTCGCAACAGACCCAGCGCTCGCCCGTTAGCTCGGGCCAATCGCGCGCCGAGTGCTTCGAGCCGGCGGTTCGTCCTCCCGCTTCGACGGCGGGGACGGTAGAGTCTCTTTCATGCTCACGGATCGCGCGCGCCCCGCGGCGCTGACGGCGAAAAAGTCCTTCTCGTTCGTTCGACCCTTCGCGTTGATCTCGCTCACGAGCGCGGCCATCGCTGGCTGCGCGCCGATCGCACCGGACGCGAGCGCGCCGATGTCGATGCAAGTGCGCGTTCCGCAGATCACGCTCGATCGACTCGACGCGCAGTTGCACCTGCGTGTGTTCGAGAAGACCGGCGACCTCGACTGCGATCCCAGCGCCGGCCGCGTCACCGGCACGATGCCCTACGAGACCATCGCGGGTCGCAACGTCGTCCCCAACGAGCGCTGCGACGCCGCGCGCTGGACACAGCTGCGAATGATGCTCGGCGAAGCCTCGCCGATCGATACCTGCTTCGATAAGAGCATGCCGATGCAGCCCGTCCGCGTCCCCGGCGGAAAGCGCTACATCGTCCTCATCGAGGGCTCTGGCAGCGCGCCGGTCCCCGGCGGCGGGACGCGCACGCGCACGCTCGGCTCGGGCTGCGCCGTGGTCAACGCGATGCCTGGGCAAACGGTGAGCGTCTCGATCCAGATGCAAGAGATCGCCGACGTGGGCGTGTGCGGCGACATGGTCGTCTCGAGCGACGAGGTCTGCGACGAGGGGGCGCCCAGCGCGACGTGCAACGCCCGCTGCCGCATCCCCGAGATCACCGCGAGCTCGACCATGGGACCGAAGGGAATCCCGTCGCTCGCGTGGTCGATGTCGAACAACCTGGTGATCGGCTTCGCGATGGCGGACACGGCGAGCGATCCGCTGCTGCGCGTGTTGAGCCCGCAAGGGACGCTGATCACGAGCCCCGCGATCAACGCGCGCGACAACACCCTCGACGCGATGGCGCGCAGCGAACAGAGCGTCGTGCGCGTCGCCGCGAGCGCCACCGGCTACGCAGCGGCGTGGCAGACGCTCGAGGTGGTCACCGGCTACAACATCAACGGCTTCGGGACGAACAACTTCGACGCTCCGACGCCGCAGCAAATGCTGGTCAACGCCACGACGATGGGCGGAGTGTCCGGCATGATCAACCCGTCCGTCGCCATCGGCGGGACGCGCATGTTGTTCGTGTGGGAAGACGCTGATGCGCGCGTGATTCGCACGTCGAACACGATGCTCGCGGCGACGCCCGCCGCTCCGATGGCAGACGCTCCGCTCGTGGCTGCGGCGATGCCCGGCGGCAGCAACGCATCGACGCCCGTGGTGGCCGCGCTCAACGACGGGACGTTCGTCGCTGCGTGGGTCGGCGGTGGCGTCGGCTCGAAGGACATCTACGCGGTCAAGCTCAGCGCTGCGGGCGCGGCGATGGGCACGCCGATCACGGTCAACACGCAGACGGCCAACGACCAAGATCAGCCCGCGATCGGGACCAACGGCACCGACGTCGTCATCGCGTGGCGCGACGCGAGCCTCGGCGATCCGATGGACATGAGCGGAACCGCGATTCGCTTCAGGCACTTCAACGGCTCGCTCACGCCGAGCGGAACGGACCACCTCGCGCCCACGACGATCGACGGCGACCAGAGCGCGCCCACCGTCGCGATGGCTCCGAGCGGGACGTACTTCACCGGCTGGCAGCACGCCGGCGGAACGATCCGCGGCCGTCTCTTTCGCGCGGACGGGACGTTCGTGGTCAACCGCTTCAGCGCGAGCACCGCGGACTTCGAAGTGAACGCCGCGGCGAACGAAGGCGGCCCTGCGGGCGGCAACCGTCAGGGCCCGTCCGCTGCGTTTGGCGGCGTCGGACGCTTCGCTGTGGGCTGGCTCGACGGCGCGTCCAATGACATCCGCGTCCGCGTCTTCATCGAGTGATGACCGAGCCCGAACGCAAAGCAGGGACGCTCATCGCGCACCGCTACACGCTCGAGCGACAGCTCGGCGAAGGCGCGTTCGGTGAGGTGTGGACCGCCACGGACTCGAAGGCCTTCGGTCGCCGCGTGGCCGTGAAGTTCTTGCTGCAACAGCACTTGAACAACGAAGAGGTCGTTCGTCGGTTTCAGCAAGAAGGACAAGCGACCGCAGCGCTCTCGCACCCCAACGTCGTCGCGTTGCTCGAGTTCGGAGAGGACGCGCAGCACGTCCCGTATCTGGTCAGCGAGTTCGTCGAGGGCGAGCCGCTGCGAAAGATCCTCGACCGCAACGTCGAAGAGAAGAAGCTCTTGTCCGTGGACGAGGTGCTCGCGATCTTTCGTCAGGCGTGCGCGGGCGTGCTCGCCGCGCACCAGAAGAAGATCGTTCACCGAGACCTCAAGCCCGAGAACATCATGGTTCAGGGGCTCGGGACGCCGGCCGTCGTCGTGAAGGTGCTCGACTTCGGCGTCGCGCGCATCCTCGGCAAGGACAGCCAGCAATCGCTCGGCAAAACCGAGGTCGGAAAGATCATCGGCTCGCTGCAATACATGTCCCCCGAGCAGGTGCTCGGCGACGTGCGCAGCATCGATCGACGCACGGACATCTTTGCGATGGGCGCCGTGCTCTTCGAGCTGTTCGCGCAGCGCGCGGCGTTCGACGGCCGCACCTACCAAGAAGTGATCGGAAAGATCCTCGACCCCACGCGCCCCAAGCTCGCGACGTATCGCCCCGACGTCGGACCCGCGCTCGACGCGGTGTTCGACAAGGCGTTCGCGATGCACCGCGACCAGCGCTACAACGAGATCACCGAGCTGCTCGAGGCCGTCGAGCTCGCGCTCGCCCCGATGGCTCGCCCGCGGCGATCGACGGGCCTCAAGAACCCCATCGTTGTGGTCCCGGACTTGAGCGGGCAGTGGGGCGCGTCGCACGACCCTGCCGTCGCGCGGCCGAGCAGGACGAGCTCGCCGGACGCGCCCACGAAATCAAGTCCGTCGCCCGCCGAGACGACGATGGACGAGGTCGTGCCCGAGAGCGCGAGCCCCGCCCGTCCGTGGTTGATCTTTCTCTCGGTGTTCGTCGTCGTCGCGGTGGGCGGCTCTCTCGCGGGCACGGCGATCGTCCGCCGGCGCAACGCGCAGGTGGCCAACGCTGACGACGCGGGGGTGGTCGCGGTGGCTGCTCCTGAGGCGAGCACCCAGCGATTGTCCACGTGGACCGCGCCTCCAGAGGACCCTTCGCAATGGGTGCTCGTCGCCGCGCCTGCGGCGCCCGTGCAGCTCGGTCGCGAGGGCGGGCCGCCGAGCTCCGATGAGTTCACGTTGGCTGCCGCGGTTCGCTTCGAGGGCCCCTCGTTTCGAATGATGAAGCGCGAGGTCACGTTCGGCGAGTACGAGCCCTGGAGCGAGGCGAACGGCGAGCATCGATTGCTGATTCCATCGTGGGTTCCGTCGCTCGCAGAGGCGCGCGCGGCGCTTCCGGTGGTCAACGTCGCGTGGGCGAGCGCGAAGGCGTACTGCGAGGCCATCGGCGGATCGCTTCCGACCGAAGAGCAGTGGGAGTTCGCCGGACGACGCACGTTCGGCCGCCTCGATCCGTGGAGCGGAACGATGCCCGCCGGAGCGCCCGCCATGGTCGGACGCTCGGGTCGCCTGCAGCCTGCAGGCAGCTTCGCGGGCGATGCGACGGCCGAGGGAATCCTGGGCCTCGCGACGAACGGCGCCGAATGGACGCTCTCGACCTACCAGCGCGGCAACGGGCTGCGAGAGCCATGGCAGCAGGCGTATCGCACGGTGCGCGGGCTCTCGCTCTTCGACGAGCTGCCGCGCGGCGAAGCGATGCCCGCGTCGCTCTTGCGTCGCAACGCGGGGTGCGCCACCGGAGCGTGCACTCCCGCCGAGCGAAGGATGCTCGAAGAAGTGGGCTTTCGCTGCGTCAAACCCGCGACGTGAGCGCGCGTCGCGCTCAGTGAATCGAGTAGCCGATGGACACGGTGCCTTGCGCGCCGAGGCCCCACGGCGGGCTCGCCGCGACGAGGTTGTTCGTGTGGCCCATGGTCGTCATCGAGGGGACGCTCATGTCGCGGTTCCACCCGTTGGGGACCTGCGAGACTTCGCTGCGGGCGAGGCTGTCGGCGAGCGTCGGGTTGTTCGGAAGCAAACGAAGCATGAAGAGCCCGTGAATATCGATCGCGACGTACAGCCCCGCGACGATGCGGATCGTGGATCGATAGCTGATCTGCGTCGCGAGCGCGCCTGCGCCGAACTCCCACCCGACGCCGAGGCCGACGCGCCACGCGTGTCGTTCGGTCACGCCTTGTGATCCGACGTCGAGCATCGCGAGGTGCATCGATGGGGTGGTGATGCACCAGCCGTTGTCGGGGCGCGCGACCCACGCCGTCGTTTGGGTTGGGTCGGGACACGCCGGACCGGCGCCGTTGGTGTTGCTCGCCCACGAGCTTCCAGGCCCCCACGTGTAGATCGCCGAGAGCGAGAGATCACCGGTCACCAACGTGACGGCGCCGGTCACGATCCCGTTGTTGTACGCGGCAGATCCCGTCGAGTCCGGCAGCGTGTCGACGCGCGTGCCCGTCGGCGTCGAGACGTTGAACGAGTGGTTCGCCACGTACGCGTTCGGAAAGTAAATGAACTGGTATCCGCCGCCGACCGCGAGCTGCACGCCGGGGCCCTTTGCCCAGCGAGTGATCCTTCGCTCGTTCTCTTCGCGCGCGAGCTGCTCGCGCCGCAACCGCTCTTCTTCGAGCTGCGCCGCGCGCTCGGCAGAGATCCTCGCGTCCAGCGCCGGATCGAAGCACCCCCTGTTCGCTTGATAGCGAAAGCCCTCTGGGCACACCACGTCGGCCACGCACCGGTTGCCTTCGGTGTGCGATCCCTCGGGGCACTGCGCGGCCGCTGCCTGCGCCTGCCTCGCGACGCACTGCCCGGCTTCCGCGCGAAATCCCTCGTTGCACACGCACGATCGGTGCTCGCCGTCCCAGCGCGAGTTGGCGATGCTCGTGCACACCGAGCGGCACTGTCCGTCGATCCACTGCTCGCCATCCACGCACACGTGATCGGCCACGCAGTGATCACCGTCGACGTGGTGCATGCTCGGACACACCAACGGCGCGACGCAGCCGCGTCCCTCGACGAAGTTCGTGTTGGGCGGACACGTCGGCGTCGCGATGCATCCGCCCTCTGGGCGGCGCGTCGTTCCGGCGGGGCAGGTCACGTCTTGCGAGACGCAGCTTCCGTTGGTGAGCACCGTCCCCGTCGGGCACGTCACGTCCGAGACGCACCGCGCGCCGTCGAGCCGACTGCCCGCAGGACACGTGATCTGCGAGACGCATTGCCCGTCCCGTCGCTGAGTGCCATCGGGGCACGCGACGGCGTCGGCGACGCAACGGCTTCCTTCGGGGTGAGATCCCGACGGGCAGACGCGACGGCCGATGCACGCGCGTTGCTGCTCGTTCCACACGGTGCCGGCGGGGCAGCGCACGGTCGGAGGTGCGACGGCCGCCGGCCCGCAACAGCCGTTGCCGTCGCGAACCTCGCCGACCAGGCACGTGCGTCGACACTCTTGCGCAGCCGCGTCGACGCTCGTTGTCATCGCCCCCGCGAAGCACAGCGCCGCAACGATGACCGACGAAAAAGCCCTCGAAACATACGTCACGCTCACGCGGTCATCGTCGCAGAAACGCTCCCCCCGCGCTACCGCGCGCTACTCCTTCGTCCCGTCGCCGAGCTGCTTGCTCGTCGCGCCGCCGGAGACCTTCGCGAGCACCTCCGCCACCGACGTTCCCGCGAGCAGGCGACGCAGCACGTCCGAGACGCTCTCGCCGCCGAGGATCGCGAGCGGCGCCATGCTCTCCGCCATCTTCTCGGCCAGCGCGCGATCGCCGAACGCCTGCAGCGCCGCGATCAAATCCGGAGAGAACGCCTTGGCCTTCTCGCTCGCCGCGCGCACCTGCGCGTCCAGCTCTCGAAGGCTCCGCTCGCTCTCGGCGCGGGCCACTTCGTCCTCGAACTGCGCTCGCGCTCGCTCGCGTCCGAGCTGCGCCGCCGCGACCGCGTCGAGCAACTGCTGCAGGGCGACCTCCGCGCGATGCCGGCTCTCTCTCGTGTCCGTCTCCGCTTTGATCCGCGCGAGATCCACCTCGTGCTTGCGCGTGACCTCGCGGCCCTCGATCTCGAGCAGCTGAAGCTTCGTCGCCGCTTCGAGCCCGGCGGACTCTTGCCGCGCGGACTCGCGTGCGCGCGTCAGCTCGAGGCGCCTTCGCTCTGCGGCGACCGCGAGCGCTTGCTGAACGCTCGCGTGCTGCGCCTCGACGAGCAGCTTCGCGATGGTCTCGTCGCCGATCGAGACGCCGAGCACCTCGAGGTCGTACACGCGCATGCCGTTTTCGCTGAAACGTCGGCCGGGGCGCTTTCCGTCCTCCGCCTGCGCGCCGAGGATGATCTCGCGGATGATGCTCACGGCGTTGCCGTAGAAGTGCTCGACGCCGTGCTGCTTGACCGCGTGACGCAAGAGCGAGCGCAGGTGATCGGTCAGGAATTTCACGTAGTTTTCGACGCTGAACCACTGCGTGGGCTCGCCCTCGAAATCGACGCGGTAGCTCAGCCGCATGTGCACTCGAACGAGGTCGCTCGTCTCGGCCTCGACCAGATCGCTGACCTTGTTGTTCTTCACGCGCAGGTACGCCGTGCGCATGAGCTTGTCGTCGGTCTTGGGCGTGCTCGTCGACAGCTCCATCGCCTGCAGCGTCTCGTCGTACTCGAGCAAGAAGGTCGTGGGGCCGACCTCGACGCGACGCTTTCCTGAGCGCGATTTCACGAGGACCGCGTAGCCGGTCCACAAGTCGATCGAGACCGCTCCCTCGAAGCGGTTGTCGAGCACGATCGTCCGCGGCGGCGTGAACGTTTGATTTCGTGTGACCGCGTCGCCCACGTACGCGGCTTCGCTCTTGGCCTTCTCTGCAGCGGCGTCGGGCTTGCGAGTGGTGGCCTGGCGCGCCTCGTCGTCGATGACGAACTCGTTGCCGGCCTCCGAGCGCTTGAGCGCAGAGAGCCGCGCGTTGTAGTCGAGCGCCTCTTTGTTGCCGGGAAACAGCAGCTCGACGCTCTTGGGGTCGAGCACCTTGCGGACGATCACCTCGCGGCGCGGGTCCGGAAGAAACACGGTCGGGCCGCGCTCGAGCCGGATGTTTCCCTGCGTGCGGTCGAGCACGTACCGCGCTTCACCGGCGGGGATCGCCACGCCGTAGTGGATCTCTCGTCCTCCGTAGCGGATGAGCGCGTGCTCGGGGCGAGGGAAGTAGATCATCTGCTCGCGGCCCGTGATGAAGAGCTCGTCGCCGACCTTGTAGCTGCGGTCGTTCTCTTCGTACGGCGCGATGACCTTCACGTAGACGCCCGAGATCTCGGTGAGCTCGATCGCGCGAAACTTTCGGCTCCCGTTGCGCTCGATGAAGGTCTCGGTCGGCCGCGGAAACACCACCGCCGGCCCCTGAATGAACCGCTTGTTGCCGTCTTCATCGAGCAGGATCGTGTACTCGAGCCGCTCGAGCGTGACCGCGTCTCGGACGTACTTTCCCTGCTCGTCCGCGACGACTTCGACGCCCGTCGGAGGGATGTAGAAGCTCACGTCCGTCCCGCGGATCACCAGGTGCTTGCCCATCGTGAGCTCGGGCACGCTCTTGCTCGGATCGAGCACGCCCTGCTCGCTTCCTTCGGCGACGGGATCGGCGCCGGGCGTGGTCTGCCGCTTGATCACGGCCTTGGCCCAGTTGGTCTTCGCCGCTTCTTCGTCGTACACGCGCACGAGCAAGTACTGGTTCGACCGGAGGCTGTGCCCAGGGACGACCTTCACCATCTGCCCGGGCCAGAGCGCGTACGAGACCGGACCGGGCGTGTTCACTTTTCGACCGACGTCGAGCTCGGGCAGGTTGTTGAGCGCGCCGGTTCGCGGATGCGACCCGTCCCTGGCCGGGTTTTTCAGCACGAGGTACCAGCCCTCGGGCGCGACCGCGAGCACGCCGATCGCTTGCTCGAGCGTCACGCGCTTGAAGCGCTTGGTGTCGTAGTCGAACACCACGGGCTGATCGGTGTTCGCGAGGCTCGTCTTGTGCGGCCCCACGTAGACGTTGATGTTTCCCTTCGTCTCGTCGGAGATGAACGCGAACTCGTTGGGCGCCAACACCAGATCGCGCTCGCGGACTCGCTCTCGACCCAGATCCCTCTCGTTCATGATCTCGCTCCTCCAGTGCGCCTGCAGCGGCGATCGGTACTTAGTTGTAGAGTGTTACTAAGTCAAGGAGCGCCGCTTTCGTCCCCACGAAACGCGCGACGAACGGCGAGCTCTGATGCTCTCGTGCCGGGCGTTGGTTGTCGGCGGCGAAGTTTGCCGGCGAGCGGTCGTGGGCCTCGCCGCACGGCCGACGCTCGTGTCGCGCTGCGTCGCGATCGCGACGAGCGATGGCGGCAGGCGCTGTTCGCAGACGATGCTCGTCGGCCGTTGAACTCGAGCCCGGTTTGATACGCTCGCCGCCCTCATGCACGTAGAGAGCAGCGGGAGCGCGACAGCCGCTCCGACGAAGGCGCCCGAGGGCGTCGACCCCGAACTCCACTGGTACAAGACCGTCTATCAAGGAGACACGATGCCGCAGTTCACGCTGCGCTCGTTCTTGATGGGCTCGGTGATCGGCGTGGTGATGGCCGCGTCGAACTTGTACGTGGGCTTGAAGACCGGCTGGGGATTGGGCGTCGCGATCACCGCGTGCATCTTGTCGTTCGCCGTCGGTCGCATGCTCCAAGCGGTGGGCGTGTTCAGCACGAACCTCTCGCTGCTCGAGAACAACGCGATGGCGTCGACCGCGTCGTCTGCCGGCTATTCAACGGGCGGAACGATGGTCTCGGCCATGTGCGCATACCTGCTCGTGAAGGGCTCGCACATGCCGTGGCCGCTGCTCATGGCGTGGACGTTCTTGCTCGCGGTGCTCGGGACGGTGATGGCGATCCCGATGAAGCGGCAGATGATCAACGTCGAGCAGCTGCAGTTTCCGAGCGGAACGGCCGCGGCAGAGACGCTCCGCTCGCTCTACTCAGCGGGCGAAGAGTCCGCGAAGAAAGCGCGCTCGCTCTTCGGCGCGATGGGCCTCGGCGCGGTCGTCGCGTGGCTGCGCGACGCGCACGCGGCGAGCGCGACCGGCGTGCTCGCGATCCTGACGAAGCTCTCGAAGATCCCCGCGACCTTCGGGATCCCCAAGCTCACGATCGCGGGGCAACCCGCGCTGAGCTGGACGATCGGCTTCGAGGGCTCGCTGATCATGGTGGCCGCCGGCGCGATGATGGGCCTTCGAACGACCGCATCGATGCTCGTCGCTGCGCTCATCAACTACGGAGTGCTCGCGCCGAAGATCCACGCGATGGGCGGAATCACCCGGATTTCGTACCGCGGGATCGTCTCGTGGTCGCTGTGGCCTGGCGCGGCGTTGATGGTGACCTCGGGCTTGCTCACGTTCGCGTTTCAATGGCGAACGATCCTCCGCGCGTTCAGCGGCTTCGGCGCAAAGAAGCAGAAGGCAGGCGAGGGCGCGCCGTACCGCGAAGGCCAAGAAGAGACGGTGCAGGATCAGATGGCCGCCATCGAGGTTCCCAACCGCTGGTTCGCGGCGGGGATGCTCTTCGCGACGGTGGGGCTCGTCATCGTCGGTTGGTTCGGCTTCGGCATCGCGCCGTGGCTCTCGGTGCTCGCAGTGCTGCTCTCGTTTGTCCTCTCGATCGTGGCGTGCCGCGCGACGGGCGAGACCGACACGACCCCCGTCGGCGCGATGGGCAAGATCACGCAGCTCACCTACGGCGTGCTCGCGCCGGCCAACGTGACGACCAACTTGCTGACGGCGAGCATCACCGCGGGAGCTGCTGGAAGCGCTGCAGATTTGCTCACGGATTTGAAGTCGGGCTACCTGCTCGGCGCCAACCCGCGCAAGCAGTTCCTCGCGCAGTTCTCGGGGACCTTCGTCGGGACGCTCGTGATCGTCCCGCTGTTCTATGTGCTCGTGCCCACGCCCGCGGCGCTCGGCGGCGATCGGTTTCCCGCGCCCGCCGCGCAGGTGTGGAAGGGCGTCGCCGAGGCGCTCTCCAACGGCGTTCACTCTCTGCATCCGACGGCGCGCTGGGGCATGCTCATCGGCGGGGTCATCGGCATCATTCTCCCGCTGCTCGAGCTGATGCTGCCCAAGTACAAGAAGTACCTGCCGAGCGCGATGGGCGTGGGCCTCGCCCTCGTGATCCCCGCGTGGAACTCGGTCAGCATGTTCATCGGCGCGCTGCTCGCGTACCTCTACGCCCGCGTCAACGAGAAGAACGCCGAGACGTACACGATCCCCGTCGCCTCTGGGATCATCGCCGGCGAGTCGCTGCTCGGCGTCGTCATCGCGCTCATGAGCGTCGCGCATTGGCTCGAGTAAGAGTGCCCACGGATCGCGCATCCCCGAACCACTGATTCCCGCGACGTCATGGTGGATGCTCACCGCATCAACGCATGCCGCGCCAGTGGTTCGGGGAGCTTCATCGCGCATCCCCGAACCACTGATTCCCGCGACGTCATGGTTGATGCTCACCGCATCAACGCATGCCGCGCCAGTGGTTCGGGGATGCGGTGGGAGCCCGCGCGTTGCTACGCTCCGCGCCCTCATGCACAGCATCCCCGCGCTCGTCGGAATCCCGCTCGACTCTCTCACCGCTGAAGCGCCCGCGTACGACGCCCTCGTCGTCGTGAGCGCGAGCCCCGTGGGCGACTATCTCAGCAAGCTCGCGCTGCCCGGCGCCGCGCGCTCGGTGATCGAGTCCGTGCTCGCCGCCGATCGCTCCTTCGCGCGCGCAGCGCAGGCGCCCGCGGTGTTTCCTGCGCCCGGAGTGCCGGGTGAGCGCCTCGTGCTCGCCACGTGCAACACGCTCCGCGAGGACGTCGACGACGTTCGTGTGATCGCAGAAACCGTCACCGCGGCGATCCATCGCGCTGTCTCCGCGGGCGCTCGCAAGCCGCTCGTCACCGTCGCGACGCCGGATGAGCCCAAGTTCGCGCGCGCGCTCGACGTCGCCGCGCTCGCCGCGCTCGCGTCGCAGTGGCACGCGCTCGAGGCGCGCGAGGCCAACAAGGTCGGCCCGTGCGCGGACACCATCGCGATCGCTGGCCTCGACGCCCAGCGCGCAACGCGGCTGCGCGCGATCGAGCTCGGCCGCGCGCTCGGCAGAGACATCACGGGCACCGAGCCCGAACGCATGGCGCCGATGCGCGCCGCGCAGCTGTGCGAGAGCTCTTTCGCGGGCACGGGCGTGCGCGTGAAGGTGCTCACCGACACGAGCGCGTACCCGCTGCTCAGCGCCGTCGCGCGCGCCTCCAACGTCGTCGAGCGTCACCGTCCGTGCGTGATCGAGCTCGAGTACGTGCCCGAAGGAGGCCGCTTCGAGCGCACGATCTACCTCGCCGGAAAGGGCCTCACCTACGACACCGGCGGCGCGGATCTGAAGGTCAACGGCGCGATGGCGGGGATGTCCCGTGACAAGGGCGGCGCCGGCGCGGTCGCCGCGTTCGTGCGCGCGTGCGCCGCGAGCAAGCTCGAGGGCGTGCGCGTCGTCGCGCTGCTCGGCATGGTGCGCAACTCGATCGGCGAAGAGTCGTTCGTGAGCGACGAGGTGATCACCTCGCACGCGGGCGTTCGCGTTCGCATCGGAAATACCGACGCAGAAGGTCGCCTCGTCCTCGCGGACCTGCTCTCGGATTTGCGCACGCGCGCCATCGCCGACGGCGGAGAGAGCGTGATCGCATCGATGGCTACACTGACTGGCCATGTCATCCGCGCCTTCGGTCCGTACGTCGGCGCGATCGAGAACAAAGCGTCTCGCGACAAGGGCGTGATCGCCGCCCTGGTCGAGTGCGGAGAGCGCTGGGGAGAGCCCTTCGAGTGGACGCGTGTCCGTCGCGAGGACTACGCGTTTTGCGCGGCAAAATCCAACGCAGAAGATTTGGTGTCCAGTAATCGACTCGCGAGCGTCGACACGATGCGAGGCCACCAGGGGCCGTTCGCGTTTCTCGACGTGGCGAGCGGGATCAAGGGCAGCGGGCTGCCGTACGTGCACCTCGATATCGGTGGAGCTGCGTTCACTCCCCTCGATTGGCAGTTCGGTCGTCCGACGAGCGCGCCGAGCGTCGCGATGCTCGCGTGGTGCGCCGGCGAGTGAGATCCGCGGTACAGTGAGCGGTATGAAGCTCACAGCAGTCATGGTGTTCGTCGCGATGGGGCTGCGCGTCTGCGGACAGTCGCCGCGACAGCCGACGGTCACCGAAGCTCCGCGCACTGAGCAAGTCCCCGCTGGGGCGACGATGGGCGTCGCGGTCTCGGCCGCGCTCACCACCAACGTCTCTGCGCAGCCAGACGGAACGCTCATCGCTGAAGTTCGCGACCCTGCGGGCGAGCCCGTTCGCGCGCACGCGATCACCGTCGAGATCCGTCGCCCCGACGAAGATCCGGTCCCCGTCGTGATGACCTACGACGAGCCGCAGCACCGCTACGTCGGTCACATCGCTGGCGTCAACGCGGGCAGCTATCCCGTGCAAGTCACCGTGCAAGCGACGCCCACCGCGCAGCCGGTCGAGATCGTCTCGCCTGCGATCACCGTGGTGACGCCCACCGTCGCAGTGGTCGCGCCCACGACGACCGTTGTCGCGCCCACGACGACGGTCGTCGCCCCCACGACCACCGTGGTCGCGCCGCGCGTCGAAGTCGAGCGGCCTGCGGTGGCGGTCGTCGCGCCGTCCGTTCAAGTGACGGTCCCGTCGGTGGTCGTCACGCCGGTGGTGCCCGGAGTCGTCGTCGTCGGAGATGACGATCACCACGATCACGGACGGCACCGCGGACACTGGCGCGGGCACGGTCGCGGTCGCGGTCGCGGCGTGTTCTTCGGCGTATTTCACTGAGGAAATCTCTTGTCCACTGGATCGTCTCCGCCCGATCGTGACGCGCCTACGGTCGCGCCGAGGGCGCTCGCGCCGACGCCCGTGGCGACAGAGCCTGTCGCCGCTGCGTCTGCGCCACCCGCAGAGCCAGACCCGCTCGTCGGCTCGATCGTCGCGTCGCGCTTTCGGATCGCTCAACGCATCGGCGAGGGCGGAATGGGCGCGGTCTACCTCGCCGAGCACGTCGCGCTCGGCAAGAAGGTCGCGATCAAGATCCTGCATGCTGAGATGCACTCCAACCCCGAGGTGCGCGCGCGCTTCGAGCGCGAAGCGATGGCGATGGCGCGGCTCGAGCACGAGAACATCGTCGCGGCGACGGACTTCGGGCAGCTCGAAGACGGAGCGTTCTTTCTCGCGATGGAGTTCATCGAGGGGCAGTCGCTTCGCGATCTGCTCGCGACGAGCAGCCGCCTCGCGGTGCTTCGCGCCCTGAAAATCCTGCGACAGATCTCGTCGGCGCTCACGCGCGCGCACTCGCTGAGCATCGTGCACCGAGACCTCAAGCCCGAGAACATCTTGATCGTTCACCGGCCCGGCTCAGAAGAGGTCGTGAAGATCATCGACTTCGGCATCGCGCGCTTCACGAGCGGCGACGGCGAGCGGCCGCTCACACAAACCGGCGTGATCTTCGGAACGCCGCACTACATGGCCCCCGAGCAAGCCCTCGGACGCAGAGTCGACGCCGCGGCCGATCAGTACGCGTTCGGCGTCCTCGCGTTCGAGTTGCTCACCGGCCGCAAGCCCTTCGACCACAAGAACCTCCTCGAGCTGCTCGACCTTCAGGTGAACGGAGCGATCCCGCGCGCCACCTCCGTCGCCTCGGACCTCCCCCCGTCGATCGACGCCGTGTTCGATCGGCTCTTGGCCAAGAGCCCGATCGAGCGATTCGCCTCCGTCGCAGAGGCCATGGACGCGATCGACGAGACGCTCGCGCCCATCCTCGCGGGCCCGTCGCAGTTCGGCTTCGTCGCCACGCAGCCAGCGACCGGCGCGAGCTACGCGCAGACCTCGCACGACAAGACCATGCTCGCGTCGCACGCCGCCCTCGACGCGCCGACGGTCTCGAATACTGCTCCCACTATTCAAGATCAGCTCCAGGCCTCCGCTCCTGCCGCGGTCGCGCCGAGCGCGCCTGCGCCGCCGATCCTCGGGCTGCCGATCGTTCGGCTCGGGCGCTTGGGAGACGTGCCCGTCGCGGTGATCATCCTCGTCTCGCTCACCAGCGTCGTGATGATCGGCGCCTCGATCGCGTCGGGCCCCGCGCGTCCGCGCCGTCGCTCGTCGCCAAACGCTGCGGTCAGCGAGCGGATCGCTGCGGTGCGCGCGCAGTCCGACGTCCGCTCGGCGCTCGCGCTCGCGGCGCACGGCGACGTTCAGTCCGCGATCGCCTCGATCCGCGCCAAGCGCGCGGCCAACCCCAACTCTGACGACGACGCGATCCTCGCGATGCAGCTCGGAATGCTGCTCGCGTCCGACCGCCAGGCGCTCGCCGCGGTCGGCGCCTTCGCCGACGCGACCTCGCGCGATCCTGCGCTGGTCGAGGACGAGTCGCTCGTGCGCACGATGCTGCGGCTGCTCGATGATCCGTCCGCGCAGAGCAGCGCCGAGACGCTGCTGCGCGCCGGATCGTTCGCGCGATCGCGCGCCGCGGCGCGGCTGCTCGCAGAAGAAACCGTGTACGGTCGGAGCCAAGAGGCTCGCCGCAGGGCAGGGCGACTGGCTCGTGAGCGGCTCGCGTTGCTCGAGCCCGCGAGCCGCGCCCGCGTGGTGCTTCGAACGAGCGACCGCTGCGACGAGTTGCAGAGCGTCCTCTCGCAGAGCGCCGCGCTCGCGCAGACGCCCGCGGGCGACGACATCCAGCGACTGCGCTCGGGGCAGTGCGCGATGCTCTCGCGACGGCAGCTCTGTCAGTGCGTGACAGAACGAAACTGAGCTGCCTCGCGCCACGGAGCGAGGTGCATCGGCCCTTCGCCGTGGCGGTGTCGGTAGAGGTTGCTCGCGAACGAGAACACGATCAGCGCGAGGATGAGCGAGCCCGCGAACTTTCGTGACCGCGCGTCGCTCCAGAACTCGCTGACGATCGCGCGTCCGGTCACCAGTTGAACGACGTACGCGAGCCCGTGCGCGAGCACGATCGCGAAGGCGAGCGGTGAGCCGAGGTTCGCGCGCAGCGCATAGGCGAGATCGCCGTGGAGAATCCCTGCAAACGCGCGGGTCATCCCGCACGTCCCGCAAGGGGCCGAGAAGACGAGCCGCGAGGGGCACAGCGCGGGACCGCTCGTCGCGATCCCCACGTACGCGAGCGCAAATGCAGCGAGGCCGCCCGCGAGGACGACCGCCGCGCGGACGCGGTTCGATCGTGTGCTCACTGGGGCGGCCTCGTTCGCGACGCTCATCGCTGAGCGACGGCGTAGCAAATCACTCGGGCAAGAGCGAGTTGCCTTGGGCGTCCTTCATCTTGCCCATGCCGATCATCACGTAGTCGTAGATGTACCAGAGCCCGCAGCCTCCACCGGTCAAGAGCTTGGCGATGCCGAGCCCGTTCTGGCCGAGGTAGAAGCGATCGAGCCCGAAGAAGCCGCCGAGCCACGAGAGCAAGAACGCCGTGGACTGGCTGCGCGTCGGCGTTCCGACGATCGGCTCGGTGCGAAGCGGGCGGCCCTGCGCGTCGCGCATCTTGCCCATCGCGATCATCACGAGGTCATAGATGGCCCAGAGCCCGCAGCCTCCACCGGTCAAGAGCTTGGCGACGCCGAGCCCCGTCTGACCGAGGTAGAAGCGGTCCGCGCCCATCGTGCCCAGAAACGCCGCGAGCAAGAACGCGGTGCCCTGGTCCTTATCGCTCACGCCGCCCGGGCTCATCATGCCCGGAGCGCCGAAGCCGCCGCCCGCAGGAACCATTCCCATGTTTCCCTGCGGAGCGCCGAACCCCGGCTGCGGCGGAGCTCCAAAAGCCCCAGGCGCCGGAGCGCCGAAGCCACCCTGCGGAGCGCCGAATCCCGGCTGCGCCGGAGGCGGAGCGCCGAACCCTCCACCCGCGGGGGGCGGAGCGCCGAAGCCACCTTGCGCGGGCGGGGGAGCGCCGAATCCTCCCTGCTGTGGCGGTTGCCCGAAGCCACCCTGCGCGGGCGGCTGTCCGAAGCCGCCCTGCGCCGGAGGTTGTCCACCAGGAGGCGGCCATCCACCTTGTCCGCCGCCGCCGCCACCGCCAGGCGGCCAGCCTCCGCCACCCTGACCACCGTTCGGATCGAATCCCATCTCTCGTCTTCCTCCTGCACACGTGCGCGTGCGATTGCCCGCAAGAGCATCGCACGCATCGTCGATCTGACGCGCATGAATCACGCCGGAGCTCCAGCGTGATTTGCGCGCAGTCACCGCGCTCTCTCAACGCGGATCGTGAATGGAAGTATTGGTAGCACCTCGCTTCGCCGCCCGTCACCTTCGCGACAGTCATCCACCACCCGCGCGCAGGACGTTCTCTGTCCGCGCGTCGCTCGCGGGATTGCTCGATGGTCACAGTTGGCGCTGCGCGCGCGGGTCTGCCACGATGCCGCGCCATCTATGACGGAACGAACCCCAAACGCTCCGCTCGATGGCGCGAGCGACGGCGTCGAGCTCTACATCCGCACGTACTACTCGCTGCTGCGGTCGACCGGTGAAGTCCGCGTTCGCGCGTTCGAAGAAGCGCACGCGTTCAGCGACTCGACGCTGCACCTCGGCGCGCGCGACACCGTGCCCGACGTGGCTGCGTTCGCGTACGCCGCCGCGCGGTTGCCCGCGTGCATGCCGCAGATCGAGCGCATCGTGCTCGGGCAGTCGCACGAGCAGTTCGAGCAGATCGGCCTCGAGGTGCGCGACTGGTCCGAGGTGCGAACGCGCGGTCGACGGCGCCCGTTGCGTCACGACGGCGCCACGATGCTCGCGGTGTTTCTCACGAGCACCAGCGACCTGGACGACCTCATCCCCATCGTGACCGCGTATCAGATCGAGTGGAACAAGCTGCACAACCGCCTCGCGCACAGCTCGCTCGGCCGCGCCATCGCGCGCACGCCCGCGGACGAGAGCATCGAGATCGATGACGCGGAGCTCTCGGCGCTGCTCGGCCTCGACGCGAGCGGGATCGCCACCATGCGCGCCGCCCTCGGCGAGCACCTCGACCACGGGCTGCGCGCGATCGTCTCGCGCGAGAGCGACCTGCGCCTGCGGGTGCTCTCGACGACGTACACGGGCTATCAACGCGCGGCGCACCGTTGGTTCTCGGGCATCGAGCCGGCGTACGTGCGCGAGTCGTACCCCAAGCGCCCGCCGATCTACTTCGTCTCTTCGAACACGCACTCGGTGCTCAACCTCGTCGGCGGCTACGCGCGCGCGCACCGCGACTCGATCGTCGAGTTCGCGCGCAAGAAGAACCCCGAGCGCCTCGCCGAGGTCGTCGAGCAAGCGCTCGCAGGCGAAGACGAAGACACGCTCTCCAACCTCTCGTACTACCTCTTGCGCTCGTGGCTGCACGAGACGTCGGACGTCGACGCGAAGAAGCTCTTGCAGCAAGTGCAGGAGTACGACGCAGAGTCCGGGGTGCGCACCGTTCCGAGCCCCGGAAAGGTCGACGTCAGCGCTCAGCTCATCGACCTCGCGCGGCTGCGGCCCGAGCGCGTGGACCCGCGGCTTCGCGTTCCGGGCGTCGAGCTGCTCGCGCAGAGCGACGCGGTGGTGCTCAACATCGATTACCCCCTCGGGATGGCCGCGTATCACTTGCTCACGCGGCTCACGCAAGGCGCGAGCGAGCTGCTCGGCGTCTACGTCATGGGAAAGGCCGCGACGCTCAACGGTCGCGTCGGCGACGTGATGCTCTCGGACACGGTGTTCGATGAGCACTCGGGCAATCGCTATCTCTTTCGCAACGCGTTCAACGCGACGGACCTCGAGCCCTTCATGCGCAGAGGAACGGTCCTCGACGGACAAAAGGCGCTCACCGTCCGCAGCGCGTTCTTGCAGAACCGCGACTACATGGGCCGCTACTATCGCGACGGATACACCGTCCTCGAAATGGAAGCCGGCCCGTACCTGAGCGCCGTGTTCGAGATGGCGTTTCCCGATCGCCACCCCGCTGACTCGATCGTGCACCTGTCCAACGCCGTGCCGTTCGAGCTCGGAATCCTGCACTACGCGTCGGACACGCCGTACTCCCGTAGGCAAGAGCTGCTCTCGAAATCGCTGAGCTACTTCGGCGTCGAGAGCACCTATGGCTGCGCCTCAGCGATCTTGCGACGAATCTTCACGCGCGAGGTCGCGAGGATCCGCGCGCGCGAGCAGTCCGCGTCGCGCTGAGCTCGCCGCGCCGTCTCAGAATCGAGCGCCGCCGCTCAGCGCTTGAATCGTGATCCCCGTGCTCGTGTTGAATTCTGGTGCCTGACCGCTGAGCACCACCGCGAGCACGACGCCGGTGGTGATCACCGCGACGCCGCCCGCGATCGCCGTCCAGAACAGCGGATTGGCGTGCAGCGGTCGCGTCGTGACGACCCGCGTGAGCGATGCGTCCACGCGCAGCGTGCTCTCGGGCGCGAGCGTGACGCGACGGCGAAACGGCTCGTACCCCACGGCGTTGACGACGATCTCGTGCGAGCCTGCGCCGATGGCGCGCGCGCCCATCACGAACGGCGCTCCGTCGACGGTGATGTTCGCGCCCTCGACCGTGCAGTGCACCTCGAGCGTCGCGGTCGTGATCGCCTCGAGCTGCACGCGGATCTCGCGCCGCTCGCCGCTCGCCACGCGCACGTTGGTCGAGAACGCGCGGTGCCTCGGCGCGCTGACTTCGATCGTGTACGCGCCGGGGTCCACCGGCAGCGCGCGGCTCGCGAGCGAGCCCTCGACGCGCTGACCGTTCACACGCAGCTCGGCGTCCGCTGGAAGGATGGCGAGGTCCAACGTGGCGACGAGCGCGCGCTCGGACTGCAGCTGGGACTGCGCGTCGGCGAATCGCGCGCCCTCCGATGCGGCATCGGCGATGCGCAAGTAGCTCTCGTACGCCTCGACCGCTTCGACGTGACGCCCCAAGCGCACGAGCGTCCCTGCGATGTTGAACGCCGTGCTCGGCCGCGCGACCAACTCGAACGATCGCCGAAACGCCTGCAGCGCCTCGCCCCAGCGCTCGAGCTGCGACAGGCGAATGCCCGACTCGAACGCCGAGCGCGCTTCGGCGACGCGCGGATCAACCGGCGCTGCAGCGGTCTGCGCGACCGCCGCGTCGACACCTGCGTCGCTCTGCGCGAGCGCCGAGCGGCTCGCGAAGAACGTCCCGATCACACAGACGACAAGAGCGTGGCGCAGCGTTCGCCGAGAGCTACCAGACATTGTTCACTTCAGGAGCACGTTGCGAACCCGACCCGGTCTGCGTTCGCGTCGCGTTGTTCGAGGTGCCCGTCGGCTGCGCGGCGTTGGTGCTGCCGACGGCGTTCGCGTGACTCGTCGACGTGGCCGCCGATGCGGTTGTCGCTGCGCCGGCGGTGCTGGTCGTGTTCGCGACCGAAGCGCCCGTCGTGCCCGATCGGACGACGCGCCGAACGCTCGTCGCTGCGCCGGCGTCCGCGTGCGCGGCGCTCGTCGCCACCGTCGGAGCGACAGCCTGTGGCGCGGAGGGCGCCTGCTGCGTTGTCTGCTGCACCGCGGGCTCGCGCGGAGCGGCGTGCGCCGCGTTTGCTGCGGCGGTTGGACTCACCGCGCGGGTCGTCTGCCGCTCGATCTCGGGCTCGCGTCGAAGCGTGGCGATGCCAGCGCCGCCGACGACCACGAACGCCAACGCGGCGCCCAACATCGAGGCGGGCGTGGTGCGCGCCGTGCGCTGCGCGGTCGTCGGAGAGATCGTGCTGTGATGGCTGCGCGGCCGCTGAATCCCACCGTACGGCGTGCTGTTGCGACCCTCTGCGCCTCCGTTGAGCGAACTGCGCGCGTCTTCGAGCTCTTGCTCGCTCAGCGTTGGGTTCGCGGGCTCGTGGGCCTTGCCTTTGACGAGCTTTCGCGCGCTGCTGTCGGTGATCGCGCGAAGTCGCTGCGTGCGCGCTCCTTCGCCCGCGGTCATCCTGTCGCCTGGCTGCGGGAGCTCGACGTGGACCCCGAGGCGCTCTGCTTCTTTCAGCAGCGCGTCGGCGAAGGCGTCGCAGCTCTCCCAGCGGTCCGACGCGTTGGTGGCGAGCGCTTTCGAGACGATCGCAGAGATGCTCGGGGCGACGTCGGGCGCGACCGAAATCAACGTGGGGACCTGGCCCGTCACGAGCTTCGCGAGCACCGCGGCGGGGTTGGTTCCGTCGATCGGACGCTCTCCGGCGAGGCACTCGAACAGCACCACGCCCATCGCGTAGATGTCGAGCTGCGCTGTGTTTTCGCTGCTACCCAGCGCTTGTTCGGGCGCCATGTACTGCGGCGTGCCGATGATCGTGCCCGTGACCGTCTCGATGCTCTGCTCGGGAGCGTCGAGCATCTTGGCGATCCCGAAATCGAGCAGGACCGGAAACGAGGACTTCTTGCCCGGGGTCAAGAAGATGTTGTCCGGCTTCAAATCTCGGTGAACGATGTTCAACCGGTGCGCGTGCGAGAGCGCCTTGAGCACCGGAACGAGAATCGAGAGCGTCTCGTCGAGCGAGAGCTTGCCCACGCGCGAGAGCAGCTCGCCGAGCGTCTCGCCTTCGAGCAGCTCGAGGACGAGAAACACCGTGCCGTCGTCGAGCACGTCGACGTCGAGCACATCGACGACGTTCGCGTGGCGAAACGCAGCGGCCGTGCGCGCCTCGTTGAGGAATCGTCGGACCGCCACAGGGTCGCGCACGTGCTGCGGGTGCAGCACTTTGACCGCCACTGCGCGGCTCGAGAGCGCGTGATGCCCGGCGAAGACCGTGCCCATCCCTCCACGACCAATCACCGCGTCGAGCACGTACTTGCCCGAGAGCGTTGTTCCGATTCGTTCTTCTTCGGTGAGGATCGGCATGGCAGTGGTTCGGGTGGCGGTCGAGTCCCTCCGAACGAGTTCAACATACAACAACGGCTCGCGCAGTGCCGGGCACTTTCGTATGCTGCGGGTCGGATCGTAACCGGTGATTTCCTCGCGCCCGACCAGCCGCCCGCTCGGATTGTTTGTGCTTGTCGGAATTGCAGCGTTGCCAGCGGCATGCCGCGCGCCGCGCACGCAGATCGTGGTCGTGGTCGACACGGATTTCGCCGTTCCGTCCCGCGTCGGGGCGCTGCGACTGCGCATCACTGATCCCCGTGACGGAAACCCGGTGATTCAACCAATCGTCCTGAAAGGCATTGGGGCCTCGGGCTGCACCGACTCGCCGTCCGCGGCGCGGTTCTGTGTTCCGCTCTCGTTTTTGCTCGTGCCTGCGGCGAATCGACCTGCGAACGCGCCGGCTGAAGTGACGGTCGAAGCCGTGAGCGGCGACGACCCAGTCGCTGGCGCGACGCTCGTCTCTCGCAGCGCGCGGCTCGCGTTTGCGCCAGGGCAAACGCTGCGCCTCCCGATGTTCTTGTCGCGCGATTGCGAGGGCGTTGTTTGCCCTTCGGACTTCACGTGCAGCGAAGGCGCGCGGTGCGTTCCGTTGGATCATCCGCCCGGCGTCGTGCAGCTCGACCCGAACAGCGGTCGCGCGCTCGACGGCGCCGTGTTCGACAGCTCGACGCCGGACGCCATCGATCCGCTCGACGCGACGACGCCTCACGACGCGAGCGGCGAGATGGACGTGTCGCGACCCGATGTGGTCGCCTCCGACGTCGCGACGGACAGCGCAGACGCGGCTTCGGACAGCGCTGACGTTGCGCTCGCGCCGTTGTGCGCCGCGGCGACCTGTCCCGCGATCGCGTCTCTCGTTTCGGGCCGCGACTTCTCGTGCGCGCGCTACGCCACCGGCCGGCTCGCGTGCTGGGGATCGAACGAGCACGGGCAGCTCGGCCGTGGAACGACCACCGCTCTCGAACCAGACGGCTCGGGCGGGCTCTTCGAGCCGCAGTGGGTCAGCGGAATCGCCGGCGTCGTCTCGTTGGGAGCGGGCGCGATGCACGCGTGCGCGGCGAGCAACAGCGCGGGTGTTCGTCAGGTGTTTTGCTGGGGTTTCAACCGCGACGGATCGCTTGGAACCGGCGCGGCGGGCTCGGCGGTCTCCACTCCGTCCGTGGTCCCGTTCTTCACCGCGCGAGCTTCGCCGGACGAGCTCGCGCTCGGACGCGAGGCGAGCTACGCGCGAATCGGTCGAGAGCTGTTTGCCTGGGGGCACAACGGTGACGGCGCTCTCGGATTCGGAAGCGGCGCGGTGGTGACGACGCCCGTGCAAGCGGCGGCCACGCAAGTGCGCGCTCTCTCTGCTCGTGAGCGAGGATTGTGCTTCGTGGACCGGCCCGACACGTTCTGCGCCGGGATCAACAACAGCCAGCGGTTCGGAGCGGTCGCCGCGGCCGGTGCGGTCGTCGCGAGCCCCACCGCCGTCGACACCGCCCTTCGCAAAGATGTCTTCGCGTTGGGGCGCACGTTTGCCTGCGGAATCACCAGCGGAACGGTGACCTGCTGGGGCGAGAACCGCCGCTCGGGCGTGCTCGGCGCGATTCCAGCGGTCGGGGCGCCAGATCCCGTGGTTGTCCCGAGAGTGGTCCCGCTCGCGATGGCCAACGCCGTCGAGCTCGCGCTCGCTGAAGACTTTGTGCTCGCGCGACTCAACGACGGCACCGTGTTCTGCTGGGGATCAAACGCTGAGGGCGCCTGCGCGTTCGGCAGCCAGATGGCGGACGGAAGCATCACGCCCGTCGCCACCGCGCCGCGCCCTATCGTCTTTCCGTCGCGCTTCGCCGCGCCCGCGCGCGCCATCACCGCTGGTGACGGCCACGCGTGCGCGCTCGACTCGGCGCAGGTGCTCTGGTGTTGGGGGCGCAACCGCAACGGACAAGCCGGGCAGAGCGTCACCGCAGACCCGCGCTCGCGCGCGATCATCGCTCCATCGCCTGTGATTCTCCCCGCGCCTTGAATTGTGCACACCACACAAAGGGCGCACGTCGCGCGCGCCGGCCGGCGCGCAGCTACGAGGCGAGCGGCATGCGAACGAGCACCGTGGTCCCGCGACCCTTTCCGTCGCTCTCGACGTGGATGCTCCCTCCGTGCGCCTCGACGAGGTGACGAGCGAGCGAGAGTCCGAGGCCCAAGCCGCCGTGCGCGCGGGTGAGCCCTGTTTCTCCCTGCGTAAACCGCTCGAACACCCGCGGGAGCAGCTCGGGCGCGATCCCGATACCCTCGTCGCGCACCGCGATCGTCGCGGATCCGAGCTCGTCGTCGCGGTCGACCGCCACGCTCACGTGCCCGCCCCGCGCGCTGAACTTCACCGCGTTGCCGAGCAGGTGAAACGCCACGTGCTCGATGCGCCCCGCGTCTCCGTCGACGAAGCATCCCTCCGTGAGCCGCACGTCGATCTGCACGTCTTTTTGCTCGGCGCTCGCGCGCACCGCGTCCGTCGCGCGCGAGACAGCCCGCGCCAGATCCACCCGTCGGCGCTCGAGCAACAGCGCGCCCGCGACTACGCGCGCCGCGACCAAGATGTCGTCGATCAGTCGCAGCTGCGCGCGCGCCGCGCGATCGATGGTCGCCACCGCGCCGTCCACCGTCGCCGCGTCCGGGGTGCGCCCTCTCAACAGCTGCGTCCAACCCAGGATCGTCGCGAGCGGCGTTCGCAGCTCGTGCGAGAGCGTCGCGAGAAACTGATCCTTCACGGCTTCGGCTTTCGCCGCTCGCGCCGCGTGATCGCGCGCCTTCGCGTTGGCTCGCGCCGCGTCGCTCAAGTCCGAGAGCCAGACCACCGCGCTCGCGCTCGCGCCGTCGCGCACCGAGACCGCCCGCAGCCGCAGCGATCGGACGCTGTCGCCTTCTCCGAACTCGCAGCGCTCATCGACGCTCTCTCCTGCGAACGCGCGCTCGACAGCGTGACGAATTCGCGCGCGCGCGGCGCTCTTGTCGGACTGCGTGGGCATGTCCAGCGCGACGCCCCAGCCCTCGCTAGCGGCGGTCTTCTCGACGCGCTCGTCGAAGACCGCGAACGCCACGCCCGCGTGATCGAGCGCGCGCAGCACGGTCTGAGCATCCATCGTGGATCGATCTGTCATTCGTTGTCGCTTCCTGCCTCGTGCTCCGCGCCGTGCGAACGAGCGGTATCACCCGCAGCGTAGCAGTCGACGCGCACGCCTGCCGAAATTGCCGCAGCCCTGCGGATTGCGCGGCCGAGCGCGGCGCGTCGCGCGCTGTGCACCGCGCCCGGCGCGACGTCGCTTCGGACAAGGTGACCGCGCCGCGCGCGGCGGGCAACAAATTGTGCGCGAGCACTGCGCAGCGCGCGCCGGTCCGTGTACCCTCCGCGCCGCTCTCATGGCGCTCGAACAAGCATTCATCGACGACTGTCCCTACGGCCCTGGCGGCTTGCTCATCGACGACGTAGTGGAGGTCGACGTCGAACGTGGATACGTGAAGTGCACGATGCCCGCGCACGAAGACCTGCCGCTGACGCGCGAGCAGCGCGTGCACCCCGTGCGGCATCCGAGGCACGTCTCGGGCGGACTCATGGTGCACATGACCGGGATGGTGGGGTTTGCGCACGCGTACTACGTCCTCGGCCTGCGTCACTGCGACGGTTGGATCGGGTACGGAGCGAAGATCCACAGCGCGAAGTTTCACAACCTCGCGCGCATGGGCGAGAAGCTCGTGCTCGAAGGCACCACGACGCAGCTGCGAAAGGGGACGCTGCGGACGTTCGCGCGCTATCAGCTCAAGTTCACGCAAGGCGGAAAGCTCGTGTACGAAGGCGACCAGGCGGCGATGTGGCTGAAGGTTGCGGAGGGGGACACCGCGGCTGAGTTCACCCTCTGAGCGACGACCGAGATGCTTGCGCTCTGGGGTCGCTCGATCCACCGATACCGAACACTGGTGCTCGTCCTGAGCGCGATCGTCCTCGCGCTCTCGGTCTTCGTGCTCTCGCGCGGGGGCGTGCTCGCGCCAGCGAACTTTCCGACGACCGAAGCCGATCGCGGCCAGGCGGTGCTCGAGCGCGAGCTCGGACGCCCCGGTCCGTCTTCGTTTCTGGTGATCGCGCGAAGCTCTCGCGCGACGGTCGACGACGAAGGCTTTCGCACAGCGCTCGATCGCACGCTCGCGCCGCTGCGCAACGATCGGCGGATCACGCAAATGGTCCTGCCGTACGACCTGTCTCCGACGGTCGCGGCGATCCTGCGCTCGCGCGACGATCGCGCGCTCGTCGTTCAGTGCACGGTCCGCGGTGACATCCGTGAGGCGCAGCGCACGTATCGAGAGCTGCGCGCGCGCGTGCGGCCCGAGCCCGGCGTCGAGCTCACGTACACAGGAAATCTCCCGTACAAAGAGGACCTCGACCGCACGCTCGAGCGCGATCTGCTCAAGGGTGAGCTCGTCTCCGCGCCGCTCGCCCTGCTGGTGTTGCTGCTCGTGTTCGGCTCGGTCGCCGCTGCTTCGCTGCCCGTCGGCGTCGGAGGGCTCGCCGTCGTCGCCGGAATGGCGGGGGTGTTCCTCACCTCCCGAACGATGGACGTCACGCAGTACAGCTTGAACGTCACGTCGCTCGTCGGGCTCGGCGTCGCGATCGACTACGCCTTGTTCATCGTCAATCGCTTTCGCGATGAGCTCGCCGCGGGACACGCCACAGACGAAGCCCTCTCGCGCACGCTCGCCACCGCGGGCCGCGCCGTTGCGTTCTCGGGCGTCGCTGTCGCCATCGGAATGTCGGGGCTGCTCTTCTACCGCGGCACCTTCCTCGCCTCGATGGGCGTCGCCGGCGCCCTGGTCGTCGGGCTCGCCGTGCTCTTCGCCCTCACGTTTCTGCCGGCGCTGCTCTCGCTGCTCGGCCCGCGCATCAACGCGTTGCAGCTCGTGAAGACCCGCAAGGACTCGAGCGACGCAGGCGGCTTCTGGCGGCGCATCGCGCGCTGGGTCATGCGACGGCCGATCACCGTGCTCGTTCCGACGCTCGCGTTGACGATCCTCGCGGGCGCGCCGTTTCTTCGAATGCAGATGGCCGCGGCGAGCGTCACCGTCCTGCCGCCGCGCGTCGAGGCGAGGCGAGGGTACGACACGCTTCAGCGTGATTTTCCTGACTTGGCCGCGAACCGCGTGACCGTCGTCGTTCGGTTGCCCGAAGGACAGAGCGCGCTCGACCCCGATCGCATCCGCGCGATGCACGCGTACTCGCGCCGCATTGCGCAGATCGCTGGCGTCCGCCGCGTCGAGAGCTACGTCGACCTCGACCCCACGCTCGACGCCGACGGATACGTCAACGTCTACGGCTTGCCCGAGATGTTTCGCCCGACCTTGCTCGAAGAGGCGCGCAAGTACATCTCGACCGATCGCGTCATCACGTTCAGCGCGATCACGCACGGCGACTCGCACTCGGACAACGCGCGCGCCGTCGTTCGCGCGCTGCGCGCGATGCGGCCGTCGGGCCCAGGCGAGGCGTTCGTCACGGGCCCCACCGCGGTCGACGTCGACACCACCGCGTACATCATCGCCAAGAGCCCCGCCGCCATCGGCTTCGTGATGGTGATGACCGCGCTCGTCCTGTTCGTCCTGCTCGGCTCCGTCGTCCTTCCGATCAAAGCCGTCTTGATGAACCTGCTCAGCTTGAGCGCGAGCTTCGGCGCGCTCGTCTGGATCTTCGAGGACGGCCACCTGCGAAACGTCCTGCACTTCGAGCCGCAGCCGGTCGAGCCGGTGCTGCCCGTGGTCCTCTTCTGCGCGGTCTTCGGGCTCTCGATGGACTACGAGGTGCTGATGCTCACGCGGATGCAAGAGGAGTATCTGCGCACGCGCGACAACACCCGCGCCGTCGCCGAAGGCCTCGAGCGCTCAGCGCGCCTCGTCACCAGCGCGGCGGCCATCATGGTGGCCGTGTTCAGCGCCTTCGCCCTGGCCGAGGTCGTCATCCTCAAGGCCGTCGGCGTCGGTATGGCGCTCGCCGTCGCCCTCGACGCCACCATCGTTCGAGTGCTGATCGTCCCGGCGACCATGCGACTGTTCGGCGACTTGAATTGGTGGGCGCCGGCCCCGCTCGCGAAGCTCTACCACGCGCTCAAGCTCGGACACGCTGAGGTCGAAGCGCCCGCTTCTGCGGTCGACGATCACGACGATGACGAGTCGGGACCGCACGCCAGGCCTCCGACCACGCCCGAGCCGCAGCCGTCGAAGTGACGTTGCACCGCATCCCTGATCCTCTGGCGCGGCACTGCACCCACAGATCGATGCTTCCTGCGTCGAGCGTGACGTCGCGGGAGTCAGAGGAGCAGGGATCCGCTCGAGCGGCCGAGCGCGCGGCCGAGCCTGCGCGCGGCCTCGCGGAGCTTGCTCGGTGAATTGCCGGCGAACCCGATGCGTACGAACGGGCGATCCCGGCCGTCGAAGCACATCAGCCGCGTGCGTTGAACGAACACCCCCTCGCGCATCGCCGCGTCGCACAGCGCGTCGCAGCCCCTCGCGTCGGTGATCTTCGCCCACAGCGCCATCCCGCCGCGCGTCACGTCGAACTGAAGCCGATCGCCGGCGTGCGCCTCGAGCGCCGCGGCGAGCGCGTCTCTTCGCTCGAGGTACGCGCTTCGCGCCTTGCGGGCGTGCCGTGCGACGACGCCGTCCTCGATGAGCTCGGCGAGCGCGGCTTCGACCGCGAGATCTCCCTGGCGATCGACGTACATTCGTCGCGCGGCGAGGTGCTGCACGAGCGCCGCGGGACCGACGAGAAAGCCGGTCCGAAGCCCTGGCGCCAGCAGCTTCGAGAGCGTCGCGATGTACACGACGAGCCCGTCGCTGTCCGCGCTCGCGAGCGGGAGCACGGGGCGCCCCTCGTAGTGAAACTCGTGGTCGTAGTCGTCCTCGATCACCGCGAGCTTGTGCTTCCTCGCGAGCGCGAGCAGCGCCACGCGCCGCGGCGCCGAGAGCGTGACCGTCGAGGGATATTGGTGGTGCGGAGTCACGTACACCGCTCGCACCATCTGTCGCTCGCACAGCGCTTCGAGCGCGCTGACGTCGATCCCGTGCGAATCGACGGGGATCGGGACCAGCGTCGCGCCCGCCGCGCGAAACGCGGCCCACGCCGGCGCATATCCCATGCTCTCGACCGCGATCGTGCCGCCGTCGGAGAACAGCGCTCGGGCGACGAGGTCGAGCGCCTGTTGGCTTCCACGAGTGACGAGGATGTTCTCGGGCTTCGCGGCGAGCCCGCGCAGCGACGAGGTCATCGCGGCGAGCGCAGTGCGCAGCGAGGGGTGCCCGTACGGCGTCGCGTAGTCGAGCAGCTGAGTGCGCTTCTGTCGCAGCGCCCTGCGATGAGCGCGCGCGAACGCCTCTACCGGAAACAGCTCGAGCTCGGGCATCCCTCCGTACAGCGCGATCACCTTGTCGGGCGTCGTGCGCTCGATCAGCGGCGGCGCCGCGCCCAGCGAAAATCCGGGCCGCTCAGGGATCTGCTCGCGCTGCCCCATCTTCGCGAGGCGCTTGGGCGCTTGCTCGGGCATCGCCTTCGCGACCGTGGTCGAGCGCGCGGACTCGGTCTCGATCCACCCTTCGGCGCGCAGCGCTTCGTACGCCGCGAGCACGGTGTTGCGGTGCACGCCGAGCCGGTCAGCGAGGGTCCTCGATCCTGGCAGCGCGGCGCCGGGCGCGAGCCTTCCTCGGCGAACGTCGCGCACGATCGCGTCGGCGATGCGCGCAGCGAGCGGCCTCGCGCTGTCCTCATCGAGCGCGATCGTCAGGGACCATTTCGTCATGTCGTCGATCGTACTGGTCTACGAAGAATGTCGAAACTGGCACTGTCTCGTAGACCATCTCGGAGGCACGGTTGAGCGCGAGAGAAGGAGCTACGGTCTATGCGAAGAGAGATGATGCGCGCGACGCGAGAGCAGGCGATCGCGCTGTTGAAGAGCGCGGCGTACGTTCACCTCGCGAGCACGACGCCCGAGGGCGAGCCGGTGTTGCGCGCGGTGCACGGGGTGATCCTCGGCGAGGCGCTCTATTTTCACGGCGCACCGGTCGGCGAAAAGACCTCGCTCGTGGGGCGCGCGACGGTCCTCTCGGTCGAGGAGTTGATCGCTGAGATTCCGAGCTACTGGACCGATCCGGTGATGGCCTGCCCCGCGACCTCGCTCTACGTCAGCGTGCAGGTGCACGGGACGCTCGACGCCGTGCGAGACTCGCGCGAGAAGGCCGCGGCGCTGCAGGCGTTGATGGAGCGATTTCAGCCCGAGGGCGGCCACGAGCCGATTCGCTACGACGACGAGCGCTATCGAAAGCAGGTCGACGGCGTCGCGCTGTGCAAGCTCTCGCTCGAGAAGCTCGACGCGAAGTGGAAGCTCGGACAGAACCGAACGCCCGACTACGTTCGCACCGTGGTCGAGCAGCTGTGGAAGCGCGGCGCCGCGGGCGATGATCGCGCGATCGAGCTCTTGCTCGAGGCCAATGCGCGCGTCGATCGGCCAGCGTTTCTCCTCGGTCCCCACGGCACCACGCTCTCGGTGTGGAGCGACGATCGCGCGCTGTCCGAAGCGCTCCCGCTCCTTCGCGACGAGTACTGGAACCGCGATCGCTTCGACGACGCTTCCATCGTCCGCGCGCATCGCGCGAGCTCAGCGTGGGTGGTCGCCCGTGATCCCCACGGCGCGATGATCGCGACGGCGCGCGCGGTCTCGGACGGCGAGAAATACTGCTACCTCGGGGACGTCGCCGTTCGATCCGACTGGCGAGGACGCGCTGTCGGCGCAGCGGTCGTGCACTTGCTGCTCGATCACCCCGCGGTGCGCCGCGCGCGAAGGGTCGAGCTCGCGACCCGCGACGCGATGCGCTTCTACCAGCGCTTGGGCTTCGTCACGGTCGCGCAGCACGACAACGGGAGCTTCATCCGAAGCACGATGGAGCTCGTTCGAACTCACGCGTAGCGCCGCAGAACAACAGCGACGAAATCGCTAGAACGACGTCGCCGCGTACAGAGAGATCACCGGGCCCCCGGTCTGTCGAACGAGCGGTCCTGCGCCGCCCTCGAGCGTGATCCCGACATCCCATCGCGACGCGACGCGCACGTCGGCCTCGAGCGCGAGGCCCCAATAGCGCGTTCCGTTGCCGATGCCGCTCGGGCTCTCGTGGCGCGGCGCGCGACCCACCGGAATCGAGAGGTAGCCCGTGTATCGACCGCGGATCCCGACGCGATCGCGCGCGATCCGGCCGCCGGCCTCGAGCTGCACGGTGCCCGCGGGGTCGAAGTCGTTCGAGCGATACACCGCGCCGAACACTCCGCCGACGTACCAGTGGTCCTTCGCGTACCCCATCGAGAGCGCGAGCGTCACGTCTGTGGCTCCGCTGCCGATCTGCAGCCCGCCCACCGCGCGATACTCAGGCCCCATCGACGAGAACACCGTCTGCACGACGCCCGCGCGGGCCACCGGCGCGCGCACGCTCGCGTCCAGCGCGAACGCCGCTCGGCCGACGCGCGCGAGCTGCAACCGAAGTCCCACCGTCGGGTCGCCCGGCGTCGTGTGCCACTGCATCGCGCGCGTCCGCGTGTCTTCGAGGCCGAACGTCTGCACCATCGGCGCGTGCACCCACAACGCGAGCGAATCCGTGAGCCCCACCTCGAAGTACGCGTTGGCGAAGAGCTCGTGGTAGGCGCCGTAGTCCCAGCGATTTCCCTGGCCGTCGTTGTACCAGAAGCCCGGTAGCCACTTGAGCCAGAGCTTGAGGTAGCCGTGTCCGGGCGAGGGCACCCACGCGCCTGCGCTCGCGCTGGACGTGCACAGCGTCGTGACGAGCGTCGCGATCACGAAGTGTCGAGCGATCCTTCGGTTCACGGCGCGACAGTAGCGCCGCCCGCGCCCGCGTGGGTCACCGCGTCGCCCGGCAGGCAGCCGATCCGACGAAAGACGTACGGCGCGTTCACGTCCCTCCCGCCGTCGTTGTTGAGCGAGTTGAACTCTTGCCGCTCAGCGTCGATCACGCCCGAGAACTCGTCGGGGTTGTAGCTGAAGCCCGCGAGCCTGCAGTACGCCCGCGCGACGCGCGCCTCGATCGCCGAGAAGCGCACGCGGTTTCCGTCGCTGAGCATCCCGTTGCCGTCCATCGTCACGAGGTAGTCGAGCGAGCTGGGATCCTCGAGGCAGCGGCCCGGAGGGCTCGAGAGCTCGGGTCCGAGTCCCCACACTCGCGCGGTGATCCCGCCGTGCAGGCGATTGTCTGGATGCCGCTGAATTCGCAGGGTAAACATGATCCAGCTTCGGTCGCTCGGGTCGTATTTGTGCGCGCGCCACGTCCCTGCCACCGGGTCACGACAATGCGCGGCGCGAGGGAGCATCCCTCGTTGTTCGCCGACGCTACCGGTGCGGCGAACGCTCGCCGCGTTGTGCGCGCTGCTCGTCGTCGAAGGGGCGGTCCTGGGCGCTTGCGTTGGTGTTGGTGTTTGCGTTGGTGTTGGTGTTGGCGGGCGAGGGGACGGGACGCTCGTCGTGTCCGGCTGAGAGACCGCGTTCGCCGGGGCCAACGTAGGACCACTTGATTGTGTGGGCGTGCCGGATGACGGAGTGACCGGCGGCGGTGGTGGCGGCGCTTGCACGCTGAACTCGCTCAGCACCGTGGCGCGCGCGTGTCCGTCGTCGCCGTTCTCGCCGCGCACGAGCGTCGGATCGCGTCGCTCTCTGCCGGCGGTGACGCTGACCGCGAGAAAGCCTGCCCAGTGGATGCACACCGACGCGAGGACGAGCGCGCTCGCTTCGATCCATCGCTTGCGTCGCGGTTGCTGAGAAGGCGCCATCGTCGACCTCGGAAGGGGCTCTGCGCTCGGGGACTGTCGCGAGCGAGAGATTCCGACAACCAAACGCTACCTTGGTTCGCGTATCGTGTGCGCCGGATGCGGGCCTGGCTCCAATCGCTGCTCACGACCGTGCGAAGACAACCCGTCACGGCGTTGATCGTCCTCGCGTTGCTGCTCGCGCCGGTGGTGGCGTTCAAGGTTCCTGCGGTGCAGCGCGCGCTGCTCGCGTTGATCGAGACGATGCGCACGGGCGGAGCGCGCGGGCTCGCGCTGTACTTTCTCGTGTACGGGCTCGGCGGCGCGCTCGCGTTTCCGAAGGCGCCGTTTCATGTGCTCGCGGGGTTCGTCTACGGGCCCGTGTTCGGCGCGCTCGTGGCCTCGCCGGCAGGGACGCTCGCCGCGACGAGCGCGTTTGTCTTGGGACGCACGGTGCTGCGCAACGTCGTGCGCCGTCGCGTCGAGGGAAACCCCACGTGGGACGCGCTCGGAGAGCTCCTTCGCGACGACGGTCTGCGCGCGGTGTGGCTCGCGCGAATGACCCCGGTGATCCCGCAGAACATCTTCTCGTTCGCGGCGGCGACGACGCCCGTTCGCTACTGGCACTTCGCGCTCGGAACGTGGGCGGGGCTGCTCCCGATCACCTGTTTTCACGCGTATCTCGGCAGCATCGTCGAGAGCGCGACGGCCATCGTGCGCGGCGAGCAGTCGCCGTCGCTCGCGGCGAAGGTGGGCTCGGGGGTGATCGTGTTCGCGAGCGCCGCGGGCGTGTATGCGATCACGCGGTTCGCCAAGCGGCGACTCGCGGAGATCATCGCGCAACGCGAGGCGAAGGACGCTCAGACGCCGCCCCCCGAGGCAGCGATCACCAACGACCGCTGAGGTTGATTCCGACGAGGTCCATCGAGGCTTCGTAGCGCGCGGCGTTGACGCTGCACGAGCCCGAGCGATTGCCGGTCGAACCCGGAGCGCACAGCGGCTCGCCGCGGATCGCCGCCGTCGTAATGATCTCTCGCGCGCCCGTCGGGTCTTCGAGCGGAACGAAGAACATATGCGCGTACGACAGGTTCGCCGTGAACCACTTGAAGCGCAGCGCCGCGCCGATGTGCGCCGAGAAGCTGTCGTACGTGGGCAAGTGCAGCTGCGAGAGGCCGGTGCGGCTCGCGCCCGTCTCTGCGCTGAAGCCCATGCGCATCGTGAACATGTCGGGGATGATGTTCCAATCGCCGCCGACGCGGACGCCGAAGGTGTTGTTGAAGTCCGAGCGAATCACGATCGGCTTCATGGGATTGAACGGGACCATCACGCCGCCCGCGTTGATCGTGCCCGCGAGCGCCACCGACGTGAGCCCGAGCGAGCTGGTGAACTCGTAGTTGAAGTCCACCTCGAGGTCGAACACGTCGTCGCGCATCGGGTCGTACGTCTCAGCGAGGTTTCGCCCGTTGGCCACGGTGTTGTTCTGCGCGAGCCTGTGCGCGGACTCCCACGCGTTGAGCCGCCCCGGTCGCGGCAGCGCGAAGCGAACGCCCGCGCGAATGTGCGACGGAGGCTGCGCGCGCAGCGATTGAATGTCGAAGCGCGAGGTGCGCGCGGCGAGCGTCGCGGCGTTGTTCGAGTAGTACTGGTCGATCGTCGAGCCCGCGCCGATGCCCTGCAGATTGAGCTCGGGGACGTACTGCCCTTTGATCCCGATCGTGAAGAACCGCGGAAGAAGGATCTGAATGCCCGCCGCGCCGGCGACGAACACGCCGCTGGCCGCGAGGTTGAGCTTGATGTCCGCGTCCGGCGACTGCTCGAAGCTCGACATGTCATTGGGGTTGAGCATCGTGGCGTACTCGAAGCTCGCGATGCCGACTTGCAGCGTCGCGCCCAAGCGCAGCCACGGAACGGGCGCGAACGCCACGGACAACGACGGGTAGAACAGCAGCAGCCGCTTCTCGAAGAGCAGGTGACGCGCGGGCGACGGAGCCAGTCCGTTCGCGGTCATCACCGCGTCGGGATAGATCCCCTCGCGGCCCACGGTGTGCGGCGGAACCGCGCTGATCCCCACCGCCAGGTTCGGCAGGATTCGATAGGTGAACGCGAGGTTCGGCGCGATCGCGAGCGAGGGGTTGTTGCACGTGCGCGGATACGGCGTGCGCATGCCCGACGCTGCGTACGTGCTCCCTGCGAAGCGCGTCCCGTCGAGCACGATGCCCGTCGCGTCCTCGTTGGCGTAGTTGCCGTAGCGCTGAAAACACTGGCTGAACGAGCCGAGGTTCGTGCCGAGCGACAGCTGCGCGCCGGCGAGCCCGAGCATGCCCGCTGGGTTGTACGCGACGGCCATCGCGTCGGTGGGACTGGCGACGACCGCGCCGCCGCGCCCGAGTCCGAACGCGCCTCCCTCGGGGATCTCCAGCCCGCTCGCGCGCGCTGTGCCCGCGCCGCTCAGCGCGATCAGCGCTGCGACCGTGGCGATGTTCGCTGTGTTCGACTGCCTGAATGTGCCCCGGACTCCCTGCCTCATCGTGCGTGAATGGGGCAACGTCGACGCGCCTTCCGTCAAGCGCGATTTCCTTCTGTTCGCGCACTCACTACAGTCCCGAGTCACCCACAGCCATGACCGATCACAACTCCCCTACGAGCGCGGACGCACCGCAGCATCGCGCGCCCGGACTGCCCGACATCGACACCTCTGAGCGCGGCGCGAAGCGCGACGGAGCGCCGCAAATCCTCGACAATCGCCTGTACGTCCAGCTGCAGGTCTTCACCGTCGAGCGCACGGTCAACGTGCAGTCCGTCACCAGCGCCCTGGTCGAGCGCCTCGTGACCGCGGGCGTCGGCGCCGTCGTGTACGAAGACGTGAGCGATCCGCGCGGCGTCGGCGTCGTCTCGTGGAGCGAGAACCCCGCGCACTTCGTCAAACGCGTTCGTCCGTTGTTCGACCACGAGCGGCTCCACGCGCTGATTCACCGGCCCGAAATGACCATGACGGGCCGCACCTACTCGAACGGTCACGAGCAGAACCTCGAAGACTCGCTCTTGCACCGCCCGAGGCGCGTCATGAACGAGCCGACCGCGCACTGGGCCGTGTGGTATCCGCTGCGCCGAACGGGCGCCTTCGCCAAGCTCGATCCCCACGAACAAGCGCAGATCCTCCGCGAGCACGCCGCGATCGGAATGGCCTACGGCGCCAAAGAGCTCGCCCACGACGTTCGCCTCGCCTGTCACGGCATGGACCACAACGACAACGAGTTCGTCGTCGGGCTCTTCGGCCGCGAGCTGCACCCGCTCTCGCACTGCGTTCAGACCATGCGAAAAACCCGACAGACCTCGGAGTTCATCGCGCACATGGGCCCGTTCTTCATCGGCCACGCCCTCGCGCGAACGCCCGAGGGGCCCGAGCCGCGCTGACTCACGGTCACCGCTCGAGCGCGAGCGTCATGTTCACGTCGGTGATGCTCACGCCGCGCACTCGAAACGCGTCGCGCCGCTCGCTCACTTCGACAAAACCGAAGCGTTTGTAGAGCGCCCTCGCGCGCGCGTTCATCGCGAACACCCCGAGGTCGATCCACGCCAGCGACTCTTGCGCGCGCGCCCAATCGAGCGCGCGTTGAACCATCGCAGTCCCGATGCGCTTTCCGCGGTGCTCGGGCTCGATTCCCATCCCGAGCCCCGCGCGGTGCAGCTCGCTCAACAGCCGCCCGCCGTAGAGCGAGAGCGAGCCGAGCACGCGGCGCCCGTGCTCGTTGTGCCGAAGCACCCACGTCCGCTGCCAGTGCGGCTCGGTGATCGGCCGCGCAAACGCACGCGCGATCGCCTCGATGCGATCCGGCGTCGCTGGCCGCGCGTCCTCGTCGGGCTCGTACGGAGAGAAGAAGAGCCCGTCCTCGCCGTTGTCGAGCACCTCGCGCGTCCAGTGCTCGGTCAACGCGCGAACGTCGTCCTGCGTCGCCAGTGCCAGCGAATACTCGGTCGGTACGGGCGCGTCCATCTCTGCGATCGACGCCGAGTGTGCCACGCGTCACGCGCTCAACGAAACGGTCCCGTCTCGCGTCGACCCTGAATCACGCGCGAGGCGCTGGCGACCCGCGAGATCCACGGCTCAGCCGCGTCCGGCGCGCTGATCGCTGGAGTCACCTCGACGATCAGGGCGTCGCTCGTGCAGCGCCACGCGCCGCCCGCCGCCTCGATCGCGCTCAACGCGCTGGCCCACTCGCTGCGAAGCGTGCTCGCGACGCCCTTGGTCGGCGGCTCGGCGATCGGCGGGTCGAGCCGCGCCGTGATCGTCGTCTTGGCGGCGACCGCTCCGTTGAATTCGTGTGCGAGCGTCAGCCGCTCGGCCCCGAGCTCGGCGCGCTCGATCGCGCCGTCGCCCTCGCGCAGCCGCGCTGAGTATCGCGCGGCGAGCGAGCGCCATCCCTCCAGCTGATCGGCGATCAAGCTCGCCGGAGGCACCGCGCTGATCCGCTGACGCATCGCGGACGTCATCGCCTGCATCAGCCGAACGAACCGGATCAGCGACTCTTCTCGCGTCGCGAAGTCGGGCTGCGTGATCGTGAGCAGATCGTCGTCGATCGTGAGCGACTGCGCCTCGCTGAGGTACTGCAGCGCGTCCGCGCCGAGCGCGAGCAGCGCGCGCACCTGCGACTCTTCTCGCCCGCGCACTTGATAGCGCTCGTCGAAGGCGGCGTGCCCGACGATGATCTCGTGCGGAGAGAGCGCGTCGTTCCACCGCGAGGGGCCGACGCGAACGCCGATGCCGAGATGGGGCCAGCGCATCTTCGCCTCGGTTCCGCCGAGCGACGATGGGCCGATCTCGAGGCCGATCCCGTCGATGTCGCCGAGCAGTCGCTGCGCGCCCGCGTCGAAGTGCATCGCGCACTGCCTCGCGACCCGCGCGATCATCTGCTGCCGCCACTGATCGCCGATCAGCGGAAGCTCGACCGGCTGATCCACCCCGTCCGAGCCCGCGCTCACCAACGTGAGTGGAAACCGCAGCAGCGTTCGCGCTCCGTGCTTCGAGTTGGTCTCGACGTCGAGCTGCCACCGCGTCGAGCCCGCCGGCCCCTGCACCTGCGCAACGACTCCTTCGGGGATCTTCATCCGAAACGTCTGCGCCTGCCCGTCCACGTGCCGCGTGATGGGCAGGTCGAGCACGAAGTTCAGCCCGTCGATGTCGCCGAACGCCGTTCGTTCGATGCATCGCAGCCTGAGCTTGACGTGACCGAGGCCTGCTTCTCGCGTGCGAAAGAAGGCCACGTTGCCCGTCAGCACCGAGCCCGGCGCGAGGATCGTCCGGTCGATGGCGCACTCGACGCGCACGTCGTCGGCGCCTCCGTCGAAGTCGAGCAGCGACGGGCCGCGCTGCTCGACGTGAACGGGCGCGGCGGTGATCGGGATCGTAAACTCCGCCACGCGGTCGATCCACCAGGGAATATCCACGTGAACGCGCAGAGTGTACTCCGCGCGCAGCGTCGTTCCGCGATACGAGACCGGCGCGTTCGGAGGCACCGCGAACCGCACGCGCATCTCGTAGCGGCCCACGGGGAGCTGCTTCGGTCGGTCGGTCGCGACGAGGTCCACCACGCGCTGCGCGAAATTGCTCGCCTCGCCGTAGTACGACTGCGTCTCGCCCCAGAAGCGCGCTTCGATCGCGTCGACCTTCGTCGATCGCGCGCCCTCGAGCTCGATGATCGCCTCGAACGTGCTGCCCGGCGTGATCACACCAGGCCGAAGTTTTACGGTGACGTTGGGGCGCGATGGCATCGGAGCGCAGGATAGCTCCGTTGCCCGCGCGCTCGTCAGAAGTGTCGAACGTTCGCGAGCGCCTTGGTGAGCTCCGCGCGAAAATCCGGGTGCGCGATCGAGATGAGCCGCTCGCCGCGCTCGCGCAGCGTGCATCCATGGAGGTTCACCGCGCCGAACTCGGTCACCACCCAGTGCACGTGTCCGCGCGTCGTCACGACGCCCGAGCCCTCCATGAGCGAGAGCGAGATGCGAGACATCGTCCCGTTCTTCGCCGTGGCGGGCAGCGCGATGATGGGCTTTCCTCCCTTCGAGAGCGCCGCGCCGTGGATGAAGTCCATCTGTCCGCCGATGCCCGAGTAGATTTGATACCCGAGCGAGTCCGCGCAGACCTGACCCGAGAGGTCGATCTGCAGCGCCGAGTTGATCGCGACCACCGCCGGATTGCGCCGGATGTGCGCCGAGTCATTGGTGCGATCGCAGCCGTGAAACTCGACGAGCGGGTTGTCGTCGACGAAGTCGTAGAGCGCTCGCGATCCCCACACAAACGAGGTCGTCGTGCGGCCGGCGTGCACTTCTTTGCGTCGGTTGGTGATCACGCCGCCGTCGATCAGCGGCAGCAGCCCGTCGGAGAACATCTCCGTGTGCACGCCGAGCTCGTGCTTGTTGCCGAGGTTCGCGAGCACCGCGTCCGGGATGGCTCCGATGCCCATTTGCAGCGTCGAGCCGTCCTCGACGAGGCCCGCGATGATCTCGCCGATGCGCGCCTCGACCGGCCCGATCTCGTTGGGTTCGCTCTCGTACAACGGCCGGTTCGTCACTGAAAACGCCGTGAACTTCGAGAGCGGAACGCTCGTGTTTCCGTGCGTCCTCGGCATCTGCTCGTTGATCTCCGCGAGCACGACGGCCGCCGAGTCCACCGCCGCGCGCGCCGCGTCGCACGAGGTGCCCAGCGTGCACAACCCGTGGCGATCCGGCGGCGAAACCTGCACCACCGCGACGTCGAGCGGGATGGTCTTGTGCTTGAACAGCCCCGGGATGTCCGACAGAAACACCGGCACAAAGTCCGCGCGCCCCGCGTTGACCGCCTTGCGCAGCGCCGGCCCCGTGAAGAGCGAAACCGAGCGAATTCGCTCGCACGCCGGCGGCTCACAGTACGGAGCGGGCCCTGCCGTGTGCAGGTGATACACGCGCACGCGCTCGAGGTCGGTGCGCGCGGCCATCGCGACGATGAGCGGCGTCGGCGTCGCGGCCGCGGCGTGCAAAAAGACTTTGTCTCCCGAGCGGATGTGCGAGACGACTTCTTCGTTCGAGACCGCGCGCGAGCGCCAATTGGGGTCGAGCTGTGTCATCGGTGCGTTCTTCCTCTGCAGCGCACCTTCTGCGAATGCGGGCAAAATCGCTAGCGCAATCCCCGCGTCGCGCGCGCACTCACCGCGCCAGACAGCCGCCCTCTCGCGCCGTGCGCTCGATCTCGCTGAACACCGCTTGCCGCATCTCGTCCGGGATCGAGTGACCGACGCCCGCAAACGACCGCAGCGTCGCGTCCATGCCTTGTCGCGCGAGCGCGTCGATCGTCGTGCGCGCGCCGATAATCGGCATCCGCTCGTCGGCCTCGCCGTGAAACGCTCGCACCGTCGGTCGCATGCCCGCCGCCCGCGTCACGCCGCGGTTCTCGAGCGGCAGCCGCCCGCCGATCGGCATCACGAGCCTGACGTCCAAGTTGCCGCGCGCCGCGATCGCGAACGAGACCATCCCGCCCTGCGAAAAGCCGAGGACGATCGGCTTTCCGCAGCGGCCTGCGTCGAGCTTGCTCCGCACGCGCGTGGCGATGGTCGTCGCGGCGCGGTCGATGGCACGCGCGACGGACTCTTCGCTTCCGCCGGGAAGCCACCACGCAAACCCGTTGCCGAACGACTCGGTCCCGCGCATCGCGAGCACTCGCGCAGAGACCGGCGTCGCGCGCAGCCAGTTCACGAAGCTCTCGGGCGTGTCGCCGAGCCCGTGGATCGCGATGATCACCACGCGCCCCGCCGGCCCCGGATCGGGCCCGACGAGCACTTCGACGTACTCGGACTGCCCTGGCGCAGTCGGAGCGCTTGGCGCAGCGGGTTGCGGTTGCGGCTGCGGTTGCGGTTGTGCGACCGGTCGCGCCGACGGCGCGGGCGTAGGTTGTGCGCTGCTCGGGCTGCGATGCTCAGCGCTGTTAGCGGGCGCTGGATCGCGACACGAGACCAGTGCGACGAGAGAGAGGACAGCGATACGCGCGCTCACGGTGCGCGCATTCAAGCACAGGCCTCGCCCCGACGGAGCGCCGTTCGACGCACCACCGATCGCGCGCTTGTGCCACGATGAAGCGATCGCTCATGGCTCGTGTTCGCATCCCTGAAACACCGACGCCGCCCGCGTCGACGCGCGCTGCATCGAGCCCGCCGCGGCTCAAGTCCGCGGTTCGACCGCGCGTCGTGCGGTCCGGGGCTTCGGCGATCGCAGCGCTGTGCTCGCTCGTCGCTGCATGCGTAGGACGAATCAGCGATCCGTCCATGGACGCGAGCGCAGATCGAGCCCTGACCGACGCGGTCGTCGACCGCTCGATCGATCGCAGCCTCGGGGACGGGACGATCGGCGATGTGGCGGCGGACGTTGGAGAGTGCGGCGCGAGCGGCGCGCGTTGCGAGGGCCGCTGCGTCACGCTCGCGGACGACGTGAACAACTGCGGCGAGTGCGGGCGCGTCTGCGCGGTTCCTCGCGCGACCGCGCGGTGCACGAACGGAGCGTGTCGTGTTGCGACGTGCGAGACGGGCTTCGGAGACTGCAACCTCGACCCGACGGACGGCTGCGAATCGTGGCTCGGATCCACGGTCAACTGCGGGCGATGCGGTAACGTGTGTGACGTCGCGAGGCCGTTCTGCGACGAGGCGCAGCGCGTGTGCAGCACGGGTTGCGACGTTGGGCTCGCGCGTTGCGGCGCGCTCTGCGTCGACACCCGCGCGAGCGTCGAGCACTGCGGAGGTTGCTCGCGCGCGTGCTCGTTCGCCAACGCGACGGCGCGGTGCGACGCGGGCCGCTGCGCGCTCGCCGCGTGCAATCCGGGCTTCGCAGACTGCGACGCAAACGCCTCCAACGGCTGCGAAACCGCCCTGGGAACGCCCACCAACTGCGCGCGTTGCGGCGACCGCTGCGACGCCACGACGCCCGTGTGCGACCTCGTCGCGCGAAGCTGCACCAACGGCTGCTCTGCGCCGACCACCCGCTGCGGCGGGCTGTGCGTGGACCGCGCGAGCTCCATCGATCACTGCGGCGCGTGCGACAACCGCTGTCTCTATCTCAACGCAACGGCGCGCTGCTCGAGCGGGACGTGCTCGATGGACGCTTGCCTCGTCGGCTACTCGGACTGCGATCGCAGCGCGGCCAACGGCTGCGAGGTCGAGACCGCGCGCTCGCTCTCCAACTGCGGCCGCTGCGGACAGCTGTGCGCGCCGGCCAACGCCGTCGCCGTGTGCTCGAGCGGACTGTGCGCGTACTCCTCGTGCAACGCGGGCTTCGCCGACTGCGATCGCAACGTGGCCAACGGCTGCGAGACCTCGCTCTCGACCAGCGCAACCCACTGCGGCGCCTGCGGCAACACGTGCAGCCCCATCAACGCGACCGCGCGCTGCGTCGGCGGAGCGTGCTCGTACAGCGCCTGCAACGCGGGCTTCGGAGACTGCGATCGCAACGCCGCCAACGGCTGCGAGACCTCGATCGCCTCGTCGCTCACGCACTGCGGCGCCTGCGGACGCCCGTGCGTCGTGCCCCACGCGATCGCGCAGTGCGCCGGGGGGCGCTGCGACTACCGAGAGTGCCTTGCGCCGTACGCAGACTGCGATGGTGACCGCTCGAACGGCTGCGAGACGGACACCACGTCCTCTGCGCAGCACTGCGGAGCGTGTGGCACACCGTGCGCCGCGCCTCGCTCGTGCCTCGCTGGAATCTGCCGTTGATTCGGCGTTCAACGCGCGGCGCGCGTTGAGCCCGCCGCGCGCGATCGGTATCGTTCGGGACGCTGAGATGTCTTTTCTCGTTCGAGCATCGTCGCGCGGGTTCGCGGGCGCTTCGCGTCGCGCGTCGCTGCGGTCGGTCGCCTCGGCGGCGCTCTTCGCGCTCGCCCACTGCGCGCTTCCTCACGCGGCCTTTCGCACAGACGCCGAGGTCTCGGACGGGACGCTCGCCGACGGACCGTGCGGAGCCGGCTTCGTTCGTTGTGGAACGCAGTGCGTCTCGATCAACGTCGACCCGTCGAACTGCGGCGCGTGCGGCAACGGCTGCTCCGTCGCCAACGCCGTCGCTCGATGCACCGGCGGAGCGTGCGGCGTCGAGCGCTGCCTCGACGGCTTCGGCGACTGCGACAACAACGCCGCCAACGGCTGCGAGACGCGGCTCGACTCGACCGATCACTGCGGCGCGTGCGGGCGTCGCTGCGACGGGAGCACGCCCAACTGCGACGCGCTCACCCGCGCGTGCGTGACGGGCTGCTCGCCGCAGCAAACACGGTGTCAGGGCGCGTGCGTCAACCTCCTCAGCGACCCATCCAACTGCGGCAGTTGCAGCAACGCGTGCTCGCTGCCCAACGCGACCGCGGGATGCTCTGCGGGCGCGTGCGTGATCGCCTCGTGCCTCGACGGATTCGCGGACTGTGACGGAAACGCGGCCAACGGCTGCGAGGTCACGCTCGGCACCGCGTCCAACTGCACGCGCTGCGGCGACGCATGCAGCGGATCGACGCCGGTGTGCGGCGGTCGCGCCGCGGGATGCGCCAGCGGATGCACGGGCAGCACCGTGCGCTGCGCAATGGACTGCGTCGACGTCACCACGAGCAGCGCCCACTGCGGTCGCTGCAACAACGCGTGCGTCCTGCCCAACGCCACCTCCTCGCGCTGCGAAGGCGCCGTTTGCCGTCCGACCACGTGCGCCGCCGGCTTCGGTGACTGCGACGGCAATCCGCTGAACGGCTGCGAGACGGACCTGCGCACCTCGACGACCCACTGCGGAGCCTGCGGCGCGGGCTGCGCGCCGCCCAACGCGACCGCGCGATGCTCGATGGGCATGTGCTCGTTCTCGAGCTGCAACGCAGGCTTCGCCGACTGCGATCGCATCGTCTCCAACGGCTGCGAGACCAACACGAACACGAGCATCACCCACTGCGGCGCGTGCAACGCGGCGTGCACTCCCTCCAACGCGACCGCCGTTTGCTCTGGCGGATCGTGCGGGTACGGCGTCTGTTCGGCCGGCTTCGCCAACTGCGACGGCGTCGCGCGCAACGGGTGCGAGGTCGACACACGCATCTCGCTCACCAACTGCGGGGCCTGCCGCGTCGATTGCCGACGCCCTCACGCGAGCACCACCTGCGAGAGCTCAGCGTGCGTGCTCGGCGCCTGTGATCCCGGCTTCGGCAACTGCAACATGATCGCAGCGGACGGCTGCGAGGCGGACTTCGCGACCAGCGTGCTGCACTGCGGAGGCTGCGGCAACGCGTGCCTCAGCCGGCCCAACTCGACGCCCCTTTGCGCTTCTGCAGCGTGTACGTTTCGGTGCGTCGCGGGCACCGGCGACTGCAACGCGATGCCCGCGGATGGCTGCGAATCGTTGCTCAACGACCTCGGCAACTGCGGCGCCTGCGGACGGACGTGCGCGTTGGCCAACGCGACCGCTTCGTGCTCGACCAAGGCGTGCTTGATCGTGAGCTGCGACCCAGGCTTCGCCGACTGCAACGGCCGCCCCGCGGACGGCTGCGAGACGCCGCTCGGCACCGCGATGCACTGTCTTTCGTGCGGCAACGCGTGCACCGCCGCACAGACGTGCACGAGCGCCGGCTGCCGCCCCTGAGGGGGGAAGACGTCCACTCCCGCGCGACGCGGATTTCCGCTATACGCACGGCGCATGAGCGACGACAAATCGCCGGTGGTTTCTGCGTTCGCCGAGCTGCGCGAGTTCTTCACGCTGCGTGACGCCGAGGGGGCCGCGCGCTCGCTCGGCGAAGAGCACGCCGCCGCGAGCCGCGCGCTGCGCGTGGCCGCGCAACGGGTCCGCGCCGCGCAGAGCCTCGCGCAATCGGGGCAACGAGCGGAGGCCGAGCGCGTTCTTCGCGAGTCCATCGCCTCCCTCGACGCCGCGCGCGAACGTTGGCCGGCCATCGCGCCGCTGGTCGGCGAGCTTCCTGCGATCGAGCCCGGCGAAGAAGCCCTCGATGAAGAGATGGACGACGCCCGCGTCGAGGCGTTGGAGCGCGCCCTCGGCCAGGCGTCGCGCGCGGTCGCGAAGATCGACGGCGTCGTGGCGGACAAGCGGGGGCGGTTGGCGGCGCGCGCGCGGCGCAACGGCGTCGTGGCCGCGGCGCTCGTCGTGGCCATCGGCGGCGCCTGGCGGCAGGCGCGGGTCGTCAAGCTCACGCCGCGCGCCTCGGCGACGTTCGGTGCGCAGTACCTGCCGGCCAACGCCACGGACGGATACATCGCGACGAACTGGCTCCTTCCCGACGGAATGACGGGCTGGCTCGAGGTCTCCTTCGACCGCCGGCGAGTCTCGACGCTCGAGATGACCAACGTGCAGAACCTCTCGCACTACGGAGCCGCTGAGACCACAGTCGAGTTCTACGCGGGCGAGCGAATGCTGCGATCGATGGAGGTCTCGATGCGCTCGACGGTGAACACGGCGATGCCAGCGAAGGTCAACGTTCCTGTGCGCGACCCGATCGACCGCATTCGCATCCACGTGCGAACGTTTCACGACCTCGGCGGAGGCTTGAGCGAGGTGGTCGTTCGATGACCTCGGTGTTCTCCAAGCGAGGGCTCGCTTCGGTGCTCGCGGCGCTCGCGGCGCGGGTGCAGAAGCTCGCTCCCGAGCCGAGCGTGCCGCGCAGCGCGCTCGCGCTGGTCTTGATTGTGTGCGCAAATATCATCGGAGTGGCGGCGCTCTACCGCACGAGCAAGCGGATCTTCTCGCCGATGCTGCACGAGCCCGAGCCGTCGCCCATCCCTCAGCGCACCTCGATGGAGCGCTTCGGAATGACCGAGACCGTGCGTCGCGAGGTGTTTCGCGAGCTCGCCGACGCTGAGATCAACGAGCGTCGCCGCGCGATCACGATGAACACCTGGGGAGGGCACGCGTGGTCGCGCGAGGACGACCTCGGCTACGTCCAGCGCGCGCGGGCGAGGGAGGTGGCCGCTCGCTATCACCTCTCGTTGACGCAGATGTACCTCGTGCTCGACGAGGGGATTCGCAATCGATGGCCGGGCCCGGATGGACAGCCGTTGCGAGCGACGAGCGAGCCCATTTCGTTGAGGAGCGAGTGATGGCAGCGACCAAGAACGTCGTCGCGGACGAGCTCTCGGTCCACCGCGTCGCGCCCGAAGGTGGGCGGTGGACGGACTGGCTCTTCGCCGTGGTGTGGGTGCGGCTCGCGGTGTTTCTCGCGGTGCTCCACGAGGTGGTCCCGTGGCTCTTTCAAAACTCGCGCAACCTGCTCGAGTACATGGACGACCACCAGTTTTACAGCTGGGAGATCGCCAACAAGATCACCGTCCTTCGCTACCACCAGCTCCCCGCGTGGAACCCGTACTGGTGCGGCGGCACGCTCGGCGTCGCGGCGCCCGAAGACATCTTCTTCGCGCCCGACAACCTGCTTCGGTTGTTTCTCGACGTCGGCATCGCGCGGCACCTCTCGGTGATCCTGGGCATGGTGCTCGCGGCCGAAGGGACGTTTCGCCTCTCCCGTGCCGCGGGCTCGTCGGGGTTCGCGTCGATGTGCGCGGCGTTCGTGTACGCGATCAACACGATCTTTCCGCTGTGGATCTCGAACGGGTTCTTCAACTTCATCGTCGGCTTCGGGCTCATGCCGTGGGTCGGCTGGTGCTTGATCATCGGCGTCGAGAAGCCCGCGTATCGCCTGCTCGGCGGGTTCTTCATGGCGTGGATCTTCTTGAGCGCCGGGACGTATCCGGCGCCGTACACGCTCATGCTCGTCGGCGTTCTCACCGCCTCGCTCTCCGTCGCGTACGCGGGAAAGGGGCCCGGCCAGTGGCGACGACCGTTCGAGAGCGCGATCGTGCTCGGCCTGGTGTTCGCGCTGCTCGCGGCGGCGAAGTTCGTCCCGCTGATGCTCTTTCTCAAGCAGTTCAGCCGCACGTGGAACCCGATCGAGTCGTTCTCCGCGCAGACGATCCTCGCGAATTTCACCGTCCTGCACGCGCCCGTCCTCGTGCTCGCGGGGCTCGCGCCGCTCACCCGTGATCGTTGGGCGGTGATCTTCACCATCGCGATCGGCGTATTCTTCGTGATGGCGATGGGCGACTTCGACCCGGTCGCGCCGTATCACTTGATCAAACAAGTCCCGCTCTTCAAGCAGCTGCGCTCGCCCGAGCGGCACGTGATCTTGGTGTTCTTGTTCGTCGCGCTGAGCGCCGCGCGCACGATCACCGCGATCGAAGACTGGATCCCGCGGTTTCTCTCTTCGATCGTCGCTCGCAAGCCGCTCGAAGAGCTGCCCGCTCCGCTTCGCTTGTCCTTCGTCGCCGCGGGGACGCTCGCCGTCGCGCTCGCGTTCGGCCCGAAGTTCGTCGACCTCGTGAAGAGCTGCGGTCCCACGTACGCGACCGTGCTCTACACCTTCGAGCCGCCGCGTCGCTTCGAGCAGGACTTTCGACAGCACCGCGGAAACCGCCGGGACGGCCACGTCTTTCCCGCGATGAACATGGGCTCGATCTACTGCATCACCGGCATCCCCGTGCCCGAGTCCCCAGCGCTGCGCGCAGACCTCGCGCAAGAAGAGTTCGCGCTAGATCCGACCAGCGCCACGGTCCGGCGGCTCTCGTGGTCGCCCAACGAGATCGTCCTCGACGTCAACGCCTCGCGCCGCGCTCGCGTGATCGTCAACCAGAACCACCATCACCATTGGCGCAGCAGCGTCGGGACCGTCGTCTCGCACGAGCGACTGCTCGCCGTGGATGTTCCGCCGGGACACCACCGGTTGGTCCTTCGCTTCGTCGACCGCGCGCTGCAGCTCTCGGTCACCGTGTCCGTGCTGACCTTGCTCGCGCTGATCGCCTTCGCGAGCTACGCGACCGCGCGCTGGGCGAGGGCGTGGATCACCGCGCTGCGCGGCGCGCTCTTCTCCGCACCCAAACCCACGAACAACGAGGAGCCCGGCGCGTGAGCGACCACCCCTTTCGGTGCCTGTTTCGCGTGCGGTTCGCCGAGGTCGACGCGCAGCGAATCGTCTTCAACTCGCGCTACGGCGAGTACACCGACCTCGTCGCTGGCGAGCTGTTCTGCGCGATGTTCTCGGTCTCATCCGCGCGAGACACGATCGACACGCGGCTGGTGAAGCAGACCACGCAGTGGCGTCGACCTGCGCGCTTCGACGACGTGCTCGAGGCGCGCGCGTGGCCGAGCCACATCGGCACAAGCTCGTTCACGATTCGCACTGAGTTTCGTCGCGAAGGCGAAGAACAGCTGCTCGTCGAGGTCGAGACCGTGTACGTCGCGATCGACTCCGAAGGCATCGGCTCGCGGCCGCTCAGCGAGCACGAGCGCGCGTGCATTCACGGGGGAGCGCGCGGAGTCGTCGTCGACCTCTCGGGCCCGCGACGAAGCGCCCTCGTCGAGCGCTGACCGTGGCCACGAGCTTCGGGATGCTCGTCGTGTCGCGTGCGCTCGAGGCTCAGAGCAGCGCGGCGATGTCCTTCTCGATGGCCTCGGGCGTGTCGTTCGGCCCGTAGCGACGAACGATCTTGCCGCTGCGGTCGATCAAGAACTTCGTGAAGTTCCACTTGATCGACTCGGTGCCGAGCAGGCCGGGCGCCTCGTGCTTGAGGTATTGGTACAGCGGCGCCGCGGTAGGACCGTTGACGTCGATCTTCGAGAACATCTTGAACGAGACGCCGTAGTTGCGCTCGCAGAACGTCGCGATCTCGTCCGCGCCGCCCGGCTCCTGCTGCCCGAACTGATTGCAAGGAAAGCCCAGGATCTCGAGCCCCTTGTCGTTCAGCTTCTTGTGCAGCGCCTCGAGGCCCTTGTACTGCGGCGTGAACCCGCACTTGCTCGCGGTGTTCACCACGAGCAGGACCTTGCCTTCGAACTGCTTGAAATCAACGGGGCGACCGGTCAGGTCGTCCATCGTGAACTCGTGAATCTTCGCCATGTGCGCGCCCGTACGCTCGCGCGGGGCAAGAAGTTTCGCCAGTCCCCCGAAGCGGTGATTTTAGCCGGACTTCTTGCGCGCTTTTTCGAGCAGCTCGCGGACGAGATCCGAGCGCGTAAACGCGGTCCCTTCATCGTCCTTCGCGCTGGTCTGCTTCTTCGCCTGCGCGTCGAGCCACTTCACCAGCGCCGAGGGAAGCGTCACGTGAACGCGCATCGGAGCGTCGATCTTGGCGGGTCGGCCAGCGCCCGGACGAGCGCCGCCATGCTTCTTCTTGGGAGTCTTGGCCTTCATGCAGCGCACGATTGTGGCCGCTTTGGTTGATTGATGCACACGAAATCGCTGCGCGCTCCGGCGCTCAGCGCGCGGTCAAATCTACAGAGTACAGCACTCGCGGCCGTAGGGAAAACTCCGGCGCAATGCGCTCGTAGAACGCGGCCACCGCCTCGTCCACCCAAGGCACGCACGCGCGCTCGAACCCTCGCTCGGCGAGGTCTCGCAGCGCGCTTTTCGCCACGGCCGCGCCCCACCCACGGCCCCGCGCGCTCGCTCGTGCTCCGAGCGGACCGAAGGTCCCCGCCGCTGCGCAGTGCCCCGAGTGCGCAGCAAACGCTGCGATTTCTCTGTCCGATCGCGCTACGAAGAGCCCGCCGCGCCCGAACGCCGCCCGCGCTTCGTCCGCCCACGCCTCGGAGAAATCTGCGCGCACCCACCGCGCGAGCTCCCCGAACGCGTCGTCGTCACAGACGCGCTCGACCGCCGTCGCGACCGTGGGCTCGGGCGGCTGCACCCCGCGCGTGGTGACCCACAAATCAAGATGCCGCGATTTTTCCTGCCCGCCGAGCGATCGAAACGCGAGCTCGTCCTGTGAACCCACAGACACCCCCGAGCGCAGGTACCACCGCGGCGGTCCACCGGACCACAGCCGCGTCGCGCCGAGCGCTCGACACTCCTCCGCGAGCCGCTCGATCCGCACTCGCTCCGAGCTCGCTCCCGCTGCTCCGAGCAGCCATGCCCTCGTCCCCTCGATCACCGCGATCGCTGCGCCCGAGTCGTCGTCGATGACCGCGCACAGCGAGGCGCGATGCGCCGCGACGAGCTCCTCGGTGATCTCTCTCTCGATCGAGCGCGCGAGCGATTCGTCTTCGATCCATCGCGCGACCACGGCCTGCGCGGCGCGTTCGAGTGCGGTCATCGCGACCAACGGTCGCACACTCTTGATCGCCGCGCGCGCCCGCGCTCGGTGCAACACTGCGCGCCCATGAAGAGCCACCGAAAGATCCTGGTCTTGCACGTCCCGGCGCGGACGGGCTTCGTCAACATCACCGAGCAAGTGCGCGAGGCTGTGCGCGAGAGCGGAGTTCGAGAAGGACTCTGCCTCGTCAACTCGATGCACATCACGTCGAGCGTCTTCATCAACGACGAAGAGTCCGGGCTCAAACAAGACTACCTGCGGTGGCTCGAGAAGCTCGCGCCGTTCAACGCCGGAAGCGACCCCAACAAGGGCGGCTACCGCCACAACGCGACCGGCGAAGACAACGCTGACGCGCACATGAAGCGGCAGATCATGGGGCGCGAGGTCGTCGTCGCGATCACGAACAGCGCGCTCGATTTCGGGACGTGGGAGCAGATCTTTTACGGCGAGTTCGACGGCCTTCGCGACAAGCGCGTGCTCATCAAGATCATCGGAGAGTGAGCGATCAGCGCCCGATGTCGCGCCACTGGGCGTCGCCGTACGCGAGTTGACCGCTCCACTCGGCGAGCGAGACGCCGTCGATTCGCGTGGCAAATTGCAAGTCGGTCATCAGCCACGTGTGCACGTTGCCCGGGATCATGAAGGTCTTGAACGTCGCGAACTCCCCGCCGATGTTCGTGCGCAGCTCCAAGAGCGCCGTCGTGAAATCCCCCGGCGGAAAGATCCCCGGCGCGTTGCACGACGGATTGTACCCGTAGCTCATGAACGTCCGGATCACCTCGTCCCAGTCCGACGAGATGAGTCCGAAGCGCCGATCGGGGTAGCGCCGCAGGACGAAGCGCAGCGTCTCGAGCATGGACGCGTCGGGCGCGCGGCAAGCGACGCAGCCCGCGGGCATGGTGTTCGTGAGGTTCCACGCGGCGCGAAACTGGTTCATCAAGCAGGGCTTGAGGTACGTCGATGAAAAGATGGGCCCAGAATCATCGAGCAGGTGCACCGGCGTCGGCGCGAACACGCGCGCGGTGCGGTCGTAGTTCCACGCGGCGCCGAAGCCTCCGGCGCTCGATCCTGCGATGACGACCGAGCCCAGCGACGGAAACGTTGCTCGGATCCGCGCGAGAAACTGCCCCATGTTTCGGTAGCCGAGGTGCGCGCGCCCCGTGACCGCCGAGCGCTCGACGTCCCCGCCGTGAATGTCTCCCGAGCAGTACGGAATGAAGACGTAGTTCCAGCTCGCGAAGGGGTTGTTGTTCGCCGCGCGGTTGAAGGTGCCGCCCGAGCCGAGCGCGACCAGGACCGTGCGAAACGTCGCTTCGTTGAAGCCATCAGCGTGCAGCGTCCCGACCGCGCACGTCGCCGCGTCGAAGCACGCCCCGCCGCCTTCGAGCACGATGAGCAGGCGGTTCGAGCCGCGCGAGAAGTTCACGCCGAACCCCGTCGGCGTCCCGTTCATGCAGCGCGCCTCGGGGACGGGGACCCACTGCCACGCCTGCCCATTCGGCACGACCGGCGCTCCGACCGGCGGCTCTGCGGGGGGCTGCGGCCCGGGATCCATGCTGTCTGCGCCCACGTCGGCGCTCGCATCGGACGGCGCGAAGAACACGTCTTCGAACGGCGGCTCTTGGACATCGGGCGCGCTGTCACCGCCCACGTTCGCGCGATCCGTGCTCGCGTCGCGACCGACGATCGACGGCGCTCCGCACGCGAACAACAGCGCCGCGAAGAGCGAGAACAACGCACGAGACAAAGGGCACCGCATCGAGCGCCGATGTTGGCATGCACGGCTCGGCGTGGCGCGGATCGACCGCCGCGCGCGAGCGGAGAAAACAAAAAGCCCCCGAGTGTCTCCACTCGAGGGCTCTTTGTTTTGTGCGGTGCGTCTCACTCGCTCCGCTCGGCTTTGGCGATCCCAACGGGACTTGAACCCGTGTTACCGACGTGAGAGGCCGATGTCCTAACCGCTAGACGATGGGACCAATTTCAGAGCGCTCCGTACCTCGAATGGTGTTCGTTGTACATTGCGATCTGGCTCGGGGACTAGGATTCGAACCTAGATAGACGGAGCCAGAATCCGTCGTCCTGCCGTTAGACGATCCCCGAATTGGATCTCTTGTTCGCTCACGCTGTTTCGTGAGCGGGGCGGTCTTGTATCTACCAGGAGCCGGGGTGTCAAGCATCGATGTCGAGAAAAAATCTCGGTCCGTGTTCGACCTGCAATTCCGCAGCTCAAATGCTCGTCACGAAGCGCTCGATCCTCGCCCACATCTCGGGGTGAACGCCCTCGGCGCCCAGCGTCACGCCGTGCGCGCTCGCGTTGTCGTACCGCTCGACCTCGAGCAAGAGCGCTCCGCCATCGTCCCCGCTCGCCTGCTGCTGCACGTCTCGCATCGCGTCCGACGCGCTCGTGTCGCCGCTCGCGGCGATCAACAACACTCGCTTTCGCGCTCGCAGCGCCTGCAGCAAGGGCGCCACCAACTGAATGCCTCGCGCCTCGGAGGACGGAGAGATCAACACGAGGCCCGCGACCGGCGCCCCCGAGCGCGCCGCGTACAGCGCCGCTGCCGTCGCTCCGATGCCCGAGCCCACAATCACGATCTGCGTCGTCCCGACGCGCTGGCGCAGGTAGTCCACGGCCGCGGCGACGTCGTGCTCGAGCCCCATCCACCGCGCTCGATCGTTGCCAAACGCGGTCCAGCGCAGCGTCCCGTCGTTGCTGTTCGTGCTCTCTCCGTGGCCGCGCAGGTCGACGGCGAGAGTGCTGACGTGGTTGCGCCCTCGCTCGACGTCGTTGATCGGCCCCGCGATGCGCGGAGCGAACCGCGCCCACTCCCCGCGATTCGATGAGAGCTGATGGACGAAGAGCACCGCCGCGCCGCCGCGCCGCCGCAGCCGCAGGTCGCCGACGAGCGTCCAGCCGTCGGCGGTCGAAAACCGAACCAGCTCGGGGTCGGGCGCCGTCGCGTCGGGTGCTTCTCCGTTGGGACCTCGCGGACCGGCGTCGTTCGTCGAGCCGCTGCGTTGAGAGCAGGCGCTGAGCGCGATGCACAACACGCTCAGGTTGAGCCACAGGCTGGTCACGCGCGAAGTGTACACTCTCGGACCGCATGGCGCGCACCGCTGCGGCACTCGTGATCGGCAACGAAGTTCTGTCAGGAAAAATCCAGGACACCAACTCGAACGACCTCGCTCGTATGCTCCGCTCGGCCGGGGTCGAGCTGCGTCGCATCGTCACCGTCCCCGACGAGCGCGCCGTCATCGCCCACGCGCTCAACGAGCTTCGCGCGGCCGTCGACGTCGTCGTCACGTCTGGCGGCATCGGCCCCACACACGATGACGTCACCATCGAGTCCGTCGCCCTCGCGTTCGGCCGCCAAACGGTGCGCGACCCTGCGCTCGAAGCCGCGCTGCGCGCGCACTACCAAGAGCGCTGCACCGACGAACACCTCCGAATGGCCTCGGTCGTCGAGGGAACGATGCTCTTGCGCGGCCAGGACGGCCGCGCGCCGTGGCCCGCGATGCAAGTGGGCAACGTCTTCGTTTTGCCAGGAATTCCTCAGCTATTTCGCGCGCAGCTGGACCTGATTCGACCCGCTGTCGCCAACGCTGAGCGCTCGTTCGCGTACGCGTGCGTCGTGTGCCGCGGCGACGAGCCGTCGCTCAAGCTCGACATCGACGCGGTGGTCTCGGCGTTCGACGACGTGTCCATCGGAAGCTATCCGCGCTGGTACGCAGACGACGCGAGCGAGGGGCTCGACGGTTTTTCCGTGAAGGTCACGTTCGACGGCGAGCAGCGCGAGCGCGTGGACGCCGCAGCCCGCGCGTTCGCCGCGCGCGTCGACCCTGCGCGCCTCGTGCGCGTCGAGCACGGCGGGCGCTGAGCATCGACCGCAGGGCCCGTGCGAACGGCCCGCGTTTGTGCTAGCGATCCGTTCGCTATGCGCTCGTTGTTTCTCTCGCTCTCGGTCTTCGCGATCGCGGCCTGCTCGCAGCCGCAGCCCTCGTCGCTCTCGGTCCGCGCGGATCCGCGCCCGACCGCGGCGCAGCCCTCGCAGCCTGCACACAACCCGCCGAGCGCGCAGGGCGGGACCGCGCAGATCGGTCACGCAGACCCGCACGGAGAGAGCAACCGCGCGCCATCGCTCCCAATCGTGCCCGGAGGCACCCGACGCTTCGGCGAGCCGCTCGCAGCGGACGCGACGCGCACCACGCTCGACCAGGCGCTGCGCACGCACGAGCAGCTCCGCGATCGCGCCGTCCGCGTCGACGGACAGATCGTCGCGGTGTGCCAGCACCAGGGCTGCTGGATGGAGATCCGCGACGGAAGCACGCAAGCCCACGTTCGGATGCACGGGCACAGCTTCTTTCTCCCGCGCGACGTCAATGGAAAGCGCGCTTCGATGTCCGGCACGATCGTCGCTGCGCACCCGCCCACGGAGTGTGACGAGAGCGCGCGCGCGGCCACCGGGCAAGTCGCGCAGATCGAGTTCGACGCGACGGGCGTCGAGGTCTACGACTGATCAGCGCTTGGGGATCGCTCGTTGGGGGGGCACGGACTCACGGACGAACGCGCACGCTCTGACCGAGCGCCGTCGTGATCGCCGGCATGCGCTCGCGGGAGATGCGCTCGTCGGCGTGGCGCATTGGAGCGACGTGCATGTCGCTGGAGAAATTCACGTTCCACGTCGCGACGGCGGACATCGAGACCAGAGAGAGCTGGCCGCCTTCGCCGACTTCGAACTGCACGCGCAGCAGCGCTCCGTCGCGCGTTCGCGGGTCGTACATGATCCCGAGCGGGTCGTCCGCCGCCCTCGCAGGAAGCCCTGCGTGCCATGCGCTTCCGAAATTCGAGAGCAGGTTGCCCAGCGAGTACGCGATCACCGCGTCTCCGCGCGGGCTCGTCGTGCGCTCGACCGTTTGCAAGACGCTCGGCCCCGCGCCCAGCACCAGGTCTGCTCCTGCGTCGATGAAGCGTCGCGCGAGCGCCCGCTGGTTGGCGTTGGGATTGGCCGCGCGATCGCGCCCCCAATGCGCGCACACGACCACGACCTCCGCGCGCTCGTGCGCGGTTCGCAGCGCGTCGAGCACTCGTTGGAGGTCCCTCGCGACGAACGCGCGCGCGTCAGCCGCACCAGGCGCAAACGCAGATCGCTCGGTGTATCCCAGCACTGCGACGCGCACTCCATCGCGCTCAGTGACCCACGGCGTGTACGCGTCGTCTTCCGAGCGGCCCGCGCCGATCGCCCCGAGCTGCGCTTGATCCAAGGCGTCGATGGTCTGCTCGAGTCCTTCGGGCCGTTGATCCATCGCGTGATTGGTCGCGAGGACGACCGCGTCGAAGCCCACTCGAGAGAGGTTGCGCGCGAACGTCGGATGCCCGCCGAGCGCAGGGTTGTCTCCGACCCACGGCGTGCGAGCGCTCACCGTCAGCGGCCCCTCGAGCGGAACGATTGCCACCTCGCGCGGCGTGATGATCGGCGCCAGCCTGGTGAGCATGTACGCGAGCCCGCCCATCTCTCGGTACGACTGCGCGAGCTGAACGACGTGTCGATGCAGCACGATGCTGCCCGTCGAGGTGACCACCACTCGGCGCGGACCCGCGGGTGCGGCGGGCGCGGCGTCTTCGATGGCGGCATCGGGCTCGTCGTTCGGCTCGACGACGTCGGGTACGGCGACCGCGGCTTCGACCACGGGCGAGGGCGCGGCGGCGTCGCGCGCCGGCGTTCGGCTGCACGCTGCGAACAACGTCGCCGCGAGCGGCGAGAGGCTTCGGTGATTCAACGCTCGAAACATCGGTCTGGAATCTGTTGTTGGTGCCGAACGAGCTCCGTCGCTCGAACCAGTCGATCGGTCACAGGGTCGTGGTAGCCAGAGACCGCAGTCACGCCTTCGACCGCGGAGCTCCAGTAGCGATTGTGTCGGTGCATCCAGAGCTCGCGCGCGTACTTTCCGAAGACGCTCGCGAGCGAGATGGCGGGCTCGCTCGCGTCGCCGTCCATCACGAACGCCAGCGTTCCGACGGACGAGACGAAGTACTCGGATCGCTCGCGTCGCTCGCACTCGGTGCGCACCAACGCGAAGCGAGACGAGAGCGCCTCGTGGTACTTCGCGCGCGCGCCCACCTTTCCGAGCGAGGCTTCGACGAGCGCGTCTCTGGGGGCGAGCGCTTGCACGAGCGAGAGCATCGCGTCGAGGTCGACGTCCATGCGCGAGCGGCCTCGCGCCTTTTGCTCGTTGATCCGCCCTGCGCACTGCACGGACACGCGCACCGCCTCGATCGCAAACCCGCGGTCTTTGAGCGCCTGCGCACGCTCGCGATCTTCGTCGCCGATCGCTCCCTCGAACGCGGGCAGCGGCACCGCGTCGTCGAAGCAGATCTTGGGCGCCACGCCTTCGGGGCAGAGCGCTCTGAGCGCCGCGCCGCTCTCGATCGTCGTGAGCCCTGCAAATTCAGTGAGCGATCGCGGTTTCTCTCCGCAGTGAACCTCGAGCATCGCGAGCACGCGCGACTCGATCGCCTTCATGCTGCCGTGCGCGCAGAGCTCCTTGGAGTCGCCGATCCCCGCGCGCTCGACGGCGCGAAAGATCGCCTTTCGGTCGCGCAGCTTCGAGCGGTCGACGCGCACCCGCACTCCTGTCACGGTCATGGGCCCGAGCCGGGACCCGAGCCCGTTCTCGTCGACGCCCAACAGGATCGCTTCTTCGCTCACAACGGCGACGATGGGTACCACAATGCGAAGCCCCCGCCGTCACCGGAACCTTCGTGCCGCGACGGTTGTCTCGTCGCTCTGTTCTTCGCAAAGCTCCCGCCGACGCCGCGCGTCTCTCGCGAGCCGTCTCTGTCTCAGCCGAGGTCCCTCATGAAGCACTCTGCCTTCGCATTGCTCCTGCTCGCAGCCAGCGCGAACGCCTGCGCGACCACCGCTCCATCGCGCGCAACCACCGCAGCCAACACGCTCTCGGCGACGCGCGTTCGATCCGTGCAGGGCCCCGAGTTCAGAGTGGTCGGACGCGCGGACGGCTCGGGGGACGCATACGACGCGCGGCTGCTCTTCGAGCGCGCCGCGACCGCGCTGCAGACCCGGCGCTACGATGAGGCCGTCGCAGACTACGACCGGCTGATCCGAGAGTTTCCCCAGTCGAACCTGGTCGCCGCGTCGCAGTTCAACCGCGGACAAGCGTTTCAGAGCACCAACCGCGCGCCCGAGGCCATCGAGGCGTACACAGCTTCGGCGTCCGTGGCGCAGGGCAGCAACAACGACCTGGCTCGGGACGCTTGGTTTCGCGTGGCGGCCGTCGGTGAGAGCGCGAACCGACCGGCGGACATCATCACGGCGACGGATCGAGTGCTCGCGCTGCCAAGGATTTCGCTGGTCGATCGCGTCGAAGCGCTCGGCCGACAAGCGGCGGCGAGGCTCGCGCTCGGCGATCGACCGGGCGCCGCGCGCGTGGCGCAGGACGCGGTCTCGCTCGCGCCCACGGTCGAAGCGGTGAGCGCGCTCGGGGACGACACCTTCATCGCGCAGGCGCGGTTCGTGTTGGCCGAGGTCTCGAGGCTCGAAGGGGCGGCGATCACGATCCGCATCGACGCGCCGGACGCTGAGCTCAACCTCGCGATCGAGCGACGGGTGCAGCACGTGACGCACGCGCACGTGCTCTACAACGACGCGATCCGCGTCGGAAACCCGCACTGGGCCGCGGCGTCGGGCTACGCGATCGGCGAGATGTACCGCGCGCTGTATGGGGCCATCGTCGAGACCCCGCTGCCGTGCGACTGGGAAGAGCCCGCGATTCGCATCTATCGGCAACGCACGGGGACGCGGCTGCGTCCGCTCGTTCAAGGCGCGCTTCGGGCGTGGGAGGCCACCATCGGAATGGCTCGTCGCAACGCGATCGCCGACAACGCGTGGGTTCGACGCGCGGACGAGCAGGTCGAGTCGCTGCGCAACCTCGTGTTGCACGGGCCTGATCCGGCCCTGTTGCGCCCCGCGAGCAACTGCCTCGCGCCGAACAGCGCGAACAGCGCGAGCTCGACGAGCACTCAATCCACGCCCTCGAACGTGAACGCCGCGCGGCCGTAAAAACTATTCGTCGATGAGTCTTGACATGGCCTCATCACGGAAGTAGTAACCGCGGCCTCCAACGAGCGAGCTGCTGGCGTAGCTCAATCGGTAGAGCGCCAGTTTTGTAAACTGGTGGTTGTGGGTTCAAGTCCCGTCGCCAGCTCTGAAACAGCAGCACGCAGCGACACTGGGCTTGCGTGACATTTTCTCGGAGAGTTGCCCGAGCGGCCAAAGGGAGCAGACTGTAAATCTGCCGGCTTATGCCTACGGTGGTTCGAATCCACCACTCTCCACCACTACCAACGCGGGAGTAGCTCAGTTGGTAGAGCGTCAGCCTTCCAAGCTGAATGTCGCGGGTTCGAATCCCGTCTCCCGCTCCACACCGCCCACCTAGCTCAGTGGTAGAGCACTTCCTTGGTAAGGAAGAGGTCGTGGGTTCAATCCCCATGGTGGGCTCCATCAACCGCGAGTCGGGAGGGACTCGCATCGCGACACGAGCGCGACGATCGCAGCGAAAGCAGCGGTCCGATCGCTCATCGGTTCGCGTGCGAGCCGTCTGAGCTCTCTTCGCCTGTGCGAGCGCGAAGCGAGAGCGAGCATTCGCGGGACGTACGGCCACAGAGGCCGCGCTGCTCCGTCACGGTGACGGATTCAACAACACAGCGCTGACCTCTGTCGTCGATCACGTCGCGTACGCGTCGCAGCGTCGCGCGTTTCTGCATTGGGGCAGGGGCGGCGGCGAGGCCACCGTGCGCGCGCATCGCAGGAGAAGCTCCAATGAGCAAGGAGCGGTTCGAGCGCAGGAAGCCCCACGTCAACGTGGGAACCATCGGCCACATCGACCACGGCAAGACCACGCTGACGGCGGCGTTGAGCGCAGTGCTCAAGCGTCGCTTCGGCGGAGCGTACGCAGTGAAGGACTACGCTGCGATCTCGAAGGGCGGAACCGTTCGCGACGAGACCAAGACGGTCACGATCGCCTCGGGTCACGCCGAGTTCGAGACGCGCAAGCGTCACTACGCGCACGTCGATTGCCCGGGCCACGCCGACTACGTGAAGAACATGATTACGGGCGCGGCGCAGATGGACGGGGCGATCCTCGTCGTCTCGGCGCTCGACTCGATCATGCCTCAGACCCGCGAGCACGTTCTGCTCGCGCGTCAGGTGGGCGTCGATCGAATGGTCGTGTTCATCAACAAGTGCGACGCGGCCGAGGACCCCGAGATCATCGACCTCGTCGAAATCGAGGCGCGCGAGCTGCTCACGCGCAACGGCTTCGACGGCGACGGAGCTCCTGTGATCCGCGGCGCTGCGTTGCCTGCGTTGCGCGGCGACGCGCGGTGGGAAGACTCCATCGTGGCGTTGGCCGAGGCGCTGGACGAGTACGTGGTTCCGCCCGAGCGCGACGAGCGCGGGGCGTTTCTGCTCTCGGTCGAGGACGTCCACTCGATCCGCGGCGTCGGAACGGTCGTCACCGGCCGCGTCGAGCGCGGCGTCGTTCGCCCCGGCGACAACGTTGAAATCGTGGGTCTCGAGGACCGCCCTCGAACGACGGTCGTGACCGGCGTCGAGATGTTCAAGAAGACCCTCGACGAGGCGATCGCCGGAGACAACGTCGGCGTGGTCTTGCGCAACGTGGCTCGCTCGGACATCGAGCGTGGCCAGGTCGTCGCCGCTCCTGGAAGCGTCACGGCGAAGCGCAAATTCACCGCTGAACTCTACGTCCTTACCAAGCAAGAAGGCGGACGGCACACTCCCTTCGAGAGCTCGTACCGCCCGCAGTTCTTCATCCGCACCGCCGACGTCACCGGAACGGTCCGCTTGCTCGACCGCGAGCACGCATCGCCCGGCGACACGGTCAACATCGAGGTCGAGCTCACCGAACCCATCGCGCTTGAAGCGAGCACTCGCTTCGCGATCCGCGAGGGCGGCCACACCGTCGGCGCGGGCCGCGTGACGGCGCTCGTGAGCTGAGCACCCACGCCCGCAGGCTCGTGAAGGCGACGCATTCTTCATCGAGCCTGCGCGCGTTTCTCCTGCGCGTGACAGACTCGCGCACCGATGGCCGTTGTTCGTCCCTCGACATGCGTAGCGATCGTGGGGGACGAAGCTGATGGAGCGCTGCGGCTCGTGCGCGCCGTCACTCAGCGCGCGGTGCGTTCGGTCGACGTGGCGATGGATTTCAACCCGCCGATGGATGATGGCGGGGCGTTCGAGATCGTCGAGACCGACAAGCGTCGATACCTGTTCGTGCGAAGCGGAGATGACGGGCTCGCGGCGGTGCCCCGCACGTTCGACGCGGTGGTGCTCGCGTTGAGCGCCGAGCGTTCGGTGACGGCGAGGACGCGCGAGCTGGTATTCGAGCTCTCGTTGACGCATCGCGGACCGCTCGTCGTGGTGATCTCGGGCTGCGAGTCGGCGAGCGGCGAACCCCACCTCGTCGAGATCGAAGCGCGCGAGCTGCTCGATCAGTTCGGCTTCGACGCGGACGCAGTCGCGTGCGCGAGGATGCACGGGCTCGACGCGTCCGAGTGGCTCGCATGGCTCGACGATCACGCCTCCGTGTGCGCAGCACCACTGGAGCTCCCGCTGATCGCACGCGTCGAGCGGCAGAGCTATCGCGGCGCGATGCAGCTCGGCCTCGCGCAAGGCAGGATCGAACGGCGAGCGAAATACCAGGCACTCCGAGGTGCGATCGCGCTGCCGTGCGCGTTCGAAGAGAGCACGCTCGTCAGTCGAAGCGCGGCGTCATTTGGTGTCGGATCACTGGTCGCGCGCCCCAGGCAAACGGGGCTCGAGCCGTCCGATTGGGTGGTGGACGCGTCCATCGCTCGCTCGATCCAGCGGCTTCGCGCGGCGCTGATCGTGACCGAGCCGCTCCTTGATGGATTGAGCGCCGAGCCGCTGTCGATCGAGTGGGGCAGCAATCGCGTGGACATCGCGCTCGAAGTGCAGCGCGTGTTCGCGGGTGATCGTCTCGCGCTGGTGACGGTGCGCTCGGACGAGCCGTTCTTCGCCATCGAGAGGGCGGGCGCGACGGTGGTTTCTCGGTTCGAGTTGGAGCGCATCGGCCGCGTTGTGTTCGCGTCGGACTGAGCGATCGCAGCTGAAAATGCTCGATGACGCGCCAGTTCGTCACAGCCCCCTGGACGGCGCCACGATGATGCGCTACATGACCGCTCCGCTTCGAACAAACCCATGGGGTCCAAGAGTGATCGAGTCGCCGTGACGCTGGTCTGCAGCGTGTGCGGAACAAGAAACTACAAGACCTCGCGGTCGAAGCGGCCGGACGCAAAGCCGGTGGAGCTGAAGAAGTTCTGCAAGACGTGCAACGCTCACACGACGCACGTCGAGACGAAGTGAAGAAGCTCCGATCGTAGAGTGGAATAGATACGGGACTAGCTCAGTCGGTAGAGCAGCGGATTCCAAATCCGCAGGTCGTGGGTTCGAGTCCCTCGTCCCGTGCAAGAATCAATACCAGTTGTGACCCTGTAGGAGCCTCCTAGCCTTGTCCACGCAGACTGAACAACGCGCGCCAGCCTCGCTCCAGCTCGGAGTGCAGAAGTACCTGTACACTGGGTATTTCGTGGGCGGCGTGATCGTCGCGTGGTTGGTTCACAACATCGTCGACAAGGCGTGGGACGGACACGACGGAGTCGCGTCGCTGATCGGCGTTGTCGCCGGCATCCTCGCTGTCGTGTGGGCTTGGAAGAACGAGCGCATTCGCACGCTCTCCAAAGAGATCATCGACGAGCTCGCCGCGGTGAGCTGGCCGACGAAGCAAGAGACGCAGACCGCGACGTTCATCGTGTTGGTGACGTCGGTCGTGGCGGCGGGCGTGATCTTCTTCATGGATCGCGTGTGGGGTTACTTGACCGAGTGGCTGGTCAAGTAGCGCTCGACGTCGAGCGAGCGGTGTCGGGGGCGACAAACACAGGGTGAGCGCTGAGCGGCGTTCACCCTGCGTGCATTTGAGGGGCGAAAATCTCGCGGCGTCGCTGGTGACATGGCCGACGGTGCGTGCTAGAAACCGCGTCCCTCGCACGGGGACGTTGTTGGTCCTCGCGTCGTTCACCCAATGGTGTGCGTGAGCGACGCGGGTGATTTCTCTGTGCGGCCGAAGCAGAACACGCCGTGTGAAGAGCACGGTGCGAACGTGAACGAGGCGCGCCCATGGCGATGCGGTACTACATCATTCAGGCGTACAGCGGCTTCGAAGGCCAGGTGAAATCCAGCCTTCAAGAGCGCATCAAGAACGCAGGCATGCAGAAGTTCTTCGGCGAGATCCTCGTTCCGTCGGAAGAAGTGCAGGTCAACCGCAACGGCAAGTCGCGCACGGAGAAGCGCCGCTTCTATCCCGGCTACGTGTTCATCCAGATGGAGATGAACGAGCAGACCTGGCACCTCGTGAAAGAGACGCCGAAGGTGACTGGCTTCATCGGCGATCAGAACCCGCAGGTCGTGAAGGACAAGGATATCCAAGTCATCCTCGACCAGATGGAGAAGGGCACGTCGCCGACCGCGGTGCGCGCGCACTTCGACGTGGGCGATCAGGTCCGAGTGATCTCTGGCGCGTTCGCGAACTTCTCGGGGACCGTCGAAGAAGTGAAGGCCGACCGACAGAAGGTGAAGGTCATCGTTCCGATCTTCGGCAGGCCGACGCCGGTGGAGCTCGGCTACAACGAGGTCGAGAAAATCACCGCGTGAATCTGCGACAAGCTCGCTGGAGCTCTGGCGCTCTCCCGATTGCGCGTGAAAAAAGTGCATGAGGGGGCTTGGACACGGCGCGAATTTGCGGTAGACGGCCGCCCCCGTTGTTCGTGAGAACAGCCGGTGCTCTTCATCACTGCTGACTTAGACGATTCGTGATGCACAGCACGACCCGCGCAGCACCCGCCGCTGCGATCTTGGGATTGTGCGAGGCCTCTGGTGAGCGACGCTCGATGCGCGAGCAGGTCGATCGCCGAAGCCGCTAGCAGAACTTCGAGGACGACCATGGCGAAGAAGATTGTTGGACAGGTCAAGATTCAGGCTCCGGGTGGAGAGGCCAAGCCAGGCCCCCCGATCGGACCGGTCCTCGGCGCCGCCGGCGTGAACATTCCGATGTTCATCAAGGACTTCAACGCGAAGACCGCGGGACAGAAGGGCATGACGATCCCGGTCGTCATCACTGTCTATTCGGACAAGAGCTTCACGTACGAGCTCAAGACCCCGCCCGCGTCGGTTCTTCTGGTGAAGGCGCTCGGCAAGGACAAGGGCAGCGCGAAGCCGAACCGCGACAAGATCGGCAAGCTTCCGATGTCGAAGATCACCGAGATCGCGAAGCAGAAGATGCAGGACCTCAACTGCGACGACCTCGAGGCCGCCAAGCGAATGATCGCTGGGACCGCGCGCTCGATGGGCATCGACGTCGAGGGCTGAGAAGTTTCATCGGTGACCTCGGGGCTCTGGTTCACGACGAGTGACGAGGGCTTCGAGAGCAGACGACACGGGATGCTCGCGCATCGGGTCGTCGTGCTTGTCACCGAGCGAGTCGCGCGAGCGGTCAAGGACCACCGACGGTGTCTTCGCAATGGTGCGGAGGGTCGCGGTGGGAGGCCTGGTGAGTGATCGGGCGACGAGCGCGCTCACAGAGCCAGTCCGCAGGAGGAGTTGAATGGCGAAGATCTCCAAGAAGCGCCAGTCGATCAATAAAGAGGTCGACACCACGAAGCGCTACTCGCTCGACGAGGCAGCGGCTCTCGTGAAGAAGGGCGCGAAGGCGAAGTTCGACGAGACCGTCGAGATCGCCGTGCGTCTCGGGGTCAACCCGAAGCACGCCGATCAGATGGTCCGTGGCGCCATCGTGCTGCCGCACGGCACCGGTCAGACGGTTCGCGTGCTCGTGTTCGCGAAGGGTGACAAGGCCAAGGATGCGCAGGCTGCGGGCGCCGACCACGTCGGTGCTGAGGAGCTCGTGCAGAAGGTGGCCGACGGCTTCCTCGATTTCGACCGCGTCATTGCCACGCCGGACATGATGGGTCAGGTCGGAAAGCTCGGTAAGGTCCTCGGTCCCCGCGGACTCATGCCGAACCCGAAGGTCGGCACCGTGACGTTCGACGTGACGAACGCGGTGCGCGAGTCGAAGGGCGGCAAGGTGGAGTACCGTGTCGAGAAGGCGGGCATCGTGCACGCGCGTCTCGGCAAGGCGAGCTTCACGGCCGACGCGATCCGCGAGAACGCGAGCGCGCTGGTGGCTGCACTGGTCCGCGCCAAGCCCCCGAGCGCGAAGGGCACGTACCTCAAGAGCATCACGCTCTCGACGACGATGGGCCCTGGCGTGAAGGTGGACACGGCGGCGTTCACTGCATCGAAGTCTGAGGAGGCCTGAGATGAACCGCACCGAGAAGACCGCGAAGATCGCGGAGATCAAGGCGAAGTTCGACAAGGCGATCTCCGTCGCGCTGGTGGATTTCAAGGGTCTGTCGGTCGCGCAGGTCAGCCAGCTCCGTCGCGAGTTCAAGAAGGAGAAGGTCGAGTACCGTGTGATCAAGAACACGGTCATTCGTCACTCTCTGAAGGACTCGGCGTACGAGAAGCTGGTCGGCGACCTCTCGCCGGATCGCAAGAACAGCACGAGGGCTCACGCTTCGCTCCGTGGAATGACGGGCGTCGCGTTCTCGTACGAGGATCCGGCGGCGGCGGCCAAGGTTCTTCTGAAGTTCCAGAAGGACCAGGGCGACAAGGCCAAGTCGATGAAGGTCAAGACCGGCTTGTTGTCGGGTGACCTCATCGAGGCGGACGCGCTGTCGAAGGTGCCGGGTCTCAAGGAGACGCAGGCTTCGATCTACGGCATGCTGTTGGCTCCGGCCGCTGAGATCTACATGTCGCTTGTGGGTCCGGGCGCGATGATCGTCGCCCTGCTCGAAGCGCACGTGGCGAAGCTCGAGGCCGAAGGCAAGACGGGCTGATTGCGCTCCGAGGTTCCCGCGCACGTCAGTGGAACCTCCGCTCTCGAGAAACGGTTCTCGAGAGTCGTCGAAGTGACCCCCTCAAGTTTGATCGCTCCGAAGCGCACACCGAAGCAGTTGAATACGTGGGCGTGAAATTCGGGGCCTGAAGAAGAGTTCAAAAGGAGATTCTCAAAATGGAAACGCAGCAGCTCGTCGACACGATCAGCAAGCTCACCCTCAAGCAGGCGGCGGACCTCGCGGCCGAGCTCAAGAAGTCGCTCGGACTCGAAGGCATCTCCTTCGGCGGCGGCGGCGGCGGCAACGCGGCTCCGGCCGCGGCGGCTGCTCCGGTCGAGGAGAAGACGGAGTTCACCGTCGAGCTCACCGGCGCTGGCGCGAAGAAGATCGACGTCATCAAGGTTGTCCGTGAGATCACCGGACTCGGCCTGGGCGAGGCGAAGGCTCTCGTCGAGGGCGCGCCGAAGGCTCTCAAGGAGAACATCGGCAAGGCCGAGGCCGAGGACATCAAGAAGAAGCTCGAGGGCGCTGGCGCCACGGTCACCCTCAAGTGATCCGAGCCCGTCGCAGGCGTTTGCTGAGTGAGCATTCACTGAGCTCGTGACCGGCGACACTGTAGAGGCGACGCAACGTGAGCACTCGTGATGAGCGAGCGCGAGCGGGGTGTCGCCTCTCTGCTTTTCTCCCGCAGCGCTCGCCACGGTCGTCGCGCGGGCAAACTACGACGTCGAGCGCCGCTCGAACGGCTCGAGGCGACGACGCAGCGTTTCGTCATCGAGGCCGAAGTCGCTGAGCGCGTGCTTGTGCGCGCCGTGCCGGTGCTTGGGATGCTCGGCCGCGTACCGCCTCGCGTCGGCGAAATGCGCCTCGCCCCAGCCCATCGCGAAGCGCTCGTTGATCGCGCGAACGACGGACACTGGATCGCTCGTCAGCGCTTCGTACTCGACGTCGAGCCGCTGTTCAGCAGGCAGCCACGATCGTGCTTCGAGCGACGCGCGCAGGGTGCGTTCGCAGTGATCGAGCGCCTCCCGCCCGACCGCGCGCGGGTCGGACTCGCGCACGATCGGCAGGCGAACGCCGTGAATCAAGCTGCACAACGACGAGACGCACGCGTCGAGCGCGCGGTGGCACTCGACGATGCGCGCGTCGGGGTACGCCTCGATCAGCGCTCGCAAGAACAACACGTGCGAGGGATCTTTGAGCACCCACGTTGGTTGCTCGTCCCGCTGCCAGAGCTGCAGCAGCGATCGATGCTCGCGGTACGCGAAGCTCACATCTGCGGTCGCGAGCCAGCGCTGATAGCGCTCGGCGGGGGGGCTCGCGGGGAAGATTCCGCTGTTCTCGAGGATGAAATGGCACTCGTCTGGGCTCGTCGCTTCGACGTCGTGGATGAGCCGGACGTGAGGCGCCGCTGCGTAGAAGAGCGCCATGTCACGCGCGCACTGCTCGACGCGGTCGTCGTCAGCGCGGTCTGCGATGGGGCGATACAGCTCGAACAGCTTCGGCGAGCGCGCTCCCTCGATCGAGGCCAACATGCGCTGCAACAGCGTGGTGCCCGTTCGAGGCAGGCCGAGGATGAAGATCGGCGGCGCGATCGGGCGTGTGGATCCGGCGGCCGATCGCGCGCGCTCGACGTGCAGCCGATTGATTAGCGCGCGCAACACTCCCTGCCGTGTGAGCTTCGCTCCGAGCCACGTGAGCTGGTCGGTCTCAGCGACAGACTCGAGCAGCAGTTGGATCGGTGTCTCGAAGTCGCGCGCGCCGAAGTCACTGAGATTCGTCACACGCCGCGCTTCGGCGCAGAGCTCGTCGAGCGTGGATGAGTTGGTGTTCAAACCGATTCGTCGGCCTTGTTCGAGGACGGTGTTGGCGACGCGAAACCATCGCGGAAGATCGCTCTTTTGCCAGGTCATCTGTTGTCCGAGGGAGTCTTTGCGGCTGCACGGATCGCCGCCGTTCGCGCACGCGCCGCTGTGCGGCGTCGCTCGATGATCGTCGCGAGTGAACCATCTTCATCATCAACGCGAGCGCGTTCGTAACGATCGGAAATGCCGCGTCACGCGCTGTTCGCGCTCGACGCTCGCGTGTTGCGGCATACGCGCAGTCACGGTGTTTACGTCGCTCTTCAAGCGCTCGAATCGCGCGTCGCTCCCGCGGGTCGCGCGACTCTCATCGAAGGTCCTTCACGCTGCCGTCGACGCGCACGGCGCGCACGCGTGGGCGGTGCTCGCGCGTGAGCACGGCGGCTCGTTTGTGGCATCGACGGGCGAGCTCTGCACTGCCGAGCCCGCGCTCGTCGAGTCGTTCTTGATGCACCGCGCGCACACCGAACACCGCGCGAAAGCGTACCGGCTCGCTGCGAAGGCGATGCCCGGCGCGGACGGGCTGCTCTTTCAAGACGGAGAGCCGTGGAAGGAGCAGCTCCGCGCGGTGATGCCGATCTTTCATCACGAGCGCATCGACGCGTTTGCGGCGACCGTCGCAGACACGCTTCGCACGTTTGCGCGACGCGCTCCCGATGGAGCGGACCTGTACCACGCGATCACCGAGGCGAGCGCGGAGATCGCGCTGAAGGTCCTGCTCGGGCTCGATCCAGCGAGCGGTCCGGGCCTCGCGGTTCGCGAGCAGCTCGTTTCGTACAAGCTCGAGACGATGCGCGTCGATCGTTCGATGCGACTCGATGTGCTCGGCGGTCCGCCGATCGAAGCGGTGCTCGCCGCGCCGCGCGTCCTGCGCTCGATGCTGACGTTGCGCGATCGAGTGGCGATCATTCGCGACGAGCTCGCGCGAGCGAGGCGCGCCGGGATGCTCGATGACACGATCGTCGCGGTCGCCAACGTCGCCGCGGACGAGCAGCGCTTCGCGGATTGGATCAATCACCTGTACGGCGCGTACAACGCCGTCGACTACGAGCTCACCGCGGCGCTCGTGTGCCTCGCGCGTGCGCCCGAGTGGATCGAGGCGCTGCGAGACGAGCTCGACGCGCAGCCGGCCGCCGCTCGCGCGGATCATCGCTCGCTCGCTGCGCTGCCGGTGTTGCGCGCGATCGTGCGAGAGACCGAGCGCGTGTGCCCCGTCGCAAACGCCGTGTTTCGTCAGGCGGGAGAGCGCTTCGAGTGCCAAGGCGAGTCCTTCGCCGAGGGCACGCAGGTGATGCTCAACCTCTATGCGCTCATGCGTCACCCTGACCATTGGGAGGAGCCGGATCGGTTCGACCCGAGCCGCTGGATCGGTGAGCGCGAGGCGAAGATCGCGGAGCGAGCGTTTGTTCCATTTCTCGCGGGGCCGCGACGATGCTTCGGGCGGACGCTGGCCGAGCTCGTGTTGCACGTCGGGCTGTCGACGATCGTGCGCGAGTTCGACGTCGTTGCGCGCGCCGATGGCGTCGACGTCACCGGACATTTCATCCCGAGATTCGAGCGCCCGATCGCGTTCGAGTTGCGCGAGCGCGTGAGCTCACCCTCGTCGATCGGCTCGCGCTCCGCGGATCGATGCTGAGCAGGTCGGCCATGACGAGTGACTCTGTCGTTCGGGCGAGCGCGACCGCGCGGCGCTCTGCGCTGTTTGTGTGCATTCCGCTCGTGGGGCACTGCAACCCGTTGATCGCGCAGGCCAAGGCGCTGCGCGCGCGTGGATTTCGCGTGGCGATCGCGTCGTTCGCCGAGCTGCGCGCGCACGTCACCGCCGCGGGCGTCAGCTTCGTCGACCTCGGGCCCACGCCCGGAGGCGCGACGGCGATGAGCGATGTCTTCGAGCGAGCGAGCGCGGCGCGGAGCTTCTTCGCCTCGTCGAAGTTGCTGCTCGAGTGGACGCTCTCGCTGTGGACGCCGCTGTTCGACGCGCTCGTCGCGCAGATGCGAGTCGACCGTCCGTCGGTCTTGATCGCGGACCTGATGACGAGCGGAGCGATGGACGCCGCCGAGGCGCTCGACGTGCGGCTCGTGGTCAACAACGCCGACCTGCTGCCGGCGCTTTCGCTAGGGCTTCTGCCGGTGGCGGACGATGTTCCGCCGCTGTTTTGGGGGCGATCGAGGCGCTCGATCGGCGCCAAAGAGAAGCTCGCGATCGCCGCCCTTCGATCGATCGCCGTCCGTGAAGCGACCCGCACGGTGGGCGCGACCTTGAATCAACTGCGGCGGAGTCGAGGGCTGTCGGCGCGCGATGTACACGCGCGGCTCGCGGGAACGTTTGTGATCACGAATTCAACGTTCGCCATCGAGTACCCGCGTCCGTTGCGGGCGAGCATGGTGATGCTCGGACCGATGCTCGATCGCGACGAGCCTCGGGAGCTCGGCGAGCTCGGCGACTGGTTGAATCGCCCGGAGCCGGTCGTGTACGCGAACCTCGGGACCATCGTCGCGCCTGACCGTGCGCTGCTCGATCGGATGAACGACGCGTTTGCGAGGCTCTCTGCGCGGGTCCTGTGGACGCTGCGCCCTGCGCTGCGCGAGCGATTGCGGCGGCCGGTGGCGAGCAACGTTCGGCTCGTCGAGCGCGTGCCGTCGATGCGAGCGGTGCTCGCGCACGAGCGGGTTCGTGCGTTTGTGAGTCACTGCGGCGTCAACTCGGCGCACGAGTCGCTGTGGGAAGGGTGCCCCATCGTGGGGCTCGGCGTGTTCGCCGACCAAGACGACATGGCGTGGAGAGTCGAGGACGCGGGCGTCGGCGTGAGGCTCGATTCGCGCAAGGCGAGCGCGATCGAGATCGCTTCGGCGATCGAGCGCGTGATGCGCGACGAGTCGATGCGCGCGCGCGCTCGCGAGGTGCGCGCGAGCTTCGAGGCAGCCGGCGGGGCAGAAATGGCGGCGTTGCTCATCGAGCAGTGCGCCGCGCGCGAATGAAAGACAGAGAGGAACAGTGACGATGAGCGACGAGCTTGCCCGCGGAACAGCGGCGATTCCTTCGGACTGGCCTGGGCGAGGGCCGATCGACCTCGCGGTGCACGACCTGCCTCACGCTTCGTCTTCGGTCGAGTGGTGGTACGTCAACGCGCACGTCGAGACGGACAAGGGCGCGAAGCTCTCGGTGTTCGCGAGCTTCTTCGTCGTGACGGTGTCCGACGAGGACGCCGCGCGAACGGGCAGCAAACATCGGCACTTCGTGACGTGGGCGGTGATCGACCCCGAGCGCAGAGCGTACGTGGCCGAGGCGCTGCTCGACCCGAAGACGCCCGCCGATGGCATCGAGCGGCTCGATCGCGGAGAAGGTTCGACGGACGTCCGAATTCGGCGCGCGATGAGGGAGATGTTCGAGCGAGGAGGCGTTCCGAAGCCAGATCGTCTGCTGCGCACATCGAGCGTGGCGACGGATCGACTGGCGATCGCGATGGACGCGCAGCGGTTTACGAAGCTCGACGACGGGAGGTATCGCTTGGAGCTCGCGTCGAGCGACGGCGCGACGGGCGCGACGCTCGATTTCTCCCTCGAGAAGCCGGTGATTCGCCACGGAGACGACGGCGTCGTCGCGGGCTTCACGGTGAAGCGAATGTTCTACTACTTCGTTCCTCGCTGCGGCGTGAGCGGCACCGTTCGCGTCGCGGGCGAAGAGCAGCGCGTGGTGAGCGGTCGCGGCTGGTACGACCACGAGTTTGGCGAGCACGCGTCTGGCGCGGCCGGCAAAGAGCAGTCCGTCGCGTGGAACTGGATCTCAGCGCAGCTCGATGACGGCACCGACGTGAGCGCGTACGAGACCTACGACGAGGGCGATGGAAACAAGCCGCTCGAGCGCCGCGTGGTGATCATTGCCGCGGACGGAGCACGCACGGTGCACAGTGATTTCACGCTCGAATCGTCGGAGCCGTGGACGAGCACACGCACGTTCAACGCGTACCCGACGCGTTGGAAGCTCACGGTGCCTTCGGCTGACCTCGTGATCGACGCGCGCGCGGCGTTCGTGGCCCAGGAGTTTTGCACGCTGCTGTCCCCGCCGGCGTTTTGGGAGGGACGCATGGACATCCGCGCGAATCGCGCGGGCATCGAGGTGCAAGGCGTCGGGTTCGTCGAGCGGTCGGGGATGCAAGAGTCGACCACGCTCGATCGCTTCTTCACTGCGGTCGGTCGCGAGTCGCGTCGCGCGGTGGATCAGCTCATCCCGGCGAGGCTCGAACGGCAAGACCTCGTGCGACTGTTCGCGAGCGAGCGTCACGCGGATCACATGAACGGGGTCGACGCCGAGCAGCTCTCGGCGGTGCTCACTCGTCCGGTTCGCGACATCGCGCTGCGCGGCGGAAAAGCCTGGCGCTCGTTCGCGCTGCTCGCCTCGCTCGACATGGTGGGCGGCGACTCCGAGCGGCACCGGCACTGGCTCGCGTTTCCTGAGCTGCTGCACACGGGGAGCTTGATCCTCGACGACGTTCAGGATCGAAGCGAGGTGCGTCGCGGCGGTCCGTCGCTGCACCGGTTGATCGGCGAGCCGCTCGCGATCAACGCGGGCAGCGCGTGCGCGTACCTCGCGCTGCTCGTCGGGCTGAAGGACGAGATGACGGCGGACGTTCGCGTGCGCGTTCACGAAGAGTTCTTTCAGGCGCTTCGCGCGGCGCACGCGGGGCAGGCGCTCGACATCGCAGGGTTGCATCACTTGCTTCCCGTGGTCGTCGAGAGCGGCGACGGAGCGCTGCTCGAAGAGCGGGTGAGGGCGATCCATCGACTGAAGTCTGCGATTCCGCCGGCGGCGCTCGCGCGCGCGGCGGTGCACATTGCCGGAGGAACGCGGGAGCAAGAAGCGGCGCTCGACGCGCTCTTCGACGCGTTCGGCGTGGCGTTTCAAGGGATGGACGACGTGCTCAACCTCCGCGGCTTCGAGGGCAACCTCAAGGATCGCGGCGAGGACGTCGCTGAAGGAAAGGTCACCGCGCCCGTGGCGAAGGCGATGAGCCGGCTCGCGCTCGAGGGGCGCCGCGAGCTGTGGGCCATTCTCGATTCGAGCACGAGGGACCGCGCGAAGATCGACCGAGCGATCGCGTTGATGGAGTCGTGCGGCGCGATCGACGCGGTCGAGCAAGAAGCGCGTTCGTTGATCGAGACGACGTGGGAGCGCGTGGCGCCGGTGTTCGAGGACTCGCTCTCGAAGCTGATGATCCGCTCGTTCGGCTGGTACATCCTCGAGCGGCACTACTGAGCGAGAGCGAGAACGACACCGTGATCGCGACATCGCTCAGCGCTGAGGACGACCTTCGCCACGCACACGGCGACGATCCTCACTGGAACGAATCGTTCTATTTCAATTTCTTCGACGCCGACCGCGGCCTCGGCGGCTTCACGCGCATCGGGTTTTCTCCGTCGCGCGGCGTGGTGGACATGGTCCTGTGTGTCTATCGCCCGAGCGGCGGCGTGCTCGTCGTGCGCAGGGTCGCGCCGTTTTCAGCGCTGAGTGAGCGGCGCTCGCTCGTCGAAGTGGGGCCGCTGCGATTCGAGTGCGTCGAGCCTCTGCATCGTTGGCGGCTGTTCTTCGCGGGCGACGCGTTTTCGATCAGCGATCCAGCGGTCGTGCTCGCCCTGACGAGGCACGGGCTCGTGGATGTCGCGCGGGCGGGGCTCGCGATCGATCTGGAGTTTACCGCGCTTCATCCAGTGTACGTGTTTCCGAAGCTGCCGCAGCGGAGGATGTCGCTCGGCGAGTCGCTCGGCGCTCGGCGGTCGTTTGGGGACATCGTCGCGCGGGCCAGGAGGGTTCCGGCGCGGCTCGCGAGCGCCGTGAAGATGCGAGACAACCATCACTTCGAGCAGGCGGGGCGCGTGCGCGGGCTCGTCGCGATCGACGGCGAGCGAGTCTCGATCGACGGCACGGGGATGCGCGATCGATCATGGGGCCTTCGCGATTGGACGGTGCCCACGCGCTGGTGGTGGATCAACACGCAGTTCGGCGACGACCTCGCGTTCAACGCGTTTCGCATTCACCTGTTCGGCTACGACGCGTGGGGCGGCTACGTGTGGAACAACGGTCGTCTCAGCACGCTCGGCGATTGGAAGCGCCACGAGCGACAAGACGGCACCGCGTTGCTCACGTTGCCCGCCGAAGACGGCGCGGTGCACGAAGTGATCGTCGAGCGACTCATGCCCGTCCCGTTCTCGATCAGCGAGCCCGGGTTCGACACGGTGCTCGACGAGGCGATCGCGAGGTTTCGATGGAACGGGCGGGCGTCGCTCGGCATCGACGAGAAAATGGAGCGTGTTTTTCCATGAGCATCCTGATCGACCTCTCGAGCGAGCGCGCGCGTGACGTCGCGCAGGTGGGTTCGAAGGCCTGCTCGCTCGCCTCGCTCGCGCGCGAGGGCTTTCGGGTCCCCGCCGCGGTGGTCGTCGACAGCGCAGCGTTCGACCGCGCGATCGACGCGCTGGGCTTGCGCGAGGCGCTCGTCGCGCTGCACGAGGACCGCTCGATCGACGAGCCATCGCTGCGCGAGCGAGCGACGGAGATCCAAGCGTGCATCCGCCGCTCGAGCCTCGAGCCACCGCTGATCGACGCCGTCCGCGCGTGGGTCACCGACGAGAGCGCTCGTTGGGCGGTGCGCTCGTCAGCGATCGCCGAGGACCTCGGCGACGCGAGCTTCGCGGGCGTGTACGAGTCCGTGCTCGGAGCGCGGGGAGCGGACGCGGTCATCGACGCGATCCGGCAATGTTGGGCGTCGTTCGTCTCTGCGCATGCGATCTCGTATCGAAGGCGGCACGCGACGACGAACTTTCGCGGCGCGGTCCTCGTGCAGGCGCTGATCGACGCGGATGCTGCAGGCGTCGCCTTCACGCGAGAGCCGACGACGGGCGCGACGGACGTCGTCGTCATCGAGTCGACGCGCGGTCTGGGCGAGGCGCTCGTCTCGGGGCACGTCTCGCCGGACGCGTTTTGGGTGCGCAAGCGCGACGGGGTGATCCTACGATCACGCATCGTCGAGAAGCGCTCGGCGACGAGGCTCGCTCCGCAGGGAGTCGAGCTCGTGGCGCTCGATGAGCGTCAGTCTTTCGCTGCGTCGATTGACGATCGAACGGCGCGCGCGATCGCCGCGGTCGCAACGCAGATCGAGCGTGTTCGCGAGCGCTGCGTCGACGTCGAGTGGGCGACGGCCGGCGGAGCGCTGTGGGTGCTGCAGGCGCGCGCGATCACCGCGGGAGCGTCATCGCAAGACGCGCGGACCAGCATCGACGTGAGCGACGACTTCGTCCCTGCGTTGCAGAGCAAAATCGATCCGCGCTTCGTCTGCTACTCGCGAGGAAACATCGGCGAGGTGCTCCCTGGCTGCGTGACCCCCCTCGCGTTCAGCTTGTCGGTCCCGCCGCTCGAGCATGCGTTTCGGTCGATGGGCGCGAGCACGGGAGTGCTCCCGGCGCTCGGCGAAGAGCCGGTGATCCTCGGGATGTTCTTTCATCGGTTGTACTTGAACGTGAGCGTGTTTCTCGCGATGGCCGACGCCTCGCCGGGAGCGTCACGAGACGCCGTGTACGAAGAGCTCGTCGGGCCAGTGAGCGAGCGATCGTCGGCGTTCAAGTGGAGCGACCTTCGACCGTCGCGCATCAAGCAAGGCCTGCGCGTGTGGGGCGCCGCGCTCGCGCAGGACAAGCGCGCGGAGTCCGACCTGGCCGAGTGCGTGCGCGAGCTCGACCGAGAGCGAGCGAGGATCGACGAGTTTCCTCCAGAGCAGTGGGCGTTGGATCGATTTGTGTCCGAGCCGCTGCTGGTCGCGAGGCGCTCGCGCGCGGTCGACGTTCACATCGTGATCTCGCAGGGGGCGTCGTCGAACTATCGATTCTTGAAGGAGCAGTGCGCGAAGCACCTCGGCGACGAGCGCGGCTCGCTCGCAGCGTTGTTGGTCTCGGGAATCGGCTCGCTGGCGAGCGCGGATCCTGCGGTCGCGATCGACACGCTCGCGCGAGAAGCGCTCGCGCACGCGACGGTCCGGGCGCTGTTCGAGCACGAACACGACGATCGAGCGCTGTGGTCCGCGCTGCAAGCGAGGCGAATGAGCGACGAGGGGGCCGCGGCGTTTCTGCGCGCCTTCGAGGTGTTCTTGGTGAGGCACGGGCACCGAGGCGTGGGCGAGGGAGATTTTCGCAACGCGACGTGGCGCGAAGAGCCCCCGCGCGTGCTCGCGTTCGTGCGTGCGCAGCTCGCGACGGGCGGCGTCGAGGCGAGCGCGCGGCTCGATCGGCAGCGCGCGTTGGCTGAGCGTGCTCGCGCAGAGAGCGCGGCGCGGATCGGCGCGTTGAGTCGATCGGTGTTCACGGCGGTGCTTCAGGGCTCGCTGCGGTACCTGCGCCTGCGCGAAGAGAGCAAAGACGTCGTGATGCGCTTCGGTGATCTGACGCGTCGAGTGGTGCGCGCGTTGAGCGCGCGGCTGGTCGAAGCGCAGCGGCTGCACACCGAGGACGACGTGCACTTTTGCACGGTGAACGAGCTGCTCGCGATGGCGAGGGGCGAGCTCGACCGAGAGCAGATCGAGTCGATCGTGGCTGCGAGGCGGGCGGACTTCGCTAGGTGCGAGGCGATCGACGTTCCCAAGCTGATCGAGGGAAGGGCGCGGTGGATACGCGCGCAGGCTCGAGAGGCTCCGTCGGGGGCGCTCGCGGGGGTGGCGGCGAGCGCAGGCGTCTTCGAGGGAACCGCGCGGGTGCTGAGCGATCCGTCCGACGGAGCGCGGCTCGAGAAGGGCGACGTGCTCGTCGCGCCGGTGACCGACCTCGCGTGGACGCCGCTGTTTTCACGGGCGGGCGCCGTGGTGGTCGAGGTCGGCGGGCTTCTGTCCCACGGCAGCGTCGTGGCGCGCGAGTACGGGCTGCCGGCGGTCGTGGGCGTCGCCGGAGCGCTCGGGGTGATTCGCGATGGCGCGCGCGTGCGGGTGGACGGCGATCGCGGCGAAGTGACGGTGCTCGCCCCCTGAGCGCTGCGCGGCTCAGTTCTGCTGGCTCGCGGGCAGCTGCTCGGCCATGAACTCGAGCCCCTGACGGGTGATGAGGAAGCGGACCGTTCCGGTTCCGCGCTCGGTGTCGATCGTGGCTTCGAAGGCAGGGCCGCCGACGGTGCCGAGCATCATGTCGCGTCGGAGGTTGTCGATCTTGCCCTGAACGAGCGGAGCGTTGATCTTGGCGCTGCCTGTGTCCGTTCGGTACAAGTCCCAAGCGGCGTCGAACAGGATGCGAGCGAGCGAAGAGCTGAGCGGCTGTGTGCTGAAGAGCACGGAGATCAGCCGCCATTTGAAGTCGTCGTCGGGGGAGGGGGCGTCGTTCGAGTCGTCTTGCATTGGGCGACAGAATCACTGTGAGAATTTCGAGGAAATCACGGGGACCGCAAAGAGCGGGCCAGGGGGGCTTGCACGCGTGGTGCGGCCGGGTTAGAAGGCCGCTCCCTCGTACTTGCCAGTGTTGTCACTGACGAGGCCGAGTCCGTTAGCCCTGAACTGGAGGAGACGAGAGGCCGCAGCAGAAGCGTTGCAAGTCGACAGCATCGCCCGACCGATCGTCCGAGTCATACTACTCCGAACGGAACCGGCGCGCCGCAGCGAAGAAATCGCCTGAAAATCTTCAGGCAACTTCACGCTGCAGCACGGTTGCCGACCCTTGTGAGCTCTTCTCGCTGAGCCTCTCTCTCCCGACCCGTGCAGAGAGGATCCATGGCGACGATTCAGAGTAACTACCGCGCGCGGCGCAATTTTGGACGGATCGAGAAGATCCTCGAGGTCCCCAACCTCATCAAGATCCAGAAGGCGTCGTACGAGAAGTTCTTGCAGGCAGACATCGATCCGAAGGACCGCAAGGACTTCGGCCTGCAGGGCGTGTTTCAGTCGGTGTTTCCGATCAAGAGCTTCGACGAGAGCGCCGAGCTCGTGTTTCGCGAGTACGCCCTCGAGAAGCCGAAGTACGACGTGGACGAGTGCCGTCAGCGCGGCATGACCTACGCGGCGCCGATCAAGGTGACGATCGAGCTGATCACGTACGAAGCGCCCAACGCGAGCGGCGAGCGCGACGTGCGCGACATCAAGCAGCAGGAGGTCTACTTCGGCGAGATCCCGCTGATGACGGACACGGGCACGTTCATCATCAACGGAACGGAGCGCGTCGTCGTCTCGCAGCTGCACCGCTCTCCGGGTGTGTTCTTCGATCACGACAAGGGCAAGACGCACTCGTCTGGGAAGAACCTGTACTCGGCGCGCGTGATTCCGTACCGCGGATCGTGGCTCGATTTCGAGTTCGACCCGAAGGACATCATCTACGTCCGCATCGATCGTCGCCGTAAGCTGCACGCCACGGTGCTTCTGCGCGCGCTTGCGTACTCGGCGGAAGACATCCTCAACTACTTCTACAAGACCGAGACGATCTACCTGGAGAAGGGTGGAAAGGTCTCGAAGTCGATCGAGTTCGAGATCCTCGCGGGACAGCGCGCGACGACGGACATCAAGATGCCGGGCACGAGCGACGTGCTCGTCAAGCGCGACGCGAAGTTCACCAAGGCTGCGGTGAAGAAGCTCCGCGACGCGAAGATCGACCGCATCGAGATCGACGCTTCGGGCGTGGTGGGACGCGTCGCTGCGGCGGACGTGATCGACCCCGAGACGGGCGAAGTGATCATCGGCGTGAACGAGGTGATCACCGAGCCGAAGCTCGAGGTGCTGCGCAAGGCCAAGATCGAGGCCTTCAAGGTGCTCTTCACCGAGGGAACGGTCGGCCCCTTCCTCCGCGACACGCTCGTGGCGGACCGCTACGACGATCCCGAGGGTCCGATGGCGGGCCTGGTCCGTCAGTACGGACACACGGTCGCGGCGCAGATCGACATCTATCGCAAGCTTCGTCCCGGCGACATTCCCGAGCCGAAAGAAGCGGCGAAGCTGCTCGAGAACTTGTTCTTCAACGCCGAGCGCTACGACCTGTCGAAGGTCGGCCGCCTCAAGCTCAACTACAAGTTCTACAAGGATCGCCCCGAGGACAAGCAGCCCGCGCTCGACAAGACTGTCCTGTCGAACGAGGACATCCTCCAGACGATCAAGCACCTCATCGAGGTCAAGAACACCGGCAAGGGCACGGACGACATCGATCACCTCGGAAACCGCCGCGTCCGCGCGGTGGGCGAGCTGCTCGAGAACCAGTACCGCATCGGCCTCGTTCGTATGGAGCGCGCGATCAAGGAGCGCATGTCGATCTCGCCCGAGCTCGACACGCTCATGCCGCACGACCTCATCAACGCGAAGCCTGTCAGCGCCGTGGTGAAGGAGTACTTCGGCAGCTCGCAGCTCTCGCAGTTCATGGACCAGACCAACCCGCTCAGCGAAGTGACGCACAAGCGTCGCTTGAGCGCGCTCGGTCCGGGCGGACTCACGCGCGAGCGTGCCGGCTTCGAGGTGCGCGACGTGCACACGACGCACTACGGTCGCATCTGCCCGATCGAGACGCCGGAAGGTCCGAACATCGGTCTCATCGCGTCGCTCTCGTGCTTCGCGCGCGTGAACGAGTACGGCTTCGTTCAGACGCCGTACCGGCTCGTGAAGGGCGGGATCGTCACCGAGCAGATCCAGTGGTTCTCGGCGCTCGAAGAAGAGAATCACTTGATCGCGCAGGCGACGGCTGTGCGCGACGAGAAGGGCACGCTCACCGAGGTGCTGGTCTCTGCGCGGCACAACGGTGAGTACAAGCTCGAGCCGCCCAGCCAGATCACGTTGATGGACGTCTCGCCGTTTCAGCTCGTGAGCGTCGCGGCGGCGTTGATCCCGTTCCTCGAGCACGATGACGCGAACCGCGCGCTCATGGGCGCCAACATGCAGCGTCAGGCTGTGCCGCTCATTCGCGCGGAAGCTCCGTTCGTCGGAACGGGCCTCGAGCGACAGGTGGCGCACGACTCGGGCGTGTGCGTGCTCGCGCGCCGTCGCGGAATCGTCGAGACCGCGGACGCCGCTCGCATCGTGATTCGCGCCGAAGGAAAGCGCGGCGACGAGCCGGACATCTACAACCTGATCAAGTACCAGCGCTCGAACCAGAACACGTGCTGGAACCAGACGCCCATCGTTCGCCCCGGCGAAGTGGTGGAAGTGGGCGACGTGCTCGCGGACGGTCCGGCGACGGACACCGGCGACCTCGCGCTCGGTCAGAACATCCTCGTCGCCTTCATGCCGTGGGGCGGATACAACTTCGAAGACTCGATCTTGGTGAACGAGAAGGTCGTCGCGAACGACATCTTCACGAGCATCCACATCGAGGAGTTCGAGTGCGTCGCGCGCGACACCAAGCTCGGCAAGGAAGAGATCACGCGAGACATCCCGAACGTCGGCGAAGAGGCCCTCAAGGACCTCGACGAGGCGGGCATCGTGCGCATCGGCGCCGAAGTGAAGCCGGGAGACATCCTGGTCGGAAAGATCACGCCGAAGGGCGAGACGCAGCTCTCTCCGGAAGAGAAGCTGCTGCGCGCGATCTTCGGTGAAAAAGCGGGCGACGTGAGGGACACGTCGCTGCGCGTTCCGCCGGGCGTCACGGGCATCGTGATCAACGCGCGCGTGTTCGCTCGCCGCAGCGAGCAGAAGGACGAGCGCGCCAAGGAGATCGAGGATCACGAGCGCGCGAAGCTCGAGAAGGATCGCGACGACGAGATCAAGATCGTGCGCGAGAGCTACATCGCGCGCATCCGTCGCTTCCTGCTCAACAAGACCGTGGCTGGCAAGCTCGACGACGAGAAGGGCAAGGTCATTCTCGCGAAGGGCACCAAGCTCACGGACGAAGTGCTCGACTCGCTTCCGCGGTCGGTGCTCAAGAACGTCCCGCTCAACACCGACGAAGCGAAGGTGTTGAAGGAGGCGTTCGAAGAGCTCGACGAGCGCGTGGCCAACATCGAGAAGAACTGCGCGGAGAAGGTCGATCGCCTCTCGAAGGGCGACGAGCTTCCTCCGGGCGTCATCAAGATGGTGAAGGTCTACATCGCGATCAAGCGCAAGCTTCAGGTCGGCGACAAGATGGCAGGCCGCCACGGAAACAAGGGCGTCGTCTCGCGCATCATGCCCGAAGAGGACATGCCCTATCTGCCCACGGGCGAGCCCGTGCAGATCGTGCTCAACCCGCTCGGCGTTCCGTCGCGTATGAACGTCGGACAGGTGCTCGAGACGCACTTGGGCTGGGCCGCGCGCACGCTCGGCATTCAGCTCGGCGAGCTCGTCGAGACGGGCGCGCCGGTCGAAGCCGTGCGCAAGCTCGCCGCGTCGATCTTCCAGAGCGACAAGGAGACCCGCAAGCTCATCGAGGCGCTCGACGCTGACGGAGTTCGCGAGTTCGCGCGCAAGCTGCGCACCGGTGTCTTCACCGCTTCGCCCGTGTTCGACGGCGCTCCCGAGACCGAGATCAAGAAGATGCTCGACCTCGCGAACCTGCCGAAGAGCGGGCAGTCCATCTTGTTCGACGGCCGCACGGGCGAGCCCTTCGAGCAGGATGTGACCGTGGGCGTGATGTACATCCTCAAGCTCCACCACCTCGTGGACGACAAGATCCACGCGCGTTCGATCGGACCGTACTCGCTCGTCACGCAGCAGCCGCTCGGCGGAAAGGCCCAGTTCGGAGGCCAGCGCTTGGGCGAAATGGAAGTGTGGGCGATGGAGGCCTACGGCGCCGCGTACGCGCTGCAGGAGTTCCTCACGGTCAAGAGCGACGACGTTCAGGGCCGCACGAAGATGTACGAGGCGATCGTCAAGGGCGACTACACGCTGGAGCCCGGCATCCCCGAGTCGTTCAACGTGCTCGTCAAAGAGCTGCAGGCGCTGTGCTTGAACGTCGAGCTCATCGAAGACGGCGTGCCGCGACAGCCGGGCGATCAGCCCAACGCTGCTGAGTGATTTCTCGAGGACTTAGAAAGGACACACCCACGTGAAGGACATCTTCAGTTTCTTCGAGAAGCCCAAGGATCCGCTCTCGTTCAGCGCGATTCGCATCTCGCTCGCCTCGCCGGAGAAGATCCGCGAGTGGTCGCGCGGCGAAGTGAAGAAGCCCGAGACGATCAACTACCGCACGTTCAAGCCCGAACGTGATGGCCTCTTCTGCGCCAAGATCTTCGGGCCGGTGAAGGACTACGAGTGCAACTGCGGCAAGTACAAGCGCATGAAGCACCGTGGGATCGTCTGCGAGAAGTGCGGCGTCGAGGTGATTCAGTCCAAGGTGCGTCGCGAGCGCCTGGGACATATCAACCTCGCCACGCCCGTCGCGCACATCTGGTTCTTGAAGAGCCTGCCGAGCCGCATCGGCGCGGTGCTCGACATGACCCTGCGCGACCTCGAGAAGATCCTCTACTGCGAGGCCTTCGTCGTCACGACGGTGCACGAGAAGCTCGCGGATCAAGTGAAGAAGGGCGACATCCTCTCGGAGGACGCCTACAACCGCTTGACCGACGAGTACGGCGACGACCGCATCCAGGCGAAGATGGGCGGCGAAGCGATCCTCGAGCTGCTCCAGCAGGTCGACGTCGCGGCGCTCGCTGAGCAGCTCCGCCAAGAGATGCGCGACGCCACGAGCGAGGCGAAGCGCAAGAAGATCGCCAAGCGACTGAAGGTCATCGAGGCGTTTCGCGAGAGCCAGAACCGCCCCGAGTGGATGATGCTGACGGTGATCCCGGTGCTTCCGCCGGACCTTCGCCCGCTCGTCCCGCTCGACGGTGGACGCTTCGCGACCAGCGATCTCAACGATCTCTACCGCCGCGTCATCAACCGCAACAACCGCCTCAAGCGCCTCCAGGAGCTCAACGCTCCGGAGATCATCATCCGCAACGAGAAGCGCATGCTTCAAGAAGCGGTCGACGCGCTGTTCGACAACGGTCGTCGCGGCAAGACCATCACCGGCCCCAACAAGCGTCCGCTCAAGTCCTTGAGCGACATGCTCAAGGGAAAGCAGGGACGCTTCCGCCAGAACCTCCTCGGAAAGCGCGTGGACTACTCGGGTCGCTCCGTCATCGTCGTCGGCCCGACGCTCAAGCTCCACCAGTGCGGTCTTCCGAAGAAGATGGCGCTCGAGCTGTTCAAGCCGTTCATCTACAACAAGCTCGAAGAGCGCGGGCTCGCCCCGACGATCAAGAGCGCGAAGAAGCTCGTCGAGAAGGAGCGTCCCGAGGTTTGGGACATCCTCGAAGAGTGCATCAGCGAGCACCCGGTGATGCTCAACCGCGCTCCGACGCTGCACCGCTTGGGCATCCAGGCGTTCGAGCCGGTGCTCATCGAGGGCAAGGCCATCCAGCTTCACCCGCTGGTCTGCACGGCCTTCAACGCGGACTTCGACGGAGACCAGATGGCGGTGCACGTTCCGCTGTCGGTCGAGGCGCAGATGGAAGCGCGCGTGCTCATGATGAGCACGAACAACATCCTCTCGCCGGCGTCGGGCAAGCCCATCATCAACCCGTCGCAGGACATCGTGCTCGGGCTCTACTACATGACCCGTCCGCGCGAGTTCGCGAAGGGCGCGTACGACAAAGAGAGCAAGGGCGTCGACAAGGTCCGCGGCGTGTTCTCGAACATGGCCGAAGTCCGCATGGCCTTCGACTCGAAGGAAGTGGACCTGCACGCGTGGGTCGTCGTTCGCGTTCCGGGCATCCGGGTCACGGACGGCGGCGATACGCGCATGAAGGTGGGCGACTTCCAGTACAAGCCCAACTTCGACGCGATCAACCGCGCCGCGGTGAAAGAAGGCGGACGCGCCGCGCAGGGCGAGCTGTCCACGCACCGCGTCGAGACCACGGTCGGCCGCGTGCTGCTCGCCGAGAGCCTCCAAGAGACGCTCGGCGACGACGAGGCGCTGCCCTTCGACTTGATCAACAAGACGATGGACAAGAAGGCGCTCTCGGCGCTCATCGACGCGACGTACCGCGCACACAAAAACAAGGCGACCGTGCTCCTCGCGGACCGTCTTCGCTCGCTCGGGTACGAGTACTCGACGCGCGCGGGCGTCTCGGTGTGCATGGATGACATGCGCATCCCCGAGGTGAAGGCGCAGCTCATCAAGGACGCGCAGGACAAGGTGGCGAAGGTCGTCGATCAGCTCAACGAGGGCGTGATCACCGACGGCGAGCGCTACAACAAGGTCGTCGACATCTGGGCCGAGGTCGCGGACAACGTGACGAAGGCCATGATGGCGCAGATCGGCGGCGACGACGTCCCCGATCCGACGACGGGCAAGATCCGCCGCGTTCCTTCGTTCAACAGCGTGTTCATGATGGCTGACTCGGGCGCGCGCGGAAGCGTGCAGCAGATGCGTCAGCTCGCAGGAATGCGTGGTCTGATGGCGAAGCCGTCCGGAGAGATCATCGAGACGCCGATCACCGCGAACTTCCGCGAGGGTCTCTCGGTGCTCCAGTACTTCATCTCGACGCACGGCGCGCGTAAGGGTCTCGCGGACACCGCCCTCAAGACGGCGAACTCGGGATACCTCACGCGACGTCTCGTGGACGTGGCGCAGGACGCGACGATCACGGAGTTCGATTGCCAGACGCTCGACGGCTTGAAGATGACCAAGCTCGAAGAGAACGGCGAGGTGATCGAGGCGCTCGGCAACCGCATCCTCGGACGCGTGACGCTCGAGCCGGTGGTCGATCCGCAGACGGGCGAAGTGCTCGTCCCCGCGACGGTGGACCTCGACGAAGACTCGGTCCGCAAGATCGTGGACGCGGGCATCGAAGAGGTGACGATCCGCTCGGTGCTCACGTGCCAGGCCAAGCGCGGCATCTGCGCGATGTGCTACGGCCGTGACCTCGCGCGCGGCTACCTGGTGAACATCGGTGAGTCGGTCGGCATCATCGCCGCGCAGTCCATCGGTGAGCCGGGAACGCAGCTCACGATGCGCACGTTCCACATCGGTGGAACGGCGGTCGGTGGCGCCAAGGCCAGCTCGCTGCAGAACCGCGTCGAAGGACGCGTGAAGCTCGAGAAGGTCGAGCTCGTCGAGCGTCGCAACGGCACGTCGGTTGTCATGAACCGCCACGCCGAGATCGTGATCGTCGACGGAACGGGCCGCGAGCGCGAGCGCTACAAGCTCGTGTACGGCGCGACGCTGAAGGTGAAGGACGGCGCGCACGTCGCTCCGAACACGCAGCTCGCCGAGTGGGATCCCGCGTCGTTGCCGGTGCTCACGGAGATCGCCGGAATCGTTCGCTTCGCTGACCTCAAGGAAGGCGAGACGTACGAAGAGAAGATCTCCGAGATGACCAGCATCTCGAACAAGGTCGTGAAGGAGGCCAAGAAGGGCGCCCTTCGTCCGCGCATCGAAATCCTCGACGCCGGCACGAAGGAGGTCAAGAAGACCTCGCACGGCATCGACGGCCGCTACCAGCTGCCGCCCGGCTCGGTCATCACCGTGCAGGACGGCGCGAGCGTCGAAGCGGGTGACATCATCGCGAAGATCGCGCGCGAAGCGAGCAAGACCAAGGACATCACCGGTGGTCTTCCGCGCGTGGCCGAGCTGTTCGAGGCGCGCAAGCCCAAGGACGCCGCGGTGATCTCGCCGATCGACGGCTACGTGAAGTTCGGAAAAGAGACCAAGGGCAAGCGCCAGGTCTTCATCGTTCCGCGTGGAATGGAGGCGTTCTTGAACACGCCGATCGACGCGGAAGAGGGCAAGAAGAAGGGCAAGAAGGCCTCTGCTGCGATCACGCCGCCCGCTCCGGTGGACGGCGGTGTTCCGGTGCAGGAGTTCCTCATCCCGCGTAGCAAGCAGCTCATCGTGCGCGAAGGCGACTTCGTGCACGCGGGCGAGCCGCTCATGGACGGCCCCGTCAACCCGCACGACATCTTGCGCGTGAAGGGCGAGAAGGACCTCGCGGCGTGGCTGCTGAACGAAATTCAGCAGGTCTATCGTCTGCAGGGCGTCGCCATCAACGACAAGCACATCGAGAGCATCATTCGTCAGATGCTCCGCCGCGTCCGCGTCACGAGCGTGGGCGAAACGGACTTCTTGGTGGACGAGCAGGTGGAGCGCTGGCGCTTCGAGCACGAGAACCTCCGCGCCGCGCGCAAGGTTCTCCGCAACATGATCGAGAAGGGCGACGTGAAGAACGCTGGCGTGACGGACGCGATCCGCCGCGCCACGGACGACAAGATCACCCTCGAGAACATGCTGCCGTTGCTCAACGACCGGCTCGACGAAGTCAGCCGCAAGCACGCGGCGGACGGCGCGATCGCCGAGGAGATCCAGAAGGTTCGCCTCGCCGTGCAGGGCGCGTTCGCGATGGCCGAGCCGCTCTTGCTCGGTATCACCAAGGCCTCGCTCTCGACCGACTCGTTTATCTCGGCGTCTTCGTTCCAGGAGACGACCAAGGTGCTCACCGAGGCGGCCATCTCGGGCAAGGTCGACGATCTCCGCGGCCTCAAGGAGAACGTCATCATGGGTCGCTTGATCCCCGCCGGAACGGGCCTCGGCGCGTACAAGCGCCTCGAGGTCGTCACGGCCGACGATCACGGCGAGACCGAAGCTCCGCGCGGACGTCGCACGCTCCGCGGCGAGAGCAACCCCGCCGCGCAGTGATGCGCGGTCGCTGAGCCGCTGCAAGGGGGAGGCGGTCGGCGTGACAGCCATGGGGGAGGCCGAGCGTTCGCGCGTCGTGGCAAGATCCGCGGCGTGAACGCTCGCTCGCTGGTGTGCTCATCCGCCGTGATCGTCGCGCTCGTCGCGTGTCGCGAGCCCGCGCAGACGCCCACCAACGGCACCGTCGTGGCGCGCGCGCCGGTCGAGCCTCCGCCCTCGCGCGACCGCGGCACACACAATCAAGATGCAAGCGAAAACACTGATCGAATCGGCGAAGCTCCGAGGGGCGTCGACGCGATTGCCGGCCTGCGCTGCTCGCTCTCGAGGCAGGGCAGGCTGAGCCCGGTCGGAGAGTTTGGCGCAGAGGACGTCAACGACGATCGGGTGCTCGACCTGGTCGAGCGCGTTCCGGCGGTGTACGCGCAGAGCGCGGGAGGGCTGCTGATCGCCTCGACCGCGCGGCGCGTGTCCTTGCCGTGGCCTCGCATCGCGCGAGGAGAGCGTTGTGTCATCGACGATCCTGACGCGAGGGCGTACGCGCGGCGAATGTGCCCTTCGCGCCCGCTCACGTACTTTGCGCGTCGCCCCGGTGCGCAACCTTCCGTCGAGGACTCGCAGGCAGAGGCGCTGCGAACCGTGGCCTGCGCGCGGGCTTGGGGCGTCGAGGTCACGGCGATTGTTCGCTCGCTCGACGCGATCCGCCGGGCGGGAGCGCTGCCCGAGGGGGTTCAATTCGACGCGCTCGCGGCGTTTGCGCGGCAGCTCAATCCTCCGTGGATCCTGTCGAACGCGAGCACACGCTGACCGAGCACGCGCCGCCCTCCTGGGTTGGCGGTCGAGCGGTGATGGCCACAGCGCAGGTTCGCTTTGGACCGCTGCGGGCCTCATCACGGGCTCGGGTTGCTGCGGAACACCCCGGCCCTGTGTCATCGTTGCAGAGTCGTGCAACGCCCTCGACCGTCGTTCGGCTTCTTCGCGGAGCGTTCTGGCTTCGGGTCGCTTCGAGACCGTCGCTCGCTCGCGACGGTCGCGGCCGCGCTCGCGCTCGTCACGCGCAGCGCAGTGTCCTCGGCGCAAGCGCAGCCACGGGTCACGGCGCCGAGCGCGGCGACGAGCGCCTGCAACGCTGCACAACGCGGGTTCTCCGCGGCGGTTCACGCTGCGCAAGCGAGGCTGCGACCCGCTCGAAGCGGGACGGTCTCGACGTGGCCGTTCAACCAGTGCCTCGCCACGCAGCACGGCGTGTGGCGACTGACCGTGGATGATCCCGTGGTGCGCGCGACGTCGTACGGCGCGGTGCTCGCTGGAGGCACGGTGAATGCGGTGTTCTACACGGCCACCGGCGCGGCGATCCGTGCGCCGCACGAGCTCTTGGCTGAGCACGGAGCGGTCGCGACTCGGCCCTCGGGCGCGGTCGTCGGGGTCGAAGATCTCGACGCTGACGGAGCGGCCGAGCTGCTGCTGCAGACGGGACCGACGCCCAATCGCTCGATGCGCGCGCTGACCGTGCGCAACGGCGCGATCGAAGTGCTCACGCTTCGATCGACGATCAACGTGAACGCCGTGGCGAGCGTCGATCACGATGAGCGCCGCGAGCTCGTCGAGTACGTGCGATTTCAGCCGCCCTCGAGCTGCGAGCAAGACAGTCCGGCGGTGCGCGCGGTCGAGGCGCTGACGATCGCGGCGTTTCACGACGGCGGCGCGTTTCGCGCCGATGGCGATCAGGCGCGGGCGCTGTTGCGCGGTCAGTGTCCCGAGCGGCCGGCGGTGATCGTCCCGCATCAGGGCATCAACAACAGCAACGCCGACGAGGTGTTCGAAGAGGCGATGCGGCGCGTGGCGTGCGCGCGCGTTTGGGGGATGAGCGCTGAGGCGATCGCGAGGACGTTTCCATCACGATGGCCGACGGTTTGGAGCTGCGTGACGCCCGCCGTGGTCACCGCGTTTGCCGCGAGTATTCGACCGCCGGTCACGCTCGCGCCGATGCCTCGCGTGACGCTCGCCGCCGACGCAGAGACGCACGTCGAGGGGATCGACGTGGATGATTTCGTACCCGAGGGACGAGCCACAGACGAGGCGCTTGCAAACGTTACGCGCGCGTGCCGAGCGAACGAGACGCGCGTCGCAGCGACGTACGCCGCGCTCATTCGCCAATCGAGACAGAGCCTGTCGCAAGACGAGCTCGACGACTTCTTCGGGCACTACGGCAATTGTTTCGTCGGTGAGTCGCGCGACGCGTGGGTCTCGACCTTTGTTCGAATGCGCTGGGATCCGTCGGCCTCCGACGATGAGCCCGGAATCCGCGGAACGGGCCGCGTCGCGTACCTCGGCGCGCGCGCGACGCTCTTCGACGCTCCGACGACGATCGAGCGCTTGTACGACAGCTCGACGTTGCGGCAGGTCTTCGCCACGTACGATTTCGACAACGACGGGATGAGCGAGGCGATCGTGCGCAGCTACAGCTCGTCCAACGAGTCCGAGGGTGATTCGACGATCGAGATCATGACGGCGCGGGGAGGTTCGGTGCACGCGTACGAGCCGCAGGGCGGCGTTCCAGAGTTCGAGCGCATGATCGACTACGACGACGACGGACGACCGGACCTGTTCAACTTTCGCTCGTTTGTGCTCACGTCCGACGACGAGGGCGGCGCGGTGTACGGCCTGAAGACGATCGCTCACGGTCGCAACGACGGAACGTTCTCTTCGGACGACACCGTGGCTCGCGATTTCGTCCGCGCGCAGTGCCCCGCGCCCCCCGAGCGCCTCGTCCAGCTCGAGGGCGGTGACATCGACCGCAGCGTCACGTTCAACGCGATCCTCTGCGCGCGCTTCTACGGCGAGAGCTCCGAGCGCCTCGTGCATCGATTGTTCGCCGACACCGCGCAGTTGGAAGACGGAGACCGCGCGTGGCTTCGCGTCGCCGCGCAAGCAGCGCTCTGGCGTACGCCGTTCGCGCTCATCGCCCCGTCGCCGACCGCTGCGCGTGGCGCGAATCGCCCGTGAGCGCTCGGCGATACGCCGCATCCGCGAACCGCTGACCCCCGCGATGTCACAGCGGCTCTGCCTTCGGTTGGCGACACGCGACTCAGAGATCTCCGCATATTTCCCAGGAGATTGCTCGTGGCGTGCAGTCCTTCCGGCCGGGCTCCGCGCTAGGGCTCGCCGCTCTCGCCTTCGCCGTCGGCCTCGTCGCCGCCTGTGCGCTCCTCGGCGAGCTTTCGATAGATCGTGCGCGTGGCGATCCCCAGCAGCTGCGCGGTCAAGCGCTTGTCGCCGTTCGTCACGCGCAGCGTCTCTCGGATCACCCGTCGCTCGATCTCTTCGAGCGGCGTTCCGAAGGGGATCACGAAATCACCGGTGGATTTCGCGTGATCGACGATCGACCGAGGAAGGTCTCCGACGTCGATCACCGTCGATCGCGCGAGCACGACCGCGCGCTCGATCGTGTTCTCGAGCTCGCGCACGTTGCCCGGCCACGCGTAGTCCGCCAGCTTCTCGAGCGCCGCGGGCGTGATCGTGAAGGGCCCCTTGTTGTTCTTCGCGCCGAACACCGCGAGGAAGTGATCGACCAAGAGCGGAACGTCCCCCGGCCTCGCGCGAAGCGGCGGCATCGTGACGGCGATCACGTTGAGCCTGAAGTACAAATCCTCGCGAAATCGCCCGGCCTTCATCTCTTCTTCGAGTCGACGGTTCGTCGCTGCGATGACCCGGACATCCGCGCGGGTCGTTCGGCCTCCGAGCGGCTCGAACTCGCCCTCTTGCAGCACTCGCAGAAGCTTCACTTGCACCGCCGCGGACAGCTCGCCGATCTCGTCGAGAAAGAGCGTGCCGCCCTTGGCCAGCGCGAACCGGCCGTCTTTTCGCTGATTCGCCCCGGTGAACGCGCCCTTCTCGTAGCCGAAGAGCTCTGCCTCGATGATGCTCTCGGGCAGCGCGGCGCAGTTCACCGCGACGAACGGCCCCGACGCGCGCGACGAACGGCCGTGAATGTAGCGGGCGAGCAGCTCTTTGCCTGTTCCGTTTTCGCCGAGCACGAGCACCGTGGCCGTCGACGGAGCGGCCTGCGCGGCGGTCTCGAGCACCTGTCGCAGCGCGGGAGAGTTGCCGACGATCTCTCGCTTTCGCAGCGTGTTGATCTCTTGTCGCAGCGTGCGGTTCTCGGCGACGAGCGACGTTCGCTCGGCGGCCTTCGCGACGGTCTTGGTGATGTTGATTCGCTTGAGCGGCTTCTCGACGAAGTCGTACGCGCCCGAGCGCATCGCCTCGACGGCGGTCTCGATGGTCCCGAACGCGGTCATCAGCACCACCTCGGTCTCGGGCGAGACGGCTTTGACCGCCTTGAGCAGGTCCATCCCCGACGAGCCGGGCATCATCAGGTCGGTGACGATCACGTGCACGCGCTGCTTTCGCAGCAGATCGAGCGCCGCGCGCGCGCCCTCGGCGCACAAGACTCGATAGCCCTCCTTCGCGAAGATTCGCTCGAGCGACTCGAGGTTCGAGCGGTCGTCTTCGACGACGAGGACGGTTACGTCGGCGGGGTTCATCATCGACTCGCGTCTGTCTCGATCGGCATCGCCTTCACGCGCGCAGAAATCGCACGAAAATCAGGGTGCTTCGCGTCGCGCAAGAGGTCGAACACGACCGTCTCTGCAGTGGTGATCTTCGCGCCGCACTCGCGGAGCGTCTCGAGCGCGACCCTCTTGCACTCAGGGTCGCGCGAGGCGACGGCGTCGAACGGGACATGCACCTGGTAGCCCTTGTGAAGGAGATCGCGCACCGTTTGAAACACACACACGTGCGTTTCCATTCCAGTCACGATGACGGTGCGCGCGTCGACGAGCGCGAGCGCGTCGGTGACACCCTTCACGCAGCACGCTGAGAACTGCGTCTTCTCGAACACGGGCACGTCGAACGCGTCGAACATCGCGCGCACCGCCGGAACGGTGTTTCCCAGGCCCTTGGGGTACTGCTCGGTCGCCACGGTGTGCACCTTCAGCAGCCGCGCGGCTTCGAGGAGCAGCTCGTGCGCTGCCACGATCCGGCGCTGATGCGGCGCTGGCATCGCAGGCAGAAGGCGTTCTTGCACGTCGACCACGAGCATCGTCGTGCGGTGAGGATCGAGCTTGAGTGCGTCCATGGCCCGTGGATCGTAGTACAGTCGCGTCGCTGCTTGGCTGAGATCGAGACGCTCTACGAGGACCGCGCGATCGTCGCGGTGCACAAGCCCGCGGGCTGGACGGTGATCCCTGCGCGAGACGAGCCCGAAGAGCGATGTCTGCGCGCTCGGCTCGAAGCCTCGCGAGGCGAGAAGCTCTGGGTGTGTCACCGCATCGACCGAGACACGAGCGGCGTCGTGCTCTTCGCGCGCACCGCAGAGGCGCACCGCTCGGTGAACCATGGGTTCGAGTCGCGCTCGGTCTCCAAGCGCTACGCGGTCTTCGTCCGCTCATCGAGCGCGCTCGCCGACTCGGGCGCGATCCGCGTCGCGCTGCACAGCGCGCGCAAAGGAAAGATGCGACCCGCGCTCGACGGCGAACCGGACGCGCTTTCAGCAGAGACCCACTGGGAGCTCATCGCCGCTCGCTCGGCGAGCGTGGGGTTTGTCTCGCGGCTCGAGGCCCGACCGAAGACCGGGCGACAGCATCAGATCCGCGTGCATTTTCGCTGGATGAACGCGCCTCTCCTCGTCGACTCGCTCTACGGCGCCGCTTCTTCGCGCGCCGATGGTGAGCTCGGCGAGGGCAGCCCCGCGCTGTCGCGACTAACGCTGCACGCCTCGAGCCTGACGCTCGCGCACCCGACGAGCGGCGCGCCGCTCACGATCGACGCGGCCCTGCCCGAAGACCTCGCCGCGCTCGACCGCTGGATCGTCGACGGTCAATCGAAGCGCTCGGAGTGAATTCGCTCTCGCGAAAACCCGAGCTCGCCCTTCAAGACGGCGCGCACTTCTTTGACCATTCGCTGCAGCCCGCAGACGTACGCGTCCACGTCGCCGCCGAGCTCGTTCACGAGCTCTCTGCAGTGGGTCTGCACGTAGCCGCGTCGACCGCTCCATGACTCGTCGGCGCGAGAGAGCGTGGGGACGAAGCGAAACCGCGCGGGGTGCGCGCGCTCGAGCGCCTCGAGCTCGTCGCGATACAGCAAATCACGGTCCGATCGCACGCCGAGCAGCAGCGTGAATCGCTCGTCGCACTCTCGATCGGACAGCGCGGAGAGCAGCATCGATCGCAGCGGCGCGAGGCCCGTGCCCGTCGCGATCATCAGCGCCGGGCGAAGCACGGGGTCGAGCGTGAAGAAGCCTTGCGCGTGCGAGATCTCGAGCGACGCGCCGTCGGCGAGCGTGTGCAGCGCCGTTGATCCAGGGCCGCCTTCGACGCGCGTGACCGCGATCTCGAACTGTCCGTCGGCGCGGGGAGGGGAGGCGATCGAGTACGATCGCGTCACAAACTCCTGGTTTTCGACAGGGATTCTGAGAGAGACCCACTGACCTGCGACGAACGAGAAACCCTCGCCTGGGTCGAGCGTGAGCTCGCGAACGTTGTGTGTGAGCGCTCGTGTCCTGGCCACGCGCGCGGTGCGGAGAGACATCGCGCGGGACGATAGCGCCTTCGCGCGCCGGGCCAAGGCGCGCGTGAAGCGCGAGTTCAGAAGCGACCCGAGAGCCCGATCGAGGCGCTGCGCGGGTCGAGAGAGGCGTACGGCGCGACGGTGGTGAGCGCGGCGCGAAGGCGATCATCGCGCAGGTCCAAGCGGCTCGCGATGGCGATGGACGCGTACCAAACGGCGTTTGTGGCCATCGACGCGGCGAACAGGTGGTTGATCGCGGGCGTGACGTCTTGCGGAGGCGTGGCCCACGCGGCGGCGGCCCAGGCTCCGTGGCCGAGCGCGGCGAGGCTGAAGAACGCGGTTCCGATCCACGCGGCGCCGCCCTCGGGCCCGCGCGTGGGACGGCTAAACGGAACGACCGCGAAGATCGTCCCTGTGAGCGTCTGAAGCACGCCGTTGATCGTCCAACCCACGGAGTATCCGACGAGGTTGCTGTGCGGCGGTGCCTGGGTCGCCGCGTAGATTCCCCCGACGAGCTGAGGCGCGCCGATGGTGAGCGTCACTCCAGCGAAGGCGCGCCAACCGCGGGTATACGCCTCGTCCGAGCGCTGCCTCTCGCGCCAGCGCAGGGCGCTTCGATAGCGTTCGATGCAGGCGTTGTTGTCGGCGAACGTGCAGTCCGTGGTGGACGGAAGGTCCAAGCCCGTCTGCGCGAGCGCGTTCGAGGCGAGCCACGAAGACGAGATCGCGAGCGAAACAGCAGAGAGGGCCACGGTCGCAACGAGTCGCATTTGCCCGTCAAACGCCGGACGAGCGCGACGCTTACACCCCTGACCGCTGCTTCGACACCCTCTCAGTCGAAGGTGACAGTGTTGATTTGGCCCGCGGACACCGAGACGTTTTGTGTGCGAATGCGCGCCGGCGGCGTGAGGCAACGAACGACGTGCTCACCGGCGTCGAGCATGAGGCGAACCGGAGCGCGCCCTGCTCGTCGACCATCGACGCTGACCTCGCACTGCGAGGCGCTGGTGATCATGAGCGAGCCGGTGGTGCTCGAGGCCCGAGCGCTGCTTCCGTTGCGCGCGTTGCGAGAGGGCTCGCTCGTGCGGGCGACGCTGCTGTCCGCGTTGTTGCTCGTCTCGGGCGAGGTCGTGCGCGCGGCGATGGCTGCCGTGTTGACGTCGGGGTTCGCTTGCGGAGGGTCGCGATCGACCGTCGGCGTTCGCGTCGCTTGGGGCTGCGCGGGCTGTTGCTGCGGCTGCGTGGGCTGCGGCTCTGGCGCTTGCTGCACGGGCGTCGCGCGGAGCTGCACGGGAACGGTGTGGTTCTCGTTGGGCAGCAGCGTGAGCTGGAGCGAGTCGAACCCAGGCGCAGTGACCTCGATGGCGACCGGCGCGTTGGAGCGGGGTACGAACGCGGTGTTCGACCCGTAGATCGGCACGCCACCGACGACCAGCCGTGCGTTGGGCGGCAGCCCGACGAACGTGAACGTCACCGTCGCGGACGGCGTCGAGTTGGTGCTGTGCGGCGTGGGGCGGGACATCATGTACGCCGCGAACGCTCCGCCGAGGATCGCGATCGCGACGAGCACCGCAGCGATGATCGCGTTGCGCGTGCGATTGGGCCCGGTGAAGAGCGCTGCCGGGCCGCGCGTGGTCGAGTTGCGCTGCGAACGCCCCGCGCCCGCGAGGGGCAGGAGCTTCGGCGACTTCTGGCTCGTGTCGGGATCGATCGAACGAACGGTGGTCGGAACGTCTTCGTTCGTCGTGTCGTAGAGCGAGACGGCGGCGGGCGTGCGCACGGTGTCTCCGCCGAACTCGAAGGCGGGATCCTTCGGCACGGGCGGAGAGGAAGACACTGCCGGCGCGAGCGGCTGGGGCTCAGGCAGGTGCTGCGGAGCCTTGAGCACTTGCATCGGGACCGAGGCGTACTCGCGGTGACGCTCGATGAATTGGCGGATGTCCGCGAGCATCTCCGAGGCGTTGGTGTACCGTTTGACGCGGTCTTTTTCGAGCGATCGATCGACGATGCGCGACAGCTCGAGCGGCACGTCGAACTGCGAGAGCGACGGGTGCGGCTCGGTGATCACCTTGACGATCTGATCGTTGTACGTCTCACCGTCGAACGGAACGCGTCCCGCCAGGCACTCGTACAGCACCACTCCCACCGCCCAAAGGTCCGCGCGCGCGTCGAGGTTGCGCTCGCCGCGGGCTTGCTCGGGGGACATGTAGTGCGGCGTTCCGACGGTGGTGTTGGTCTGCGTCACGTTGAGCGCGACGCCATCGCCGGGGTTGATCGCCTTGGAGATTCCGAAATCGAGGATCTTGACGTGCTGCTCGCCGGTGACCGAGCGCGTGAGATAGATGTTCTCGGGCTTGATATCGCGGTGAATGATCCCCTGCGCGTGCGCGACGGCGAGCGCCTGCAGCACCTGCGCGATGATCGTGATCGTGTCCGCGACGTCGATCCGTCGCTGACGCATGAGCAGCGTCGCGAGGTCGTGCCCGTTCAACAGCTCGAGCACGAGGTACAGCGAACCGTCGCTGTCTTCTCCGGCGTCGAGCACCTCGACGACGTTGGGGTGCTGGATTCGCCCAGCCGCTTGCGCCTCGTTGATGAACCGCTTGGCCGCGTCGCCGGTCTGGCGATGGTGCGCGTGCAGGATCTTCACCGCGACGCGTCGGCGCGTCATCGCGTGCTCGGCCTCGAACACGACGCCCATGCCGCCCCGGCCCAGGATGCGAAGAAGTCGGTACTTGCCTGCGACGACAGATCCGATTTCGCGTTCGATCGCGGCTGCAGACAAAGGTGAGGCTCCTCCGACGAAACGTCGCTGGGCACGACGGCCAGCTTGCGCACGAACATACCCCGGTCGCAGCCCGCGAGTCATCAGGGGAAGTCACCGCCGACCAAACCCGCCATTTCGCACAGCGGTCGGCCGGCTTTTCGTCCACTTTGTCGCGCCTGCCCTGCGCTTTGATCGAACGAGCGTCAGCGTGAATCGTCGCCTTCGCTGCCCGTTTGCGTCACGATCGCCGCTCGCTCATGGCTCCGAGACTGCCCGTTCTCGCGTCGCGCGCCGACGCGACCCGCGCCTGTACGTTTTGCCCGAAGCTCTGTCGACCGGCGTGTCCCGTCGCGACGGTGACCGCCAACGACGCGCTCTCTGCGTGGGGGATCATGGGCGCTCTGCACGCGGTCGCCTCGGGCGCGAAGAGCGCCGACGCCGAGACGTTGGCCTCGTCCTACGCATGCACGGGCTGCGAGCACTGCCAATCGCACTGTGAGCTGTCCGTCGACGTCGCCAGCGCGGCGCTCGAGGCGCGCTCCGTCGCGCACAGCAACGGAATGGAGCCCGAGGCAGTGCGGTCCTTCGTCGCGGAGCTGCCCGCGCGCGCAGAGCGGGTGCGTGCGCTCGCAGAGCGGATCGGCGCGGTCGACGCGGCCCCGACCGGCGTCGTGCTCTTCGCGGGGTGCACGATGGTCGCGACCGCCCCGAGCCACGTCGCGGCCGCGCAGCGCGCGATCGAGCGGCTGATCGGTCCGATTTCGCTCGTGGCGGACCTGTGCTGTGGAGCTCCGTGGTTGGAGGCCGGGGACGTCGATGGGTTTCGTGCGCGCGCTGAAGCGCTCTCGGACCGAGTTCGTCGGGCGAGCGCCGTGATCGCGCTCGATCCTGGCTGCGTTCACGCGATGCGCGTCCGAGCTCCGCAGCTCGGGGTCAACGCTCGATCGATGGAGTGGCTCGAGCAGTTCTTTTTGCAGCGAATCGAGCGACTTCCGCAGAGCGCCCTGGCCGCGATGGGCCGCTTCGCCGTTCACGACTCGTGTCGCGCGGGGCGTGGGCTGCGCTCGTACGACGCGCCGCGCGCGGTGATCGAGCGGCTCACCGGCGTTCGCCCCATCGAGCTCGCGATGAACCGAGAGCGCTCGCAGTGCAGCGGCGGCGGCGGTCTGTTGCCCGTCACGTCGCCCTCGACGGCCGATGCCATCACCGACGAACTCGCGTTGCTCGTGCGCGACTCGGGCGCCGACCACGTCCTCGTGGGCTGTCCCACCACCAAGCACAGACTGACGCGCGTCGGCATCTCGGCCTTTACGTTGAGCGATCTGTTCTGCGAACTTGGGCGAGGAGAGGCATGACGCAACGCAAGAGCATTGACGTGGTGGTGAACCCTCGCGCGGGCGCAGGTCGCGCCGCGAGGCTCGTGGGTGACCTCGTTCGAGAGCTCGCGCGGCGCGGCTGGGACGTGGAGGTTCACCGCACCGAACGCCCGGGACACGGCGGGGTCATCGTCCGAAAGCTCATCGACGGCGGCGCCAAGACGATCGCGGTCATGGGCGGCGACGGCTCGTTTCACGAAGGCGCGCAGGGCCTGCTCGACCGCGAAGGAAACCTCGATGTCCGCGAGGCCACGCTCGCGTTCGTGCCGGCTGGGACGGGCGGTGACCTCAAGAAGACCCTCGGCGTTCCGGATGATCCTGCGGACGTGGCGAAGTTCATCGACGAGGCGAGGCCGCGCAAGATGGACCTCGGCCAGCTCGATCATCGATCGCACGAGGGGCACGAGGCGCGTCGGTTGTTCGTCAACATCGCGTCGTTTGGCGTCGGCGGTCTGGTCGACAAGCTCGTCAACGAAGGGCCCAAATGGCTCGGCGGAAAGGCGACGTTCTTCCTCGGGACGCTGCGCGCGAGCCTCGCGTACAAGAACGTGAAGGTCCGCGTCGAGTGCGACGGCGAGCCCTTCTACGACGGCCCGATGTACGCGATCTCCGTCGCCAATGGCCGCTATTTTGGCGGCGGAATGATGATCGCTCCCGACGCAGACCCGTTCGACGGAACGTTCGAGGTCATCGCGCTCGGCGACATGGGCCGCGTGCAGTCCACGCTGCTCGCGACGAAGATCTACAAGGGCTCGCACTTGCAAGAACCCCTCGTGAGCCACCGCCGCGCCAAGGTCGTACGCGCCTTCGCGACCGGCGTCGAAGACTGCTTGCTCGACGTCGATGGCGAAGCGCCCGGCAAGCTCGACGCGACGTTTACAGTGCTTCCTTCAGCGGTCCCCGTGTTGGTGCGCGCTTGACCGACGAAGGCCGCCAGCGCGCGCTGCGCTACCTCGCCGCGGCGGCCTCGGGCACGACGCTCTATCTCTCTGCGCCGCCGTTCAAGCTCTGGCCGCTGTGCCTGTTGGCCGCGACGCTGCTCGCGTGGGCCGTGCGAGAGCAGCGCGCGCGCTCAGCGTTTGGCCTGGGTTTGGTCGCGGCGATCTTCTACTGGATCTTCGCCGCGCCGTGGCTGGTCGCGACGGTCACGCGCTTCACCGGCCTGCCCACGATCGCCGCCGTCGTGCTGTTTCTTCTCTACTGCTTCGGTCAGTCGCTGATGATCGCGATCCAGTGCGCGATCGCTGCCTCGATTCGCGCGGTGGTGGGCGCGACCATCGCGGTCGCGCTGAGCGCGCTGTTCTGCGAGCGCTACATCTCGGCGGTCTTTGCCTGGCAATTCGCGGCGCCGCTCGTCGAGTCTCGCTGGCTCCCGCAGCTCGCGGACGTCGTCACGGTCTCGGGCGTCTCGGCGCTGTTGCACGCGTGCGCGACGGCCTTTGTCGCGTGGGCGAGCGAGCGCCGCGCGGGAGCCGTGCAAGCGAGCACTCGGCGCACCGCGATCGTGATGGCCGCGCTGTTCGCTGGGTGGGTGGGCTACGGCGCCGTTCGTGCGACGCAGTTCGCGAGCGCCGAGCAGCGGCCCGCGGTGCGCGTGGCGCTGTTGCAACCGGCGGTTCCGCCGCTCGTTCGCTGGGACGAAGCCGCAGCGGCGTCGATCCTCGCGAAGCTGCACGCGCAGACGACGCAGGCGATCAACGAGCGGCCCGACCTCATCGTGTGGCACGAGGGCGCGTACCCGTATGTCCTTCCGCACGAGGCCTCCGTCGATGGCCTTCGCGCTCCGCCCGCGTATCCGGTGCGAGAGGCACCGCCGATCGTGTTTGGGCTGATGAGCGCGGGCGTCGGGATGGTGCGCTACAACGGTGTGTTCTTGCGAAACGAAGACGCGACGCTCTCGCGTCCCGTCGCGAAGAGAGCGCTCGTCCCGTTCGGCGAGTCCGTCCCGCTCGCGAGCACGTTGCCCTGGTTGGCGCGGCTGTTCTCTCAGTCTGGCGGAATCTCTCCGGGCACCGGCAGCCCCATCCTTCGCACGCGCTCGGGCCTGGCGCTCGGGATTCTCATCTGCTTCGAAGACACGCTCGCGCACGCCGCGGCCGACGCCGCAGACGGGGCGCTCATCGTCAACCTCACGAACGACGGTTGGTTCGACTCGCCCACGGCGCTCGAAGAGCACTTGCTCATGGCTCGCTGGCGCTCGATCGAGCTTCGCCGCGAGACCGTCCGCGCGGTGAACACCGGCGTTTCGGGGCGCATCGACGTGCTCGGTCAGATGGCGACGCGCGGACCGGTGAACCGCGAAGCCGTGCTCGTGGTGACCGCGCGCACGTGGGACACGCGCACGCTCGCCCCGCACTTTGCGCGCTGGGGCGGCGCGCTCGCCGGGCTCGCGATCGCGGTTTGCTCGGTGATTCGCTGGCGATCGCTCCGCGCCGCGCGCGCCGAAACCCCTCCCGCGTCGAGCGAGGCGCCAGCGACCGAGCCTCGAGCGCCCGATGTCACGGAGCCTCCGCTGTGAGCACCCGCGGCGCGAGTCGCAAGAAGCTGCGCATCGGCGCGCTCGAAGAGCGCACAGGTCTCACTCGCGACGCGATTCATCACTACGTTCGCGAGGGGTTGGTGCCGCCGCCCGAGAAGACCAGCGCGACGGTGGCGTGGTTCGATCAACGACACGTCGCGCGTCTGCGATCGATTCGCGTTCTTCGTGACGAAGGGTTGCCGGTCGCCGCGGTCAAACGATTGCTCGAGGATCCGGCGATCGCGGCGATGAGCGGTGAGCAGCTCGCGGCGCTCGCGAGGTCACTGGTGGCTGTGGGACTGCGAGAGGTGCCGCGCGCGTCGGTGTGCGACGAGCGCGGTCGATCGCTCGCGTCGGCGCTGCGCATGGCGGACCGTGTCGACGAGAATCCCGCGCTCGCCGACGCGCTCAACGCGCTGTCGTCATCGCTGACGCCGGCGCTGATGGTCGCGCTCGAGCGCGAGGTCATGCCTTCGCTTCGAACCACGGCGCGCGCCTACGTTGAAGAGCAGCGGACGTTGGACAACGAAGTGACCGCGCGCGTCGCAGCGACGGTGGCCGAGCGCATCGGCGCGCTGTTCACTGCGGCGCTCGCCGAGGCGCTCACCGCGCGCGCGCTCGCGTCGCGCAAGCGGACCCTCTCGGGCGGCGGTCGCAAAGCGTAATTGTTGTACCTTCCCGGCCCATGACGAACGCATCGAACAAGGGTCGCGTCGCGGTGCTCGGCGCGGGAACGATGGGCGCAGGGATCGCTCAAGTGGCTGCCATGTCGGGCTACGCCGTGTCGCTCTTCGACGTCTCCTCGGCGCAGATCGAAAAGTCGTTGGCTGCCACGGCGCAGTCTCTCGACAAGCTCGTGGCGAAAGCGAAGATCGACGCTGCGGCGAAGGACGCTGCGCTCGCTGCGATTCAGCCGTTCGCTGACGTCTCGAAGGCGGTCGAAGCGGCGACGGTGGTGGTCGAGGCCGTGCCCGAGCGGATCGAGCTGAAGCGCGAGTTGTTTCACGCGGTGGATCGCGCTGCTCCGTCAACGGCGCTGCTCGGGACCAACACCTCGTCGCTCTCGATCACGGAGATCGCGTCGGTCGTGAAGGACCCTTCGCGCGTGGTGGGGTTGCACTTCTTCAACCCAGTTCCGGTGATGGAGCTGCTCGAGGTGGTGAAGGGCGTTCGAACGAGCGAGGCGACGGTCGATGCCGCGCTCGCGTTCTCGAGGTCGCTCGGTAAGACGGCGATTGTTGTGAGGGATTTTCCTGGGTTTGCGACGTCGCGACTCGGCGTGGCGATCGGCGCCGAGGCGATCCGAATGCTCGAGCAAGGAGTCGCGAGCGCCGAGGACATCGATCGCGCGATGGAGCTCGGCTACCGACATCCGATGGGGCCGTTGAAGCTCACGGACCTCGTCGGGCTCGACGTGCGGCTCGCGATCCTCGAGCACTTGCATCGAGAAGTGGGCGAGCAGTTCAGGCCCCCGGCGCTGCTGCGGCAGATGGTGCGAGCGGGAAAGCTCGGCAAGAAGTCCGGCGAGGGCTTCTACAAGTGGCCGCAGTGAACGCTTAGCGACGCGGATCGGGGCGGCCGATCACGCGGGGGCAGTTCGGACCGACGCACGCGTTCACGCGGGGCACGTTGAGGTTGACCGTTCCGCCCGCGGCAGCGGAGTTGATCGTCGTGGCTGCGGTGCCGGTCGTGCGAACGGTGGTCGCTGTGCCGTTGGTCGTCGCGGCGGTCGCAGAGATGGTGGTCGAGCCCATCTGCACGTTGCTGCCGGTGTTCACGACGGCCGCAGCGGTTCCAGGGCGAACGCTGTTTCCTCCGACCGAGACGACCGTGGTGCCGCCCGTGTTCACGACAGGGGTGTTGGCGACGGCCGTGGCGTTGTTGCTGACGACCACGCCCGTTCCGCGGACCGGAACGGCGCCGTTCACCACGACGTTTCCAGTGGTGCCCGCGACGCCGCCGGAGGTCGTGACCACCGCGCCCACGGGGCGACCCGTGGCCGTGACGACGGTGGTGTTTCCGACGGGAACCGCAGCGTTTCCAGTGGTGACTACCGCGGGGCCGCCCGTCCCAACGTTGGTGCTTCCGCCCGTCACGACGACGGCGCTGCCGCCGACGCTGCCCGAGGCTCCACCCGTGACGACCACGGCGCTGCCTCCAACGGGACGCGCGGTCGCCGTTCCACCGGCGGGAACCCAGCCCGTCGGCGTCCCGCCGTTGACCACCACGGTGCTGCCCTGCGTGGGAACGTTTCCGTTCACGATGACAGTGCTTCCCTGCGTGGGGACGTTTCCATTCACAACGACGGTGCTTCCGCCGACCGGCTGCGCCACAGGGCCGCCCGAGTTGACGACCACCGCTCCGCCGCTCGAGACGGGCGTCGCGTACGGCCCCACCGGCTGCACGTTCGCGGGGCGCCAGTAGCCAGGATAATACTGGCCGCCCTGGTAGACCGGGCGCTGCCAGACCGTTCCCGGTCGCGGCATCTCCCAGTGGCCTTCGACCCACACCCACGAGCCGCCACGCCAGTCATGGTAGCCGTCGACCCAAACGCCACCCGCGGGCTGCGGCGGGCGCTCCAGCTGCACGTTCACCGTCGTTTGCGGAGGCGGAGGCTGCGTGACGGTCACCGCCGTCGGAACGCTGTCGTAGTACACGTCCGACGAGACATCGCCGCGCACCGTGTAGAAGCACGCGGGCGTCAGCGACGAAACCAAAGCGAGCGCGCCAGTCAGCAGAGCAGATCGGTTCATCCTTCGTTCTCTCTTGTTGGAGGACGCGCTGTTATACGCCGGGGCGCGACGAATCATCCAATGCCCCCGTTGGCTCGTTGACTCGCCGGCACATTTCCCCAGTTCTCGCGCGGCGAAGTTGAGTAGCGTTGCCCCGCTCGACGCGCACGCGCAGCCCCTCGCAAGGAGATTCTCTGGTGACGAACACGGTCTACATCCTCGACGCGCTCCGAACCCCGATCGCTCGCTACAAGGGCGCGCTCGCGCAGGTGCGCCCCGATGATCTGGCGGCGCACGTGATCCGCAGCCTCTGCGCGCGCAACGCTCGCGCGAGCGAGCGCGTCACCGAGGTCGTGTTCGGCGCGACCAATCAAGCAGGCGAGGACAACCGCAACGTCGCCCGCATGGGAGCGTTGCTCGCGGGGCTGCCGTACGAGGTCACCGGCGTGACCGTCAATCGCCTGTGCGGAAGCGGCCTCGAAGCGCTGCAATCCGCGGCGCGCATGATCGCGACCGGCGAGCACGACTGCGTGATCGCCGGCGGCGTCGAGAGCATGACGCGCGCGCCGTTCGTGATGCCCAAGGCGCAAGATGCGTTCGATCGCACGCCGCCCAAGGTGCAGGACACCACGATCGGCTGGCGCTTCGAGAACCCGAAGATGGCCGAGCGGTTTCCGCTCGAAGGCATGGGCGAGACGGCAGAGAACGTCGCTGCGCAGAAGAGCATCTCGCGCGCGGACCAAGACGCGTTCGCGGTCGAGTCGCACCGGCGCGCGGTCGCTGCGGCCGAGCGCGGAGCGTTTCGAGACGAGATCGTCGCCGTCGAGATCGCGCAGAAAAAGGGCCCCGCGATCGTGTTCGACCGCGACGAGTGCCCGCGCGCCGACGCCTCGCTCGAGGCGCTGGCGAAGCTTCAGCCCGTGTTTCGCAAGGGAGGGAGCGTCACCGCGGGCAACAGCTCGCCGATCAACGACGGGGCATCGGCGCTGTTGGTGGTGAGCGAGGCTGTGGTGAGAGAGCTCGGCGTCGAGCCGCTCGCGCGCGTGGTGGCGAGCTCGGTCGCTGGTGTCGAGCCGAGCGTGATGGGGTTGGGGCCGATTCCTGCGGTGCGAAAGCTGCTCGCGCGCACTGGATGGACGCGCGAGTCGATCGACACGCTCGAGCTCAACGAGGCGTTCGCCGCGCAGGCGCTCGCGTGCGTGCGCGAGCTCGAGCTCGATTCAGCGAAGGTGAACCCCGACGGCGGAGCGATCGCGCTCGGTCATCCCATCGGTTGCTCTGGCGCGCGCATCGTCGCGACGCTGGTGCATCGCATGAAGCGCGAGGGTCACAAGCGCGGGGTCGCGTCGCTGTGCATCGGGGTCGGGCAGGGGATCGCGTCGGCGTTCGAGCGCTGAGCGCTCAGGCTGCCGCGCGGAGGCGCTCGCGCAGGGCGGTGCGCGCGCGGTGCAATCGCGAGCGAACGCTGCTCTCGGTGGTCTCGAGTCGATCGGCGAGCGCTTGCAGCGCAGAGCCTTCGACGTAGTGCTCGAGCACGACGACGCGCCACTGCTCGGGCAGCTCGGCGACCGCTTCTTCGAGCATCGCGCGCTGGCGGTGCGCTTCGACGCGGTGGTCGGCGCGCTCGGCCCACTCGCCGCTCGAGGTGAACGCCGTCGCGTGCACAGACTGTTCGACCTCATTGAGGTGATCGTCGAACGAGGCGTAGCGACGACGGCGCTCGCTGCGCATGCGCATGAGCGCGGCGTTGGCGGTCACGCGATAGAGCCACGTCGAGAACTGCGAGTCGCCGCGGAAGGTGTGGAGGCGACGGATGACTTGGAGCAGCGCGTCCTGCACGAGGTCCGCGCGGTCGTGGGGAGCGATCGGGAAGCGCTGCACCTGTCGCTCGACCACCGGTCGGTAGCGCGTCAGGAGCGCGGAAAGAGCGGAACGATCGCCCTGTCGAGCTTTTTCAACGAGTTGAATATCGCTCATGTGTGCGGCCGAACCGCTCGTTGAAGCAACCGTTGTTTCCATCGTGTTCGAGACTACGTCGCTTCAAATACAGGCGTTACGGAGAATCGACACAAGGTGGCGAAAAACAGAGTTCGAGCGGAATAGTCGATTTGAGTGTTTGTTGGTCGAAATTCGTGAACGGTTTTGGAAGACCCCAACGAGCGTGTCGGAACCGACCGAGTCCGTGGTGTAGCCTCGGCTGCGTCGGCGATGAGCAAAGAGCTGGTTTCACGGGTCGAGGCGTTTCTTCAAGCCAGGGACTGGGTCACGACCCGCCTGGGCGACACGACGATCCGATCGAGCTTCAAAGTGTCGCGCGGGACGATGTACCCGCTCGTCACGACGTGCGACGCGAGCTGGGTGAAGCTCGCGGTGGTTCCGCTCGGTCGCCTGCCGCCTGACCTCGTGAAGGCCGAGAAGCTGTACTCCCAGCTGCTTCGATGGAACGGCGAGATCATGTTCGCGCGCTTCTCTCTCGACGAGGACGGCGACGTGATCTTGTCCGTGGAGTTTCCCGTGAAGGACTTGGACAACAGCGAGCTTGGCGACGCGCTCGACGTGCTCACGTACTACGCGAACAAGTACGGGCCCGACATCAAAGCGACGATCGCCTGAGGCGCATCACTCGGCGTGCGGCGCGAGCAGCGCGCGAACGTCGGCAGGCACTTCTACCGCCGTCGGCCCTTCGAGCGAGCACACCGCGATCACGTGCTCGAACTTCGCCCGAGGCTTGTGATCGCTCTCGCCGACGACGGTGTGCTCGAAGGTCACGCTCGATCGACCGATGCGACGCACGCGAACCTGCACTGCGCAGCGCTCGCCGTAGCGAATCGGCGCTGAAAAATCGCCCGCCAATCGCACGGTCGGGATCCCCATCCTGCGCGGCCCTGTGAACTGCGCATAGCCGCCCGGAAGCTCGTTGAACAACGCCTCGAGCGCCCGGTGGCACCAGTCGAGAATCCGCGGAAAATACACGAGGCCCGCGATGTCGCACTCGCCCCAGGTCACGTCGATCCGGTGTTCGAACACGGGCCAGACGTACACCCAGCGCGCGCGCCGTGGCCAGTCGCGTCGCGAACGCCGCTCGTATGCGCGACGTTCATGGCTCGAGCGCTCGATTCATCGTGCGCGAGTGCGGTATCCATCTCGACCATCAGAGATGACGGACCATCGCGGAAGAGTGGCGCTCGTCACGGGCGCGAGTCGGGGGATCGGCGAGGCTGTGGCGCGCAGGCTGGCGCGCGAGGGGCTTCGCGTCGCCGCGATGGGACGCGACCGAACGGCGCTCGAGCGCGTCGCGACCGCGTGCGACGGCGCTGCGTTCGCGTGCGACCTCACGGCGCCGGGCGACGTCTCGCGCGCGCTCGCGGACATCGAGCGAGCGCTCGGCCCGATCGACGTGCTCGTGAACAACGCCGGCGTCGCCGAGAGCGCGCCGCTCGAGCTCACGGATGACGCGATGATCGAGCGCACGTTCGCGGTCAACGTCTGGCCTGTGATGCGCCTGTGTCGCGAGCTCGCGCCCAAGATGGCCAAGCGCGGCTGGGGGCGGGTCATCAACGTCGCGTCCAACGCGGGGCTCACGGGCTACGCGTACACGAGCGCGTACTGCGCCTCGAAGCACGCCGTCGTGGGATTTACCCGCGCGCTCGCGGCGGAGATCGCGCGCAGCGGCGTGACGGTCAACGCGATCTGTCCGGGCTTCGTCGACACCGAGATGACCGTCGCCGCGGTCGAGCGGATCGTGAAAAAGACCGGGCGCAGCGCCGAGGAAGCGCGAAGGGCGCTCGAGTCGCAGTCGCCGCAGCGACGGCTGATGACCGTTGAAGAGGTCGCGCACGCGGTGTTCGCGCTCGTTCCGCACGAGGCGCGGGGCGTGCACGGACAGGCGATCGCGCTCGATGGAGGACAGGTGCTGTCATGAAGATCGTGCAACCCGAGGGATGGCCTTCACCGCGTGGATACGCGAACGGAATCCTCGCCGACGGCCCGACGCTCTACGTCGCCGGCCAAATCGGCTGGAACGAGCGCTGCGAGTTCACCACCGACGATCTCATCGAGCAGTTCGACCAGGCGCTCGCCAACGTCGTCGCCGTGCTGCGCGCCGGTGGAGCGCGGCCTGAACACGTCGTCCGTATGACGGTCTACGTCACGGATCTGCCCGCGTATCGCATAGGAGCTCCCAAGCTCAAGGAGCCTTGGCGCAGGCACTTCGGGCGGCATTTTCCCGCGATGGCGCTCGTCGGTGTCGCCGGGCTCGTCGAGCCTCGGGCGAAGGTCGAGATCGAGGCGACCGCAGTGCTGCCGAGCGCGTGACGTTCGGGCTCGCGCGGCTTCCAACGTGAGCCCCAGGGGTAGATACTCCGCGCACGCTCATGGCCGAACTGTCTCCCGTTGGCTTTCTCTTTCGCCTCGATCGCGGCGTCGCGAAGATCACGCTCAACCGTCCGACGCGACTCAACTCGCTGACGTTCGAGATCTACCAAGAGCTCGCCGAGTTCTTCGTCACGCTCTCGAGCCACCCTGACGTTCGCTCGATCGTCATCACCGGCGAAGGACGCGGGTTCTGTTCGGGCGGAGACGTGCAGGACATCATCGCCGAGCTGTTCGCTCGAGACGCGAAGGGCATGCTCGCCTTCACGCGCACGACGGGCGAGCTCATCGCCAACGTGCGGCGCTGCCGAAAGCCCGTGATCGCCGCGGTCAACGGCGTCGCCGTCGGCGCTGGCGCGGTGCTGGCAGCGGCGTCGGACGTTCGCTACTTCGCGCGCTCTGCTCGCATCGGGTTCATCTTTCCGAAGGTCGGGCTGTGCGGCGCGGACATGGGCGCGGCGTACTTGCTTCCGCGCATCGTTGGCCTCGGTCACGCGAGCGAGCTTCTCTTCTCGGGCGCGGTCATCGACGCCGACGAAGCGGCGCGCATCGGGCTCGCCAACCGCGTGTACGCCGACGACGAGCTGCTCGACAAGGCCATGACGTTCGCGCTGCAGCTGTCGCAGGGGCCCGCGTTCGCGCACTCGATGACGAAGCAGATGCTCGAGAGCGAGGCGCGGATGGGCCTCGCCGAGGCGATCGAGAGCGAGGCTCAGGCGCAGGCGCTGTGCATGTTTCACCCTGATTTTCGCACTGCGTACGAGGCCAACACACGCAAGCTCGCCCCTCGTTTCGAGGGTGCTCCCCACGGCGAATCGAAGTAAGCAAGAGGCACCGAAGTGACCCCGCTCGCTCGCACGCGCAACACGCCCAGCACCGACGAGTTTCCGTTCTTCTTCGAGCCCGTGCACATCGCTCTCGCCGAGCGTGCGCGGGACTTCGCGATGAACGTCGCCGGTCCCGAAGAAGACCTGCACCGTCGAGCCGCCGCAGCGACCTACGAAGTTCTCGGCGAACGCTGCAAGGCGCTCGCGCTGCGCCTCGGAAAAGAGCGGCTCATCGACGCGTGCGTCCCAGCTGCGTACGGCGGACTGCCGTTCGGCGGTCGGCGCGAGCAGCTCGATGTTCGCTCGATCTGTTTGCTGCGCGAGACCCTCGCGTGGTCGAGCGCGCTCGCGGAGTTCGTCCTCGCGATGCAGGGGCTCGGCACCTACCCGATCGTCGTCGCGGGCAGCGACGAGCAACGCAAAGAGTACTTGCCCCCCGTGTTGCGCGGCGAGTCCATCGCCGCGTTCGCCGTGACCGAGCCGGAGGCAGGCTCGGACGTGGGCGCGATGCGCACGACGGCCGATCGACGCAAGGACGTCTACGTGATCAACGGTCGCAAGACGTTCATCTCGAACGCCGGCATCGCGGGACAGTACGTCGTGTTCGCGAAGACCGATCCGGCCGCAGGAAGCCGCGGAATCTCTGCGTTCATCGTGAAGGACTCAGACCCGGGCTTTCACTTCGAAGGTCCGCAGATGCTCATCACCGAGCACCCCGTCGGGTCGATTCGCTTCGATGAGCTCACGATCCCCGCCAACCGTCGGCTCGGCCGCGAAGGAGAGGGATTCAAGCTCGCGATGCGGACGCTCGACACGTTTCGCACCACCGTCGGCGCTGCCGCCTGCGGAATGGCGCGCCGCGCCCTCGACGAGTCGCTCTTTCGCGCGACGACGCGAGAGCAGTTCGGCAAGGCGATCTCGGACAACCAGCTCGTGCAGGGGTTGCTCGCGAACATGGCGACCGACCTCGACGCTGCTCGCCTGCTCGTCTACCGCGCCGCGTACGGGCGCGACAAAGCGATCGAGCGCGTCTCGATCGACTCGAGCATGGCCAAGTACTTTGCGACCGAGGCCGCGCAGCGCGTGATCGACAGCGCGGTGCAGGTGCACGGCGGCGCCGGCGTGCTGAGAGGGATCGCCGTCGAGCGTCTCTACCGAGACATTCGCGCGCTGCGTATCTACGAAGGCACGTCGGAGATCCACCAGGTGATCATCGCGCGCGTGCTCGTGGGCGGAGAGAAGGCGCGGCAGGACGCGCGCATCCCCGGTGACGCGGGAGACAACCTTCGCGACACGATTCGCGAGGGGCGCGGGCGCGACGGTGACACCGCGCAGACGGCGCAGATGCCAGCGGTGCTCGCGCCGCCGACGAAGGCTCCGCAGCGACCGACGCCGAAGAAGCCGTTGATCGCCGCGAATCTCTCGGACGATCCGCGAAAGACACTGCCCGAGATTCCTGCGCGAAAAGCGCAGGCGGTGATCCGCGAGACGATGCCCGACACGCCCGCGTCCAAGCTGCTCGGAAAGGGCGGCAAGCGCGAGAACAGCAACGAGTGACAGTGTGATCGACGGATCGACGCCATGACCGACACGCCGACGTTCGCGGACGACTTCAATCTTGCTGACTACTTCCTGCACGATCGAATCCGCGAAGGTCGCGGCGATCGCGTGGCGGTTCGCTTCGGTGATCGACGGTACACGTACCAGTCGGTGAGCGATCGTTCGCGCGGGTTCGCCGCGTCGCTCCGCGCTGCGGGCGTCGAGCAAGAGCAACGAGTGCTCGTGATCCTGCCCGACCTTCCTCCCTTCGCGTGGTCGATCATGGGGACGCTCGAGGCGGGCTGCGTGCTCGCGATGGGCAACCCCGACGCGCCTGCGAAGGACCTCGCGTACTTGCTCGAGTACACCCGCGCCGCAGCGCTCGTCACGGTGCCTCGCGTGATCGAGTCGCTCGCGTCCGAGCTCGAGCGATCCGCGCACCTCGAGGCGGTGTACGTCGTCGCCGACGCGAAGACCGGCGAGGATCCGTGCGCGACGGTGGAGCTTCCGACGCTCGGTGATCGCGCGGTGTACTTGCTCGAAGACGAGGTCAGCGCGAAGCGACCGTGGAGCGAGCCGGTCAAGACCCGCCGTGACGACGTCGCGATCTGGCTGTTCACCTCGGGGTCGACGGGGCACCCGAAGGCGGCGATGCACACGCATCGAGACTTCGCGTTCAACACCGAGGTGTTTGCCAAGCGCACGATCGGGATGCGCGAAGACGACGTGACCGTGAGCATTCCGAGGCTCTTCTTCGGGTACGCGACGGGGACGAACCTGTTCTTTCCGTTCGCGGTGGGCGCGACGGCGGCGCTGTTCAGCGAGCGACCGACGCCCGACTCGCTGATGCGCGCGATCGAGTGGTATCGGCCGACGGTGCTCACCAACGTCCCCACGATGATCGGAAAGCTCCTCGATCACGACGAGGCGCTTCGCTCGAAGGGTGAGAGCGGTCTCGACCTCTCGTGCTTGCGGTTCTGCTTCTCTGCGGGCGAGGCGCTGCCGCCGCCGCTGCTCACGCGATGGACCGAGCGCTTTGCGATCGACGTGTACGACGGGATCGGCTCGGCCGAGATGTTTCACATCTACGTGAGCAATCGCCCAGGAGACATCAAGCCGGGATCGCTTGGTCGCGTGGTCGATGGCTACGTCGCGAGGGTCTTGCCCGCGGAGGCCGAGGGCCCCGGAGCGCCTGAAGTGAGCGCCGACGAAGTAGGCGTCCTGTGGATCCGCGGAGACTCGGTCGCGCTCGGGTACTTTCAAGATCGCGACAAGTCGTGGCGCACGTTTCACGGCCACTGGTGCCGCACAGGAGACCTCTTTCGCCGCGACGCAGACGGCTACTTCTGGTTCGCCGGCCGGGCGGACGAGATGCTCAAGGTCTCGGGCCAGTGGGTCTCGCCGATCGAGGTCGAAGAGTGCTTGCTCGCACACGAGGCGGTGCTCTCGTGCGCGCTCATCGGCGTGGATCAGGGCGGAGGGATGCTCTCGACGCGCGCGTATGTGCAGCTTCGAACAGGATTTTCTGCGGCAGAATCGCTCGCCTCGGCCCTGCAAGAGCACGTGAAGGCGCGCCTGACGAAGCACAAGTACCCGCGTGAAGTCGTGTTCGTGGACGATCTTCCGCGCAACGACCGCGGCAAGATCGACCGTAAGGCGATCAAGGCGATGGCTGGGGGATCGGCGTCGTGAGCGAGCGCTGGCGCGAGGCTCCGCTCTCGCTGAGCGAGTGCACGATGAAGGACTGCGCTGACGTGCTCGCGGGCCCGACGCCGGTGGCGATCGTGGGGCTGGGATCGACCGAGCCGCACGGGCCGCATCTGCCGCTCGAGACCGACGCGCTGCTCGCGAGAGAGAGCGCGATTCGCGCGGCGAAGGAGCTGCGCGCGCGCGGGGTGAGCGCCGTCGCCGCGCCGGTGGTCTCGTATGGCGTGACGCGATACGCGGCGGCGTTTGCGGGCGCGGTGACGGTGAGCGACGAGGCGCTGATCGCGTACGTCAGCAGCGTGTGCGAGGGGCTGCGCAACGCGGGGTTCGCGCTGGTGTGCGCGACCAATCACCACCTCGAGCCCGAGCACGTGCGCGCGATCGAAGCGGCGATTTCCAAGGCGAACGAGAGCGTTGGTGCGGTGTGCTTCGCCAATCAGCTCACGCGGCGATGGGGAAGGACGCTCTCGAGCGAGTTCAAGCGCGGGGCGTGCCACGCCGGGAGCTACGAGAGCTCGCTGGTCCTCGCGGCGCGGCCCGAGCTGGTGCGCGAGTCGATCCGCGAAGCGCTGCCCGACGTCGACGTCTCGCTCAGCGAGGCGATTCGCGAGGGAAAAACCGAGTTCGTCGCGATGGGGCTCACTGACGCGTACGCGGGTGAGCCGCGCGAGGCGAGCGCGCGCGAGGGCGACGAGCTGTACGCGAAGCTCACCGAGATGATCGTGACCGAGGTGCTCGAAGCGATCGGGCGCGGCGTCGCGCGATGAGCGAGCCCCGCGACGAGCCGGGGCTGCACCGAGAGCTCGGGGTGCGCTCGTCGACGCTGCTGACCGCGGGGGCGATGATCGGAACAGGGATCTTCGTCTCGCCCATCGCGACGGCGAAGGCGACGACGAGCGCGGGATGGATGCTGTTCGCGTGGCTCTTGGGCGGCGCGCTCTCGCTGCTCGGCGCGCTGTCCTTCGCCGAGGCGGGCTCGGCGTTGCCCGAGACCGGCGGTCTCGCGGTTTATCTGCGTCGCGCGTTCGGTGATTGGGCGGCGTTCTTGTTTGGCTGGGCGATGGTCGCGGTGCTCGTTCCGTCGAGCGTCGCGTTCTTTGCGCAGGTGGCGTATTGGCATCTTCGCGACGCTGGGGTGCTGCTTCGGCCGGCGTGGCCCACGGTGTTCATCGTGGTGCTCGCGGCGGTCAACGTTGCGGGGCTGCGCTCGGGCGCGCGAACGCAGAACGCGCTCACGGTGTGCAAGGTGATCGGCGTGGCGCTGGTCGCTGCGCTGGGCTCGAGCAGGATTTCTCCTGGCGAAATCTCAGCGTCCGCGCAGGCTCCCCGCGGCTCGATCGCGGCGTTCGCGGCGGCGATGGTCCCCGTGCTGTGGGCGTACGACGGCTGGATCGACATCACGAGCGTCGCGGGCGAAGTGCGCGAGCCGCGACGCACGATCCCGCGCGCGATCCTCGGCGGAACGCTGCTCGTCACCGCGCTCTATCTCTTCGCCAACCTCGGCCTGCTCGCGGCGTTCGGCCATCACGGGCTCGCGTCGCTCGGCGAGCGCGACACGGTCTTCACCGTGGGGCCGTGGTCGTCCGGTGGGCTGCGCGTCGCGCTCGCGCTGCTCGTCGCCGTGGCGTCGATCGGCGGCGGCGCCGTTGGGCTCATGAGCGGCGCTCGCGTGGTGTTCGCGGTCGCTCGCGACGGGCTTCTCTTCTCGTGGCTCGGTCGCGTCTCGTCCCGGGGCGTGCCCGCAAACGCGCTGATCGCCTGCTCGATCGTGGCGCTCGCGTATGTGCACTCGCCGCTCGCGAGGCTCGGCGAGGTGTTCGTGCTCGGCGCGTGGCCGTTCTACGCGCTCGGAGCGGTCGCGGTCGTCGTGCTTCGCAAGCGTTCGCTGCTCGGAGCGCTCGAGGACCGAGCGGTGTTTCGAACGCCCTTGTTTCCGTGGCCACAAATCATCTTCGCGCTCGTGAGCGTGGCGATCGTCCTTGGCTACGCGGCGCGCGAGCCGAAGAACACCGCGATCTCTCTCGGGGCGATCGTCGCGGGTCTCGCGCTGTTTCCGTGGTTTCGAGCCCGACGAAAACAACAATAGACTCGATGTGTTGACGGCAATTCGCGCGCTCGAGCTTGCGCCGCGCGCGGTTCGTTGCCACCGTGTCGCCCGCTTCTCGCTCTGCCACCCAACGGTGTTCGGCACCGCCGAAGAAGCTGCCATCAGACTCACAGGGGCGACGGTCCTACCCCGAGGACCGTAGGGCGGGATGGCAAACAGCGCTCCCCAGCACCGCCGCGTGCGATGGAGGATGTGTCATGTCGATTCGCTCGATCGTTGCCGTCGCGTTCGTCGCTCTCTTCAGCGTCGCTGGCTGTCGCAACAACGGACAGCCCGCGCTCGCTCCGTCTCGCGTCGCGTGCGATCGCGTCGTCTCGCTCTGTCAGGGCAACGACACCGATCGCCGTCAGTGCGAGCAGACCTTCGCGGACCTTCGCCCCAACGTCGACGCTGAAAACGCTGCCCGCACCGCGCGATGCGTCGCCGAGGCGCGCACGTGCGGCGAAGCGACGGGCTGCATGGCGGGCGGCGCCGCACGCGCGGGGGCTGGCTTCCTCCGCGACTTCACCAACGGGCTGACGCGCTAGCCCACGCGATAGCGCGCGACGCGGCGGCCGCTGGGATCGATGCGGTCGACGATTCCGTCGTACTCGATCCACGCGCCACCGTCCTCGAGCGTGACGCTCGCCGTGCGTCCTTCAGGGACGGTCACCGCGTACGTCACGCGCTCGTTCGCGCTGATCGCGACGTCGCTGCCCGAGTGATAGAGCAGCACGCCGTTGCCGAGCTCGGCCGTGGGGGCCTTGGTCGACTCGGGCCGCGCCACGGAGAAGCGTCGGCGCCCCTCGGCGTCGATCACGATGCACTCGATGCGGCGCCCTGCTTTCTCCCAGCGATCGCGCACGAGCGCCACGCCTCCGCTGCGCAGCGGAAGCGCGTTGGCCCCTTGCGCGATCCAGCGAACGGACGGCTTTGGGCTGCGCACGTCCACGCGCGCGACGACGTCGCTCGAGGCCACCAGCACGTGACCGTCGCCCGAAGGAGCGATCTGCGCGTTCTTGTCGACCGGCAGGCTCCAGCGTTCGCTGCCGTCGGGCAGCGCGAGGGAGACGAGCTTCCACGGAGGCTCGATGACTTGAACGCTGTCCGAAAACGAGACCGCGTTGGCGACGGTGGCGCTCGGAGCCTGCCACGCGATGCTCGCGTCCTCGCGAAGCACCATTTGTGATTGATAGCCGGCGACGAAGACGCATCCGCGCGAGAGCGAGATCGCTTCGAACGCGCTCGCTCGGCCTTCATGGCGCGCCGGTCCGCGCACGGCGCCTTCGGCGTCGATCACGTAGGCGAGCGCGCCGCCGCCGTCGCTGGGCGTCGCGAGCGCGACGATCACGAGCGCGTTGGTGTTGCGGGCGCGCGCGACGAAGGTGTCTCGGCCTGCTCCCTCCAGGTCCGCGCGCCACAGAACGCGATCGCCTCGAAGCCGAACGAGCTGCGTTCGGTCCCCTGCGCTCTGCGTGACGACGCGCGAGCCGTCATCGAGCTCGAGCGTGCTTCGCGGCGGGACCGCGGCGCCTGGCTTGCGCGAGGACCACGTGCGAGGGCGCACGTCGCTGAGCTTGGGCAAGTCCGGGGTCGAGAGCGCGAAGACGCGGGTGACGAGCGCGCGAAACAGCTCGGTGCACGCGACGGACCCTTGCTCGATCCAGCCGAGCGCGTCGCGGTCGCGCGTGGGCATTTCGGCGGAGAGCTCTTCGAGGTGCCTTCGTCGAAGCTGCGGAGAAAGCGCGGCGAGCGCGAGCGGCGTGCGATCGAGCAGCGCGGCGCGAGCGGACTCGTGCTGAACGACGCACACGTCGTGCATGACCAGCTCGGCTCGCTCGCGGTCGCACGAGACGACGTCGACGAGATAGCTCGAGCAGCGGGTGCAGCGCGCGACGCGGAGCTGGCGTTGACCGGGCGAGGGGTTCGTCGTCGATCCGAGGAGCCACTCGATGTCGTCCTTGGGCTCGTTGCTTCCGAAGCCTTTTCTGCAGCGATCGCAGCGCTCGCTCATGCTGGAGCCCCTGTGTCGTACAAGTCTACGCGCGCCGCGTTGGTGCGGGGAACGGCCACGAGTCCGTCGCTCGCCGCCGCCCACCGAGCGCCTGCTCCGCCTTCGGAGATCTCGATGATGCGCGCGCCCGCAGCGTCGACGGCGACCATGCGTTGAGGGTGGGTTCCGCCAGCGGACGGGCGCTCGAAGGCGACCGCGCCGCCGCCGCGAATGGGCGCGATCTCGATCGAGGTCGAGAAGTCGATGACCTCGCTCGGCGGAGCGCCGGGCGCGATGACGATGGCGGCGCGATCTCCCACGCGCGCGAGCGCTCCGCTCACCGCGGGCTGCCCTGCGCGAGATCGCTCGAAGATGAGCTCGCCGTCGCGCAGGACGAACACGCGCTCTCCGCCTGCTTGCGCGCCGTACACCAGCGTCTCGCCGCCGATGAAGAAGCCTGCGCCGACGGCGGTTTGCGTGGCCGGCAGAGCGCAGCTCCAGCGCACGGCGCCGTCGTCGTCGAGGCACTCGATCGACGCGGGCGGGCCCGATTGAAATCGCAGGTTCGAGTCGGCGGTGTTGGGCGTCGAGGCCAGGCCGCCGACGAACGCGCGCAGCCTCGGCAGCGCGGCGGCGTCGTCGACGTCGAGCGAGCACAAGACTCGGTCGACGCGAACTGCCAGTCTTTTCTCCCACGAATCGACGCGAATGGCCGTGGGCTTTCCGTCGAGCGGGATGCGCGAGCGAACCGCGCCAGTGACGAGGTCGACGCAGGCGATGGACGTTCCGTCGAAGGCGAAGAGCCGACGGCCCTCGACGCAGTAAGGAGCGTCGACCGCGGGTCGCGCGAGGTCTGCGACGACATCGCCTTGCGAGTCGAGCACGAGATGTCGGTCATCGAGGTGCAGCACCGGACCGTGTTCGGTCTCGGTGATCGCGACCGCGCGACCGTCGCGCCAACCGAGCTCGGGGCGCGAGATGTCCATGGTGATTTCACCCTCGCCGTTGATCGCGATGAGCCTGGGCGTCACGCCAGCGGTGGTGCTGTAGCCGACGACCCACGCGAGCGATGGAAGCCCGTACGGAGAGGGTTGCGCGAAGATCGCGACGCCGCGTGGCTCGAGCTTGAGCGGGCGAGCGAAGCGCGTCGCGCGGCGGCCGAGACCGACGATCGTCGCGCCAGACTCCGTGTTGATCGCAGTCGCGATGAATCCACCACGGGCGGGAACGATGAACGGGTTCGGCCCACCCGCGGCCGAGTACGTCCACGTCGGAGCGGTCAGCACAGTTGCAGGAGCCTATCACGGATCGCCCGAGAGACGAGCGGCACTTGTGTTCGCCGAGCGCGCTCTGTCGCTTTGCTACAGTGCGAGGACAGTCGATGAAGCGCGCGGTTGAGTCGGTGCAGCGGTGGCGTTCGCGTGGAAAATTCCTGACGGTTCATGGGCACGAGCTCTTCGTCGTCGACGAGGGCGAGGGGCCGTGCGTCCTGGTCCTGCACGGGTTTCCGACGAGCGGATACGATTGGAGCGCGTCGCTCACGGACCTGCGCAAGAAGCACAGGGTGATCGTCACGGACATGTTGGGCTACGGCCTGTCCGCCAAGCCAGAGGGGTTCTCGTACTCGCTCGAAGCGCAAGCGGACGTCCTGATCGAGCTCTGGCAGCGCCTCGGCGTCCGCCGCGCGCACCTCGTCGCGCACGACATGGGCACCTCGGTGCTCTGCGCGCTGCTCGCTCGCCGCGCGAAGGGCGCGCTGCCCATCGAAGTCGAGAGCGCGACCTTCTGCAACGGGAGCGTCTTCATCGAGATGGCGAGGCTCACTCCGTCACAGAAAATCCTACGCAACTCGTACGTCGGCCCGGTGTTCGCGAGCCTCGGATCGCGCGCGGTGTTCGGGCTGCAGCTGCGGAGGATCTTCGGCCGAGCGGACAGCGTTCCGAGCGACGAGCTCGATGCGATGTGGGAGCTGCTCTGCGCCAACGACGGTCGCAAACGACTGCCGGCGATCATCCGGTACATCGATGAGCGCTACGAGAAGGCTCCGCTCTGGCTCGCGCCGCTCGGCAAGCTCGACGTCCCTGCGCTCGTGCTCTGGGGTGACCGCGACCCGGTCTCGATCGTCGAGATCGCCGAGCGATTGGCGAGAGAAATCCCAGGTTCTCAGCTCGTGAAGCTCACGGGCGTCGGCCACTATCCCATGGTCGAAGACCCCGCGCGCTTCACCGCGGCGCTCGAGGCGTTCTTCGCGAAGGTCGAGCGATGAACGCGACGCGCTTGATGGTGTGTGCCGCCGCTGCTGTGCTCACCGCCACGTGCGCGGCGCGACAGACTCCTGCGCCCGAGCGACCCGTCCGAGCGGCGAGCGCGTCCACGACGGCGCCGCAGCGAATGAGCGTCGACGACGTGATCGCGTTCGTTCGCGCGATTCGGCCGGATGATCCCGAGCGCCCCGCTCACTTGCAGCGCGCGATGCAGTGGGCGTTTGCTGCGGCGGACGAAGAGCGAGCGCGGATCGCTCCGCTCGATCCTGCGACGGTCCCGTGGGAGCCCGAGGCCGAGGCGAGCGACGCTCCCGTGCACGAGTCCGCGCGGCGAGAGCGCGATCCGCGCGCGATGCGCGAGCTCGAAGAGAGGACGCGCGCCGGGTTGCTGCGCTTCGATCGAGCGACGATCGCCGGCCTTCGGATCGCGCAGCAGCGGTTGTTCGTCGAAGAGCGCAGCGACGAGGCGGCGAACGTCCTCGTCGAGATGGGCGTGCGACAGACGCAGCTCGGGCTGGAGAGCGGCGCGACGCTGACGCGTTTCGTGCGGATATTTCCAGGGCATCCTCGGGTTGCAGAGGCGTACTTCAACCTGGGGATCGCGAGCCTCGCGCGACTGCGACTCGACGCGGCCAGGCCGATCTTCGAGAGGACGCTCGAGCTCGGCGGCGCGGGGCATCGGGCGGCGGTGCTCATGTACCTCGCGAGGATCGCGCTCATTCAAGCGCGGCTCGACGACGCGCTCGGGCTCGCGAGGCTTGCGTTGCAAGAGCCGACGGCGCGCGAGGTCGAGCAGGATGTATGGCGGATCATGGGCGCTGCGCTCGCAGAGTCCGCGAGCGCAGATCCGCGATGGATCGAGCGCGTCGAGTCGTGCGCGCAGGCGGCGCGTTTGCCCAGCGCGCTGACGGTGATGCTCGAGTCGATGCTCTACGCGCGGGTGACGGACGAGCCGCGGCAGCGCGCGATCATCGCGTTGTTCGAGCAGGTGCTCGCGAGGGATCGAGCGACGTTCTGCGCGGTGCGCGAGGTCGAGCGCGAGGATCAGCCGCTCGTTCCGCGGGTGATCGAGCGCGTGAGAGCGCTGCGGATCAGCGCGCGCTGCGAGCCGTGAGCGAGCTCACTTCTTCGCAGGAAGGACCGCTTTGCGTAGCGGAGCGGCTGGGTGAAACGTCCACTTCGAGTACTCGCGCTCGGCGCTCGCGAGCTCCCACTCGCTCTTGAAGAGCGCGACGGGGGCGCCGTCCTGGTCGTACACGCACGTTCCGTAGCGCGCGCGCTCCATGGCTTCGGGTGAGGCGTCTTCGCCGGTGACCCAACGAGCGTGCGTGAACGGGAGCGAGTCGAGCTCGACGGGCGCGCCGTACTCGTTCTCCATGCGGTATTTCAGCACTTCGAACTGCAGCGCGCCCACGACGCCGAGGATGGGGTCCTTCTCGTTTCCCTTCACGGTGAACGCTTGCACGGTGCCTTCTTCGACGAGCTGCTCGAGGCCCGCGACGAACTGCTTGCGCTTCATCGGGTCCTTCACGCGGAGGCGCGCGAAGTGCTCTGGAGAGAACCGCGGAACCCCTTCGAACATCCGCGAGCTTCCCTGCGTGAGCGTGTCGCCGATGCGGAGGTTTCCGGGGTCGAACACGCCGAGGATGTCACCCGGAAACGCCTCGTCCACGGCGGTGCGCTCCTGCGCCATGAACTGCTGCGGGCGCGACAATCGCAGCTCTTTTCCGAGGCGGACGTGAAACACCTTCATGCCGCCGTCGTAGCGACCGGAGCACACTCGCATGAACGCGATGCGATCGCGGTGGGCCTTGTCCATGTTCGCTTGAATCTTGAACACGAACGCCGTGAACTCTTTGTCCGTCGGCTCGACGACGCCGTCGTCTGCTTTGCGCGGGCCGGGGGCGGGCGCCATCGCGATGAAGTGTTCGAGAAACACTCCCACGCCGAAGTTGTTCATCGCGGAGCCGAAGAACACGGGAGAGATCGAGTCGCCGCGCTGAAACGCCTCCAAGTCGAAGCCGTCCGCGGCGCCGTCGAGCAGCTCGATCTCGTCGTGCATCTGCTTCCACAGGCGCTCGCCGACGATCTCGGGCAGCGACGGATCGGTGACGTCGAGCACTTGAACGTCGGCGATCGACGAGCCCTTCGCCTGCTCTTTGAACAGGTGGATCTTCTTGGTGCGTCGGTCGTAGACGCCCTTGAACTCGTCGCCCGAACCGATGGGCCAGGTGATGGGCGTGCAGCGAATTCCCAGGAGGTTCTCGATCTCGGTCATCAGATCGAACGGGTCTTGTCCCGGCCGATCGAGCTTGTTGATGAACGTGACGATCGGCGTGTTGCGCATGCGACACACTTGAAACAGCTTGCGCGTTTGCGCCTCGACGCCCTTGGCGGCGTCGATGAGCATCACGGCGCAGTCTGCGGCGGTGAGCGTGCGGTAGGTGTCCTCGCTGAAGTCTTGGTGACCCGGCGTGTCCAGGAGGTTGAATCGAGTGCCCTCGTAGACGAACTGCATGACCGACGAGGTCACGGAGATTCCGCGCTGCTTCTCGATCTCCATCCAGTCGCTCGTGGCGGCGCGGCGGGCCTTGTTGGACTTGACGGCGCCGGCGAGGTGGATGGCTCCGCCGTAGAGAAGAAGCTTCTCGGTCAGCGTGGTCTTGCCCGCGTCGGGGTGCGAGATGATCGCGAACGTTCGTCGCGGCGCGTGAGCGAAGGATGGATCGGCCATGGTGCGAGGGGCGCGGGAGAGTAGATGAAGTTAGCCCGCGGGTCGGAGGTAATTGGTTGACGTGCGGGGTGCGGTGCTTATCCTCCGCGGCACGTTTCGCCAATGGGGGCGATACGGTTTCGACGTGGGTTGTGAAGGTTCAGTTGCGTGACCGCCGATGATCGTGACGGCGCAAGCGACACGATCAAAACAGAGAAGCGAACGACAACGCTCTCGCTCTCGCCGCCTGAATAAAGCGTGCTGAGACGTCTCCCGAAGAGTCCGCCGGTACTCTTCGACGAGGCGCCAAAGAACCGGATGCCTCCTGGGGACCGCACCCCGACCTGGGAGAAAGCTAAAGGAGTGATTGCCGGTGAGGCAGCCTGTCGATCGGCGGCCTCACCGGTGAAATAAAAGATCGACTACGTCATGTAGAAGCTGCGCTGGAACTCTCGCGGACCCGGGTTCGACTCCCGGCGCCTCCACCATCCAATCCCGCACTCAAGTCCAGGTCTTTGTCACTCCTGGTCCTCCGTGTGGACGATTCGCCAGGACGAGACCCCCCCTCCCGGGGGACCGTCAATGTCCTCTTCCCAGAGGTGCGCTGGCAACACCGGGAGCCGTTCGCCGAACGCGCTGTGCAGCGATGCCGCGCTTCCGATGAAGTGCTGCGTCGTGTGCAGGTCTGCGTCTCGATCACGCTTCCTCCGCGCGCTCGAAGACAAGGCGATCGTCCGTTGCACGCCCAAGCCGATCGACCAGATCACAAGAGATTCTCGATCGTGTGACCGAGTGTTCGTCGGTTGTTGGACGCGATCAATCGCGGGCGTGTCTGATCGCGTTCATGTCGAATCCACAGCAACCATGGGGCCCTGGTGGCCCGCAGGGCTACGGGCAACAACAACAACCGCCGCAGGGCTACGGCCAGCCCCCACAGGGCTACGGACAACAGCCGAGTCCGTACGCGGCGACGGCCGCTTCGCTGCAAGCGACGGGCGGCCAGCTCGCGCACTCAGCGAAGGGCGCGGCCGTTCGCATCGGAGTGATCTTCGGGCTCTCTGCGCTCGTGATCGCTGGTGTCGTGGCGAAGAAGGCGTTTGGCAACCGGCCCGATCTGGTCTTTCTGCACAACGTGCGGACGGTGGCCGCGACGGTGACGGTCAACGGCGCGCCCAGCGGGAGCGTGGCGTCCACCGAGGTGCTCGAGATCCCTGTTTCGCCCGGAAGCTACACGGTGGTGAGCACGTTCGCGGACGGTCAGACGCAGACGTTGGCCTTCACCGTTCCGCCGCGAGAGAGCTTCTTCGAGGGCTTTCGAGCGGTTGGATTGCTGGGCAATCCGTTTCGCTACGCGAGCGTCACCGTGCGCTATCCGAGCTACGGAATGCGCCCGACGATCGCGCCGCTCACCACTGGGCCGCAGCAGTTCGTCCCGCTGCCGGTGGGCGCGAATCGCGAGACCATCAACACGTCGTTTCCTCGCTCGGTCTCCGCTCGAAGAGGAAGCACCGTGACGCTCACGCACTACTGTCCGATCACGGCAGACGGCGACGTTCCCTGCCTGCAGTGAGCCGTGCGCTGCGACCGTGACGCGCCGACCTCACAGTGACCTCTCGCGTCGATGCCGCGCGCAGCGCTCGGCGATACAGTGCGGTCGATGCAACCCGTTCGATCGTGCGCAGCGAACAAGCGCTGCGCGTGGCTCGTCGCGCTATGGACCGCATCATCGAGCGTCGGATGCGCGTCGATGTCGAGCCCGACCTCGCCGGCCTCGCTCGATGAAGGCCGCTCTTCGGGCGCGCAGTCGTCGTGCCCTGCCTGGGGATCGCGAGGGTTTTCTCTGGTGGTTCGCGCCCAGAGCTCGCACGCGCTGTTCTTTCGAGAGTTCGCCTACGACGATCGAAGCGGCGTGGTCCGTGTTCATGACTCGGACTTGTTCGCGGCTGCGGACGGGCACGAGAGTCGAGAGCCGCGGGTGATCCAGCGTACGCTCACGCTCGATCGCGCGCAGCGCGACGAGCTCGCGCGCGACTTGATGGCGATGTGCCCCGACCCGAGAGAGCTCGAGCCGCTCGAAGCCGCAGGCGGCGGAACGACGCTCGTGGTCACCACGGCCTCGGGGGCGCAGTCCCGGGTTCGGTACGCGACGGGCACCGCGGACGTGGCTCGACGGGCACACGCGCGATTCGTTCGGTATTTTCCTGAGCTTCGGCGCCAGTGAGCCTGGGGTGATGCGCCGGGGAACGGGCGGTTTTGTAGGGTTAGGGGACGGTGTTCAAAAGTTCAAAGTTGGGTCTCAACGTGACTCACTCGCGCGGGGCGATGGGCCGGAGTGAGACCAACAAATGAACTTTTGAACACCGTCCCCTCACCCTACAAAGCCGCTGCGTCGATTTCCCTGAAACCAAACGGCGGCTCGAAGCACTTGCTCGTCGTGAGTGTTCTCGTTGCAATGTCTGCGGTGGAGCCGCCGTCGTCTCGGGTGCCGGTCGTTCCGATCGAACGGGCGGTGGTCGAGCGCGTTCGGTCTGGCGACGCGAGCGCGTTTCGTGAGCTGTTTCGCAGTCACGCTGCGCGCGTGCGGCGATTTCTTCGCAACCTCGTCGACTCCGATGCCGCGGCTGATGAGGCGACGCAAGAGTGCTTCGTCCGCGCGCACGCGGCGCTGACGGGCGGCGCCGAGGTGCAGAGCCTCGTCCCGTGGTTGCTCGGAGTGGCGCGCAACGTAGCCCGCGAACAACAGCGCTCACGCAAGAACCTCGTCGCGCTCGAAGCCGACGAAGCCGAGCAGCACGTGAGCCCCGCGCCGGACCCCGAGGCGCTCTTGCTCGGTCGAGAGGCGGACGCGCTCTTGTCGCGCGCGCTCGAGAGGCTCAGCGAAGACCGTCGCGCGGCGCTCGTGCTGCGCGTTGATCAAGGCCTCGCCTACGAAGACATCGCCGCCATCCTCGGATGGAACGTCGCGCGCGTGAAGAACGAGATCCACCGCGCTCGCATGCAACTTCGCGCAGCCATCGCCGCGCGCCTCGATCGCTCGGAGGACGAACGATGAGCACGCACGTCGACATCGAATCGCTCGAAGCTCTCGCCGCTGACCAGCCCATCTCCAACGGCGCGCTCGTCGCGGCGCACCTCGAATCGTGTGAAGAGTGCCGCGAAGAGCTCGCGTGGCTGCGCGCCGAACGCGCGCTCTTCGAGAAGCGAGCAGACGCGCAAGGCTCGGTCGAGCACTTGTGGGCAGGCGTCGAAGAGAAGCGCGCGCAGCGCAAGACGCAGAGCGCGCCGTATCGAGCCAACGCGCTGCCGCTGCCGAATCCTGCGAGGGTGAGCTCGTCGCGTTGGTGGCTGCTGGCTGCGGCGCTCCCGTTGGTCCTCGCGGGGACAGCGACGTTTGCGATCGTGAAGCGCGCGAGAGCGGCGCGCGGAGTGGATGCCGTGGTCGAGCAGCGAGCGGTCGGAAGCGGAGCGCGGTTGCGCGTGCGCGTGGCGTCGGCGGACCTGCAGATCGAGCGCAGCGCGAGCGGGCTGGTCGTCGTGCGAAGCGCAGAGCGAGCCGCAGAGCCGAGGCTCGTGGCCATCGACGCGCGCACGTTCGAGCTGCGATTCGAGCGAAATCCGACGGAGCGAGTGCGCATCGAGGTTCCGCAGGGGACGGCGCTGGACATCACAACGTCGTCCGGTGACGTGACGATCGGAGCGATCGGCGGAGCGACGAAGATCCTCACAAGCTCCGGTGACATTCGCGCAGCCGAACTCGGCGAGACGGACATCACGACCACGTCGGGCGACGTTCGTGTGCGCTCGATCGTGGGATCGATCGCGATTCGCTCGTCGTCGGGAGACATCGAAGTCGAACGCTCTCTTCACGCGAGCCGGGTGCTCGCGACGAGCACGTCGGGCTCCGTGCAATGGGCGGGGCGGTGCGCGCTCGAGTGCGCGATGCAAGTGCGCACCAACTCGGGTGACGTGCGGCTCTCGTTCGACCGAGCGAGCGCGGCGACCGTTCGCTTCGAGACGAGCTCCGGCAGTTTTCGCGACGGAACGACCTCGGGCCGCACGCTCCAACAGCCCTCGATTCTCTGGCAGATGGGCTCGGGCGTCGGCGTGATCAACGTCGAGACCACCTCGGGGTCGCTCGCGCTCGACGGCGCGGGCGCGCTCGTGATCGACGGCGTCGACTGAGCGCTACCTCGCTGGCAGCGCGAGGGTGAAGCGCGCTCCATCTTGCGCGCGAAGCTCGACGTGGGTCGCGCTCGAGAACGCGTCGGGCACGAAGACGTTCGCTCGCGTGCTTGGCTCTCCGTCGGCGAGCTCGACGAGCGAGGCGGCGCCCGTTCCGAGCAGTGTTGCGCGCGCGTCGAAGTAGCGCGCCTGCAGCGTGGCGCTTCCCCGCGGAAGCGCCTTGGGCCTTCGCGAGTGCGAATAGCGAAGCGCTCCGTCGTCGAAGAGCGTGGCCACGTGCACGAGCGGGTTGCCCTCGTCGCTCGTGAGCGCCATCGGCCCGGGACGCAGCGTCGAAGCGCGCTCGTACAGCGCGCGATACGTGTAGTCCGAGAGCCACTGCGGGTCGCAATAGCCCATGAAGTCCGTCGTCATCGTGGGGTCGAAGAACGTGTTGTCCCTCGCGTCCCAGCCCCACACGCCGAGCGCCGCGCCGCGGTACGGATAGCGAGCGTCGGCGCCGGAGGTCGAACAGGGGGCGTGCTCTCTTCCGAACAAGTGACCGAGCTCGTGCGCGAAGGTCCACGCGGTGTCGTCGCCGGTGAATCCCACGCCGCTGCCGACGCGGATCGTTGCGTCGGTGATGTCGCTCACGACGTAGCTCTGTCCCGTCACGCACGAGCGACCGCAGTACGCGGCGCGCGAGACGTCCGGCGCGACGAGCGCGTAGTAGTACACGTCGTCCGCGGGCATCTCGCGGTCGCGCAGCGTCTCGAGCACGCCGTTGAGCGAGCCGAAGTTGACGTTGCCAGTGAACGTGGTCGTTCCGAAATCGATCGGAGCGTGGACGGTGAACTCGACGGCGGTGATGGGATAGAGCGCGACGAGCAGCGAGCGCATGCGCTGCAGTTGTTCGGCGCTGGTGTCGGGCAAGCGATTGGATCCGTCGCGGGTCCAACGCACAGGGACGAGCGTGACGCGCACGGCTCCGGGCGCGTTCGACGGGGCGAGGGGCGCGAGGGCTCCGTCGCGCGGCGCGCGCGCGGGGCTCGCGGCGGCGGGAGCGGCGCCCGATGGGTCGAGCAGGCGGATGGACCAGCGCGAGGTCGAGCGCACTCTCGCTGCGTCGACTTGAAATGTGAACACAGAGTTCGGGTCGCTCTCGCGAGACGCAGCAGAGATCATTCGCGTCTCGCGCAGGGCGGTGACCGCGCCGGGGGACTCTTCCCAGAGCAGCTCGGCGGTGACGTTTCGCGCGGTGAATCCCGCGGCAGGAGCGACGTACGCGCGGACGGCGGCGGCGCGCCCGGCGACGAGCGGCGCGTTGCGGTTCGAGACGAGCGCGTCGTTGGAGAACAGGCCGACGCGGACGCCCTGAAAGATCGCGACTTCGCTCACCGCGAGGTCGCGCGCGAGCGCGGGGTTGGCCGCGGGCGCGTCGGGCGCGGCGACGGCGTCGTTCGCGGTCGAGTCCGCCGCGGGCGAAGCTCTGTCCGACATGGGTGCGGTCGCGTCGTTGCCGAGCGAGCTGTCCGGGTCGATGGGCGGAGCGCCCGCGCAAGCGGCGAGCGCGAGGCAGAGCGAGGAGGTGGTGAGCGCGCGCATGAAGAGAGCGCAACGATTTCACAGCGCGAGGGTGTTGTCGCGGTCAGCCGCGATGGGGCGAGCGCGAGTCCAACGCCCGGCATCAGCCCGCAGAACACGAGACGAAAGCGTTTTGCGCTGCGATGGCTCTCCCCCGTCGAAGCGCATATCTCGCCGGGCGGCGCTCACCAGCACCCCGCCGCGCCCCATCGAAGCGCGAGCACCGTCTCCGCGGCTTCTGCGTCGTCGTGCTCGAGCGCCGCGTAGCCGATCAGCGCGCGCCCGGCGCAGTCGGCGATCGCGGCGTGCTCGCTCCGCGCGCTCGCTTCGATCGGAACGATCCATCCTCCTCGCGTCACCCACGCACGCACGAGCACGGTCACGTCGCTCGCCCCGCGGTAGCAATCGCGCAGCGGTCGTCGCTCGATCGCGCGGCGCAGAAGCTCTCGCGTCGCGCAGCTGGTCGCTCCGTCCGCTGGCGCTGCGGCAAACCATCGCTCGAAGCACACGCGCCGCTGCGAGCGCGCGAGCGACCAGTGTTCGGCGAGCGCGCTCTCCCACACGCGATACGCGTGCACGCCGAAGCCGAAGCCGGTCGAAATCGGCCCGAGCGGATATTGATGAATCCACACCGCGGGTTGGTACGAAAACGTCGGGTCGCGATCGGGCGCCTCGGACCGTTGGTTCGCGGCGTCGAGCCGCGTTTCGTGAACCGGCTCGCATCCCGCATTGGCGTCGCGAACTCGCTCGCCGTTGCTCCACCGTGGCCAGTCGACACGAATGCGACGCGCGCTCGTTGGCATGGTGAGCGGAGGCGATCGAGTCATTTCCGTTGTCGTGGGGCGCTGCTCGATGGAGGGGCGCGACGCACAACCTGTCGCGAGCATGACGGTCAGACCGACGGAACAGCGGCGAATCTGCAAGCTGGCCAACATTCGAAATCCGACCGACACCGCCACTCGTAATCCGTTCTCCGACGAATCAGGGCGGTCGTTCGGCAGGCGTTGCGTGCGGTCGACGAAAAAACTGCTAACCCCATCGAGACGCGAAAACGATCGCCTATTTAGGTGATGTGACATATAACGAGGCGTTGGAGGACGTTCGGCGTTGGACGCGTACGAAGTGCGATTTCGATCGATCACCGAGCTCGCGGAGGCGTTCGCCACGGATCTGGCACAGCATCGTCTCTTCGTGCGCGGCGCGCATCGCACCCGCCTCGGCGACGACATCTCGATTCGCATGGTTCTTCCCGAGACGCAGTCGGTGCTCACGCTCACGGGGCTGGTCCTCGAGCACGTGAAGGACGACGCTCGCGGCGAGGGTGCGCTGGTCGTGCTGCTCGATCTGCTCGACGACACCGTCGCGCTGATCGACCTGTTTATCTCCGAGCGACTCGACGTCTCGCAGCCCGATCGCGAGCCGCCGAGCGTCGACCAACCGCTCGACGTGCTCGTGGTGGGCGGAGAGCCGTTTGTGACTCAAGCGACGCGCGCGTTTCGGCGCGATGGAGATCGTGTTCGGTTCGCGACCGACGGCTTCGAGGCGCTCGCCGCGGCGATTCGTCGACGGCCGGACGTGATCTTCTCCGACGTCACGATGCCGCGCATGGATGGCTGGCAGTTCTTGCGGATGTTGCGCAACAACGAGCGTCTCGCGGCGGTGCCCGTCGTGTTCACCAGCGAGCTGGCGAGCGAGCGAGAGCGCTTGCGAGGGTATCAGCTCGGGGTCGACGACTATCTTCCGCGGACGTGCCGACCGAGCGAGCTGCGATCGTGCGCGGACCGGCTCGTGCGTCGAGCGCACACGATCGCGCCCGAGCCGCGAAAGCGCACGGCGATCCGCGGAGAGCTCTCACACGTCTCGCTCGCAGCGCTGCTCTCACTGCTCGAGCTCGAACAGCGATCAGGGTCGATCGCGGTCAACGGATCGATCTCGGGAGTGCTGTGGATCGGCGACGGCCGCGTGCTCGACGCGCAAGTGTCCAAGCCGATCATGGAGCGTCACTCGACCGCGTTCGAGCACGCGTTGGCGTTGCTCAGCGCGACGGACGGCGAGTTCGTCTTCAACGCCGCCGCTGCGCGCCAGCAAGGCGCGCTCGACGTCTCGATCTCCGAGCTCGTCGCAGAGCACGCTCGGCTGCTCGCCGAGCTCGCACAGCGCAAGACGTCGTAATCAACCACGCGCTTCGGGAACAGCGCGCGTCCTCGCCGAGTTCACCGATCGATGGAGCGAAGCACGCGCGCGCCGCTGATCGCCTCGGTGCTCGCGCACGGCGCGTTCTTCGCGTTGTGCGGCCGGGTGCGTGAGCAACGATGGCTGGAGGTGGCAGCCGCGACGGACGCGATCGAGCTCGAGCTCGTGTTCGCGACGTCCGCGCATCGCAACGCTCCTCGTCGCGACGAGCCTCCGCCCGTGATCGTCGCTCAACCGCGGCCCGAGAGGCTCTCGCGCACGCTCCCGCGCTCGACGCAGACGCCCACCGAACCGACGGCGACGAGCGAACCCGCGGTCGGTGCGCGCGCGCCGAGCCCGCTGCCTCAGCCGCGCAGTCCTCGGTCACGGGGATGAATCTCTTGCGCTCGATGTCGCGCGACGCGTACGCCAACGAGCGCTGGCGCTTCGGCTCAGCTCCGGTTGAAGGACCGCTCACGCCCGAGCAGCTCGCCGAGCAGCGCGCGCTCGATCGAAACGTCGGTCGAATCACCGATCGATGGAGAGAAGACGCGCTTCGCGCCGCGCCGCCGCCGCGCCCGCCTGGCTCGTCGGAGTACGTTCGCCGCGTCGCGACTGCGGCTGCGAGGGCCTGGGCGCCGGTTCGCGCGCAAGATCCGTCGATCGCCGAGGGGCTGCTGCGCCTTCTTCTCGCGGGCAGCGAGGGATACCGCGCGGCGCAGGCGGACTCGCTGGGCATGTTCGCGAATGGCCGCGTCGCTGCCGGCGCAGACGCGGTGAACGACGCGCATCCGCACTCGCCCATGCTGCAGAGCAACCCGACGCTCAACGAGGTTGGGCGCGCCGCTGCCCAGCGAATCGCGGTCGAAATCGACGTACGACAGAGCGCCGACGGCAGGCTCGTGGCGATCTCCGTCGCCCGCTCGTCGGGCAGCGGGTTCTTCGATCGGCAGGCGATCGAGGCCGTTCGTCGCGCCATCGAGCAGAGCGGAGCCCGCGCGTCCTCGGACTCGACCGTCCCGACGCGCACACGCTGGGAGTTCGAGCTTCGCGTCGCGCGCAATCCTCCGTTCGCGCTCGGGCCGCAATTGCCTGGAGCTCCCACGGTGTTCAACCTCGCGTCGGGCGGCGTCGAGTGGGGCGGCGTCGATCCTCCGCGCCCGATGTATCCCTTCGCGCTGCATCGCTATCAACGCGTGCGGATCCTCTGGGTGACCGCAGACACGACGCCGAACGCAGCCGCGGCTCGTGGCCCGACTCGCGACGCGGGGCGCTGATCCCCAATCGAGCGGCGAGCGTTCGCGAGGCAATTCCCGTGGGCCACTTGCTGCGACCATGCGCCGCGCGGTAGGCAGTGAATATGCGTTCAACGTGGACCCGATTCGTCGCGGCGATGCTCGTGACGACCGTCGCTGCCGACGCGCTCGCTCGTGATCGCATCACCTACCCGTATCGAGGCGTGACCCATGTGCATCGGCGGCTCGATCAGCTCGAGGCGCACGTGCTCACGATCGACCTGGCGTGCGCCGAGATCGACGTCGTCGCGACGCGACCGCGCGAGCGATTCACCACGGTCTCGAATTTTGCTCACGAGCAGCACGCGCAGATCGCCATCAACGCGAACTTCTTCGACGACGGAGCGACCTCGTGCGGACTCGCCGTCGGCGACGGGCGTGTGTGGCGCGACTCGTCCCAGTCCAACTGCGGCGCTTCGCTCGCGTTCGGTCGCAACAGCGCTGGGTGGCGCGCGGAGGTGTTCGACTCGTTCGGCTGGGTGCGAGACAACCCCATGCGCTGGGCGTCGCAGGTGATCACCGGAAAGCCCGTGATGCTTCGCCACGGTGAGCTCTTGTTTCACCCACACGAGCCCACGGGCATGTGGCGTCAGCACCCCCGCACCGCGATCGGGATGGCCGCAGACCGCCACACGCTGGTGATCGCCGTGATCGAAGGCCGCCGGCGCAGCACCCCCGGAGCGACGACGAACGAGATGGTTCCGTTGCTCGAGGAGTTCGCGGTGTCCGACGCGATCAACTTGGATGGCGGCGGATCGTCGGCGCTCTACATCGCGTCCGAAGGCGGCATCGTGAATCGCCCGGCAGACGGCCACGAGCGCTCGGTGCTCAATCACCTCGGGTTTCGCATGACGTCCGCGTGGAGTTCGATCGACCCATAGCGCCGTCGCGCGCTGGCGCGCTCGCGCTTCACTCGGGCAGGTACGCGATGGTGTTCACGAGCTGAACGAGGCGCTCGCGCTGCTCGGGCGTCAGGTCGATGAAGCGCACGCCCATCCCCGGATTCGGGTTGTCGCCGGCTTCGCGCCAGGGATTGATCCACGCGACTTCACCCACGAGCGTGAAGAGCTCTTCTCCCGGAGGCGCGAAGGAGAGCTGCAGCCGCGTGCCCCTCGGCAAAGGCTCCTTCGAGTACACGAAGATGCCCATCGCAGAGATGTTGGTGATGGTCGAGTACAGGAAGTTGTCCTGTGACTTGAAGTCCAACGGCCACGCGACCGGGATGCGGTCGTGCGAGCGTCGTTCGTTGACTCCATCCGGCGGAATCGATCGCCTCGGGGGAGAGTCCTGGTCTGATTTGTCGCCGTTATCGCCGTGGTCAGTCATGACTCGCCCTCCGTAGCGCTTCCCTCTGCGAGCGTGTGTCGCAGCGTCGTTACCGCACCACGATGCGCGCTGCAACGACTCTGTTCTCGCGGTCGTGATCTCCGCCGCTCACGCGCATGCGATCGTCGCCTTGGAAGAAGCCGATGAAGACCGAGTACGTGCCGGCCCGACAATATCCAGGGATCGTGATCTCTTGCTCGTCGTGGATAATGTCGCCCGGAAGCCAATTCGACACCGCGTAGCGCCCGCCAGCCGGCTCGTGATCGCCGTTGATGCGCGGGCACTGACCGTCGACGTGCACGAAGATCTGCCAGTTTCCTGACATCTCGCGCAGCACGCGGAAGTGGTACTTGATCTTGAACGAGCCGCCGACGGGCACGTACGACATGCCCTTCGAGTCGAGGTTGTAGCCCAAGAACTCGAGGTTCTCGTCGAAGCGCGCGGGCTGCTCGACGAAGCGACCGTTCTCCTGCGTTCCGTGCGCGTGCCAGTGATCGTTGCGCGTGAGCAAGCGATCCTGGCTCATCACGATTTCGTCCAGCGGATTGCGCGAGCCGCGCTCGCCCGCGTCCGACGCCGCGACGTAGAGGTTCGAGTTGCTCGCGTCGAGCACGGGGATGTTGTTGCGCTGCCCCTGCGGCTGCGCGTTGCGAAAGGCACGATTGAGCCGAGAGAAAACCCGCGCATCGACGAGCATGAAGCGTCGGTCCGTGGGCGAGCCCGTGCGCAGCCACTCGACCGCTTCGGTCTCAGTGTCGATGTCGCGCACCGGAAAGTCCGCGTAGTAGCCAGCGTTGCGCTCTTCGGACGAGCCGCCGTAGCGCGCGACGCGCTCGTGCGGACGGCGCATCTGCTTGATCACCGCCCACACTCCGCGCGGCGAGAGGTGCTCGCTGAGCGCGGGGATGTAGAGCTTGGTGAACATCAGCGCGACGAAGATCGCGCCAAACGCCGTGATCCCGACGCGCGAGCCGCGCAGCGCGACCATCCACGGACGGGTGCGATCGCCGATCCAGCCGAAGAAGTTCCAGAGGAGGATGAAGCCGTAGACGCCTCCGACCACGACGAACGGAATCGCCGCAAATCCCAAGAACGCGGCCTTCGTCTGCGTCCCCATGTTCGCGGTGGTCAGCGCCGAGCCGCCGCACGTGCCGATCAGCGCGACCGCGCTCGCCAGCGCCCACGCGCGGAAGCTCGCGAGGATCCCCGTCCCCGTGAGCGCGTGCCACGACCGCCACAGCCCCTTGGCCGCGAGCTCGTCGCGCTCTTTGCGAGCGCCCGCTTCGACCTCGAGCATCCACTCGTAGGGGCGCTTGAGCCCGAACGCCTGCACCGTTCCGCTGCCCTGAAAGAACGCAGGCAAAGCGATGGCGATGTACGCGACGCCCATCAGCAAGAAGTACGCTTCACCGGGCGCGCTGCCCTTGAAGAGATGGCCGATCGCCGCTCCCTTCTGCGCCCCGAGCCACTGAAAAATGCTCTTGTTGGGCTGGTTGTCCTGCGACCAACGAAAGCCGTCCGGAAACGCAGGACCGCCGTCGGGCAGCCCCAGCGCGGCGTACGAGCTCTTGGGAAACAAGAGGTAGTCGCGCATCATGATCACGGTGAAGAAGGTCACGCCCGCCGTGACGATCTTCCAACCGATGGCGGAGCGCTCAGCGTCGCGAAGCGCGATGGCCGCGGCGATCGCGAGCGGAGCGGCAGCCACGAACGGCGACGGACCGAACTGCTGCAGGTGAAACCCTTGCAGCCCAAACGCCACCAGCGCAGCGCCGGCCGCGCTCAAGCGAAGGCCCGCTTCACGCCACGCTTCGTCCGTCGCGACGACCGAGCCCTCGCGGCCGATCTCGCTGGCGTCCATCGGAGGCGCCGCAGCCAGTCGCGCCAGTCCGAACGCCACGAGGCCCGTCCACGGAAAGAGCGCGTGGCCCACGTGCTCGATGAGCGAGTCGTGCGTCGGAAGCCCCGTCGGCGGCCGGGAGTCCGCGCCCACGCCGACGAGCCAGCTGTAGTGCTCGAGCGGGAGCTTCACCGCCGCGCGCGAGGCCGCGAGCCCGAGCACGGCGCCCACGACAACGAGCACGAGGCCCGTGTTTCGCGTGGTGGGATCCTCGTCCTTCCAGCGAAACAGCGGGACGATTCCCACGCCGACGAGCACTGGGACGACGCCGAGCATCGCGCCGCCCGCTTGCACGGCGAACAGCGCAGCCACGAGCACGAGCAGCGCGCGCGCTTTGTAGAGGTTTTGCAAGAGGGGCTTGTCCGCGGGTGGCGGACGGCAGAACAGCGTCACCACCGCGCTGGCGAACAACAGCGTAAACGCGCTCTGCGCCACGCCGCCGCCGAACATCTGCCGCGCGTTCATGAAGACGAGCGGCATGGAGGCGTACGCGGTTCCTGCGAACGCGGCGGTGCGAGCGTCGCTCGCGGACCATACGGCGGCCGCGAGCGCGAGCGTCGAGAGCGCTGCGAGCAGGGCCGTCGGCATGCGTCCGCCGGACTCGCTCGCGCCAAAGGAGCGAAACCCAGCGCGCACCATCGCGATCTGCGCAGGGGGACGGTTGTTGAGGACCTCCGATGCTTGCGTGGTGCCGCGCGCGGCGTCCGCGACGCGAAGCTCGGATGGCTGCCAGATGCCGAAATTGCCGAGGCCCGTGACGATCACGAGCAACGCGACGATCAGCGGCGCGGTCAGCGCTTGGAGTGGACCCTTCGAAGGAGGAAAGGACATGCGACCGCGGCGTTGATACAACGAACGTTCCCGCGGCTACAGGGGGATGCGTGGCGTTTTGTTCGCGGGTCGATCAGGGGCTCTGTGGTGGCGCGGTCGCAGCCGTGCCGGGTTGCGCCGCGGCGCCTTCCACGCGAATCGCGTCGAGCTCTGCGTCGAGCTGCGCGACGAGCGCGGTGAACTGCGGTCGCAAATTCGCCGGGACTTGCCGCCTCCACGCGAGAAACGGCGCTCCGTCGATGAACTGCCCCGAGCGCTTGACGCTCCAGTGAAGGTGCGGGCCTGTGCTGCGCCCGGTCGATCCGACATAGCCGATCACCTGCCCGACGCGCACGCGCTGACCGAGCGAGATCGACGGCTCGAATCGAATCAAGTGCGCGTAGCCCGTCTCGAGGTTGAGCTGGGGATGCGAGAGGCGAACGAGGTTTCCCGTAGGGCCGCCCCATCCGCGAAACACCACGATCCCGTCGCCCGCGGCCATGACCGGCGTGCCCGCAGGAGCTCCGAAGTCCGTCCCCTGATGGGGCATCACGCGATGCAACACCGGGTGCATGCGGTGCGGGTTGAACGGCGAGGTGATCCTCGGCGGATTGACCGGCGGTTGCAGCGCGCCCTGCACTTGCGCGGTTCCTTGCGCGTCGAAGTAATCGCCGCCGCGCGGTCCCGTCTGCATCCAATACCCGCGCTTGTTGCGTCCGCTGGCCGCGCGAAGCTCGATCGCTGTGATCTTCGCGTAGCGAAAGAAGCTGTCGTTGAGGCGCTCTTCATCGACGATCAACCGCACCGAGTCGCCTTCGTGCAGCGACGCGCCCAGGTCCAGCTCTCGAAACACCTGCTGCAACAGCGGAACGATGTCCGCGTGCAAGTGCGCCGCGCGCAGCGTGTCCTGCAGCGAGCCGCGGACGACGAAGCCGGCGCCGACGCGGATCGTGGATTTCACCACGCGGATTCGCTCTGCGCTGCACGAGTTGTCCGCCGCGACCGTGACCGCGATCACCTCGCTCTCGCCGCGACGGTACTCGACCCTGCGCAGCGCGTTGTCGCGCGTCGGATCGCGCTGCGCGACGACCACGTCCGTCGGCTGAAGCGCCCGCATGTTGACGAGCGTGCGCATCGACGAGATGACTTTGGTCTGGATATTTCCTGTCACTCCGAGCAGGCGGAGCACCTGCGGCAGCGTGCGTCCTCGCCCGAGCCGCTGATGCGTCGCGATCCAACCCTCGGGCGTCTGTGAAGAGCGGCGACGGAGCCACCGCGCTCGTCACGTAAGCGCCGCCGCCGTCCGCGCCGCCGTCGCCGTTGTCGAGGGACAGCGCGATCGCAGAAGAGCCCGTGTTTCCTCCGTCCGATGCGCTGGGCGTGGCCGCGTGCGCCGACGCGCCGAAGCCCGCGCGCGGCAGTCGCACTTTGTTCACCGCGACCGCGACGATCAGTCCGATCGCGCCGAGCGTCGCGCCGAGCCCGCCCGCGACCGCGCCCACGCGCGTCACGATGCGCCGCGTGTACATCGGCGCCTCGGGCAGCTGCACCATGGTCTTGGGCTGGCGCACGACCGGGTCTTCGCCGCTCGGAAGCTCGTCGAGATCCAGCGGCTCGGGCTCCGATGGGCGAGGCGGCGGCGCGACCACGCGTCGCGGCGGTTCCTCGATCGGTTCGGGCAGGTGGGCCATCGGCCGCTGGAGTGTGGCAGTGTTCGCGCCCTCGTGCACCCGCTCCTGTTCGTCCTTGCCCTCGCGCGCCCGACGGAGGTCCTCGAAGAGTGGACCCTGCTCGAGACCGCGCCCGTGCGCGAGCTCGTCACCGCGCGCGTCGTGTACGACCGTGATCGCGGCCCCGAAATCGCACTTCCAACGGTCTTCGACAGCGACCGCGCGCCTCCCTCGGTCGAACTCGTCGGCCACCTTCGACCGTTGGTGGTCACGCGCGTCGGAGCCTCGTGGCACGCGCGTTTGCCCGAGCCGACGAGCACGCCGCGGCCGCGCGTCGTGGTGCGATCGGTGCGTGAGGCGAGGGACGTTCGGCTGTTTCAGCTCGGATGGCCAGTCACGAACGGTGAGGCGATTCGCAGGGTGGCGATCGTTCCTCGCGGGTGGATGCAGGTGATGAGCGAGGGGTGGACGTGCGCCGACGATTCGATCTCGTCGATCGCGTGCGTCTCGATCGACACTCGTCCCAACCCGCTGCGCGTGCGCGTCTCGCCGCTCGCCTCTTCGCGCGGCGCGTGGATCGCGACGGCGGTCTTCTCCTCGCGCTCTGCGCGTTGTTGACGCTGCGAAAGCCGAAGACCGAGCGCCTGGCCGCTGCATCGACGTGGCTCGTCGCGCTGATCGCGACCAGCTCGGTCGCGCTCTCGCTCGTCGGCGCTCGCTGGACGTCCTGGAGCATCGCGCTCTCAACCGCAGCGCTCAGCGCGACGGCGCTCGCCGCGGTCGTGGGCTCCGATGACGGCGCTCGCCGCACCGGCGCGATCGCTGCGCTCGCCATCGCGTTGCTCTCGGTCTTCGACGGGCGACCTTCGCTCTCGTTGGCGGCGCTCGCGGCGGCGTTGTTTGCGCTCGCTGGCGCTCGATGGATCAGCCGCGCGTCCCCGCGTCCGAGCCCACCGCGCACGGATCCACGACCATCGGAGGCGGAGGAGTCGCGTCCCCCGACACCGTGATCGGGACGAGCTCGAAGCGAAACGCGACGCTCATGGCGCTGCAATCCGCAGCGGGGTTGGGCACGCCGCTCGCGGTGATGTCGAGCGCCGCTGCGACGCCGAGCAGAACGGTCGTCCATTCCATCGTCGACTGTCGCTCTTGGCACACGCCGAAGGTGCGGAGGTCTTCGAAGATCTGATTGCGCGCCCAGATCGCGCTCAGATCCAAGGTGGTCACGTTGCCCATCGCGTCGAGTTGGCCCGAGAGGCGGATGTCCGTGAGCGTGATCTGCGTGCGAATTCGCGCGTTGGCGAAGTACAGCGGGGCGTTGTTCGGAAACGGCATCACGATGGTGCCGCACGAGGAGAACGCGTCCGTGGTCGAGACGCGGATCGTGCGACCGTCGGCGCCGTAGGCGAGTCCGCGGTGGATGCTCCACTCGTCGCGTCCGTCCCAGTTGGGCATCGCGGTGGGGTTGGACGGCGGGTGACCGTCGACGAGCGGCAAGAGTTCGACGGTGATCGAGGCGTCATTTGCCCGCCAAAATCGCGGAGGCGCAGACCGATCGTCGACGACCCGTCGGCGATGTTGCTGTTGAGATCGCTCTCGTTGAACGAGCTGCCGAAGACGCCGACCTGGCCGATGACGCTGCCGAAGGCGTTGTCGCGGCCGTTCATCCCGTCGGCGAGCACGAGCGGCGAGCGGCACGGGACCATCGGCGCGCCGCCGCCCGGCGGGTTGGGGGTGGTGCACATTCCATCGCGATCGAAGCCGATGCCCGACCATGCGCCGCCTGCGCCCAACAACACGCGACGCACCGCGAAGACCTTGGTCGACCCGATGCTGTTCGCAAGCCCCGCCGGCAGCGACGGAACGATCGCCAAATCGCAGCCCGCTCCCGCGTCGCGCGTTCGCTGAGCACACGCGGCGGGGCCTCCGTCGCCGCTCGCGTCGCTGCTCGCGTCGTTGCGCGGCGCGAGGGCGTCGTTGCTCGCGTCGCCGCGGCCCATCAGCCGCGCGTACTCGGCGCGATCGAAGGCCTGACACGCGTGGGTCGCGGGGATGGCCAAGAGCGCAGCGCACAGCGTGAGCGTTCGGTGTTTCATCGCGGAGCCTCTAAGGATCGACCGGCGCGCCGCCGTCGGAATTGCAGTTGTTCAGCTGAGGAAACGAGGTGCTCGCGACGCCTTCGACCGTGACCGGGCGCCACACCAACCGAAGCGCGAGCGTGGCTGCGTTGCACGCGACAGCGCTGTTTTGCGAGAGGTTGTTGAGCACGTCGAAGGCCTGCGAGATCGCGTCGATCCGGTCGTTGAACGTGCCGCTCGGACCGATCGGGGCGGGCAGTAGTCGAACCACGGCAGCGACTCGATGACGTTTTGCCTCGTCCACACGCCGATCAGATCGGTCGTCCCTCCGTTGGCGGGATCGAACGCGCCGGCGAGCTTGACGAGGTCGACCGACAACATGCGCAGCCGTCCGGTGTTGAGAAACGCGAGCGGAACGCGATCACCAAACGACGCGACGAAGTAGCCACACGCCACGAACGCGTCGGACGAGCGCGCGCGAGGCGTCGTGGTGGACGGCGCGAACGACAGCCCGGGATCGATCGTCCACGTGTCGCGACCGTCCCAGGTCAGCGCCGTCGAGCCCGCAGGAGGGCGACCGTTGGTGAGCGTGAGCCAGTCGACCGAGACGTTGCGATCGTCGCCGCCGCCCCACTCGGTGATGCGCAATCCGAGCGCCAATCTCCCGGTTTGAAGCCCGTCGGTGACCTCGGTGTCGACGAGCGTTCGAGTGATGAGGAGGCTCGTCGCGATCGCTCCGCCAAACGCGTTGTCGCGGCCATCGAGGCCATCGGCGACGATCTGCATGGGGCGGCACGACTGCTGTTCGGGCGTCGCCGTCGGAGCGGTGCAGCGTCGATCGACGTCGAAGCCGATTTGGCTCCAGTTTCCGAAGGAGCCAGGGCCGATGTCGAGTCGCTGCAACGCGAGGGTGTACGTGCGGCCGTTCGTCGGCTGATCGGCGAGCGCGCTCGGAGGCGCAGGGATGATCGCGAGCGAGCAGCCTGCGTCGTCTGTGGCGGTGCGCTGCAGGCACGCGCCTGCGCCGTCTTCGACGCTCGCCTCCGAGCCGACCGCGTCGAGCAGCGCGTGATAACGATCGCGGTCGAACGCCTTGCATCCAGCGAACGAGCACAGAATCGATCCGACGATGAGCGAGCGAACGCGCACGACCCTCGAAGGGTAGCGCATCCGCGGCCTGGATCGCTGCACTGCAAACAAGCGCCGCTCAGAATGGTACGCTGCCTTCGCAGTGGCGAAGAAATCAGTCGTGTGGGTCGTAGGTCGCGCGCCAGACTGCGACGTCGTCGTGGATCACCCGACGGTGAGCGGTCGGCACCTGCGAATTTCCTGGCAGGGTGATCGTGTGCTCATCGAGGACCTCGCGAGCGCCAACGGCACGTTCGTGGGAGAGCAGCGCGTCTCGAAGGCGACCGTTCGACCGGGCGATGACGTGATGATCGGCCAGGTGGCCTTTCCGTGGGGCCACGCTTCGCTCAAGCCGTTTCTTCGCATGGCGGCGAAGGGCACGATCGTCGCGCCGCCGACGCTCGCGGGAAACGTCGCGCGATCGACGCTTCGAATCGTGGGCGTGTTCGTGGGCATCGGCGCAGCGCTGATCGGAGGGCTGTGGTTGACCGAGCCCGGCCGCAATTTTCTGGCGTATTTGCGGCTGCAAGAGCAGGCGGCGACGGCGAGCACCGACGAAGAAGCGTTTGTCCGGACGACGATGGTTCCGCAGCTGCGCCGAGCGCTCGATCCGATGGAGCCCACCGTGCGCAACACCGCAGTGCAGCTCGCGGCGCGCAACGAGGGCACGTTTCGGGTGGAGCAGGTGGCCTCGATTTGGTCGTACGTGCGAGAGCACTGGCGGTATGTCAACGATCCGCGGGGGCGCGAGTACGTCGCGCTTCCTCGCGAGTCGATCCAGAACAACTACGCGGGCGACTGCGACGACTTCGCGGTGACGCTCGCCGCGATGGTGCGCGCGATCGGCGGCGAGGCGCGCGTCGTGTTTATGGAGGGATCGCGCGGCGGCCACGCGTACGCAGAGGCGTGCGTGCAAGAGCCGGCGAACACCGTGGCGACGAAGATCGCGCAGTTCTATGGGCGCAATTGGGCGCGATACGCGTCGGGCCGACAGCACATCGCCTATCGCTCGTCGCAAGCGTGCCCCGTGTGGCTCAACCTCGATTGGAACGCGAACGTCCCCGGCGGCGACTACGAGCCCGAGCGCTGGGCGGTCGCCGCGTACGCTGACGGTCACACCGAGGTGCTCGCGGTGGCGCCCGGCGCCGAGCCGACGGCGCGCGCGCGACAAGCGGCGACGGCGAGCGCTCCTCAGCGGCTCTCGACGCGCGGACGCTGAGAGGGCGTCGAGCGTGACTACGCGGCGCGCTCGACGAGTCCGATGCGCGCGAGCAGCGCGTCTACGGTGGCGTCGCGGCCCATGAACTCGCGAAACAGCACGGCGGGGTCTTCGCTGTCGCCTCGAGAGAGCACGCTCTTGCGAAACGCCTCGCCGGTGGCGCGGTTGAAGATGCCCTCGCGCTCGAAGCGGGTAAACGCGTCGGCGTCGAGGACCTCGGCCCACTTGTACGAGTAGTAGCCGGCCGCGTACCCGACCGGGTCGGCGAACAAGTGGTTGAAGCTCGCGATCATCGCGTAGTCGTCGGGCAGCGGCGTGGCGGCGAACTGGCCCATCACTTCGCGCGCGAAGCGCACGACGTCGCCGTGCTTGGCGGGGTCGTACGTGCGGTGCAGCTCGAGGTCCACCGTCGCGAACGAGAGCTGACGCATCTGCATCGTCGCTTCGCGAAACGTCCGCGCGCGCTTCATCTTGGCGAACAGCTCGTCGGGCAGGCGCTCGCCTGTGGCGTGATGCTTGGCGAGCAGCTCGAGGGCCTCGCGCTGCCAGCACCAGTTTTCATGGATCTGCGAGGGAAGCTCGACGAAGTCCCACGCGACGCGGGTGCCGACCATTCCTCGGATGTCCACCGACGAGAGCGCGTGATGAAGGAGGTGTCCGAACTCGTGAAAGAGCGTCTCGACCTCGCGAAACGTGAGCAGCGCGGGGCGCTCGGCGGACGCGGGCGTGACGTTGGCGCAGAAGAGCCCCACCTGCGGCCCCTCGCTCGGCAGCGACGAGAGGATCCCGTTCATCCACGCGCCGTCGCGCTTGTTCTCGCGCGGGTACAGGTCGATCGCGAAGCGGCAGAGCTCGCGCTCGCCGTCGAAGATCGAGAACGCGCGCACGCTCTCGTGATAGCGCGCGGCGTCTTCGCGCTCGCGCACCGAGAGGCCGTAGACGCGCTCGATCACCGAGAACATTCCGCGGACGACGGCGTTGGCCTCGAAGTACGGCCGCAGCATCTCTTCGTCGAAGGCGTACCGCGCGAGCCGCATCTTCTCGGAGTAGTACGAGACGTCCCACGGCTCGAGCTCGGGCGCCTTCGGCCCTTCGAGCTCGCGGCGAAACGCGAGCAGCTCGGCCTTCTCTCGCTCGAAGAACGGGACGGTCCTCCGCCGCAAATCATCGACGAATCGCGAGGCGGTCTCTCCGGTCTTCGCCATGCGATCGGCGAGGACGTAGTCCGAGAAGTCTTTGAAGCCCAAGAGCTGCGCTTGCTCTTTGCGAAGCGCGAGGATCTCTCCGAGCAGCGGTCGATTGTCGAACGGCTCGCGCGTCGCGCTGGTGTTGTACGCGTGCCACAGCGTCTTTCGCAGCGCGGCGTCGTTGGCGTACGTGAGCACCGCGAGGTAGCTCGGCGACTGCAGGGTGAATCGAAAGCCCGTGAGTCCCTTGCTCTTCGCGCTCTCTTTGGCCATCGCGAGCGCCGAGGGCGGCAGGCCCGCGACCTTCGACTCGTCGCTGATCACGATGTCGAACGCGGCGTGCGAGTCCAGGACGTTCTGCGAGAACTTCGTGGTGATCTCGCTCAGGCGAGCGGCGATCGCGGCGAGGCGCTCTTTGCCTTCGGGGGCGAGCTCGGCGCCCTGTCGACGAAAGCCGTCGAGCGTCTTGTCGAGAAAGCGCTTCTGCGGCCCGGTGAGCGCGCGCGCTTCGTCGGTCTTCGCGTAGCTCGAGACGGCCTGCCACAGCGCGGGGTCCAAGGGAATCTTCGAGTAGAACTCGCTCACCTTCGGCTGAACGTCGTTGTACGCGTCGCGCAGCGCCGGCTCGTTCATCACGGCTTCGAGGTGTGAGACCACCGCCATCGCCCACTCGAGCTCGCGGGTGCTCTCGTCGAGCGCGCGCAGCGTGTTGTCGAAGGACCGCGGCCCGGTGAGCGCACAAATCGCCGCGATGCGCTGCTTCGAACGCGCGATCAACGCGTCGATGGCGGGACGAACATGCTCAGCGCGCGGACGCGCTCGTACGGGGGATCGATGCTCAGTTCGAGCAGAGGGTTGTCGCTCATGGAGGGGCGGAAGGATACCCTCTCGGCTGCCGCCCGCGAGGGCGACGGAGGCAGTCATGGCAAAGCTCACCCTCGACACCATCAAACGACTCGCACCGGACTCCAAGAGCGTCTCGAACGCCAAGAGCGTCGCCGACCCGCGCAAGTGGAGCGCCCTCGGCATCGACGAGGGCGGAGTGCTCTGGGGCGAGTACAACGGCAGCGAGCGCTACTCGCTCTACGCGTCGACGAGCGCGCCGTCGTCGGACTCGGGCTGCTCGTGTCCGTCGCGCAAACGCCCGTGCAAACACGTCCTGGGGCTGCTCATGCTCGCCGCGGGCGGCCACCCGATCGAGACCAAAGCGATGCCCGATTACATTCGTGACGAGGCCAACGAGGCCTACTACGAATCGACCTTCGAATAGTCCCTGCGCACCATGGCGACGAAGAAAAAGACCGAGCCGCTCAGCGCTGCGACGACGCACTCCGACGATCTGTCGCTCTCGGACAAAGAGCTCACGCAGCGAGTGTTCGAGCCCGATCGAACGACGCTCGAAGCCACGCGCGACGCGGTGCGAGACGTCGATGATCCCGCAGAGGCGTGGGAGCTGTTGGCTGGGCGAGGGATCGTTCCGAGCGAGTGGCTCGGGGATGGTGATCGCGTGTTTGCCGAGGACGAGCGGCCGCCGGCGCTCGCCGAGCGAGGCTTCAACGACCAGCCGACGCGCGCGGCGATCCTGCGCTACCTCGAGGTCGGTCCGCGACTGTGCGACGCTCCTCCGACGGTGATCGCAGCGTGCTCGCTCGCGTGCGACATCCCCGGCGTCACCACGGCCGAGCGCGTGGCGCGAGAGGCTGTTCGACGCCTCGCTGCGTGGGGCGCGCCGCAGCCGTCGCGGGTGTGTTGGCGCATCGTCGACCCCGAGGACTGGGAGACGCAGCCCGGTGATTTTCGGCACATGCCCGCGGCGATGGCCGTCGGTGACGCGTACGTGCCGACGCCCACGACCGAGCGAACGATCATGCGCGCGAGGCTCTACGACTTCGGGACGCCCGCCTGGCGCGCGGCGTTCACGTGGGAGTGCGCCGCGCTCTGGCGCCTCGTGTCCAAAGGCAACCGCGTGATCGCCGCGAGCACGTCGCTCGCGCCCGACTCGATCGCCGCGAGCGGATACCCGCCGATCCCGTCGGAGCTGAGAGCGAAGCGCTTCGCTGACGTTCCCAACCCGTTCGAGCCGCTGCTCTCGCTGTGGGCCGCGGGCTACGCGCTCGACGCGATCACCGAGCACACGATCGTGCTCGCGGCGCCGCGCGTGAAAGAGAAGCGAGCGGCGATCACCACCCCGAAGAAGCGTGCGTCCAAACGCAGCGCCGAGTGATCACTCTTCGATCTGCCACTCTTCGACGAGCTGCGCGAGAAGTCCCTCTTCGTCTTCGTTGAGCTCGTCCGAGCCGGCGATCTCCTGCGCCTTGCTGATGATGTTCGCGAGCATTCCCGCGGACAAGTGCTCGCCGAAGATCTGCACGGTCTCGTTGAGCAGCTCTTCGTTCTCGACGTGGCGCGCGGCGAAGCGGAGCACCTTTTGCGGGTCGAGCTCGGAGCCGATTCGCTCGAAGGTGTCCTGCAAGTGCGCGGCGAGCGTCTGCAGCTCTTCGTCGCTCACGTCTCCGTCAGCGTTGGCCACCACCAAGAAGAGCTGCGCCAGGCGACTCTCGAAAGGAACCTCTCCGCACGCGTCGTGAAACGCCTGAAACTCGTCCTCGCTCATGTTCGCGAACTCGTTGTCGATCTCGGGCAAGACCGACTCGTCGTCCTCGGACCAGCCCTCATCCGCGGCGACCGCGTCCACGCGGCGGATGATCCACGAGTCGCCGTTGTTGAAGCGCTCGTTCACGAGATAGTCGTACGGGATGTAGCAGTAGCCGTCGTCGCCCCAGTCGGTTCCCCACGAGTTGCGGACGATGAAGACTCGGTCTTGATCGCTGTATCCGACGGCGAGCATCGCGTGTCCGCCGTGCGATTCGCGCGACGATTCGCGGGGCGAAGGCATGGGAACGAGCCCCGGCTTTCGGTGCTTGTCGAACGAGCGAAACAGCGAGATCCCGAAGATGATCGGGTAGCCCTCGGCGAGCGCGCTCTTCCACGCCTCGAGGCGCGTGGGCACCACGGCGGTGTCCTCGATGAGAAACTCCGAGGCCTCTTGGTACGCCTCGTCGCTCGGCTGCTCATTGACGATCTCTGCGTCGAACGGCCACGTCGCTTCGGAGCACGCGCCGTACTGCTTCAAGCTCTCGATGAGCGAGCCGATCACCGAGCCTTCGTCCTCGTTCTCGATCCCGTCGACCGCGCGGCCGTTGTAGTAGATGAACAGTCGGCTGACGTCGTAGGCCTCTTCGCCGAGGTGGCGTTTGACCAGGTATTCGTACGCTCCGGCGACGGCGTTGGCTGCGCACGAGTTGGTGTCTTCTTGGTTCTCGACCTCCGTGAGAAACGGTCGGAGGTCGACGCGGCGAGGCAGCTTCGAGCTCGCGGCGGAGGCGCTCGGCGCCCACGTTCGCGTCCCTGGTTTCGGAGCGGCGTACCGATAGCCCGAGACCTGTCGGCTGCTTCCATCGGCGCGGTTGATGATGAAGCCCATGACGAGTGGATCCTCCTGCCAGCGAGCGCGAGGGCGCTCGATTTTGTGTGCGGGCAGAAGGCTACTCGCCTCGCGCTCTGACGTTGAGCGCGAAGTGACGCTCCGTCGCGTGACGCGGCGTTACTCCGCGATCACGACGGGGACGGGGTTCGCTTGCACGTTCACGTTCACATGCACCTGCAGCGGCTGCACGGGTTGCACGGGGAGCACGGGCACCACGACTTGCTGCGGGGTCGGATACACCACGGGCTGCGAGTACGGGTTCACTCGCACGGGGCGGAGCACGGGCTCGGGGTACACCACCAACGGTTGCACGTACGGCTGCACGTAGGGCTGCGGATAGACCACCGGCTGCACATACGGCTGCGGATAGACCACGGGCTGCACGATGGGTTGAACCACGGGCTGCACATATGGCTGCGCGATCGGCTCGGCGGGGCCGTCCCATCCGAGGTCGTGCGGCGCTTCGGCGAGGTGCGAGCCCAGGCGATTGACCGCGACCGCGAGCGAGCCGTCGAAGTTTGCCTCGAGCTCTTGGATCACTTGCACGAAGTGAGACTGCAGCCGAGCGCGCTCTTGCTGCTGCGCCTGCCACTCATTCTGCACGGGAATTCCCTGGGGAATGTACTCATACGGCTCTTGGATGCGGATGATCTCTTCGCGCGTGAGGCCCGACGAGAGTGACCAGTCGACGAGCGGTCCTGCGCCCACGTCGGCGAAGCGCACGAAATTGTTGGCGCGAGACACTCGGTCCACCAGTACGCGATGGCCCGAGTGCGCGAGGAGATTCGCCACGGCGCACAGCCTTCCGTTCGCGTCGACGAACACGTTGAGCCGCCCCGGTCGCACGCGATTCTCGGGGAAGACTCCCGCTTGCATGTACGCGCGCAGCCACCCGATGTTTTGCCTTCGCTGCGTCGCGAGGTAGTTGCGCCACGCTTGAACGTTGGGCGCGACCGTCACGACGGGCCGCCACTGTCGAGGCGCCACGCGCGCCATGGTGTCCATGGTCTCGTCGGGGATCGGCGCGCGCATCATCACGGGCGCTCCGGCGACGACAGTTTGCAGCGTCTGTGCGTCGGCGTGGCGAGCGCCTGCAGAGATCGCGACGGCGACGAGACCAACGAGCACTCGACGAACGGACCAACGCTTCATGGGGGACCTTGCGCTTCCTCGACGCTCCCGTGGCGGCTGGGAGCGGTTCTGTGACGGGCGAGGGCGCTGAAAGGTTTGATTCCTTTTGGCGCCGACGCGCGTTCACCGTCGAGAACGGCCGATCCCCGTCGCGCTTACAGTCCGTCGCTCACGAAGCGCGGGCAGACCACGCGATGAGCACGGTGCTCGCGTAGTACAGCGGCAGCCCCCAGAGCCGATTGACGAACGCGGGCTTCACGAAGCGATCGCGCGCCACGGAGAGGTCCGAGAGGTAGAAGAGCACCGCGCCCGCGGGCACGAGCCATCGGGCGCCGTGTCCGAAAGCCCCGAACGCGAGCGCGACCATCGCCGAGATCGCCGCGCAGTACGCGAGCACGGGGAGCTTCATCTTCTTCTCGACGTGCGGGAGCAGCCAATAGATCACTCGCGCGCCGATCGCCCCGAGCACGAAGAGCGCCGCGGGCAACCAGCCGCGCTGCAGACCGAGCGTGGTGAACGCCACCGCGAGCGCGACGTGTCCGACGAGAAAGCTCACGAGCCCGCCCAAGAACGCGGGCGTTGCGCGAGAGAGCAGGAGCACGTCGCCGATCGCGCAGAAGGCGAGCGCGCCGAGGATGAGCTTGGCGTAGAGCGTCGCGCCTGCGCTCACCGTCCAAGCGATGCCCAGAAACGAGGCGCTCGCGAGCACCTTGGTGATGGCCGCGAGGATCTTCTGTCCCTGGTGCTCGCTCGCGATGTGCAGCGCTACGAAGAGCGCACACAAAATCGAGGCGGCCCACGGAAGGATCGCGCTCACGTCTTCACCGCCGGGCGAGCGGGGGCGTTCTCTTGCCGCTCTTTCTCGTGGTCGTGGTCGTGGTCGTGGTCGTGATCGTGATCGTGCGCTTTGCCTGCGCGCTTGAGCTGCACTTCGACGTGCTCGCCGAGCGCTCCGAGCGGAACACCGAGGATCTCTTCGGCCATCTCCTTGAGGTCCTGCCGGTGCTCGTGCGGCATCTCGTCCTCGGGCACCTCGACGTCGACCGTGAGCGAGGTGCGGCCCGTTTGCCGGTCGAACTTGTAGCGAAGCGTCACGCGTCGCTCGTCTGAACGTGCTTGTTTCATCGCATCGACCTCACGCCTTCACGACCAGGGTCACTTCGTAGTTTCCGCCCGGATCGCCCTGTTCTTTCACCCACTCGACGCTGCCGAGCTGCTTGGCCCGCTGCTCGAGCGCCTCGCGATACACCTTGTTGAGGGCGGTCTGGACCTGCTCGCGCAAGGACGGTTCGGCGCCGAGCAGCCTCGCCACGGCGGCGCGAGAGAGCGCCTCTTCTTGCGCCTTCTTCGCGCGGTCCATTTGATCGTCGAGGCCCTTGTCGAGCTGTTGGTCGATCTCTTCGTCCTTGGTGTCCTTGTCGAAGCCGCGCCGCTCGGTGACGGTGATCGTCTTCTTCTCGACCGCGCGAAGCACCACGCGCGAGGCGTCGGGCTCGAGCTGAGCGACGACGCCTTCGATGTTCTTCGTGAGCGATCCGTCCTCTTGTTTGCTCCAGCCGTCCGCTTCGAGAACGCGCCGCAAGATCTCGCGCATCTGCTCTTCAGGAAGCACCGGCAAGAGCTTCACGTCGACGTGGATCTCGTCCTGAGCGCTCACGTCTTGCGAGCGATCCTTGCTTCGGACGATGCGGCCGAGACCTTCCCAGCCGAGTTCGAGGTTCATTCCGCAGGGCATGTGGGGGTATTTCATCGGTACCACTGATGCGTGGGGCTCGCACGTCGAGAAGCGTTGCGCCCGAGGCTCGATCGACCGCGAGCCGCCCTAGAAAATCAGCGCTTTGTGCGCTACGCCCAGCAGCGGACGAATGGCCGAAGACGAGGGGTTCAAGCGCGTGTACTCGAGGGCGCTGGCGATGCTCGCGGCGCGGGCGCGGCTCGCGCGCGACCTGCGCAGAAAGCTCATCGACAAGGGCGAAGAAGCGGCCACGGTCGACGCGGTGATCAAGCGATTGCTCGAGCAGAAGTTTCTCGACGACCGCGCTTTTGCTGCGGCGAAGGCGCGCTCTTCCGTCGCGCGAGGGCGCTCGTCGCGGCGCGCGGCGCTCGAGCTCACGCACAAAGGCATCGATCGCGAGACCGCGTCCACCGTCGTGGCTGAAGCGCTCGACGAGCGAGGCGAGGACGAGAGCGCCGTCTGTGAGCGCGCCGCGCGAAAGAAGCTGCGTTCGCTGAGCGCGGCTGAGCCTGCAGAGCGCCGTCGAAAGCTCTGGGCGTTTCTCGCGCGGCAAGGCTTCTCGGGCGACGCCGTGCGCAAGGCGCTGCGCGCGGTCCTCGACGCTGCGCCGTCGGTCGAAGGCGATCTCGCAGCGGACGGCGACGACCTGTCAGACCCGTGACTGCGTTTGCGCTCGCCGCGATCGTGCTCGCGCCCGTCGCGCCGTCGCCGGTGTACTGTGCGAACCCGCTCGAAATCGTGTACCCACTGCGCAGTCGTGATGGATCCGAGCCCGTGGGCACTTGAACGAGTCGGCCTCGTCGTCGCCGAGCGTTATCGCATCGAGCGATTGTTGGGCGAGGGCGCGATGGGCGCGGTCTTCGGTGCGCGTCACGTCAAGCTCGGTCGACCGGTGGCCATCAAGCTCATGCCGCCCGAGGACAAGCACGAGGCCGAGGCGGTGCAGCGCTTCGAGCAAGAGGCGGTCGCAGCGGCGTCCGTCGCGCGTCGAGGCGTCGTCGAGGTCTTGGACTTCGGCGTCGATCCCGTCGTCGGCGCGTACATCGTGATGGAGCTGCTCGAAGGCGAGTCGCTCGAAGCGCGGATTCGTCGCGAGCGAACGCTCTCTCCGACGATCACGGTCTCGCTGCTCGCGCCGGTGCTCGACGCGCTCTCGTCTGTGCACGCGCGGTCGATCGTGCACCGGGATTTGAAGCCCGCGAACCTCTTCGTATCGCGCAACGAAGAGGGCGAAGAGGTCGTGAAGATCCTCGACTTCGGCGTCTCGCGGGTGCGTGATGGACGACGCGTTCCGACGACGGCGGTGGGCATCGTTGTGGGGACGCCGCGCTTCATGGCGCCCGAGCAAGCGCGGGGCGTCGCAGACCTCGACGCGCGCGCGGACCTCTACGCGATCGGCGCCATCGCCTACGCGTGCCTCGCAGGAAAGCCACCGTACGCAGACCTCGGCTACGTCGACGTGATCTCTGCGATCCTCTCGGGGCCGCCCACGCCGTTGACGCAGCTCGTGGCCAATGTCCCTCAAGGGCTGCTCGCGGTGATCGAGAAGGCGATGGCGCGCGATCGCGAGGCGCGCTTCGCCAACGCCGCAGAGATGCGCGCGGCGTTGCTCGTCGCGGCGAGCTCGAACTCGAAGCCGCCCCCCGAGCCGAACGTCACCGTCGCCGCGCGCCCGAGCGCGACGATCGACAGCCCCGTCACGAAAGAAATCGCCGGCGTCACTCGCCCCAGCGCTCTGTCGTCGCCGCCGGTCTCGGTCATTCCCGCGACGAAGTCCGCGCAGCCCGAGGACCCCAAGGCGCCCATCCTCGCGCACCTCGCGATCCCGAACGCCGCGTTGCCGCCGCTCGGCCCCGCTCCCGCCGCGATGCCCGCGCCGTCGCCGTACGCGATCGCGGCGCCGCCCGCGGCGATGTCGCTCGCGCCCGCTCCGCAGCCCGCCCCGATCGGTGCGCGCTGCGCCGATGGCGGTCCCTGCCAAGAGCGGAGGCCGAGGGTGGCTCGTCGCGCTCGCGTTGATCGTCACGCTCTTCGTCGGGTTCGCGGCGTTTGCGGTTTGGTACTTCGTGGACGACGACTCGGAGGTGACGACGGGCGCGCGCTCGCTCGCTCCGTGCTCGTCGGCTGCAAGCTGAACACCATCGCGCGCAGCCACTGGTGCGCGGCGTCTCGCTCTTGTGAGCGCGGCCACAGCGCGATGAACTTCGGCGCCATCAGCGCGATCGGCGGCGCGAGCACTTGCAGATCGAGCATCGCGGCGGCGCGCTTCGCGACGCTCGAGGGCAACGTGCAGAGCAGATCGGACTCGGCGACGGCGAGCGCCGCGGAGACGAAATTCTCCACGCGAACCGCGATCCGGCGCGCGCGGCCGAGCGCCGCGAGCGCCACGTCGACGACGCCGTGCGACTTGGACTCGAGCGAGACGAGCACGTGTCCCGATGACGCAAACTGATCCACCGAGAGCCGCCCGCGAATCGCTGGGTGCGCTCGGCGCGCGATGACGACAAACGGGTCCGACCCGAGCGAGCGCACGCACAGCGCGGCGTTCGTCGGGCGCTGCCCCGCGCCGATGAGCGCAAGGTCCACCGCGCCCTCGATGAGCTGCTCGATCGTGCTTCGGCCATAGCGCTGCACGTCGAACGAGACGCGCGGCGCGCGCTCGCCGCTCGCCGCGAGCAGCGCCGGCAGCTGCGTAAACTCGAAGTAGTCGAAGCTCGCGATGCGAAACGTTCGCTCCGAGCGCGCGGGATCAAACGGCGCCTCTCCCTGCAGCGCGCGCCGCACGTGCGCGAGCGCCGCGGGCAGCTCTTTGGCCAGCGCTCCGGCGCGCGGAGTCAGCGCAAACGAGCGCCCGTTTTGCACGAGGAGCTCGTCGCCGAGCTGCTCGCGCAGCGCCGAGAGCGAGTGGCTCATCGCCGATTGCGAGACGCCCGCGCGCCGGGCCGCGTGCGTCACGTTGCGCGCCTCGAGCAGCAGCGCGAGCGACGGAAGCAAGTTCAGGTTGAGCGACGAGATATCGAGATCACTCATACGTTCTATGAGAACAATGATAGTTTGCTCATGCGTGTCTGGGCATCACGATCCTGCCCATGAACGACGCACCCACCGTGGTCACCGGCGGCACTGGCTTCATCGGCCGCTGGCTTCTCAGCGAGCTCACCGCGAGGCGCCGCGCGGTCGTCGCGCTCGTTCGCGACGGCGCGCGCAGAGAGAGAGCTTCGCGCGTTCGTCGACGGACACGGCGGCGACGGCGCGCGGCTGACGGTCCTCGACGCGGATCTGCACCGAGACGACCTCGGGATCGGCGAGACGCTCGGCGAGGTGCGCGCCGTGTTGCACCTCGCGGCGCACATGGAGTTCGGACTCACCGTCGAGCAAGCGCGCAGGAGCAACGTCGAGACGACGCTCAACGTCCTGCGATGGGCCTCGCGGCGCGCCCGCGTCGAGCGCGTGGTCCTGCTCGGCGGCTACAGGATGACCCGGCCCGAGCCAGCGCTGCGCGCGTTCTCCCGCGAGCTCAGCGAGCGCGAAGCGCTTCGGCTCTACCGCGGTCGCGGGGCGTACGAAGTGTCCAAGCACGAGGCGTACTGGGCGTTTCGACGGCTCGCGGACGAGCGCGGCGTTCGATGGTCCGCCGTGCATCCATCGAGCGTGATCGGCGATTCGCGCACGGGAGAGACGCTGCAATTGATGGGGCTCGCGGAGACCGTGCGCAGCCTGCACGAGGGACGAATGCCAGCGATGGTGGGCGGGGCAGAGACGTTCGTTCCGGTGGTGGCCGTGGATCATCTCGCGCGCGTCTTGGCCACGGTGGACGAGCGCGAAGAGACGCTGTCGCAGGACCTGGTGGTGCTGGCGTCGGACACGCCCGCGTTGCCCGCGTTGATCGCGCGGATCGCGGCGCGCATGGGCCGACGTTCGCCGCGGATTTCGCTGCCCGTCGAGCTCGTGCGCGCGCTTCCGAAATGGCTGAGCGGCGTCGAACGCGAGGCGCTCGATTTCATCGCGAGCGATCGGTACGACACCGAGAGCGCCGACGCTCACGCGCACGCCATGGGCATCGAGGCTCCCCCGACGCTCGCGACGATCGACCGCTGGTGCGACTACCTCGTGCAGACGCGGTTTCTTCAGACCCCGCGCTGAGCGCGCTCAGCGCATCGCGGGCGTCGGAAGCTCGGTGCACACGCGTTGGCTCGCGCCGCTGACCGGAGCGCTCTCGAGAAACGCGCGCACTTGCTCGAGGTAGAGCGAGCCTGGCTGCGCGGGAAGGCACGGCTGGTCGTCCTGATTCGAGCACGCCGCGTGGCCGTGGTCAGCGCCCGCGATGAGCGCGAGCGTCGAGCGATTCGCCACGGGTTCGCGGCAGATCGTCTCCCACAGCTCGCGGCCGTACTTGGTCTGCACGTAGTCGTCCGCGGTCCCGTGGACGATGAGCACGCCGCGCGCGGCGCGCTGGGAAGCGAGGCGGATCTTCGACTTGTTGTCGAAGCGGTTGGACATCAAGAACGACGACGGGATGATCAAGCTCGAGTCCGCCGCGAGCGCCATGACGCTCGTGAAGGGCGCTTCGAGGATGAGCCCTGCGCTCAGCGATTCCCAGGCCATTTGCGTGGCGGGCGCGCCGCCGAGCGAGTAGCCGTAGTGAAAGATCCTGCTCGCGTCGACGCCCGCCGCGGCCGAGCGGAGGTAGTTGTGCGCGGCGCGCGCTGCTCGATACACGCCCTCTTCGCTCGGCGATCCAGGGGTGCGCCCGTACCCTGGATAATCGTAGACGATCACGTTGACGCCCAACGCGAAGAGCGTCGCTGCGCGCGGCCAGTAGCCGTCGATGTTGCTGCCGTTGCCGTGGTGATAGAGCACGGTCGCGTGCGTCGCGGCGTCGGGCTGACGCGCGATGGCGGCGAACACCGTCGAGCCGTCCTCGGCGGTGAGCGTGAGCCGCTCGATGCGATCGGCTGGGATCTTCATCGCCTCAGGAAATCCCGCGGGATACGTCGCGAGCGTGTAGTCCTGCCCGTCGGGGATCTTCGTCGGGTTGAAGAAGAACGAGTCGAGCGAGATGCACGAGCTCAGAGAGAGCGCGCCGACGATCGCGAGCGTCGCGCGAGCGAGAAGAGTCGAGCGCTTCATCGAACACCCGGTCCGAAGTTGACGTTGAAGCCCAGCATCGCGCCGATCACGCCGATGCCGCCTGGGCTCAGCCAATCGACGGTCACCAGTCCTGCGTTTTGGCTGAAGGCGTACCAGCGCATCTCGAGGTCGATCGAGAAGCGCGCGTTCGGAGAAAACTGCGCGAGGCCAAAGAGCGTCGGAGTCCAGAAGGGGCGCGCGTCGAGCTCGCGGTCGCTCGAGCCGATGCGCAGCATGTTGTGCACGCCGCCGCCGAGCAGAAGCCAGCGCGTCGGTCGCCCCGCGCCGCCGACCCACGCGTCGGCGAAGACGACCGCGTCGCGACGATTGCCCATCCCCTGCAGCGAGCCGCCGATCGCGAGCGCGTGGCGCACGTTGGGGATCGGGTGCCACACCGCGCCGCCCGTCATGCTCAAGATCGCCGTCGAGCCGCCGCCGCCGCTGAACGCCATGGCCAGCGGCTGAACGCTCGCGTGCAGATCGATGTCGTCTTCGATTCCGTACGCGACGTCGACGGCGACGATCGGCGCAGGGATCGGCAGCGGACGACGCAGAATGGGGCCGCCGAGCGAAGCGTTGACTCGAAGATTGTTCTTTCCGACCGGTTGCAGCAGGTGCGACGTCGCGCAGCCCGTAGGAGCCGCGAGGAGCGTCACGACCGCTGCCCGAAGCAGCCAGTATCGCACGGGCGCGACGCTACCACGGTGCTCGCGAGACCGACTGTCCTGTGTGCGCTCTCGCGCGCACGCGAGGGCCTCGCTCGGCGCTCGCAACGAATTTTGCTTGCGTGCTTCGCTGGACGAGCACCGTCCGTTGTGTGCTAGAAATGTGCTGCCGTCAGAGACGAAAAGGGGGTTGGCCATCGGGCTTTCGGCCGTTGCCGAGCCCGACGCTCAGCCCCCCACTGATGGAGCGACGCAGCGTCTCTCTAGACCCAGCGTGGTCGGTCACGTTTTCCCCGCTCAGAGTGTGCGGTGACCGATGGGATCCAGAGCCCTACTGCGTCGTGGCGTTGTGTCCCGTCGACGCATGGAGTGCAGTGTTGACTACGGAAGCTGCGGTGGATGTGCAGAGCCCTGTCATTCAGGCGGTGGCTCGACTCAGTGATCGCGCGTTGGCCCGCCTGGTGGGCGCGAACGCGTACCTTCGGGGCCGGGTGTACGCGAGGCAAGCTTGCGTTCACGCGCTCGCGGTCGCGGGCAGTGAAGCCTCCGGTCGCGTTCATGGCCGCGCGAGCGACCCTTACGACGTGAAGGTCAACCTCTCGGACGAGGGCGGCTTGACCAGCCAGTGCTCGTGTCCCGCGTGGCGCGGACCGGACCGGCACTGCAAGCACGTCGCTGCGTTGCTCGTGGCGTTGCGCGACAAAGTCCGCCCGCCGCGATCACAGCAGCAAGGGGAGGGTGGGGAGAGAGACTCGAGCGCGCCGCCCGCGCCCAACGCGACGCCCAACGCAGCGAGCAACAACAACGCTGGCAGCGCGAACAACGCTCTCAGGCCGCCCAAGCCCAAGGACGGCGGTCGCGAGCGTGAGCGCGAGCGAGAGCGAGACCGAGATCGCCACGATCGCCGCGACGCGAAGAACCCGCGACGGCGCGATGACACGGGCTCTGCGCGCGAAGTGGTCGTGATGGATCGATCGGGCCCTCGCGTGGTGTCCGCCGGGGAATGTCCACGGTGCAGTCGGTCTCGGCGTCCGCGAGCGCGAGCAACGAGCAGCCCAAGGGGTTTGCGGCGTGGGTTCCGTCGAACGAGCCGAGAAAGGCGCCGGAGATCGAGTACCGCGTGCACGTGCGGTCCAACTCGCTCGCGATCACGCCGTACCTCGCTGAGTCGCGCACGGCCGTCGCGCCGTCGGACGCGCTCGATCAGCTCGGCGCGCTCCCGAGCGTGCATCGTCCGATCCTTCGCTTGCTCGCGCGGTTGCACCCCAAGGGTGCCCGAGGAGCGCAGGTCGAGGCGCGCAACGAAGACGCTGCTGAGCTGGTCGCGCGGCTGCGCGGGCGGCGCGTGCTGGTCGAGCCGATGCTCATGGAGCTCCGGTACCTCGACGAGCCGCTCGTCCCGAAGATCGAGCTCGAGATGGTCCCGCCGTCGCACGTGCGCGTGCGTGTTGTGTTCGAGCGCAAGTCCGGCGATGCGCGGCGATTCAACCTCAATCAGGGCCTGTGGCTCGAAGGCGATCCGGGCTGGCACCTGGACCCGATTCAAGGCGTCGCGCGGCCGCTCGCGGATCACGTCACGTCCACGTGGCTCGAGCGTCTGCTCAAGACGCCGGCGGTCACTCACCCCACGAGCGACGTCGCGCGGTTGCTGAGCGAACACCTGCCCAAGGTCTCGCTCGCGCTCAACGCTCCGCTGCCGGACATTCGCGCGATCGTCGACGAGATCGACGTCGCGCCGAAGTTCGTGATGCGCGCGGCGGGTGACCTCACGCGCGTGGTCGGAACGCTCGATGTGAAGTACGGCGAGCACGAGTTTCAGGTGCCGCCGGTCGAGCTTCCTCCGCCGCTCGTCATCTTGGAGAGCGCGGGCGTGCGGCCCAAGTGCCTGCGTCGAGACGTGGGCGCTGAGCGCCTCGCGGTGAACATGCTGCTCGATGGCGGGCTCGAAGTGACCGATGATTTCCGTGCGTTTCAAGCGACGGAAGACCGCGCGGTGAAGTTCTGGAGCGAGTGCGTCCCGTCGCTGCCGCGCGAGTGGGAGAAGTACGTCCCCGAGCACATGGCGAACGTGAAGGTTCGCAGCGCTCCCCTGACGCCGCGCGCGCGTCTCGTCCGGTGTGGATTGGCTCTCGGTCGACGTCGAGTTCGGCTCGGAGGGCAGCAAGGCGGCGGAAGAAGACCTGCGCCGCGCCCTCGAAATGGGCCACAAGCTCGTCCGCCTCGAAGACGGAACGTACGCGCGCATCGAAGGCCTCCAAGTCGCCGAGGTGCTCTCTCGCCTGCAAGAGATCTATCAAAACGGCAAGGGGCAGCTCCCGCTCTCGCAAGCAGGGCGCGTGCAGGACCTGCTCTCGCAGCTCGGGCAGCGCGCGGACGTCGGCAAGAGCACGAAGGACTTCTTCGCGGCGCTCGGCGAGCACAAGGTCGAGTCCATCGATCCGCCGAAGGACCTCGACGCGACGATGCGCCCCTACCAGCAAGAGGGCTTCTCGTGGCTCGCGTACCTGTACCGCACAGGGACTGGCGGAATCCTCGCGGACGACATGGGTCTCGGAAAGACCCTGCAAGCCATCGCGCTGCTCTTGTGGGTCAAGCGCTTGAGCGAGCCGTTCGTCGAGGCCGACGAAGCGCCGCGCACCAAGGCGAAGAAGGGCGCGAAGAAGGCCGCCGCTGCGAAGGAAGCGTCCGTCGACGACGACGAAGAAGAGAGCGCGGCGACGAAGAAGGGCGCGAAGAAGGGCGCGAAGAAGGCTGCGAAGAAGGGCGAAGAGTCCAGCGCTGGCCCGGTGATGGGACCGATGGCGAAGCCGCTCGAGCAGGGCGGTCCGCTGGCGTTGGTCGTGGCGCCGACGTCGGTGGTTCCGAACTGGGTGCGCGAGGTGCAGAAGTTTGCGCCCGCGCTGCGAGCGATCGCGTGGACGGGCTCGGATCGCGCTCAGTACAAGAGCGAGATCGAGCGCGCGGACGTGGTCGTGACGTCCTACGCGCTGCTGCGTCGCGACGAGGAGTTTCTCTCGTCGATCGACTGGGGCTACGTGATCCTCGACGAAGCGCAGTCGATCAAGAACCCGACCTCGGCCACCGCGCGCGCCGCGAAGAACCTCAAGGGCAAGCGTCGCCTGGCCCTCACGGGAACGCCGATCGAGAACCGCCTGAGCGAGATCTGGTCGATCTTCGACTTCGTCTCTCCGGGCCTTCTGCCGGCGCTCGCGCAGTTCGAAGAGCGCTACGCCAGGCCCATCGATCGCGGCGACGAGGACGCGGCGCGCAGGCTCCGCTCGACGATTCACCCGTTCGTCCTGCGTCGCACGAAGAACGAAGTGGCCCAGGATCTCCCTGAGAAGATCGTCACCGAGCGGCTGTGCGAAATGCCGCCAGAGCAGCTCGCTGTGTACAAGACCGTGCTCAAGAGCGTGCGCGACACGATCATGGGCGAGGTCGAAGCGAACGGACTGGCGCGCTCGCAGCTGCAGATCCTGGCGGGCCTCACGCGACTGCGTCAGGCCGCGTGCGACCCGCGGTTGCTCGGGATCACAGGCCCGTTCAGCGACGAGACCTCGGGCAAGCTGTTGGCGTTGCGCGAGCTGATCAGCGAGGCGCAGCAAGGCGGGCACCGGACGCTGGTGTTCTCGCAGTTCGTCTCGATGCTGCAGCTCATCAAGACCGCGCTCGATCAGGACGGCGTCACGTACGAGTACATCGACGGCGACACGAAGGACCGTCAGTCGCGCGTCGATCGCTTCAACAAGGACGAGAAGGTCTCCGTCTTCTTGATCTCGCTGAAGGCCGGCGGAACGGGCTTGAACCTCACCGGCGCCGACACCGTCGTGCACTTCGATCCCTGGTGGAACCCCGCGGTCGAAGATCAAGCGACGGATCGCGCGCACCGCATCGGGCAGACCAAGGTCGTCACGGCGTATCGCTTCGTCGCCCGCGGGACGATCGAAGAGAAGATCCTCGAGCTCAGCGCCAAGAAGCGCGAGCTGGTCGAGAACGTGCTCGGACAAGAGCAAGACGAGAAGGTCTCGGGCGTGCTCACGCGCGCCGAGCTCGATCGACTGTTCAGCGACGAGTGACGTTCACGCGCGGCGCGGGGGCGTCGCGCGTCGCGTTCGAGCGCGTATCGCGAGAGAGTCGAGCGTCAGCGCCGCGGGGAGGGGCGCTGTGGAGCTTCGACGACGCGCGGCACGCTGTGCGATTCGATCAGCGATTTTACTGACCGAATCGCGATGACCTCAGTCCTTGTGCTTGCCCTCTTTCTGGGCCTGCACGTAGATGCTCTCGATGTCTTCGTTGTACTTGGCGACGACGTTGCGGCGCTTGAGCTTGAGGGTCTGCGAGAGCATGTCGTTCGCCGTCGTGAAGTCCTCGTGCACGAGCACGAACTTCTGCGGTCGCTCGTAGCCCTTGATGTCCTTGAGCTGGTGATTGATCTCGTTGCGGAAGAGCGACTGCGTCTCGGGGTGATTGAACAGATCGGGGATCGGGTCGGTCGCGATTCCCTTTTCAGCGGCCCACTTCTTCAGCATCTCCATGTCCGGGACGATCACGGCGACGTTGAACGGCTTGTTCGCGCCGTGGATCATCACGTTGGCGATGTACTGCGAGAGCTTGAGCGACTCTTCGAGGGGCGCCGGGGCGACGTACTTGCCGTTCTCGAGCTTGTACTGCTCTTTCACTCGACCGGTGATGTAGAGGTAGCCGTCCGAGTCGACGTAGCCGAGGTCGCCGGTGCGCAGGCCCTTGGTGTCGGTGAAGACCTTGGCGTTCTCTTCGGGGAGGTTGAAGTACCCCATCATCACGTTGTGACCGTGGCAGATGATCTCGCCCTGCTTGGGGTCATCAGTGGGGTTGTTGTTGTGATCGATCTCGACGCGCGTGCCGGGGATGGGCTTTCCGACGGAGCCGATCTTGCGATTGTCCGGGTAATTCGCGGTGAAAATGGGCGACGTCTCGGTGAGTCCGTATCCCTCGTAGACCATGATCCCGAGGTTATCGATGAACTCGGCGACGTCCTTGCTGAGCGCCGCCGAGCCCGAGAACGCGTACTTGAGCCGACCGCCGAAGCGCGCGCGGACCTTGCCGAAGACGACCTTGTCGATGAGGTTGAGCTGAAACTGTCCGAGCCCGCCGAGCGAGCCTTCGCGACGCTGCTTGGCGAGCGCGAGGCCCTTGAAGAACAGCGCGCGCTTCCAGCTCGCTTCGTTGGCCATGCGCTTCTGCAGGCCGTCGTAGATGCGGTTGAAGATGCGCGGAACGGCGAACAGCAGCGTGGGCTGCACTTCAGCGAGGTTGTCGACGATCTTGTCCACGGCTTCGGCGATGCCCATCGACGCGCCCATGGACAAAAGTCCGTGCAGCTCGACGACCTGACCGAACGAGTGCGCCCATGGCAAGAACGACAGCGATCGGTCCTCGCTCGCCATCGGAAAGATCGCGTGCATGCTCGTCACGTTCTTCGCGATGTTGGCGTGCGAGAGCATGACGCCCTTGGGATTTCCCGTGGTTCCGGAGGTGTAGATGAGTCCGCCGAGGTCGTTGGGCTTGGGCTCGAAGATCGGCGCGGGGGTCTCTGCGCCGCGCTTTCGCAGCGAGCCCATCGTGTCCTTGTCCGAAGCGTCTCCCGCGATGCGAATCACCTGCTCGAGCGCGGGCAAGTTCGGGCGGATCTTCTCGATCTTCGCCGCGAACTTCTCGTCCGGAACGAACAGCACCTTCGCGCCGCAGTCCTTCAGGATGTACTCCCAGTCCTTCTCGAGCTGCGCCTCGTACATCGGCACGTACGCCGCGCCGAGCGTGTACGTCGCATACGCGCCGATCGCCCACTCGCTGCGGTTGTTCGAGATCACCGCGACCTTGTCCCCGGGCCCGACGCCGAGCTGCGCGAGTCCGCCGCGCAGATCGTCGGTCATCTGCGCGAACTGCCCGTAGGTCATCCACGACCACGCGCCGTCCTTCTTCTCTCCGAAGAGCTCGCGGCTCGCGAAGCGACCGACGCTGCGCTTGTAGATCTCAACCAGGGTTTCGAACTGAACGGCGGATGACATAGGTCCGAGCCTCCTCCACGTTGCTATTGTCGGCGTCGCTGCTCCGCGGCGCGCCACGCGGCGATGCACTCTGCATCGCGCGTGACGTCACGTGACCGTTGAGCGCCGAAGCCGCTATAGGGGAGGCGAAAGGTAGTCGATTTCGTTGCGGCTCGGTGCGACGAACTGCGCGAAATTCCCCACGCTTGTTCGCTCAGCTCTTGTGCTCGTTTCCGTCCGGGTCGAGCACCCGTTCGAGCACGCCCGCGGTGATCTTCACCACAGGAACCACCGCCCCGTAATCGATCCGCGTCGGCCCGATCACGCCGATCGCTCCCCCTGCGACCGGCGCGGCGACCATCGTGAGCGCGCCCGCTCCCGTGACCTCGTCCTCGGCGCCGATCAGCACATGAATGCCCGGCGCCGCCATCGCTCGATCGATCAGCTGCACGAGCAGCGCCTTGTCTTCGAGCGTCTTGAGCGCGCTTCGAGCCCGGTCGATGTCCGCGAACTCCGGTCGTTGAATCAACTGCGCCGCGCCTTCGACCAGCAGCTCGACCGGCTGTTCGGCGGTCGAGAGCGCGCGCTCAGCCAGGGTGAGCGCCAGCCGCAGCCGCGCGTCGGCCTGCGCTCGCTCGGTCTCGAGCTCGTGCCCGAGCAGCGTTCGCACCTGGGCGAGCGTGCGCCCCGCGACGATCTGCGTGAGCATGTTGTTCATGCGCTCGAGCTCTGGCGGGTGAATGGGCTGCTCCGAGCGCAGGACGCGGTTCTGCACGGTGCCGTCGCTGCCCACGAGCACCGCGAGCACTTCGTTCGCGCGGAGCTGAATGAACCGGAGCTCTCGAAGCGTGCGGTCCGTCGACGGAGAGGCCATCACGATGGACGCCACGCCCGAGACGTCCGCGAGCAGCTTGCTCGTCGCCTTCAACGCCGCCTCGGGGCCGGGGTCGATCTCGCGAAACCTCGCCTCGATGTTGCTGCGAAGATCCGCGGGCAGCTCGATCGTGGCGAGCAGCGCGTCGACGAACACACGCAGCGCGCGCTCGGTCGGGATTCGGCCCGCGCTCGTGTGCGGTTTGTGCAGCAATCCCTGCCCTTCGAGCTCGGCGAGGACCGCGCGAATGGACGCGCTCGAGAGCTCCATCTCCCGCGCGAGCGCGCTCGACGCGACGGGCTCACCGCTGGCGATGTACTCCGAGACGAGCGCGAACAGGATGCGACGGCCACGAGGCGAAAGCATGGATCCGACCTGCGAAGGGTAGTGAGCCAGCCGAGGCCCGGTCAAACGCCGCGTGCGGTCCGCGCCGAACAGCCGCGGCTCGAAGAGGGTTGAGCCGCGAAATGTGCGCGTGATACGGTCCCGCCCGCGCGAACGTTTTTCGTCGCGGAGGCACACACACGATGCGGACTACATGGCTCGCCCTCTCGGGACTGATCGCAGGCACGGCGCTCGCCGTGGCGTGCGGCGGCGAGAGCAAGCTCAACATCACCGTCGAAGAGGGAGCGAACGCTCGCCGAGCGAATCTCCCCGCCGTTCCAACGTTGCCGCCTCCGCCTCCGGCGCATCCGTCGGGCTCCAATGACATCTTTACGGTGTACGGAGTGCGTCACTTCGCGGCGAAGAACTGGACCAAGAGCGTCCAGGTGCGCGGCTTCATCGTGAAGGTGCACGAAGAGTTCGTCCCCAACTCGAACCCGCAGCGACTCTGCCTCGAGCGCGACCACTGCAACGAAGAGCGCCCGCACGTGTATCTCGCGGACAACGCGAACGAGCAGGACCAGGAGAAGTGGATCCAGGTCACGGGCTACGCGCAGTTTCAGTACGAAGTGCTCGACGCGCAGCGCGCCGCTCGCAGCGGTCGCCCGCCGGCGCCGCAACCGGGAGCGCAGCTCGGCGCGATGGCCCCGCCGCAAATCCCCACGGATTTCTACCGTGGGGCGCAGGTCACCGTGACGGGTGAGTTCACCCGTCGCGCGGCCAACGGACAGGCCGACTCGCGCGGGTTGATCAACTACCGCAGCCACACGACGGACACGCCCTCGCCGGACGACCCCGCCGCGCGTCGTCCTCGCTGAACGAGATTCAGCGCAGCGAGAGCGCGACGACCAGCGCGACGCCGACCAAGAGCACGCCTCCGATCACCCATGCGGTCGAACGGTTGCTCGTCGGCGAAGCGACCTCGGACGACGCCTGTGACGCCGGCTCGATCGGCAGGATCGACGAGGCCGCCACTCTCGCGACGGGAACCTTCTTCGTCGGGTCGTCGCGATGCGCGTCGGCCACGTTCGTCGGCGGCTCACTCGGCGTGAGATCGAGCTGCGCCGGCCGCGCGTCCTCGGGCGGCGTCACGTTCGCAGGGGCGGGAATCGACGCTGCGCTCTCGCGGATCAACGCGACCGCGACCTGCCGTGGCATGTCCTCGGTGGGCGCGATCGACGCAGGCACGGTCTTTCGCTCTCCCGTCGCGACCCACGGAATCACCTCGGCGCTCGCGAACGGCTCGAGCGCGTCGCACAGCGCGTCCATCGACGGCCACCGCGTCTCGGGCGAGATCGACATCGCGCGGGCGATGCACGCTGCGAGCTCTGGCGACACCGACGGGACCAGCTCGCGAATGTCCGTCGGAGTCGTCGTGGCCTTCGCCAGCGCGAGTGACGTGAGCGACTTCGCGGTGAACGGCGCGGCGCGCGAGATGCACTCGTACAACACGCAGCCGAAGGCGTATTGATCCGCCTCGGGGCCGACGTCCTTCGACGCGCCGATTTGCTCGGGCGCCATGTACATCGGCGTTCCGAGGGTGGCGCCGGTTCGCGTGAGGCGCTCGCGCGACGAGCGAAACTTCGCGACGCCGAAGTCCAAGAGCTTCGGCGTGGGCTCGGCCATCCCTTCTTCGCGCGCGATCACGATGTTCTCGGGCTTCACGTCGCGGTGGACAAACCCGCGCTGATGCGCGAACGCCAGCGCCCTGCCGATCGGAAGCAGCGCTCGCACGATGGTGCCCACGCTCGCCTCGGGCAGCGCCGAGCGCCACTCGCGAAGCGTGGTTCCGTCGAGGTACTCCATCACGAGATACGTGCGACCCGCGTCCGTGCCGTAGTCGCTGACCTCGACGATGTTGCGATGACGCGCCTCGTTGACCGCGCGCGCCTCGTTGAGAAACCGCGCGCTGCCCTCGGAGTCGAGCGTCTCTGGGTGCAAGACCTTCAGCGCGACGCGCCGGTTGATGTCCACGTGCGTGGCTTCGAACACCGCGCCCATCCCTCCTTCAGCGATCAACCGCTGAACGAGGTATTTGCCGCCAATGGTGCGGCCGATCAATTCAAGGTGCGCAGGCTCGGATGGCACGCGAGACCTCCTCGGAGACGCTCATGGTCGCGTCCGTGTCGTCGACGCGAGCGTAGACCCCAGAGGGTGTGCCTGCGAACTCCCTTCCGAGCGTGAGCCGCACGATTCGTGTCGCCGCGTCGCCTTCGCTCAGCGAGAGCGCGACCGACGCTTCGCCGAGCGCGGCGTTCGCGGCGCTTGGTCCATAGCCAAACACTCTTGGCGCTCGCACGGATGAGAGCGTCTCGAGCATGGCCTCGACTCGCGAACGATCGAAGCTCGCGCCGCCTTCGACGCGCCATCCGCTCGCCTCGCGACGCAGGACGAACCGCGGTTGCCCGCGCTGTTGGCACTCGATGCGCTGCACGGCGCTTCGGTCGAACGCGAGCACCTCGCGATCCACGTGCGGCTGCAAGAGCTCGTCGAGCGCGGACTGCCCGAGCACGAACACGCCGTCGCGATCGACGATGCGCGCGTACGCCCCTCCGCCGGCGATGGCCGCGCCGATCGCGATTTGGTACTCGCGCACGCGCGGGCCGCCGTCGGCGCCGGCGTCAGCGTTGGGCGCGCCTTCTCCTCGAAGCGCGCGATCAACCGCGCGCGCGGACGGTCGAGTCCGTGCTCGGGCCGCGGCGAGAGCGAGACCCAGCGTTGCGCGTCGAGCGAGGCGAGGCGCTCGGAGATCGTGCGCATCACCACCGGATCTGCGTCGCCGCTCGAGGGGTGGATGAGCGACCAACGTCCGGCGTCTCGGCTCACTTCGTCGCGAAAATCACTGCTCTCGGTGACGAGCGCGCGCAGCTCGTCGGGCACGTCACGGATGACCGCCTGCGAGCGAAAGCGCGCGGCGTCGACGAAGAGGGTCGTCTCTGCGGCGGTCGACATCGCCAGGATCGATCGCTCGCCTTCTCGACGAACGTACACGTGGTCGGCGTCGCGCGCGCCGATCTCGATGCGCTCGCGTCCTTCGATTCCGGTGCGCGAGACCTCGATCCACATCGTCGCAGGGGCGAGCGATCGGGCGGGCGCTTCGCTCTCGGGCAAGCGCGACTCGACGCGCAACGACGAGAGCGCGTCGAGCCACTGTTGAACGCTGTCGGCGTCGGCGTCGCCACGCACTCCTTCGAGCCGCCAGCTGTCGGCGTTGCGCCGCGCGGTGACCTCGCCGCTCGGCCCGTGCAAGAGCACGCGCTCGACCTCGTCCGAGCGCGCGAAGAGCACTTGATTGTCTCGCAGATCGTCGGCGGTGCGCGCGGCGTTGTCGAAGCTCGTGCGGGCGACGCACGCGATCTCGCGCGAGTCGTCGCGGCGCGCGATCACCTCGTCGGCGTGCTCGGGGCAGGGGCCTCCGTAGCGAATCACGAGCGCCGGTCGTCCGCTGCGCGTGACGGTCATCGTGGCCCGAGGCCGATCGAGGCCGAACCGCGCGAGCGCCGCGTCGTCGGCGTTGTCTTCGACGAAGCGGGTCGCGCGAAGCTCGCGCAGATCTCCGAGCAGCGCGTCGATCGCCGCGCGCCCGACGCGCTCGTTGTCCTCGAGGCGCCACACGTTGTTCTGCTTGGCGAGGACGGTGCTGCGCTCGCCCGAGCGAAGCTCGATGCGCGTGACGCGGTCGACCTCGACCTCGACGATGTTGCGCGAGCGCAGGTCGCGGGCGCGGACGAGAAACGCGTCGGCGACCGAGCGCGCGAGCACGAAGCCTTTGCCGTCGTACTCGACGTAGACGGCGCGCTCGTCGCGGACGTCGGCGCCGATGGTGAATCGGGTGGAGACCGTCGCGTTCGACTCGCGGAGGGTGACGCGCGCGCGCGGGGCGTCGAGGCCGAACTGATGGCGTTGCTGCGCGTCGAGGGCGCCGAGAACGCGCGTTGGCTGCGCGTATTCGGCCTCGGTGAGCATGCGCTCGACCTCGGTGTCGTCCGCTTCGGAGGCGCGGTTGCCGCGCTCGACGAGCCAGCGCGCGCCGTCTTTGCGACAGGTGAACTGCTCGATCCCGCGGTCGACCTCGATGCGCTGAATCTGGTCTCGTCGCAGCGCAGAGAACACGCGGGCGTGTCGCTCGTCACGGACGATGTCGGGCACCTGGCGGTTGGACCACCAGAGACCCGCCGCTCCGACGGCGACCATCACCGCGAGCACTCCTGTCGTGCGAAGCTGATTCTTCTTCGCCATCGATCACTCCACGCTCTTTCGCGCGCGCAGCACCGCGACGCCCACGAGCAGCGCCGCGAGCGGAACGAACACCAACGCGTACCAACGCACCATCTTCACGCTCTCGGCCGAGACCATGAGCGCCGCTGAATTCGCAGGCTTCGGCGGAACGTCGATCAGGTCGCTGCGCTCGATGAGCCACCCGACCGAGGCCTGCAGCAGCGCCGCGTCCACGAAGCGCGCGCGCGCCCCGGTCGCCATCGACTCGTTCGTCGCGAGGTAGCTGAAGCCGAACACGACGACCCTGCCGTTCGCCGCGCGTCCCGCGCGAGCGCGCGCGTCGGGGATGCGTGAGGCGACGGCGATGTCGACGGGCCCCGCGATGTCGCTTCCGTCGCGTCGCAGCGCCCCGTCGCGCACCGCGTCGAGCTCGCCCGTCTCGGCCCAGCTGTTGTTCGTCGTGCGAAGGATGGACTCGGGCTGCACCGAGGCGCCCGACGAGACGCGCAGCGCGCGAGAGGTGCGGACGAGCACCTCGGCGTCGATGCCGCGAAAATTGTGGGCGATCTCGTGCGAGCCGAAGTCTCCCGCGGTGAACACCATCGGAGGCAGCCCCTCGAGCAGCTTCTGCGGGTCGGCCTCGACCACGACTGAGCTGGTCGGCTCGATGCCCGCGAGGCGCGTGACCGACTCGAGCCCCGAGGGCGCGTGGTGACGATCGACGAAGAAGGGATCGAGGAGGATGAGGAGGTTTCCGCCGGATTGTCCGTAGCGCGCGACCGCGTTGGCCTCGCCCTCGGTGAACGCCTGCCTCGGTCCCGCGATCAGCAGCGCGTCGCAGTCGGAGGGGACCGACGCTGTTCCGCGCAGCTCGACGGCGCGCGTGGTGATGTTGTCGTGCTCGAGCTCTTGCAGAAACAGCTGCATCGACTCGTCGCTGCCCTGCATGGGCACTTCATCGTGACCGGTCGAGACGCAGAGCGTGGGGCGATCTCCGCGCTCGATCTGCACGATCGCGCTCGAGAGCGCGCGCTCGACGGTGACGCGCGCGTTGGCCAGCCGCTCGCCCGCCGTCGCGTCGCCGCCGCCCGCTCGCTGCGCGTCGCCGAGCGCCGCGAGGTCTTCGCGACGGATCTCCAAGTGTCGCTCGCCGCGGATCACGACGATGCCCGCCTCGGCGGCGATGTCGCTCTGCGAAGACCGCCCTGCGCGAAGGCCGTAGCGCTGCAGAAACGCGACGAACGCCTCGCGTTGGCGATCGGGGTCGATGGTTCGAACGGTGATCTTGTTGCTGAGCGCGCGATAGCGCTCGGCGAGCTCGACGGCGTCGCGCCACTGCGGCTCGGCGCGGCCCAGCAGGACCACGATCTCAACGGGGTCGCGCACCGAGCGGGCCACTTGCTGCGAGCGCTGCGAGAGCGTGAACAGCTTGGCTTTGGTCCAGTCGAAGCGACGGTAGTGCCGCGCGGCGAGCACGTTGATCATCGCGAAGAGCACGATCCCGAGCAGCGCCGAGGCGGGGCCGCCTGCGAGCGTCGTGAGCGTCGACTCGAGCTTCGAGGGAGCCTTCGCGCGAGCGGTGTCCTTGTCGCTCATGGTCACTGCACTCCCTTGCGCGCTTCGAGGACGCGGACGCTCTGAAAGAGCGCGAGCGCGGCGATCGAGCAGTAGAAGACCACGCGACGCGTGTCGACCACGCCCACGGCGAACTCTTCCATGTGCTCCCACTGGTTGAGGTGCGAGAAGAGCGCCTGCTGCGTCTCGGACTCGAAGACGTACTTGCCGAGCCCTGCGAGAAAGAGCCCGCTGGTGAGCGCGAAGCCGAGGATGAACGCCGTGACCTGCGAGCGGGCCATGGCGCTCGCGAGGATTCCCAGCGCGATAAACGCGGCGCCGAGCAGCATCGTGCCGAGGTAGGCCGAGGCGAGCGTGCCCCAGTCGACGGCGCCGAACTTTCGGATCACGAGCGCGTAGAGCGCGGTCGGAGCCCAGATCGTCGCGTACACCGTGAGCGCTGCGAAGTACTTGCCGAGCACCACCTCGACGTCGCGCACGGGCGCGGTCATGAGGGCTTCGAGCGTTCCGGCGCGGCGCTCTTCGGCGAACGAGCGCATGGTAATCGCCGGGCAAAACAGCAGGATCGGGAGGAAGTACAGGATCGAGCCGCCGAACAAGAGCTGCAGCGGCCCGCGGGTCCCGCTGATCTCAGGGTTGGCCGCGAACTGCTGCAGCAGCAGCACGAAGGTCCCGCCGTTCCACAGCAAGAACACGACGAGGATCACGTACGCCAGCGGCGTGTAGAAGCTCGCCGCGAGCTCGCGCTTGAAGATGGCCCACGCGCGTCTCACTTGGATTTCTCCTTCTCGCTCTCTTCGTTCGCCTCGCTCTTGTCCTCGGCGCGATCGGTGGTCGTGAGCTCACGAAACACCTCTTCGAGGCTCTTGGCGGCGAGCGCCACCTCGCGCACGCCCACGGACTCGCCTACGAGCGCGCTCACGAGCTTCTCGACTCGCTCGCTCGCGTCTCCGTCCTGGTCGACGAGCTCGATCGACGCGCGTCTCACGTTGTCTTCGACCGTCTGCACGTCGAGCAACGCCGCGCCGTCGCAGCGGCCGAGCGCGCGTTCGAGCGAGGATTTCTCCCCGCGAAACACGATCGAGAGACCGCGCTTGTCCGACGATAGCCGCGCGCGGATCTCGTCCATCGTGCCTTGCGCGACGACCTTGCCCTTGGTGAGGATGATCACGCGCGAGCAGGTCGCTTCGACCTCGGGGAGGATGTGCGTCGAGATGACGATCGTGTGCTCTTTTCCGAGCGCTTTGATGAGCTCGCGGACCTCGACGATCTGGTTCGGATCGAGGCTCGCCGTGGGCTCGTCGAGGATGAGCACCGGCGGGTTCGCGACGATGGCGTCGGCGAGCGCGACGCGCTGCTTGTAGCCCTTGGAGAGCTCTCCCACGAGCCACTTGGCGCGGTCCTCGAGCTTGGTGAGCTCCATCGCTCGGGCGACGGCCTTCTTGCGCGCGCCCCCCGACGAGCGAACGCCCTTCAGCTCCGCGCGAAACGACAAAAACTCCTCGACTCGCAGCTCGGGATAGACCGGAACGGTCTCGGGCATGTACCCGAGCTTCTCTCTCGCGGCGATCGAGTCCTCTTGCACGTCGAGCCCGTCGATCGTCACCGTGCCCTCCGTGGGCGGGAGAAACCCGGCCATCATGCGCAGCGTCGTGCTCTTTCCCGCGCCGTTGGGGCCGAGAAATCCCACGATCTGGCCCTTGGGAATCTCGAACGAGATCCCGTCCACCGCGGCCCTCGCTCCGTATCGCTTGGTCAATCCAGTCGCGACGATCAATGCCTTGTCTCCAGTGCCGATCCGCCGCGCTCGCGCCGCGGACCGGGCGCGGTTTCTACAACGGTTTTCGGTGCGCTCGGCAGGCTCAACGCGCGAGCCCCGCGAATCGTGCCCAAAAAGTTGCTGGGCCGCGCCGCGCGGGTGCACCTGAGAGCCCATGAGCGTGGTCGTCGCGACGGTCGTGGTTGGGCTCGTGGCAGCGGACGTGTACTCGGCGTTGACCCGCCGAATGCGCAGATGACCGCGGTTTCGCGCCGTTGAATCGCGCTGTTGCGCCGAGCAACTCCCTGTCGAACGCGGTCTTGCCCTGCGGTCGCGGGCGCCGGTGGTACAACGTCGAATCGCTATGAATGGCAGCCGGCCCTCCAGCATCCCAGCAGATACCGCGGCCCCCGACGCCGCGAGCCAGGGTGCCCAGGGCGAAGCAAACGAGCCTTCTTCCCCGCGGCCAAGAGCCCTGGACGGAGGTTCGCCCATGCACGCACCCGCCCTCGCTTCAGTCACGCAGCTTCACGCCTCGCAGTCATCGAGCGCGTCGAACACCGACGAGGGCATCCCTCCGTATGTGCGCCGCGCGCAGAGCGGAGACAGCGCGGGCTTTCGCGACCTGTACACTCGCCACAAGCGCGACGTCGCGCGGCTCGTCCTGCGCATGATCGGGCCTCGCGCGGACCTCGAAGACGTCGTCCAAGAGGTGTTCGTGCAGGTGTTTCGATCGCTCAACGCGTTTCGCGCTGAATCGCGGTTCAGCACATGGCTGCACCGCGTGACGGTCAACGTCTCGCTGATGTACCTGCGCGCGCAGAAGTCCCGCCCGCAGCTCGCGCGCGACAGCACCGTCCCCGAGCCCCCCGCGCCCGAGCTCGAGTCGCCCGCCTCGGGCGCCGCGACCGCTGAGCGGCTTCGCGCGCTCTACACAATCCTCGATCAACTCTCGGACAAAAAGCGCGTCGTGTTCGTGCTGCACGACCTCGAAGGCGTCCCTGCGTCGGAGATCGCCACCATGGTCGACGCGCCTGTGCTCACCGTTCGCACGCGGCTCTTCTACGCGCGGCGCGAGGTGTACGCGGCGATGGCCAAGGATCCTGCGCTCGACTCGATCGCGCGCGAGTTGGGTCTCGAAGAGGTTCGCTGAGGTGCATGCATGAGCGCCGAGAATCACCCCACTGACGAAGAGCTCTTCAACGGCGATCGAACCGCGATCGAGCACGCCAAATCGTGCGACGAGTGTCGGGTTCGCGCCGTTCGGTTGAAGACCGGCGCGGCGCTCGTCCAACGCGTGCGCAAGACCTCTCAGCCCGAGCTCGACTGGGCCAAGGTCGACGCGATGATCGCGAAGGCCGCAGACCAGACCGCAGAGGACATCCGCGCTGGGCGTATTCGCAAGCCCGCGCCCGTGCGTCCGTACGCGGTCGTCGGAGGCGGGCTGGCGCTCGCCGCAGGCGCGCTGCTCGCGTGGAGGCTCGTGAGCGCGCCGGCGCCGCAGCAGCTCGCCCATGGCCCGTCGTCGAACCACGGTCCCTCCGCGCAACAGCCCGCGACCACGCACACCGGCGGAGAGGCTCCGCTGCCGGCGATCGCCGCGTGGCCCGAGGCGCGGGTGCTGCTCGCGACCAACGACGTCGATCACGTCAGCGCTGCGGGAGAGCGCTCGCCGCTCACCGCGCGGTCTCGCGTTCGATCCGGTGATCGATTGCACGGCCGCAGCGCCACCTCGCGCGCCCTCATCGCGGCGGCGCACGGTCAGCGACTCGACGCGCGCGGCGAGAGCGAGCTGCACATCGGCGCGATGCAGGGCGGTGAGAGCGCCGCAGAGCTCGTGCGCGGAGAGGCGCGCGTCGACGTGAGCCCTGGCTCAGCGAAGCTCTCGCTCGACGCCCACGAGTGGCGCGTGGTGGCCAAGCGCGGGACGTTCGTCGCGAAGATCGAAGGCGACAACGTGCGCGTTCGAGTGCTCTCGGGCGTGGTCGACGCCGCGCACCGAGGAGGCGCTCCGTCCTCGCTCGCCGCGGGCAGCGAGTTCGTCCTCGACAAAAACGGGCAGCGCGTCGAGTCGCCGCTCGCGCAGACGCCGGACGGCGCCGTCGATGATCGCGCGCTCGGCTTGAGCGAAGACGGCGAGCTCGTCGAGCTTCCCGCGCTTCCCGAGGGCGCAGAGCTCACGGTCGAGGGCGTGTCCGTCCCGCGTTCGGCCAGGGTGTTTCGCGTCTCTCGCGCGGTGCGCGCCGTGGCCCGTCGCGGGAGCGACGAGTGGTCGATCGAGCTCGACCCTCGCCGCGCGGCGCGCGACGAGCTTCACTGGACCGCTTCGTCGAGCACCGTGGCGAGCGCGCAGGGCCCGTCGAACAGCGAGCCGCACCCGGCGCCGCACGCTCCTCTCAACGTGCGTCGCGCGCAGCCGTCGCGGACGGTGCTGACGGCGGCGACCGTCCCTCCGCAAGCGCAGCTTGGATTTCGCGCGGTGCAGCGCTCGCTTGGTCAGCGCGCGCGACACTGCTTCGACGCGTGCGAGCGCAACAACTCCTGCGGAGACGCGTCCGGCATCGCTCCGATCGTCGACTTCGACGCCGAGGGAAGGGTCGGCGCGGTCCGCCTCGAAGGCTCGCCGTCGCCGACGCTCTCTGCGTGCATCGACCGCGAAGTGCGCGCGCTGCGCTTGCCCTTGCTCGCGAACGAGCGCGTGAATCTCGGGCGATTCTCGCGATAGACGGCGGTCTGCCGAGCGCGCTCGATCCGCTGATTTCCGCGATGCCATGGTGGGTGCGCGATGCACCCACGCGCGCCGCGCGCCAGTGGTTCGCGGTTGCGGGCTATCGCGCGGCGAGCAGCGAGTATGGGGGAAGGCCCATCGCGATCGGGTTCGCCGAGAGCCGCTCGCCCGTTCGCGCGTCGAACGCGACCACGCCCGAGGCGCGCGCGGGCATGAGCCGCCCGCGGTCGCCGATGTACACGCGGCCATCGACGCCGAGCACCGGCGCGGTGAGCGAGTACTCGGGGACCTCGATCCAGGTCTTCGTGACGCGATTGCTCGAGAGCGACCACTCGACGAGCCTGGTCGATCCGACGGACATCTCGCGGTCGAGCGCGGGCTCGGTCATGACCACCAGCAAGACGCGATCGGCGTCGAGCCACAACGCGTGCAGCGGGTTGCCGCCGAGCGTCGTTTCGTCAGCGAAAGTGCCGGTGACCTGCATCGTCGCCGTGTCGACACGCACGACGCCTCCGTCTCCGACCCGCTGCAACGACCCCGCACACGGAATCAAGAGCGCGTGCTCGCGCAGCGAGCTCTGACCGAACGGGTTGGCGAGCGGCAGCTCGATGGCGTCGACGCTGGGCGTCGCGGGCGCAGCGTCCATGACCGCGAGCGTCGTCGTGTCGACCACAGCGATCGCGGCGTTGCGCGGAGCGCTCAGCGCTGCGCCGTCCCAGCGCTGCAGCGTGACGAACGCGCGAGCGCCGTCCGCGACGATCGTCGAAGGAGCCGCGCGGATGGATCCAGCCTTGAAGTCATCGAGCGCGACGTGACCGACGACCGCGCGCGCCTCGACATCGAATACGCCGAGCGACGAGTAGTCGTTGCGCGAGAACAGCGCGCGGCGCGCGTCGATCGGGAGGTAGGCGCGAGCGTTTGCCGTCGCTTCTCCTTGTGCGCGGATCGCCTGGCTGCTGCCCTCGAACATCACCCTTCCGCCGTCGAGCGGGCGGTAGACGCGGATCTGATCCACCGAGCCGCGCACGTAGTCGAGCGAGACGATTCGAGACCCGTGCGCGAAGAGGATCGAGTCTCCGGTGAGCGTGTCGAGCTCGCTCTGGACGCAGGACGACTCCGTCGCGAGCGAGCACAAATGCCCGCTCGCATAGTCGCTGGTCGAGACCCACAGCCGCGCGGTGGGCGAAGACGATGGACAGCCGCTGGGGCTCGGCGTCGGTGCGCCACACGAGAGCGCGAGCGCCGAGATCAACGCGAGGGCGGGGCTGCTTCGAAGGTCCACGACAACGAGAGGTACACCCCTCGCGACGGAAGCGGAAATCCCCCGAAGTCCGAGACGGCGACGCGCTCGCTGCGGCCGCTCGGGTAGCGGACGATCCCCTCGCGAACGTCGAGCAGGTTCGTCGCCGAGACGTCCGCTGAGAGCCCGCGAACCCAGGGAATCTCCGCTCCGATCGACGCACCCAAGAGCAGCCTCGGCGGGGACGCATAGGCGTTGGCCATGTCGAAGAACAGCCCTGCGATGCCCGAGGCCTCGACGCTCGCGCGAAGAAAGCTCCAACGTCCTTCGGCGCGCACATACGCGTCGTGCTCGGGGATGTTCGGGACGCGCTTCGCGTCGGTCGGACCCGTGGATCGCTGCGTCGCCGAGGTGAACGAATAGCTCGCGGTGACCGTGAAATACCGGGACACCGAGACCCTCGCGCTCGCCTCGAATCCGAAGACGTCGGCGCTCTGGAGATTGAGCGCCTTCATCGCCAGCGCGCTCGTTCGGGTGAGCACGATCAACCGATCGGCGCGGCGCGCGAACGCGCCGACTTCGACGCGCGCAGAGAGCGCTCTCCACGCGGTGGTCACGATGGCCGTGAGGTCGACGGTCGAACTCGTCTCGGACTCGAGGGACGAATTCGAGCGCAAATACTCGCCGAGTCCATACAGCTCGATGAGCGACGGAGCGCGCTCGAGCATCGAGCCCGTCAAGCGCAGGGCCAGCCACGAGCTGGGCTGCCAGCGAAGGGCGAGGCGAGGGGAGGCGAGCGCGCGTGAGCGCGCCGTTCCGCGAAGCTCGGGGCGATCGTCGATGAGGTCGAAGCCGAATCCACCGCTCAGCTCCAAGCTCGAGAGCGGCTGCGCTCGAAGCTCGATGCCCGCGAGAACGCTCGTGCGCGCCGCTCGCGCAGCGCCGCTCGCAGCCCCGCCGTCGCTGGTCTCGAAGCGGTCGTAGCGCGCTCGCAGCACAGCGTCGACGGTGATCGCGCGCTCGCGCACGGTCGCGTTGATCCCCGATTCGACCGCGAATCCTCCGCTCAACGCGCCGCTCGGGGACTGCTCTTGCAGCGGGTCTCCGAACGAGTCGCGTCGCCACTGCACCGCCGCGAACGGCTCGATGCGCAGCGAGCCGCGACGAATCACCGCGAAGAGCCGAGAGAGCCAGCGCGCCTGCGCCACGTACGTTCGTCGAAACTGCAGCGCGCCCGGTCCAGGCTGCCCCGCCCATCGCACGTCGCCGAGCGCTTGGACGCACACGACGCTCACGCACGCGCGAGCGAGCAGATCGAGCGCGTCGCCGCCAGCGTTGCGCCGGACTTGATCGCGATTGTCGTCGTCGAGGTTGGCGGGCGTGGCGTTGTCGTCGAAGAAGAGAAAGTCCCCGTTGCTGCCGCGGTACGCCAGCGCGACGAGGCCGCGCACGACGCGACCGCCGCTCGCGAACGCGCTCGCTCTTCGCTGCGCAAACGAGCCGCCGCCCGCGCTGACCCAAGCCGCTCCGCGCGCGGTGGACTCGCGCGTGTGCAGCTCGATGACGCCGCCGACGCCCTGCATTCCGAGGCGGAGCGGACCTGCGCCGCGGTACACGTCGGCCCGAGAGAACGCGGACGGAGCGAGCTGCGACAGGTCGACGCTCGGAGCGAACGCGTCGTTGAGCACCATTCCATCGACCGCGACGGTGACTTGCGCCGTGGGCGCGCCGCGCATCGAGACGTAGGCCGGAGCGAGCCCGTCGCCGGTCGAGCGCGGGTGCATCGACGGCGCTTCATCGAGCAAGAGCGCGAGCGAGGGGGCGTTGCGTCCGCGCTCACGAAGGTCGACGACGGTGCCCGAGCGCGTGGAGTCTTCGACGTCGCGTCGCGCGTCACGGACGGGATCGCCGCGAACGGTCGCTCCTTCGCGCGACTGCGCCTGCGCGTTGCGTGCGCAGAGCGCGAGCGAAGCGAGTGCGATCAGCGAGCGGCGAGACACGCGAGGGGGTGATACACCGAGCGCGCTCGCGCGGGGGTGCGAAGCGCGACGACCGCGCCGAAGCCGTCCATCGCGCTCGCTCCTTCGAGCGTCGTCGCGAGCGTGAGCTGCGTTGCCGAGCCCGAGTAGATCGCTGCGGTTCCTGCTTGAGAGCGCCCGCCGGGGCTCGCGTTGAACGCGCCGATGATCGCGTCTGCGAAGCCGTCGCCGTTGAAGTCACCGCTGCCTCCGACGCTGATGCCGAAGCTCGCGCTCATCACCGCTCCGTCGATGGTCTGCGACGCCATCGCAGGCAAGCCCGACGCAGAGCCGCGAAAGATGAACGCCGAGCCCGCGTTCGAGAGACCGCCGGGGCGATTTTGCGGCGCGCCCACGACGAGGTCGTCGAAGCCGTCGCGGTTGGTGTCCCCCGGCGAAGCGAGCGAGAAGCCGAACGAGCTCAGGTTCTGAATCGCAGGGAGACTGTTCGTCGCGGTGGAAGCGAGTCCCGTCGCTTGTCCGAGAAAAAGCGACACATTTCCAGCGTCGACTCCGACTGAAGGACTGGTGCCCATCGGCACGCCCACGACGATGTCTCCGCGGCCATCACCGTTGAAATCACCAGCTACGATCGACGCCCCGAACGAATCGGGAGTCGATGGACCAGTGAGAGTGACCGACGCAGTCGAAGGCAGTCCGGCGCCACTTCCAAGGAACACCAATGCGTTTCCCGCCCCGCCGTTGAAACCGGTCGCTCCAACGATCACGTCCGAGAATCCGTCACCGTTCACGTCGATCGAAGGCGCCACGGCCGCACCGAAGAAACCACCCGAGGTTGGCCCCGAGAGAGTCCACCGAGGCGAGGGCTCGAAGCCCATGCGGCTGCCGCGGTGAACACCGACCGCTCCGGCATCAACCATTCCGCGAACATCGGCTTGAGACGCGGCGATGGCGACGTCGGCGTAGCCGTCGTGATCGATGTCTCCGACGCCTGCGACCGCCACACCAAGCACGTCACTGTTGGCCATACCGCACACCGTCTGAGCCGCTGTCGTTTGCACTCCCGACGCGCTTCCGAGATAGAGGCGCGCGCAGCCTGCAAACATGGTCGCGCCCATCGACTCGGCGGGAAACCCGACGAGCAAATCTCCGTATCCATCGCCATTGGTGTCTCCTGCAGGGGCGACTGGATGTTGCGCGATGGGAAGCGGGTTGATTCGAACTCCTGTGATGGTCGCGCTCGCGCTGCGCGCGAGTCCGGTCGCAGAACCCTGATGCAGCGTGTAGTTGCCGTTGCGTGCACCGATGGCCGCATCCGTGAACCCATCTCCGTTCACGTCGAGCTCGACGCCGTGCGCGGTGTCCACCATGGCTCCGTTCGCGCGCGTGCGAAACTGCCACGTCGGGCTCGTCCGTGTGCCCGTCGTCGCTCCGACGCGGCCTTTGATGCGCCAGAAGAGCACCGTCGATCGCGGCAGATCCATCGCGGGCTGCGCGCTCGTGCCTGTCGCGTCGATCGTCGCGACCACCATCGTGCACGCGCGATCTCGACACACTTCGACGCGCGCCCCGTCGACGCCCATCGCTGACTCCCACCGCAGCGTCGGACGCAGGCTGGTCACCGTGCTCGTCCCTGGCGGCCAGATGGGGCGCGGCGCGATCACTTCGCACGCCGCGCCGACGCGCTCGAACCCCGCGAGGCACTCGGTGGCACACGAATTCATGACGCACGTCGCGCGCTCGCCCGCTCCCGCAGGGCACGGCTCGCAGCGGGCTCCGCACGTCGTGGGGCTGTCACTCGCAACGCACGATCCTCCGCACGCGTGACTGCCGCTCGGGCACTGCACCTCGCACGCTCCAGCGTTGCAGCTCGCCGGGCCTCCGTCGCTCGCTGCGCAGCTGTTTGCGCAGCGGCCGCAGTTGGCAGGGTCGCTCTGCGTGTTGACGCAGCGACCGCCGCACATCGTCTCGTTCGCGGCGCACGCGCTCGCGTCCACGCCCGTCTCTCCGCAGCGAGGAATGGTCAGCTCGTTACACGTCCCCACGCACATTCGGAGTTGCGTGTGCCAGACACCAGCGTCGCACGTCATCGACGGCGCGCCGGGGCATCCCCACAGCGCGACGACGCTCAACGCACCCACTCCCCACAACACTCGGTTCATCACAGCTTCTCCTTCGAACTCACGGCCTGAGCACAGGGTGAGACGAATCGCTCAACCCCCGACGCGCGATGGTGGCAGCGCTCGGCGCTTGGCGCAACGGTCCCTCGACCGTCAATTGAGCGCCGAACGCCCGCTCGCCGCGTTGTCGATCGCCGCACGAATCCGCGCGGCGTCCGAGGCCTCGGGCGCCAATTCGAGGTAGCGCTTCAAGTCGCTGACAGCGCTCTCGTTCGCGCGCAGCGCGAGGGCGTGCAAGCCCCGATCGCGCACGCGCTCGGGGCGACCGTCGAGGGCGAACAGACGATCGCACACCACCATCGCGTGCGCGTGCTCGCCACGCGAAGAGTAGATCACGTCGAGGTTGGTGAGCATTCGCGTTGCGATCGCGCGGGCATCGACCACGGCGAGCTGCTGCGCGGTGACCGTCGCGCGCGGCCCGAGCGCGCGTCGCGCGAGCCGCTCGAGCGCGGGGACGTCGAGCATCTGACCCCGCGCGAACGGGTCGACGAGATAACCGTCGTCTCCGCCGATTCGCGCGAGAAAATGCCCGGGAAAACCCACTCCATCGACGGCGACTCCGACGCGTCGCCCGACGGCCATCAGCACGATCGCCAGCGTGATCGGGATGCCTTTGCGGCGCTCGATCACGCGGTGGATGAAGCTGTTCTGCGGGTCGTAGTAGTGCTCTTCGTCGCCGCGAAAGCCGAGCGCGCCGTACACGTGCGAGGTCAGCGCGAGCGCGCGTTGCCTGCGGTCCGAGCTTCGAGCAACCCGCGCGGCCAGCGGCTCGGCGAGCTCGTCGAGCGCCTGGGAGAGCGACGCGTAGCTGGCGGACGGATAGAAGTCCTCCGCGATCGCGAACGCGACGCGCTCGATCGGCGTCGAGGGATCGACGAGCAGAGGGTCGAGCTGCGAAGAGGAGTTCGTCACTTGATTGCGTGTGCGCGAAATGAAGAACGCCCCCCGAGAGTGCTCTCGAGGGGCGTCGGATCGTACGCGATCGCGCTGCGATTCGCGTGGCGGATCAGCCGTTGCCGCCGCCCGCGTCGCTGCCCGACGAGGCGCCGCAGGTGCCCGCGCCGCGCGAGGGCGCAGACATCGCCGCGGTGGTCGCGGGGACGAGCGAGAAGCCGAGGCCCACGCCGATGCCGCCGAACATGGGGTTCATCGAGCCCGGCATCGGACGGCAGATGCCGTTCTCTTCGATGTCGACGAAGCCGCCGATGATCGTGGCCGCTTGCATCGCGAAGTCCGGCGCGAGGCTCTGGATCGCGGTGAGGAGCTGGCTGCCGTTGAACGAGCCGCCGAGGTTTCCGCCCGTGCCGCCGGTGGCGGTGAGGTTCACGCGGAGCTGAGCGTTGGTGAGGGTGAGCATCACCGAGCGGCCCATGATCTCGGGCAGCGGCAGCGGGAACATGCCCGGCGCCGTGACCTGCAGACGTCCGCCGACGATGCGGCCGGGGAACTGGATCTTCGCCGACTCGATGTCCGACGCGGTGTTGAGCGAGTCCGCCGCGATCGCGTACTCGCGCATCGGCTGCACGCTGTCGCAGCCGGTCGTGAACGTGGGGTAGCCGTTGTAGACCTTGACCGTCACTTCGTTGTCGTCGGTGAGGCTGTTGACGCCGGTCACGCGCACGACGAGCGAGATCTTGTTCTGGTTGATCTGGCTGGTGAGCTCGCTGCGGATGCCCATCGGGAACGAGCTGCTCGCAGCGGCCTCGATCGCGTCGAGGATGCCCGGCAGCTGGTTGTCGACGCCGCCGCGGCAGCCCGCGCCCGGAGCGCAGCGCATGTTCATGCCGCACGCGCCGGTCGCCATGTTCCATCCGCCCATGGGGCAGTTCTGGTCCTGGTCGAGCATCGAGGGCGAGTCGGGACGATCACACGAGCGAGGGGTGTCCGGCAGCGAGCCTTCGCTGTTCACCGAGTAGATGTTGTCGAGGTTGAAGCCGGTGATCGCCGAGTTCGAGTCGAGCGGAACAGGGCTCACCGTGAGCTCGCTGATCACGTACGTGTACGTCATGCCCGGACCGCCGCCGCCGCCGTCCGTCGGCGTGCTCGAGTCCGGGTTGTTGCCGCCGTCGGGATTGTTGACGGGGCCTCCACAGCCCACGAGGCCGATAAGAGCGCCAGCAGTCGCGAGGGTGAGAAGTCGCTTGGTCATGTACGGAACTCCTGAGTCGAGCGGTGCTCGTCGAGCGAAACGTAGAGGTGTGCGCAAAGCGCGAGGCGTCGCTTAGGTACCACCGGAAAAAATCGCGCTCAAGCGCTTCTCGTGCGCTCAGTGTGCGACAGGACACGGATGTCAGGGCGGCCCGCGCTCGGACTCGCGCCTCGACGCGGTGCGCCGCGCGCGCTGAATCACCGTTCATTCTCGGGCGGGACCGCGCTCGATCGCTGGAGCTCTGCGTCGGTGCGCGCGGTGAGTTCTGTCGCTTTCGTGATCGCGCCGGGGTCTCCGTGCTACCCGCGATGAACCCCCCATGGCGGACTTCGCTCATCTGCACGTGCACTCGCAGTACTCCATGCTCGACGGCGCGATTCGAGTGAAAGACCTCGTGAAGCGCACCGCTGAGCTCGGCATGAAGGCCGTCGCGCTCACCGATCACAACAACATGCACGGCGCCATCGACTTCTACAAAAAGGCGAAAGAAGTCGGCGTAAAACCGCTGCTCGGGTGCGAGCTCGGGTTTCTGTTTCCGGGGCAAGAGAAGAAGCTCGACGCCAAGGGGCTCGATCGAACGCCCGCGCATCACATGGTCTGCATCGCCCGCAACATGACGGGCTACAAGAACTTGATCGCGCTCGTATCGAAGGCCTGGGTCGACACTCCGTCGCACCTCGAGCCGCGCGTGACGCTCGAAGACCTCGCGGCCAAGCGCGACGGAATCATCGTGCTCACCGGCTGCCTCGGAGGGCTCGTCCCGCAGTCGGTGCTGCAGTTCTCGCCGAAGGCGGGCGCGGACCTTCTCGCGAACCTGCGCGACGTCGTCGAGAAGGACATGCTCTTCGTCGAGCTGCAAAATCACGGGCTCTACGAGCAGCCGATCGTCAACGAGATCTTGATCAACGCCGCGAAGGACCTCGGCTTGCCCTTCGTCGCCACCAACGATTGCCACTACCTCAAGCGCGACGACTCCATCGCAGGAAAGCTCCTCGGCTGCATCGCCGGAGGCATGACCCTCGACGACTACAACCGCACCGATCACGGCTCGACCGAGATGTACTTGAAGAGCCCGGACGAGATGTTCGAGGCCTTCAAAGACTTTCCTGACGCCGTGAAGAACACGATGGGCGTGCTCGAGCGGTTGGAGCACGTGGACCCCACGCACAAGCCCATGTTGCCGAAGTACCGCGACGAGGTCGGCAACGTCGTCGACAACGTCGATGACTACTTTCGCGAGCTCTCTCGCGCGGGTCTTCAGAAGCGCTTCGACGGCTTCAAGAAGATCGGCAAGAAGGTCGACGAGCAGGCGTACCGCGATCGACTCGAGATCGAGGTCAACGTCATCAACAAGATGGGGTTTCCTGGGTACTTCTTGATCGTCCAGGACTTCATCAATTGGTCCAAGGCCAACGGAATCCCCGTCGGTCCGGGCCGCGGCTCCGGCGCGGGTTCGCTCGTCGCGTACTCGCTCGGCATCACCGACCTCGATCCGCTTCCGTACAACCTCCTCTTCGAGCGCTTCTTGAACCCCGAGCGCGTGTCCATGCCGGACTTCGACGTGGACTTCTGCATGCTCAAGCGCGAGCGCTCGATCCAGTACGTCCGAGAGAAATACGGGACGCTCTCGGTCGGTCAGATCGCGACGTTTCAGCTCTTGAAGAGCAAGAGCGTCGTGCGCGACGTCGGACGCGCGCTCGGAATGCCGTTCAGCGAAGTCGACGCGGTCGCCAAGCTCGTTCCCGATCCCGTGCAAGGGAAGAACGTCTCGATCGCCGAGGCCATGGAGCAAGAGCCCAGGCTCAAGGCCATGTACCAAGAAGGCGGCAGCACGAAAGAGCTGCTCGACCTCGCGCAGAAGGTCGAGAACATGAACCGCCACGCCGGCATGCACGCCGCCGGCATCGTGATCTCCGAAGGACCGTTGTGGGAGACCGTTCCGGTCTTCAAGGGCTCGTCGGGCGAGCTCGTCACGCAGTACGCGAAAGAAGAGGTCGAATACGCGGGGCTCGTGAAGTTCGACTTTCTCGGGCTCACGACGCTCACGGTGCTCGACATCGCGGTCGCGCTCATCAACAAGCGGCCCGACATCGTCGCGTCGGGCCAGGGCTTCGATCACAACACGATCCCCGTCGACGTGAAGGACGTGCCCGAGTCGAACCCCGATCTCAAGCGCAAGGTCGCAGAGACGTACGAGCTGCTGCAGAGCGGTGAGACCACGGGCGTGTTTCAGCTCGAATCGACGGGCATGCAGAAGCTCTTCAAAGACCTTCGGCCCAAGCGCTTCGAAGACATCGTCGCCGCCGTGGCGCTCTACCGTCCGGGCCCGCTCGGGACGGGAATGGTCGAAGACTTCGTCAACCGCGTGAACGGCCGCGCCAAGACCGAGTACCCGCACCCCGACCTCGAAGACATCCTCCAAGACACGTACGGCGTCATCACGTACCAGGAGCAAGTGATGATGATCGCCCGCAAAATGGGCGGTTATTCGCTGGGCGGCGCCGACATGCTCCGCCGCGCCATGGGCAAGAAGAAGCCCGAGGAGATGGCCAAGCAGAAGAGCATCTTCGTCGATGGCGCGAAGAAGAACGGCTACGACGAGGCCACCGCGGTTCGCATCTTCGATCTGCTCGAGTACTTCGCGGGCTACGGCTTCAACAAGAGCCACTCTGCGGCGTACGCGCTGATCACCTATCAAACCGCGTTTCTCAAGGCGCACTACCCCGCGGAGTTCTGCTGCGGGACGCTCACGAGCGACCTCGGCAAGATCGACAAGCTCGTCGGCACGATCGCAGAAGCGCGCTCGTTGGGCATTCCGGTGCTTCCACCGGACGTCAACGAATCGCAGCGCGAGTTCGCTGTCATCTACGACGAGCGCCCGCGCAAAGTGAACCCGAAGGCCAAGCTGCGCGCCGAGCGCGACCCGTGGCGTCCTCGCATTCGCATCGGGCTCGGCGGCGTTCGCGGCGTGGGCGACGGCGCGGTGGACGCGATCCTCGAGCAGCGCGCGAGCGGAGGGCCGTTTCAAGACCTCTTCGACTTCTGCGCGCGCGTGGACATGCGACGGGTGAACAAGGCGGTGGTCGAGGCGCTCGTGCAATCGGGCGCGTTCGACCAGAGCCTCGAGCGCGTGGGCGCGACGAGGGCGCAGGCCTTTCACGCGATCGACCAGGCGATCGAGCGCGGAAAAGGCGTGGCGAAAGAGCGCGCCTCGGGCCAGATGGGCTTGTTCGCGGTGACCGAGATCGTCGCGCCGAGCGCGGGCTATCCCGAGCTCAAGCCCGAGGACACGTGGGACAGCGCGGATCAGCTCAAGCGCGAGCGGTCGTACCTCGGGTTTTATCTCTCGGGGCACCCGCTCGATCGCTTTCAAGAAGAGGTCAAGCGCGTGTCCAACTGCGCGGTGTCCGAGCTTCCGACGCGACGGCACAACGACGAGGTCTCGCTCGTGGGGGTGGTCGAGGGCTATCGCGAGAAGCCCATCAAGACCGGAGGACGCATGGCGTTCTTCATGCTCGAGGACAAGAGCGGCCGCGTCGAGGTGATCGTGCGCGCGCGCACGCTGCAAGAGATCACGGACACGCTGAAGCTCGACAGCAAGCAGACGCTCGACACGGTGCTCTTCAAGCCCGGCGAAGCGGTGCTCGTGAACGGAAAGGTTCAAGTCGAGATCAAGCGCGACGAGAACGGCGAGATCGCCGAGGACCAGGGCGACGAAGAGCCCGAGCGCAAGGTGACGCTGCTCTCAGCGACGCTCTTGTCCGAGGCGCTGAAGAACCGCGCGCGCGAGGTGCACCTGCGCCTCGATCCCACGGTCGCCACCGAGACGAGGCTCGCCGCGCTGAAAAAAGCGCTCAGCGAACACAGCGGAAAGATCCCGGTGCGAGCGTTTCTCGCGCTGCCCGACGGCGCGACGGTCACCGTGCTGCTTCCTCGCGATCTGTGCGTCGATCCCGGCGAAGCGTTCATGTCGCGGGTCGAGAAGATCTTCGGTCAGAAGGTAGCAGAGCTCCGGTAGCAGACGCATTCGGGTGCTTGTGATCGCGCGTCGTTCGGGGTTAGACAGGATGGGTCGCCTCGATGAGCACCACGCGCACCTGCACTGTTTGTGGCAAGGGCTTCGAGCCCCGCCTGCGCTTCCAGGTCGAAGAGAGTGAGGGTCGCGTTCGATACTTCTGTTCGCAGAAGTGTCAGCAAGCCTCGATGCTCGCCGGCGAGGGCGAGGGCGGCGTCCGCTGCTCGACCTGTGACAGCGAGTTTCGCCCTGAATTTGCCTGGCAAGTGAGCATCACCGACAGCGGGCGAAGGTACTTCTGCACGCAGGACTGCAAGGCCAAGGCGCCCGTGCCGACCGCCGCCGCAACGGGGCCCAAGCGCATCGCGGTCTTCAACCACAAGGGCGGCACTGGCAAGACCACCACGGCGGTGTCCGTCGCCTCGGGCCTCGCTGAAGCAGGCAAGCGCGTGCTGCTGGTGGACGTCGACGCGCAGGGCAACGTCGGCGTCTCGCTCGGCGTTCGCGGTGAGCGCACGCTCTATCACGTCCTCGTGCTCGGCACCGATCCGCGCGAGGCGGCCATTCCGGTGACGGACAAGCTCGACGTGATCACCAGCAACGAGTCGCTCGCGGCGGCGGAGCTGTACCTCGCGGGCAGGCCGCACCGCGATCGCATTCTGCGCGAGCGAATGCTGGGCGCGGACGCGTACGACTACATCATCCTCGACTGCTCGCCGTCCCTCTCGCTGCTCAATCAAAACGCGCTGGTGTACGCGGACAACGTGCTCGTCCCGGTCTCGTGCGACTACCTCTCGCTCGTCGGAGTGAAGCAGGTGATCAAGACGCTGCGCGACGTCTACGAGCACTTGAAGCACCCGGTGCAGATCCTCGGGGTGATCCCGACGATGTACGACTCGCGCCACAAGATCGGTCGCGAGGTGATCGAGACGTTGCAGCAGAAGTTCGGCGAGCTGTGCTTTCCGCCGGTGCGCGCGAACATCAAGCTCCGCGAGGCGCCCGCGTCGCGGCAGTCGATCTTCGAGTACGCCTCGGACTCGTCGGGCGCCGAGGACTATCGCGCGGTCGTGCAGCGGGTGATCGCGCTCACCAGCCCGCAGAAGAAGCGCAAGAGCGCCGCGCCCGTCACGCCTGGCAAGGGAGTCACCAAGCCCGCGGCGACGCCTGAGCGCGGCGTGACCGTCGCGAGCGCCGATCGCGGAGTCTCGCAGTGAGCACGTCCTCTCGCAGAAAGCCCGCGCCCGTGCGCGAGGTGCTCGAGAGCGACGACGTGCGCAACATCCTCCGTGACGGCTTCTTCTCGACGGTGCCAGACGCGCCCAACGACCACGAAGACGCGCTCGAGGACGAGCCCGCGATCGAGGCGAGCGGCCGGCGCTCGCTGACCACCGCGCAGCGCGCGAAGAAGAGCTCGAAGAAGGCGGCCAAAGAGCGGCCCGATCACTACAAGGTGATCTGCATCTCGCTCTACAACGACGACCTCGCGCTGCTCGATCGCGTCGTCAAAGAGCTGAAGAAGCGGGGATTTACCAAGGCCAATCGCTCGGCGGTCCTGCGCGCGGCGATGCAGCAGTTCGACCCGAGCAAGGTCGCCAAGGGGCTCTGAGCGCTCGATTCCCCCGATGCGCGGCGCTCGCGCGGACGAGCGGCAGGCGCCTCAGTCGATGCCGGCGACGTGGACGATCAGCGCGGTGATGTTGTCGGGGCCGCCGTTTTCGTTGGCCCGGCCGATGAGCTTCGAGCACGCCGTCTTGTAGTCGCCGTGGTGGTCTTCGATGATCTGCAGGATGTCCTCGTCCGAGACGGGGCCGCACAGACCGTCGGAGCAGAGCATGAACACGTCGCCCACGCGCGGAGACTCGAGCCTCGTGTCCACCTTGACGGTGTCCTTCATGCCGAGCGCTCGCACGATCACGTTTTTGTGCGGAAAGTTCGCGATCTCTTCCGCCGAGAGCTTGCGCATCTTCAGGTAGTCGTTGAGCAGCGAGTGGTCCTCGGTCATCTGCTCGATCTGGTGATCGCGCACGCGATACACGCGCGAGTCGCCGACGTGCGCGATGTAGATCCCCTCGCGCGTCCCGATGACGGTGACGACCGTGGTGCCCATACCGCGGTAGCGCGGCTCGCGCTGCGAACACTCGTAGATGCGGAGGTTCGCCAGCTTGATCGCGGTGACGAGACGGTTCTCTTCGTACCCGCGGTGCTTGTCCATCTTGTACGGCCACGTCGCGTCCGGGTCCTTCGACGTGGCGTCGAAGAACTCGCGCATCGAGTCGACCGCCATCTTCGAGGCGACCTCACCCGAGGCGTGCCCGCCCATGCCGTCCGCAACGACGACGAGGTTTTCGTCCGCAAAAATCGCGTACGAATCCTCGTTGTGCGTGCGCTTCATCCCGACGTTGGTCTCGCCGGCAAATTCGAGACGCACGACTCCGTTCGCCACAGTGCTCTACCTCTCGCTGATCGTGATTCGTGTCGCGCCGCCATCGTGACGGCGCTCGACGTTCGGTGAATGCTGCCGAGGACGGGCCGCAGAGTCAATCAAAGCGTGAGGGGCCTTGTCCGCATACCCGAACGGCGGGCGCCGCGTGGTTCGCCGCAGCCTCGACGAGTCCAGCGTCGAGAGCGATCTCGATCGCAGCCGGTCTGGCGACGCTCGGGTCAGGCGCTTCGGGCGCGTTCGATCCTCGCGCGCAGCCATTGCGGGTCGACAGGACCGGCGCCCTCGTGCTCGAGGGCGAGCAGCGCGGCCCGCAGCGGGGCGTGTCCGCGGTGCAGTCCGCGAGCAAAAAAGCCGCTCAACGCCCGTTCGGCGTCGGCCTCTGAGCTCCACCGCTGCGCAGGCGCGAGCAGCGTCCAGTCGACCCACAGAACCCGCGCCCGTCCGTCGCGTCCTCCCGTGGCCGCCACACGACCGCACGGCGTCAACGCGACATCGTGCACGAAGGTCTCGTGTCCGCCGAGCGCGAAGGGCCGCTCGCGATCGACGTCCCAGACGCGCACCTGACCGGCGGCGTCGACGGCGACGAGCACTTTTCCGTCGCGTGAAATCGAGACGCCTGTGACCACGGCCCCTTGCGGAAGCACCGCCACGGGCTCGAGCGTCGCGAGGGCGTAGACCCGCGCTGTTCCGTCGCGCAGGCCCACGGCGGCGAAGCGCCCGTCCGTCGTGCACACGACATCGAGCGCGTTGGAAGCGTTTGGCAGCGCGCCGATCGGTCTCAGCTCGCTGTCGTGCACGGTGGTCGGACCGTTGAGCCTCGCCACCAGCAACGAGTCCGTCTCGCTCACGATCGCCGCCCGCGAGACGTGCGCGATCGCGTGCGCCCGCGAAGCGCCCGCGATGGTGTGCAGCTCGATCGCGTCCTGCCCCACCAGCGCCACTCGGCGCGCGGTCGGGTCCGTCGCGAGCCTCCGCGTCACGATCGCCGTCGGCGCGCTCGCCACCAGGGCGCCGGTGATCGGCTCGCGCCACTCGAGCACCGCGCCGCGCGCGATGGCCAGGAGCCCGCCGCACGGCGCGACTTGAAAAGTGCGCACGGATTCAGCGAGCCTGAGCTCGGACAGCACGCGTCCGCTGCGGGTCTCGATCGCCAGCACTCGGGTGTCGCCCGTGGTGACGTAGAGAATTTCTCCGTCCGGCGAAAGTTCGACCGTGTGCGCCGCGCCCGCGACCGCTTCGAAGCTCGCGCCCGTCCACGCGCCGCGCAGCGCGCCCCGACCGCACACCGCCGAGAGCCTGCGCCACGACCGACGCACGGCAGGCGAGCGAGCGTAGCCTTCGACGCTCTCTGCCGCTTCGAGCGCTCGCACCGCGTCGGACCAGCGCTGCTCGTGCGTCGCGCGCTCGCAGCGCTCGAGCGCGTCCGCGAGGGACTCTTCGCGCGCGAAGGCCTCTTCGCTCGTCGTGGGGCGAAGGATCGGCGCCGCCGCTCGAACGCCTCGGCGCTCAGTGGAGAACACGTCGATGGTCCCCGCGCGAACGACGGCGATCCGAGGCCGGTCCGCCGCCGCTGCGAGCGCGATCGGTCGCTCGGCGATCGACGATCGCTCGGTGCGAACACAGCGATGCTCTCCCAAGCTCCACAGCCGCATCGCGCCTTCGGACGAGAGCGCGACCGCGAGCTGGGCGTCGCTCGTGGTGATCAACGCGCGAGGCGGAGAAGGGTCGCGCAGCGTCGCGACGCGCTCGAAGTCCTTCGTGCGCCACACGGCGATCGCGCCCCGCGCTCCCGCTTCGTCCAAGCCGCCGACGAGCAGCGCGCGGCCATCGGTCGAAAACGCAAGGCTCTCGGGCTCGCGGGTGAGCGCGAGGTGCGAGCGGCGCTCCATCGTTCGACCATCGAACAGCTGCACGCCGTGGGCGTGTCCGACGGCGACGAGCGCTCCGTGCGGGGCGACCGCGAGCGCGCTCACCTTCGCGTTGACCGTCGCGGTGCGCTCGGCGCCGGTGCCCGCTTCGATCAGCGTGAGCGTCGTGCGCTCGCCCTCGATGGACGCGACGACGAGCTCGGCCGTGGGCGCGAAGCTCGCGCAATCGTACGTCCCCTGCCGCGCGAGATGCGCTCCTTGGCTCGAGGCGTGAACGAGCGATCGATCCGTCACCACCCACACTGAGCCATCGCGACCGGTCCGCATCGCGCGAACGACGCCGTCGATCGACCACTCGCCGCGCAGCGAACCGTCGCTCGTCGCAAAGACCCTCAGCCACGATGAGCCTTCGGCGGTCGGACCGCTCGCCGCGAGCACCTCTCCGTCCCGCGAGAGCGCGGCGATCGACGCGGCCGCCGGCGTCTCCGCTGTGCAGACATGCGCGAGCGAATCGCGAAGCGCTGGGCTCACGCGCGCGACGGCGGCGATCGCCTCGGGTGAGCTCGCTCCGAGCGAGCTGACCTCGGACAGGGCCGCTCGCGCGTCGATCAGGTCGCCGCGCTCTGCGTGCAGCGAAGCCGCGAGCAGCGCTGACTCCCACGAGGGCTCGCGCATCGCGCGCGCCTCGCTCAACGCGCGGACCGCTTCGTCGTCCGTGCATTCTCCGCGTCGCCAGCGCAGCAGCGAGCGCGCGAAGGTGGCTTGGGGGTGCGTCGGATCCGAGCGAAGGGCCTCGTCGAAGAGCACGAGCGCGAGGTCGGGCTCTTCGAGGTCGAGCTTGGAAGCGCCTCGGTTGTAGAGCGCGTCCGCTGGCGAGCGACGGACGCGCGTGGTGTCCGCGATGTGCCCGCCGCAGTGCCTCGCGAAGATCGCGCGCACTTCGTCGGCGGCGGCCTCGAGCGTGTTGGGCCTGGCGCTCTGCCGAGGCGCGAAGCACCGCTCGAGCAGCGCCGCGAGCTCTTGGGGAATCACCGGGATGTGCGGCAACGGCGGCCCTTCGAGCAGCAGCTGCGCGAGCGCGTCGGGCGCGGCGGGGCCCGACATCCATGTGAGCGCTCCGGTGAACATCTCGAGCACCGTCGCGGCCCACGAGAACAAGTCCGTGCGGCGAGTGATGGCCACCTGCGTGCCTTGCGAGGCCGCGAGCTGCTCGGGCGAGGCGTACGCGGGAGTCATGCCCGAGAAGCGAACGATGAGCGTCCCGTCATTGGTGGGCCGCGGACCGTTTTGCGTCGGGGCGTGCGCGGCGCGCGCGAGGCCGAAGTCCGTCACCTTGGCGATGAAATCGTGGGTGAGCAGGACGTTGGCGGGTTTGACGTCCTGGTGGACGAGCCCTCGCTCGTGCGCGTGGTGCAGCCCGCGCGCAGACTGCATCGCGATCGCGAGCATGCGGGCGAGGGGCGCGTCGCACTGATAGAGCTTTCCGCTGCGAATCGCCTGCTGAAGTGAGCCGCCGTCGACAAACTCTGCGAACAGCCACGGAACGCCGTCGCGCACCCGCGTGTAGTAGCAAGTCGTGACGAACGGATGCAGCCCGAGCCCGCTCCACGCTTCTGCCTCGCGCACCACGGTCTTCTTCGCTCGCTCGTCGAGCGCGCTCTTTCGAGGGACCTTCACCGCGAGGTCGATCCCCCAGCCGCGGTGAAACACACGGTACACCCGCCCCATCCCGCCCTCGCCGAGCAGCGTGCGCGGCTCGTACAGATCCCAGTCCGAAGGGATCTCGGAGGGAGGCTCGGCCGCGGAGTGTGAAGGCTCCGCCGCTGGCTGCGCTCTGCCGTCCCGCTGCGCGTACGCCCGTCGCGCCTCTTCGAAGATCGCGCCGTTGTTGACCTGCTCGAGCGCGAGCGCCGCGTTGATCGCCTCGACCTCTCGATCGATGCGCCCGCGATCCGCCGTGGCCGAGCGCGCGCGCGCTTCGAGCTCGTCCCTTCGCGTGAGCAACGCGACGATGCGCTGAATGTCCGGTGAGTCTCGGTTGCTTCCCATCCGTGTCTCGGCCGAAGCGACGGTATCATCGAGCGACGAGGACCGCGCTGAATGTCCAAGGTGATCATCGACGCGATCGACGGGCCGATGGCCGGCAAACGCTGGGAGTTCGTCGAGCCCGACGCGTGGGTCGTGGGACGTAGCCCCGACTGCCACGCGCAGCTCGACGTATCCGACGCGACCGTCTCGCGTCATCACATGCTGCTCGAAGTGCGTCCGCCCGAGGTGCGCGTGCGGGACCTTGGCTCGCGCAACGGAACGTTCGTCAACGACAAGAAGATCGGAGGGCGCGCGCGGGGCGAGAGCGCCGAGTCTGGGCGCAAACGGCTGTTTCCTGAGCGCGAGGTCGAGCACGGCGACGAGCTGCGCGTGGGGGCCAATCGATTTCGCGTGCGGATCGAGGGCGCGAGCGACGAGCACCGGACGATCCTTCGATGTCAGCGCTGCTCGGCAGAGCTCGAGCGGTGGGTCCATCGCTCGTCGGTCGCGGTGCTGTGCGACGAGTGCGTCGCGCGTGAAGCGATGGACCCGATCGCGCTGCTCGAGCGCGCGATCGAGCAGCGCGGGCTCGGTCCGAGCGACACGAGCGTCGAGCTCGCCGCGCCCACGCTCGACGGAGAGCGAAAGACCGCCCCTCCGACGGTCGAGGGGCTCACGGTGCTTCGCAAGCTGGGCGAGGGCGGCACCGGCGCTGTCTACGAAGCGCGCGACGAGCGCGGCCGCTCGTTCGCCGTCAAGGTCCTGCTCTCGCGCGTCGCGGTCGACAGCGGGATGCGCGCGATGTTCGTGCGCGAGATCGAAGCGCTCGGCGAGCTCGACCACGAGCGCATCGTGCGGCTCGTCCGGGCTGGCTCGAGCGGGTCGTCGTTTTACTTCGTGATGGAGATGTGCGCGGGCGGAAGCCTCGCCGCGCTCGTTGGAAAGTCGGGCAAGCCGCTGCCCGCTTCGCGCGCGGTCGCGATCCTGTGCGACGCGCTCGAGGGGCTGGCGTACGCGCACGCGCGGGGCCTCGTCCATCGCGACGTGAAGCCCGGCAACATCCTCATCGACGCCGACGGCCGCGGAAAGATCAGCGACTTCGGCCTCGCCAAGAGCTTCGAGCGCGCGGGGCTCTCGGGCTTCACGATGACCGGGTCTTTTGCAGGCACGTTCGAGTTCATGCCGCGCGAGCAGCTGACGCACTACCGCGACGTGCGTCCGTCGAGCGATGTGTTCTCGGCGGGCGCGACGCTCTACTGGGCGCTCACGCGAAAGACGCCGATCGATTTCAGCGCGGATGAGGATCGAATCACGACGCTGCTGCAGCGCGCGCCATCGCCGATCTCGACTCGCTTGGTGGGGCTGAACCCAGCGCTGTGCGCGGTCGTCGATCGAGCGTGCGCGCTCGAGCCGAGCGATCGCTATCCTGACGCGGGCGCGCTGCTCTCGGCGCTGCGCGAGATCAACCTGTAATTTACCAGTGAATTGCGATTTCGCCGTCGCGCGCGTCGACGGTGATGCGGGCCTTCGCCGGGATCTTGCGCTCGACCTTCGCGCGCGAGAGGGGCTGAATCACGCAGCGCTCGACGATCCGGTCGAGCTCTCGCGCGCCGAGCTCTTCGCGCCGCTCTTGCGCGAGCAGCACACGCACGGCCTGCTCGGTGACGACGAGCTCGTGGCCCTGCGTCGAGAGCTGCTCGACCAGCGGCTGAATCAGCTTGCGCACGACGCCGTCGAGCTGCGCTTCGCCGAGGGCGACGAACTCGACGACGGCGCTGATTCGACCGATGAGCTCGGGGCGAAACACGCCCGCGAGCGCGTCGCGCAGCTGCGCGTCCGATCGCGCGGAGATCGGCTTTCCCTCGTCTTGCACGCCGAAGCCCACGCGCCGATGCGGTGCCGCGGCGCGCGCGATGGCGTTGCTGGTCATCACGATGAAGGCGTTGGTGAAGTCTCCCACGCGGCCGTGCGAGTCGGTGAGGCGGCCTTCGTCGAACAGCTGCAAGAACACGTCGGTGACTTGCGGATCGGCCTTCTCGATCTCGTCGAAGAGAACGACGCTGTACGGATTGCGGCGGATCGCGTTGACGAGCTGCCCGCCCTCGTCGTGCCCCACGTAGCCCGGCGGCGCGCCGAGCAGTCGCTGCACCGTGTGGCGGTCGTGAAACTCGCTCATGTCGAAGCGAATCAGCGCCTTGTCGTCGCCGAAGAGCAGCTCGGCCAGCGCCTTTGCGAGCTCGGTCTTGCCGACGCCCGTGGGGCCGAGGAAGAGAAGAACCGCCCGCGGCTTGCCTGGGCGAACGAGGCCCGCGGCCGAGGCGCGCACCGCGTTGCCGACGACCGAGAGCGCAGCCTCTTGTCCGAGCACGCGACGACGAAGAAACGCTTCGGCGTTCGAGAGTTGCTCCTGCTGCTCTTCAGCCATCGTCGCGACCGGAACGCCGGTCCACTCCTCGACCACCCGCGCGATGTCCTCGCGTCGAAGCATCGTCGGCTGCGTGGCGTTTTCTCCGCGCGGAGAAAACGTCACGAATCGCCGCGCCGAGCTCGCCTGATCGACCAGGTCGCGCGCCTTGTCCGGCAGGCGCCGATCGGGCAAGTAGCGAACCGACAGCTCGACCGCGGCGTCGATGGCCTCGTCACTGATCGCGATGTCGTGGTGCGCTTCGAGCCCGGCGCGCGCGGCGCGTAGCATCGTCCGCGCTTGATCGGGCGTCGGCTCTTCGACGCGCACGGGCTGAAACCTCCGCGAGAGCGCGGGGTCCTTTTCGATTCGCTCGCGAAACTCTTCGGGCGTGGTCGCGCCGATGCATCGCAGGTCGCCGCGCGCGAGCGCGGGCTTGAGCAAATTGGCGGCGTCGACTCCGCCTGCGGTCGCGCCAGCGCCGACCACGGTGTGCAGCTCGTCGATGAACAAGACCACGTTGGGATCGGCCGCCGCGGCGCGAACGATCGTGTCGATCCGCTCTTCGAAGTCTCCGCGATACTTGGTCCCCGAGAGGACCGCGGCGAGCGAGAGCTCGATGATGCGCAGCGAGCGCACTTCTTCGGGAGCGTCGTCGCGCGCGCACTTCTGCGCGAGCCCCTCGACGATCGCGGTCTTGCCGACGCCCGCCTCGCCGACGAGCACCGCGTTGGACTTGCTCTTTCGCAGCAGGATTCGCGCGACGAGCTTGATCTCTTCGTCGCGGCCCACGACGGGGTCGAGCTTGTGCGAGCGCCCGAGCGCGCTGAGGTCGCGACCGTACTTCTCGAGCGGTCCCTGCGTGGCCGGAGGCGCCGACGCGACGCGCGGTCGAAGCATCTCGCCGACGACGCTCGAGCCCTCCGCGATCGTCCCCTTCGCTTCGCGCTCTTCGCTCGAGCTTCGCGCGGGGCGCGCGCGCTCGGTGAGGTTCTCGATGCGGTCGACCAGGACCGAAGGGCTCACGCCGGCCTCGCGCAGGACCAGCTCGACGATGCGGTCGCCGACGCCGATCAGCGCCGCGGTGACGCCTTCGATGGACAGGGATTTTCCTGCTCGTTCGGCGCGGGTCCGCGCGTGCTCGAGCGCCGCGCGCGCCGCGACGCTGGTGCCCACGGGGCTCTCGTTGCCCGTGCTCCCGTTGGTGCCCGCGAAGCAGAGAGCGCGAGCGCGTCGGCGGGCCCGAACCGGGTCGATGCCGAGCGAGGTCATGGCGCGAACGAGCGTCGGAGGCTCGAGCTTGCACGCAGCGATGAACAGGTGCGCGACTTCGACGCATCCTGCTCCTGCGCGTCGCGCCTCTCCAACGGCGACGTTCATGAGCGTGTCCAGCGACGGTTCCACTACGCGAAGAGCGTAGCGCAGCGAGGTCCGTCTGTGATCTCCACCCGAACGCGTGTCATACCAAGTCAGCGCAAAAACGACTCGATCGCCTGCGCGACTTCTGAAGGCTTTTCGACGAACGGCAAGTGACCCGCGCCCTGCACTTCCACGAAGCGTCCGTGCGCGACGGTGTCGGCGATCTCGCGTGACTCGGACGGAAGAAACGTGCGGTCCTGCGCCCCGCTCAGCACCAGCGTCGCGGCGCGGACGTCGCGCGCGACCCGGCGGCCGTCCCAGCTGAGCAATTGCACGAGAAAATGCTCGTCTGCCGAAGGTCGATAGCGCACCGACCGAGTGATCGTCTCGAGGGTGGTCGCGCTCGGAGGGCTCGCCCACCAAAGCGGCCCCAGCGCGCGAAACAGCTGCGAAAGCTGCCGCGGATCGCGCAGCGTCCCTTGCGGAGTGGTGAGCGCGCGCAGCGCGGCTGCGCCCGATTCACCGAGCGCCTCGCGCGTTCGCGCGCCGATCGACCGGATCTGCACGCCGTCTCGGACGGGCGCGATCAGCACGAGCCTGCGCACCTGATCGGGGTGCGCCGCGGCGAACTCGAGCGCCACGGCGGCGCCGAAATCATGGGCGATCACGTCGATCGGAGCGCGCGGAGACAGCCGCGTCGCGAGCATCGAGAGGTCGCCGGACGCAGCCGCGAGCGTGTAGCCACCGGCGTCCGGCGGAGCGTCGCTCCGCCCGTGCCCTCGCAGATCGACGTACACGAGTCGCGCGCGCGGAGTCGCCAGCGCGTCGAGCGACGGGCGCAAGTAGTTGTGATCGAGCCCCGGACCGCCGTGAAGGACCAGTCGAACGGACCCATCGACCGCGCCGAGCTGAACGGTCTCGAGCGTCACAGCTCCGACCCGAACGCGCTCGGTGACCGTGCGCGTCGCCGAGCCGCTCGTGCTCGGTTTGCACGCCGCGAGTGACGCGAGCGCGAGGCATGTCCAGAGGGCTGCGACTCGACACCGGCGACGCACGGGCGAGTCACTGCAACGTCCTCGGGGCGGACGCAAGTTCGACGCAGCCCAGACCGCAGAATCGACGGCGATCGTCGACCGTTTGCTTGCCTCACAGTCGCGGTGGTAGTGCCCGATGGATGTCCGACGGCGAACGAGAAGAGCTCGCGGCGCTCGTGCGCGGGTGGTCTGCGTACTTCGAGTGGGCGCGCGAGTCCGGAGCCGCTTCGCTCTCGCGCACCGAGGGAATCTCCTTGCGCGCGACGCTCTCGACCGAAGCAGCGACGCCCGCCGAGCCCGTGGCGCAACCGTCCGCGGCCGCGCGCCCGCAGCCTGCGCCCGTCGCGCCCTCTTCGCCTGCGCCCGTCGCGCGACTCGCAGAGGACTCGCCGCGCGTGTCGGTGAGCGCGCCTTCGCGCGTCGAGCCGCCGCAGCGCGAGCCGGTCGCGTCGATCGAGCGTCCTGCACCTGCGCCGCCGACGGTGGTGACCGCCGCGCCGGTACACGGAGAACACCGCTTGCGCGCGCTCAGCGTCCTCGAAGACGAGGCTCGCGCGTGCAAGCGGTGTCGGCTCTGCGAAGGTCGCACGCAGGCCGTCTTCTCTCGAGGCAACTGCGAGGCCGAGCTCTTCTTCGTTGGTGAAGCTCCGGGCGCCGACGAAGACCGCGTCGGAAAGCCCTTCGTCGGCGCCGCCGGTCGCCTGCTCGATCGGATCCTCACGGCGATGGGGATGAGCGAAGACGACGTGTACATCGCCAACGTGGCCAAGTGCCGCCCGCCCAACAATCGTCCTCCTGAAGACGACGAGGCTGCGGCGTGCGGTCCGTTCTTGGATCGTCAGCTCGCCCTCGTGCGCCCGAAGGTGATCGTCGCGTGGGGACGAACGCCGACGCGCTATCTGCTGAAGAAGACCGAATCGATGTCGAAGCTGCGCGGAAACTGGTATTCGGTCGACGGCGTCCCTGTGCTGCCCACGTGGCACCCTGCTTATTTGCTGCGCAATCCGGACGCGAAGAAAGACACATGGGCGGACATGAAGCGCGTCCTCGAGAAGCTCGGCCGACCGCTCCCTGCGCCAACTCGAGGGTGAGGCAACGATGAGCGTCGAACGCAACGTGCAGCTCGGGGACGAAGAGCCTCTGGGCGTCGAGGGGCTTCCGCCGATCGTGTTCGACGAGCAATCGATCGGGCTCGATGACGCCGACTCGCGCGAGCTCGCCATCGACGTTGAACTCGACGTTCGCGCGAGTATTTCTGCGCTCGATCTGTCCGACGAAGGGCCGCTCGACGCCGAGCACGAGGTGCTCAGCGAGAGCACCGCGCGCGGCTCGTGGCTGCAGTCGCAGCCCGACGAGCCGGACGCCTCGGACGAGCCGATCGTCCTCGACGCGTTGCCCGACAACGGCGGCTCGGACGACGTCGAGGGGCCCGATGACTCCGCGATCGTGCTCGGCGCAGCGCCGCCGCTCGATCGTAGCGAAGACGACTCCGACGGGCCCTCGACCGTGGACTCGAGCGAGGCGGTCGCGCTCGGCGGAGCTCCGTACGCGTTCTCGATGGCCGCCGCCGATCGATGCTCGTTCGTGCTCGTTCACGAGCGAGACGCTGATGTCCTCGCCGCTGAGCGACGCGACGCCCTCCGCACCGATGATGGCGCAGAGCGCTCGCCGCGTCGGCACGACGACCCGATCCTCTCGGCTCGCGCCGACGAGACGCTCGCGTTCGCGTTCGGAGCGAGCTGCGGCAAAGTGAGCTTCGACGGCGGTGAGACCTTCGCAGACGCGCGATGGCTCGAGCACGCGACGGCGATCGCGGCGGTCTCTGGTGTCGTGTTCGCGGCGGTGTACGACTCGGCCGTCGACCGATGCACGATCGTTCGAGCCACGGTCTCGGAGGCGCGACGCGTCGCCGATCTTCACGTTCTGTTCGAAGGACAGATCGACGACGAGACCGGCTTTCTCGTTCGGGCGATGGTCGCGCTCGACGACCACGGCGCGAAGCTGCTCATCCGGCTGCGTTCGGTGTCTTTCGCGCTGTCTGTGCGCTGATCGCTGATTGGCGAGCGGCGCTCAGGCGTCGACGACGTGGCGGTCGTACTTCGCGCGAAACACCGAGAGCGCGACGAACCCCACGATCACCGCGAACCAGAGCGTCGCGAGTCGCACGAGCAACGTCGCAGCAGCAGCGGGCGCCGCGCTCACGCCGCCGAGCCCTGTCAGCATCGTGCGCATCGTGAGCTCGGTCCCGCCGAGTCCGCCCGGAAGCATCGCGATCGCCCCCGCGACGGTGGCCGTCCCGTACACGAAGAACGAGAGCGCCATGTTCGAAGGCTGCGCGAGCCCGCGGAGGATCACCCAGAGCGCGATGCACTCGAGCCCCCACGCGACGATCGAGAGCGCTGTCATCGCGACGACCGCGCCCGGTGACATGACCGCGCGCAGCGCTTCGTACGCTTCGACGAGCTTCGGAGCGATGCGCTGCGTGGGCCCGAAGCGCCCGACCCACCCGAGCACCGCGTGCGCTGCCTTCGGGACGAAGACGAAGAAGAACACGACGGACACCAGCGCCAATGCAGCGGCGGCGATCCAACCGTAGCCCGGAAAATACGCGCTTCCGACGGCCACGAGCGCGACGAGCGCGAGCAGGTCCGTCACGCGATCGGCGATCACGATGGGCGCCGAGCGCGCGACGGGCGTGCCGCGGGCGCTCGCGAGCAGGGCGCTGCGAAACACCTCACCAGCCTTGCCGGGCGTGATGCTCATCGAGAATCCCGCGAGAAAAATCGCAAAGGACTCACCGCGCGGGACGCGCTCGAACGGCGCTCCGTCGTCGCTGTTGGGCCGAGCGCCGATGCCGAGGCGCCGAAGGTAGTACTCCCACTTGGCGAAGCGCAGGACGTAGTTCGCGAACGCGAGCGCGATCGCTGCGCCGAACGTCCACCAGGCGTACTCGCCGAGCACGACCTTGAGCGAGCGCACGTCGGACGCGAGCGCGAGCACCGCGTAGACGAACACCGCGAACAGCGTGACGAGAAAAATCGTGCGGCCGATGCGAGGCTTCAACGCTTTCGCACCCTTCGAACGACGGCGACGACGAGCACGAGCACGACGATCGCGACGGTCACAGAGAGCACGAGTGTGGGCGCGCGCGGAGAATCCAGCCCGATGACGCCGCGACGAAGCGTTCCGGGTGGAGGACGGTCGATGCGAACGCCTTGCGCTAGTGAAAGCAGCAGCGCTGTTGCCTGTACCAACACGGCGGCGGAAGGTACGCCCCGCGCGAACCGTCGTCGAGCGCGGCTCGACTCGCGCTACATTCGAGCCCGTTGATGATGACCAAGACGCGCAACTCGTCCGAGGTCGACGCAGAAGACTTTCTCTATCACCTGTACCGAGGCAGCGAATCGCTGTCTGAAGGCAGGCTCGACCTCGCGCGCGACTCCCTCGAAACAGCGCTCAAGATGCAGCCGCGCGACCCCTCGGCGCAGGACCTCTTGGGCAAGCTGTACTTCAAGCTCGGCGTCTATCCCCGCGCGATCGAGCTGTATCAAGAGATCGTTCGTCAGTACCCAGACTCGCTTCCTCCTCGCATCAACCTCGCGCTCGCGTACCTCAAGACCGCGCAGCTGAGAGACGCCGTCGCGCAGCTGCTACCCGTGATCGAGCGCGATCCGACGCACACTCGCGCGTGGGGCTACCTCGGGCTGTGCTGGTCGCGGCTCTCTGAGTACGCCAAGGCCCGCGAGGCGTTTCTTCGCGCCGGCCACGATGGGATGGCTCGCCGCATGGAAGAAGCGCTCGAGGCGCAGTACGGAAGCGGGAGCGGGACGTTCATTCCGACGCACCCCGCGCCGCCGGGCGACGCTGCGCTGCGCGAGCCAGACGAGATCGACACGGGCGCGCTCGAGCCGGGGCACGTGCAGATCCCCTCGGACACGCCGTCGGCGCCGGGGCGGTGGGTGACGCGCATTCCGGGCGAGCCGCTGAGGGATGGACGCGTGCCTGCTGCGACGCTCTCTGCGTGGTCGAGCGAGCGCGTGTTCGTCGCGCAAGGCAGGACCATCGAGCTGGTCGACGGGATGCTGGTGGCATACGAAGGCTGCGCGATCCGCTGCGAGACCAACGTCTTCGGAGTTGGCTTCACGCGCGGTCCGTCCGTGCGCAGCCGTGAAGGCGAGGCGTTCGAAGGCTCACCCGGTCTCTTCTGGGTGGGCGACGGATGGTGCGCGCTTCCGCCGCAGCCAGGCTTCGAGCGGACGCTGCTCGCGCTGCGCGACGAAGCGCTCTGGGTGCTCGAGCGTCACGTGCTCGGATTCGATGGAGGGCTGCACGTCGATCACGCCACGGTGGCCGCAGGGCTTCGCGCGGCGAGCTTCGTCGGTCGAGGCGTCGTCGCCTTCGAAGCGCGCGGCGACATCCGTATCCTGCGCGTGCAGGGCGAAGAAGCGCTCGTCGCGCCAGAGCTCCTCGTCGCCTGGTCACCAGGGATCACGCCGGGCGAGCGCGACGGCTCGGTCTCGCTCGTCGGCGACGGCGTCGTCGCAGTGCGCGTCGAGCGCGCGACCGCCGAGTACAGCGCTTCGAAGGACCCACGATGAACAAGCCACGATTGAAGCGCAAAGCGTTCTGGGCGGACGCGCTCAACATCCCCAACGCGCTCACGATGGCGCGCATCGTCGCGATCCCCGCGGTGCTGCACTTCGTCGCGCTCGCAACGCCGCTGGGCGCGATGATCGCCGCGCACCTGTGGGGCGCGCTCTCGATCACGGATTTTCTCGACGGATATCTCGCGCGCAAGATGGGCGTCGAGAGCGTGGTCGGAAAGTTTCTCGACCCGCTCGCGGACAAGCTGTTCGTGATGGCGCTGCTGGTCTATCTCGTTCCGATGGGGAGAATCCCAGCGTGGATGGTGGTGGTGCTCGTCGCAAGAGAGATCACCATCACCGGGCTTCGCGCGATCGCTTCGTCCGAGGGGATCGTGATGGCGGCGCAGTCCGGCGGTAAGTGGAAGACCGCGATCCAGATGCTCGGGATCTTGTTCTTGATCATTCACTTCCCGCACAAAGCGATCCCGTTCTACGACAAGCCCGTGGACTTCAACGTCGTGGGGCAGTGGCTCATGCTGATCAGCGTGGGCCTCTCGCTCATGAGCTTCGTCGAGTACGGCAAGTTCTTCGCGGACGGAATCGAAGCGCGCGAGCGCGCTGATCAAGCGGGCTGATCGCTCGGCGCCGAGAGCTTCACGACGAAGAGCGTCCCGCCGCCATCTCGCTCGCGCGGCTCGACCGTGCCGTGATGCCCGTCGATGATCTGCCGAACAACCGCGAGCCCGAGCCCCGTCCCTCGCGCGTTTCCCTCGGAGTAGAACGACTCGAAGATCCGCTCGCGCGACTCGCGCGCCACGCCGGGACCGCGATCTGCCACGAAAATCGCAGGAGATCCGTCGTCCATCGCCGCCCACAAATCCACGGTCCCGCCCTCGTGCGAGACCTGCGAAGCGTTGCGAAACAAGTTCCACAACACTTGGAGCAGCAGCTGTCGGTCGGCCATCGCGACGATCGATTCCGCGCAGCGCTCTTCGTCGAGCGTGGCCGTCGCGCGGCTCGGCTCGTGCGCGGCGATCTCGACAAATTCGCGGAGCAGCGCGCGAAGATCCAGCGGCTTGAGCTCCGCTGCGCGCGGCCGCGCGAACGCGAGCATGTCGCCCACGAGCCGGTTGAGCCGCTGCGACTCGCGCAGCACCGTCCCGAGCAGCGCGCGGTCCTCGTCGCTCATCGAAGCGCCCTCGCGCACGAGCTCGACGCAGCCCGAGATCGCGCCCAGCGGGTTGCGGATCTCGTGCGCGAGCCCAGCGGCGAGTCGGCCGAGCACCGCGAGCTTCTCCGCGCGCTCGACCTGCGCGCGCAGGGCCGCGGACTGCGTGCGGTCCTCGAGCACGACGAGCTGTCCGCGCACCGAGTCGTTGGCGCGACGCAGCTTCGAGACGGACCACGCGAGCAGCCGAGCGTCGCTGTCGTCGCTCGCCCGAGCCTCGCCGTGCACCACCTCGTCGCTGCTCCACGCGCTCGGATCGATGAACGGCAACGCCTCGCTCGCTCGCTTTCCGAGCAGCGACGGAACGCCCATCCCCAACAACAACTCCACCTCCGGATTCGCCCCGTCGACGCGCCCGTCTGCATCCACCGTGAGCAGCCCCACAGGGATCGACCGCAGCACATCCTCGTGCAGCGCAGCGAGGTCCGCTCGCTGCTCTTCGAGCCTCGCCAGCGCGCCACCGGCTCGCTTCAGACGCTCGGCCAGCGCGCTTCCAAGCGAAGCAACCACGGGGATCGCCACGACGTGAGCGATCAACTGCAGCGCCAGCTCGTCGCGCGAGAGATCGACCTTCGTCATCGGCCACAGCGCGCGCGGCCATCGATTCAGGTACGCGATCGTGATCAGCCCGTACGCGATCGTCGAGGCGACCGCGGTCGAGCGTGACGCAGCGCCGCCCAACACCAGCGCGGCGCTGAGCGCAGGCAGCGCGACGAAGAAGCCAAGAGGAGAGATCGGCCCGCCCGTCACGACCGCGACCGCCACGTACGCCGACAGATCGATCACGATCTGCAGCCACGCGAGCAACTTCAGGTCGCTGCCTCGTCGCAGCCACGCTGCGTACGAGATCGAGCCGATGTACAGCGCGACGATCGTCGCGAGCAGCGGCGTGTTGGGCGCGCCGGCCGAGCCGACGAGCACGACCGCGAGCAGGATCGTCACGACCACCAATCGCGCGAGCGTGAGGCGAACGAGCCGCGAGCGGAGGCGCTCGTCGGAGCCAACGGTGCTCTCGGAGCGCGTCGCGAAGAGCTGCTCAGCGCGCGTCGTCTGCGTAGTCGTCAGCGCTGGAAGCCGCTTGGGCGGCGGGATCGTGGGGTGCGGCATGGCGTCGATCGAGGCTGGCCGCGCGCGAGAACGAGCGCGATCAGCTCGCCTTCACCTTTCCTGCGATTTCGAAGATCGGCAGGTACATCGCGATGAGGATGACGCCGCAGATGCCGCCGATGCCGACCATCATGATGGGCTCGAGCAGCGAGGTGAGGGCGGCGACCGCGACGTCGACTTCTTCTTCGTAGAAGTCAGCGATCTTGTTGAGCATGGTGTCGAGCGCGCCGGTCTGCTCTCCGACGCCGATCATCTGCACGACCATCGGAGGAAACGCCTTCGTCTCCATCAATGGCTCCGACAGGTTGCGACCCTCAGCGATGCGCGCGCGCGCGGTCTGAATGGCCTTCTCGATCACCACGTTGCCGGCGCTCGCCGCGACGATGTCGAGCGCGTCGAGGATCGGAACGCCCGAGGACAGCAGCGTCCCGAGCGTGCGCGTGAAGCGCGCGACGGCGATCTTGCGCATCACCGGCCCGATCAGCGGCATCTCGAGCAGCGCGCGGTGCACGAGCTCTTTGCCCGCGGGCTGTCGATACGCCCACGAAGCGCCAGCGCTCGTTCCGATGATCGCGATCAGCATGAAGGGAAACCACCGGATGAACCCCTTCGAGATGCTGATCACGAGCTTCGTCAGGCCTGGCATATCGTCGGCTGCGCCGAAGTCCGCGAACATCTGCGAGAACGTCGGGATCACCCACGTCATCAACACGGCGATGACGATGAACGAGATGCCCACGATCGCCGACGGATACACGAGCGCGCCGCGCACCTGCCGCGCGAGCTTGACGTTCTTCTCGATGTAGATCGCGAGGCGATTGAGGATCGTGTCGAGAATACCGCCGATTTCGCCGGCCTTGACGAGGTTGCAGTACAGGTGATCGAACACCTTGGGGTGCTTCGCGAGCGACTCGCTGAAGTTGCGCCCCTGCTCGACGCTGTTCTTCACGTCGCGGAGGATGTTCGCGAAGAACGGGTTGTCGTTCTGGTTGGCGAGGATGTCCAAGCACTGAACGAGCGGCAGACCCGCGTCGATCATCGTCGAGAACTGCCGGGTGAAGATCACGAGGTCCTTCGGCGTGACGCCCTGACCGATCGTGATGTTGATCTCGCGCGGCTTCTTCTTGATCTTCACCACCGCGAGCTGCTGCGAGCGAAGCCAGTTCGAGACGGCGTCCTCGTTCTCCGCTTCTCGCACGCCACGACGGAGCTCGCCGTTGCGGTTCTTCGCCTCGTACACAAACTCGGGCATCGCCCGAATATCGTACGGACTCGCGCGGGGCGCGGTCAAAATCTCCAGGCGCTTCGCGCCGTAGATTTGCGGCGACAGGCCCCCACAGCGCGCTCAGCGCGTGCGCTGGTGCCCCGGAATCTGCGCAGAACCCTGCTCGATCAGCATCCGAAGCTCGTCGACGTCCGACGATCGCCCCAGCGCTTCTTCGTACGAAATCAGCCGCCGCAAGTACAAGTGCGCCAGCGATTGATTGAGCGTCTGCATCCCGGTGCCCGCCTGACCGGTCTGCATGATCGAGTACATCTGGTGGATCTTGTCCTCGCGGATGAGGTTTCGGATCGCGGCGTTGGGCACCATGATCTCGAGCGCGAGCACGCGACCGGGCGCCCCCATCCGCGGCAACAAGAGCTGCGTCACGACGCCCGAGAGCACAAACGAGAGCTGCGCCCGGATCTGCGGCTGCTGGTGCGCGGGAAACACGTCCACCACGCGGTTGATCGACTGCACTGCGGAGTTGGTGTGCAGCGTGGCGAACACGAGGTGGCCCGTCTCAGCGATGGTGAGCGCGGCCTCCATCGTCTCGAGGTCGCGCATCTCGCCGACGAGCACGACGTCGGGGTCTTGGCGCAGCACGTACTTCAGCGCGTCTTTGAACGAGTGCGTGTCGGTCCCGACCTCGCGCTGGTTGACCAGCGAGAGCTTGTGCGGGTGCAGGTACTCGATCGGGTCTTCGACGGTGATGATGTGCTGCCGAGTCTCGTTGTTGATCTTGTCGATCACCGCGGCGAGGGTGGTGCTCTTGCCCGAACCCGTGGGGCCGGTAATCAAGATGAGCCCGCGCGGACGGGAGGCGAGCTCGGCGATCACCGGCGGAAGTCCGAGCTCTTCGAACGTGAGCACCTTGAAGGGGATCGCGCGAAACGCTCCGGCGACGGCGCCGCGCTGCATGAAGATGTTCGCTCGAAAACGCGCGAGGTTCTTCACGCCGAACGACAGGTCGAGCTCCCACTTTCGCTCGAACTCCGCGCGCTGCTCCTCGGTGAGCACCGAGTAGCACAGCCGCTGCGTGTCCTCGAAATTGAGCGGCGGAACCTTCAGTGGAACGAGCGAGTCGTCGATGCGCAGCTGCGGAGGCGACCCCGTGGTGATGTGAAGGTCCGATGCACCCTTCTCGATCATCGCCTTGAGCAGCATGTGCAGGTTGATCTGCTGCGCTTCGCCTCCGGTCACGGACATCGCATTCCTCCAGTTGAGCTGATCGTCACACGATTCCCGCGGCGGCGAGCACGCGAGGATCATCGGGCGCCGTGGTGCGCGTGATCTCTTCGACCGTCGTGGTGCCTTCGAGGATCTTTCGGATGCCCGACATGCGCAGCGTGCGAACGCCCTCGCGAATCATCGCGCCCTTGAGCTCTGCCGCGCTGACGCCCTGGAGCACCTGCTCCTTGAGCGCCTCGTTGAAGGGCATCACCTCGTAGAGCGCGATGCGGCCCTTGTAGCCCTTGTCTCCGCAGGTCTTGCAGCCGCGACCCTTGTAGACCTTCGACGTCTTCGCTTGCTCGGTGCTGAACCCGAGCTCGCGCAGCACTTCGAAGGGAACCTTCGTCTCTTCTTTGCAGTCGTTGCAGATCTTGCGAGCGAGGCGCTGCGCGAGGATCAGGTTCACCGACGCGGTCACGAGGAAGGGCTCGACGCCCATGTTGAGCAAGCGCGAGATCGTCGCGGGCGCGTCGTTGGTGTGCAGCGTCGAGAGCACGAGGTGACCCGTGAGCGCGGCTTTGACCGCGATCTCAGCGGTCTCGAAGTCGCGGATCTCGCCCACCATGATGATGTCGGGGTCCTGACGAAGAAACGAGCGCAGCGCCGCAGCGAAGTTGAGCCCGATGTCGTCCTTCATCTGCACCTGGTTGATGCCCTGGAGGTTGAACTCGACGGGGTCTTCGGCGGTGCTGATGTTCTCGGTGACCTTGTTGAGCTCGCTGAGCGCGGAGTAGAGCGTCGTGGTCTTTCCGGATCCCGTGGGGCCCGTCACGAGCACCATGCCGAACGGCAGGTGAATCGCCTTCATGAAGTGATCGAGCTGATCGCGCTCGAAGCCGAGCTTGGTCATGTCGAGCTGCAGGTTCGACTTGTCGAGCAGACGAAGAACGGTCTTCTCGCCCCACAGCGTCGGCAGAACGCTCACGCGAAAGTCCATCTCCCGTCCCTGCGGGAGCTTGAGCTTGATGCGTCCGTCCTGCGGCAGTCGTCGCTCGGCGATGTCGAGCTGCGACATGATCTTCATGCGCGAGATCACCGCGTTCTTCATCTTCAGCGGGATCTGCATCTCTTCGTGCATCACGCCGTCGATGCGGTAGCGCACGCGCATCGATTTCTCGTAGCACTCGATGTGAATGTCGCTGGCCTTCTTCTCGATGGCCTTGAGCAAGATGCCGTTGCACAGGCGCACGACCGGCGCGTCTTCGCTCGCGCGCTCGAGCTCGAGGACGTTGTTCGAGTCCTCCTCGGCGTCGACCACGTCGACGTCCTCGGTGCCGAGGTCGCCGAAGAGCGAGTCGACGTCGAAGGGCTTCTCCGCCCACAGGCGCTGGATCGTCTCGAGCAGCGCGTTTTCGCTCGCGACGACGGGCTCGACCGCGTACCGCGTGAGCGCGCGAATGTCGTCGATCGCGTGGAGGTTGGTCGGGTCCGCCATCGCGAGGATCAGCGAGTTGCCCGCGCGCGAGATCGGCAGCACGCGATAGCGCTCGCAGATCTCTTTGGGGACGAGCTTGACGACCTCGAGCTCGAACTCGACCGCGTTCAAGTCCACCGCGGGCACGCGGTACTGCTGCGAGAGGAAGTTGGTGATCTCGTTGTCCGAGAGCACCCCCATCTTCGAGAGTGTGTACCCGAGGTTCTGCCCGGTTTTTCGCTGCTCGTCTTGCGCTGCTCGCAGTTGTTGAAGCGAGATCAAGCGCTCGCGCACGAGCAGTTCACCCAGACGATTGCCCGCTCCGCCACCGCCGCCTGTCGTCATCTTGTCGCATTTCCTCGAAGTCGAAGTGCGTCTGCATCGCGTCGTCGGATCGCCGCGCGCGCAGCGGCGCACAGTTCAATCCGAGAGCGTGTTATCTGTACCATGCATGAGCGGCTTCTGGTCCAAGCTCTTTCGCTCGCGCTCCGAGGCGGAGGCCGAGCGCGCCGAGGTCGAAGGGCGCTTCGATGACGCGGCGCGGTTGTATGTCGAAGCAGGACAGCGGGACGAGGCGTTTCGCGTGCTCATTCAAGCGGCTGAGGGCGCCGAGAGCCTGAGCCGACGCAGGGACTTTCTCGCGCGCGCCATCACCGTCGCGCGCACCGAAGCGCAGCGCGACGTCGCCCGCGGCTCGCTCGCGAGGGTCATCGTCGCCGAGTACGAAGCGCGCCCGCCCAACACCGACGACGACCGAGCGCGGCTCTTCGAAGCGGCGGGCGACCTGGAAAAATCCGGACAATTTCGCGAAGCCGCGACCGCGTTCAAGGTGCTCGGCGAGCGCGAGAGCATGGAGCGCTGCCTCGTGTCCGCGGGCGACATCGAGGGCTTCGAGCGCGAGGCGTCCGAGGCGCAATCGCAAGATCGCCAGCGATTGCGAAGGCGAAACGCGTTCGAATCGTTCGAAGAGTTCTGGGCGACCGGCGAGCGCGAGGGCGCGCTCAACACGATGGACGCTTGGGTCCGCGAACACACCGAGGACCACGAGGCCCGCGCGCTCGCCGACGAACGTCGCGCGACGCTCGTCGATCGAGCGCGCTTCGAGGCGAAGCTCGACGGAGTGTTGCTCGCCGTCGTGGGGACGATTCCCTGCGCGATCGGGCGCGAAGCCGACGTCACCGTGCGCGGCGCCGGCGTCTCGCGCGAGCACTGCGTGGTCGAGCGCGGCCTCGGCTCGCTGCAGCTTCGAGACAACGGATCACGCAACGGGACCACGCTGCGCGGGCTCGCGATGTCGGGCCCCGTCGCGTTCGAAGAGGGCGCGCAGTTCGGGCTCGGGCCCGATCTCGTGCTCGAGGTGCAGACGTTTCACGGAGCTCCGTCGCTCGTCGTCGCGCGCGGAATGGACCGAGGAAAGCGCATCGTCTTCGTCACCGAGCGGTGGAAGAGCCCCGTCGGCACGATCGAGTTTCGCAACGGTCGCGCGGTGCTCACCCCGGACGGCGCGGTGAAGCTCACCGGACAGCGCGTGGTCGCGCCGATCGTGCTCGCGCGCGGTGACCGCGTCGACGGCGCGGCGAGCTCGCTCGAGATCCTTCGCTAGTGCCGCCCGTCAGCGGCGGGGGCAGGTTTCGTCGGCCAAGACTTCGGGCGGTAGGTCCACTCGAACGCCTCGGCGTGTTCGTCGCACCAGAGCATGTAGTCCAGCACGGCATCCTTGAGCGCGTCGCGTGTGGCGAACGAGCCGCGCCGAATGACTCGCGCCTGGAGCTGTCCGAACCAGCACTCGATCTGGTTGAGCCACGACGCGTGCTTTGGTGTGAAGTGCCGCTGCCAGCGCGGGTGCTCTTCGAACCACGCGTCGATCTCGTCGGTGTCGTGCGCTGACAGGTTGTCCATCACGATGTGGCCGCGGCCATCGGGATACACTGCGGCGATCAGGTTCAGCAGGTCGAGGAACGTGTACTCGTTGTGCTCCTCGCACACGAAGCCGAACACCTTGCCGCTGCGTACGTCGAACGCGCCGTGCAGCACGAGTGTGCCGTGCCGGATGTACTCCCATTCACGGCGCACGGGCTGCCCGGGCCCCATCGGCACGTCGGTGTAGCGGCGCTCGAGCGCCTGCATCATCGTCTTCTCATCCACGCAGACGACATGCTCATCGTCCGGTGTGTCGTAGTAGACGCGCAGCACGTCGTCGCGCTTCGCACGGAACTCGTCGTCCTGCGACGTCAGCCACATCTTCTGACGGTGTGGCTTCAGTGCCGCCGCAGCGAGGATGCGTTGCACACTACGCGCGCTTACGCATACGCCGACGGCAGCCATGTGCTCGGCGAGCAATGCGCCCGACCAGTGCGTGACAGGAAGGCCTACGTCGCGCGGCAGTTGGCATGCAGCGGCGACGATCTGCGCGCACACTGCGCTCGAAAGAGAGAGCGCGGCCGCCGCGGCGGGGCGGCGTCCGTGAGCAGGGCGAGCGGGTCAGCGTCCGTTCGAACGCGATGTCGCCAGTCCTCGATCGTTCGCACATGGACGCCGACGAGTTGTGCGACGTCGGGACCACAAACGCCGTCGGCGAGGAGCACGAGCGCCTGCGCGCGCCGCGCGACCCGCTGTTCGAGGGTGCGCAGCCGAAGCAGCGCTTCACAGTGCGCGCGCTGCTCGGGCGTAAGCGCGAGCGGGATCGTCTTGCGACCGGGATGCGCGCGGCCGACGAAAGGCGTGGAGTCGATCACGGCCTGTCATACGACGGGGTTTACGAAACCTGCCCCCGCCGCTGACGGGCGGCACTAGCGCCCGCCACGTCGCATCGTCTCGCTCACAGACACGGAACGCCCGGCCGCGGCACGCACCCGCCGCGGGGCGCCGTTCGTGCACTGCCTCCGGTGCCCGTGTTGCTGTTGCGCGCTGCGTTCTGCCTCGGATTCACACGGGGCTGCGTCGCAACGCCCGAGTCGTGCGGCTCGTTGCTCTGCGCGACTGCCACGCCCGCGTCCTCGCTCACTTCTTGCGCGGCGATGCCCGAGTCCGCGGCGACCGCCTCAGAGGGACCGTTCGCCGCGGCGTTGCTCGGCGCTCCGGCGTCCGCGACCGCGCTCGTGGCTGCGCCTCGATCTCGCGCGGCGTTGCCTTCGCTGTTCGCGTTGGCGTTGCCGCTCTTCATCGCCATCGCGATTCCGACGCCCCCGAGCACCAACGCGAGCACGCCCACTCCGATGAGGACAGGAACGGCCTTCGACTTCGGCTTCTCGGGGATCTGCGTCGCGACGCCTTGCACCATCGAGGCTTGCGACGGTTCGGCGCCTGGCAGCCCCTTGCTCTTGATCGAGTTGAGCCCCGAGACGCCGGAGTGCGCGGCGATTCCGCTCACCTTCGAGATCGAGGCGCTGCCGGTCATATGCCGCTCGCGGATCTGCTGCGGCATCTTCACGCCTTCGCACAGCGGTCGAATCGCGGTGAGCAGCTCGGCGACCGCCATCGCGCTCGGCGGTCGCTGCTCTCGATCACGAGCCAGCGTTTGCAGGACCACTTGCTCGAGCTCGACGGGGAGCCACGGAGAGATCTCGCGAGGCATCGCGAAGGCGGCGCCCTGAAGAACCTTCGCCATGGCCACGCCGGTCTCGTCGTTTTCGTACGGTCGCTTGCGGGTGAGCAGCAGGTAGAGCATCACGCCGAGCGCATACACGTCGACGCGAAGATCGATGTCTTTGCGTCCAGCGGCCTGCTCGATCGGCATGTAGTGCGCAGAGCCGATGACAGCGCCGGTCGAGGTCTGCTCGCCCGCGTCGATGTCGCGCGCCGCGCCCAAGTCAATGAGCTTCGGAACGACGTTTCCCTGCGGATCCTTCGCGAGAAACACGTTCGCTGGCTTCACGTCGCGGTGGATGATGCCGGCGTCGTGGATCGCCTGCAGCCCCGCGCACACCGGGATGATCAGGTCGATCGCGACCGTCGGATGCAGCGGCGTCTCGCGCTTGGCGAGGTCTTGCAGCGACTCGCCTTCGAGCAGCTCCATCGGCAAGAACATGGTCTGGCCGTCCATCGCTGGCTCGAGCATCTTGACCACGTTGGGGTGCGAGATTCGCGCGGCGAGCTGCGCTTCACGGACGAAGCGCTGCACGAACTCGGGGTTCGACGAGAGCGACGGAAGGATCACCTTCACCGCGCGAAGATCACCGAGGATGCGGTTGCGAGCTCGATACACAGAGCCCATTCCGCCGGCGGCGATGAACGAGATGATCTCGTAGGCTCCGAGGATGGTTCCGGGGGCGAGGCGATCTGTTTGGTTCATCGACGGGTCCGCGCGATCCGGCGAAATGTATCGCGGATCAGAAGCGCGCGCCGCAGATAACTCCATGCTGCGCGCCAACTTGCGGAGCGCAGTACGGCGCCGCGCTCTGGGCGCTCGACGCTCTCGGCGCGCTCGCGAACCACAGTCCTAGCGTCACGCCCGCGCCGATGAGCAGACCGCCCGCGACCACGCCCGTCGTGATCTGCGTGGCAAATACCGCGTCGCGCTCGCCCGCCACCGCACGGCACGCCGAGACGATGTCGGGGTCTGTTGGGTTGGTGCACTCGGGCTTGCTGAGCTCTGCGACGCGCCCTCCGTACCAGACCGTCGCGCCGACAAATCCGCCCGCCACCGCGATCGCCCCCACGCCGAGCGCGATCGGAACGATCGGCGCACCTCGCGCCCGCCTCGGCTCGGGCGTAGGCCCATCCACGGGCCCGCCGCCGCTCGCGCTCGATCCCGCGCTCCCAGTCTCGCCGTTGCCGTTGTTGCCGCTGCTCGCGCTGTTGCTCTGCGAGGCGCTGGTCGCGCTCGCGCCGCTGCTCCCGCTGGTGTTCGCGTTCGACGCGCTCGTGCCGCTCGTGCTCGTGCCGCTCGCGCTCGTGCTGCCGCTCGAGGCGCTTCCGGGCTCGAACAGCTCGCGCCGCGTTTCTCCGGGGCGCATCGTGAAGACTCGCCGCACCGCGCCGATGCTCGGCGCGAAGACTTGCACTGCGATTTCTCCGGGCGCGAGACGAATATTCGCTCGCGGAAGCGTCCCGTATCCGCGCCCGTTCACCATCACGCTCGAGTCCGCGACGTTGCCCTCGAGCGAGAGCGTCGCGATGCGCGTCTGAATCACGGCGAACTGCGTCGCCACGCGCTCGCGCGTTCCCTCGTCCAGCGTGTGCAGCGGACGCGCCTCGAGAAACGCGTCCAAGCTCTCGGCCGCGTCGACGTAGCGACCGAGTCCCGCGAGCGCATACGCGCGCATCTCGAGCGCGTTGATGTCACCCGCGAGGCACTGCGCTTCGAACGCTTCGAGCGCCGCCGCCATCTCGACGCGGTTCACCGGATCGCGCGCGATCGCCGTTCGATAGCGGCGCAATCCCTCGGTGCGAGAGCGCGCTTGCGTCGCAGCGTCGCTGCCCGAGCACCGCGGGGCCTGGGCGATCGCCGTGTTGCTCGCCACCGTCGCGAGCACCGCCACCACACCCGCGATCGTCGATCGCATCAAAGCCATTCGAGCCGTCATCGTTGCCGCGCACGGTAGCAACGTCGAATCGGCGCGGTCTACCGTCGGCGAATCATCGCTCGCGATCGATCGAACCGCGCTTCGATCGCCGATCAAAGGTCGGTGCGCGGTGTACACTTCACGCGCAGATGGGCGTTCGAGACTGGTTCAAACGCGTGTTCGGCGGCGGAAATAGCACCGAGGGAGCGGAGAGCGAGAGCGGCGACGCGGCCGAGGTTCCGCCGGTGGTCACGGCGTCGCAGAGCGCGCCAAAACCCGCGCCCGTCGACGCGTCGCGACGGCTCGCAGAGGTCTCTCAGCAGCTTCGAAAGCTCGCTCCAGCACAGGCGATCGCGCAGGCCATCGCGACGCTCGACGCGACGCAAGACCAGGCCGAAGCCGCCGCGCTCACCGAGTACCTTCGACGCATCGCCGAAGAGCCCACCCTCAACGCCGACGCACGCATCCGCCTGTCCGATTGGTTCGCCGCCCGCGGTGATGGCTCGCTCGCGAGCCGAGTGCTCGTCGCGCTCGTCACCGAAGGGGACGCCGCTGCGCTGCCCGCGCTCGTGCGCCTCGCAGACCTCGCCAGTCAGCGCGGAGACTCACCCGAGCAAGTGCGCTTGTACGACGAGATCCTCGCGATCGACGTGGGATTTCCCGGCGTGCGCGAGCGATTGGCGCGGCTGAGGGCGCCCGCGAAGGCCGGCGAAGCTGGAGCGACGCTCATCGCGCCCGAAGCGACGCGCCTCGGCGCAGGACGGTTCGAGCTCATCAGCGAGCTCGGTCGCGGTGGCGCGGGCGCGGTGTTCGTCGCGCGTGACTCCAAGACCCAGCGCGTCGTCGCACTCAAGCTCTATCACCCTGGATCGCGCGGCGATCGCAACGCGCGACTCCGCACCGAAGCGCAGGTCGCTTGCGCGAACGGCAGCCGTCACGTCGTCAAGGTCTTCGATCTGCTCGACGACATCGGCGCGATCACGATGGAGCACTGCGCGGCTCCCACGCTGCGGCGCATGATCGCTCGCGGAGAAGGCGGCGTCGGACAACGCCGAGCGTGGGCGAGGGGCGTCGCTCACGCGCTCGCGGTCACGCACGGCAACGGATGGGTGCACCGAGACCTCAAACCCGGCAACGTCCTTCAGCGCGCCGACGGGAGCGCGGTGCTCACAGACTTCGGCCTCGCCGCGAAGATCGGCGCGGCGGTCGAGCCCGCTGAAGGCACCGCCGGATACACCCCGCCCGAGGCGCGAACCACGCGCCTCGCCGATCCGCGCGCGGACGTCTTCGCCTTCGGCGCGCTCGTCCGGGAGCTCGCCGCAGGACGCGACCCGTCGCTCGAGTCCATCGCGACCACGTGCACCGCGGCCGACCCTTCGCAGCGACCTCGTGACGGAGCGGCGCTGCTCGCGGCGATCGACGCGCTGAGCCTCTCGTGACCGCCTCGCTTCGCTCGCGCGCGCTCGCGGCGACGATCGACGCCGCGCTCGTGGTCGCGCTCGTCGAGGCCTCGCGGCTGCTCATCAACGTCCCCTCGACGCGCTCGGTCGCCCTTTGGTCGAGCGCGCTCTTCGCCTCGATGGGCGTCGCGATCATCTGCTTGTTCGCTGCTGGGTTGATTGTGTGTGCGTTGCCAGCGCCGTCGGCGTCCGTCCGCCGCGCGCTTCGGTGGGCGCTCGCGCTCGGCGCGCTGGCCGCGTTGTTCGCAGGGCGCCCGATCGCCTTCGCGCTCTGCGTGCTCGGCGCGCGGGGCTGGGGCGCGAGCGCGGCGGGCGCGGGCTTCACTCGCGCGCTGGCCGCAGCGTTTTCAGCGCTCTTCGCGATCGCGAGCCTCGGGTCGAGCCACGTGCTTCGCGCGCATCTCTCGCAGGACACGCTCGTGATCGGTCCGCCGATTCGATGGCTCGCTGCGCGTGCTCCCGCGCCTTCGCTGCTCCCGCTCGCCGCGCCTCGTCCTGCGCTCGAACCGCCGTTCGGCCACGCGCTGGTCATCGTGATCGAGCTGCGCGCGCTCGCGCCGGAGCTCGCGATGTCCATGGGCTCTGCGCAGCTCGTCGCGCGCAACGGAGCGCTGTTCATCGACGCGCGTCGCGCGACCGAGGGCCGCTCAGCGCTCTCGGCGTGGGACGCGCGGTTCTCGGGTACGGGCGCGACCCGCTACGTTCGCTGCGACGAGGGGCGCTCGATCGAGCCATGCGCGCTCGCCGCGCTCGCGTCGCGCGATCCGCTCGTCCTCTGGCTGCGCACGCGCGAGCGCAACCCTGCGATCATCGACCGCCAGCTCGCGACGGTCCTTCGCGCCGCGCACGCGCGGACGCCGTTGTCTTCTGCGCTCGTCGCGATGACGAGCGAGCGCGAGCCGAGCGGCTCGTGGCTCGACGACCGAAACACGCGCGCGCTGGTGCTTCTGTCGGCGCGCGGGATTTCGCGGGGCGTCGTTCGAGGCGCGATTCGCGTCGACGAGGTGGCCTCGGCGCTCGACGCGATCGAAGCGCGCGTCGATGATCCTGTGCTGGCGCTCGCGCAGCGCCGCGTCCCGTGGTTCGACCGAACGGTGGTGCTCACGACGACGCGGGGCGCGGTCTCTGTTCGCTCGGCGCACAGCGCGCGGGCGTCTCTCGTGGTGGCGCCGACGCGGTGGGGCGTCGCGCTGTTCGACCACGAGCTCGACCCGAACGAGCGCGTCAATCGCGCGGACGTGCTGCGGTCCGTGGTGCGCTCGATGGGCGCGCGCATGGGCGCGGCGCTGTGACTCTGCAGCTCTCGTGACAAACGATCGCGCGCTCGGCGATCTTCGCTCGTCCACACCCCATGAAGCTCGTCACCTGGAACGTGAACTCAGTCCGCGTGCGGCACGATCGGCTGCTCGCCTTCGTGCAACGACACGAGCCCGACGTGCTCTGCCTGCAAGAGCTCAAGTGCGTCGATGAGCAGTTTCCTCGAGACGCGCTGCGGTCGAAGGGCTACTCGACGGCGCTCTTCGGGCAGAAGACGTACAACGGCGTGGCTGTGATTTCGCGAGGAGAAATCCAGTCGATTCGACGATCGTTCGAGGACGGCGCAGACGATCCGCAGGCGCGGTTCATCGTCGTCGAGACCCTGGGCGTGCGCGTCGCGAGCGCGTACATCCCGAACGGCTCCGAGGTCGGAAGCGACAAATGGACGTACAAGCTGCAGTGGCTCGGTCGCCTTCGCCGCTGGCTCACCGCCAACGTGAAGCGCGACGAGAGCTTCGCGCTGTGCGGTGACTTCAACATCGCGCCCGACGACACCGACGTGAAGAACCCCAAGGACTGGGCGGACGGAACGCTCTGCCACGACGACGTTCGCTCGGCCTATCGCGCGCTGTTGTCCGACGGATACGAAGACCTCGTGCGGAGGTTTCACCCCGAGGGCGGTCCGCTCACGTGGTGGGACTATCGCCGCGGCGCGTTTCCGAAGGACGACGGCCTGCGCATCGATCACGTGCTCGCGACCGAGCCGCTCGCTCGCCGAGCCACGGCCGCGAGCGTCGATCGCGAAGAGCGCAAAGGCGAGGGGGCGTCCGACCACGCCCCGGTGATCGTGACCTTCGACTGAGCCGCGTTCAGAGCGCTGGCAGGTCGAAGTACAGCTCGAACGACGCGGTGATCTCGGGCGCGTCGGTCGCCGGCGGATGAATGCGCTCGACCGCGCCGCGCACGCACTGACGCAGCGTCGCGTTGCGCGCGACGGGCGCGCCCGACAGCTCGGTGACGCGCATGCCGCGCCCCTCGGCGTTGAAGAACACGCGCGCCACCCCGCGGGCGCCCGCGCCGTTCGCGCACGCCACGAGCTGCGGCCACGCGTCGCGCGCGATCGCGTGGAGCACCGCGCGCATGCGCACTCCGTCGTTGACCCGAAGCGCCGTGAGCTGCAGCGCCACTCTCGGCGCGGGCGCGCTCGGCGCTCGGGTCGTTGCGCGCGCGGTGGCCACGCGCCCTGCTCGTCCGGCTCGGCCAATGGCCTCGCTCGGCGCGCTGCTCGAGAGCAGCGACGCCGCGACGAGCGCCGCCAAGGGCCAACGCGTGGCCCTCGATGAACGTCGCGAGAGACTCATGCTCTCGCCGCTACCACTGACACCCACACGCGATCGAATTTGTTGCGAGACGACGTCGCTCTCTACGCCGTCGCGCGCTGCAGTCGATCGCGCGCGCCGTCCCACGCGCTGGTGCTCGGGACGCGCTCGCACACGATCGCGACGCAGCCCTGCTCATCGAGCCAGTGCAACCGCTCGTACAACGCCGCGGCGTACTCTTTGGCGTCCGCGCTCATCTCGACGACGAGCACGCCGTCGCTCGCGCTCACGGGCCCCGATCCCACCGTGAGCACGCCGGTGATGCCGGAGCTCTCGCGGACGAGCTCGCTGAGCTGCGCGCGCTCGGCGAGGATCAACTTCGCGCGCGGCGCGTAGTGCTTCGCGTCCATCCCCGGCGACGGTCGCGCTTGTCCGTCGCGCAGCACCGCGGAGCGCTGCTCGGCGCGCGGCGCGATCGCGCGAAGCTCGTCGATGGTGATCGTCCCGGGGCGCAGGATCACCGGGTGATCGCCGCACAGATCGACGACGGTGCTCTCGATCCCGACGCGGCACGGCCCGCCGTCGAGCACCACGTCGATGCGCCCGTCGAGCGCGCGCAGCACGTGCGCGGCGGTCGTGGGAGACAGCTCGTTCGATCGGTTGGCGCTCGGCGCGGCGATCGGTCGATCCACCGCGCGCAAGAGCGCGAGCGCGACGGGATGCGCTGGCACCCGGATCGCCATCGCGTCCAATCCGCCGCACACCGAGCGAGGAATCTTCGTCGCGCGCGGGACCACCAAGGTGAGCGGCCCCGGCCAGAATCGCTCGGCGAGCGCTTCGGCCACGTCGCTCCATGACGGGGCGAGCTCGCGCGCTGCGTGCACGCTGCCGACGTGCGTGATCAGCGGGTTGTGCGAGGGCCTGCCTTTGGCCTCGTAGATCTTCTTCGCCGCGGCCTCGTCGTCCGCCAGCGCGCCCAGGCCGTACACCGTCTCTGTGGGAAACGCCACGAGCCCGCGACGCAGCAACACCTGCGCGCAGCGCTCGATGCGGTCGGGCTCGGGCGAGCGCGGATCGACGGCGATCAGTTCAGTTTGCATTGTAAATTCTCAGGCGATTCAACAGCGCCACCGTTCGACGCTACCATCGACGGCGATGCACGGCGCTCTTCGTAGGTCTCGGCGCGACGCGATCGCCTCGCTCGCGCTCTCCGCTGCTACTCCTTGCCTCTCGTGGGCGCGCAGGGCAAGCGCGCAGAGCGCGACGCGCCCCAGCGGCTTCGATCCGAGCAAGACACGCGCGTTGATCGTGGGGATCTTGTCGTGGCGCGACCGGCGATTTCGATCGTTTCCGACCGAGGGCCGACGGGACGCGACGCTCGTCGAGCTGTTGCGTCGAAAGGGCGTCCCGAGCGCGAACGTGACGTTTCTTCGCGATCAACAAGCGACGAAGCAGAACATCCAGCGAGCGTTCGACGCGGCGCTTCGCGCGACGCAGCCCGACGAGACGCTGCTCGTGTACTACGCGGGGCACGGCGCGCGGGTCGAGAGCGGCGAGGCGTTCTTCGTGGCGCACGACGCGACGAGCGGGCAGCTCGAGCGCACGGGCTGGTCGATGCGCTCGGTGGTCGACGCTGTGACGCGCAGTGATTTTCGCGGCCGATCGCTGCTCGCCGCGGACTGCTGCTACTCGGGATCGCTCACGCAAGAGGTCCGAGCGCGCACGAGCGGCCGACCTGTCGCCACGCTCACCAGCTCGATGGCGAGCGTCGTGAGCACGGGCAATTGGACCTTCACTGAGTGCCTGCTCGCGGGATTCGAAGGGCAGGGGGTCTGCGATCTCGCGCGGGACGGAAGAGTCACGCTCGATGACCTCGGGCGGTTCACCGACGCGCAGATGGCGTTCGCAGAAGAGCAGCTCGCGACGTGGAGCGCGCACAACGGATTCGCCGCGGATTGGGTGCTCGCTTCGGCTGCGGCGCGGAGCTGCGCCCGAGAAGGCGAGCGGATCGAGGTGCTCTACCGTGGCCAGTGGTATCGCGCACAGATCGAAGGCGAGCGCCCTGGCGCGGTCCGAGTGCACTACATCGGGTACAGGCGAGACTGGGACGAGTGGGTCACCGCGGATCGGTGCAGGCGCTTCGCGCCGCAGCGCTTCGCGATCGGCTCGTCGATCGACGTCGAGTGGAACGGCGCGTGGTACCCAGCCTCCGTCCTCGCCGAACGCGACGGGATCCACCACGTTCACTACGACGGATTCACGTCGGTGTGGGACGAGTGGGTCGCATCGCGCCGGTGCCGAGCGCGCGGCGTTGCAGCCGCTCGCAGCGCTCCCTCGAGCGCGGGCTCCAATCGCAACATCGGCCGCAGAAGTCGCTGAGCGCGCGCTGGACGCTCGCGGGGCGTTCAGGCAAAGGTTGCTATGAGATGAAGCAATCGCGCGCCTTCGGTGTGTTGTCCGGTGTCTGCCTCACCGCGCTCGTGGGCTGTCCCAAACCTGTCGAGCCGCCTGCCGACGCGACGTCGGACATCGTCGAGAGCGACTCGACCATGGACGCCGCAGAAGCGGCTTGCGTCGACGGGTCTTGCAACAGCGCTGCGTTTCGAGCGGGACCGTACGGCACGAGCCCGCGCGACCTCGCCGGGCCGTTCACGGTGCCGACCACGCAGGGGCCATGGTCATTCGAGCAGCAATTTACGGGACAAGATCACTACGTGTTCTTGGTCTACACGCCAGGCACGTTTCGGTTCTCGAACGGGACCGACCTGTCGCAAGCGCTCTTCGACGGCCCGCTCGACGAGCTGCTCAACAAGTCTCCGCGCAACGTCCACTACTTCTTCTTGTGGAACCGCAACGAGCAAGGCTTCAACGAGTTTGTCTCCAACGCGAACAACGCGTTCGCGCTCTTGTCGGCGGACGATCAAGCGCACTGGCGTCCTCGCGTTCACTTCGTCACGCAGCAAGCGAACATGCTGCCCGGCTGGGTCGGAAACCTCGTGCGCACGCGCATCTCGGCGATGCTCCCGTACAAGCGCTACGACCCGTTTCAGTTCGCGATCGACCGCAATCAACGCGTGCGCGAGGTCGGACAGCTCGGGACGCTCACGAACGGAGGGATCGCTCCGGACCTGACGTTTCTCGCGCACGAGCCGCAGTACTACGAGTTCGAAGCGCAGCGCGAAGAGCGGCTTCGCGCGGACAACGCAACGGTCGTCAACCTCGTGACCAACCAGCGCGTCGACTATTGGGAGGGGCCCCGCAACTGGCGCGACGCCGTTCAGTACGCCGAGGCCAACCTGCCCGACGCCGCGGCGATGGCGCGCTTCGATACGCTCGAGGTCGACTTCGAGATGCACTGCCCCTCGCATCGCGACGGCGAGTGCGGCGCGTGGGACTACATCGCTGACCTCCGCATCTGCGAAGACGTCGCTCCCTCGGCCGATGCGGGCGCGGACGGCGCGAGCGACGCAGCGAGCGCGGACGCCGCCGACACGGACGCGAGCGCCGGCGACGCCGCTGCCGATGCGAGCGGCGACGCGGCAGAAGAGACGTTTCGTCCTCGGCGCGCCGGCTGTGATCGCGAAGTGGCGCGCTGGATCACGCCGTACTGGCGCGAGGGACGATGGGTGACGGACATCTCGCAGATGCTCCCGCTCATCGCGCAGGGAGGGCGTCGGACGTTTCGTTGGTACAGCAAGCACCAGTTCGATCCGCGCGAGGTGCCGTACTACATCTCCCTGTCATTTCGCTTGTCGAATCGCAGTCGCGGGATGCGTCCGAGCGAGGTTCGCACGCTGTGGTCGAGCGAGGGCGAGGCCTTCAACAGCACGTACGACTCGAGGCACGCGCCGCAGACGTTCACCGTGCCCGCGGGCGTTCGCAAGGTCGAGCTGTACAGCTTGATCACCGGGCACGGCGCGGAGTCCGGCCAGTGCGCGGAGTTCTGCAATCACACGCACAGCTTCACCGTGAACGGCGCAGCACCTTCGGTGATCCGCTTCCCCGAAGCGCAGACGGGCGACGGCTGCGCGCTGCGCGTCAACGAAGGCGTCGCGCCCAACCAGCACGGAACCTGGTACTTCGGCCGCGGCGGCTGGTGCCCCGGTCAAGACGTGCGACCGCACGTCACGGACATCACCGCGCAGCTCCGCATGGGCCAGAGCAACACCGTCGCGTACACGACCGGGCTCAACGGAAATCCGCTGACCGCAGGCCGCTCGTACGGCTCGATCAACCACGCCACGTACTTGATCTTCTGGCGCTGATTCTTCCCCGCGAATCGCGCGATCAGCCCTTGCGTGTCTCGGGGTAGAGCACCTCGCCCATCGTGCTCGTGAGCCAGGCGTACAGCTCGCTCTGCAGGCTCATCTCGATGAAGCTGTCGTCGCTCGCGCGGTGCACGAAGCGAAACGGTCCTGCGCTCTTGTCCATGCGCTCCCACGCCGTCACGATCGCGCCGATCGGCCGCTGCCACTCGATCGTGATCAGCCCCGGACGGTCCTTGCGAAACAGCTTCAGCTTGAGCCCGCCGTCGCGCTGAACGATCAGCCCCGCCGGAGCGTCTTCGCCCGTCAGGTCCGTCGCCAGGTCGATCATCGCCTCGACGCCGCGCTTGTGCGTGAGCTGCTCGCCGTCGTCGTTGAGCACCTCCTTCACCTGGCTCGAGAGGTTCTTCAGCAGGGTCTTTCCTTGCTCGCGTCCACTCATGCGGTGACGGTAGCATCCGCGCCGCTCTCATGGCCCGCAACAAGCCCAGCAAGAACCCATCGACGACAACCCCTGAGCCCGCGCCGAGCAAGCCCGCGCGCGAAGAGCGCCCGAGCAAACAGTGGCTGCGCCGCGCGCACTTCGTCGCGCGATTGTCCCGCGCGTGGGACAGCCGCTTCGAAGCGATGGCGCGCACCGGCCGCATCGGTCGCTGGTACAGCGCCGTCGGCAACGAGATGACCACCGTCGGAGCCGCGCTCTTGCTCGAGCCCAACGACGCGCTCTCGACGGTGCACCGCGACCTCGGCTCGGTGCTCGCGACGTACCTCGACGTGACGCGATTGGCGCCCGCGCTGTTCGACGCGAGCGAGCGCACCGCGTGGGACGAGCGACGCGATGATCCCAAAGAGCTCGTGTATCGACTGTGCTGCCAGCTCTTGGGGCGACGCGATGGATTCACGCAGGGCGTGGACCGGTCGTTTCACTATGGGCAGATCGTTCCCGAGCGCGGCGTTCGCCACGTGGGGATGATCTCGCACCTCGGCTCGATGCTGCCCGTCGGCGCGGGGCTCTCGATGGCCTCGCTCATGGACGAGACGAAGAACCTCTGCTTGGGCTTCATCGGTGAGGGGGCGACTTCGCAAGGAGATTTCCACGAGACGCTCAACACCGTCGGCGTCGCCAGGCTGCCGTACGTGCTCGTGGTCGAGAACAACCAGTACGCGTTTTCGACGCCGATGGACGAGCAGTTCGCCTGTCGCTTCCTCGCCGATCGCGCCGCCGGCTACGGCATCGCCGGCGAGACCATCGACGGAACGGACCTGTTCGCCGTCCACGACGCCATCGCTCGCGCCTACGATCGCGCGCGCTCGGGTCGCGGCGGAACGCTCATCGAAGCAGTCCTCCCGCGCATGCGCGGCCACGCCGAGGGCGACGGCAGCTACGAGCTGATCCCCGAGGACGTTCGCAAGGCGTTTCTCACACAAGATCCGCTGCCCAAGCTCGAAGCCAAGCTCATCGAGCGCGGCGTGATCGATCAAGCGCGCATCGACGCCGTGCAAGCCGCGGTGGTCGCGATCGTCGAAGAGGCGCTCGAGCGCGCGCTCGCGTGCCCCGAGCCCGATCTGTCCAACGCGACGCGGCCGATGTTCGCGCCCGGAGACGCGGCGGACGGCGAGGCGAAGCAGTTTCGCATCGAGGCCGGACGCGACGTGCGCCCATCGTTGTGGAAGCCCGATTGGACGCCGGCGAGCGACGGTGCAGAGACCACGTACCTCGATGGAGTACGCCGCGCGATCCACGAAGAGATGCTCCGCGATCGCGGAGTGATGGTGATGGGCCAAGACGTCGCGCAGTTCGGCGGCGCGTTTCGCGCGACCAAGGGCCTGTACGAAGAGTTCGGGCGGCTTCGCGTGTTCAACACGCCGCTGCAAGAGTCAGCCACGATCGGAATGGCGCTCGGCCTCGCGCTCTCGGGCAAGCGACCGATCGTCGAGATGCAGTTCGCGGACTTCGTCTCGTGCGGCTTCAACCAGATCGTGAACAACCTCGCGAAGACGTACTACCGCTGGAAGGGCGAGGTCCCCGTGGTGATTCGCTTGCCGTACGGCGGCGGCGTCGGCGCGGGGCCGTTTCACTCGCAGTCGCCCGAGGCGTGGTTCACGCACACGCCAGGGCTCGTCGTGCTCGCGCCGTCGACCGCGGCGGACGCATACGGAATGCTCAAGCGCGCGATCCGCGACCCCAACCCCGTGATCTTTCTCGAGCATCGGTTCTTGTATCGCCGCGAGAAGGACGTGCTGCCGTCGGGCGACGAGTACACCGTCGCGCTCGGCAAAGCGCGCGTGCTCCGCGAAGGCAACGAAGCAGGCGTCACGGTGCTCACCTGGGGCTGGTGCGTCGGAGAAGCGCTCGCCGCCGCAGAAGAGCTCGCGAAAGAGAACGTCGCCGTCGAAGTGGTCGACCTGCGCACGCTCTCGCCGCTCGACGAGGACACGATCTTCGCGAGCGTTCGAAAGACCGGAAAAGTCCTGGTCGTTCACGAAGCGACGATGACGGGCGGCTTCGGCGCCGAGCTCGTCGCGCGCATCGCCGATCGCTGCTTCGAGCACCTCGACGGCCCCATTCGCCGCGTCGCGTACGCCGATCGCGCCGCGCCGTACAACAAGAAGCTCGAGGCGTCGCTGTTGCCCGATCGCGCGCGCGTGCTCGAGGCGCTGCGCAAGCTCGCTCGGTATTGAGCGACCGCTCAGCGCGCGACGCAGTGCCCCTGCTCGCAGCGTCCGCGGCGGGGCATGCAGAACGGGGCGGGCGTAACGTGGCACTCGGGCGTCTCGATCGCAGGGTCGTTCGCCGCGATGGGCTCGCCGCACGATTGGGCGCGGTAGCAGACGCCGCACTCGCCGTCGGCGGCGCACGCGATGGTCGAGCTCGACTGCAGTGACGCGGTCGGGCTCGCGGCCGCCGCCTGGTTGGCCGTGGCGGGCTGCTGACGCGAAGCACACGAAATCAAAGCGCTACCTGCGAGCACGAGGGCCAGGATTCTCATGGCCCAGGATTTCAGCACATCGCGCGCGACGCTGTCGCCTTTCTTGCGCGCGCAGCGCTCACCCGAGAAGCGGAGAAAACCGCAGCGGCTCAGCGACGTTCTTCACCTTGGCGTCGCGCTCAGCGCCGAAGGTAAACCCGTGTGCGTCTCCGAGCGCCGCGATGGCCTCGCGCATCACGAGGATCTCGTTGCGGTCGGCGCAGCCCTGCAGCCGCGCGGTGTTGTTCATCCCGGACGAGAACCCGGTGAAGTTGTCGTTGGGTCCGAAGCGGCCGACGAAGAGCGGCGCGAGATTGACGCCCGTGCTCACAGCGAGGCCCGACTCGCGCAGGTGCTCGAAGCCCGGCCGCGAGGGAAAATCCACGGTCATCGCGCGAATGTCCCGCGCGCACTCGATCGCGCGCCGCGCTCGCTCGCCCTCGGAGACGTCGTAGAAGGGCGGGCCGAACAGCGCGATGATGCAGTCGCCGACCATCTTGTCGAAGACGCCGCCGTGCTTCCACACGAGGTCGACGGCCTCGTGCGACCAGCGCTCGACGAGCTCGGCGACGTTGCTGGGCGTCTTGAGCACGGTCTCCGAGAGCTTGGTGAAGCCCGAAATGTCGATGAAGACGATCCCGACGTTGGCCTCGCGGGGCGAGAGGTAGCGCTTCTCGTAGCCGTCCTCGATGAGCAATCGCGCGACGTCTTCAGCGCGAAACGAGCGGTGAAGCGTGCGCCACTCTTTGTTGAAGTCGACGACGCGCTGACGGATGAAGCCCGAGAAGCCCGAGAGCAGCTCGCGGTCGTAGGTGTTGAAGGCGCCGACGTTGGAGGTGACGAGGAGCTTGCCGACGACGGTGGTGGTCGTGACGCCGTTGATGAGGACTTCTTCTTGCGCGCGCTCGAAGCCGAAGCGACGCAGGAGCGCGTCGTCGCCCGAGCGCAGATGGCTCCGCGCTTGTTCGCGGATGGCGTCCTCGTCGGGGTGCGCGGGAAGGGCGCCCATCGTGTCGACTTGGAGCTTTCCTTTCTCGAAGACCTGCACGTGCACGGTGCTCGATGCGTCCTCTTCTGCCACCACCACGAGCAGCAATCGATCGAGCGGAACGCTCTTGGCCAGAACCCCCACCGCCTTCTGCAGCCCCTCGGCGAGCACGCGATGCTTGAGCGCGTCTCCGAGCGACATCATCACCTGATGCCGCTCTCTCGCCGCACGAATCGAATACAAAAAATTGTCGACCTCTTCGCACATCACGTTGAGCAGCGCCGCGATGTGCTCGGGGTCCTGCGCGGCCTTGCTGCTCGCGTCGAGCACGACGCCCGCCTGTCCGAACCACTCTCCCGCGACGTCCAACGGCTGCGCGACGACCACCACGTCGTTGCGCGCGAGCGTGATCGCGTCGCCGTCGCGCCCGGTCTTGTCGAGCACCTCGTCGTAGCAAGGCACGACGCTGTTGCGCGGGTGCGTCACGGTCGTGAGCGACAGATCCTCAGCAAAAGACCGGACAAACGCCTGCTTCGCCCCGACCATCGCGCACAGCGCAGGGAGCACGTGCGCCATCGTGTCCGCGAGCGAGCGCCGCGCCTGCAGCGACTCTTCGATGAGGTCATCGATGCGCTCGTTGAGCGCGATCATCTGCTTTGCCTTGTCGAGTTGGCGACGAAGCTCCCCTGCGTCCTCGGTGGTCATAGCCGAGGATCGTACGCGAACGGCGCACGCTCAGGGGAGTGGCGACGCGTCAGAGTCGCTCGCATCGCGCTCTGCTCGAATGTCTTCTTCGCGCGTCTTGCAGAGGCGATCCCAGAGCGTAAACGCCTCGCCGAAGTTCACCTCGGCGTTGGCGTGGTGCCGGTTGTGAAACACCGAGCTGTTGAGCCGCACCGGGGCGAGCAGCCGCTCGAGCAGCTCGATGCGCACGCCGCAGTGCAAGTAGTAGTTGAGCGCGATGAACCCTCCGACCATCGCGAAGTAGAGCGGCGCCCAGTGCGTCGCCTTCGGATGGGCCACGAGCAACAAGGGCCAGAACGTCAGCAGCGCTTCAACCGGCCCCACCGAGAATCCCGAGAGCGCGTTGGGGTCTCGGTACATGTGATGCCCGCGGTGAAACACGAAGAGCAAGCGTGAGTGCAAGATCCGGTGCTTCCAGTACAGCCACGCGTCGAGCACGAGGATCCCGAGCAGCGTCTGCGGAATCGCGATCCACCCGCCCGCTTCGTCGAGCGACCACACCAGACCGATGGGCCGCCCCGTCCACGCGCGCCACAACGGCCACGCGAGCAAGCACGCCGCGACCCACATCGCGAGGCTCGTGTCCCACAATCCCTCGCCCAGACGCGCGCTGCCGCGACGAACGCCCTGCAGTCGAACGACCTGCTTTTCTCCCCACCACGTGACCACCGCCGCGCCGCCCGCGACCGCGGTCACCACGCCCGCGAAGCCCGCGGCGAGCGCGAGGTACCACGTCGCTCGATGGTCTGGCGCGAGCAACCCCAGCAGCGGAAGCCCCACGACGACCAGCGCGTCGATCACCTGTCCAGTGCGCTTCGAGAGAGCGAGCGAAGAAGCCAAGCGAACCTCCGTGAATCGAACTTCGTTACTCCGTGTAACGCATATCGATACAGCGTGTCCATGCGACGGCGGCCTTGTGCAACTACCTGCCGACGAGCCTCGGACCGCTGTAGAGTGCGAGCGAATCGATGGCGGTCGATCGCAAGCTGAAGGCGAAGAAGGGCGCGCGCGGGGCGAAGGGCGAGGCGGTGACGAGCCGGGTTCCGCCCGACGAACGACGAGCGCAGCTGGTGCACGTCGCCTCGGAGCTGCTGACCGCGCACGGGCTCGAGATGGTGCAGATCAAAGAGGTCGCCGAGCGCGCGGGCGTCTCTCGACCGCTGGTGTACCGGCTGTTTCCCACGCGCAAGGCGCTCGTTCGCGCGGTGCTCGACGAGTTCGCGACGGACCTCGCGCGGCGCTTTCACCGCGCGCTCATCGAGGGGTGGCCTGGGACGCTCGAGCGCGCGACGGGCGCGTTCATCAGCGCGTGCTGCGACGCCATCGAAGCCAACGGCGCCGGACCGTGGCTCTTGCTCGACGCGCACGCGGTCGAACCCGAGCTCGCCCGCCTCGGGCGCGCCACGCTCGACTCGCTGCTCGAACCCTGGGAGCGCAAGCTCGCCGAGCTCGGGGGACTCGCGCCCCGCCGCGCGCGCGCCGTCCTGCGCATCGTGGTGGCCGCTGGACGAGCCGCGCTCGACGGCTGGCTCGAAGGCACGAGCTCGCGCGCGCAAGCGACGCAAGACGCCGTGCGAACCGTGACGGCGCTGCTGCAAGCGCTCGCGGTCGAGCGCGGCGAGGCAGCGAGCGAGAGCGCGCCCACGAAATCAACTGCGCGCAAGTCTGCTGCGCGTCGCTGAGCTGCGACATTGCGCCGCAGCGCGATCGCGAAGCGCTCCCCAAGCACGCTGGCTCCTACGAATCGCCGCAGATCGAGCGGCGCTTCGAGAGTGAGGAGTCTCATGATGTACCGGCTTGCTTCGGCGCTCGTGATCGCAGCGGGAGTTCACGCGTGTGGCGCGCCGCTCGTCTCGGGCGACGCCTCGAGCGACGCTGCGTCGACCGACGCCGTGAGCGTGTCCGACGCAGCGTCGGACCGCGCCGCTGACGCAGCGAGCGACGGAGGCGCGATCGCGGCGCTCTCCCAGCAAGAGTCCGACGATCTTCGCTTCTTGCGCGAAGAAGAGAAGCTCGCGCGCGACGTGTACACAGCGCTCGCGCCGCAGGTAGCGATGGTGTTCACGAACATCGCAATGAGCGAACAACGGCACATGGACCAGGTGCTCGGGTTGCTCACGACGTACGGGCTCGCCGATCCAGCCGCGGGAATGGCCGCGGGTGCCTTCGCGAACCCCACGCTGCAGGCGCTCTCCACGACGCTCGTTCAGCGCGGATCGACCTCGGCCAACGCCGCGCTCGCGGTGGGCGCTGAGATCGAAGAGCTCGACATCGCGGACATCCGTCGCCTGCGAACGCACACGACCCGGCCGGACATCATCGCGGTGTACGACTCGCTCGAGCTCGGCTCACGCAACCATCTGCGCACGTTCTACAGCCGAATTGTCGCGGCGGGATCGACGTACACGCCGACGCACCTCGATCAGGCTTCGTTCGACGCGATCGTGAACTCGCCCCGCGAAATGGGCGGCAACTGATCGATCAACGCTGCAAGAGCGCGATCGCCGCCGCCGCGACGTGTTCGTCGAGCAACCCGCACTCGGGGCTCGTTCGAACGGCGTTGGCTTCGAGCGCGCCGAGCGGCTCTTTGTCTTCGAGGATGACGAACGAAGAGGCGCGCTCGCGGCCGTGGAGCCACTGCTGGATTTCGTCGCCGCGCGTGAGCCTCTGGCCGTCGGGCGCGCGATAGAGCGCTGGGGTTCGGTCGATGACCGCCGCGCGCAGATTGCGAGAAGCGAGCATCTCGCGCAGCTCGTCGAGCGCGAATCGCAGTCGCCAAGACGAG